>CABXWB010000042.1 GCA_902515745.1 uncultured Alphaproteobacteria bacterium | reverse complement strand
CACTCATGAAGTTCCTAATATTCATAATGTTATTTTACAGTTTATGATACTTTTTACAGAAATATTTGTTCTATTTGGGATATCAATTTTTCTAATTTATATTAATCCTTTTATAACAATGAATATATTTTTAATGGGTAGTATAATTTTACTAGTTCATTTTTTGTTTATAAATAATTATTTAAAAAAACTCGGTAAAAAGAAAGTCTATCATACAGGCGAGCTAATTAAACATTTTATGCAGGGTTTAGGTGCTATTAAATTAACAAAAATATTAGGTAAACAGGATTTTTTTAAAAATAATTTTAGTAATCATATGTATAAATATACAAATTTAAATTATGTACACAGAACAATTGCTGAAGCACCAAGGTTATTTGTTGAGATAATAGCACTTTTGTCAATTTTAATTTTAATATATTTTTTAATCTTTGTTCAAAATAATGAAATATCATCTGTTTTAGCTTTTCTAACAGTATATCTTGCTTCATTAATTAGGTCTATACCCTCAATTTCAAGAATTATGTCTGCTTTAGCAATATTATCATCTAGTAATAAATCTGTTGATGTAATCTATGAGGATATAACAAATGATGAATTTGATGATATTTATTTATTTAATAAAAAAGAAAATAATTATTTTAATGATAAAAGTTATGGTGTTCTCAAAATTAAAGACATAAATTTTAATTATCCTAATCGTGAAAAAATTATAAAGAAAGCATCACTCACTGCTAAAACAGGTGAAGTAGTTGGTATAATAGGTCAAAGTGGCAGTGGCAAAAGTACCTTAGTAGATCTAATTATTGGAATATTAAAAATTAGTAGTGGTAATATAACATTTAACAATGAAAACATATATAATGACCTTATTTCTTGGAAAAAATTAATCGGATATGTGCCTCAAGATATATATTTAACCGATGATAGCATCATAAATAATATAGCATTTGGAATTGACCAAAGTAAAATAGATAAAAATAGAATATTATCTCTTTTACATTCGTTAAATATGATGGAATACATCTCAAAATTACCAAACGGCATTAATACAAAAGTTGGAGAAAGAGGTATACAGATATCAGGTGGGCAATTACAAAGAATCGGAATTGCAAGAGCTTTATATCATCAACCATCTATTATTATTTTAGATGAGGCTACTAGTGCATTAGATATAGAAAATGAAGATTTAATAATTAATCAAATAAATAAACTAAGAAAAGATAAAATAATAATTATTATTTCACATAAGAAAAATTCGGTTAAAATATGTGATAGAGTTTATAAATTGGATAAAGGTAAAGTAAATATAATAAAAAATAATGATCAATTTTAAAATTAGTGTCATTATTCCAACTTATAATAGAGAAAAATTTATAGAGAAATCAATTGACTCAATTTTAGAATCAAATGAAGAAAATATTGAAATAATTATAGTTGACAATGCTTCAACTGATAAAACTATTCATAAACTAAAAAAGTATAAATTTGATTCAAGAATAAAAATATATATAAATTCAAAAAATTTTGAAAGATCTTATTCAAGAAATTTGGGCCTAAAAAAAAGTACTGGTGAATTTATTACATTACTAGATTCTGATGATAGGTTAAATAAAAATATTTTTAAATTGTTTAGAAAATTTTATTCTGAAAATAAAAATTATAATATTTATTTTGCCAATTTTAATATAAATGATCTTAATTCAAATTTATTCAAAGAAAATAACTATTCAAAAAATTTTTATGATTTAAAATCTATTTCATATGGTAATTATTTATCAAATATCTGCGTATTTTTTCGTAAAAATATTATTGATGAAATTTTTTTTGATGAACACAAAGATATAATTGGAATAGAAGATTATGATTTTAATATAAGAGCAATATTTAATTATGGTAAGGCTGTTAAATTTTCCTCAAAACCTTTAGGAACAGTTACTGAGCATAATAACAGATCTGTTAATGTTGACAGTATAGATCAAGCAGAAAAAAGATTTATTTATTTTATAAATAAAAT
>CABXWB010000041.1 GCA_902515745.1 uncultured Alphaproteobacteria bacterium | reverse complement strand
AAAGTGTTGAAGAAAAAATAAGTTTAAGTGATCGTTTTGGTCTATGGATTGGCTTTCATAATATTTCTCAAAATGATTTTGTGAATATAATTTTTAAGTATTGTGAAAAATTTAAACTTCCTTTTAATGATAAGATTGAAAAAGAAGCAATTAAATGGAGTTTACAAAGGGGTAATAGAACTGGTAGATCAGCATGGCAATTTATTATTAATTATGCAGCTGAAAATAATAAAAAAATAGATATTTAATTTACTCAAAATCAAAATTTATTTTTTCTAAACCTGATACTCCATCCTTTAAATGATAAATATTTACTTGATTAAGCTGCTCAACAAATCCATTAGCTAAAATTGAAGATACGTCTCCATTTTGGCTTATGAAAATAACTTTCTCTCCTATTTGAACATTTTCTTTATACTTTTCAAAAAAATCTGGAAAAAAATTACCATTTTTATCAAATGCTGTTATTTGTATTGCTTCTGGGATTTTATTTTTATTAGTTATTTGATCTTCATTTCTAATATCTATAATTTTAAAATCATCAGTCATCGCTAATTTTAATTGGTATCCATCTATTTCCTTATATCCAGGTGGAATTACTTTTATTACTTCAATATCAAAAATAAGATTCGATTTTGGCGGAATTAAATTTCCTGCACCACTTTCTCCATAAGCTAATTGATAAGGAATAAATATTGTTCTTTTTCCACCTTCTCTCATACCAAGTAAACCAGTTTCCCAACCTAGGATTACTTTCCTTACTCCTATTTGAAAATCAAAAAATTGCCCCCTATCATATGAACTATCAAAAACAGTATTATCCTCGAGTCTACCGATGTAATGAACCGATAATTTTGAATGATTTTTTACTTCTAAACCATCACCAATGGTTTCATTTAAGATCTTAACTTCGGTAGAAAAAGATTTATAGCTAAAAAAGAAAAGAAATAGAAATAGAAAAATTTTATACATTAATTTGCTTCCTTTAATTGTTTTATTTGTGAAGGTAATGAAACAATTCCACTAAAAACGATAAAAACTGCACCAATATAAGCATATAAATTCATATATTCATTAAATACAAATATTCCAACTAATGATGACCACAATACCTGAAGATAAACTAAACTAAATACTGACGCATAATGATTTTGCGCAATCTTAAATGCAGTTGTTGCAAAAAACATTGCAGAATTAATAAATAATGCAGCAGTTGATATTAAAAAAAACTCAAAAAAAGTTACTTTTAATGGATTCATTAAAAACAAAGGTATTGAAACGAAGTGAACAAAAAAACCACCGTACAAGAAATAACCAATATTTGTTGTTACGTGACTATATTTATTTACTATAAAAGTTGTGACAGTGATTAAGAATACTCCAATTAGGACAATTAAATAATAAATATTAAAACTTTCAAATCCTGGCTGGATAACAAATAAAACTCCCAAAAAACCAATAAGCAAAGACACATAGGTCAAAAAATTTAATTTTTCATTTAATAAAAAAATCGCAAATATTGTTCCCATTAATGGAGCAGTCATATTTAAGGTTGTAAATTCTGGAAGTTTAATATGTTCAAGTGTTATAAAAGCTATAAAAGGTAGGGGTATATTTAAAAAACCTCTGATAATAGGTGGAAAATAATTAGTGCATTTTATATGTTTTTTTAAAGATCCATTAATTAAAAAATAAAACGGAAAACATAAAAAAATGGGTATTCCATAAAAAATGAAATGAAAAAATTTTACATTTGTTTGAGATAAATAATTTATTATTGCATCATTTGTAACAAAAAAAATACCTGCAAAAAATAATAAAATCGATGAATAAACAATACTTTTTTTCATTTCATTAATAATTTAAATTAGACAATATCATTAATAATCATTTAATTGTTTCTTTTGAGCTTGAAGAGATAATAAACCACTAATAATAATGAATGACGCTCCTAAAATTACAATTATATTTTGATGTTCATTAAAAATAAATATACTAATTATAAAAGACCAAAATATCTGTAAATATAATAGACCAAAAACAGATGAAAAATGTTTCTGTGAATTTTGAAGAGCATAAGTAAAGCAATAAAATCCAATAAATACAATAAAATTAGCAAACATAGATAATTTAATTAATTCAAAATCAATTAAAGGATCATAGTAAAATAATATAAAGGACAATAAGTTAACGGGTAATACTCCGTATATAAAAAAACCCAAAGTGGAACATATGTTATAAAATTTGTTGGCTAAGAAACTTTG
>CABXWB010000040.1 GCA_902515745.1 uncultured Alphaproteobacteria bacterium | reverse complement strand
CCAGTTTTTTTTAAAAATTTTAATATAACCAAATAAATTGACATATATAAAATTATTATGTTTTATTAATTGAATAATATATTTTATACCTTTAAAAATATCACTTAAATTAGCAAAATCATATAGAGATTTTATGAAAATCATACCACTTTCAAAACCATATTTTTCTTTAAAATCAAAAAAATCTATAATTCGTGGTATGAAAAATATCCTAGACTCAGGTACACTTATGATGGGTAAGTATACTGAAGATTTTGAAAAAAATTTTTCAAAAAGAATAGGTGTTCAACACTCAATCACAACAAACACGGGCACTACTGCATTACAAATAATTTTGAATTTCTATCAAGTAAAGGGCTATGAAATACTTGTGCCAAGTGCTTCTTTTATAACTGATGTAAGTGCAATTAAATGGTGTGGTGGCACTCCTGTTTATGTTGATATAAATCCAAAAACTCTTTCATTTGATTTAGATAAACTTGAAAAATCAATAACAAAAAAAACTAAATGTATTATTTGGGTACATTTAACTGGATTAATTTCAGAAGAGTATAAAAAAATTTTGAGTATATGTAAAAAATATAATTTAAAACTTATTGAAGATTCCTCACATGCTCATGGAGCAAAAATTGACAATTATTCCGCAGGATCAATTGGAAATGCGTCTTGTTTCAGTTTTTATCCAGGGAAAATAATGACTTCAGGCACCGGTGGAATTATTACTACAAACAATAAAAAACTTGCAGAATATGCGAAGCAAGTAAGATTATTTGGTAGATGTAAAGGTAATGAAAAAGAAATATGTTTAGAGGGTAATGATTGGTTCATGGATGAGTTCAGAGCATGTATTGGCTACTATCAATTAAAGGATTTAAATAAGAGTCTTAAAATAAGAAAAAATTTAGCTTTGAATTATAATAGCTATTTATCAGATGAAAAGAATCTATCATTATTCAAAGTTAAAAAAAATAATTCTCATGCCTATTACCAATTCTCAGTTCTTTTAAATAAAAAAATTAATAGAGAAAAATTGATCAGTAGAATGAAAACCAAGTACGGAATTATTTCAAAACGTATTTATAAGCCTGTACATAATGAAAAAATTTTTAATAAGATACCTCTTCCTAAACTGGGCTTAAAAACGACAGAAGATATATTATCAAGGTCTTTATGTCTGCCAATGCATTGCTATTTAACTAAAAAAGATATTAAATATATCTGTGAATCTTTAAAGTCAGCTCTTAAGTGAAAATTTTAATTATAGGTGGCAACTCTTTTATAGGTCAAAATTTAATTAAAAAAATTGATAAAAAAGAGAACAAGATTTTTATTGGAAGTAGTAATTTATCAAAAAAAAAATCTCCAAGTGGTAGTGAGGTAATTAATATTCATTTAAACCTGCTAGACAAATCAATTGTTTTTGAAGCAATAAATAAAATAAATCCAGACATAATTATCAATCTTGCATCTATAAGAAATAATACTTCTAAATACTTAAATGAAATGTTCGATGTTAATGTTACAGGAATAAATAATATTTTTAGAAGTTGTATAGAATTACAAATTTTTCCGCATTTTATATTTACTTCAGCTATGGGTGTATATGATTACCATAACCCATTATATATTCCGGTTGACGAAAATCATCCAACCGATCCAATTGATGAATATGGATTATCTAAACTCTTGGGGGAAAACATTTGCAAATTCTATTCAAAAAGTAAATTTAAAACTACTGTATTAAGAATTCCTGGAGTTTATGGCTATGGTAAATCATCTGGATTGATTTACAACTTGTTAAATCCTAAAAATAAAAATCGATTTATTTCTTTGGCATCAAAAAAAATCGTGAGAGATTTTATATATGTTGATGATGTTGTTAAAAGTATAATTTTAAGTATTACTTACCAAAATCCTTATTTATTTAATTTATTTAATGTTAGTAATGGAAAAGGAACTTCATTAGAAGAAATTGTAAAATATGCTAATAAGATCACAAATAAAGTTTTCAATATCTCATACAGTAATCTATCTTCAAATTATGAGTTTTTTATGGATATTTCAAAATCTCAAAAAGAACTTGGGTTTGAGCCTACAAATATTTATGAAGGAATGAAAAAGTTTTGGAAATTATTGAAAAAAAATTAAAAATTAAAAAGTTTTTTAAAAAAAAATGATTATCTCAATTCATCAACCAAATTATATACCTTGGATAGGATATTTTCATAAAATCAAATCTTCAGATCATATTGTTTTTTTAGATGATGTGCAATATTCAAAAAATAATAATATAAATAGGTCCAAAATATTATCTTCTAGTAAAAAGCCA
>CABXWB010000039.1 GCA_902515745.1 uncultured Alphaproteobacteria bacterium | reverse complement strand
ATATCGCACGAGATAATAAATCTATTTAATGGTTCAATAGAATTAACAGAAAGTGACAAATTAGACTTTAGAGGTGCTTGTTTTCTAATTAAATTACCTTTAAAAAACCATAATAATCATAAAGGGATACAATCATGAGTGAAGATTTTAAGGTTAAAGACATAAGTTTAGCTGATTTTGGTGATAAAGAAATTGCAATAGCTGAAACAGAGATGCCTGGTTTAATGGCATTAAGAGAAGAGTATGGTGATTCTAAACCTCTAGATGGGGCAAGAATTGTAGGTTGTTTACATATGACAATACAAACTGCTGTTTTGATTGAAACCCTGGTATTTCTAGGCGCTACTGTTAGATGGAGTTCATGTAATATTTTTTCCACTCAAGATCACGCTGCAGCAGCAATAGCTGCTAAAGGCATTCCAGTATTTGCTTGGAAAGGAATGACAGAAGAAGAATTTTGGTGGTGTATTGAGAAAACATTAGAAGGTCCAGATGGTTGGAAGCCAAATATGATTTTAGATGATGGTGGAGATGCTACAAAAATAATTCATGAAAAGTATCCAAAAATGTTGGATGAAATTTTAGGTTTATCCGAAGAAACAACTACAGGTGTCCACCGTTTGAAAGAAATGGAAAAAAATGGAACATTAAAGGTACCAGCTATAAATGTTAATGACTCAGTTACTAAGTCTAAATTTGACAACTTATATGGTTGTAAGGAAAGTTTAGTAGATGGAATAAGAAGAGGTACTGATGTAATGATGGCTGGTAAAATAGCCGTTGTTGCTGGATATGGGGACGTAGGAAAAGGTTCTGCCGCAAGTCTAAGAGGAGCTGGGGCACGTGTTTGCGTAACTGAAATAGATCCAATTAATGCTCTTCAAGCTGCTATGGAAGGATATGAAGTAGTAACTATGGACGATGCATGTAAATATGCAGACATATTTGTAACTGCAACTGGAAATTTAGATGTCATTACCCAAGATCATATGAGACAAATGAAAGATCGAGCTATTGTTTGTAACATTGGACACTTTGATAATGAAATACAAACAGAAGCACTGCAGAATTATAAGTCGGATGAGATTAAACCTCAGGTTAGGGAAGTAGAGTTTCCTGATGGTAAAAAAAATCTTATTGTTATCAGAAGGTAGGCTTGTAAACTTAGGAAATGCGACTGGGCATCCAAGTTTCGTTATGAGCGCATCATTTACCAATCAAGTATTAGCTCAACTTGAGCTATGGAAAAATTCTAAAAATTATGAAAATAAAGTTTATGTTTTACCAAAACACTTAGATGAAAAAGTAGCATCACTGCACTTAAAAAAAGTAGGAGCTAAACTTACAGAATTAACAGATAAACAATCTGAATATATTGGTGTAAGTAAAAAAGGGCCTTTCAAGGAAGACACATATAGATATTAAGGAGTATAATATGAAAAGATCTTATTTATTTACTAGCGAATCAGTCTCTGAAGGACATCCTGATAAAGTATGTGACAGAATTTCTGATATGGTTGTAGACACCTATATGGCTTCAGGAGATCCACAAACTAGAGTAGCGTGTGAAACACTAACAACTACTAATAAAGTAGTATTAGCTGGAGAGGTAAGAGGACCATCAGTATCAAAAGATCAGATTATTTCTCAAGTAAGAGATTGTATTAAAGATATTGGTTATGAACAAGATGGCTTTCATTGGCAGAATTGTGATGTTGAAAGTTTTCTCCATGAACAATCGGCTGATATTGCTATGGGTGTTGACTCTGGTAGTAATAAAGATGAGGGTGCAGGTGATCAAGGCATTATGTTTGGTTTTGCTTGCAAAGACACCGAGTCATTAATGCCAGCACCGATACATTATTCTCATCAAATTTTATATAAAATGGCACAAGCTCGTAAAGATGGATCTGCGTCTGGTTTAGAACCTGATTCAAAAAGCCAAGTTACTATGCTTTATGAAAATGGAAAACCAACTAAAGTTACATCCTTAGTAATTTCTTCACAACACAAAGAAGGTTTGTCTCCTGAGGACGTAAAAGAAATTGTTAAACCTTATGTGTATGAGTGCATACCCAATAACTTATTAGAAGGTCTTAAAGATGAAGAATTCTATGTTAATCCCACAGGAAATTTTGTAATTGGAGGTCCTGATGGTGATTCTGGTCTAACAGGTAGAAAAATAATTGTTGATACATATGGTGGTGCAGCACCTCATGGTGGAGGGGCATTCTCTGGAAAGGATCCATCGAAAGTTGATAGATCTGCAGCATATGCAGCTAGATACTTAGCAAAAAACGTTGTTGCAGCTGATCTTGCAGATGAATGTACTATACAGTTATCTTATGCAATAGGAGTCTCAAAACCTTTATCAGTATATGTAAATACTAATGGAACAAATAAAGTTGATGAACAAAAGATTGAAAAATCTGTACAAGATTTATTTGATCTAAGTCCAAGAGGAATAAGAGAACATTTAAAACTAACAAATGCAATTTATGTTCCAACCTCTTCTTACGGCCATTTTGGAAGAGAGCCAAGTGACAAGGGACATTTTACTTGGGAAAAAACTGATTTAGTTGAATCTTTAAAAGGTAT
>CABXWB010000038.1 GCA_902515745.1 uncultured Alphaproteobacteria bacterium | reverse complement strand
TTTTTAAAACAAAATTTATTTTTCAAAAAATATCAAAATGAATTAACCTCAATCATTGACAAAAAAAATACTAAAATACAGTCAATTAAATCTAGTTTAGTAGAAGGTAAAAAAATATTTTTTGAAAATAATAATGAATTTAAGTTTTTAAATGTTTTGGGCCAGGAATATAAATTAAACAAATTTTCTACATTTCAATTGCAAACTAGTAAACATCCAGGTTCAAGAGGAAATTCTTATTTGGACTTATTTGAGGGGAATTTGTTTATTGTATCTGCTGATGGAATAATTTCTTTTATAGATAAGAGTGATCTTTATTCTCAAAAAAAAGAAATAACTGGTCAAATATTAAAATCAAATATAAAAGAAATTATTAAATTTGATTTATTTTATCAAGACTCTCAATTTGGAATTAAGGATATTTTAATACATAATAACAAGATATTTTTATCTTATACAAATAAACTCAAAGAAGATTGTTATAACACCGCAATTTTATATTCTGAAATAAATTTAAATTATTTAGAATTTAAAGATTTTTTTGTCCCTGAACAATGCATTAGTAAAAGAAAAGTTGATGAATTTAACGCTCACCAAAGTGGTGGGAGATTAGTTTCTTATAATAAAGACTATTTATTATTTTCTATTGGAGAGTATCGAGATAGAATCAAAGCCCAAGACATAAATAGTATATTTGGAAAAATAATAAAAATTAACGTAGAAAATAAAAAATACGAAGTCATTTCCTTAGGTCACAGAAATGTACAAGGATTATATTATAATTCCGATTTAAATTTATTAATTTCTTCCGAACATGGTCCAAAAGGTGGCGATGAGATAAATATTAATTATTTAAATGAATCAAAAATTAAAAATTTTGGTTGGCCTATATCTTCTTACGGAGAACATTATAAAAATGATGAAAAATTGTATAAAAAATTTCCTTTACATAAATCGCATGCTAATCATGGATTTGAAGAGCCGCTTATATATTTTGTTCCTTCAATAGGTATTTCACAAGTAGTTCAAATACCAAAAAAATTTTTTAATAACCAATTTATAACTATCGTATATGGGAGTATGGGAAATAATCCAAGTGAAGGTGATATGTCATTATATTTTGCTATAATAGAAAATGATAAACTGATAAAAAATTTAAAATTTAATCTTGAGGAAAGAATTAGGGATATTATTTATGATTATGAGGAAAACAGTATTTTATTATTTTTAGAGTCATCTTCCTCTTTGGGGGTGCTTAAGAAGTCACCTTAAAATATATATTAAAATATCTTATTTTAATTATTTTTTGTTTTAAAATATCTAAAGCAAACACCGCCAATACCAAAATTACTATGTAAAAATACATTTTTATTTAAATTAAAATATTTAAAGAATTCTTCTCTTATAGAATTATTGTTAGTATCTAAATTGTAAAAATCATCAATCATTATAAAAGATCCATTTGTTTGTCTGTCAGAAATGAATTTAAAAACATCTTTTGCAGAAATAGCAAGATCACAATCTATGAAACTAAAAGAAATTTTTTTTACTTTATCTTTTATATTATTACTATTTAAACTTTCAGAAAAATAACCCTTTACAATTTCAATATTTGAAAATTTTTTTTCTAATTTTTTTATACTGTAATAATCTGATTTAAAGAACTCGCTTTTAAATTCTTTATGCACCTCTTCTGGAAAACCTTTAAAAGAATCAAATCCAAATATTTTCCTATCTAAATTATATTTTTTTATGCATCTACTAGCATGTTTTAAACATGATCCAGTGAAACAACCAAATTCTGTATAGTCACCTTTTATTTGATCAATATAAATTGTATAAATTATTTTATTAATTAAAATATATTTAGATAAATTATGAGTTATAGGTAAAGGTAGAAATATAATAAATCTACTCGCGAACCATTGCAATATATTTGAATTAGCTAAAATACTTAGAAAATATTTACTCTTTTTAGACATTCTTAATTTTTATAGGTATTAGTAAAATAATCAATAAACCTGTAATACAATATATGATGAGCTTAACAAATATATAAATTATATTGTTTTAATTCATTATCGATTAAATTTAAGAATCCTATCTACGCTTTGAGTCATAAAAAAAATAAAAAAAATAATAGCTAATTTTGTCACAACTCAACTTTTTAATAGATTTTTGCCTTCTGATTACTTTTGTGACTCAAAATAGCTAATATTATCCAAATATATTGAAAATGTAAGAATTCTGTAACTATAGATTCAATAGAAAAAATCCCAATAATTATAAAAAAATAAATATTATTATCTGAATAATTACTAGACTTATAATTTCTAATAAAAACAAATACAAAATTATAAATAACTATAGAGTATAAAATAAATCCAAAAAAACCATAATTACCTAAAGAACTTAAAATTTCTCCTGCACCATCTAAATTAATTTTGTACTCATCATAAATCGGATTGTATTGTAAAGTATTTATGTCATTAAATAATACAAAATTATTTTCTCTATTGAGATCAATGGCAAGGTGTTTGAGTTTTAAAAACAATGAACCATAAAATTCATAATTAAAGATCGCAAATAATGGATATCTTGTATAGTAATCATCATATATGTGAAAGTTATTAACATTAATTGTATTTTTCTCT
>CABXWB010000037.1 GCA_902515745.1 uncultured Alphaproteobacteria bacterium | reverse complement strand
TATTATTTCCTTTCTTCTTTCTTCACTTAATTTTGGTATTGGCAATCTAATAAGCTGTCCATCAATTTGTGGATTTATTCCAAGATTTGATTCTGTTATTGCATTTTCAATAACTTTTAAAAGAGATGTGTCCCAGATCTGAATTGTAATTGTATTTGCATCTGGTACTGAAATATTACCTAATTGGTTTAGGGGTGTTTTTGAACCGTACGCATCGACAAATATATTGTCAAGCATTGCAGGATTTGCTCTTGAAGTTCTTAATGAATTTAATTCTCTTTCAAAATGTAAAACAGCAGAGCTCATTTTACTATCAACATCACTCATAATTTAACTTATCTTACTATAAGATCCTTTACGATTCAAAACATTAATTAATGAGTTTTTTTTGAAAATATTAGTTATAAAAATTGGGATATTTGTATCTTTTGCTAAACTAATAGCAGTAAGATCCATTACTTGTAAATTTTTGCTAATAACTTCATTATAAGAAATATTTTTTATTAGTCTTGCACTTTTATATTTTACTGGATCTTTGTTATAAATACCATCTACTTTAGTTGCTTTAATAATTAGTTTACAATCTAGCTCTGAAGCCCTTAAGGTTGCAGCTGTATCTGTCGAAAAAAATGGATTCCCAGTTCCTGCCGCAAATATAACAATTCTATTTCTTTCTAAATGCCTAATTGCTCTTCTTCTAATATAAGGTTCTGCAATTTGAGACATTGTAATAGCTGATTGAACTCTTGTTGGAACATTAATTTTTTCCAGACTACTTTGTAAAGATAAGGCATTCATTACAGTCGCCAACATACCCATGTAATCTGAAGTTGATCTATCTATACCTTCAGATGCACCTTTGATACCTCTAAAAATATTTCCACCTCCAATTATCAAACATATTTGGTATTTTTTTTTATAAACATTTTTAATTTCGCTTGATATTTGGTTAATGGTAGACACATCTATACCATAACTAGATGATCCCATTAATGACTCCCCAGAAATCTTTAGCAAAATTCTTTTGTTCATTCTATAAACTAATCAAATGAAATGAAATTATTTTAAAATCATAATCCTTATAATTGTTTAAAACTGAACCTACAGTCTTTTCTTGGTCTAAAATATAAGACTGATTTAATAAAGTTACCTCACTGTAAAATTTTTTCATTTTACCCTGTAAAATTTTATCAACAATATTTGATGGTTTGCCAGAGTTTAAAATTAATTCTTTTTGAATCTTCTCCTCATTTTGAACTAACGATTTATCTAGATCATTAATATCCAAAGACTCAGGTTTCATTGCAGCAATATGCATACATAAATTTTTGGATAATGTATCAATTTCTTTATCCTTTTTATTAGAAGAATACTCTAAAAGAGAAATTATTTTTCCAATATTATTTCTGTAGCTATTATGTATATAAAATTCATAATAAGATTTACTGTTATCCTTAATAAGCAAATCCTTTAAAATTAAATTTTCTCCTATTTTCGCAATCATTGAATTAAAATAGTCTTGCACTGTTCCTTTTTGATATTTTGAATTTAAAAAATGATTTTTGTCGATATTTGTATTGTTTTCTAAAACCAAATTGCCAAGGGTATCAAGAAAATCCAAAAAGGAATCACTTTTTGCTGCAAAATCTGTTTCACTATTAACCTTAATTAATGCTGTAATATTTTGATTAGAATAAACTCCTACAGCACCCTCATTTGCAGCACGATCACTTTTTTTAGATGCTTTTACTAATCCTTTTTTTCTTAATGCTTCAATTGATTTTTCAATATCATTACCATTTTCATCTAGAGATTTTTTGCAATCTAAAAAGCCTGCTCCAGTTTTCTCCCTTAATTCTTTAATAAGTTCTTTTATGTCAGGCATTATTTTTTATCCTTTGTTGCACTTTCTATAATATTTTTTTCTTGTGTATCGATAGATTTATCTTGAAAGTTTGTTGCGTCTTGTATTGTTTCTAAAAAATAATTCTTATAAAGATTTATAGATCTAAGAGCATCATCATTTCCTGGTATAACATAATCAATATTTTCTGGATCTGCATTAGAATCTACTATTGCTACAACAGGGATATTAAGTTTATTTGCTTCACGTACTGCAATTTTATCTTTAATTACATCAAAAATAATTAACAAATCTGGTTTACCATTTAGACTTCGTATTCCACCAATATTTAGATCAAGTTTTTGTTTTTCCCTAGATATATCTAGTAATTCTTTTTTTGACAAATTTTTTGAAGATTCATTATCTTTTAAAAATAGCTCAATTTCATCTAATCTTTTTATAGAGTTTGAAATAGTTTTCCAATTAGTAAGCGTGCCGCCAAGCCATCTCTTATTTACATAAAAATTATTATTGAGCATTGCTAATTCTTTAACAACATCACTGCATTGTTTTTTTGTGCCCACAAAAAGGATTTTTCCTGATTTAGAAACAGTTTCATGAATCTTAGTTAACGCATGACTCAATAGCTCCAATGTAATTCTTAAGTCAAAAATATGAATGTTATTTCTAACACCATAAATGTATTCTTTCATTTTTGGATTCCATCTTCTTACATTATGGCCAAAATGTACGCCTGACTCTAGAAGATCTTCAATTTTAACTTCTGGTAAATTCATAATTACTCCCGGTTTAACCTCCACAGAAACAAAAACACCGGTTTTTTCTGTGTGCTAGATTTAATTTGATTGATTTATTATTATAATATTTATTTTATTCAAGACATTTCTACTGAATAATCTAAGATTTTTGATTTATTTAGTTCATCAAGTTTTTTGAATGATTTGATGGTATA
>CABXWB010000036.1 GCA_902515745.1 uncultured Alphaproteobacteria bacterium | reverse complement strand
AAGATTATTTTATTATTAGATCCATATACTGCAAAACAAAATAAATTTAATATTGATAATAAAATAAATATTTTTAAATATTCAATATTAATTGTTTTCAAATTTATCATCTTCAATACTAATACTTTCCCATTCAATATCTTGTTTATCATTTTCTGATACTGCTAAATTTGTTGATTTGTAACTTCCAATATTTTTAAATGAAAACATTATTGTTAATATATCTTGTGGTTTTAAACTATCTTCAACATATGATTTTCTATTAAAATCTAAATTTATACCAAAACATTCGTCAAAATAACTATAACCAATACTATATTCTTTATTTATTTCTTTTTTCAAATCATAAAGTCCATTAATTGTTAATCTTGAAAATTTTGCAATTTTTTTTGAAAAAAATGAATAATTTAAAGTTTCTGTATCATTTGTGACAATATTGTTTGTTTTTGAGTTTTGATCTAAATATGATAAAGATAGCTTACCCAATTTTGTTTCAGAGTTGATATTTATGTTTTGTTTTTTCAAATAAGCATCATTTATGTCATATCTGAAATCATATGATAGCTCATTTATATTGTTATATGTAACTGAGCCTAATAAATCACTTAAATTATCATCGTTTCCTTGTTCTCTGTGAAAATTACTATTTTTTGTAAATTCATATGATTGAAAAAGAGATGATTTAATATTTTCAGAGTAAGCATTAAATCCATAAGTTATTCTTTTTGAATTATCCAACATATCATTTCCGCTATATCTATTTAAACGATAAATATTTTCTATGCTAAAATCATTATTTGTTGAATCTTCATTTGAAAGTTTGTCACTGTTAGAAGATCCTGGAGCAACGGCGACATGTACTTTAGGACTAAATGTAAAATTGGGAATATATTTTTTTATTTTGAAAGGTGTTTCACTTGAAATACCAAGAATAGGAAATAGTCTGTAATATGTTCCAGTTTCATACTCATTTTCCATAATTTTTTTTGTTTCAGTATTAAATACTTGATTATAAATTTCAGCATTCATTAGTATTTTTGAATTAAATTTAATTAAATTTTTCTTTATTTTATATTTATGAGATATTTTTTGCTGTTTTTTAGCATGTACTATTGTACTTTTTTCTCTAAAAATATTATAAAATTCAAAAGTAGAGTCAGAAATGTTACCATACTTATTATAAAATCCTGTATGGTATTTAATTTTTGGAAAAACAGTTGGAATTATTTTATTATCTTCATTTTCTTGATTAGTTTGATAAAAATTTAAATTAATATCTAAATGATCATCAATTTTTCTTAAGTTGTAACCTTCTAAATTTAAATTTGTCCTTAGTGAATTTGTATAACTAAGATCATCATCTGGTTTTGTTATTTGTATATAATTTTTTGAAGTTTGTAAGGCAGAATTTATTTTTATTCTATAATTTTCATTAATATTTTTGTTATATTTTGTTATTAAACTAGCATCACTAAGCCAATCATTATTATTTTGATTTTCAAAATTTGAATCAAACGTCAAATCAGTTTTTAAATTACCACCTGATAATAATTGATTATAATCAAATACAAATCTTTGTGATGAATCTACTCCACCTCCATATTTTATTATAGGTGTAAACAAAAGTTCTTTATCTATGTCTATATTGAAATAATACGGGAATGAAGTTGACTGAGAGGTTTTTGTATCAAAAAAATTTAATGCTATTGAAGGTGTTAAAAAGCCAGATTTTCTATTTTTTCTTAAAGGTGATGGTGTAACTAAATAAGGAATATAAAAAACAGGAGTGTTTATTACTCTCATTTTGGAATGTTTTTGATACAAAAAAAGATTTTTGTTGTCATGTAATATTTTTTCTCCTTCTAACTGCCATGTAGGGCATATAAAATTACCAATTTTTATTCTAGAATTACATGGAGAATAAACACCTTTAGTAATTATGTCTATATGATCATCTCTTTTAATTTTCTTTCCTGTAATTCTAGAGCCATCATTCAATTTTATTTTTGGATTTTCGAATTCAGCAAAGTTTAAATTCCTCTGAAAATAACCATTCTCACCTTCAAAATAATTTCCATTTTCATCTTTAAAAGTAAATTTTATGGGTAAAATTATTTTTTCTTCTTTTTTATTATAAATAATTATATCTGAAAAAATAAATTCATTTTCCTTAAAAATTTTTGCATTTCCTCTGGCAATGAGATTTTCTTCATCATCATAAGATATAGAGTCTGCATAAACTAATATTTCTTTTGCATTATTGTATGCTGGTATTGATATTGTTATTGCTATAAAAATAATATAGATGAATGTATTTAATACTTTAGTCATTTTCTATTTTTACTACTTGATATAATCCAATGAATAGTGGAAATAAAAAAATAATTAAATAAGACAAATATATATTTATTGACAGTGCAACAGTTAATTTCATAATTATCTCTTTTAGTAAAAAGATTATAAATCCAATAGAAATAGATAAAAATAAAACTTTAAAAAAATTTTCATTTCTTTGAAATTTACTTGTAAAACCAATTATTACAAATGCTAACACTACTATGAATATAGGTTTTAATATTTCAGATAAATAATACAACCCAATTTCAGGAGAGTATAAATTAAACTTATTAAGAGTTTTTGAATGACTTAAATATTTATAAAATGGAATTAGCTTATATTTAGAAATAGAATTTAATATATTTTCATCATTAAAATTAATTTTTAATTTATAACTTGCCAAATCCTTATATTCTTCATCTTTAAAACTATAAAATTTAACATTTGTTAATGAAAATATATTAGATGTGAATTGTCCATTTTCAGCTAAAATAAACTGATTTGAGTCATCATTTATTAACAAAATTTTAATGTTTTTTGCTTTCATATCTTTTAAATCAATATTTTTTATATTTATAAAGCTGGAATTAAACTCATCAATTTGATTTTTAATCCACATTTCGCTGTTAGATATTTTTATTGAATATAAGCTATTCTCATTATTATCTATTTTAGTATCATATTTTTTTTCCATAAATACTGATAAAGGATTTAAAATTATTAAAAAAAACAATCCAATTATAAATACTGCAACAGCAATAGGTAAAAAAATATCAAAAATTGAATAACCTAAATTTCTCATAGAAATAAATTCATTATTACTTATTAAATTTCTTATTAGAAAAGAAATGCTAATAATGATTACAAACGGTATAATTTCATTCAAAATAGATGGATATTTTAAAAATGATAGATAGATAAAATTAATTATATTTTTATCACTATCTGAGAGTATCCTC
>CABXWB010000035.1 GCA_902515745.1 uncultured Alphaproteobacteria bacterium | reverse complement strand
TTAATATCAATGATAAAAGTATTTGAAAGTAATTTTCAATCTGCTTTAATGGTACCTACTACAATTCTTGCATTTCAGCATTATGAAAATATTTTAAATTTATTAAAAGATTCAAAAATAAATGTGCTTGTTCTTACAGGAAAGGATAAGGGTAGGGAAAGGAAAGAAAAATTAGATGAAATTTCAAAGGGAAAAGCAGATATTATAATTGGGACTCATTCTTTAATACAAGATACTGTAAAATTTAATAATTTAGGTTTAGCAGTTATTGATGAACAGCATAGATTTGGAGTTTATCAAAGAATGGTATTTAACCATAAAAATCATAAGCCAAATATTTTAGTAATGAGTGCGACTCCCATTCCAAGAACATTAACTTTAGCAGCATATGGAGATATGAAAGAAAGTAAATTAATTGAAAAACCTTCAGGTCGTAAACCAATAATAACTAGCTCTTTGTCATTAAAAAAAGAAAATCAACTTATTGAAAGAATAAAAGAAAAAATTAAAAATTCATCATCTAAATTTTACTGGGTATGCCCTTTAATAGAAGAATCTGAAGAGTTAGATCTAAAAGCAGCTGAGGAAAGATATAAAATTTTAAAAAAATATTTCAAAAATAAAGTTCTTTTAATGCATGGACGTTTAAGTGAAATAGAAAAAGAAGAAATAATGACAAAGTTTAAAAATGAGGATTATAAAATTTTAGTTTCAACAACTGTTATTGAAGTTGGTGTAGATATTCCTTCTGCAACAACAATTGTAATTGAACATGCAGAAAGATTCGGTTTAGCTCAACTACATCAATTGAGAGGCCGTGTTGGTAGAAATGATATTCAATCATATTGTATACTTTTACATAAAGAAAATATTGGAGAAATTTCTAAAAAAAGAATTGAAATAATGAAGCAAACAAATGATGGTTTTAAAATCGCTGAAGAGGATCTAAAAATAAGAGGTCCAGGAGAAATTTTAGGAAAAAAACAATCTGGTAGCCCATCTTTTTATGTAGCTGATCTTAGTTTTGATTACGATCTATTAGAAGATGCTAAAATTATGGTAGAAGATATATTATCCAAAAATCCAAAATTGATAAACATAGAAGGAGAAAATCTTCGAAACTTATTGTATCTTCAAGAAAGAGATGCAGCAATTTTAACACTGACTGCTGGATAATAGTTATGGATATAGAAAAAGGTATAAGATTTGAATGCCAAGGTTCTGGTAATTGTTGTGTTTCAAGAGGAAAATATGGTTTTGTTTATTTAAGTAAGAAAGATATTAAAAAATTGTCAGATGGATTTAAAATAACAGAACAAAACTTTGTAAAAAACTATTGTAAAAAAACTGATGGTTTCATTCACTTAAAGGAACTAAAAAAAAATAATGGAAATTGCATATTTTTGAAAGATAAAAAATGCACTGTTTATAAGTCGAGACCTATACAATGTAGGACTTGGCCTTTTTGGCCTGAAAATATGAATACAAAAACTTGGAATAACGATATTGCTAAAAATTGCCCTGGTGTTGGTAAAGGTAAAGTAAAAACAAAGAAAGAAATTTTAAAACAAGTACAAATTGATTATGAAAACGAATTAAATATTAGGAATAAAAATTAACCTTCAGACTCAAATTCCATTTCTTTAAAATATCCAATATATTTATTAATCTTTTTCTTAAGCAATATCTTTATTGTTGTTCCTTCAAGAACTACTTCAAGAATGTTATCATTTTTTCTTAAAATGTCACAATTTTTTTCAATACCGGATTCAATATTTTTAATTTTAGCTTTTTTCATTTTGGATGGTGAGCCCTGCAGGATTCGAACCTGCGACCCATTCCTTAAAAGGGAATTGCTCTACCAACTGAGCTAAGGGCCCATCGAATTTGTATTCTATATAGTTCAAATATTGTAAGCGCAAGTGATTAACTAAGAGTTTTTTTTATTAAGTTGCTCTAAAGTATTTCTAGAAACAAAATTTGAAACATCCCCACCCAGTTTGTGGACTTCTTTAACAAAATTAGATGAAATGAATGAATTTTTTTCAGAAGTCATAAGAAATATTGTCTCGATATCAGGGTTAAGTTGATAATTCATCCCAGTCATTTGAAATTCATACTCAAAATCGGATACTGCTCTTAAACCACGTATTATACATGTGGCATTTTGATCATTAGCAAATGTTGTAAGTAATCCTGATAATTTCATAACGTTAATTTTTGAACTTAATTCATTTACAGAACTAATATCACTTTTGATGATATTAATTCTTTCTTGAACACTAAATAATGAATCTTTATTAATATTATTAGCGACTGCAATTACTAAATTATCTACTATTCTTAATGATCTTTTAATTATGTCCATATGACCTGCTGTCATGGGATCAAAAGTGCCTGGATATATTCCAATTTTATTAATCATTTTCAAATTCTTGTATTCTAGAAACAGAAACAATTCTATCACTTTCAGGTATCTTAAATATACTTACACCTTTAGTGGATCTTCCTGCTATTCTAATTTGATTTACATTAACTCTGATAATTTGACCTTTGTCGCTAACAAGAATAATTTCATCGTTGTCTTGAACGACAAAACAATCAACAACTTCTCCATTTTTTTCAGATGTCATAATTCCAGTAATGCCTTTTCCTCCTCTATTTGAAATTCTATATTCATAAGCGGACGATCTTTTTCCAAAACCCTTTGATGTTATAGCTAAGAGAAATTCTTCATTTTTATTTAATTCTTCAAATCCATTTTTAAGAGATGAAGTTTCTTTTCTACTTTCAGATGCTGCTCTTAGGTATTCTTGTCGAATGCTCATATCAATCACTGAATGTTTCAAAATTGCTAGAGAAATAATTATATTGCCTTTATCTAATTTTATACCCCTTACACCTGATGAATTTAAACCAGAAAATAATCTTAATTTTTCAACTGGAAAACGTAAACATTTTCCATTTGATGAAGAAAGTAAAATATCGTCATCTATAGTACAAAGCTTAACACCTATTAATTCATCTTTTTCATCAAGCTTAATAGATACTTTGCCTGAATCCCTCAATTCTCTTTTTCCACTCTTAGCAACATCAATTAATTTATTTTTTCTAACCATTCCATTTTTGGTTGTAAAAATTACATAAAATTTTTCCCACTGATTTTCGTCTAGAGGTAATGTTAGAAAAGTTGATATTTTTTCAGTATTTTTAAATGGTAATAAATTTACTATAGGCTTTCCTCTTGCCTTTAAACTAGCTTCAGGAACATCATGAGACTTAAGAGAATAAACTTTTCCTAATGAAGAAAAAACTAAAAGTTTAGTATGAGTATCTGCAAAGTGAATTTCTTTAACAAAATCTTCTTCTCTTGTTGACATACCAGTTTTACCTTTACCT
>CABXWB010000034.1 GCA_902515745.1 uncultured Alphaproteobacteria bacterium | reverse complement strand
AAAATATTAATTACGGGTGGGAGTGGATTTCTTGCTAAGAATTTAAGTCAATTTTTATTAAATAAAAAAAAATACAAAATAACTTTATGTTCTCGTAATATAGAAAATTTAAGAAAAGCATCAGAAGAAGTAAAATGTAATTTTTATCCTTTAAATATAAATTCAATAAATTCATTAATTGATGCATTTGAATATATTCAACCAGATATTGTGATACATTGCGCAGCAACAAAATTTGTAGACCTTTCAGAAAAATTCCCAGAGGAATGTATAGAAACAAATGTATTAGGTAGCATTAATCTCTTACGAGTTGCAAAAATGTATAATATTAAAAAATTATTAGTTATTTCAACTGATAAGGCAGCTAACCCGGATTCAAATATATATAGTCAATCTAAGAATTTAATGGAGAATTTTTTTATTAATTCTACGACAAAATCAAAAATTAAAATTGCGTGTTTAAGATTTGGAAATCTTTGTTGGTCAACAGGATCTGTTTTTAATTTATGGGAAGAAATGACTATTAAAAATAAAATTGTATTCAGTACAGGGCCAAACATGCGACGATTTTTTATTCATGTTAACCATGCATGTTATTTAATAGATCTTGTTTTAGAAAACTTAAGCAAATGCAATGGTTTAATTATTACTGATTATATGAAATCTGCAAAAATATCTGATATTCTTGATGTATGGAAAAGTTGTTACAATGTTAATTGGAAAAAAATTAAATCAAGAGATGGTGATAAGTTAGATGAGTATCTTATGTCTCCTTATGAATTACCTTCTTCTAATATTATTTATTTAAATAAAAAAAAACTTATTTCTATTGATAAAAATAAAAATAATCTGAATATATTTACAAAACCTATTACATCCAAAAATTCGCCAAAATTATCAAAAAAAGAAATTTTATTCCTTATAAAAGAAAAGCCAAGGTTTATATGAAATCCTTTAATCATGCTTTAATTATGGCAGCGGGAAGAGGTATTAGAATGATGCCTTTAACAGCAAAAAAACCAAAGGCCATGGCTGTTTTAAATGGAAATTCACTAATTGGCCATAATATATATAAACTTTCAAATAAAATAAAAAATATACATATTACTGTTGGATATAAAAATTCTATACTTGCTAGTCATGTAGTGAGTAAAAATGTTTCTACAGTAATAAATACATCTGATAAAGACAATTGCTGGTGGATATACAATTCATTGTTAAAAAATTTGAATGAACCAATCTTAGTTTTAACATGTGATAATATAGTAGATTTAGATTTGAAAAATATATTAAAAGATTATAAGAAATTAAATAAGCCACATTGTATGATATTAACAGTTAAAACTAAATTGAAATTAAATGGAGATTATTTAAAAATTAAGAAAAATAGGGTTGTAAATTCTATATCGAGAAATTTTAGAACCAATTTTTATGCTTCTGGAATTCAAGTTTTAAATCCAAGAAAAATTAATAAAGATACTATTAAGGTTAACAACTTTTATGAATTATGGAAACAGCTGATTAAAAAAAAATCATTATTTTGTTCTAATATTCAGCCTGAAAAATGGTGTGAAATAGATACTGTTCAGCAACTAAAAGATCAAAAGAAAAAGTTTTTAAATGAATTTAATTGAATATGATTTATCTTCAAATGGACAAGGTGCTAATAGATATGGTTTTTCATTAGACTTAAAAAAAAAACTTGGCGTTAATCGCTATTATAAACCACTTGCTGATTGGGACCATGGGTGGACTTATATTCAGACTCCAAATATCGACTATTATAAAGTACTAATAAGTAACAAATTAAATTTTGTAGTTTCAAATAAGGAAAAGGCAAGTAATTTGAGAGAATATACCTCAAACAAAGTATCTTTAGCACCTCTTCCATTTTATTATTATTATAATAATATTCTTACTCAAAGATTAAGAATTAATAATAAAGATAGATTGTTGATAATGCCTGCAAAAACACTTAATTTTGCAAACCTAAACAATAAAACTTTTATACAATATCAAAAAACATTTATTGAAAATATTATTGAAGCAAAAAAAGAATTTAAAGAAATAGCTATTTGTATTCACAATAATGATATTAAGATTTGGGACAATATAATTGGTAAAAATAAAGTAACCATAATCAGAGGAGCTGACCCAATAGATAATAATTCTTATAAAAGAATGTACCAAATATTTTCAAACTTTGAATATATGATAACAAATTATTTTGGCTCTCATATAGTTTATGCAGCTAGCATGGGAATAAAAGTATCTCTTAATAGTCAATTAATAGATTATAAAATTGATGAGAATAAAATCAAAAATTTTTATTCAAAATTCAAAAAAGTGGATGTTAAAGGTATTACAAGTGATTATTATGATCTTTTTAATACAAAAGAGATAAAAAAAAAATTACATTTTTTATTCTTCGAAAATCCAAAAAATGCAAAAATTTTATCTGATTGGGCTAAAAAGGAAATTGGGCATAATTATGAAGCAAGTTTAGTTGATGCTAAAAATTTATTAGGTTTTAATTTTAAAGACCAATTAAAATTTGGTATTAAAAAATTTATATAATATGATTATTTATCTATTATCAGACATTACCGATGCTAAACAGTTTGAATGGGTTGTAAAATCAGATTTAAATAGAAAAAAGCTTAAACTAAAATTTATTCTCTTAAATAAATTTAATATAGATAATAATTTAGAAAATTTTTTGAAAAAAAATAAATCAATAATAGCAGCAATAAAATATAAAAATTTTTTTTCTTATTTTTTTGTAATTGTAAATTTATTTTTTATCTTTTTGAAATATAAACCAAATGTAATACATTGCCATCTAAGAAAAGCATCAATATTGGGTATAAGTATTGGTTATTTTCTTCGGATCAAAAAAAGAATCATAACTCGTCATCATGGCAATGAAAATCATAAAAATTATTTAAAAGGATTATTAATTGATAAATTGCTTTGTTTTTTGTCAACAGATATTATTTCTATCTCTACTAACACAACAAGACTTTTAGTTAATGAAAATAAAAATAATGAAAAAAAAATAAATTTAATTCATCATGGTTTTGATTTCAAATATTTTAATAATACAAATTTAGATAATATTAAAAACTTAAAAAATAAATATAGAATTAATCCTGAAAATATTATTATAGGATCAATTTCTAGATTTATTGATTGGAAAGGTGTTAATTATACAATTAAGGCATTTAAGGAATACAATAAAATAAATCCAAATTCTTTATTAATATTAGCTAATGCTCACGGACCACAAGAAAGTGAAATAAACAAAATGCTTAATGACCTACCAAAGAATAGCTATAGATTAATTAACTTTGAAACAGATATTATATCGCTTTATAAAATATTTGATATTTTTGTTCATGTACCAATAGATTCTACATGTGAGGCTTTTGGACAAGTTTATATTGAATCTCTTGCTTTAAAAATACCCTCAATTTTTACTAAATCTGGTATAGGAAACGAATTTTTGGAACATGAGAAAAACTGCTTTATTGCAAAATACAAAGATCATAGATCAATTTACAATGGTTTAATTTTTTTTTCTAATAATCAATTAATTAAAGCTAATATTGTACAAGAGGGATATAGTAATGTAATCAATAAATATTCTATTAAAAAAATGTTAGATAAATTAGATTTAGTCTATTTTAATGAT
>CABXWB010000033.1 GCA_902515745.1 uncultured Alphaproteobacteria bacterium | reverse complement strand
TAGTGCAAAAGTTCCACTACCTAAAAACGAAAATTCTAATTTTAAAATATTCAAATCATATATTGGATCTGATAAACATGTAGCGATAATTGTTAATCCAAAAAAAATAAATAAAAAATTTGTTAATTTAAGAATTCATTCAGCTTGTTTTACAGGTGATATTTTTCATTCTTTAAAATGTGATTGTGGTGAACAATTAAATCAATCAATTAATTACATGGTTAGAAATAATGGTGGAATTATATTATATTTAGAACAAGAAGGTAGGGGAATAGGATTAGCTAATAAAATGAGAGCTTATTCTCTTCAAGCAAGGGGTATGGATACAATAGACGCGGATCATAATATTGGTTTTTTAGATGATGAAAGAGATTTTAATATTGCAGCTAGAATACTAAAATTATTAAAAATAAATAAAGTTAATCTTATTACAAACAATAAAAATAAAATAAATTCTATTAAGAAAGCTGGAATTAAAGTCGAAAATCAAATAAACACAAAACCAACCTTGAATAAATTTAATAAAAATTATTTTAAAACAAGAGTAAAAAAAGCCGGGTACGGTCTTAAACTAGTAGTATAATTATGAAAAAAATTCCTAAGATAAAACTTCAATTAACAAACGACAAAGAGTTTGATTCATCTAAATTAAAGAATAAAACAGTTTTATTCTTTTACCCTAAGGCGTTAACTGGTGGATGCTCAGTAGAAGTTGCAGATTTTCAGAAATATTTAACTAAATTTAATAAAATTGGCTTTGATTTAATAGGAGCTTCTAAAGATCCCGTTGATCGGAACAAAAAATTTTCAGATAAGTATAAATTGAAATACCCACTTGGCTCTGATGAAGGAAAAAATTGTGATAAACTTGGTATTTGGATAGAAAAATCTTTGTACGGCAGGAAATATTTTGGGATAGATAGATCTACATTTGTAATGGATAAAAATGGAAAAATTCTAAATTCTTGGAATAAAGTTAAAGTTAAAGGTCATGTTGAAGAAGTTTATAATTTTTGTAAGGATCGGTAAAATTTTATTTAATTTTACCTATTTCTTTTTCTCTTTTGATTACAAATAAACCACTTAATGTAATAATTATTGCACCCATAATCATGTTATAAGTTGGAGTTTCACCTAGTATTAAATATCCAAAAATCATACCAAATATAATTACACTATATCTTGCAGAGGCTGTTAATGAGAGTGGTGCATAAAAAACTGTTAATACTGAAAATAAATATCCGAACAAAACAAAAATACTAGAAACAAGAATATAATTTATATCTTCACTGCTTACTTGATAACCAAAAATTATTGAACCCAACCCTGCAAATCCAGTAATCAACAAAGCAGTCACAAATGTAATTTCAACACTATTTGATTTAGTTGCTAAACTTTTTGTAGCTATATCTCTAATAGTTAAAAAAATAGCTGCTAAAATAGGTAACAATAAAAGATAATTAAATTGAAAATTTTGTGGATTTACAACTACTAGCACACCTATGAACCCAATAATAACTGCACACCATCTTCTTATTCCAACCTTCTCTCCCAAAAAAAGAAAAGCAAATATTGTGACAAAGAATGGATTAGTCATTAAAAGTGTATAAACCTCAGATATTGGTAGTAATATTAATCCAACTAAAAAAAATAGTGCCGTTAAAACTTCATACAATCCTCTTATATGAAAACTTTTGATTGAAAGTATTTTTAATAAATTCTTTTTTTCAAAAAATACTAAATATAATCCTAATAGGGTAGATGTAACTAAACCTCTTATAAAAATTACAGAATATAATGAATTGTCATCACCTATATTTTTTACAACGAGTTTGACATAACTATCATTAATTGAGAATGATAATTGGCCAGCCATCATGAAAAGTACACCTATCGTCCCAACTGAAAATAAAATCTTGCTTTTCATAATAAAAAAAAATATTTAACTGATATGTTACAAAGAAATACTTCCAGCCACTTATATGGATTCACTGACTTGAAGTCATTAAATGAAAGAGGCCCTTTAGTTATTTCTTATGGAAAAGGAATATATGTTTACGATACTAAAGGTAGTAAATATCTAGATGGGAATTCTGGCCTATGGAATCAGTGTGCTGGTTTTGACCATCCTGGATTAATTGAAGTAGCAAAAAAACAGTATGAAAAATTTGCAGGTTATCATTCTTTATTTGGAAGATTATCTGAAGAAACGTTGCAGTTATCTGAGAAAATTATTAAAGTATCACCTTTTGATCAAGGTCGTGTATTCTTTTGTAATTCAGGATCTGAAGCAAATGACACCATGGTCAAAATGTTATGGATGTTAAATGCAAGAATTGGAAAACCAAATAGACGAAAAATTATCACAAGAATTAATGGATATCATGGTGTTACTTTAGGAGCTTCTTCAATGACAGCCAAACCATACAATAAAGAGTTTGGATTACCATCAAAAGAATTCATTCATATTGAATGTCCTCATTATTGGAAATATGCATTAGAGAATGAAACGGAGGAAGAATTTTCCCTTAGGATGGCTAAAAATTTAGAAGAAAAAATCATTAAAGAAGATCCAGAAACTATCGCAGGTTTTGTTGCTGAACCTGTTCAAGGTGCAGGCGGATGTATACCTCCTTCAAAATCGTATTTTGATTTAGTTCAGCCTATATTAAAAAAATATAATATTCCTTTTATTGCAGATGAAGTAATTTGTGGATTTGGTAGAACTGGAAATTTATGGGGCTGTGATACATACAATATCAAACCAGATATAATTATTTCATCTAAATGTTTAACTGCTGGGTACTTTCCTATGGGGGCAGTTATAGTTAATAAAGAATTTTCAGATAAATTTGTTGAAGTATCAGAAGAAGCAGAAGAATTTCCACATGGTTTTACAGCTGGTGGCCATCCTGTTGGATGTGCAATTGCTTTGAAAGCAATAGATGTAATTATGAATGAGGGTTTATTAGATAATGTAAAGTTGATGGAACCTTATTTTTTTGAAAGATTAAATGAATTTAACGATTATGATCATATAGGAGAAACAAGAGGTATTGGCCTTATGGCTGCATTAGAGATGGTAAAAAATAAAGATACAAAAGAACCTTTTGAAGGTCATCTTAATATGGGAGATAAAGTTGCTAATTTATCAATTGATAATGGATTAATTTGTAGACCCTTAGGACCTGCCATTGTTTTGTGTCCTCAGTTTATAATTACTAAAAATCAGATTGATGAAATATTTGACTCACTTCATAAAACTATAAAACAAGTTTTTAATTAAGTTTCGTATTTAACTATAAAACCTGAATACTTAACATTACTAATGATACTATTTGGAATAACTCCTTCAACTAGAGCTAGTGACGGACCATCTTTTGCTTTTTCAGTAATAGATAGTATACTTTGCATATCTCCTTGAATAATAGCCTCAACCTCATCTTTACTTTCTTTATTTTGAATATAACCATTTAATCCTAAAGAGATTGCTAAATCACTAAACCAATGTCTAAATCCAACTCCTTGAACTTTACCTTTAATTATTAAGCGATAAGTTTTTAATTCATTTGTATTCATCAGATTAACAATATAAGTAATTTTTTATACATACAATCCTAATTTTATTTTAAAATATGTTGAATAAACAAATAATATACTGCTCATCAGGAATAATTTGTGGCGGTTTATTTTTTGTTATTCATG
>CABXWB010000032.1 GCA_902515745.1 uncultured Alphaproteobacteria bacterium | reverse complement strand
TTATTTTCATAAATTATGTATATACATGTAAAAATAAATGAATAAAGAAATTACGATCATTGGTGGTGCTGGTCATGTAGGATTAGCCTTTGCTCTTATTTGCACATCGAAAAATATTAAAGTTCATATTCACGATACCAATACACAATCTATAAAATTAATTAAAAAGGGAATTATGCCTCACAAAGAAAAGAATGGTCCTAAATTTCTTAAAATTGCAGTTAAGAACAATTTACTATCTTTTTCTTCAAAAATAGATGAACTAAAATTAAATAAAATTAATGTAGTTTGCTTAGGGACACCTATTGATGAGTTTTTAAATCCTCAATATAATATTTTAACTGATATTATTAAATTATTAACTAAAGTTTTAAATAAAGATAATCATTTAATAATTAGATCAACTGTATTCCCAGGAACAACTCGTTATTTACATCAAATTTTAAAAAATCATAAAAAAAATATTAATATGTCATTCTTTCCAGAAAGATTTGTACAGGGTTTAGCTTTAGAAGAATTTAATAAATTTCCTCACATTATAGGATCAATTAATAAAAAATCAGAAAAAGAATGTAGGAAATTTCTAAATATTTTTTCTAAAGAAATAATTACAATGAAACCAGAAGAAGCTGAAATTACAAAACTATTTTTAAACTCATATAGATATGTGCAATTTTCTATAGCTAATCAATTTTATAAAATTGCTGACTCAGCAAATCTGGATTACAAATTAATTAATTATGCAATGAAACATAAATATAATAGAGGAAACATACCTTCGCCTGGTTTTACTGCTGGCCCATGTTTATTTAAAGATACAATGCAATTGAGTGCATTTTCAAATAATAATTTTTCTCTTGGTATGGAAGCAATGAGTACAAATGAAGGTTTAGTAAACTATATTGTTAGTAAATTATTAAAAAAATATAATCTATCAAAAAAAATAGTTGGTATTCTTGGAATGTCATTTAAGGCTGAATCAGACGATATTAGAAATTCATTAAGTTATAAACTAAAAAAAGTTCTTTCCTTACATTCTAAGAAAGTTTTAACAACTGACCCGTATGTTAAAAATGATAAAAATATTCAATCTTTAGAATATGTTAAAAATAGGAGTGATATAATGATAATTGCAACTCCTCATAAAATTTATAAAAAAATTAGAACAAAAAAAATAATTTATAACATTTGGGTTGATTTTTAATTATATGCAAAGTTTTTAATTATGAAGGAAGGATATGACATTATCATTCCTGTGTACAATGAAAAAAATATTATAAAATTATTAGATTATTTATTTGAAAATATAAAAAATTATAACTTTCTGTATATTTGCTATGATCAAGAAGAGGATATAACAATTCAATTGATTAAAAAAAGTAAGTACAAAAATTCAAAAATTATAAAATTGGTTAAAAATCCTTTAATTGGACCTTGTGAAGCCATCAAAATAGGATTAAAAAAATCTGAATCTGATGCAGTCATTATTTATCCAGCTGACGACTTTTTTAATGCAAAAATCCTCGATCCAATGTACGAATATAAAAATTCAGGATATGACATTGTGTGTCCAAGTAGGTTTATCCAAGGAGGAATGATCAAAAATTGTCCAATAATTAAATTCTTAATAGTAAAAGCAGTTTCTATAATATTATATTATATTTCTAGTCTTAAAATAAAAGATCCTACAAATGGATTTAGATTATTTAGTAGAGAGGTTATTGAAAAATATAAAATTGAATCAACATTAGGTTTTTCTTATAGTTTAGAGCTTTTAATAAAATCTCACTTAGATAATAGAAAAATTATCGAGATACCTTCAGTTTGGATTGAAAGAAATGATAAAAAAAGTAATTTTAAGATAATTAAATGGTCTAAAGATTACTTAAGATGGTTTTTCAAAGCAATTTTTAATTAATTATTTTAGGTGTTGGAAGAGGCACTATAAATTTTCCCTTATAACCTCTTAACCTTAAATTAGATATTATTTCATCTGCAATATGCCAAGAGAAAATAAAGGTATATTCGGGCTTATCAATATACAACTTTTTCTCATTAAAAATTGGAATATCTGTTCCTGGTAGATAGTGATTAATTTTTTTTGAACCATCTATTTCCAATATACAATCAATAATATTACTATTTAAACCTACATAATTTGCTAGAGTTGTAGCTCTTGAAGGGGCAGAAATACCATATATTCTTATATTTTTATTTTTTAACTTACTTAATATTTTATATAAATCTAATTTTGATTTGGTAACTTTTTTTGCAAAAGAGTAAATCTTATTCTTAAAAAGTTTTTTTTCGTTTTCAAATAATATGTTTAATTGTTTTGATTTTTTATAAATTCCTTTTGAAGCAGCATATACTCTTATAGATCCGCCATGAGTTTTAATCTTCTTTGCTCTAATAATTTCTAATCCAACCTTATTAAATAAGAATTTTAAGCTTGATAAACTGTAATATCGAAGGTGTTCATGATAAATTGTATCATATTGATTATATTGTATTAAATCATACAAATAATGTGATTCAGAAATAAATATACCGTCTTTTTTCATTAAATTCTTAATTGATTTTAATAAAGTTAGAACTTCTTCCATATGCGCAAAAACATTTGTTGCTGTTATTATTTTTGCTTTTCCATATTTTTTTTTAATTTTTAATGCCAAATTATTTGTAAAATAATCTTGAATAGTTGGAACGCCATTTTTTCTAGCTATTTTCGCAATATTTTCAGGGGTTATGCCTAGTATTTTACAATATTTTTTAAAATTAGTAAGTAAGTTTCCATCATTTGAGCCAATATCTATGATCAAATCTTTTTGAGTAAGTGGATAAAATTTCTCTATTTCTTTTGATAGTTCAGCAAAATTATCCCTCAAAACTTTTGTTGTACTGCTAGTATAAGGATATTCTTTAGGAAAAAGAATTTTTTTATTAACTTCAATACCAAGTTGCACTAATCTTGATTTAGGGCAGTAAAATAATTCAGTTGGAAAAAATGTTTGATTATTAAGTTTAGAATTAAGATGGGACATTTGATTTACAGGAGGTATTAACCCTAGTGATAATATTTTATCTAATTTATTAGAGTTACTAATTTGGCATTTATTTATTTTTTTATAATTAATCATTTATTTATAATTAGTATTGTACCACTCAATAGTCTTGAGCAAACCATTATTTAAACTAAATTTAGGTTTAAATCCTAATTTATATAACTTTTTTAAATCAGGAAGTCTTCTTGATGCATTAAAAAAAGATTTAGTTGATTTTTCAATTTTTAAGTTTTGCTTCATTAATTTAACAATTAATTTTGATAGGTATAATATTTTTACTTCTTCTGTATTGCCAATATTATAGATTTCTTTATGTTTTCCTTTTTTTATTATAATATTAAATGCTGAAATAAAATCATCTATATAGCAAAAAGATCTTTTATTTTTTCCATCTCCTTGAATTTTTACTGTTTTTTTTGCTTTAAATGTTTTCATAATTAGTTCTGGAATAACATGTTTTAAGCCCATATCTGGGCCGTATATATTATGAGGTCTAAATATAATTGCTCTCTTAAAAAAACTAGAATTTAATAACAAAATTTCGGAGATTATCTTAGTTGATGAATAAGAAAATCTAGGATTATAAGGATCAGGTATAATTAATCTAACATTTTCATTTGTAGGGAAGCTAGGTGCATTTTGATAAACTTCTGAACTAGAAGCCAAAATAATCTCTTTAATATTTTTATTTTTACAAAAATCTATAATATTAATTATTCCCTTTACTCCAACTTCTAAAACTAATTCTGGTTTATCATAAAAATTCTGCGTACCATTTATTGCTGCCAAATGAATTACCGAATGTATATTTGTCTTAACTTTATTTAGATCATTTTTTTTTCTTATATCCCCTTTTACAATTTTAAGATTCTTATTTTGTAAAAAAAATCTTTTTTCTCTAAAATTGTTATCAAATACAATTATATTATGACCTTGTTGTAATAAAGAAATTGAAATAGCTTTACCAATAAAGCCTAGTCCACCTGTAACAAGATATGTTTTTTTCACTATCTAGTTAATATATTAATTTATAAATAAAAAATAGTTATAAGTTTTTTCTTGTCTTGTTCAGAATAGATTCAATATAAATATACTCACTTATCTTCTTAATATGTTCTTTCA
>CABXWB010000031.1 GCA_902515745.1 uncultured Alphaproteobacteria bacterium | reverse complement strand
CATAATCAAATTTAGATTTTAAAATTCCCTGATAAACACCGTTGCCATAACCTAAATTATTAACAATTTTAATAATTTTGACATTACTAAATTTTGAAAAATTTGAATTTAAGTATTCAAAACTATTATCAGAAGATCCATTATCAACAAAAACTACCTCATTGTGTATATTTTTATTTAAGTAGCTAATAAATGTTTTTTTAAAAAACTTTAAATTTTCAATTTCATTAAAACATGGAATGACTAAACTAAACATAAAAATTAAATTCTTTTATAATCATCTTCTATTCTAACAACATCATTTGGGTGAGGTGTAGAACTCTCCAAGTAAAATGTATTATCTCTCAATGCTTTCATTCTATGTTTAATTCTTTTTTTAATAGTTATTGATTCACCTTTTTTTAATTGAATAAATTTATTATTAATTTGAATTTCTAACAAACCTGAAAGAACATATATAGTTTCAGTTTTAAATTTATGATATTGAAGGCTACATCTACAATTTTTCTTTAAATACAATTTTTTAAATAAATATTTAGAATTAATTTCAATTAGAAATTCTTTTCCCCATGGTTTTTTGATAATTTTCATTATGTTAGCAATTTTGTATTGGTTATGAATATTTGTATATTGTTATCATTGTTAATTGATCGCATTAAAAGTAATTTACCTAAATTAAACAAAAAATGAGAATAAGGAAAATGATGTAAATCGGCAATATTTAAGTAAATTAATGAACATATTAATTCTATTTTTTTAACATCAAATTTATAAAAATTACAAAATTCATAGAAATTAATAATATTTTTGTTGTAATTTTTTCCTTTTGTTATTGAAATTTCGACATTATTAAAATGATTTTTATATTTGTATTTATTCTTGCTTACGCATTCATGACTTACTAAAATACCATGTAATATTTTTGCTAAATCATAATACACATCTCCAAAATAATTAATATTTTTAAAATCATCTCTGATGTCTAAGGCAAATATATTACCAACATTAGATATTAAAATATTTTCAAAATGTAAATCGCCATGCATTAGTGTTTGTTTTGAAGACGTGATATGGCCCCAATTAATTCTACCTAATAATTTATAAACTTTATCTACTTTTATTTTATTTATATATGTTACATTATCAATTATAGAATAATTTTTAAAATAAGAATCTATTCTGTTAATTGTTTTATCTTTATAAAATTTTAGAAGAATATTTTGAAATTTAATAACTTCAATTTTTTTATTTATTTTTTTAGTCCATATTTTTTCATTAAAATATGTTAAGAGCTCATATAAATTAATTTTTTTTTGATTATTAAACATTTGCCCAGGTATATATTTATAATAAATTAGATTATTTGAAAAAAAATTTAATTTAGGAGTTATATCTTTTAATTTTTTTGATCTTAATATTAGATTTTTAATTTTATTTTTATCTTCAAAAAATTTTAAAACAAATCTTGAATTGATATATATTTGTTGATGAGGTTTTGGTAAAACATTGTGTCCGATATAAGCATTTTTTTCAAAAGACTCAATACTGCCAATATCTACCCAATTATTTAAAATATGATAATTAAAAGTTTTAATATTTTTTTTTATAAATTCTGATTCACCAATTTTAGAGTCTGATTTATGGATTAAATTTTTAAATTTAATATAGTCATGTATAAAACACACGCCTGTATAATTTAAATAATTATCTTTTTTATTAATTTTGTAAGATTTGTGTACAAAGTTGCTAATTTTTTTATTTTTATTTATAATTATTTTTCTGTAAAGATTATTATTATCTTTTGATTGATTTACAAATATCAAATTATTTTCATGAGTAATATTTGGCATTTTATTAATAATTGAATCATTTGCATGAAAGTAAAATGGCTCATTAATATATTTTAATGCCTTCTTTAATGTATAAGTTAAACTTCCATTAGTTTCATCATATTTATCAATTTTGCAAATCTTTATTTTTTTTAATAAGCCATAAAATTTTAGAATATTTAAAAGCTTTTGACCTTGATGGCCGACACATAAAATAAATTGATAATCATCGGGATAAGAATTAATAATTTTTACTATTGCTGGTTGATTATTAAATGGAAGTGCACCTTTATTTAAATTTTTTGTATAAGGGCTTAATCTTTTACCTATACCTGCTGAAGTTATTACAACTAGCATTAAAAAAGAAATTTTTTTTCTAGTAATTTGACATTATTATTAATAACAATATTATCAAAATGAATTCTATTATTTAACTGTTTGATAATTTCTTTGTATTGTTTACTTTTGTTAAAATAATGTAGTGAAGAAAAAAGTTTTTCTTTGTTGCTTAATGATTTATTACACCATTTAGACCAAAGTTTACTGTCCAAAATCATTTTATAAAAATTATTAATTTTTTTTGATTCAATAATTTTTTTAGCCTCATTCATGAAAAATTTATTTTCATAATAAGCAAATTCTGGTCCGATGTTATATACAAAATTAAGTTTTTTTAATTTTTTAAAATGAAATCTATTTTTAAAATCAGAATTATGCTCTTTGAAAAAAATGTTTTTACTTTTACCAATTATTTGATCTATTTTTTTATATTCGACCTTACTAACATTAGAATTATTAAATAATTTTGTACCAGTTTGAAACGTGATAAACCTAATATTATTTGGATAAATTTTCATTAAATTATTAAGAATTTTAAAATTTTTATTATTAGTTTTATCACCATCTTGATCTAATCCAATTTCTATAATTAAATTTTTGTTTAATTTTAAAATTATGGGTAGGTATTTATTAAAAAAAAATAAATACTTATTATCTTTTGCCATATCAAAGTGAACGAAATTCAAATTATTATTAATGTCTACTTTAATATTTTTTAACAAAAAATTGTAATTATTAGATAATTTAAAATTTTTAATCGAGTTTGTACCAAAATGATCTCTTCCTAAATACAGATAGTTGTTTTTTAAATTGCTAATTTTTTTTTTTAATTCAGAATAATCTTTGAACAAGTAAGATTTTTTATATGTGCTAACTTGATTTAACGATGATATTAAAATAATATTTCTTTTATATTTTTTTGAAAATTTATTAGCTGACAAAATTGTATTTTCAGAAACAGTACTTATGAAAATATCATTTTTCGTTGGTTTATAAATTTTATTCATATATTAATATTTATTTTAAATTTTTTTATTAAATGCATAACTGCTTCATATACAGCACCATTACCACCTTCACTTTTGGTAATATAATCAGCATTCAACTTGCATTCTTTTAGAGCATTTGTGGGACAAATACCATAGTAAGATTTTTTCAAAATAATTGCATCAAAATAACCATCTCCCATGAATATACAATTTTTGAAACCTATTTTTTCAAAATATTTATATCTATTTTCCTCTGAAACTAATTTAATTTTTAACCCCATATCGACTGCTCTTCTTTTTGAGATTGCAAAACCCCTTCTATCAGCTGATATAAGACTTGTATTAAAGTATTTTTTAATTATTTTTATTCCATCAGAATCATGTGGGCCGAATTTTTTTAAAATTTTTCCTGTTTTATTATAATAGAATGCTCCATCGGTAAAGACTCCATCAACATCTAAAATAAAATTAATTTTATTTTTCATTACATTAGTATCTGTAGGTATTTTTTTATAACTATTTCATTAGAATATTTGTCTTGAATTATTTTCTTACCTTTTTCCCCCATTTTTTTTATTTCCTCTATATTTAGGCTTAAAATTGATAACATTTTTAATGCTAAATCATTTTTATCCTGCACATTACATAAAAGGCCATTTGAATCTTCTTTTACCAATTCATTACAACCAGCTACATTTGTTGTAATTATTGGCTTTCCTAATGCCATAGATTCTAATAAAGACCTAGATAAACCTTCTCTATATGATGGTAATACTACACAATTAGACTCACTAATAATGGGAATTGGGCTATCACTAAAACCCATATAATTAATTATTTCTTTATCTATGAAACTATTAAAATATTGTAAATCAATCGTATTTGGATTGTCTTTATCATGAGAACCTAACACAACAAATTTAATTTTTCTTGAGGTTTTACTTTTAACTATTTTAGCTGCTTCAAGAAATTCCACTATTCCTTTATCTTTAATAAGTCTACCAACAAATAAAAAAGTAAAAAAATTATTATTTTTATATATTTTAAATTTATATTTATTAATATTAATACCAGAACCAGGAATTAA
>CABXWB010000030.1 GCA_902515745.1 uncultured Alphaproteobacteria bacterium | reverse complement strand
TCAAATGAAATAATACATAGAATGCGTTATTTATATTAGGCAGTAAAATAAAAGAGTTTACAGAAATTGAAAAACTTATAATTAAAATAATATTTAATTTTATACTAGAATTAAAAAATTTGGAAAACTCCATTATTTAGAAGTAACAATTTGTACATAATCAATATTTTTAAAATCTACAAATGGTAAGACAAAAAATCTATTTTTTTCAACTTTAGCTACCTTTCCAACCAAAAGATCTACTGGAAAGATTTGTGCTGTACCACTTGTAACTAAAATATCTCCTAATCTTGGCATTTTATTTTCTTTAATAAATGAACTTACTAAATATTTTCCATCTCCATTTCCAGTAAGTATAGAAAAAATACCATCAGATATAGATTTTACTGAAATAGATAAATTAGGATCAGTCAAAAGAATTACTCTAGAATTATTTGTAGTTGTATCAATTACCTTTCCTATTAATCCTCTTTCATTAATAGCTGACATATTTTTCTTAATTTTGTCTTCGAAACCAGCATTTAAATTTATTAGTTTACTATAAATGGTATCATTTCTATTTATAAGAGATGCTGTTTTTACTAAAATTAAATTATTATCAGTCGCATTTAATAGTCTTTTTAAAACATTATTCTCTCTTGAATTTTGTATTGCTAATGTTTGCCATTTTTTTAAACGTACTATCTCTTCTTGAAGCAGTTTATTTTCAAATTTTAAACTTCTAAATTGATTATATTCATCAATAAAACTTGAAAAGACATTTACTGGCGCTGAAATAAATCTCGTAACAGGAATAATTACAGAACTAGATAAATTTTTAATTCCATTTATAAGATAATAATCGGTTTTTGAAAAAAATACTAAAAGAAACGAAAGCGTTACAACAGAAATAACTGTAAAATTTTTAACAAATCTTGAAAATTGAAAAGTCTTAATTTGAAACTTAGGTGCCATTTTAAAATTTAATCAGAGGCAAATACATCACTCAATCTTGATTTTTCTTCAAGTGCCTGACCGGTGCCCATTACTACACACAAAAGAGGATCCTCAGCAATTGAAACTGGTAAACTTGTTGATCTTCTTAATACTTTATCAAGATTATGCAAAAGAGATCCGCCTCCGGTTAACATTATACCTCTTTCAACAATATCAGCTGATAATTCAGCTGGTGTTTGTTCTAAAGCTCTTTTAATTGTATCTATTATCTGTGCAACTGGTTCAGCAAGAGCTTCTGCAATTTGTCTTTGAGATATAGAAATTTCCTTTGGAAGACCAGTTATTAAATCTCTACCTTTTACACTCATAGTTCTGCCATCTCCATCATCTGGTGGACTAGCAGAACCTATATCTTTTTTCATTCTTTCAGCTGTAGTTTCTCCAATTGCTAATTTATGAGTAGTTCTCATATATTCCATTATTGCTTCATCAAATCGGTCTCCAGCCGCTTTAACTGAGGTAGAATTCACAACACCTCCAAGAGATAAGACAGCAACTTCTGTTGTTCCTCCACCAATATCAACTACCATAGAACCTGTTGGCTCTGCAACTGGTAAACCTGCACCAATTGCTGCTGCTACTGGTTCCTCAATTAAATAAACTCTTCTTGCTCCAGCTGCATCAGCTGATTCTCTAATCGCTCTTCTTTCAACATTTGTTGCACCAGAAGGTACACATATGACAATTTGAGGATTTGATATAGATCTACCTTTATGAACTTTTTTTATAAAACTTTTTATCATTTGTTCGGCAACATCAAAATCAGCAATAACACCATCTTTCATTGGGCGAATAGCTTTAATTTTTCCTGGTGTTCTTCCAAGCATTTGTTTGGCTTCATTACCAACTGCTAATACTTGCGTTCTTCCATCATTTTCTATTGTTGCAACAACTGAAGGTTCATTTAAAATAACGCCTTCACCTTTAACATATACTAGAGTATTCGCAGTGCCCAAATCAATGGCCATATCTTTTGAGAACAAACTAAAAAAACGATCAATTACCATCAATTACACTCCTTCTATTTTTAAACTTGCTGTATTGTTTTTAATAGATTTAGTTTTTTTAAACATCAATCTGTTTAAAGCATTTATATAAGCTTTTGCAGATGCAACAATTATATCGGGATCACTTCCCTTAGCTTGAGATGAAAGATCATCATCTTCGAGCCTTACAGTTACTTCTCCTTGTGCATCAGTTCCAGCTGTAATTGCATTTACTTGATATAGTTTTAATTTAAATTCAGTATTAGTAAGTTTCTTTATTGCATTAAAAGTAGCATCAACAGGCCCATTTCCATTAATTTTAGTATTTTCCACTTTATCGTTAATTTCTATCTTTAATTTAGCTTGAGCTTTTTCAACAGATCCCGCATTTACTTCTAGTGATACAAATTTAATATGTTCATCGTATGACGAAGTTCTATCTTCTGCTAATGCAATCAAATCTTCTTCGAATATTTCTTTTTTCTTATCAGCTAAATCTTTAAATCTTCCAAATAATTCCATTAAAGCATTATCACCTACTTCATAACCAAGTTCTTTTAATTTTTCTGAAAATGCATGCTTACCTGAATGTTTACCAAGAACTAATGAAGATTTGTTTAGTCCTATTGATTCAGGTGTCATAATTTCATACGTGCCTGCATGTTTAAGCATACCATCTTGATGTATTCCAGCTTCATGCGCAAAAGCATTAGCTCCAACTATCGCCTTATTTGGCTGAACAGGAAAACCAGTTATTGATGATACTAATCTAGAAGCTTTCATAATAGACTCTGTTTTAATATCTGTATGAAAAGGCATTAGATCTTTTTTTACCTTTAAAGTCATAACTATTTCTTCTAGTGATGAATTTCCTGCTCTTTCACCCATACCATTAATAGTACATTCTACCTGTCTTGCACCTTCTTTAATTGCAGCAACATTATTTGCTGTCGCCAAACCTAAATCATTGTGAGTATGTGTTGAAAGAATTGCTTTATCAATATTAGGAACATTATTTTTTACATTTTTGAAAATTTTACCAAATTCTTCAGGGAGTGTATAGCCAACCGTATCAGGTATATTAATAGTTGAAGCTCCAGAATGAATAGCCAACTCAATACATTTATATAAAAATACAAGCTCTGATCTTCCGCCATCTTCACAACTCCACTCAATATTATCACAAAGGTTTCTTGCGTGAGAGACAGTTTTTTGAATAGCCTCTAAAACTTCCTCTTCAGTTTTCTTTAATTTATATTTCATATGTAGAGGACTTGTAGCAATAAAAGTATGAATTCTTGGAGATTTTGCGTGTTTTACTGCATCCCAAGCACGATCAATATCTTTTAAGCTTGCTCTTGCTAAACCAGCTATGGTTGAGTTTTTTACCTGCTTACTAACTTCAGAAACTGCTTCAAAATCTCCATTAGAAGCAATTGGAAAACCTGCTTCAATAATATCAACTCTCATTGAATCAAGCACTTCAGCAATTTGGAGTTTTTCATCTAAATTCATTGATGCGCCTGGAGATTGCTCTCCATCACGAAGAGTTGTATCAAAAATATAAATCTTTTCAGTCATTTTTTAATTATACACTAATCAAAATTTTATTAAACTTTCATCTAGTTTTTCGATTTATCAACCATTTTTCCTTCAGCAATCCATGGCATCAAAGTTCTCAACTTTTCTCCTACTGCTTCAATTGGATGTTCAGCTTGTTCTTTTCTCATTACTTTAAATTTAGTTTGACCACTTTGATGCTCTTGTATCCATTCTTTAGCAAATTGACCAGATTGAATTTCTGAAAGAATTTTTTTCATTTCTTTTTTTGTTTCATCTGTAATAAGTCTTGGACCTCTTGAATAGTCTCCGTACTCAGCTGTGTTTGAGATTGAATATCTCATGTTTGCCATTCCACCTTCATATAAAAGATCAACAATAAGTTTGACTTCATGAAGACACTCAAAATATGCCATTTCTGGAGCATAACCTGCTTCAACAAGAGTTTCGTAACCTGCCAAGATTAAATGTGTTAATCCTCCACATAAAACAGATTGTTCTCCAAATAGATCTGTTTCACATTCTTCTTTAAAGGTTGTTTCAATAATTCCAGCACGCCCTCCACCTATTGCTGATGCATAGGCAATTCCTATTTCAAGAGCATTACCTGAAGGATTTTTATCTACAGCAACTAAACAAGGTACACCTGCACCTCTTACATATTCTGCTCTTACTGTATGACCAGGACCTTTAGGTGCAACCATAATTATATCTATACCTTCTTTAGGTTTAATTAAATCAAAGTGAATATTTAATCCATGAGCAAACGCAATTGTTGTTCCTTCTTTAATATTTTCAGCGATGTCATTTTTGTAAATTTCAGATTGCAGTTCATCTGGTGTTAACATCATAATAACATCAGCCCAACCTGCAGCTTCTGCAGGTGTCATTACTTTAAAATTAGCTTGTTCTGCTTTACTTCTTGAATTTGAACCTTCTCTTAAAGCAATTGAAACATTTTCTATTCCAGAATCTCTCAAGTTCATAGCATGAGCATGACCTTGACTTCCATACCCTACTATTGATATTTTTTTATCTTTAATTAAATTTAAGTCTGCATCTCTATCATAATATACTCTCATTATTCCTCCTCATTTTTTTGAATTGATGATATTGCAACTGGACCACTTCTAACAATTTCAACTTTTGTAATTTCGTTAATTTCTTTAATAAATCTATTCACTCTTTCTGAGGCACCAGCAATTTCAAAAATTGTGGTATTATTTTCATTTTCAATTTTTCTAGCTCTATATAAATCACAAAACTGATAAACTTTCTTTTTATTTGTATCAGAAATATAAATATAAACTAAAGCAACTTCAGCTTCGACAGAACTACCTTCTTGAT
>CABXWB010000029.1 GCA_902515745.1 uncultured Alphaproteobacteria bacterium | reverse complement strand
AAATTTAGACCTTTACATGATAGAGTCTTAGTAAAAAGAGTAGACTCTGATCAAAAAACAGCAGGGGGAATAATTATCCCTGATACTGCCCAAGAAAAACCAATGGAAGGTGAAGTATTAGAAATTGGTTCTGGAGCAAGAGATGAAACAGGAAAACTAGTACCATTGGATGTCAAAAAAGGAGATAAAATACTTTTTGGAAAATGGTCTGGTACTGAAGTAAAAATGAATGGTGACGACTTTCTGATAATGAAAGAGTCTGACATCATGGGAATTATAACTTCAGGTAAGAAAAAGAAATAGTAATTAAGAGAGGATAAAAAAAATGTCTGCAAAAAATATATATTTTGGATCAGATGCTAGATCAAAAATGTTAACTGGTGTTAACAAGCTAGCTGATGCAGTAAAGGTTACATTAGGACCTAAAGGTAGAAATGTAGTTATGGATAAATCTTTTGGAGCACCAAGAATTACCAAGGACGGTGTAAGTGTTGCAAAAGAAATTGAATTAAAAGATAAATTTGAAAATATGGGCGCTCAAATGGTTAGAGACGTTGCTAGTAAAACTAACGATATTGCTGGTGATGGAACAACTACTGCTACCGTATTGACACAAGCAATTGCAACTGAAGGAATGAAAGCTGTTGCAGCTGGAATGAATCCTATGGATTTAAAAAGAGGAGTTGATTTAGCTGTAGATGCTGTAGTTAATGAAATTAGAAAAAAATCTAAAGTAATTAAAACTGATAAGGAAGTTGCACAAGTAGGTACTATCGCTTCAAATGGTGATGCTGAAGTAGGTAAAATGATTTCAAGTGCAATGCAAAAAGTTGGTAAAGAAGGTGTTATTACCGTAGAGGAAGCAAAGAGCTTAGATACTGAACTTGATGTTGTTGAAGGTATGATGTTCGATAGAGGTTATCTTTCACCATATTTTGTTACTAATGCGGAAAAAATGATCACCGAACTTGGTGACTGCTATGTATTACTTCATGAGAAAAAATTATCAAGCTTACAACCAATGTTACCTTTACTTGAATCTATTGTTCAATCTACTAAGCCACTATTAATTATAGCTGAAGATATTGAAGGTGAAGCTTTAGCTACCTTAGTTGTAAATAAACTAAGAGGTGGCTTAAAAATAGCTGCAGTTAAAGCTCCAGGTTTTGGAGATAGAAGAAAAGCTATGTTAGAAGATATTGCAATTTTAACTGGCGGCCAAGTGATAAGTGAAGATCTTGGTATAAAGTTAGAAAATGTTAATCTAGAAATGCTAGGTACTGCTAAAAGAGTAGTTGTTGATAAAGAAAATACTACTATCGTTCAAGGTGCTGGTAAAAAGAGAGACATTGAAGGTAGATGTAATCAAATCAGAGCACAAATTGAAGAAACAACTTCTGACTATGATAGAGAAAAACTTCAAGAAAGGCTTGCAAAATTAGCAGGTGGTGTAGCTGTTATCAGAGTTGGTGGAGCTACAGAAGTTGAAGTTAAAGAGAAAAAAGACAGAGTTGAAGATGCAATGCACGCAACAAGAGCAGCCGTTGAAGAAGGTATAGTGCCTGGTGGTGGGTCAGCTCTTGCATATGCTACAAATTCATTGAAATCAGTTAAAACTGCTAATGATGATCAAAAGATTGGCGTTGATATAGTAAGAAGAGCGCTCTTTAATCCAATGAGACAAATTGCAGAAAATGCTGGTGTTGATGGGGCAGTAGTAGCTGGTAAAATTCGTGAAAGTAAAGATCATAATATTGGCTATGATGCTCAAATGGACAAATATACCAACATGGTAAATGCTGGTATAATTGATCCAACTAAAGTTGTTAGAACTGCACTACAAGATGCAGCATCTGTAGCTGGTTTACTAATTACAACTGAAGCTATGGTAGCTGATGCTCCTGAAGATAAATCTGCAGCACCTGCAATGCCTGACATGGGTGGCGGCATGGGCGGAATGGGTGGCATGGGCGGCATGGGCGGCATGATGTAACCTTTAATACAAATAATTATAAGAAGAGGGCAAATTTATTTGCCCTTTTTTTTTAAATTAATCGATCTATTAGATTTGTAATTTTTATACTATCTGGTTTTGTCATGGAAGACCAAGCTTTCACGAGCTGTCCATTTCTATCAAAAAGATATTTATAAAAATTCCACTTTGGCTTTTCATTATACTCTTGGTCAATCCAGGCATATATTGGATGGGCACTACTTCCTTTAACATCCATTGGCGATGAAGTAACAAAACCTACGCCATAATTAACTAAACATATTTTTTTAATATCTTCAGTATCTGAATATTCTTGATTGAAGGAGTTGCTCGTAGTAGCTATTATTGTTAGATCACTTTTTCTGTAGTTAATAAATAAATTTTGAAGATCTTCATACTGTGGGGTGAAACCACATCTCGAAGCTGTATTTACTATTAAAATTGGCTTACCAGCAAACTTCTTTAAATTTACTTGATTGCCGTCTATATCATCAAATGAAAAATCGTATAAATTCACTGTTTCATTAGCTAATAATGTATTCTGAAAGTTAAGCATAATCAAAAAAACAAGTAAAAATTTAATTTTCATGTTAGTGAGTAATAAATATATCGCTTATGGAAACATTCAATAGCTTTAAAGACCTTTTTTTAGATGTTTGGAATAACGGTGTTTTTGGCATAAATGCTTCAGATATCATAGTAAGCCTTGTAATTTTCCTTTTTTTTTATTTACTCAGAAGGCTTATTGCTAGATTCATTCTTAATAGATTATCAAAAATTGTTTCAAAAACTTCCAATCAAATTGATGATGCTGTTATTGAAGTACTTGATGGACCATTAAAATTTCTTCCTGTTGTTTTAGGTTTTTTTATAGCTTCTTCTTATTTGGATGTTTCTGATAATAATCAAGATTTTTTAGATTTAATAAACAGATCTTTAATAACAATTTTTATATTCTGGTTACTGCATCAATTGATTATACCGTTTTCATTTGTAATAAAAAACTTTGAGTCAAAAATTTCAAAACCTTTAGTTGATTGGACACTTAAAGGCTTAAAAATTCTTGTTATTGTTCTTGGCGCTGTAGCAATTTTAGAATTATGGGGCATAAGAGTTGGGCCAGTAATTGCAGGATTGGGATTATTTGGTGTAGCTGTTGCATTAGGTGCTCAAGATTTATTTAAAAATTTAATTAGTGGTATTATGATCCTAATGGAAAAAAGATTTACAGTTGGGGATGTAATTCTAGTTTCTGGTGAAGTTGAAGGAGTTGTTGAGCAAATTGGATTTAGATCAACCCTTGTTAGAAGATTTGATTCAACACCAGTGATGGTGCCAAACTATAAATTTGCTGAGCAGTCTGTTACTAATTATACCAGAAGACATCATAGACGCATAAGATGGTTAATTGGACTAGAATATAGAACTAGTATTGATCAATTAAAAAATATCAGAGAGGAGATAAATAATTTAATTGAAAAAGATGATAACTTTGCAAAAAATCAAAACGCAAGTTTCTACGTACGAATAGATAGTTTTTCTGATAGTTCTATTGATATGCTAGTCCAAACATTTACTGTTACGAATGATTGGGCAGAATTTTTAAAAATAAAAGAAAATCTTGCCGTTAAAATAATAGAAATAGTTGAAAATAATGAAGCTGGTTTTGCTTTTCCAAGTCAATCACTTTACGTTGAAAAATTATCTGACGAAAAAACAGAAATTTTTAATCCTCAATCTACTAAAAAATAATGAACGAAAGTAATCGCGTAATTTCTGGTTCCCTTTTTATATTAGCCAGTATCGCTGTTGCTTTTATTTTGAATTTCTCTCAACCTATAATGGTTCCATTTGTATTAGCACTTCTTTTAAGAATTTTAATTGATCCAATAATTGATTTTCAGACTATTAATCTTCGCGTTCATAGATTTATTGCAGTTTTTATAAGTATTTGTTTAATTGTACTATTATTCTCAATTATAGTTCCTTTTATTGTTTCTTCTGTCGCAACATTTTTAGAGTCAGCTGATGATTATAATCAAAAGGTAATTATTTTAATAGAGGCAATCATCATAAAGCTTCAAGAATTCGAAATTGATATTGATAGAGAAACAATTAGAAATACAATTGCAGAGTTACCTATTACTAATTGGGCTGGTACTATATTAAGTAACAGTGCAAATTTTATTTCAAAGTTCCTCTTAGTTGTAATAATTACTCTTTTTTTGTTACTTGGTACCCCTCCTAAGAATACCTCTGATGAATGGAACGACATTATTAGATTGGTCAAAAAATATATATTTACAAAATTTTTAACTTCAGCTTTTACAGGTGTTGCTGCAGGATTAATTTATTGGTTTTTAGGTTTAGAATTAGCTTTCATTTTTGGCAGCTTGACATTTATTTTAAATTTTATTCCAGTGATTGGTTCTGTGATTGCTGTCTTACTTCCATTACCAATTGCTTTTCTTCAATATAACGATCCAACACTAGTTGTATTAATTATTATTCTTCCTACGATTATTCATCAAATAATAGGAAATTTTGTAGAACCAAAAATATTTGGTGAGAGTTTTGGATTACATCCAATTACGATTATTTTATCCTTAATTTTCTGGGGAATGATTTGGGGTTTTATTGGAGTTCTTCTAGCAGCACCTTTAACTGCAATCATTAGAATTTCATTTGAAAGATTTGAAACAACCAAACAAATTGCAAGATTATTAGAAGGTAAGATTCATATTAAAGAAAGTTAACTTAATATTTTTTTACATATATCATAACTAAAACCAGCTCTTGCCATTTTTGCTAACTTTTTTTCATAGCTTTCATTTTTTTCTAATAATTTTTTTTTCTTTACAAATATTTTTGCTGACTCTAATTCCCAATTATCGTTATTTTGGTTCATTGAATTTATATTATTTTGAATTTGAGATTTATTCACTCCTT
>CABXWB010000028.1 GCA_902515745.1 uncultured Alphaproteobacteria bacterium | reverse complement strand
ATACATAAATAATGATGACAATCAACCAAACCAAACTAATGATGATTTATTAAATAGTATAATTTCTCTTCACTCAAATAAAAATAAAAATTACGGTTTTAGTTTTGATACGCAAATTGGTGGTTTGAAACAGATTAATTCTAGTTCTAAAAATTGGTTAGAGTTTTATAGAGATAAAAGACTGGCTTATATATTTGACTTAGTTAATAAAAATCAACCTATGGATGAAACTATTAACACTAAAATTGATTTATTAATTAAAAAGATGGATAATTTTATTCCCAACAAACCTATATCATCTTTATTACATGGTGACTTATGGGAAGGAAATATACTTTTTAAAAATAACAAGTTTGTAGGATTTATTGATCCAGGTTCTTTTTATGGTCATAATGAATTAGAAATATCTTATTTGAGGTGGTTTAACCCTAAATTTATTGATGAAAGTTTTTTAGATAAGTACAACGATCACATCAAGATTGATAAATATTACTTAGAATATGAACCAATTTATCAATTATATTATTCACTATTAAATGTTTATTTATGGGATAGAAGCTATATTGAAGATGTACGTAAATTACTGGAAAAAATTAAAATATAATGTGTGGAATTAACGGAATAATTTTTAAAACATCTAAAACAGATGTTTCAAAAATTCTTAAAATGAATGCTCTTCTAGATCATAGAGGACCAGATGATAGTGGATTTGTTAACCATAAAAATCTTTTACTTGGTCATACTAGACTATCTATTATTGATACATCAAATTTTGGCTCTCAACCAATGTCTGTAGATGGAAGATATTGGATTATTTATAATGGAGAAATTTATAATTATAAAACTTTAAAGGAAGAACTAATTCTAAAGAAATATAAATTTTATTCAAATTCAGATACTGAAGTTGTCCTTAATGCATATAAAGAATGGGGTGTTGATTCATTTCAAAAGTTTAACGGAGAATGGTCTTTTGCAATTTTAGATAAAAAACATAATGAAGTAATAATTTGTAGAGATGGTATTGGATATAAACCTTGTTATATTTTTGAAAATAATAACTTTTTTGCATTTAGTTCAGAAATAAAACCATTTTATGTATTAGAAAATACAATTGAGTTTGATAAGAATAATTTAGGCATAAATTTTACTACTTTAAATAATTGCTCTAAGACAATATTTAAACATGTTAATCAGCTTACCCAAGGAAGATATTTAAAAATAAATTTAAATAATTTAGAAAAAAGAATTTTTAGATGGGATTATCCACTTAAAAATTTACCAAAAATCAATTCAGGATTTAGAGAAAATGTTCATGATTATTTTGATCTTCTCTATAAATCTACAAAATTAAGATTGAACAGCGATGTTAAAACTGGAACTTCACTTAGTGGTGGTTTGGACTCCTCCTCTATCTTCACATTGATGAATTTGATACAAAAAAAAGAAAATTTGATCGAAGATGATTTAGATTTGAACCCGATTATAATGGATTATGATGAAATGAAAACTAAAGAGGACGCAGTTAAATTATCACAAAAATTTAAAAGAAATTACCAAATAGTTGATTTTAAAAAGATGACTGCTGATAAAACAATGGATCTTGTTTCATCCCTTGAGGTAGTAGAAGAATATTTTATGCAGTTTGAGCTATATAAAAAACAAAAAGAAAAAGGAATTAAGGTAAGTCTTGATGGTCATGGGGCCGATGAGTTTTTAGGGTATCCGAATTGGATACCAGAATTATCTGTAGATATTTATAATAGCATTGCTAATAATTTTAAAACAATAAATAAATTTGGGAAAACTCAAAATATTAATAAATTTAAAAGATTATTTGGTTTAGGTGAACAAGAGATTACACCCATATCTTTCAGATCAGTACCAGACTTAAATCATGGTTTTGAAAATTATCTTTATACAGGTAATTTTGATGGGAGTTATCAGATTATTAATGATGATCTAGAAGATTTAGAAAATTTTCCTTATGAAATATGTTTTACTTATTTAATGTCTTATTGTGGTTGGTTTCAATTTTTTTTAAATAAATGGGACAGGGCGTCAATGTCAAATTCAGTTGAGGTTAGAATGCCTTTTTTAGATAATAATGTAAGATTATTTGGATTGGCATTAAGTGGTTCTAATAAGTTGAAAAATGGTTTTACAAAATCAGTATTAAGAGAAGCTTTTAAAAATTATTTTCCTAAAACTATGTATACTCAACAATTTAAACAAGGCTTAACTATACAAAATGTTGATTATGATGAAAATACAATAAATTTGATTTCTGAAATAATTAATGAAGGTGAATTTAAAGAAAGTAATGTTTACAATTTTAAAAACATTAATGATGATTTTATTAACAATAAAAATTTAGATAAAATATGGTTGCTTTGTAAGTATTTCTTAATGATAAAAGGTTTCAAAAATAGATATGATTCTATTCATATCGATTTGAAAGCTAAAGAGAAAAGTAATTTATTAAATTCTTAAACACACGGGTTCGGATCTGACAAATGAATATCTTCGATCTCTTTTAAAACTTCTTTTGATAAAGTAATATCAATGCTATCTATATTTTCTTTGAGTTGTTCCATTGTAGTTGCGCCTATTATATTACTTGTTACAAATGGACGATCATTCACAAATGCATTGGCAAAAGTAGATGGAGCTATAGAATGTTTATTAGCAAGATTAACATATTTTTCTATAGCGTTTTCACCCCTTTCAGTATGGTGTCTTGAAAATCTTCTTGGCCAAAGAGTGTATCTTGCTTTTTTTGGATTTTTGCCTTCAATATATTTGCCGCTCAATCTTCCTCCAGCTAGAGGAGAGTAAGCTAACAAGCCACAGTTTTCTCTGATTGAGACTTCTGAGTTATGAATATCGAATACTCGATTAACCAAACTATAAACATTCTGGATAGACATCATACGTGGTAAATTTTTTTCCTTCGATAATTGAAGATGTTTCATAACACCCCAAGGTGTCTCATTAGATAAACCTGCATATCTAATCTTTCCTGCTTTAACAAGCTGATCTAAATTATATAAAACTTCTTCAACGGTAGTCCAATCATCATCACTAGCATCGTATTCAAAATCTAAAATTCCAAATTTTGGAACTTTTCTCTCAGGCCAATGTAATTGGTATAAATCAATATAATCAGTCTTTAATCTTTTAAGACTTTCATCTATTGCAGCATTCATATTTTTTTTATCAAAACCAAGATTTTTTGATCCTTCTCTAATCCACTCAAGACCATCTGATTTAGAGGCTATTTTTGAGGCTAGAATTATTTTGTCTCTGTTTTTCTTTTCTTGAAACCAATTACCAACTATTTCTTCGGTTTTACCATAAGTTTCTTTTCTAGGCATAACGGCATATAGCTCTGCAGTATCAAAAAAATTAACTCCTCTTTCAACAGCATAATCCATTTGGTCAAAACCTTCTTGTTGACTGTTTTGTTCACCAAAAGTCATTGTGCCTAAACATATGACACTTACATCAATATCTGTATTACCTAGTTTTCTGTATTTCATTTTTTATATTCACAATTATTACACACAAGGGTTGGGATCATAAAGATGAATATCTTCAATCTCCTGTAAAATATCATCAGTTAAAGTAATATCAATACTATCGATATTTTCTTTGAGTTGTTCCATTGTTGTAGCTCCAATAATATTACTTGTTACAAAGGGACGATCATTCACAAATGAGTTAGCAAAAGTAGATGGAGCTATTCCATGCTTGTTGGCAAGGTTAACATATTTTTCTATAGCAATTTCTCCTCTCATCGTGTTGTGTCTATGAAAGCGACTAGCCCACAATGTAAATCTTGTATTAGGTGGATTTTTACCCCCTAAATATTTTCCACTTAATCTTCCTCCAGCTAAAGGTGAATACGCAAGTAAACCACAATTTTCTCTAATTGAAACTTCAGAATTATGGATATCAAAAATTCTATTTACTAAACTATAAACATTTTGAATAGACATCATGCGTGGTAGATTTTTTTCTTCTGATAATTTCATATACTTCATTACACCCCAAGGTGTTTCATTAGATACCCCTATGTGCCTTACTTTTCCCTGCTTAACTAAATCTTGAAGACAAAATAAGACTTCTTCTAACTCAACCCACGAGTCTTCAGGGTCATATTCAAAATCTAATTTTCCAAACTTTGGTACTTTTCTCTCTGGTGCGTGGAGTTGATATAAATCAATATAATCAGTTTTTAATCTTTTAAGACTACCATCTATTGCAGCATTTATATTTTTTTTATCAAAGATGAGATTTGGTCCTCCATCTCTTATCCAACTGTTACCTTCACTTTTAGCACAAATTTTAGTTGCTAAAATTACGTCTTTTCTTTTATTATTTTGACTAAACCAATTACCAATAATTTCTTCTGTTTTGCCATACGTTTCAGCTCTAGTTGGTATAGAATAAACCTCAGCAGTATCAAAAAAATTTACACCTCTTTCAAATGCGTAATCCATCTGTTCAAAGCCGTCATCTTGATTATTTTGTTCTCCCCAGGTCATAGTACCAAGACAAATGACGCTTACATCTAAATCTGTAGTCCCTAGTTTTCTATACTTCATACTATTTTTACAAAATGCCTTGAAATTGTCGGATTTATAGCGATATTAGTAATAATTAAAAGGAGAAATTATGGCTTTAGACTTTAATCAACGATCTTATACTAAATCAGTAGATCAGGCGGCAATTGATGAAGGCTTGAGAGCGTATATGCTTAAAGTCTACAATTATATGACAATTGGATTGTTACTTACTGGATTTATTGCTTATTTTTTTGGGAAAGCATCAATAGTTACAAACGAGATGGGTCAAATTGTAGGAGTAACTCAAGTTGGTGCATTACTTTTTGGATCTCCACTCAAGTGGGTTATTATGTTAGCTCCACTAGGATTTGTATTTTATTTAAGTGCCAGAATTAATAGGATGTCAGTTTCGGCTGCACAGATAACTTTCTGGTTATTTGCAAGTATAATGGGCCTATCTCTTGCCTCGGTATTTATTGAATTTACTCAGACCTCTATTGCTAGAGTATTTTTTATTACAGCAAGTACATTCGGAGCAATGAGTTTGTATGGATACACAACAAAAAGAGACTTAACAAAAATTGGTGGTTTCTTATTTATGGGACTAATTGGTATCATTATTGCAAGTGTTGTTAATATTTTTGTTGGCTCAACAGCATTGCAATTTGCAATCTCAGTTATTGGTGTTCTAGTTTTTGTTGGACTAACGGCATACGACACACAAAACATAAAAAATATGTATTATGGTGGTGATAGTGAAGAAATAGGATCAAAAAAAGCATTGATGGGTGCATTAAAATTGTATTTGGACTTCATCAACTTATTCATTTTATT
>CABXWB010000027.1 GCA_902515745.1 uncultured Alphaproteobacteria bacterium | reverse complement strand
TTAAAAAATATAAAAGCAAAAGCTTGTTTAATCGAAAATAAATTTAAAGATCATCTTCCTAGAAATTGTGAACCAATAATTGTAAGTGATCCTTATTTGGCTTTAGCTTTAATTAGTAGTTTACAGAAAAATGATACTTTAAAGTCAAATGGTAAAATATCTAATAATGCAATCGTAAACTCACAAAGTCATGTTCATAAAAATGTACAAATAAATCCATTTTCAGTAATTAATGAAGAAACTGAAATTTTTGAAAATGCAGTTATAGGCTCGGGTTCAAGTATTGGCCCAAATGTAACAATAAATAAGAATGTAGTAATTCATGATAATGTAACAATCTCAAATTCAATAATCATGGAAAACTGTGTCATTAAATCAGGTGCCAGAATTGGTGGGACTGGTTTTGGTTTTGAAATGAAAACAAAACAAAAGATACATCATAGTGGTAACGTAATTATAGGAAAAAATTCTTCTATCGGCTCTAATACGACAATAGATAGAGCTGTTTTTGACTCAACAATTATTGGAGAATATTCTAATATTGATAATTTAGTACAAATAGCTCATAATGTTTGTATAGGAGATTTTGCTGTTATTGCTGCTCAAGTTGGTATTGCAGGCAGTACTCAAATAGGTAGCAACATTAAAATTGGCGGTCAAGCTGGTGTAGCAGGCCATTTAGTCATTGGAGATAATGTTACAATAGCTGCAAAAAGTGGCGTTACTAAAAATATACCTGATAACAATGTTGTGGCCGGATTTCCTGCAAAAGATATAAATTTATGGAAAAAAGAAGTAATAAGAAATAGTTTAAAAAAATGAAATTAGATATTGAAGAAATTAAAAAATTAATACCCCATAGAGATCCTTTTTTATTTGTGGATACATGTGAAATAGTAACACCAGGTGAACATGGAAAGTCAGAAAAATTTTTTTCAAATGATGAGTATTTTTTTAAAGGACATTTCCCAAATAATCCAATAGTTCCTGGCGTAATAATCGTTGAAGCAATGGCACAAACAGCTGGTATTGTTGTATCTTATAAACTTAAAGATTATGATGAAAAATCAGTATTATTTATGAGTGTTAATAAAGCAAAATTTAGAAAACCAATTCTTCCAAATGAAAAAGTATCATTTGAAGTAAAGTTTCTTAATAGTGTAAGAGATGTATATAAATTTGAAGGCATATGTTTTAAAGAGAATGTTAAAGTTAGTGAAGCTGAATTTTCTGCTATGATTACTTATAAGTAATAATCAGAAATATTTTATTTATTTTAATTTACATTTTCATAATTTAATAAGGTTATATAAATGATTCATCCTTCAGCTGTTATTGCAAAAAATGCAGAAATTCATGAAACAACACATATTGGCCCTCTCTGCATCATTGGGGATGGGGTTAAAATTGGAGAAAATAATAATTTAATTTCCCATGTTTCTATCGTTGGAGATACAACTATAGAAAATAGTAATACTTTTTATCCATTTTGTTCAATTGGTTCTGAACCTCAAGATTTAAAATACAACAAAGAAAAATCGTATCTAAAAATTGGCAGTAACAATAAATTTAGAGAAAATGTTACCGTAAATCCAGGAACATCTGGTGGAGGCTTAAATACAATTATAGCTGATAATTGTTTATTTATGGTAGGTTCGCATGTGGCACATGATTGTATTATTAAATCAAATGTTATTTTAGCAAATAATGCCACTCTTGCAGGACATGTAGAAATTGATCATAATGCAATTTTAGGAGGTAATTCAGCAATTCATCAATTTGTTAGAATAGGAAAATATGCAATGATTGGTGGTATGAGTGGCGTTGAAAAAGATATCATTCCATATGGTTTGTATACAGGAATAAGAGAAAATTTGAAAAACTTAAACCTTATTGGTTTAAAAAGAAAAGGCTTAACATCTAATGCAATTAATGAAATTAAAAATCTCATAAATATAATTTTTGATAAAAATGATACAATTGAAAATAATATTAAAAATAATTTTGTTCAAAGTTCTGAAATTTTAGAAATTAAGGAAGTAACTGAATTTCTGAACTCAAATTCAAAAAGAGGTATTACCACTTTTGAAAATGACTAAAATAGGAATAATTGCTGGAGATGGTAATTTGCCTCTATATATTGGTAAATCACTATTAAGTAAAAATTACGATGTTACATTTTTATCTTTAAATAATAAAAATAATAAAATTTATAATAACCATCATGTTGTAGATTTAGACATCTTATCAGTAAAAAAAATCTTTAAAGTTTTAGATTCAAATAAAATAAAACATATAATATTTGCAGGAAGTATAAAAAGACCTGGTATTAAAGATTTAGGTTTTGATTTGTCAACATTGTTACTTGCTAAAAGTCTTTTATTAGAAAAAAAAGGAGACAACAATCTTTTAATGAGCTTGAAAAAATACTTTGAAACTAAAGGATATATTTTTTTTAATTGGACTAAATATTGCAAAGAATTATTTTCAACTGAAATAAATTTAACAAAAATCATGCCTTCTAAAAATGCAATTCTAAATTTAAAAAAAGCAAAACCAATATATCATATTTATAAGAAATTAGATGTTGGTCAAGCTATGATAATTCAAAATCAATTAGTTTTAGGATTAGAAGCTATAGAAGGCACAGATGAATTGTTAAAAAGATGCAAAGAATATAAAAGAAAAGATGATAATGGTGTACTATTTAAATTTTCAAAACAAAACCAGAGTAATCTAATTGATATTCCTTTAATTGGCTTAGATACTATGAAAAATTTAAAAAAATATAATTATGAAGGTGTATTTTTGCAAAAAAATAAGTGTTTAATTTTAGATAAGAAAAAAATTATTGATTATGCTAGTCAAAATAACTTATTTATCTCATCAGTCGATCTAAATTGAAAAAAATAAAAATTTTTGTTTGTTGTACTGAACAATCAGGAGAAAATATTTGTTTAAATATTTTATCAAGAATGAATATAGATAAATACCAATTTGATGGAGTTTGCGGCAAACAATCTGAAAAATATATTTCTAACAAAATTTATGATTTATCAGAATTTAAATCTATTGGGCTTTTTGAAATAATACTTTCAATTTCAAAATATTTAAAAATGATAAGAAGATTAAAAAATTATATTATTAAAAATGATTATGATTTAGTTTTAACCATAGATTCACCAGATTTTAATTATAACCTTGTAAACCAATTAAGAAAATCAAATTATAAAAATAAAATAATACATGTAGTTGCTCCAACTGTTTGGGCTTGGAGATCATATAGGGCAAGGAAATTTGCAAATATTTTTGATGAAATTTTTCTATTATTTAATTTTGAAAAAAAATATTTCAATTTTGATAATATAAATAAAACTTTTATTGGACATCCAATTTTTCATATAAAAAAAAGAGAGAATAAAGGTAAATATCAGTACCTCTCTTTTTTACCAGGTAGTAGACAAAATGAAGTATTAAAACTTATGAAATATTTCAGTCATATTGAAAAATACATATCTAAGAATAATCTTAATTATAAAATATTTATTCCAACTTTGCCTCATCTTGTCTCTTTAATTAAAGAAAATACTAAGCAATGGAAAACTGAGACTATAATCTCAACTGATATGAGTAAATTTGATGAATATTATGAAGATGTCTATATAAGTATAACTTGCTCTGGTACTGCCTCTTTAGAAATTGCCAAAAGGAATATTCCTCAAATAGTAATCTATAAACTTAATTATTTCACAGAAATTTTAATCAAGCCTTTTGTAAGAGTGAAATACGCAAATCTGATAAATATTATAAGTAACCAAATGATTATTCCAGAAGTTGTGAACTCAAATTTAAATGAAGAAAAGTTATTAAATATTTTTCTTAATTTATTTAATGATAGAAAAAAACAACAAACTCAAATTAACTCAATTAATATGTATCTTAAAGAAATTGTTAATGATTTTAGTCCTTATGATGTGAGTGTTAATCGTATAAATAAGTTAATTAATCCTTCTTCCAAAGCCAATTAAAAATTGATTTTTTTTCTCTAGAAGACTCAACTTGATAAGGTCTAGCTTTATAACCAGTATATAATTGACGAGGTCTGCCAATTTTATTAATAGGATCTTCTATCATTTCTTTCCATTGTGATATCCATCCTACAGTTCTTCCTATTGCAAATAGCACAGTAAACATACTTGTAGGGAAACCTAATGCTTTTAGAATTATACCTGAGTAGAAATCTACATTTGGAAATAATTTTTTACTAATAAAATATTCATCTTTCAAAGCTATTTTTTCTAATTCTATTGCAATTTTTAGCAATGGATCATCTTGCATATTTAACTCTTCTAAAACCTCATGCGCACTTTCTTTCATCACAGTGGCTCTTGGATCATAGTTTTTATAAACTCTATGTCCAAAACCCATTAATCTAAAAGAGTCATTTTTATCTTTAGCTTTATCTATAAATTTTTGTATATTTGATACATCCCCAATCTCTTCTAACATTTTAATTACTGCTTCATTAGCTCCACCATGAGCTGGTCCCCATAAAGATGCAATACCAGCAGCAATACAAGCAAAAGGATTTGCGCCAGAGGAACCTGCCAATCTTACTGTTGAAGTGGATGCATTTTGTTCATGATCAGCATGTAATGTAAAAAATCTATCCATTGCTTTAACAATTTTTGGACTCACTTTGTAATCTTCTGATGGTACAGAAAATGTCATGTATAAAAAATTTTCAGCATAAGAAAGGTCATTTCTTGGATAAACAAATGGTTGACCAATGGAATATTTATAAGCCATTGCACCAATTGTAGGAATTTTTGCTATTAATCTATGACAGGCAATCATTCTTTGATTAATGTCTGAAAAATCAGTACTGTCATGATAAAAGGCCGAAAGGGCACCAACTACACCTACCATAATTGCCATAGGGTGAGCATCTCTTCGAAAACCTCTGTATAAATTTACTAGTTGCTCATGCAACATTGTATGATTAGTGATTACATCTTTAAATTTCTGTTTATCTTCAGGAGATGGTAATTCCCCGTGTAGTAAAAGATAACAAACTTCAAGAAATTCACTTTTAGATGCTAAATCATGGATATCATAGCCTCTATGACGTAGAATTCCTTTGTCACCATCAATATATGTTATCCCAGATTCACATGAAGCAGTAGAAGTAAAACCTGGGTCAAAAGTAAATAGCCCAGTTTCTTGATAGAGCTTACGAATATCTAAGACATTTGGACCATCTTTACTTTCAATAAGTGGAATTTGATATGATTTACCACTCTCATTGTTAAATAGAGTAAATTGTTTATCGTTAACTTTTTTATCTTCGTAATCAGCCATATTTAATTATCTCTATATTGATTTAATCTATCAATAGTATCTTTTTTACCTAATATTATAAAAATATCAGAAATTGAAGGCCCTTGATAGGAATTTATTAATAAAAATCTAACTGGTTTACCTAAAACGGGGAATTTAATTTTATT
>CABXWB010000026.1 GCA_902515745.1 uncultured Alphaproteobacteria bacterium | reverse complement strand
TAAAATTTACCTAAATTTAATTTTACATTAATTTCTACCATACTATTTTTCATATATTGATCAAGTTTTCTTATTTTTATTTTTTTACTAATTGATCCATTTTCACAAACAATATTATTTCCAAATAAAACTCTAATTTTATTTTGATTAATATTTTCTCCAGTTTTACCAATTGCCATTATTACTCTACCCCAATTTGCATCTTCTCCTGCTATTGCTGTTTTTACCAAAGGAGAATTTGCAATACTGAATGCTATTTTTTTTGCTTGATTTTTTGTTCTTGCATTCAAAATATTTACTTTTATTAATTTTGAAACTCCCTCTCCATCTTTAATTACTTGGAGAGATAAATCATGCATCAAATCATACATTTTATTATTTAATATTTTAAAATTTTTTTTATTCAAATTTACTTTTTTATTACCAACTGAAAACATCATTAAAGTGTCGCTGGTTGATGTGTCGCTATCAACAGTTATCGAGTTAAATGTGTTTTCTAAGTTATTTTTTAGAAGTCTAGTCATTGATTGTTTTGAAACTTCACATTCAATAAAAATATATACCAACATTGTTCCCATATTTGGTTGAATCATTCCTGAGCCTTTAGCTATTCCATAAATTTTAAAAGATTGATTATCTAAGCTAATATTTTTAATCGATACTTTGGGGAAAGTATCTGTTGTCATAATTGCATTTGAAGCTTCTAGTAGACTATTTTTGTTATTGGAATTTAGTTTTTCAAATTTGTTGATAATTAATTCTGGGTCAAATTTTTCGCCTATGACTCCTGTCGATGATACAAGTACTTCACTAGCTTTGCATTCAATTTTTTTTGTTAATGCTTTTACATACTTATCAATAATTTTTATACCATCTTTACCAGTGTGAGCATTTGCATTACCAGCATTCACAACTAATGCTTTAACATTTCCATTGTTATTTGTTTTATCCCAAATTATAGGTGCTGAAGGTGTTGATGTTTTTGAATAGACACAACACACATTTATAATTTTATCAAATATTATTAATAAAAGATCTTTGTCTTTTTTTTTAAATCCAGCATTAAAAGTAAAGATATTTAGACCACTTGGATTAAAATCTTTGATTTTTTTTGGCTTAAATATCGAAATTATTTTATTAACCATTTTTAAGCTTAAATTCCTTTGAAGAAGAAATAATTTTCATATATTAACTGCCATTTATCATAACATGATTAATATCGTTAACAAATTATTTGGTTCTATAAAATCTAATTCTCTTAAAAAATATGGGAGTTTTGTAGATAAAGTAAACAAACTAGAAGAAGAAATTTCTAAACTGTCTGATCAAGAATTAAAAAATAAAACAAATTATTTTAAAAATCAGTTTAATAATACTGGATCAACATCCAAATTATTACCAGAAATATTTGCAGTTGTAAGAGAAACATCGAAAAGAATATTAAATATGAGACACTATGATGTTCAAATAATAGGTGGAATGGTCTTATACGAAAACAAAATAGCTGAAATGAAAACAGGTGAGGGAAAAACCTTAGTCGCTACTCTGGCAGCTTATGCAAATGCTATAGAAAACTTATCTGTACATATTATTACAGTTAATGATTATCTAGCAAAGAGAGATGCGGAATGGATGGGTCAAATATATAATTTTCTCGGTCTTACTGTTGGATGTATTAATTCTCAAACTGCACATGAAGAAAGATCAAAACAATATGATGCGGATATTGTTTATGCCACTAATAATGAAATAGGATTTGATTATCTTAGAGATAATCTAAAAAATGATTACAATAATTTATGTTTTAAAAAAAATGCTTTTGCAATAGTAGATGAAGTAGATAGCATTTTAATAGATGAAGCTAGAACACCTCTTGTGATATCTGCCGAATCTAATTCAAATACTGATTTATTTCCTAAAATAGATAAAATTATTAAAATTCTTGGAAAAGATGATTTTGAAATAAATGAAGAAAGTAAAAGTATTTTACTTACTACAGGGGGAATGGAATTTTGTGAAAAATTACTTAAAGAAAATGGAATTATAAAGGAGGGTACACTTCAGGATTTAGGAAATATGGTTTTGAACCATAATATCATCCAAGCACTTAGAGCTCATCACTTATTTATAAAAGATAAAGATTACATAATTAAAGATAGAAATGTAGTGATTATTGATGAATTAACTGGCAGGGCGATGGAAGGAAGAAGATATGGTGATGGATTGCATCAAGCTATAGAAGCAAAAGAAAACTTAATAATCCAAAAAGAAAATCAAACTATTGCTTCTATTACATATCAAAATTTTTTTAGGACTTATCATCGTCTAAGTGGGATGACAGGAACTGCTAAAACAGAAGCAAAAGAATTTGAAAGTATTTATGATTTAGAAGTTGTTGAAATTCCTCCAAATATTAAAATAAATCGTATTGACAAAAATGATCAAATTTATATGACTCAAAGAGAAAAATACAATGCTGTATTAGATCTTGTAAAATCACGAAATAACAATAATCAACCAATTTTAATAGGTACTACTTCTGTAGAAAATTCTATAAAAATTTCTAATTTATTAAAAAAAGAAAATTTACAACACAATATTTTAAATGCCAAAAATCACATGAGTGAGGCAAAAATTATAGAAGAAGCAGGAATGCCAGGTAATATTACTATTTCAACAAATATGGCTGGTAGAGGAACTGACATTAAATTAGGAAATGGAAATAATATTTTAAAGAAAGAAGCAATTGACTCAGGTGGTTTACTTGTAATCGGTACAGAAAGACATGAAAGTAGAAGAATAGACAACCAATTAAGAGGTCGATCAGGTAGGCAAGGAGACATTGGTGAAAGTATTTTTTTCTTATCTTTAGAGGATGATTTAATGAGAATATTTGGATCTAAAACTCTTGAGAACGTATTATCAAAATTAGGTCTTAAAGATGGAGAAGTTATAACTCATTCAATGATTACTAAATCTCTTGAAAGAGCTCAACAAAAAGTTGAAAGTCATAATTTTGACATGAGAAAACAAATTTTAAAATTTGATGATATACTAAATGATCAAAGAAAAATTATTTATCAAAATAGAAGAGAAATTTTAAATACTAAAGATCAATCAAAGATTATTCAAGATATGATTTCTGATTATGTTGATTATTTAATTCAAATAACAATCCCTCCTAAAAAATACTCACACGAATGGGATAGTAATTTACTAAAAGAAAAAGTAAGAGAAATATTTAGCTTAGACGTACCAGCATCAAAATGGTTTGAAGAAGAGGGTGTTGATGACGAAGAAATTAAGATGAGATTACTTGATCAAGTAAATCAAAAATATAAAGAAAAACAACAACATTATTCTACAGAGTTACTTAAGTTTGCAGAAAAAAGAGTAATGTTATTTCAAATAGATAAAGATTGGAGAGATCATTTGGCAGCAATGGATTCTTTAAGAGGAAGCGTTAATTTAAGAGCTATGGGGGGTAAAGATCCATTTTATGAATATAAAAAGGAATCTTTTGATTACTTTGATGAAATGCTTTCAAACCAAAATCAAAGAGTCTTACAAACGTTATTCAGTATTAAATTAGTGAGTGAAAATAACAATAATAGTTCACAAAAGAAAATTGAAGAACCAAGAAGAATTATAACAAAAAAAATTGGTAGGAATGAGCCATGCCCTTGTGGTTCAGGCAAAAAATACAAACAATGTCATGGAAACTAAATATTAGAAGTAATATTTAAGTACTTTTCTTTTCTAGTTTGAACTAGTTCTTTAATTTTAATTTGTTTAAGTTCATTGACTAAGGTTATGATCTTTTCTTTTAATATATCTGCTTGTTTTAGTGGGTGTCTATGAGCACCTCCATATGGTTCTGGAATAATATCATCTATTATTTGAAAATTTTTACAATCTGCTGATGTTAACTTTAAGGTTTTTGCAGCTTCCTGAGAAAATTCTGTATTTCTCCATAGAATTGATGCGCATCCCTCCGGAGAAATAACTGAGTATATAGAATGCTCAAGCATTAAAACTTTATCAGAAGTAGCTATTCCAATTGCTCCTCCAGATCCTCCTTCTCCAATTATTATTGATATTGTTGGAATTTTTACAGTTAAAAATTTAAGTATTGATGAAGCTATAGATTCTGATTGTCCTCTTTCCTCTGCATCTTTTCCAGGAAATGCTCCTGCTGTATCGACAAATGATATTAATGGAAGTTTAAATTTTTCTGCCAACTTTAATAATCTTTGCACCTTTCTATATCCCTCTGGTTTTGCCATTCCAAAGTTATGTTTAATTCTTGTCTCCATAGTATTACCTTTTTCTGTTCCAACAAAAATAACTGAACTGCCTGCAATTTTTGCCAAGCCTCCCAATATAGCATTATCATCAGCATATTTTTTATCACCATGTAAAAATATTATGTCATTAAATATATTTTTAATGTAGTCTAATGTGTGAGGTCTTTCCCCATGTCTAGATATTTGTACTTTTTGCCAAGGATCCAAATTCGAGTAAATTTTTTTATATAATTTTTTTTTTTCTTCTTCTAATTTTTTAATTTTATCAAAATTTAATTCTATATTTTTTTTTAATTGAATCAGTATTGTTTCAATTTTTTCTATTTGATTTTCAAATTCAAAATATTTAATCATATAATGAATTTATAATTTTTAAATATTTCTAAAATTAAATTTCTAAAAAGTGCTCCATCATTATAAATTAAGTAACCATTTAGAAGTAACTTAAGATGTTCTGGGTGTATATCATTCCACTCTTTTCCGTTTATAGAAATTAATGAGTAAATAAGAAACTTTTCATCATTATTATTAAGGATACTTTTATCTATTTCGTTAAATAAAAACACTGAAGGCATTAATCTGTCGTCAAAGATTTTTTCAAAATTAACATTACTTTTAGATTTAATATCTAAATTCATAACATCTTTTAGAACAAATAATAATTCAGAGTTTTGATTATTATCAAAATCTGTAGAGTCATATAAAGTTAGATTAACTGAGTTTATAAAGGAATTAAGATCATTAGAGGAATATAAATCTAGCAAAACACGAGTATAAATACTTTTTGAGTCTACTTGTTTCGCGTTTTCATATAATTCAATCCAATTAACTGCCATATCAAAATTATTATTAACAATATATGCAAATGCTATTTGTGGTCCAAAAATTATATTATCAGAATTAGCTTCGATAGAGCTAAGCATATTATTTGATAACTTATAAGCTATATCTTCTAAATTATTTTTTTTAGCAAAATCCCAAAATTCAATTAAAATATTTAATCTATCGTTTGGAAAAATTTGAATATTTACTAATTGAAATAAAAAAGCCATGCTCAACTCTTTATTTTCAGAAAACGATTCTAATGTTTCTTTTGGATTATTTAATTGCTCTGAGTTGAAATCTGCTGACATATATAATGCAGCTAAACTATCAACAGTAATTAAATTATCTAAAAAACTATCATTTGCTGCTTTAATTCTTAAATCAATAGTTGAAGCTTGATTTAAAATTATCGGTATTGATAAATTTTTTTTATCTAATTCATAAAATTCATGTGAAAAAGGAAGCTCAGCAATCCTAGTCATAGCACTATATAAAAATATCAGTTCAGAGTTAATCTGAGAACCATTAATGTCTCCATCAAAATTTAATTGCTCTGATGAATCAGATATAACTAAAAATAAATTTTGAAAATATTTATCTAAATTTTTTTCTGATTCAATTAGAATTGAATTAAGTAAACTAGCCTCAGATTGATTGTCATTTAAAACTAAACAGAATATGTCAAGTTTCTCCAAAAAAAAATAATTTAGTTCTTCATTTGAATTCAATGATTC
>CABXWB010000025.1 GCA_902515745.1 uncultured Alphaproteobacteria bacterium | reverse complement strand
CTTCTGTTTCTAATTGAAATGAATAATCTTCAGAGTCTATATTTTCATTATTTCTTAATGATGAAATCGTATCCTGACATGAAAAAATAAATATGAAAGATAGATATATCGATATTCTACTTATAAAGCTGAAACTCATGAATCTTTTTCACTCTTTCTTTTGTAGAGGCAGAAATCAAACTTGAATTAAATATTTCATCATATTTATCCAAAGCTTTTGAATTACTATATTCTGATTTATTAAGATCAATTTCTGTAACGATTAATAAATATTCTAATTCTTTTTTAATAGAAAAATAACTATCCAACTCATTGTTAATATTATTTATATAAATTGATATATCGTTTAAGTAATTATTAGTATTTTCCTCATAAGATGCATTAATCATTGTGTATGAAGCATTTGCAGCTATAGCCGATTTATACAGACCATCTAAATTTGTTGAAGCAAGTAATTTTTTATACAATTCATTAGAATAACTAAAGTTTTTATTTACATTATTTTGCTGAATTAATTTTAATTTTGATAAAATAGAAAAAATATTATCATCATCAATTAAGTTTTCTAAACTACTTAAATCATTTTGATCATCTTGGATAATATCAAAAAAACTTATACTAGAGTTTTTAATATCTTGAATTTTAAAATAATTATATGTTTGGTATCCAATAAATATAATTAGCAAAACTACTAATGAAATTATTAATTGTATGTAATTTGTAAAAATATAATTTTGTATTTTTTTTAATAAACTATTATTTTTATTCTCTTCACTCATACTATTTCCACTTTATTGAACAACCAATACTATTCATTTGATTTGTTGGGCCTACTCCCTCATTTTTGATTTTAATCATTGCATTAAAAAGATCTCTTTCAATATTTGAATTTTGATTTGCATTCATTACACCTGAGTCTATTCTACCTCTATATTTTAATTTAAGATCTTTATCAAAACCAAAAAAATCTGGAGTACAAACAGCATTATAATTTTTTGCCACTTCTTGTGTTTCATCATAAAGATATGGAAAATTAAATTTATATTTATCAGAGAAAATTTTCATATTATCAAATGAATCATCTGGATAGTTAATTACATCATTAGACATAATGGCAATTGTATTTATTGAGTGCTCTAGTAACTCATAAGCATCTTTTTTTAATCTACTTGCAATTGCTTTAACATATGGACAATGATTACATATAAAAACAATAACAGTACCATTTAATCCTTTTGCATTATCTAAAGAAACCATGTCACCATCAATATTTTTAAGATTAAATGATGGTGCTAATACATCTAAATTATCATTTGGAGCATTTACAGGCATAAATTTTTATTATATTCTTTAATTATGGGCTTAGTAACATCTAGTGCTTCAACTAACAATCACAATCTATACTTTTCCAAAGATGAGCTTGCTAAAATCTTAAATCTTTATTCTAAAGGAGTCTCTAATGGAGAATGGAAAGATTATGCTATTGATTTTAATAAAAATAATGCATTTTTTTATATATTTAAACATAGCCTAGCTGCTCCGGAATGCATACTTCATAAATCATTGGAGAGAAAAAAAAGAAAAATTTTTTATAATTTAAAATCTAAAAATCAAAATAAGAAATTTGAAAGTTTAGACGCACTTATATCATCTTTAAATCGAAACATTTTTAAGTTAGTAAATTAATATTAATAATTTTATTTAATAATTTGTATTATTAAACTTAATCTTTCTACACTTTATTTCCTAATTGCCCAACCAGCAAAAATATTTTCAAGATAAACAACAATATAATATAAAAATATTCCCATAACAGCTAAGGTGATCAATACTGCAAACATTAGTGGATAATCTGCACTAATTTTTCCACTGTCAAACAAATGTCCTAATCCTTTTCCATGTGGTTCGATAATCTCCATCAAATTAGTTCCAATAAAAGCGAGTGTTGTTGATACTTTTAATGCTCCAAAAAATTCTGGTAATGTTTTTGGTAAAGCAATTTTATAAAAAATCTCAAATTTATTTGCACCTAAAGATAAAAGTATGTCTTCATATTCTCTTTCTAAAGTTGACAATCCAATCGAAATTGAAACACAGATGGGAAAAAATGAAATAAGAATTACAATTATAATTGTATTCATATTGTGCATACCAACAAATATTAATGCAATTACTGGAACTACTGTTGCTTTAGGAATAGCATTAAAACCAACAAGGATAGGATATAAGCCTATTCTAATTGTTTTTGAAAACCCCATCAAAATACCTAAACTTAATCCTACCAAAACAGACAATATTAATCCTACAACAGTTCTCCAAAAAGTTTCCCAACCGTAGATTAAAAAGAGATGTTTAAATTTCCAAAATGCTGGCCATAAATCTGAAGGGGAAGCCATTTTATAATTTGGCCAATTATTATACCAAACCAATAATTCCCATAACAAACAAAAAATTATAAGGCTAAATAAAGGTATAATAAAATTATTGATCCTAATCATTTTTATGCTGAGCTATTTCGATTTGCTTTCTAAGTGTTGCAAGTAATTGGGAAACTTCTGATGAATATAAATCAGAGATTTTTTTTTCTTCATTAAAATTAGTTTTGACGTCGTATTGTAATGAAGCTGGTCTTCCGGATAAAACAATTACTTGATCAGCTAAATAAACAGCTTCTCTTAAATCATGAGTTATTAAAATACATGTGAAATCTCTTTCTTTTTTTAATTTGTGCATAACGTCCCACAAATCTTCTTTTGTAAATGCATCTAAAGCTGCAAAAGGCTCATCTAAAATTAAGACCTCTGGACTATGAACTAAAGATCTACAAAGTGAAACTCTTTGTTTCATTCCACCAGATAATTCAGATGGTAGATTATTTTCAAATTCTTCTAATCCTACTAATTTAAGTAGATCTAATGCATTTGATCTCTTTTGATTAAATGTCATATTTTTTGATACTATCTCAAGTGGAAGAATTATATTTTTAATTACATTTCTCCATTCTAACAAAACTGGATTTTGAAAAGCCATTCCTACTGTAGAAAGTGGGGATGTAATTCTTTCATTTGAAATAAAAATACTTCCTTGAGTTGGTTTAATTAATCCGCTGACTAATCTAGTTATTGTAGATTTTCCACAACCTGAAGGTCCAACTATAGCAGTAAAACCTTTTCTTTTGATCGATATAGAAAGATCCTTTAAAACAGGAAGCATACCTTGTTTAGTTTCATATTGATGAGAAACCTTTTCAATATTGATATGCATAAGTTATGATTAGTATATGGGGTAGAAATAGTCTACCCCATAAAAATTATATTAAGGTAAATATTTATCAGTAAAAAATGATGAAATCTCTGGATCAGATGAGAATTCGTATGTTTCTGCTAATTGTCCTAAAGCTTTTTGCATTCTTGCAATGTCAATATTGCCCATACCGTTTTCTTTTACGTAATCAGTATTAACATTTCCATCTATTGCTAGTATCAATCTTCTTGTCTCTAAAGCTAAATCAGCAGCTGGATTTCGCTCAACCATGCTCTTCACTGCGTCCTCAGGATTTTTCATAGCGTCAGCCCATCCTTTAGATACAGCTTTTAAAAAACTTTTAATTATTTCAGGATTTGCATCTGCATAATCAGTGTTAACTATTATGGCATTACCATATAATTCTAATCCATAGTTTGCCATCAACATAATTGATATATCATCCTCAGGAACACCAAGACGAACTAAATTTAAAAACATTGAAAATGAAAACCCTGTTATTGCATCAACGTTTTTTTCAGCTAACATCGGCTCTCTTGTTGGGAAACCTACTGGCTCAACTGTTATATTATCAACATCAATATTATTTGCAGAAGCAAATGGTGGGAATTGTGCCCATGCACCATCAGGTGGTGGTGCACCAAGAATTTTTCCCTCTAAATCAGATGGAGTTGTAACACCAAGACTTTTTCTTCCAGCAATTGCAAATGGAGGTTTATCATAAACCATCATAACTGCCATAACTGGCGCTCCAGGATTTTGATCTAAGAATTTGATTAAACTGTTTATATCTGCAAAGCCAATAGGAAAAGCTCCTGTAGCAACTTTTGGAATAGCATCTAATGATCCTTTACCTGCAGATATTTCAACTTCTAGATGTTCTTCACCAAAATATCCTTTATCTATTGCATAGAAATAAGGTGCGCTTGGTCCTTCAAATTTCCAATCTAAAGCAAAAGATATTTTAGTATCAGCGAAACTACTAAAGGATAAGAATATTGAAGTAATAAATATTAAAAATATTTTCATTTTATTTTACCTCCTAATTAAGTGGAAAGGTTAGATTAAATGACTATTTTTAAATAATACGATAATAGCATTTTAATAATACTTATAATGCATATCTAATATTTTTTTGAGTTTCTGCATTTTATACTATCAAAAGAAGAGCAATCAAATATTTTATTTAAAGAAAAATCAGTAAAACTTTGAATATAAAGCATAATAAATCTTAAAATCACTCACCAACAAAACCTGACCAATTTCCCATATATTCAATAAATTTATCACTTAGACCTTCTTTATTTAAGTAAGATCTTGAGGCTGGTAGCTCTATGGGTTTAAAATTTGGATTTTTTATTACTCTCTCGGGAAAATCATGATGAAGAATAGCTGCTCTTCCTATAGTCACAAAATCAACTTTATTATTAAGAATCTCGTAAACATTCTTACCTGTTCTTATATTTCCCGCTACCGTTAATTGAACATCTTTAAAATCAAGTTCTGTGAAATGCTCTAGCAAACTCTTTTCTGTATGCTCTTCTTCTTCAGGCTTTTTAAAAGAATCCCAAAGTGATATGTCTAAAAAATCTATTTTATTAGTATTAATAAGTTTTTTACATATTTCTTTTGTTTCTCCCAATTTAATTCCAAACCTTTCTGCGGATAATCTAACTCCCAATAGAAATTGAGAACCGCATTCATCTCTGATACCATCAATAATGTCAAAAATTATTCTAGATCTGTTATCTAAGCTTCCACCATATTCGTCTTCTCTTTTATTGAATTTAGAGCTTAAAAATTGACACAGAATATAACCATGAGCTCCATGTATTTCTACTCCTTCATATCCTGACTTTTTTGCTCTAACTCCAGCTTCAATAAAATTATCTCTTAGTCTTTTGACCTCATCTAGTTTTAAAGCTCTTGAGTTAGTCTTGTTGTCATCTGAAGGGCAAACTGGCTGTTCACCTATAATATCCTTAGGTGATTTCATTCCGGCATGATGTAATTGAGCAACAGCTAAACTTTCATAAGATTTAATTTTATCAGTTAATCGTTTTAAACCTTCTATATGTTCATCATCAAAAATACCTAATTGACCAGGAAAACCTTTACCAATAGATTGAACATGTGAAGCACAAGACATGGTAAGTCCAAAATTTCCTTTAGCTCTCATAGTTAACCAATTAAATTCATCTTCTGAAAGTATTCCATTTTCATGGCTTTGAGTATTTGTTAATGGGGCAAGCATAAATCTATTTTTCATTGATAAGCCACATGGAAATTTTATTTCATCTTTTAAATTTATCATAATACTACTCCCACTCAATTGTTCCAGGAGGTTTTGAAGTAAAGTCATATAATACTCTATTGATGCCTTTTACTTTATTAATTATGCGAGATGATATTTCTTTTAGTTGATTATTTGTAAACATATAAAAATCAGCTGTCATTCCATCAACAGAAGTAATAGCTCTAAGTGAAACCGAGTAATTGTATGTTCTTTCATCTCCCATAACGCCTACTGATTTTACTGGTAAGAGGACTACAAATGCTTGCCAAATTTTATTATAAAGTTTTTTCTCTTTTAAATACTGAATAAAAATATGATCTGCTTCCTGAAGAATTAAGATCTTTTTTTTATCAATTACTCCCGGTATTCGAATTGCTAAACCTGGTCCTGGAAATGGATGTCTTAAAAGTAAATGTTTATCTATTTTTAATTGCTTTCCAACATTTCTTACCTCGTCTTTAAATAATTCTCTTAAAGGTTCTACAATTTTAAGTTTCATTTTTTTTGGTAAACCACCAACATTATGGTGGCTTTTAATTTTAGCTGTTGGACCTCCAAAAAATGGAATACTCTCTATGATATCAGGATAAAGGGTTCCCTGTCCTAAATAATCTACATTTGATATTTTTTTAGCTGCTTTATCAAAAACTTCTATAAATGTTTTTCCAATTATTTTTCTTTTTTTCTCAGGGTCAGATACATTTTTTAATTTTTTTAAAAAAATATTCGAAGCATTTATTTTAGTAAAGTTATTTCCAAATTTTTTGGAAAATATTTTTGAAACTTCATTAGCTTCATTTTTTC
>CABXWB010000024.1 GCA_902515745.1 uncultured Alphaproteobacteria bacterium | reverse complement strand
TCTCCCATTTTATCTTTTCTAACTAAACAAATTTTCATAAAGTGTATTTAATAACTAAAAAAACAACTTATTTTTTTTTAAATCAGCCCTTGAATTTAATTTCATTTAAGATTATATCCTAAAAAAATATGACAAAAGACTTAATTTCCTAATATGCTATTAAATAATAGCTTTAACTTAATCTCTATATAATTTTGGCTGTAAATTTCAAAACAAAGAAAGATATTGGTCCAAGAATCAATGAGCAGATTACTGCAAGTGAAGTTAGGCTAATATCAAGCACCGGCAAGCAAATGGGAATCATAAGCATTCGTGAAGCTTTAATTCAGGCAGAAGATGAGGGATTTGATTTAGTTGAAGTGTCCCCTGAAGCTAATCCACCAGTTTGTAAAATCATAGATTATGGTAAATTAAAATACAGAGAACAAAAAAGTAAGAAAGAAGCCAAAAAGAAACAAAAAACAATTGAAGTTAAAGAGATTAAAATGAGACCTGGAATCGATACCCATGATTATAACGTTAAAATAAAAGCACTCTCAAAATTTATAGGTGGTGGTAATAAAGTAAAAGTCTCTATGCGTTTCAGAGGACGTGAAATGGAGCATCAAAATTTAGGCTTCGATCTTCTTAAAAAACTAACATCAGAAGTTGAAGAATATGCAAAAGTTGAAGTAGCTCCTAAATTTGAGGGAAGACAAATAATGATGATACTTGTCCCTCTAGTTGTTAAGTAATTCTACATATTGCAAAATACTAAATTATAAGTATAAACCACTCAGATTTGTTATGGCCTGCGGGGCAGCCTAACGGGTAAACTTAAATATAGGAGATACTAATGCCCAAGCTTAAAACTAAGAGTAGTTTAAAGAAAAGATTTGCAAGAACAGGTACTGGTAAAATTAAATTTAAACCTGCTGGAAAAAGACATGGAATGAGTAAACGTTCCAATAAATTTATTCGTAACACTAAAAGATCTGCAATTATGTCACCAGGTGACTCAGCTTTGATTGATCATATGTTACCATACAACAAGTAAGGGGAAATCAATGGCAAGAGTATCACGTGGTGTTACGGCAAGAGCTAGACACAAAAAAGTAATTAAAAGAGCAAAAGGTTATTACGGTAGAAGAAAAAATGTTTTTCGAGTTGCAGTTCAGGCTGTCGAAAGAGGTATGCAATATGCTTATAGAGATCGTAAAAAAAGAAAAAGTGATTTTAGGGGTTTATGGATTCAAAGAATCAATGCTGGCGTTAGACTCCATGGTTTAACATATTCGCAATTTATATCTGGTCTTAAAAAATCATCTATTGAAATAGATAGAAAGATTTTAGCAGAACTTGCAGTAAACCAGCCAGAGGCTTTTAAAGCCTTAGTTGATAAAGCTCAATCTGCTAGATAATTTTAATTAATAAAATATAATAGATATTGATGGCATTTGCTGAAGATAAAATTGATGTTCTAAAAAAAATTAAAGATTCAAAATCCTTTGAAGAATTAGAAAAACTTCGTTTATATTATTTAGGTAAAAAAGGATTAATACCTGAAGCTTTAAAGGGATTAGGTTCTTTGTCGATTGAAGAAAAAAAATCGAAAGGGCAGGAATTAAATATTATTAAAAAAGAAATTGAAGAAGGTATCAAAAATCAAAGAATAATAATTGAAAACATTGAAATTTCAAACAGGATTAATCTAGAATTAATTGATGTTACTCTACCACCTAATATTTCTGAAAAAGGAAAAATACACCCAATTAGTCAAACAATATTTAATATTATAGAAATTTTTGGAAATTTAAATTATGCAGTAGAAACAGGTCCAGATATAGAAACAGATTTTAATAATTTTACAGCTTTAAATATACCAGAACATCATCCAGCTAGAGAAATGCAGGATACTTTTTATATTCAAGATAATGAAGACAAAAATGTTCTTAGAACCCATACTAGTCCTGTCCAAGTTAGAACTATGCTCAATACAAAACCGCCTATTAAAATTATTGTGCCTGGAAGAACTTATAGAAGTGACTCAGATGCTACACATGCTCCTATGTTTCATCAGGTAGAAGGTTTAGTTGTTGATACAAGTTCTACTATGGTTGATCTAAAATCAACACTCGTTTCATTTTTAGAAGAATTTTTCGAAGTAAAAAACTTACAATATCGTTTTCGCCCTAGTTATTTTCCTTTTACCGAGCCAAGTGCAGAAATGGATGTTGCTTATACCAAAGTAAATAATAAAATAAAAATTGGTGAAGGAGATAAATGGTTAGAAATATTGGGTTGTGGAATGGTCAATCCTATAGTTTTAGATAATTGTAATATTGATTCAAAACATTATCAGGGTTTTGCTTTTGGTATGGGAATTGAACGTTTGTCGATGCTTAAATATGGCATTACAGATCTAAGAAGTTTTTTTGATCCAAATTATAGATGGTTGGACCATTATGGTTTTAGTATTTTAGATAATCAAACACGATCAGGGTTATAAATGAAATTTACATTAGATTGGCTAAAAGATCATTTAGATACTTCTGAAAATTTAAATACTATAACAGATACTTTAACCAATATTGGTTTAGAGATTGAAAGTGTAGAAGATAAATCAGAAATATTTAAGAATTTTACAGTAGCTAAAGTTTTAAAAGCAGATAAACATCCAGATGCAGATAAACTTAAAGTATGTCAGGTAGAAACAATAAATGGAAATTTTCAAGTTGTGTGTGGTGCTCCAAATGCAAGAAAGGGGATGCTAGGAATTTTTGCTCCAGAAAATAGTTATATTCCTGGTACAGACTTACATTTAAAAAAAACCAAAATTAGAGGAGTTGAGTCTTGTGGAATGCTTGTATCAGAAAGAGAGATGGGTATTTCTGATAAACACGAGGGTATTATTGAAATAAAAGATAGTTATAAAATTGGTGATTTGTTTAGTAAAATTTTTACAATAGACGAACCTGTTATTGAAATTAATTTAACACCAAATAGATCTGACTGTTTATCAGTTAGAGGTATCGCAAGAGATTTAGCAGCAGCAGGAATTGGTAAATTAAAAGACTTAAATTATAAAAAACCAAAAGAATCATTCAAAAGTCCAATTACTTGGAAAAAAGAATTTCAAAATAATAATCTATGTCCTGGAGTAGCAGGTAGATATTTTAAAAATGTCAAAAATGTAGAAAGCCCCAAATGGCTTCAAGATAGATTAACTGCAATAGGCTTAAGACCCATTTCAGCTCTTGTTGACATTACAAATTATATTACCTTTGACTTAGGAAGACCACTTCATGTTTATGATGCAGACAAAGTCTCAGGTAATTTGACAATGCGATTAGCCAACAAAAATGAGGAATGTTTAGCATTAAATGAAGTTAACTATAAATGTGACAGTGACATGATTGTAATTTCTGACGACGAAAAAAAACTCCATGGAATTGGTGGAGTTATGGGTGGTCTCGATAGTGGTTGTAATACGGAGACTAAAAATGTCTTTCTAGAAGTTGCGTTATTTGATCCGATTTCTGTAACTAAAACTGGAAGAAAACTAAATCTTCAAAGTGATGCACGTTACCGCTTTGAAAGAGGGATTGATACTGATTCTATATATTGGGGTGTAGATGCAGCAACTCAAATGATTTTGAAATTATGTGGAGGTGAAGTAAGTGAGTTCGTTTCTTCAGAAATTAATATAGAAAAAAGTAAATCATTTATGTTTGATACAAATAAAGTGAAGACTTTTGGTGGAATAGAAATTGGCAATAAGGAACAAGAAAAAATTTTAATTTCATTAGGTTTTTCTGTTAATGAAAAAAAATCAAGTTTTGAAATTCAAAGACCTACTTTTAGACCAGATATTGTTGGTGAGGCAGATATTGTAGAGGAAATAATTAGAATTAATGGATATAATAAAATTCCTCTTAAAAAAGTAACTAATGAAGAAGAAAAAAAACAGATTTTAAATACCAAAACAAAAACTTTTTATAAAAGTAAAAAAACTATAGCTCTGAATGGATATTCTGAAATTATAACTTGGTCGTTTATGGATGAAAATAATGCAAAAATTATATCAGATGAAATAATTAGTTTAAAAAATCCAATAAGTAATGATTTAAATACGATGAGACCATCTACGCTTCCAAATTTATTAGAGGCAATCAATCAAAATAAAGCTAGAATGTATTTAAGAGCAAAAATATTTGAAGTAGGTCCAAATTTTTCTAAATCACTACCTGACCAACAAGAAAATGTTGCCACTGCTATAGCTTATGGCTCATTTGATGAAAAAAATTGGTTATCAAATAAAAAAAATATTGATGTCTTTAGTATAAAAGCTGATTTATTTTCTATTTTAGCTGATTTAAATGTACCTATAGATAATTTGCTATATGAAAAATTAGTAGGTCAAATTTATCATCCTGGCAAATCATCTTCTCTAAGTCTTGGTAAAAACAAAATAGCTAATTTTGGAGAATTACATCCAGTTCTATTAAAAACCATGGATGTTAATTTCAAGGTATACGGTTTTGAAATATATTTGGAGAATATTTCACAATTTCAAGAGAAAAAATCTTATTCAAAAGGTGGTTTTACTAACAATCCATATCAGATGGTTGAAAGAGACTTTGCTTTTCTTTTCCCAAAAGAAGTAAAGGCTGGTGAGATAATTAAAAAAGTAAAAAAAATAAATAAAAATATAATTCAAAGCGTAACGATATTTGATGTTTATGAGGGTGATAAACTTCCAGAAAATAAAAAAAGTATTGCTTTTAGGGTTTTACTACAACCTCAAGATAAAACCTTCAACGATCAAGAAATTGAAGAATTATCTCAAAATATAATAGATGAAATTTCTCAATCACTTGATGCATCTATAAGAAAATAATGACAGAACTTAGTTCTATTCGTAATTTCTCAATTGTTGCTCATATAGATCATGGAAAATCAACGTTGGCCGACCGGCTCATACAGTTTTGTGGAGGCCTAACTGATAGAGAGATGAAAGAACAGGTTTTAGACTCAATGGAATTAGAAAGAGAAAGAGGTATTACAATTAAGGCTCAAACAGTGAGACTTTCTTACAAATCAAATGATGGCAAGACTTACATACTTAATATTATGGATACTCCAGGTCATGTTGATTTTTCCTATGAGGTATCCAGATCTTTAGCGGCATGTGAGGGATCTTTATTAATAGTAGATTCTACACAGGGTGTTGAGGCACAAACATTAGCTAATGCTTATCAGGCGATTAATAATGATCATGAAATTTTACCTGTTCTAAATAAAATTGATCTTCCTTCCTCTGAACCAGATAAAATAAAATCACAAATAGAAGATGTGCTAGGGATTGAAACTGACAATGCTTCTCTTGTTTCAGCAAAAACAGGTGTAGGCATAGAACATTTATTAAATAAAATCATAACACTTCTTCCTTCTCCGTCTGGTGAAATAAGTAAAGAATTGAAATGTATGTTAGTTGATAGTTGGTATGACAGCTATCTTGGTGTTGTCGTTCTTGTTCGAGTAATTAACGGAGAACTTAAAAAAGGTCAGAAAATAAGATTTATGTCAACAAGTGCCACATATACAATTGATAGAGTGGGGATATTTTCTCCAAAGGTAACTGAAGTTGATAGACTTGGACCTGGAGAAATTGGTTTTATAAATTCAGGTATTAAAAGTGTTTCTGATTGTAAAGTAGGTGACACAATAACTGACGATAAGTTCCCAACACAAGAAGTTCTCCCAGGCTTTAAACCTTCTCAGCCAGTTGTTTTTTGTGGAATGTTTCCAGTAGATTCTGATGATTACGAACATATGCGAGATAGTATGTCAAAGCTTGCGTTAAATGACTCAAGTTTTTCTTATGAACCAGAAGTAAGTCCAGCTTTAGGCTATGGTTTTCGTTGTGGTTTTTTAGGTTTGTTACATCTAGAAATAATCAGAGATCGCTTTGAAAGAGAATTTAATTTAGAGCTCGTTACTACAGCACCTTCAGTTGTTTATAAAATTTTGATGAAAGATGGCTCTACTATAAATCTTCATAATCCTACAGATATGCCTGATCCAGTAAAAGTTGAAAACATTTCTGAACCTTGGATAAAAGCAACAATAATAGTACCTGAAGAATTTTTAGGATCTGTGTTAGAATTATGTACTTCAAAAAGAGGTATACAGTTAAACATGAGTTATGCAGGTAATAGACCATTAGTTGAGTATAAACTTCCACTTAACGAAGTTGTTTTTGATTTTTATGATAGATTGAAATCAATTACAAAGGGTTATGCAAGTTTTGATTATGAAATCACAGGATATGAAGTAAATAATTTAGTTAAAGTAGGTATACTTATAAATGGTGATACAGTAGATGCATTATCTTTAATTGTTCATAAAGATCGATCGGAGCAAAGAGGTAGAGCACTTTGTGAAAGATTAAAAGATTTAATTCCTAGACAGCAATTTAAAGTTGCGATTCAAGCTGCAATTGGTGGTAAGGTTATAGCTAGAGAAACTGTTGCGTCATTTAGAAAAGATGTAACACAAAAACTTTATGGCGGTGATGTAACAAGGAAAAATAAACTTTTAGATAAGCAAAAAAAAGGAAAAAAAAGAATGAGACAGTTTGGAAAAGTTGATATCCCACAAAATACTTTTTTAAATGCATTAAAAATGAATGATAATTAATGATTATTTCTTTTTAATAATTCATTATTTTTAATTGGAGGCCAAACATCATATCTTTTATCGTACCATTCTATTTTATTAAAGTTTTCAATCAGAAAATAAATAAATATGAATACTAATAAATACTTTGAATATTTTATTATAAAATTATATTTTCTTTTTATCAAGATAATTAAAAATGGAATAAATAAAATTATTATCAGTGATAAATTATAAAAAATACCAAATCTATATGCTGGAGCATAAAAAAACCAAACTAAATTACAGATTAATATAATTAGTAAAATATTTAAATAATTTAAACCAAAAATATTTTCTTTTGAAAAGTATAATGAAATTTCTTTCCTATCCTCCTTTTTTCTGAAGATAAAAATTATAGGTATTAATAAGACTAAAATATATACAAGATAAATTTCTATTAACTTATTAAAATGATTTACAAACCATACTTTAATCCAATAAAAATTACTTACATCGATAGTTGTTGAAATATCCCCTTTTGCAAAAGATTCTATAAGATATGATTCATTAATAGCTAAATCTGTATTAGAAAAACATGTTATGCTGATTGGCCAAATTAAACATCCACTTATAATATAATTTTGGAACATCCATGGTACAGGAAGTAAAGACACTATTATAAAAGACAAATAATTGATCTTAAATTTTTTAAGTTTAAATATAATAAAAATTAAAAAAAGAAAAATTAGTGAATTTGTAATCTTAATTATTATTGCAAAATATCCTAAAAGAAATAAAAATGTACAAATATTGTGTAGACCTTCTAAATTTTTTTTAAAAATATACTGAAAAATTAATAGAAAAATATAGATACTTACAATCACACCTGGAATATCAGTTCCTAGGTCTTTATATTTATTTAATACTCCTAAAAAAAAAATTA
>CABXWB010000023.1 GCA_902515745.1 uncultured Alphaproteobacteria bacterium | reverse complement strand
AGAAAATCAAAAGTGGAGAAATCATAAGTATATTTGAAAATAATCTTGGTGAAATAAAAAAAATTGAATTTTTTAAAAACAATGAGACAATTATTTCTGTTAATTTAGATAAAGAAATAAATTTAAATATAAGAGAATTAACTAAGAATTCATTTTTAGAATCAAGAGAATATACAATTACTGAATCATTATTTACAGATGGTATTAAAAATGGTGTATCATCAGATATTCTAGTAAAAATTATACGCCTTTTTAGTTTTGATCTGGATTTTCAAAGAGATATTAGAGTCGATACAGTTGTTTCAATATCCTATGAATTTGACGAAATAGTTGAAACTGGTAGACTAGAATATAACGATATAAAATATGCATCAATAATAATAGAAGGAAAAGAGTTAGAATATTTTAAATTTATAACAGATGATGGTTATGTTGATTATTTTAACAGAGAGGGAAAAAATGTTAAAAAATCAATTTTAAAAACACCTTTAGATGGTGCAAGAATTTCTTCAAATTTTGGTATCCGTAAACATCCTATCTCGGGTTTCAATAAAATGCATAAAGGTGTTGATTTTGCTGCGCCTACTGGAACACCAATTTATGCTGGAGGGAATGGAATTGTTGAGTACGTTGGAAAAAATGGAGGGTATGGAAAATATATTCGTATAAGGCATAATAATGGATATAAAACGGCATATGCACATTTATCAAATTATAAGAAAGGTATTTCTAAAGGAGTAAGAGTTAATCAAGGTGAAGTTATAGGCTATGTAGGTAGTACAGGAAATTCTACAGGACCTCATCTTCATTATGAAATTATTTATCAAAATAACCATATAAATCCGTTAAAACTAAAACTTCCTTCAGGAAAAATACTAAGGGGTAAGGAATTAGAAAAATTTAAAGAAGAATATAAAATAATATATGCTGATCATTTGAGCATGTTATACGAATAATTACTTTGTTGATCTTGTTCTTTTTTCTTTAGATGGTTCAGCTATAAATGGAATAGATTCGATAGAATCATCTTCTGCTTTGTCATTATCATTTACTTCGATAGTTTCATTATCAGTATCTGAAGTTTGTTCATTTGAAGTACTTTGTTTTTGTTCATCAAAATTTGTGTTTTCTTCAATATTAATACCTAGTTCGACCATTATTCTGTAGTAGTGATCAGTAAATTGATAATAGTATTCAGATTGAATTCTATCACCTGATCTTGATGCTTCTTTAGCTAGTTTTAAGTACTTGTTATATTGCTGGGATACATTTCCTCTATTTCTATTATGGAAATTTTTATATCCACCAGGTTTCTTAAAACTGGTTCTTCTATTACTTTTATAAGCGGGTCTACCGTTTTTTTTATACATATTGTTTGGAAATTAAAAATTTTTAATAAATTATTAATCTTTTCTTTAAACTATACAGTTCATTTGATTTATTTCAACTTATATCTTGGAAAAACTAAGAATTCTCTGAATTCCTTGAAGATCATTAACTATTTTATTTAAATATAATCCAGAATTTTCAAAAATTTCTTCACAATCTTGTCTTTGATTAATACCAATTTCACATACAAAATAAGCACTTTTATTCAATAAATTTTTAAGATTATTTGAATATTCTCTGTAAAATTTCAGCCCGTCATCTCCTCCAACTAAAGCTAATTTCGGCTCAAAATTTTTAACTTCTGGATCTGCATTATTAAACTGTTCGTTTGTGAGGTATGGTGGATTAGATACAATCAAATCAAACTTGGAATTAATATTTTTAAAATCAATCATCTTAAGTTGGATTTGATTATAACAATTATGTATTTTTATGTTTTTTGCTGCAACTTCTAATGCTTTTTTAGATATATCTATAGCAGTAATAGACGCATTTTTAAATTCCTTTGCTAGTGATATTGCGATGCAGCCTGATCCAGTACCAATATCTAATATTTTTAATTTAAGGTTTTTATTTCTATAAATATTTAATACTTCCTCAATTATTAATTCTGTTTCAGGACGTGGATCTAATACAAAATTATTTACATAAAAATCATTTTTCCAAAAAGATTTATTTTTAATAATTTTAGCTATTGGTTGTCTATTAATTCTTTTTTGAAGATAAGATTTAAATTTAACAATATCAATATTATCTACATTAAGATTACTTAAAATAATTTCATTATTTATTTTTGAAGCATGCTTTAGTAAAATTCTCAGATCTAGTTCTGGATTACTTATATTTTTTTGTTTTAATTTAGTTATACTCTCTTTAATTAAATTATTCATTTTTCATATTTGCTAACTTTGTACTCTCTTCTTCAGCAATTAAAGGATTTATCAACTCATCTATTTTACCTTCAAGTATTTCTGATAGATTATACAATGTAAGATTTATTCTATGATCAGAAACCCTTCCTTGAGGAAAATTATAGGTTCTTATTCTTTCAGATCTATCTCCAGAACCTACTTGATTTTTTCTTTGCTCAGATCTTTCTTTATTTTTTTCTTGTATTTGATTGTCTAGTAATCTTGATCTTAAAATCTTTAAAGCTTTTGCTTTATTTTTATGTTGTGATTTTTCATCTTGTTGAGAAACTACTATACCAGTTGGAATGTGTGTTATTCTTACAGCACTATCAGTAGTGTTGACAGATTGTCCTCCTGGTCCACTTGATCTAAAAACATCAATTCTTAGATCTTTATCAAGAACTTCAATATCAACCTCTTCAGCTTCAGGTAGAACTGCTACAGTTGCAGCTGATGTATGAACTCTTCCACTACTTTCAGTTGTTGGAACCCTTTGTACTCTATGAACACCAGATTCGAATTTTAGTTTTGAAAAAACATTTAATCCTGAAATATTACAAATAGCCTCCTTTACTCCTTTTAAACCTGTTTCTGATATTGATAAAATATCAAATTTCCATGAATTTAAATCGGCGTATCTCTGATACATATTTAATAAATCAGAAGCAAAAAGAGATGCTTCATCACCTCCAGTACCAGCTCTGATTTCTAAAATTGAATTTTTAGAGTCATTTTCATCTTTTGGTATTAGTAACTTTAATAATTCCTGTTCAAGATCTTTGATTTGATTTTTTTTTTCAATGAGTTCTGATTCAGCTATTTTACTAATTTCTAAATCATTATCTTTTTCTAACTCATTAAGATTTAATATATCTTTTTGTAAATTGTTGTATTCTTGAATTTTTTCTACAATAGGTCGAAGATCGGAATATTCTCTGTTTAATTTAATTAAGTCATTTGAGTCAATATTATTCATATTGTTTAATGAATTTTCAATTAATTTAAATTTTTCTAAAATTATTGAAAATTGTTTATCTAGATTTATCATTCAAATGATTAAATATTTGATTAAGCTTTAATTCTTTTTGTTCGCCAGTTTTTAAATTTTTAATCGTAAAAAAATCACCATTAAACTCATTTTCTCCAATAATAATTATATAAGATGCTGAAGATGTATTTGCTTTTGTAAATGATTTTTTTAAATTGTATTTATAATTCCAGTAATATGAAATTCTATTTTCAGATAAATATTTTTGTAGATAAAGAAAAAAATCTGTATATTTTTCGTTTGTTATTGCAATATGAATAGTTGAGCTTATTTTTTTTTCGGACTCCATTAATAATGCGATTCTTTCAATACCTGCAGCCCATCCAATACCGGGTATATCAGGCCCGCCTAATACTTTTATTAAACCGTCATATCTTCCACCACCAAGTAATGTATCTTGACTTCCTAAATTATCTGATTTGTATTCGAATACTGTATTACAATAATAATCAAGACCTCTGACTAGATTATTATTTTCTTCAAAATTAATTTCAAGTAAATTTAATGATATTTTAAGAGCTTCGTAATGCTTTTTAGCTTCATTAGTTAAATATTCATGTATTTTTGGTGAAGCATTTGAAATTTCTATATCTTCCTCATTTTTTGAATCCAAAATTCTTAATGGGTTAGTATCAATTTTTTTGATACTTTCTTCTGATAGTTTTTTTTTATGAATGTTAAAATATTTTGTAAGATTTTTTTTAAAATCAATTAAAGTTTTTTTATCTCCTAAGGAGTTAATATGAAGTTTTATTTTAGATTTAGGCAATAGTTCTTTTAAAATATTATTGGATAGTAAGATTAATTCAACATCTGCAAGAAAATCTTTAGAACCAAGTATTTCAAAATTTATCTGATTAAATTGTCTATATCTACCTTTTTGTGGTCTTTCTCTTCTAAACATTGGTCCAATACCAAAAATTTTTAATGGAAGATCATTCAACAGATTGTTAGTAATCGCAGCTCTAATCATAGGAGTAGTATACTCAGGGCGTAGTGTTAAAAATTCATTATTTCGATCTTCAAATGTATACATTTCCTTCAACACAACATCTGATTGCTCTCCAAGAGGCTTTGAAAATAAATCACTAAATTCAAAAATTGGTGTCTGGATTTCTTTAAAGTCTTTTAAATTAGCATTTTTAGAAACAATATTAGAAATACGATTAAATTTTTCTATTTCTTCTCCAAAAATATCATGGGTTCCTCTTACTGATCTTAATTTCATTTTAATTACTAAGTTCTATTTCTTTTGTTTTTTTTCTAATAAGATCCTCAAGATAACTCTCTAAATCAACATTTTTTACAATGTTGTTTTTTTTACCATCAAGATAAATCATATGTGTATCATTACCGCCACCAGTTATTCCAATATTTGTCATAGTAGCTTCACCAGGGCCATTAACTACACATCCAATTATTGAGACAGTTATAGGTGTAGAAATATCATCTAATTTTTTTTCTAGATTTTTAACAGTTTTTATTACTTCAAATTGTTGTCTTGCACATGAAGGACATGAAATAATTTTTACACCTCTATTCCTTAATCCTAAGCTTTTTAAAATTTCAAAACCGACCCTTACCTCTTCCTCTGGCTCATCTGAAAGTGATATTCTAATTGTATCCCCTATTCCTCTCAAAAGTAAATTTCCAATTCCTATTGAAGACTTAATTGATCCGGTTCTTTTTCCTCCAGCTTCTGTAATGCCTAAGTGTAATGGGTAATCACACAATTTAGCTAATTGTTCATATGCATTTATAGACATAAAAATATCTGATGACTTCACACTAATCTTAAAATTTGTAAAATCATTATCCTCAAGTATTTTGATATTCAATTTAGCACTGTCTACTAATGCTTCTGGTGTAGGTTCTGAATATTTTTCTAAAATTTGTTTTTCTAAACTACCTGCATTTACACCTACTCTTATTGAGCAATTATTATCCCTTGCTGCTTTTATTACCTCTTTTATTCTATCAATGCTGCCGATATTGCCTGGATTTATTCTAATGCAAGAGGCCCCATTATTTGCTGCTTCAATTCCTCTTTGATAATGAAAATGTATATCAGCAACAATTGGAACAGGACTATGTTTAACTATTTCCTTGAGAGATTTTGAGGATTCTTTATCTGGTACAGAAACACGAACTATATCTGCACCAAGTTTTGCAGATCTTTCTATTTGCTCTATGGTATTTTTTGCATCAGAAGTTAGAGTATTTGTCATTGTTTGAACCGCAATTGGATTATTACCTCCAATACTCACATCACCCACTTTAACAACACGTGATTTTCTTCTATGAATTTGCTGATAGGGTCTATGCATTTACCTAATTTGTAAAATTTTTATATAATATAAAGGAATCTAATATATCGCCAAATTTACCTATTTTACCTCTTACTTCACCATCTATAAGCACTAGAATATTTCCTGCATTTCCTGCCGTAATATTATAATTAAGATTAAGTTCGTAAGAGAATTCTTCATCTTTGTCCATTAACTTACTTAAAATAATGTTATTAGATTCGTCTCTTAGTTGCAACCAAGTTGGATTTAACATTTTTAATGTAGCAACTGTAGTCATACCTTCTTCAGTTTCTATAGATGCTATAGCGCTAGAATTTGTTATCAAATCACTATTATTTACATCACTAGTTTGAGATAAATTATTGTTAAAGGTATTTGCTTTTTCTACTATTGGTTCTAAACTTTCAGGTATATCTGGTACTAAAGCAAAGTTGATTTCATTATCATTCTGATCAATAAATAAAAAGTAAAATGAAGTAAATATAATCACGATAAGAGACGCAGCAAAAAACTTTTCTAACTTAAAAAAATTATTTTCAATAATAGGAGTGATATTTTTTTTCTCTTCGTGGTTATTAAATAATACTTGATCTTTAAATTTTTTGATAATTGTATCAGTATCTAATTCAAGAAAGTTTGAATAAGATCTCAGATGTCCTATATTAAAAATAATATCAGGATTATTTATGATATTATCATTTTCTAGATTAATAATAATACTTTTAGAAATCTTTAATTCAATTGATATATCATTAATTGAAAGGTTTTTAGAACTTCTTGCAATTGATAAAATTTGACCTACTGTTTCCATCTATTAACCTAGTTTATATGCTTCATGTAGAGATTTTACAGCAATTTTTGTGAATTTATTATCAATTAAGACGCTTATCTTTATTTCTGATGTTGAAATAGCTAATATATTAATTGAATTATAAGCTAATGTTTTAAACATTTTCTTTGCAACTCCAGATTGAGACATCATGCCCATGCCAATTACTGAAATTTTTGAAATATTAGTATCTGTTTCAATAGATTTAAAATCGATTAAATTTTGATTTTCTTCTAATAATTTTTTGGCATTATGAATTTCATTATTTGGAACAGTAAAAGTAATGTTTGCAGTTACACCATCTTGTGATGTATTTTGAACAATCATATCTACATTAATATTATTATTAGCTAACAATCCAAAGATTGTTGCAGATATACCAGGTTTATCAGCAATGCCTGATAAGGTTAGTTTTGATTCATTATTACTATAACTTACTCCACTTACTATTTCTTTTTCAATTAATTTATTTTCATCTACTATAAGGGTACCGCTTTCTTTTGTTATTGAAGAAAGCACTTGCAAAGTAAGATTATTTTTCATCGCTAGTTCAACAGAACGAGTATGAAGTACTTTAGCTCCTGTAGAAGACATTTCTAACATTTCTTCAAATGCTAATTTATTAATCTTTTTAGCTTTAGATTCCAGGTTTGGATCAGTTGTATAAACACCGTCAACATCTGTATAAATATCGCATCTATCAGCATTAATAGCAGCAGCAATAGCGACGGCAGTCGTATCAGAACCGCCCCTTCCTAGTGATGTAATCTTTCCATCTATGTCAACACCTTGAAATCCAGCAACTACTATCACATCATAATCATTTAGATATTTATCAATTCTAACTTTATCTATGTTTAGGATTTTAGCTTTTTGATGGTTACTGTCTGTTATAATTGGGATTTGCCATCCAAGTAATGGAATAGATTTAATATTTCTTTTTTTTAAAATAGCTGAAAGAAGTCCAACTGAAACAGCTTCACCAGATGTTAGAATTAAATCATTTTCTATAATCTCATTTGACTCAATTTCATCTATATATTCTTGCATTTTATTTGTAACACCCGACATTGCGGATAAAACAACAATTAACTTTTTATCATTTAGTTGCTTTTCAACAATATTTGCAACATTATTGATTTTATCGATACTACCAACAGAAGTACCGCCAAATTTCATTACTACAAGTTTCATTGACTTAAATATTTTTTAAATTATTTCAGCTAATATAATTATTGTTTCTAACAAACAAGAAATATGATGAATATAAAATCAAAAAATGAAGAATTTGCTTTGTTTAATCAACTTTCTGATGAATGGTGGAATGAAAAGGGTAAATTTAAGATACTTCATCAAATTAAAAGTCATAGAATGACTTACATATTAGACCAAATTAATAATAGGAACATTAAAAATTTAAAAATACTCGATGTAGGCTGTGGTGGAGGAATAATTTGTGAGCC
>CABXWB010000022.1 GCA_902515745.1 uncultured Alphaproteobacteria bacterium | reverse complement strand
AAAGATAAATTTTGTATCTTGTCCTCAGTTGTACCTTCTTTAAATTTAATTTTTAAAAATATTTTTCAAAAAAATAAATTCAAATTTTATGTAATTAATCCAAAAAAAATATCATTTACAAATAGTATCAATTATAATTTAAATCAAATTGGAAGTGATCGAATAGCAAACTATGCCTATGTATATAGTAAGAAAATCAAAGACTGTATAATTGTCGATTTTGGTACAGCTACTACTTTTGATGTCATTAAAAATAATCAATATTTAGGTGGATTAATTTTTCCAGGAATAAATCTCTCAATGGAGACACTTTTAAAAAATGCTGAGTTAATAAAAACTTCAAAAATCTCAAAATCAAATAAAATTGTTAATAATAATACATCTGCTTCTATTCAATCAGGTTTCTATTTTGGATATTTGCATGCAGTTAATGGCATATTAAAGCAAATTATTAAGGAGAATAATTTTAAGCCCAAAGTCTATATTACGGGTGGTCTAGGTAAAATATTTAGGGATAAAATTATTTATAAACCTATATATATGGAACATTTGACATTAGAAGGAATAAAAGAAATCGGCACCAAACATTTTTATGAGTAATAATTTACAACTAAATGATTTTAATGAAGGACTACACTTTTTATCTCTTGGAGGTATTGGAGAAATAGGCGCCAATTGTTATCTTTACGGATGTGATGGAAAATGGATAATGATAGATTTAGGTCTTTCATTTGCAGATGAAAAGTTTCCTGGTGTAGATTTATTGGTACCAAAAATAGATCATATTGAAAGTTTAGAAGATAATCTCGAGGCTATTATTATCAGCCATGGTCATGAAGATCATGCAGGAGCTGTTGCCTTCTTAGCAAATAAAATTAAATGTCCTGTATATGCAAGTAAATTTGCAAAATTTCTTATCGAAAATAGGCTAAAAGAATTCAATAAAGTAGAAGGATTTACTTTAGAAGAGATAAATTTAGACAAGAAAATAATACTCAATAATTTTGATATAAGTTTTATCCCAACTACACACTCAATTCCTGAACCAACTGCAATAGTAATTAAAACAACATATGGATCATTACTTCATACTGCTGATTGGAAAATAGATCATTCACCTACTTTAGGAGACTCATTTTCAAAAGAAAAATTTGAAAAATTAGGAAATGATGGGTTACTTGCCTTAATAGGTGACTCTACTAACGCAAATGTGCCTGGTAAATCAGAATCTGAAAGTGATGTTAGAGATGAACTGACAAGTATATTTTCAAGATTTTCTAATAGAATTGTTGTTACCTGTTTTTCTTCAAATATTGCACGAATGAAAAATATTATTCAAGCAGCAAAAAAAAATAAAAGAAAGGTAGCTCTTGTTGGTAGGAGTATGAAAAAAAATATCGAAGTAGCAAGAAAATGTGGTTATATTGCAGCTGATGAAATTTTTATTAGTGAAGATGAAGCTTCTTATATACCAAGAGAAAATTTAGTCATAATTTGTACTGGAAGTCAGGGTGAAAAAAGATCTGCACTTTTCAGAATAGCTTATAATTCTCATCAACATTTACATTTAGAGCCTGAAGATGTAGTAATTTTTAGCTCTAGAGACATTCCTGGTAATGAAAAATCAATAAATAATTTAAAGAACTTACTTATTAGACAAAGAGTTGAGATAGTAACTGCTGATGATGATTTAGTACATGTTTCAGGTCATGGTTATGCCGATGAAATAAAACAAATGTATAATTGGACAAAACCTTACTTATCTATTCCTGTGCATGGAGAACCCATGCATCTAGAGGCGCATAAACAATTATCTTACTCATCTCAAGTACCATTTACTAAAATTTTAGAAAATGGAAAATGTCTCAAAATTGCACCAGGTGAACCTAAAATTGTAGAAAAATTTGAAACTGGAAAGTTAATTGTTGAGGGTAAAAATCTTTACGATTCTGAATCTGCATTTATTAAAGAGAGAAGGAAATATTCATTTGAGGGACTAGTTTTAATTTCTCTAATTATCAATGGTGATGACTATTCAATTAATAAAAATGTGTTACTTACCTTAAAAGGACTGCCGGGAATAGATGAAGAAAATATTAAAAATGATTTTAAAATACTTTTTATAGAAAACTATACAAAACTTAACAAAGATCAGAAATCATCAGATTCTATAGTATCTGACTTAGTTAAAAGTAGTTTTAGAAAGATTATAAAAAATTCAATTCAAAAAAAACCAGAAATTGAAGTTCATTTAATAAGATCTTAATGGCAATATTTACTCATGTTCTAATTTTTATCCTTGTTTGGTGGATTTTATTTTTCATACTCCTACCAATTAAGATAAAAGTACCCCAAAAAGTAGAATCTGGACATGCAAAAAGCGCTCCAAGTAAGCCATATCTTCTAATAAAATTTATAGCAACTTCATTAATATCAGCTTTAATTTTATTTTTTTTGATTTTATTTGGATTTGATTTATCAAATATATTTAATAAATGAAATATTCTAACTTTTTTCTTCCCACTATTAAAGATGCGCCATCAGATGCTGAAATAATTTCACACAAATTAATGATCAGAGCTGGTATGATTAAACAATCTAGTGCCGGTATTTATTCCTGGTTACCTCTAGGTCTACTTGTATTAAAAAAAATTGAACAGATTGTTAGAGAGGAACAAAATAATGCAGGAGCAGTAGAACTGCTTATGCCTACGATTCAATCTTCTGATTTGTGGATTAAATCAGGTAGATACGATGATTATGGAAAAGAAATGCTAAGGATTAAAGATAGAAGTGGAAGGGAAATGCTTTACGGCCCGACAAATGAAGAATTAATTACAGATATATTTCAATCACATATAAATTCTTATAAAGATCTTCCAAAAAATCTTTATCATATTCAGTGGAAATTCCGAGATGAAGTTAGGCCTAGGTTTGGAGTAATGCGAGGAAGAGAATTCTTAATGAAGGATAATTATTCATTTGATCTTGATGAAAACGAAGCAAAAAAATCTTATGACAATATGTTTAAAGCATACATAAAAACTTTTATTAGAATGGGTTTAACACCAATTTCTTTAAGAGCAGAAACAGGACCAATTGGAGGTAACTTAAGTCATGAATTTCAAATACTAGCTAAGACTGGTGAAAGTACACTTTACTATGATAAAAAATTAGAAACATTAAACCCTGAAACTATAGACCCAAATGAGTTGCAGTCATTTTATGCTGCAGTTGATGATCAACATGATGAAAAAAATTGCCCAATTTCAAATGAAGATTTAAAAATTTCTAAGGGCATTGAAGTGGGTCATATATTTTATTTTGGAACAAAATATTCTGAGAAATTAAATGCATTTGTTCAAGATAAAAGTGGGAAAAATGTTCCAGTGCATATGGGATCATATGGCATTGGTGTTTCAAGACTTGTGGGTGCAATTATAGAAGCTTATCATGATGAAAAAGGAATTAGGTGGCCTTTAGAAGTTGCTCCATTTAAGGTTTCCATAGTTAATTTAATGCCAGAAGATCAAGATTGTGCAATAAAATCATCAGAGTATTATGAATATTTTATGGAAAATAATATTGAAGTCATTTATGATGATAGAATCTGCAGTATAGGAAAAAAATTATCTGATAATGAGTTAATTGGGACACCATATCAAATTATTATTGGCAAAAGAGATTTAAAAGATAATTTAGTGGAAATAAAGAATCGTCAAAATAATGAAAGTGAAAAAATTTCATCTAGTGGTGTAATTGATTTTATTAATAATAAGTTAAAAAAATAGATGATTTCTAAATCAGAACGATTACTGATTTTTAGGTTTTTATTCTCTAAGAAATCTGATGGTTATGTGTCTATTTTCGCCTGGTTTTCAATAATAGGTATTAGTTTAGGAGTGGCAGCAATTATTATAGTAATGTCTGTTATGAATGGTTTTAGAATTGATCTTACAAACAGAATAATTGGACTTAATTCACATCTTAATATTTATAGTTTTGATAATGAGATAACAAATAAGCAAGCTGATGAACTCATATTTAATATTCATAATTCTTTTTTTTACCAACACTACAAATCTATTGAAACAAATGGATTAATTATAAAATCAAATAACTCAAAAGGTGTCATGATTAAAGGCTATGACAAATATGATAAAAATCATTATTTGTTTAATTCAATTAATACGGGGGCATTAATTGAAAACCCAAAAAGTGAAATATTAATTGGAGACTCCTTAGCGAATGAAATGAATTTAAGTCTGGGAGATAAAGTTAAAATTGCAATTCCAAAGACTGATAAAACAATATTAGGTAATATTCCAAGATTCAAAACATTGGAAGTAGTAGGTATATTTGATCTAGGTTTATATGAATATGATTCCAATTTAATTTTTTTATCTTCAGAACTTGTTAGAAAATTACTCTTATATGATGAAGATATATATAACAAAATTGAATTCTTTACATCATCTCCAATTGAAATTGATATATTTAAAAATAAAGTAGAATTAGAAATATCTAATCTTTTATTAAATTTTTATTCAATATCCTGGAAGGATCAAAACAAAACTTTAATAAATGCTCTTAAAGTTGAGAAAAATGTTATGTTTATTATTCTTTCTTTAATTATCTTGGTTGCGTCTTTAAATATTATTTCTGGGTTAATTATATTTGTAAAAGAAAAAAATAAAGATATTGGAATTTTAAAAACTATTGGAATGAGTAATAAAAGTATTATAAAAATATTTTTTACTATTGGAATCTCAATTGGTTTAATTGGGTCTTTAATAGGATTAATAATTGGAATACTTTTCACAATAAATATTAAATCAATTCAAAGTTTTTTAGAAAATTTACTTGGAACAAAACTGTTTTCTGAGGAAGTATATTATTTATCATCTCTACCATCAAAAATTAGCTATAATGAAGTAGTTTATGTACTTTGTGTAGCAATAATCATATCAATAATTTCAACTATTTTCCCAGCCTTAAGCTCAGCTAGAATTGATCCTATTAAAAGTTTAAGAAGTGAATAATAAATATATATTAGAGTTATCGAATTTAAGTAAAAATTACACAAATGAATATAATTCAAAAATTGAGATAATTAATAATTTAAATTTTAAATTAAAGCAAAATACAAAAGTTTCAATTGTTGGACCATCAGGCTCAGGAAAAACAACTTTTCTAAATATTATTGGATTACTTGATTCAGAATTTAATGGTAAATTTTATTATAATAACATAGACATTTCTTTGTGCCCTAAAAATGAGATAAATAAAATTAGAGGATTATCCATTGGTTTTATTCATCAATTTTTTCATCTGATTCCTGAACTTACTGTGATAGAAAATGTTATGCTTCCATTATTAATAAATAAAAATGAAAAGAAAAGTTATGAAATTTCAGAAAAACTGCTTCTTGAATTTGGTTTAGATGAAAGGATTAACTATAAACCTTTAAAGTTATCTGGAGGAGAGCAACAAAGAGTGGCAATTGCTAGAGCTCTTGTGAATAACCCTGATTTAATTTTAGCTGATGAAATGACAGGTAATCTTGATGAAGATACTGCTAACAATATTTTTAAATTTTTTATCAATTATATCGAACAAAATAAAAAAACTTTAGTATATGTAACGCATAACAAAACTTACTCGTTATTAGCAGATGAAATTTATTATTTTAAAAATAAGAATATACATTTAACAAATGAATAATCCCTTTATACATTTACGATGCTTATCTTCATATTCTTTGTCTGAAAGTACATTAAAAATAAAAAATTTAGTAGATCTTGCAAAAAAAAATGAGATGCCTGCTATTGCTATTACAGATAATAATAATATGTTTGGAGTGTTTGAATTCTCCAAAGAATGTGTAAAAAACAACATTCAACCGATAATTGGTACTTCAATAAATTTTTTAGATATTATTGTAAATAATCAAATTTCTCAAATTACATTTTTAGTCAAAAATAAAATTGGGTATAGAAATCTTTTAGAATTAAGCTCACTTTCTCATCTTAATGACGGTAATAATATTGGTATTTACTTTTCACAATTAAATAAATTCTCTGAAGGTTTATATTGTTATATAGGTGGTGAATTTAATCCTCTTCTTTTATTAAATAAAGAAAATAAAAAAAAAGATATAATTCAATTAATTAGTAATTTTAAAAGAATTTTTAAGCAAAATTTTCTCTTTGAAATTCAGAGAATTAATAATCAAAATATAGACATATTTGAAAAAGATTTTATCAATTTATCAAAAGAGTTTGGTATACCTCTCATTGGCTCAAATAACTTAAAGTACGCTAGTAAAGATGATTATTCAGCTCATGATGCTTTACTATGTATTGCTCAAAAATCTACAATAAATAACTCTCAAAGAAATACTTCAAATGAAAATATTTATTTTAAGTCTAGTGAGGAGATGTATTTAAATTTTGAAGATATACCAGAAATAATTCAAAATAATTTAAATATTTCTCTTTCATGTAATTATTTTCCTGAGTCAACAAAACCGCAATTACCAGAATTTAAAAATGATCTAAATTTATCTGCTGAAGATTTTCTATTAAAATCATCAGAACTAGGCCTTGATAAAAAAATAAAAGAAAAGGAAATCAAAAATACAGAAATTTATATTGATAGATTGAAATATGAAAATGAAATAATAATTAGAATGGGTTTTGCAGGATACTTTTTAATTGTAGCTGATTTTGTTAATTGGGCTAAAGAACAACATATCCCGGTTGGCCCTGGTAGAGGATCAGGTGCTGGAAGCTTAGTAGCTTGGTGTTTAGGTATAACTGACTTAGATCCATTAGAATATGATTTATTGTTTGAAAGATTTTTAAATCCAGAAAGAGTATCAATGCCAGACTTTGATATTGATTTTTGCCAAACTAGAAGAGATGAAGTTATAGAGTATGTAAACAATAAATATGGAAGTGAATGTGTTGCTCATATAATTACATTTGGAACACTTGCTTCAAGGGCGGCAGTAAGGGATATTGGCAGGGTATTAGAAGTTCCATATGGAGAAGTAGATTCTTTTGCTAAATTAATACCTTTTAACCCATCAAATCCTCTCACTTTAAGTGAATCAATAAAATCTGAAAGAAGTTTACAAGAAAAAATTAGTAGTGATGAAAGAATTTCTAATATTATTGATGTAAGCCTCAAAATTGAAGGAACTCATAGACACGCCTCTACACACGCAGCTGGCGTTGTTATTGGTCACGAAAAGCTGTCTAAAGTAGTTCCATTATACAAAGATCAAAATACTAATACTAATGCAACACAATTTTCTATGAAGTATGTTGAAGAGGTAGGTCTAATAAAGTTTGATTTTCTTGGCTTAACAACTTTATCAGTCATAGATGACTGTGTAAAACTTATAAAAAAAGATAATAAGAATTTTTTAATAAATAAAATACCCCTAAATAATAAAAAAACTTACGATCAGCTAAGCAAAGGAGAAACAGTTGGGATATTTCAATTGGAAAGTAACGGCATGGGTAGTGTGCTACGTCAATTACAACCAGATAGATTTGAGGAGATAATTGCTGTTGTAGCTTTATTTAGGCCAGGACCAATGGATAATATTCCATCTTTTTGCAATAGAAAGCATGGACGGGAAGAAATTAAATATCTTCATTCTATGTTGGAAGAAGTATTAAAAGAAACTTATGGAATTATCGTTTATCAAGAACAAGTAATGCAGATTGCTCAGGTTTTATCTAATTATTCTTTAGGTGAAGCAGATCTATTAAGACGAGCAATGGGAAAAAAAATTCAAAAAGAAATGGATATGCAAAAATCAAGATTTATTGAAGGTGCAATTCAAAACAATATTGAAAAAAAAGAAGCTTCAAAAATTTTTGACTTAGTTGATAAGTTTGCAGGATATGGTTTTAATAAAAGCCATGCTGCAGCATATGCTTTGATATCTTATCAAACAGCTTTTCTAAAGGCTAATTTTCCGCATGAATTTCTCACAGCAACATTAAACTATTCTATTGATAGAACAGAAAAAATAATTTTATTAAAACAAGAAATAGAGCGTTTAAATATAAATTTTTTAAAACCAGATATTAATTTTTCAAATCCTTTATTTTCAATTGAAGTAGGTGAAAATTCAAAATCAATTAGATTTGGTCTTGCTGCAATTAAAGGAGTTGGGCTTAAATCTATTACAAGTATGGTAGAAGAAAGAAATATAAATGGAAAGTTTAAAAATATTATTGATTTTATGAATAGAGTTTCTAAAGAGGTAATAAACAAAAGACAGCTTGAAAAACTTATACAAGCTGGAGCTTTTGATAGTATTGAACAGAATAGGTCAAAACTATTTAATAATGTTACAAAATTTATTGATTTATATGGTGGAGAAAAAGATCTTAATCAAGATATGCTTTTTGAAGATAATGAAATTTCGTTTGATGATAAAAATCTATTTAATCAAAACTATCAAAACTGGAAAAACTCAGAAATATTATCTAATGAATTAGATGTTATTGGTTTTTATTTCTCTGACCATCCACTTAATCATTATCCAAGAAA
>CABXWB010000021.1 GCA_902515745.1 uncultured Alphaproteobacteria bacterium | reverse complement strand
AACTTTCTAAATCTTTTTGTATATCTTCTCTTTCTAAAGCTGTTAATTTTTGTAATCTTAATTCTAAAATAGCTTTAACCTGTGCATCAGAAAAATAGAATATGTTATTTTTTAACTCTACAGTATCATCCTCAACTAATTTTATAAAATTAAGATTTTGTTTAGATACTTTCCATTTCTTTTTACTTAATTTTTCTTTTGCTTCTTTTGTATCTTTTGAACTTTTTATTAATTCTATAATTTCATCAATATGTTCATTAGTAACAACCAATCCAACTAAAATATGAGCTTTTTCTCTAGCTTTATTAAGGTCAAATAATGTTCTTTTTATTATTACATCTTCTCTGAAATCTAAAAATGAAGATAAAATTTCTTTTAAATTCATTTGTTCCGGCTTACCTTTATTTAAAGCAAGCATATTAGAATTGAATGTCGTTTGAATTAAAGTATGTTTATATAATTGATTGAGAATAATATTTGAGTCTACATCTTTTTTTAATTCTATTACAACCCTAACACCGTTTCTATCTGACTCATCTCTTAAATCTGAAATTCCTTCAACAATTCCATTTTTTACAATTTCTGCAATCCTTTCTAATAATTTTGATTTATTAACCTGGTAAGGTATTTCATGTAGAATAATTGCTTCTCTATCCTTTTTAAAATTTTCAATGCTAGTCTTTGATCTAACTACACACCCTCCTTTTCCAGTTTCAAAAGCTTCAGTTATGCCCTTTTTACCAATTATTTGACCTCCTGTCGGAAAATCAGGACCAAAAATATATTTTTGAAGGTCTGAGATATTACATTCTGGATTTTTAATAAGGAATAAAGATGCATCTATTACTTCTCCTAAGTTATGTGGGGCAATATTAGTAGCCATTCCAACTGCAATTCCCGATGCACCATTTACTAAAAGATTTGGAAATTGGGATGGCAAAACTGAGGGTTCTTTTGTTGTGTCATCATAATTAGGTTGAAACGAAACGGTGTTTTTATCAATGTCTTCAACAAGCTTCTCAGATACTTTAGCAAGTCGTGCTTCAGTGTATCTCATTGCTGCAGGAGGGTCTCCATCTAAAGATCCAAAATTCCCTTGACCATCGACTAACTCTAATCGCATAGAAAAATCTTGTGCCATTCTAACCATAGAATTGTATATAGCTGAGTCTCCATGAGGATGATATTTACCCATTACATCCCCCACTATTCTTGCAGATTTTTTATATGGTTTATTAAAATTGTATCCAGACTCACTCATAGAATACAAAATTCTTCTATGAACTGGCTTTAAGCCATCTCTACAGTCTGGAAGTGCCCTACTAACTATTACAGACATCGCATAATCCAAGTAGGATTTCTGCATTTCTTGCTCTAAACTTACTGAAGGTATTTTAGTAGGCTCTTTATTGTCGTTATTTGATGTATCTATATCGTCAGGCACTAAAAAAATCCAAGTTTTCTAAGAAAAATTAAGTATTTTTTATATCAAAAAGCACAATTTAAACCAATATAAATAAATGATTAAATTATATTAAAAAAACTATATTTTTCAGTTACTAAATAATAATATATGAAATAAAAATTTAAAAAGGGATATCTTCATCTAAATCATCAGAATCACCTGATTGATTTCCAAAAGAATTGTCTTCAATTGGCTTAGATTGATCCATTTCTTGAGAATTATCTGATACCTGAGAATTACTATTTCTGCTGTCTAAGAGGGTTAAATTGCAATTATATCCCTGTAAAATGACCTCTGTAGTGTATCTATCATTTCCATCTTTATCTTGCCATTTCCTTGTTTGAAGCTCTCCTTCAACATAAATTTTAGATCCTTTTTTTACATATTTTTCTACTATATCGACAAGACCATCTCCAAAAACAACAATGTTATGCCAAGATGTTTTTTCTTTTTGCTCTTGTGTATTTCTATCTTTCCATCTTTTTGATGTTGCAATTGAAAATGAAGCCATTTTCGCTCCAGATTGCATAGATCTAATTTCAGGATCTCTTCCCAAGTTTCCTAATAAAATTGTTTTATTAACACTACCAACCATAAGAATTCTATATATATCCATATAACATATTAACGTTATTAGATAACACTAATATTCATGAATTTAGATAAAATTGTTATAAAAGGTGCAAGAGAGCACAATCTTAAAAATATAAACTTAGAAATACCAAAGAATAAACTCGTAGTAATAACTGGTGTAAGTGGCTCAGGAAAATCAACATTAGCATTTGATACAATTTATTCTGAGGGGCAAAGAAAATATGTCGAAAGTCTCTCTGCATATGCAAGACAATTTCTTCAAATGATGAATAAGCCTGATGTAGATAGTATTGATGGTTTATCGCCAGCAATTTCTATTGAACAAAAAACAACACAAAAAAATCCAAGAAGTACTGTAGGTACTGTTACAGAAATTTATGATTACCTAAGAGTGCTCTATGCTAGAGTTGGAGTTCCCTACTCTCCAACAACTGGTAAGCCAATTAAATCACAATCAGTTAGTGAAATGAGTGATCTTATAATTAAAAATAATATTGATAAGAGAATTTATATTTTATCTCCAATAGTTAGGGATAGAAAAGGCGAATATAGAAAAGAAATCGAAGATTTAAAAAAAAGGGGTTATCAACGTCTCAAAGTAGATAATGTTGTTTATGATATAGATGAAGTGCCTTCACTAAAAAAGAATTTTAAACATAATATTGATGTTGTAATTGATCGACTTATTGTAAAAAAAAATATCCAACAAAGACTAAGTGAAAGCATAGAAGTTGCTTTAACACTATCAGATGGTTTGTTATATTTAGAAAATTTGGATACAAATAAAATATCTGTATTTTCGTCAAAATTTGCGTGTCCAGTATCTGGATTTAGTATCGAAGAAATTGAACCTCGACTATTTAGTTTTAATGCACCGCAAGGTGCATGTTCTGAGTGTGATGGATTAGGAGTTGAAAAATATTTTGATGAAAACAAGATTGTGCCAGATGAGACTAGATCAATTTCTGATGGAGCTATTAAACCATGGGAAACAAAAGTATTTGGTTATCAAAAAAAATATTTTGTTGAAACAATAGATAAAATTTTAAAACAATTTAAAGTAAATAAAAATGTTCCTTGGAGTGAAATTCCAAAAAAAGTTAAAAATATAATTCTTTATGGAGATGAGAATGGTGAACTAAATTTTTTATATGATTTTGAGGGAATAATTAACTTTATTGACCGAAAATATGAGGAAACTGAGAGATGGTGGCTTCAGTATGAATTAGAAAAATATTTATCTGAAAGAGACTGTGAAGTTTGCAAAGGCTTCCGTCTTAACGAGAAAGCTTTAGCCGTAAGAATTGATGAAAATCATATTGGTAATATTACTAAAAAATCAATAAGCGAATGTTTAAGCTGGTTTTCAACACTTGAAAGTAAACTTGATAAAAATAATAAAAAAATTGCTGAAGGAGTTATTAAAGAAATTAAAGATCGTTTAGTTTTTCTAAATAGAGTTGGTTTAGATTATTTGTCATTAGCAAGAGCTAGTAAAACTTTATCTGGAGGTGAAAGTCAAAGAATTCGATTAGCTAGTCAAATTGGTTCGGGTTTAACAGGAGTTTTATATGTTTTAGATGAACCATCTATTGGATTACATCAAAAAGATAATCAGCAACTAATTGAAACTTTATTTAGGTTAAGGGATTTAGGAAATACAGTAATTGTTGTTGAGCATGATGAGGATGCAATTAGACAATCAGATCATATAATTGATATTGGTGTTAAGGCAGGAGTTAATGGAGGTCACATAATTGCAGAGGGAGGACTAAAAAAAATACTTAAAAATAATAAAAGTTTGACAGCAAAATATTTGAATAAATCATTAGAAATAGAAGTTCCAAAAAATAGAAGAAAATTTAATAAAAATAAAGTTTTCAAACTTAATAAAATAAAAACAAACAACTTAGATAATCTTAATATCACTTTACCTTTAGGAAATTTTATCACTGTTACAGGTGTATCAGGAAGTGGTAAATCTTCATTAATTATTGATACATTGTATCAAAGATTAGATGAGTATTTCAATAAATCTTTAAATAAAGATGAAAGTCGTTTTAACTTTAAAGGTATTAATCATATTGATAAAGTAATTGATATTGATCAATCTCCTATTGGAAGAACGCCAAGATCAAACCCAGCAACATATACAGGATGTTTTACTCCAATAAGAGATTGGTTTGCAAACTTAAATGAGTCTAGTGCTAGAGGTTATAAACCAGGTCGTTTTTCATTTAACGTTAGGGGTGGTAGATGTGAATCATGTGAAGGAGACGGAGTAAAAAAAATAGAAATGCATTTTTTAGCTGATGTTTACGTAGAGTGTGATATCTGCAAAGGTAAAAGATACAATAGAGAGACTTTAGAAGTTAAATATAAGGATAAATCTATTTCTGATGTTTTAGAAATGACTGTTGAGGAAGGTTACAAATTTTTTGATAAAATTCCTACTATAAAACAAAAATTACAAACTTTAATGGATGTCGGATTAGATTATATAAAAATAGGTCAATCAGCTACTACTTTGTCAGGTGGTGAAGCTCAAAGAATAAAATTATCAAAAGAATTATCAAAAAGATCAACAGGAAAAACACTATATATTCTAGATGAACCAACAACCGGTCTTCATTTTGATGATGTTAAAAAATTACTTAAAATTCTTCATACACTTGTTGATGAAGGTAATACTGTAATCGTTATTGAGCATAATCTTGATGTTATTAAAACAGCTGATTATATAATTGATCTGGGTCCTCTAGGAGGTGTAAAAGGTGGTCAAATTGTTGGAACTGGTACACCCGAAGATATTGCAAATAATAAAAAAAGCTTTACAGGTGAGTTTTTAAAGAAAATTTTATAAATCAAAGGAAATAAAATGATAAATCTAGAGTTACCAGATCTACCCTACAGTAAAGATGCTCTAATGCCGTATATGTCGGCTGAAACTTTAGAGTTGCATCATGATAAGCACCACATGGCTTACATTACTAATGGAAATAAATTTATTAAAGAACAAAATATAGCAGATGATAACGTTAATGATATAGTTATCAACTCTTATCAAAAAAATGCACCGGTATTCAACAATGTGGCACAACATATAAATCATGTTCATTTTTGGGAAGTCATGAAAAATAATCCAGAAGGAAAAATTCCTTCTGAGCTCGAAAATAAGATAGTTTCAGATATTGGTTCAGTTGAAAAAATGAAAGAAGATTTTATAAATGCAGGTATTGGTCAATTTGGATCAGGTTGGTGTTGGTTAGTTCTAAATAATGGAAAATTAGAAATTACTAAAACACCAAATGGAGAAAACCCAATCGTACATGGCCACACTCCTCTACTTGGATGTGATGTTTGGGAACACTCATATTATGTTGATTATAGAAACAGAAGACCTGATTATTTAAAGGCTTTTATTGATAACTTAGTTAATTGGGAAAAAGTTACAGATAATTTAAATAAATCTTAATCATCTTCATCTTGCGGTCTAAACTTAAAAATTAACAAAGTTGGGACCGCAATGAAAACAGATGAGTAAGTACCAATTATTACACCAATAATCATTGTTAAAGCGAAGGGTCGAATAACCTCTCCACCAAATACAAACAAAGATACTAAGGCAAGGAGTGTAGTTAAACTTGTCATTATTGTTCTGGATAAAGTATTATTAACTGATAAGTTAAATAAATCTACTAACTCAAGCTTTTTATATTTTCTTAAATTTTCACGAACCCTATCAAATATTACAACTGTGTCGTTAATAGAATATCCAGCAATTGTTAGAATTGCTGCTATTGTTGCGAGAGAAAATTCAACGTTTAGAATAGAAAGCAAACCAAGAGTAAACAATACATCATGAGTCAATGCAACAACTGCACCAAAGCCAAATTGCCATTCAAAACGCAACCAAATGTATATTAAAATAGCAATTAATGCAAAGGAGACAGCTTGAAATCCTCTAAACAAAAGCTCAGAACTTATTGTGGGGCCAACAAATTCAGATCTTCTAAATTCAACAACCTTGTCTTGAATTAAGTTTTTTACAGAATTAACTGTTTCAATGCTTTCTTGATTACTTTTATTTTGAAGTCGTATTAAAATAATATTCTCGTTACCAAATTCTTGTAAAGATACATCGCTGTAAGAAGAAGATAAAATTTCTCTTAATTCACCAATTGAAGTATTTTTTGTACTAACTTCAATTAATGTACCTCCTTTAAAATCAATACCTAAATTTAAACCTTTGATACTTAATAAACCAATTGAAATAAATATTACTAAAATAGAGAAAATTAAAAAATTTCTTCTTAAACCTAAAAAATTAATATTAGGCTCAACAGGAATAATTTTATTTAAACCAAACATTATAATTTTAATTCCTTTTTATTTGCAAATGATAAGTACATATATACTAAAAAATTTGTTAACATTAAAGCTGTGAACATTGAGGCTATCACACCTAAAGATAATGTAATGGAAAAACCTCTTATTGGACCAGATCCAAATGCAAAAAGTAACACAGCAGCAATTAGAGTAGTAATATTGGCATCAAGTATAGTTGACATAGCTCTATCAAAACCATTTTTTACAATCTGAAAAACTTTTGTTTGTTTTAAACTCTCTTCTTTAATTCTTTCAAAAATTAGAACATTTGCATCTACTGCCATACCGATTGTTAATACAATTCCAGCTATACCAGGTAATGTTAATGTTGCACCAATTGTCCCTAATAATGAAATGATTATAAATAAATTTACTATTAATGAAATATTAGCAAGGGCACCAAAAATTCCATATATGAGTGTCATAAATATACATACTAAAACCATACCAATAATAGCAGCTATTTGACCTGCTGCTATAGAGTCTGCTCCTAAACCAGCTCCTACTGATCTTTCTTCAACAATTTCTAAAGGTGCTGGCAATGCACCAGCTCTTAATAATACAGCTAAATCAGATGCTTCTTGGGCATTAAAATTTCCAGTTATGATACCTGAGCCTCCAGTAATAGCACTGTTAATTCTAGGAGCTGTTATGACAACACCATCTAATACAACTGCAAGATTTTTCCCAATATTGTTTGTTGTCACTTTACCAAATTTTTGTGCACCTTCTGTATCAAAACGGAATGAGACTGCATGACCTTCTGTTTGATCAAATGAACCTTTGGCATCCACTAAATTTTCTCCACCTACGACTGCTCTTTTATCTAATAAATATTTTGTATTTTCATCGTACATATCTGGAACAATGATTTTTCCAAAGGGAGCTAAGTTATTTTGAAGAGCAGATGTATTCCCATTATCAACGATGTGAAAAGTTAGTTTGGCTGTTTTACCTAATAAATCTTTAATTCTTTCAGGATCTTTTACTCCTGGTAACTGTAAAAGTATTCTCTTTTTACCAGATCTTTGGATTAAAGGTTCTTTAGTTCCAGACTCATCAATTCTTTTTCTAACTATTTCTAAAGATTGTTTAATTGCTGAATCTTGAATAATTTTTCTGTATTCATCATTTAACTTTATACTGAGTTTATTATTATTAATTTGTAAAGTTACACCTCTATACATTTGAAAAAAGGCATCCCGAATATCCTTTATCTTTTCAATATTAGGGAAAGAAACAATAACCTCATTTTCTTGAATATCAATTTTTTCAATTTTTACAGTTTGATCTCTAGAAATCAAACGAACACTATCGACAAAATTATCTAGTTCTTCTTTATATAAAACATCTAGCTGAACTTCTAATAATAAATATGATCCACCTTGTAAGTCTAAACCTAAATTAATCTTGTTTTTTAAAAACCAATTTTCTGAATTTTCATCATAAATAATTGAAGGAATTGCAAAAATTATTCCTAATAAGACTAAAGATACTACTGTAAATGATTTCCAGATGGGATAATTTTTCATTAATAAAAAAATTTATTTTTTTCTAGAAAATAAAGAGAAGCCAGATTTACTTTTATTCTCTTCTTTTGGTTGTTCTTTTTTTTGAACTTCTGGCATTTCATATAAATCTGCAACCATTCCGGATGCAATTTTTATTTCAACATTTTCAGCAACTTCTAAGGTTAATTCCCTATTATCAGCTACCTTATTTATAGTTCCAATAATTCCACCTGAAGTTACTATTTTATCACCTCTTTTGAGATTAGATAACATTTCTTTATGCTGTTTAACTTTTCTTTGTTGTGGTCTAATTAATAAAAAATAAAAAACTACAAATATTAATATAAGTGGTAAAAATGTTCCAAATGCTTCCATAATAGTACCTATGATGATTTAATTTGAGAGATTTATTATACTGTGTAATAAGAAAAATCAAATAAAGTATTTATTATGTTTTTAAGCAATTTTTTGTCAAATCTTACTCTCTCAAGAGCAAATGCATTTATTTGGGATAGTAAAATTAAAAACCTTAAAATAATCTCTAATTTTAGGTGTTTAGATTTGGATCTTTTAATCGGAATAGAAAGACAAAAAAAAACTATCTATAAAAATACTATTAATTTTGCTGAAGGAAATTTTACTAACAATGCCTTGTTATGGGGATCTAGAGGTAATGGTAAAAGTTC
>CABXWB010000020.1 GCA_902515745.1 uncultured Alphaproteobacteria bacterium | reverse complement strand
AAAATAATAAATAATATTCCTCTTGAAAGTAAAGTTATTTGTTATTTGGGATCTATTGGAACATGGTATATGATAGATGAAATGATATTATTTTTTGAAAAAAAAATATCAAAACATAATAATAATTTTTATTTCTTAATTATTTCTAATGATATTAGTGACGAATTAGTTAAGCTTATTAACCTTAAAAATAAAAAATTAAATAATAGAATCATTCTTCTTAATTCTTCTAGAGAAAATTTACCAAATATATTGGGCTGCTCTGATATTATGTTAAGTTTTATAAAACCCTATTATTCTAAAATTGCAAGTTTTCCAACTAAATTTGCTGAGTCACTAGCTATGGGCATACCAGTTATTAGTAATGCTGGCATAGGTGATATAGATATAATAACAAATTCTTTAAATGCAGGTAAAATTATAGATCTGAATATTGAAAATAATTTTACAATCAAAGATTTAAAAAAAATTATGGAAATTGATCCTTTTCAATTAAGAGAAAAATCAAAAAACAGCTTATCTTTAAAATTTGCACTAGAACAATATAAAAACGTATATAAGACAATAGTTAAATATGAAAAATAGAGATGATAAATTAATTAATGATTTTGGAGAAGAGTGGAACAAATTTAATCAAAATAAAATTAGTTTATCTGATAATAAAGAAATTTTTAATAAATACTTTTCAATTTTCCCTTGGCATTTAATTAACAGAAATTCTATTGGTATGGATGTTGGTGGAGGAAGTGGGAGATGGACATATTTTTTAGCAGATAAAGTAAAAAAAATTTATTTTGTTGAGCCTTCTAACAAAGCTATTGAAGTTTCAAAAAATAACCTCTCAAAATTTACAAATATTGAATATTTAAACAATGATGCAAATCAAATACCTATAAAAAATGAAAGTATTGATTTTTGTTATTGTTTAGGTGTTCTACATCATATCCCAGATATTGCAGAGGCATTAAAAGGGATAAATAAAAAATTAAAAATAAACGCCCCTTTTTTAATTTATATTTATTATGCTTTTGATAATAGACCGTTGTGGTTTAAATTAGTATGGCAGATTTCAAATTTTTTTAGAATAATTATTTCTAGAATGCCATTTTTTATGAAAAGTTTAACATGTGATATAATTGCATTTCTAATTTACTATCCTGTCTCCAGATTATCGAAAATTTTAAATTTTTTTGGATATAAAAATAATAATTTTCCTCTTTCTTTTTATTCAAACCAAAAAATGTATGTTCTTAGAAATGATGCTTTAGATAGATTTGGAACTAAAATTGAACAAAGATTAAATAAAAAACAAATTTATATTCTACTCCAAAAAACTGGATTTAATAAAATATCTTTTTCTAACGAAGAACCATTTTGGTGTGTAATTAGTTACAAAGAAAAAAATTTATAAATTTCAATGTGTGGAATATCAGCATTCATAACAAATAAAATTTACAAAAGAGATGATTATATCAAAATCATCAAAAAAATGAATAATTCACTGATTCATAGAGGTCCTGATTTTCAAGATTACTGGATTGATGAATATAAAGGTGTATGTTTTGGTCATACTAGATTAACTATTCAAGATTTAACTAGCAATGGTAATCAGCCAAAATTATCAGAGAATAAAAGATACTTGATTTCTTTTAATGGAGAAATTTATAATCACTTTAATTTAAGAAAAAAAATAGAAAAAGAAAATTTTGTGAATTGCAGATGGAACGGTAGTTCTGATACTGAAACTTTATTAAAAAGTATTGAATTATTTGGTTTTAAAAAAACTCTAAATTTTCTTAATGGTATGTTTGCAATATGTTTATTTGATAGAAAACTTGATAAACTTTATTTGGCTGTAGACAGGTTTGGTGAAAAACCATTATATTTTGGAAATGTAAACAATTCTTTTGTTGTGGCATCTGAATTAAAATCATTAAAAAAATTTAAAGATTTTGACAACCCCATCGATAGAAATTCTCTAGATGATCTAGTAAGATATTCTTGTATTAGAGCTCCAAAGACAATCTTTAAAGATGTTTTTAAGTTAGAGCAAGGTTCAATGTTAGAAATAAATACTAACAAAATACGTGAAAGCAATTTTGATAAAAATTTTTTTGATAATCAAAATTATAAGTTTTGGTGGAACTCAAAAGATAAAATTATAGAAAATAAGCATAATCAATTTACAGATTATAATAAAGCAAAAATTTCTTTAGAAAATACATTAAAAGATTCAGTTAAATCTCAATTAATATCAGATGTTCCTTTAGGATCATTTTTATCAGGGGGCATTGATTCATCTTTAATTACTGCATTAATGACAAAAGAATCAAATAAGAAAATAAAAACATTTACAATTGGTTTTACAGAAAATTCATTTGACGAATCTAAATATGCAAAAAAAATATCTAAAATATTAGAAACTGATCATCATGAAGCAGTTTTAACACCAAGTGAAACACAACAGATTATTCCTAATCTTATGAATATTTATGATGAGCCATTTGCAGATAGTTCACAGATTCCAACTATACTTTTAAGCCAGTTTGCCACAAAAAATGTTAAAGTTGCATTGAGTGGTGATGGTGGCGATGAATTATTTGGAGGTTATAATAGATATTTTTGGGTTAATAAAATATGGAGATATTTTTCATGGATGCCCTTTGAAGCAAGAAAGATTTTAGGTAATTTTTTATCAAGAGTTAATCCAGATACAATTAATTTAGTTTATAATTATATTTTTAATAATAAAAATTTAGATAATTTTATTGGAGAAAAATCAGTAAAAACATTTCAAAGATTAAAATATGTTAAAAATATAGATGATTTATTTATTAGTTTAACAACAGAATGGAGTACTCAAGACAAATTAATTATAAATTCTGATCCTATAATGATCGATTTATATAAAGATTTTGAAGAATTAAGATCTTATGATTTTAAAGATCGAATGATGTATTGGGATATGTCTAATTACTTACCAAATGATATATTATGTAAGGTTGATAGAGCATCAATGTCTTCAAGTTTAGAAACAAGGGCTCCATTTCTTAGTCATAATGTATTTGATATTTCAACTAAGATACCGGTAAATATGAAGATTAGTAAAAACAAAGGCAAAATTATCTTAAGGGATATTCTTGGTAAATATATCCCAAAAGAATTAATTGATAGACCAAAACAAGGTTTTGGCATCCCCTTATCTTCTTGGTTAAGAAATGAGTTGCGTGACTGGGCTGAGTCGCTACTAGAAACAAATTTAATAAAAGAACAGGGTTATTTTGATCATAAATTAATTGATCAGTGCTGGTTAGATCATAAAAGTAAGAAATTTGATTTTCATAGTAAGCTTTGGCCAGTATTGATGTTTCAATCGTGGTTACAAAACTATTAATGCTTCCTTATCACATATCTTTTATTTTTATTTTTTTAATGAGTTTAATTATTGATAAAATACCTAATGTATTTAAACAATTTATATACTCTTTTATATTTTTATTTTTACTTATTTATATTGGTTTTCGATATGAAGTAGGCGGTGATTGGTTTAGTTATTTAAATTATATACAAGATTTAACAATAAACCCATCAAAATTTTTCAATTTTAGATCTGATTGGGGTTTTACTCTTTTGTTATATTCATTTTTTGATTTTTCAAATCCTATTTACATAGTCAATTTTATATGTGCTTTTATTTTTGTTTCATCTATTTTTTTATTTGCATTTCAACAAAATAAACCATGTATGGTAATATTTGTTGCGCTTCCATATATTATTAATGTTTTGGCCATGGGTTATACCAGGCAAAGTGTTGCATATGCTTTTCTAATCTTTTCAATTATAGCATTAAATAAAAATAAAAATTTATTTTTTATTTTATTAATTATTATCGGCTCTCTTTTTCATAAATCATTAATTCTTTTCTCAATATTATACTTTGTTAACTTCAGATTTAATTTTAGAGCAATATTAATGATGATTCTTTTATTTTTAATTTTAATATTATTATTGATTTACAAATTAGACACAATTCAATTTTATTATTATTATTACATTGGTGAAGGTCAGCATAGTGAATCTACAGGCACAATTTTTAGATATTTAATAAATTTAATTCCATGTTTATTAATCATTTATTTTGGAACAGATTTTTTAAATTCAAAAAGCGAAAAAAAACTAGTGATATTATTTTCACTATTTACTATTTGCGGTTTATTTTTGTTTCAGTTAGCGCCAACAGCATTTGATAGGATAGGACTTTATCTGACATTAATACAGCTTTATGTATATTCTAATCTTGATATAATTATCAAGAATCTCTTAATAAGAAGATTTGTATATTTCTTTGCTTATTCTTTATATTTTATAATAAATTATGTTTGGCTTAATTTTTCAACTTACAGAGACAGTTGGCTTCCATATAATTTAATTTTTTATCAATTTTACTAGATGAATTTTTTTTCTTGTTATAAAAGTTTCTATGAATTTATAAATTAAATTACTATAAAAATATATGAGTTTAAATAAAATTAAGAACTTTGCTTTGATTGGATTGGGAGGATATATTGCTCCAAAACATATTGAAGCGATAAAAAAAAATAAATGCAATTTAATATGTTCTTTAGATATAAATGACAGCGTTGGTTTCATTGAAAAATACTTTCCAAATTCTAATTTTTTTACTGAAATAGGAAGATTTGATCGATATATTGATAAAATTTCTGAAACAAAAGATAAAATAAATTTTTTATCGATATGTTCTCCAAATTATCTACATGATACGCATATAAGATTTGGGCTGAGATCAAAAGCTCATGTAATTTGTGAAAAACCTCTTGTTATTAACCCCTGGAATTTAGATGCTATCGAAAAAATGCAGCATGAATATAATAAAAAAGTTTATTCAATAAATCAATTAAGATTACATCCATCAATTATAAAATTAAAAAATAAAATAAAAGGTTCTAATAAAGTACATGATGTTGATATTACATACATAACACCAAGAGGGAATTGGTATAAATATAGCTGGAAGGGAGATGAAAATAAATCTGGAGGATTATTATATAATATAGGTATACATTTATTTGATTTAATAAATTTTTTATTTGGAACAGATGAAGTGTCTAAAGTATATTTTTCTTCTGAAAAATGTTATTCTGGATATATACGCACAAAAAAAGCTAATGTAAGATACTTTTTATCAATAGATAATAATCATTTAAAGTTGATAAATACAAAAAAAATTCACAATAACTATAAAATTTTAAAAGTAGATAAAAAAAATATTGATCTTTCTAAAAATTTTGAAAATCTCCATGTAATATCATATCAAAATATATTGAATAAAAAAGGATTTGAAATAAAAAACATCAGAAATGGTATCGAGTTAACCTATAAAATAAAAAAATCAAAAACTATCAACCCTGATGATGATTGCCACCCTCTAACTAGGGTTATTGTATGAATTATATAGATAGCACTGCAATAATAGATGAAAAAGTAAAAATAGGTAAAAATACAAAAATATGGCATTGGTCACATGTTTCTTCTGGCGCAATGATAGGAGATGATTGTATATTAGGTCAAAATGTTTTCATTGGAAAAAATGTTAAAATAGGAAATAAAGTTAAAATTCAAAATAATGTTTCAATTTATGACGGTGTTGAGATTGGTGATTATGTTTTTTGTGGACCTAGTGTAGTCTTTACTAATGTAATTAATCCAAGATCTCATATAAGCAAAAAAAAAGAATTTAAATCAACAAAAGTATTTAAGGGAGCAACTATAGGTGCAAACTCAACTATTGTTTGTGGCAATAATATAGAAGAATACGCCTTTATTGGCGCAGGTTCCGTATTGACAAAAGATGTTAAAAAATTTGAAAAATATTATGGAAATCCAGCATCTCACAAAGGATGGGTAACCATTGAAGGAAATAATATAAATTTTTCTAATGAAAGTAGTAGTTTATACATATGCCCTTTAACTAAAAAAAAATATATTTATGATAAAAATAAAAATGAAGTTTATATTCAAAAATAAGTATGAAAATTAATAGTTATTCTCTTGATAAAGAAAGTAAAAAAATAAAAAAGGATATATTAAAAAATATATCAAAAGTAATTGACCATAATAAATATATTAATGGTCCCGAAAACTCTATTCTAGAGAAGAAATTAAGTTCAACATTAAAATCTAAAAATTGTATTCTGGTCTCCTCTGGGACTGACGCTCTTTTAATATCATTAATTGCAATTGGTATAAAAGAAGGTGATGAAATAATAACTAGTCCATTTACATTTATTTCAACAGTTGAGGTAATATTATCTCTTAAAGCTAAACCTGTTTTAATTGATATAGATTCTGAAACATATAACATTGATATCAGCAAAATTAATAAAAAAATTACAAAGAAAACAAGAGCAATAATACCTGTTTCTTTATTTGGTCAGCCTGCAAATCTCAAAGAATTAAAGAAAAGTATTAAAAATAATAAAAATATCAAAATTATTGAAGATAACGCTCAAAGTTTAATGTCAAAGCATTATGGAGAATATTCTAACTATTTTACTGATGTTTCTTGTACAAGTTTTTTTCCTACTAAAATTTTAGGTTGTTATGGAGACGGAGGTGCAATTTTCACAAATGATAGAAATCTTGCAACTAGAATTAAAAAAATAAGATCACATGGCTCAATAAATAAAAAAGACTTTGATATACAAGGAGTATCGGGGAGAATGGATACTTTACAAAGTTCAATCCTTTTAACAAAATTTAAATATTTAAAAAAAAATTTATCTAATCGATCAAGAATAGCTGCAATTTATGACAAAAATATAGATAAAATAAACTCTCTATTAAATAATAATTTAATCCAAAAACCTAAAATTCTTGATTTCAATAAAAGTGTATATTCACAATATACTATTAAAACTAATCATAGAGATAAGTTAAAAAAATATTTTAAAGAACATAATATTTCAACTGCAATTTATTATAATAAAATTGTTTCTGAATATAGTTTCTACAAAAAAAAATGTAAATTTAATAATTTAAAAAATGCTTCAAAAATATCAAAGCAAGTTTTAAGTTTACCTATCAATGATTATCAATCACTAAAAGAAACCAAATATATATGTGATGTAATGTTTTCTTTTTTTAAAAAATATTAAATTTAATGAAATCTAAAAATTTTATCATTTTTTCTTCTATAGATTGGGATATTAATTGGCAATTACATCATGAATTAGTAACTTCACTATTAGAGGAAGGGTCAAAAATTCTCTTTATTGAAAATACTGGAACAAGAAATTTAAAATTTTCTGACTTTTCTCGAGTATTTTCAAGAATAAAAAAATGGTTTTACAGTAAAAAAGGCTATAAGATTATTAACAATAATTTTTTACTTTATTCACCTCTAGTTTTACCTTTCCCCTATAATAAGTTTTCAACAAAAATAAACTCATATTTAACAATCAGGTCTATTAAAAATTGGATCAAGAATACTGGAAATAAGGATATTTGCTTTATATCATTTTTGCCAACACCTTTGGTTTTTAATGTTTTCACAAATATAAATTCTATCTATAAAATTTATTATTGTGCTGATGATATGATAAGATCTAATAAATATAATCTGAAAAATATTTATGAACAAAATTTTATAAAAAAAGTAGATACAGTATTTTGTACTTCTCACAACTTATTTAATAAGTGCAAAGAATTTAATAACTCCACATATTTAATTCCATCTGGAGTTAATTTTTTAAAATTTCAGAAGGTTTATGGAATAAAAAATAATAATTATAATTTAAATAAATATAATAAACCAATCATAGGCTATATAGGAGCTATAACAAAAGTTTTTGATAAAAAATTATTAGCTTATTTATCTACAAATTTTCCAAAATATACATTCATGATTATAGGAAAAGAACATACAGACATAAAGGAATTAAAAAAAAATAAAAATATAAAATTTATAGGTCATGTTGATCATGATAAAATTCCATTTTATCTAAAAATATTTGATCTAGCTATTATTCCATATCTGAAAAACAATTTTACTGAAAATGTTTATTCTTTTAAGCTTAACGAATATTTAGCTATGGGTCTGCCTGTTATTACAACAGATTTAAATGAATTTAAAATATTCGAAAACCAGTATCCTGGTACAATTTATGTCTCTAAATCATATGAAGAATTTAAAAATTATTTAGATAGAGATTTTTCTATATACAGGAAAAATAAAAAGCAAAGAATAGAAGTTGCAAGAGAAAATTCATGGTCAAATAGGTTCTCGCAAATTAAAGAAATTTTTGAAATTAATTATAATAATAATATTGCATCTTTTAGAAAAAAAGAAGAAAGTGAACAGTTCAATTTTCTTAAATCTAGAAGTTTAATCACTTACATTTTTATACCACTATTATTTTTATACTTTGTTACTTTTTATTCACCTTTTTTCTATTATTTATCAAAGGGTTTGGAGGAAGATTATACAATTAAAAAAGCTGATGCTATTGTTGTGTTCAGCGGAGATGGTTATTCAGGTTATGAAAATTTAGGGTTTCAAAAAAGAACACTAGATGTACTCAAATATTACAGATCAGGATATGCTAAGAAGATTTATGTATCTTCTGGTAAAGAACAAAAAATAAGTCAAGTTGAAATTATTAAAGCACTTTTAATTCAAAATAATGTAAGAGAAAAAGATATTAAAATATTTACCACATATCCATCAAGTACTTACGAAAATATTCTTATGGTTGAAAATGAATTAGAGAGAAATAAAATCGATGAAATAATTTTTATTACAGCTCCTTTTCATTCTAAAAGATCTTCCTTAATATGGAAAAAAAATGCCCCACAAATCAAAGTATATTTTGCAGAACCTATAGATAAAAAAAACAAATTATCATCATATTTAAATTATGAAGAGATAAAAGTTGTTTTGTATGAGTATCTCGCAATACTCTATAATTATTTTAAAGGTCGAATTTAATGAAAATTTTAATAACTTCCAATAGTTGTTGGAACTTATATAATTTTAGAAAAGATTTAATTTCATCACTTATAAGAAAAAATTATAAGATAATTATTGCAGCTCCATATGATAAATTTTTAAATAAAATTGTTGATAGTGATGTAATTTTTTGTCCAATATATTTAAAAAAAAATAAAAAATCATTTTTTAGCGACCTAATATGTCTATTTCAATTTATTTATATAAT
>CABXWB010000019.1 GCA_902515745.1 uncultured Alphaproteobacteria bacterium | reverse complement strand
TTTTATATCATTTACAGTTTTTTTAACATTTTCATTAATTAGTACATATTTATATTCTGTATAATGCTTCATTTCTTTTATAGCGTACGAAAGTCTTAATTTAATTTCTTTATTGTTATCTCTTCCTCTTTTAACTAATCTTCTTTTAAGTTCTGATTTAGAAGGAGGCAGTATGAAAAAATCAATGATATTATTTTTATCGTAATTTTTTCTTATTTTTCTTGCACCCTTCCAGTCTATATCAAATAAAATATGATTTTTTCTTTTTTGTGAATTTTTAATATTTATATATGGTGATCCATATAAATTATTAAAGTTCTTGGCTGTTTCTATAAAAAAATTACTATTTTTAAGTTTTTCAAATTTATTTTTAGATACGAAAAAATAATCTTTACCATTGATTTCATTTAATCTTTTATTTCTTGATGTATACGAAATAGAAAGATCTAAATGTTTCATTTTTTTAATTAATAATTTACATAGTGTTGTTTTTCCAGCTCCAGAAGGTGAAGAGATTATAATTAATTTACTTTTGTTTTCTATATTCATTTAATTTATTCTTATGTTCTTGGTAATTATTTGAAAATATATGCCTATTTAAAGAATTATTAAAAAAATAAAACAAAAAATCAGTTTCATGATTTTGAAATATTATATCAATTGTATTCTTTCCTACATATGAAATAGGTTTTGGAGGCAGTCCTTTATTTACATATGTATTAAATGAATGTTGAATTTTAAGATCTTTTAATAATAATTTTCTTTTTAAATTGTATTGCCCACCTGTAAGTGCGTATAACACTGTTGCATCTATTTGTAGTTTCATTTTGTTATTAAGTCTATTGAAAATTACTGATGAAATATTTTTTTTGTCTTCATTATCTAAGCCCTCTTTCTCAATTAGGGATCCTATTATAAAAATATCTTCGTTTGTGTATGATTTATAAATAATGTTATCTTTAAAATTTTTTAGATATCTATTCTTGATATTAATTAAGTTTTGATGAAATAATTTAAAACTCATATTTTTATCAATAAAATAAGTATCAGCAATTATATCTTCATATGGAATTTCATATGTATTTTTAAAAATTTTAGTCAATTCAGATTTTAGTTCATTTTTTGACCATCCTTCAATAATTGTAACTTTATTAATTACGTTACTAGGATTAGAAATTACTTCAAGAATTTTAGTACTTGAAATTTGATTTTCAATATAAAAATCTCCATAATGAATGAATTTATTAAGAATTATTTTTTTAGATAAGTAATAAATATTTAATATTTGTATATCTAAACTTGAATAATTTGTAATATTCTTTTTTACAAATGTTACTAAATTTTCACCTTTATCAATTGTAAAATAATTGTTTGATAAAACTATTTTTTTATTAAGAACATAGAAGAAATATATTAAAAATAAAATTACAAAACTAAATATTATTATACTAAATACTTTTAAATAATAATGCAGTATTAGTTCCTCCAAATCCAAAAGAATTGCTTAAAGCGTAAGTAATATTTTTTTCCAAAGGAAATTTTGGAATTAAATTAATATTTCTTGTTTCAATTGGATTATCTAAATTTAAAGTAGCTGGCAAAACTTTTTTATTTATAGACATTATAGAAAAAATTGATTCTACACTTCCTGCAGCACCTAGAAGATGACCAATTGAAGATTTAGTAGAACTAACAAATACATTATGGTTAAATAATTTTGATATTGCATTTAGCTCGATTTCATCACCTTTTTTTGTAGATGTTCCATGGGCATTTATATATTGAATTTTATCTGTTGAGATATTTGCCATTTTCAATGCTTCTTTCATGGCTCTAAATCCTCCATCACCATCTTCAGCAGGAGCTGTTATATGATGTGCATCACCTGACATTCCATAACCAACTAATTCTGCGTAAATATTAGCTCCTCTTTTTTTTGCAAATTCCATTTCTTCAAGAACAACTATTCCGGACCCTTCTCCCATAACAAATCCATCCCTATCCTTATCCCAAGGTCTTGAAGCTTTATTAGGTTCCTCATTAAAGGAAGTACTTAAACTTCTTGCTGCACAAAATCCTGCTATACCTAACTTACATACAGCTGCTTCAGATCCTCCTGCAATCATAATGTTGGCTGCACCTCTTTTAATCATTTCACCAGAATCACCAATTGAATGAGCACCAGTAGCACAAGCGGTAACTACTGAGTGGTTAGGGCCTTTATAACCATATTTTATTGAAATTTGACCGGATAGTAAGTTTACTAAAGATGAAGGTATAAAGAAAGGAGATAATTTTTTTGGATCTTTATTATTAATAGTTAAAGAGCCTTCATATATAGTTTCAAGGCCCCCAATTCCTGAACCAACAGAAACTCCAACTTTTAACTTATCATCTTCATTCAGATTTTCCAAACCAGCATCTTTAATTGCCATATCGGCCGCAACAAGACCATACTGTATAAATCTATCGTTTCTGTTTAAATCTCTTTTATCTAGTATTAAGGATTTATTGAAATAATTATCTTCATTTTCATTATTGCAAATGTAACCAGCAATTTTAGCCGGAAGATCAGATACATCAAAATGATTAATTTTTTTTATACCTGACTTAGTATCGATTAAGTTATTCCAGGTGTTTTCTTTATCATTACCAATTGAGGTAAGTAAACCCATACCAGTAACAACAACTCTTCTCATAAAATAAATTAAATTTTATTTTTTACTTTGAATATAATCTATTGCATTTTGAACTGTTTGAATAGTTTCTGCTGCATCATCAGGTATTTCAATTCCAAATTTTTCTTCAAAAGCCATGACTAACTCAACAGTATCTAAACTATCTGCACCTAAATCATCAATAAATTTAGCTTCAGGAATTACCTTTGATTCATCAATTCCTAGATGATCAACAACAATTTTTTTTACCTGATCTTCAATATCACTCATATCTGTCTCCTTAATAGTTACTTTTAGAATATTATTTGAAGGTATGTCAACTAATTAAACCATTAACATTCCACCATTAACATGAAAATTTTGACCAGTTATATAAGACGAATCTTCTATCGATAAAAAATATGCCAAATTAGCAATATCTTCTGGCTTTCCAAATCTAGACATTGGTATTCTTGAAAGATAAGATTGTTTTTGTTGATCACTTAAATTTTCAGTCATAAAAGTTGAAATAAATCCTGGTGAAATTACGTTGACATTAATATTTCTTTTTGCAACTTCAGAAGCAATAGATTTATAAAGACCAATCATGCCAGATTTTGAAGCAACATAGTTTGCTTGTCCAGGATTACCAGTAGACGCAACAATTGAAGATATCCCAATTATCTTTCCATATTTTTTTGATAACATATTAGGTAATAAGGATTTAATTATTTGGTAATTGGAATTAAGATTTGTTTGAATAACCTTATTCCATTGCTCATCTTTCATTCTAAATATTAAATTATCTTGAGTAACGCCAGCATTATTAATAATCACAGAAATATCTTTATGATTTTTTACAATTTCATTTAAGCAATTATCAAGATTTTTAGAATCACTTAGATTTACTTTGAAATAAAAATTATTATCACCATAAATTTCTTTCAATTTATTTAATTTTTCATTTGATGAAGCAGTTAAAACAAGTGTATAATTTTTATCTATAAATTTTTTGCAAATTGCTGATCCAATGCCTCCTGAAGCACCTGTTATAAATATTTTTTTAATTTCATTCATTTTGACAAATCCTCAATTTCATTAATTGATTTAATATAAAAAATTTTTGATATTCTATTTATTAAACCACTTAAAACTTTACTTGGTCCTATTTCTATAATATTTTTTTCTTCAATTTCCTCCAGTTTTTTAATACTCTCAGTCCATTTAACTTTATTCGCCATTTGAAACTGTAGATTTTTTTTTATAGATGCATTTTCAGTGTAACTATTTGCATCATAATTTGAAATAATTTTAATTTTGTTTTCTGAAAAATTTAATAAATCAATATCAAAATTTAATTTTTCCTGAGCTTGAGTCATGAACTTGCTGTGAAAAGCGGCTGAAACATTTAATGGTATAAACTTTTTAATACCGTTATCTAGAAATATATCTTTACTTTTTTCTAATTCTTTTTTTGCACCTGATATTACAATTTGCATCGGAGAATTATCATTAGCAATTTCTAAATCAAAAAAATTATCATCAATAATTTTCTGAACATAATTTGAATCTTTTCCAATCAATGCAGCCATTCCACTATCAATTTCAATTACTTCGTTGTTCATTAATTCACCTCTTTTTTTAAGAATAATTGAGCAATCTTTAAGGCTTATTTTATTACTACAAGCTAGGGCTGTATATTCCCCAAGAGAGTGGCCCATCATAACATTGATATTATTTATTTCGAGATCTGTTTCATTTAGGTATGTTTTAAAAATCACATATGAAGTGGCAAAAATACATATTTGGGTAAACTGAGTTAAATCTAATTTATTTCCTTCATTTTCAAATATTATTTTTCTAATATTAATTTGACTATAATCCTCTATTTCCTGATATGCTAGGTTAGCAATTTTAAAATTGTCATTAAAATCCTTACCCATACCTACATTTTGGCTTCCTTGTCCTGGAAATACAATAGTTGTCATAAAAGCTTGATTTATTTTAAAATTTTAATATATGCAAGATCAACTTCTCTTATAGATTTATATTTATAAGATAAACCATGGAGTTATATGAATAAATTTGAAGTAGTATTAATATTTAATCCTGAATTATCAACAGCAAAGTTGAAATCTGAAATAGAGAATTTTAAGAGCAAGCTTGGTTCCCAATCTGCAAATATTGTTAATGAAGAGGATTGGGGTCTAAGAGATTTAAGTTACAATATTAATAAATTCAAAAAAGCTTTTTATAATTTTTTTCAAATTGAGGCCTCTGGCATAATGATTAAAGATCTAAATAAAGAACTAAATCAATCAGAAAATTTGCTAAGGTACATATTTATAAAAGTTAATGAACATCAAGAACTTCCAACAAAATTAAATTATGAAAAAAAATAAATTCAAAAATAAAAGAGAGGAAAAATCAAATTCTCCCTTTGAGAATAAAAAAAAATTCTGTCCTTTTAGCCAACCTAATTCACCTAAAATTGATTATAAAGATATAAGACTTCTATCCAGATACATTACAGAGAAAGGTAAAATTATTCCAAGTAGAATAACAGGTGTATCAAAGAAAAGACAGAAGGAATTATCTAAAGCAATAAAAAGAGCACGTTTTTTATCATTAATTTCTTATACAAATAAATCATATTCACAATGAAAGTCATCTTAACAACAGCTATTAAAAAACTAGGGAAAATCGGGGATATAGTATCTGTAAAGCCCGGTTATGCAAGAAATTATTTATTTCCTAATAATATGGCACTTAGAGAAAATAAAAAAAATATTGAACATTATGATAAAATAAAAGATGAGATTAAAAAAAACGAAGAAACTAGATTCACTGATGCTAAAAAATTACTTGAAGAAATTAAAAAAATTAAGATAAATTTTAATAGAGAAGCTGACGAGAAGGATCAGCTTTATGGCTCGATTTCAAAAAAAGAAATAATAGATTATTTATTAGATAATAACCTTAAAGTTAAATCAGATGATCTCATTATTAAAAATCAAATAAAATCAATTGGTGAACATACTATAGAAATCAATCCTTATGAGGATATTACTGAGGAATTTTTGATTAAAGTTAATAAAAACTAATTTATTCACACTATTAATATTTTATTAACTAAATTTTTGCTCTTATTGTTGTTGATTAATTTTAGATAGTTTAATTAGTATGAATGTCAGTTGAGTTAATAAATACAAATCAAAGTAGTACTGATGAAGAAAATATTTTTTCAAATACTGAAGCTGAGTTAGCTCTTATTGGTTGTATATTGTGGGATAATAGAAATTATGAGAAGGTTTCTGATTTTATTAATGAAAACCAATTTGTAGACCAAACTAATAAGGTAATTTTTTCAACTATTAAAAACTTATTGGAAAAAAATATTCTAGTTTCACCAATAACTTTAAAAAACTATCTCCCAGAAGATAATAATAATATCAATAAAGTTAATTATCTAAATCAAATTAAAGATAGCGCACCTTCATCACAAAATGCCTATAATTATGGGAAAATTATCTATGATTTATATGTGAAAAGAAATTTAGTAGGAGTAGCCCGAAACATTATTAATGAGACTAATTTAAATAGTGATAAATTAGCAGAAAATCTTATAGAAAATGCAGAAAACGATCTTTACAATCTATCTCAAACTGGAAATTCTGATAGGTCATTTATAAATTTTGGAAATGCATTGCAAGGTGCTGTAGATATAATTAGTGAGGCTTACAAGAGAGATGGTAAAATAGCAGGTGTACCAACAGGATTTAGAGACTTAGACAATAAATTAGGCGGCTTACATAAATCAGATTTGATAATTATTGCTGGAAGACCATCAATGGGGAAAACTGCTTTAGGCACAAACATAGCCTTCAATTGCGCAATAAAATATCAAGAGAAAAAGGATGAATTTGATAATAAAAAAATTATTGATGGAGGTAAAGTAGCATTTTTTTCTTTAGAAATGTCATCAGAGCAATTAGCTACCAGAATCTTAGCTGAGCAAACTAAAATATCTGGAGATAAAATGCGAAAAGCAGAATTAAATAAAAATGATTTTAATAAAATTGCCAAAACTTCATCTGAATTAGAAAACTTAAACTTAATTATTGATGATAATCCTGTCCTTACGATTCCAATTTTAAGAGCAAGAGCAAGAAGATTAAAAAGATTACATGATATTAATCTAATAATAATTGATTATTTACAGCTAATGTCTTCATCATCGAATAATAGAAATGATGGCAGAGTTCAAGAAATATCTGAAATTACGAGAGGTTTAAAATCAATAGCAAAAGAATTGAATATACCAATTATTGCTTTATCTCAACTTTCAAGACAAGTTGAACAAAGAGAAGATAAAAGACCACAACTATCGGATTTAAGAGAGAGTGGAACCATCGAACAAGACTCAGATGTAGTCATGTTTATATATAGAGAAAGTTACTATCTAGAAAGATTAGAACCAATAAAAAAATCTGAAGAGGATGATATGAAATACAACGAAAGAGTCTCTAGATGGCAGCAGTTAACTAATGACAACTACAATAAAGCAGAAATAATTATAGCAAAGCAAAGACATGGTCCAATTGGATCAATAAAAATGCATTTTGACGCTAATTATACAAAATTCAGTGACTTAACTACGAAAGATTATGATAATATTATTGAGTGATTAACGAAAGTGGTATTCTAAATATTAATACAAAGAACTTAATTTATAATTATAAATTTTTTAAAAAACTTAAAACAAACTTAATTGTAGCACCAACAATAAAAGCTAACGCATACGGTTTAGGTGCTAATAAAATATATAATCTTTTATTAAATCAAGGATGTAAACATTTTTTTGTTGCTACATTAAGTGAGGGTTTAAAATTAAAAAATAAAAATAATTTAATTAAAATATTTGTTCTAAATGGATTACAAAATTATAAACTAAATCAATTCACAAAGGCAAATTTAATACCAGTGATTAATAGTATTGAGGAATACGCAAGAATAAAAAAAACTAATTTAGAATATGCAATTCACATCGATACTGGCATAAATAGATTAGGTATATCAGTTGATGAAATAAAGATGATAGATTTTAAAAATGATAATATTAAATTGATAATTAGTCATTTATCGAGCTCAGATGAATACAAGATTAAATACAATAAGAAACAAAAAAAACTTTTTAATACTTTTGTGAACAAAATACCTAAGGGTATTATTTTTAGCTTATCTAATTCCCATGGTTCAATTCTAGATAAGACATATTTATACAATATGATTAGGCCTGGAATAGGTATTTACGGTTGTTATGAAAATGAAAAATTAGAAAAGAAAATTAAAAACGTAATAAATTTTAAAGGAAAGATAATACAAATTAAAGATTTACAAAAAAATCAATACATTGGATATAATCGTACATTCAAGACAAAAAATAAAACAAAAGTAGCAATAATTGGACTTGGGTATGAAGATGGAATACCTAGATTATTGAGCAATAAAGGCTTTGTTTATTTTAAAAGAGATAGATTTAAGATTATTGGAAGAATTTCTATGGATTCATTTACAATAGACATTTCAAAATCTAGTCATGATTTAAAAGTAGGAATGTACGTTGATATTATTAATGAAGAATACAAAGTAGATAAATTTGCTAAAAGATGCAAAACTATTTCATACGAAGTTTTAACTTCTATTGGTAACAGAGTGTATAGAAATTATGAGTAAATTATTAAAATTTATTTTATCAATTGTTTTTATCTTATCTTTATTTTTTGCGAGTTTATATATAAAAGATTTTAGAATTGATGCATCTTCTGATAGTTTAGTTTCGCAAAATGATGAAGATTTCAAATATTTCTCTTATTATCAAGATCTATTTCCTACAAAAAATAGTCTTGTAATCGCGGTCAAAGGCAATGATAAAATAGATAGATCATTATTAGCTGAAATAGAAAAGATAAGTGAAAAATTATCTGAATTACCCCAAGTTTATTCTGTTTTTAATATTAATAAAGCCCCTATCCTTCTTTTAAATAATACTAATCTTTTAGATTTAGCAAATGATAATTATGAAACAATATTAGATACAAATTTAGAAATTGAAGATGTTCTAAATGAGTTTTCAAAAAGCCCTATCTACAGTAATCAAATTATTAATGAGGGTAAAAATATAACTTCTATTATAATTTTTCTCAATGAAAACAGTAAAGCAATTGATCTTAAAAAAAACAAGAATTTATACGTTTCTCAGGGAAAATATTACAAAATAAAAACTGAAATAGACAAAGAAAGAAACGAATTAGTTAAAAATATAAGAAATATTATTATTAATAGCAATCAAAATTATACATACTATTTAGGTGGAGTAGAAATGATATCAAGCGATGTTATTTCTTATGTTAAGAATGATATTTTAACATTCAGTTTAATAGTTCTTTTAATTATAATTTTAATTCTTTTCTTAATTTTTAGAAGAGTCAAATGGGTACTTGCAATTTTATCTACTTCAATTAGCGCAGTTTATTTGTCAATAGGTTTGGCTGGTTTTATTAATTTTGAAATTACAGCTGTTTCAGCAAATTTTTTATCCTTAATGTTTGTTTTATCTATTTCTATGAATGTTCACATAATGAATAATTATTTACAAAGGGACATTAAAATTTTTGAAAATTTTAGTATGATGTTTTGGCCTTGTTTTTATACTTTTCTCACTACAATTGTTGCTTTTGTATCGTTAGTAATATCAGATATTAAACCTGTAATTGATTTTGGAATTATAATGATTGTAGCGTTATTAATAGTTTTAATTTCATCATTTGTAATTTTACCTCTAATTGTTTCTTTCTTTTCAAAGGATGAAAAAAACTATTCTCTAAATTTAAGTTTTTTAAAATCTTTCTATCCTTTTGCAAA
>CABXWB010000018.1 GCA_902515745.1 uncultured Alphaproteobacteria bacterium | reverse complement strand
TTCAAAATAATTGATCGCCAATTGAGATATTCACAAAATATCCCAATTCATCAAACAAAGATTATGATGGAATTAGTTACTGAAAATGGATTAAATTTAAATAATAATGCAGAAATTAAGAATGTATTTGAATTTGATAAAATAAATTTAAATTTTAAGAAATTATGTCTAATTCACTTATCTTCAAAATGGATTAATAAATATTTTTCAGAAGAAAAGTTTATCAATCTGTTAGACAATCTGAGGAATTTAGAAATCAATATTGTAATGACAACTGATAGTACATCAAGGAATGTATTCTATGAAATATTTAAAAAATATGAGATTATTACTAATGAAGGGTTTGAAAACCTTAAAACTATAAATAATGTTTTAATCTTAGATCAATTAAATTTTGATTATTGGACATCAATAATAAATTCTTCAACATATGTAATTACACCTGAATGTGGATGCACGCATATTGCATCACTTTGTGAAACAAAACTTTGTGTTATTTATGATTCAGATAATGTTCCAGGTATGATTGCAGAAGAATATGCACCGTGGAAGAAAAAATATACTAAACTATTCTCTAACAACCCAAATTTAGAAAAAGAATTAATTTCATTTATTAGTTAATTTACTATCGTGTAAAAAATCTAAAACTTGTTTTACTGAAATTGAGTCCATTGTATCTGTCATGATTTTATAAGCATTTTTATATTCAGACAAGTTTGATTTTGAGATAACATTATCTTTGGCTAAAAAAAGAATAGGTGAATTACTTAGAGCAGCTATGTGACCTGGGCCAGTATCATTGCTAATTATAAAATTACTTTTCTTAGCAACGGAGTAAATGATTTCAGGAGGTGATTTATCGCTTAAATCAATAACCTTCTGACATGTATTATTGATCGTTTCTATTGTTTCTTTATCTGATTTTTGCCCAATAACACAAATATTATATCCTTTTTTTTCTAGAGTACTTGCAAGTATTGCAAATTTATTAGGTGACCATTGCTTGTCTTTACCTGATTTTGAAACACCAGGTATCATTAAGATTATTTTGTCTTGATTAATTGCCGTAAAATCTTTGGTAAGCCAATTTAAATTTTGATTAATTTCATTTACTCCAAGTAACTTAAGTTGATTGTACAAACCTTGTTGTGGAGATTCAGTTCCTTGAGGAGGAATTATATATTGAATATCACAATTAGAACGAGATCCGTTTACTTTTACTTTTGAAATAAATTTTAAGAATAACCAATAATTATTTGTTCTTTTAGAATTCTGTAAATCTATGATTAGATCATATTTATTTTGATTAATTTTTAATATTACCCTTAGTGAATCTATTATTCCTTTTCTGTTATCTTTAAAAATCGAATTAAAATAATTTGAATTACTTAAAAAATTTACGTATTTTTCTTCAGTGAGCAAGTCAATTGTGGCTTTACTAAAAAATTGCTTAATTGATGCCATGGCAAATATAGAAAATGCAATATCACCAAGTGATCCATGTTTTACAACTAGTATTTTTTTATATTGATTGCTGTTCATATAAGTCTACGTAACTTCGTACCATTTTGTATCTTGAAAATGTTTTTGATATGTAATCTTTACTATTTAAAGATATATTAGAAAATTCTTCGTCATCTAATTTTATAATATTTTGAAGTTTAATATCTATTTCATTATATTTATGAGGATCTACTTTATAGATATCATCTAATTTATCTAACTGATCTTTGACACCACCATAGTTAAAGGCTAGTAACTTTTTTTTCATTATTAAAGCTTCGCTTATAGTTCTTCCAAACCCTTCAGCTTGTAAAGGAAAAGAGGTAATAATTGATGATAGGTAATATAAAGTTTTCAAATCATCTCTTAGTAGATTGCCTATAATCTTACATTTATGACTAAGGTTAAAACTTTGAATTTTATTTTGTAATTTTTCTGTATAAGATTGATTTTTTGTATCACCCACAAAATATAATAAAAAATTATCATTTTGTATCTTATTAAATATATCTAAAAACTCTATTTGACCTTTCCAGTTTGTTAGCCTTGCTGGATATAAAATAATATTTTTTGAGGTATCAATTTGATACTTACTTATTATATTTTCTATTTGAGAGTCTAAAATTGGTTTTTCAAAATATTTAACATCAACTCCTCTATTTATCACTTTAATTTTATTTGAATCCAAATTGTATTTTTTACTAATTTCATTTTTTACATAATTTGAAATCGCAACAATCTGATCAACTTTGGATAATTGCTTATTATAGATTTTTTTAAAATAAGAATTACCACTATACACATTATGAAATGTAGATATTGTTTTGAAGTTTCTATTTTTTATTAAACTTAAAATCCATGCTGGTGCTCTTGATCGTACATGAACAACATTAATATTTTGATTAAAAATTAATTTCTTTAATTGATTAGCAATTAATGGATAAATAAAAAAATTTTTTGAGTTAACTGGTAATTGAAAATGATCAGTATAATTTTTATCAATTTCCTTAATTAAACGCCCTCCATTTGAAATAATATTATTTTTTAAATTTAATTCAGATAAATAATTTGCGACTTCAATAGTGCCTCTTTCGACACCACCAGAATCTAAAGAGGGAAGAATTTGAGCGACATTAAATGATGACATTTTATTAAAATATAAGTATTTGTATCAAAGATGCCTTACTTTATTAATAAGAAAAAAGAAAGAATTCGCTATAAATCTATAAAGGGCAAGGGGCCTGGTATCATCTTTATCCATGGCCTTAACTCAGATATGAGTGGTCAAAAAGCTTTGTCATTAGAAAGATTTGCCCAAAAAAATAAATTGCGGTTTATCCGTTTTGAATGCCGTGGTCATGGTAAATCTGATGGAAAATTCGAAGATTTTACAATTTCAGATTGGAAGAAAGACTTAATAGATATCATTGATAATATTGCAAAAGGACCGCAAATTCTGGTTGGTAGCAGTATGGGTGGATGGTTAATGTTTTTAGCTGCCAAAGCAAGACCAAAAAGAATTGTGGGATTAATTGGCCTAGCGGCAGCACCTGATTATATCGATGGGTTTTATGAAAAACTCCCTTTAAAGAAAAAACAAGAAATGAAGAAAAAAGGAATTATTAAATATTCCTCCTACGGGTTTAGTTATCTTATAAAAAAGAAATACATTGTTGAAGGTAGAAAAAATAAAATTTTAAATAAAGAATTCAAATGGAATAAGCCCTTAATTTTAATACAAGGACTAAAAGATAATGTTGTCACTCCAGATGTTCCAGAAAAAATATTAAAAAAAATTAAAGGTAATCGAATACAAATTAAATTATTAAAAAATAGTGATCATAGATTATCCGATCCATTTGATTTAAAAATAATGAATGATTCTATTCAATCAATAATAAAAAACTAAGCAGATTTTTCTTCTTGTATTAGTACAGGTTGATCAAATTTATTGATCATTTCTTTTGGAACAATCTGCCAGAAGAGTAATTTCTCATTTTCCCAATTTTCGAGTAAATTTTTTGCGTACATTGAATTTGTTTCCTTGATATGTTCTTCAATTTTTTGATATAAAACTTTTTCCCAATAGTTTGTCATTTGTTGTTGATAGAAGATATCCTCAAGATTAATTCGAAGTGGTAGAGTTCCTTCTTTATCGTACACAAATGCCATGCCTCCAGTCATTCCAGCTCCAAAATTATTTCCTACTTCGCCAAGAATAACTGCACTTCCTCCAGTCATATATTCACATCCATTATCACCACATCCTTCAATAACAGCATGTGCGCCAGAGTTTCTAACACCAAATCTATCACCAGCAGTTCCAGCTGCAAAAAGTTTACCGCATGTTGCGCCATATAGGACAGTATTCCCAATGATAACATTTTTATTTGTTTTTAGTTGTGAAGATGAGCTTGGTTGAATAACAATTTTACCCCCTGATAATCCTTTTGCAACATAATCGTTAGCGTCACCAAAAACTTTAAGAGTAGTTCCTTGCACACTCCATGATCCAAAAGATTGACCAGCAGAACCATGAAAATTAACTGTAAAGAAATCCTCTGGAAGAGAACTCATTCCTTTTGTAGTAGTAATTTCTGATGCAAGTCTTGTTCCAATAGCTCTATCAGTATTTTTGATATTATAGTTTAGTTCAATTTTTTGATCTGTTTCAAAGAAAGACTTAGCATCCCCTATGATTTTAAGATCAAGACTGTCACTAACTTTATTAATTGTATTTTTCTTTATGTCAAATTCTCCAACTGATGAATCAATGGTTTGAATAATTGGATTTAAATCTAAATCATCGAGATCAGAACTTCCTCTACTGACTTGATATAAAAGATCAGATCTTCCAACTACTTCATCAAGAGAAGAAAAGCCTAGTGATCCTAAAATTTCTCTTACTTCATCAGCAATAAAACTAAAAAGGTTAATTACTTTTTCTGGTGTACCGGTAAATTTTTCTCTAAGTTTTTCATCCTGAGAGCAAACTCCAACGGGGCAAGTATTTGAATGACATTGTCTAACCATGATACAGCCCATAGCAACTAAACTTGCTGTCCCAATTCCATATTCTTCTGCTCCAAGCATAGCCGCAATAACAATATCTTTTCCTGTTTTCAAACCTCCGTCAGTTCTAAGAACAACTTTATCCCTTAAGTTATTTAGAGATAGAACTTGATGTACTTCACTTAATCCAAGTTCCCAAGGAAGTCCTGCATACTTAATACTTGTTTGTGGGCTTGCTCCAGTTCCACCATTGTGACCAGAGATAAGTATCGTATCAGCTTTTGCTTTTGCAACACCAGCTGCGACTGTCCCAATCCCTGACTGAGCAACTAACTTAACGCATACTTTAGCTCTTGGATTAATTTGTTTCAAATCGTAAATAAGCTGAGCTAAATCTTCGATAGAATAAATATCATGATGAGGAGGAGGACTAATAAGCGTCACACCTTCAGTTGAATGTCTTAGTTTAGCAATTAATTCTGTAACTTTTCCTCCTGGCAATTGTCCACCCTCACCAGGTTTTGCACCTTGTGCAACTTTAATTTCAATTTCTTCACAATTATTTAAATACTCCGCTGTTACACCAAATCGTCCACTTGCAATTTGTTTAATTTTTGATGATGCATTATCTCCATTTGGCTTAGGTTTAAATCTAATCGGATCTTCACCACCTTCACCTGAATCAGATTTAGCTCCTATCCTATTCATTGCTACAGAAAGAGTTTCGTGCGCTTCTGGACTTAGAGCGCCAAGTGATATCCCTGGTGCAACAAGCCTTTTTCTAATTTCTTGAGAAGGTTCTACAGTATTAGAGTTACTGTTATCGTTATTCTTTTTGAAGTCTAAAAGGTCACGAATATTTATAGGATCCATTTCATCAATCATGGAAGAATATTTTTTAAATAAAGAATAATTATTAGAAGTTACTGCAGTTTGAAGCATGTGAATTGATCTTGCTTCAAAAGCATGTTTTTCACCACCAAATCTGTATCGATAGTTTCCTCCAATCGGCAGCGTAATAACACTTTCTTCATAAGCCTTGTCATGAGCTAATCTAGATCTTCTTTCAATACCACTGATTCCGATACCAGATATTTTAGAACTCATAGAAGGGAAATATTTGCTCATTAAATTTCTACTAAGACCAATTGCTTCAAAGTTACAACCACCTCTATATGAATTAATAACTGATATTCCCATTTTACTCATAGTTTTAAGCAAACCATTGTTAATGGAATTAATGAATCTCTCTACACATTCTTCATATGAGATATTTTTAAATAATCCTTTTTTGTGTCTTTCCGCAATAGCTTGTTGTGCCATGTAAGCATTCACACTTGTTGCTCCTACTCCGATAAGCACTGCAAAATATTGCACATCTAAACATTCTGCAGATTGAACATTTAAAGAAATAAAAGTTCGAAGATTTTGTTTAATTAAGTGATGATGAACAGAACTTGTAACTAATATCATAGGAAGAGATATTCTTGTATTGGACATTTCTTTGTCACTTAAAATTATATGAACATATCCTTCTCTAACAGCTTGTTCTGCTTCTCGGTTAATTCTTAAAATTTCTGTTTCAAAATTATTTCCAGGATTTTTTTTATCCATTGTAGTATCAATGATCTTCACAGTATCTTTCATATATCTACGCATAGATTTAAATTGCTCAATTGAAAGAACAGGGGAGTTCAATTGTAAATGATCACATTGGTCTTCATCTTCATCAAGAATGTTACTTAAATTTCCTATTCTAGTTCGAAGACTCATAACAACTCTTTCTCTTAATGAATCGATCGGTGGGTTTGTAACTTGACTAAAATTTTGTCTAAAAAAGTGATGTAGTCCTCTATATTTATTTGAAAGTACAGCTAAAGGAGTATCGTCTCCCATCGATCCCGTTGCTTCTTTTTTTTCTGCAATCATAGGATGAAGTATTAATTCGATGTCTTCTACCGACCAAGCAAAGCATGCCATTCTTTTTCGTAAATCACCGGAATCTAAATCTCTAAATTCCTCATCTGCAGATTGCACAAGTTTATCAATATAGGTTATTTTTTTAGCCCAATCACCAAATGGCTTTGTATCAGCTAAGTATTTTTTTATCTCATGATCTTTAAAGAATTTTTTTTCTTTAAAGTTAACTGCTATTAATTGACCTGGTCCTACTCTCCCTCTTTCTACTACTTCATTTTCTCTAATATCAACCATTCCAGTTTCAGATCCAGCGATAAGAAGATTTTTTGTTAATGTATATCTAATAGGTCTAAGGCCGTTTCTATCCATTCCTGCAATTGCCCAATCACCGTACGCACCACATATTGCTGCTGGACCATCCCATGGCTCCATAACCGCTCCACCATAAGCGTATAAATCTTTTATTTTTTTTGGAAAATCTCTTCTATGGGACCAAGCTTCTGGAATTGTTATTATTTTAGCCATAGGTAAAGATCGATTAGCTTTGACTAATAACTCTATTGTTGAGTCCAATGCTGCAGAGTCAGACGCTTTAGCATCAATTATAGGTTTTAAATCATCTACATTATTTCCAAAATTTTTATGTTCCATTCTTGGCTCATGTGCAGCCATCCAATTTTTATTACCTTTAAGTGTATTTATTTCACCATTGTGAGCAATCACTCTAAAAGGCTGTGCTAAAGACCATGTTGGAAATGTATTGGTGGAATACCTTTGATGATAAACCGCATATCTAGAAACAAAATTTTCATTTTGTATATCTGGGTAAAAATTAGAAAGTTGTTCTGCCAGAAACATACCCTTGTAAACAATAGACTGACAAGAGAGTGAGCAAATATAAAAGTCAGATATGTTTTGTTTTCTAATCTCTTTTTCTATTCTTTTTCTAATTATATAAAGTTTATTATCAAATTGCTTTTCATCTTCTAGTTCTTCATTACAAATTAGTATTTGTTCTATTTCAGGTCTTGTTGCTTTTGCCTTATCACCTATTATTGATGAATTAATTGGAACATGTCTCCAACCATATATTTTCAAACCTTCTTTAATTATTTCAGATTCAACAATTGTACGTGCATTTTCTTGAGCAGCAAAATCTGTACGTGGTAAAAAAATCATACCGACCCCAAAAGGGAAATCATTAGGAGCGTGGCCAGTTCTTTCTATTTGTTGAGTAAAAAAATTCTTTGGTATGGATAACTGTATTCCAGCACCATCACCTGTTTTACCATCTGCATCAACTGCACCCCGGTGATATAAAACTCTTAAAGCTTGAACCCCTAACTCTACTATTTCTCTTGTCTCAGAGCCATCTAGAGATGCGATTAATCCAACACCACATGATGAGTGTTCATCTTGTGCATTGTAAATGTGATTTTCTTCTAGGAATTTTTTATCCTTTTTATACTTTTCAATAAAATAATTATGCATTTACTACTTTCTTATTAATATTATTTTGATCGGCAAAATTATTTTCTAAATATTCATTAATATTTTTTGCTGCATCACGACCATCTTTGATTCCCCAAACAACTAGACTTGCGCCACGAACAATGTCTCCAGCAGCAAATACTCCATCAACTGATGTCATCATATTTTTATAATTAATTTTTAGTGTACCCCATCTAGTTACTGTCAGGTCACTATTATCAAAAAGCTTAGGTAAATTTTCAGGTTCAAAACCTAGAGCTTCTATAGCTAAATCAACATTCAGATCTTTTTCTGTACCTTCTTTTGGCTCTGGCTTCCTTCTACCTGACTCATCTGGTTCTCCAAGTTGCATTAAAACTGTTCTGACATTTTTTAATGACCCGTTTCCAGAATATTCAGTTGGTAAAGTTAACCATTGAAAATCAACACCCTCTTCTATTGCATTTTGGACCTCTCTTTGAGAGCCAGGCATGTTTGTTTTGTCACGTCTATAAAGACACTTAACAGATTTTGCTCCTTGTCTTACGGCCGTTCTAACACAATCCATAGCGGTATCACCACCGCCAATAACAACTACATTTTTCCCATTTGCGTTTAATCTACCATTTGTGAAATCTTTAACCGTATCTTTTAAACCAGTCTTGTTACTTGCTATTAGAAAATCTAAAGCTGGCACAACATTATTAAAATTAGAATTATTAAGATTAATTTCTCTAAATTTGTAAACCCCAGTCGCTATAAGAACTGCATCATGCTTATTTTTAATATCATCAAAAGTAATGTCTGTGCCAATATCACAGTTTAACTTAAACTTAATTCCACTTTCTTTAAGTCGATTAGTTCTTCTTATAACAATATCTTTTTCTAGTTTGAAATTTGGAATACCATAAATTAAAAGACCACCTGGTCTGTCGTAACGATCATATATTGTAACTTGAAATCCTTTCTTACGAATTTCTTCTGCTGCTGCTAAACCAGCAGGACCAGAACCAATAATTCCTACACTCTGATTTCTTTCTTCAAGTGGTTCTATATTTTTAACCCAACCCTCTTCCCAGGCTTTATCAGTAATATATTTTTCTATCGATCCTATAGTAACAGTACCGTGGCCAGATTGTTCAATTACACAGTTGCCCTCACACAAACGATCTTGTGGACATATACGACCACAAATTTCAGGCATGTTATTTGTAGAATTAGAGATTTCAAATGCTTCTTGCATTCTATCTTCAGCTGTAAGTTTTAACCAGTCGGGAATATTATTGTGAAGTGGGCAATGAACTTGGCAGAAAGGTACTCCACATTGAGAACATCTTGAAGCCTGTTCTTCAGCTTTTTGCGAAGCATATTTAGAGTAGATTTCATCAAACGACTTTACTCTTTCTTTAGCGGAAATTTTACTTGGATTTTCCTTGTCTATTTTTGTAAACTTTAACATTTAGTTATCATTTGTGTACTATTTTATCTAGGTTGAAGCAAATACACATTCAAGATTAAAAAAGAAACAAAAATTTTGCAAAAGTAGTACCGTTTATGTACTAAAAGTAAAAATATCCCTAATTTACAACAATATTCTTAAGTACTTGTAATGTGTCCTGTGGATTAATATCAAGATTTTCTAACGATTTATCTACATTTACAGCAAGATTATCTTTTTCAAATAACATTAATTGTTCTGATGTAAGTGGTGAAATTGGAGTTTTTTCTGCAATATTTATCATAGGTTTCATTACTCCCATAGGCACAGGAACTAAAACTCTGGTTTTATTTAAAAAATTGGAAATATGATTGAAAAATTCTTTATAAGAATAAATTCTAGGACCAGCTAACTCATAAATACTCTTTCCTGTAATACTAGTATTGATTATTTGATTAATAGCTAGAGATACATCATCAATAAATACTGGTTGGAATTTTGTTGAACCATCTCCAAAAAGTGGGACAAAAAATGAAGTTTTAAATATTGGCAAAAGTCTTTTCATGAAAATATCACCACCACCTATAATAACTCCAGGCCTAACAATAATTACATTATCTAGTTGTTTAAAAGCTTCCTTTTCAGATTTATGCACTGCAGTGCTTCTTGTCGAATTTTTATCAACATCTACACCAAGACCAGAAAAAAGAATGAATTGTTTTAATTCCTTACTAGATTTTAAAATTCTAATAAGTTTCTGATTAAACTTATATATTGTATTATTAAAATCACCTTTCTTTTGATCATATGTAGTTTTCAAATTAATACATACTTGGGCATTATTTAAAACAGATTTAAGTCTTTTATCTTCTAATGAAGAATAACGAAATGGAATTACCTGTCCTGTTACACCTAAAAGTCGGATTTTAGCTTCTTGTACAGATCTTTGATATGGAATAATGATTTTATGGCCATTTTCAGTAAGACGTCTTATTAGATGTTTGCCTACAAAACCTGCACCTCCAAAAATTACTATTGATTTCATGACCTTTAATTAAATAAGTGATATAGAGGAAAAATATAGATTATACAGGCAATAAAATCAAAATGAAAATAAATTTCT
>CABXWB010000017.1 GCA_902515745.1 uncultured Alphaproteobacteria bacterium | reverse complement strand
AATTCCCTTATATGAATTTTTTCTCCTTTGTGTGATGCACAAGCTAAGGCTATATGTTTATTGTTTAATTTATAATTTTTTATGGCATTTGACATTGCAAAAGGAATAGCTTGAAATATTTTAATTGATGATCGAGGAAAAAAAAATTCATTATCATTATTTGTAGATAATAAAATTTTACCATCAATGTTTGTAACTAACGCTTTAACTTGATGGGTACTTTCAACATTTTTACCCCTAATAAAATCTACGTGAATTTTAGACACGTATGAAGTTATACAATAATGATTTTATTTTTGTTTAAAAAAAGATTTGATAAATGTAAATAAATTCAAAAAGGATCCATATTTACCAAAGAATATCACATCTTTTTCAGTAATACTCAAACAGACACAACCTGTGTCTTTTGAAGCTATTGGCGTATGTTTAATTTTTTGGTCGTTAATTTGAATATCACCTTTTGAATATTCACCAAACTCGTCACAGAAACTACCTTCTAAGACTAATATATACTCTTTTCCACCATGGGAGTGCAGTGGCACAGAAACTCCAGGGTCCATTTTTATTAATTTTAGTTCGTCTTTATCATCAATCGATGCAGTATACTCTTTGAAACCTTTATAAATTTGCTTCCAATCTAAATTATTTAGGTTTCCAAAGAAACTAATTACAGGATCCTTAGGATTAGAGGCAGATTGAATATTCTCGTTATGAATACAGTCTGTATACTTCAAGTTTTTAGGATGAATGTTCTCGTTATCCATAAGATTTTCACCCAACATATTTTCAAATGTATTGCTAGCTTTAGAAGCATTTGAATTTAATTGTAAATATGTTGAAGTAAATATAGACTTTGCAGGACCTAGTATTCCTGATGCAAAATCAAATATAAGTTGGTTTTTTACTAATGTTCCGTTCATCTTAAAAATTCCTGCATTTTTGTTAAAATATGCCTTAGTCTTGATTTAACTGTCCCTAAAGGAATTTCAAGCTCATCTGCTATTTTTTTATGACTTTTATTTTCAAAAAAATTCATTTTTATCATTATTTTTTGCTGTTCATCGAGCTCATTATTTATTCTTTCTATTTGTTTTTTTGCCTCATTTTCTTCTATTGGGTCAACTTCTCTATCTTGGTATAAAAACTCTCGTATATCTTCTTCTTGGAAATTTATTTTTGAATTTTTCCTGAAAAAGTCTACTTTTTTGTTTCTTGCAATAGTAAATATCCACGTTGAAAGAGCTGATTTATTTGAATCATATAGGTTTGATTTTACCCAAACAGTACTTAACACTTCCTGAGTTAATTCCTCAGAACTCTCAATTTTGATTCTATTTTGAATAAAATACGCATTTATTTTTGGGGCAAAAAAATCAAAGATTTCCGAAAAAGCCATTTCGTCGCGGTCTTTTTGAATCCTTTTCATCAAGCTAATTAGGTTTGATTTTTCCATTATTTAAAAAGACTCTAACATTGATTAAACGCTCTTAACTAATTGCATAAGATATACTAAAAGAAAGAATTGATGAAAATTTTTCTTAATTTTTTAGTAGTGCTATATGTAGCACTTTCTAGTGCTGTAAGCGGTTTAGAAGTAGGTGAATGGTCTTTTGAGAAAGCCGATGAGTATTGTTATATAGGCAGCTTAGCAACAGAAACAGATTTGCCAAGTGATAAGAAAAGAGGAGACTTCTACGTTTTAGTGTATAAAAATATAGGTAACCCAGACACTGTTGTGCAAATAGAGGCTGGATATAGTTACAATGCTTCCTCTGAGATTATTATCAGTATAGATAAAGGAGAGTATAAATTTTATACAACTGAGGATTTACCAACTGCTGCCTGGACAGAAGAAGATTCAAAAGTAATTTTTGCTATGAAAAAAGGATTAGAGCTTAAAGTTACCGGCGAGTCTTCAAGAGGTACTGTAACTAATGATACATACACACTTAATGGTTTTACCACAGCTTATAATAAATTAACTGACGATTGTTAAATGCCAACAAAAATTGTATTAGCTTATTCAGGTGGATTAGATACAAGTGTAATTCTTAAGTGGCTTCAAAATAAATATGAATGCCCGGTAGTTACTTTCACAGCTGATATAGGTCAAGGAGATGAGCTTTCACCAATTGAAGCTAAAGCAAAAAACCTAGGCGTAGAAGAAATATTCATTGAAGATTTACAAGAAGAATTCGTCAGGGATTATGTTTTTCCCATGTTTAGAGCTAACACACTCTATGAAGGAACTTATTTATTAGGCACTGCTATTGCAAGACCCTTAATAGCTAAAAGGCAAATTGAAATTGCTAAAATTGTTGGAGCAGATGCTGTGGCTCATGGTGCTACAGGGAAAGGTAATGATCAAGTCAGATTTGAACTTGGATATTATGCAAATAATCCTAAAATTGAGGTTATAGCCCCTTGGCGAGATTGGGAATTTGAAAGCAGAAATGACTTAATTGATTATGCAGAAAAAAATCAAATCACAGTTCCTAAAGATAAAATGGGCGAACCCCCTTTTAGTACTGACGCCAATCTTTTACATACATCTTCTGAGGGTAAGTTATTAGAAAATCCGTGGGTTGAGCCACCCGAATATGTATTTTCTCGAACTAAATCAATAGAAGATGCACTTGATCAACCAGAAATGATAACAATTGAATTTAAAAATGGTGATCCTGTTTCAATTAATGAAGACAATCTGAAACCTCATGAGATTTTAGCAAAGTTAAATTCTGTAGCAGGTAACCATGGTGTTGGAAGAATAGATATTGTTGAAAATAGATTTGTTGGAATGAAATCTAGGGGGATTTATGAAACGCCAGGCGGAACAATTTTATTACATGCAAGAAGAGCGATAGAAAGTATAACTTTAGATAAAGGTGAAGCACATCTTAAAGATGAGATAATGCCAAAATATGCTGAAGTGATATACAATGGCTTTTGGTTTTCGACTGAAAGAATTGCTATGCAGGAATTAATAGACTCTATGCAAAATAAAGTTAATGGACATGTAAAACTGAAGATTTTTAAAGGCAATATTATTATTTTAGGTAGAAAATCACCTAACTCTTTATATGACAGTAGGATAGTTTCTTTTGATGAAAAAGGAGATTATAACCAAAAAGATGCAGAGGGATTTATAAAAATAAATTCTATCAGACTTAAAAATAAAATATAGTTTATGGGCTATGGAGATGATGTATTAATAACAGCATTTGCTGCAAAAATTAAAAAAAAATATCCTGAGAGACAGATTGTTATTGGTAATTCAAAAGCAGGGACTGCTTTTTATTCTAGGGTTTGGGATCATAATCCAAATATAGCTGATTGCAGAAATCTTTTAAAAGATAAGCCTGTTCATTTGATTGATTACCATAGTGAAAATCGACCATACATTGACTATGAAAAATCAACAACTTCAAAAATGATATGGAATAAAAAATTTAAACCAGTTCCAGGGGAAATGTATTTTTCAGATGACGAAATTTCTGATGCAAAAAATATACTGCTTGATGCTAAAAAATTTTGGATTAAAAATAATAAAAAAAATTTTAGAAAAATAATATTTTTAGAAACTTCTTCGATTAAAATTAATAATTTTCAACTCTCAATTAAACATCAAAATAAAGATTGGGGTTATGAAAATTGGACTCAATTAGTAAATAAAATTAAAAATAATAATTTAATCATTCATTCAACTCATGATGAAACTAAGAAAATTGAAGGAACATATTCACCAAAAGAAATGAATTTTAGAACTGCTTGTGCAATTTTAAAATTATCTGATTTATATATTGGACCAGAAGGGGGCTTTGGTCATGTTGCTGCAGCTTTAAGAAAAAAAGCAGTACTATATTTTGGAGGTTGGATTTCACCTGATATAATTGGTTATGATTTTCATGAAAATATTTATTATGATAATGATTCTTCTCCATGCGGGGAAATTGAAAAATTATGCAATCACTGTAGTGATGCAAGAAAAAGCATAACTGTAGATATTTTTCTTAAACACATAACTAAAGCTTTTAAAAATTAGATTTTATTTTGATTTAAAAAAGCTGTTTTTGTATTTTTTAAAAGACAGGCAATTGTCATTGGTCCAACACCACCTGGTACAGGAGTAATAGCAGAAACTTTATTTTTTACTTCATCAAACATGACATCACCAACGAGCTTAGTTTTATTATTTTCAACATCGTTTATTCTATTAATTCCAACATCTATAATAATAGCACCATCTTTTACCCAATTAGATTTAACAACTTCTGGCCTTCCAATTGCCACAACTAATATATCTGCACTTTTGCATATATTTTCGATGTTACTCGTCTTAGAGTGAGCGATTGTAACGGTACAAGACTCTTTGATTAATAATTGTGCCATTGGTTTACCAACAATATTTGATCGCCCAATAATAACTGCATTTTTACCACTTAAAACTATACCCTCATTTTGTAACATAATTAAGCAGCCTAAAGGAGTACATGGAATAAGTAAATTTTCATTATTAGATTTACTAATTGATAATTTTCCAACATTCAAAGGATGAAATCCATCAGCATCCTTGTTTGGATGAATACTATCCAATATAATTTGTTCATTAATATTTTTAGGAAGAGGTAGTTGTACTAAAATACCATTTACATCTTCATTTTTATTTAATTTATTTATTAAATGTAAAAGATCTGACTGAGTTGTTGAAGCATCAAGATGATGATCAAAAACGATTATACCAACTTCTTTAGCAGCTTTAGTCTTAGCTTTTACGTAAACGCTACTTGCTGTAACATCCCCAACTTGAACAACAGCTAGTCCAGGAACACGCTTAAAAGTATTCTTAATTTCATCAATTTCAATTCTTAAATTATCTTTTAGTCTTTGAGATATTTTTTTTCCATCTATAATTTTAGTCATTACCTAGGCCAATATTCAATTAGTAAACTTTTTAAAAACCATAAACCAAGATAAACAACAATAGGGGATAAATCAATTGCACCAAAAGTAGGAAGGTATCTTCTTACAAAAGTTAAACTTGGCTCACACAATCTATATAAAGCATCAAGAATACTATAAACAAACCTATTCCCGGTATTAATTATATTAAAATTTACTAACCATGTTAATATAATGTAAACGACTAATACAAACTGGAAAAGGTTTATAACTTGAATAAGCAAATATAAAAGAGAGTTCATTTTGTAAAAATTATATTAATATCTTGTTATGCATGAAGGTTATAAATTAATCAAAAAAAAAGCGGCCAAAAGGCCGCTATTATTAAAAAAAAATAAAAAATTACATTGAAATATCTCTACCAAACCACTCCTTTGTAATTTCAGCAGTAGTTCCATCTTTTGACATTTCAGCAATTGCAGCATTCCACATCTCTAAGATTGCAGTGTCTTCTTTTCTAACAGCTCCACCAACGCCATCACCAAAGACACCACCGGAGAATGTTGGTCCTGTGAATGCAACATCAACACCACCATCAGATTCCATAAAATCAATTATTGATCCTACATCAGCAAGAACTGCATCACATCTTCCAGCAGCTAAATCTAAATTGTGATCATCAACTGCTTGATATAGTTTAACATCTACTGCACCAGACATGTGTTTTTCTAAAAAATTTTGATGGATTGTAGAAGATTGAACACATACAGTTTTACCATCCATTGCAGCAATTAGTTGACCTATTGCAGCTTGTTCTTTTCCACCTGCATTGTTAAGATTAACTTTAGCCATGCCAGCAATATTTAAGTTTGCTAAACCACTATTTTTTAGAACAGCAAATCTTGCACCATCAGTCATATAACCAGTTGTAAAATTAACTTTTTCTTTTCTTTCTTCAGTAATAGACATTCCAGCAATAATAATGTCATATTTACCTTGAAGAAGAGCCGGAATAATACCATCCCAATCTTGAGTTACCCACTCACAAGTAACACCCATTCTTTCACAGGCTTCATTACCAAAGTCTATCTCAGCGCCTTCTAGTTCGCCAGCAGAATTTAGATTATTCCATGGTGGGTATGCACCTTCTGTACCAATTCTTATTGTCTGTGAATTTGCAATTGAAGCAACTCCAAAAACACCAATTGATAGCAAGTATATTATAAATTTTTTCACGTTTCCTCCTTGAAGAGTATTTCTAAATTATAGAGAAACCATATAAGCTAATTAAAAAAAAACAAAATAAATTGTTCAAGCCTTATTTCTTTTGGTCTTAATTATTACAAAAAATAAGCTAAATACCAGTAATATAAAAGGAAAACTCCAAAGAAAAATATTATTATAATTTATAAGAGGTCTAAAAAGAATATATTCACCATATCTTTCAACTAAAAATTTCTTGATATCTCTATCACTTTCACCCTCTTCAAACTTTTGTTTAACTATTTTTTTTATATCATTTGAGAATTCAGCATCTGAATCATAAATACTTTGATTTTGACAAGTCATACATCGTAACTCCAGGGTTAAGTTTTTTACTCTTTCATCGATACTTTCGACTGCACATACTTTAAAAGTAAAAATAGTAAAACTTATTATTGTAATATTTACAATTTTAAAGAAGTGGCTCAATTTCATTTTTTAAGATATCCTTCGTTATTGGACCCATAAATTTATAAATAATCTTTCCATCCTCATTAATTAAATATGTTTCAGGCAAACCAAAAACACCAAATTCTAAAGCAATTAATCCATCAGAGTCCACACCAACAAAATCGTATGGATTTCCATCATCCTCCAAATATTTTTTTGCATCAGAAGGTGGATCCTTGTGGTTAAATCCCAACAAATATAGTTCAGGATATTTTTTACGTATTTCAAAAAAAAGTGGATGCTCTATTTTACATGGACTACACCAAGAAGCAAAAAAATTAATTAAGATCTTCTTATTTTCTATATCTTTTGTTTTGATTATATCCATTGCATTGTACAAAGAACTACTTTCAAAAATAGGAACATCTTTATTTAAGAGTGCGCTCGGTGGTTTATTAGGATCTTTACCACTTAATAAATATACTAGTGAAAAAATACATATAATTAAAAGTACTATTAATGGTGTTAAAATAAATATCCTATTCATCTTCTAGAAACTGCCATTAAACCTGAATACACCATTATTATCACTCCAAGCCATATAAAGCTAACAAATGGATTGATTAAAACTTTTACAAACCATTCATTATTTTTTTGATCACCAAGGATAAAATATATATCCTTATTCCACTGATGTAAAATACCAGCTTCAGATGTAATCATCTTTGACACTGGATAATAATTTTTTCCAGCCTCTATTTCTTTTGATTGATTTTTTTCAATATCAAACAAAAATTTTCCTCTTAAAGATTGAAAATTAATTTCATTAGTTGTTTCTATTTTTTCAAACAAAACTGTTTTTCCATTAACATTAAACTTATCTCCCTCATTAAGGTTAAAATCTAACTCATTCTGAAAAACACTAGAACAAGTGATACCAATTATAGCAATACCAACACCAATATGCGCTACATGAGGATTAATTATTTTGAAAAACTTAATGTTAAATTTAATTATATACGAAGAAAATATAGCAATAATTGAAGCCAATATTATCCAAAAACCTAAAAGTAACCCAACAAAACCCCATGTATTAAAATCCAAAAAATATGATTGAATTAGAACTAAAACACTTAAGATAATAAAAGCTAGAACATATTTTTTTGAATTATTTATCTTATTTGTTTGCCATGATAAAATTGGCGCAACACTCATTAATAAAAAACCAGGTATCATTATAGGAATTACTGTTGAATTAAAATAAGGACCTCCAACTGATATTCTCTTATTATACAAAACTTCAATTATAATTGGGTATATAGTTCCTAAAAGAATAGTTAAGGTTGCTATAATCATTAAAATATTATTTATTACAAGTGCTGAAACCTTATTGATAAATAACAAGTTTAGAGCATTTGATTTTTTTGGTTCTTTTAGCAAGAAAACTAAAAAACCAAATCCAGTTACAATAAAAAAAATAAGTAATATAAATATGCCTCTGGATGCATCTGCTGCAAATGAGTGTACACTTGTTAAGATTCCAGATCTGACCAAAAATGTTCCAAAAACACTTAATGAAAAGCAAAGAATTGATAAAAAAACTATCCATTTTTTAATAGCTTGCTCACCTCTAACCATCATGAGTGAATGAACTAATGCAATTCCAGCAATCCAAGGCATCAGTGAAATATTTTCGACCGGATCCCAAAACCACCAACCACCCCAACCTAATTCATAATATGCCCAATATGATCCTAGAGCTATTCCACCAGTTAAAAAAGTCCAACTAATCAATGACCATTTTTTTGCAACATAAAGCCATTCATCATCTGTATTTTGAAATAAACCAGCGATTGCAATACTGAAAACTATGGAATAACCAACGTAGCCTCCATATAAAATTGGAGGGTGAACTGCTAAACCTGGATCTTGTAAAATTGGATTTAAACCCAAACCTTCATTTACTAAAATTGAATTAACTAGAAATGGGTTTGATGTAAAGACAATAAAGAGACCAAATAAAATATGAAGTAAAGATTGGATAATTAATGTTAATCTTTGAAAGCTTTCGTCTATATTTTTTGTAAAAGAAAAAAAGAAACTGAAAATAGATAATATACTTAACCACAAAAGCATCGAACCTTCATGATTTCCCCAAGTACCTGAAATTTTATATATTAATGGTTTATTTGAGTGAGAGTTTTGAAAGACATTATAATTTGAGAAATCAGATACCACATAGGCATACATTAATGAAAAAAAAGATAACAAAGTTAATAATGACGAAAGGCGTATGAATAAATTAAATTTCTGTTTTTGAAATTTAAATATGTATCTTGATAAAAGTAAGTAAAAATTAATACCTATCGCAAAAACTAAGCTTAAAAAACCAACTAATGAACTCATTTATATTCTTTATTCCAATAACCTGTATCTTTCAGATCTTCTTTTATTGATGCTGGCATATAATTTTCATCATGTTTTGCAAAAACATTAGTTGCATTAAAAATGTTTTTATCAACAAAAGCACCCTCTATCACTGCACCTTGCCCTTCTCTAAATAAATCAGGAAGAATGCCTTTGAAAGTAACAAGTATAGATGATTTTTCATCAGTAATTTTAAATTTAAATGAACTTGAGGAAATTTTATTAAAGCTATCACTTTCTACAAAACCGCCTATTCTTATTATTTTATTTATTATGATATCTGATTTATCAATTTCAGATGGTGTATAAAAATACGACACATTTTCTCTAGTATTATACAAAATAAGTAAGACTGCACTTAGTATAATTACCAAAGTAAGCAATATAAATAGCAACCTTTGAAATCGTAGACTCATTTATTTTTTATTCTTCTAAGTTTTAAGTAACTAAAAAATAATAACAAAAAAATTAAAAGAAAAGCAGTGATATAGGATCCTAAAATATACCAAAAATACATAACTTCTAATAACAAAAATACCTAGGAATGATACTTAATCCAATGGACTAAAAGTCACAAATTAACTTAAATAAGATTTTCTTGTAATTATCTCTGTTTTTATTCTTAAAATAGCTATTGCTATTCCAATCATTATAAATGCAAATGTCATAATAATTAAAGGTGTTATCATTGAAGGATCAATGCTGGGTTTTGATAATTTACTTATTGTTGCTGGTTGATGTAATGTATTCCACCAATCCACAGAAAATTTAACTATTGGTAGGTTTACTGATCCAACAAGAATAAATATAGCAACAACTTTTTCTCTTACAATCCTATTTTCAAAAGATAAATTCATAAAAATAATAATTAGATAAATAATAAAAAGTATTGCAACAGAAGTTAACCGTGCATCCCACACCCACCAGGCACCCCACATTGGTTTTCCCCATAAAGATCCACTTATTATACATATTAAAGTAAAAACTGCACCTATTGGTGCTACTGCTGTATTAAAAATAAAACCAAATGGTATTCTAAAAGCAAGTGCTAAAATACTATAAAGAGTCATTATTGCATAAGTTAGTAAAGCTAACCACGCACTCGGAACATGTACATACATTATTCTCACAGTTGATCCTTGTTGATAATCATCTGGTGATAGATAAAAAGAAAACAATAATCCTATTGCAAACAATACGATAGATAAGATTAGTACTGGTTTAAATATATAATCAGCCATCTCATTAAATTTACTAGGATTAACTAAGAACTTCATATTAATTATTTTCTATTGAAAGTTTAAGACACAACCCACTTGCCCATGGATTTATTGCAAAAACTATTAATAATATTCCAAATAATATGTTTATAAGAGAATTAAAGCTTTCTTCCATATTAATAATACCTACTGAAAAAATAATTATTGGAACACTAAATATCATAATTATGACACTGCCCAGTAGAAAGTTACGTTGATTCATTAAGTTCATTGAAGATGAAATTGAACCTAAACAGGACAGAATAAGTGATCCAATGCCAAAACTAGTAAATAAGTAGAAGAGTTTATCGTTTGCAATATTTAGTAAGATACATGCAATCGGTATCGATAATAAAAAGGGTATCTGTACAAAAATAAAATGTGAAAAAGTTTTTAAAATAGCAATAAAGCCAAAACTAAAACCATTTAAATGCATTATAATTAAATTGCCATTCTCAAAGTCATCTTGATAAAATTTCCTTAAAGATAAAGTTGAGCTTAGTAATAATAATGTCCACAATATACCAACCCCTATTATAGAAATTGTTTGCTTATCTGGTCCAATAGAGAAAATAAAAATAAATATTGATATGAAAAAGAAAATGATATTTGTTAAAACATCTTGAGCACCACTCATATTTAATTTGTATTCTCTGTAATAAAAGAAAATTATTTTATTTAAAAAATTCATTATTTTATAGTTCTATCTCTTCTGTCACATAAATACCTGGATTTTGATGTGAGCTAAAAATTATAGATCCTTCTTTAGAGGAATGATCTTCAAAAGTTTGCTTCATTAGTTCAATTGAGTCTTCATCTAAATTAGAAAGTGGTTCATCTAAAATCCAAACTTTTTTGTTTTCTATAATTAATCTTAAAAATTCTAATTTTTTAGTTTCACCAAAAGATAATGTTCCAACTTTTTTATTCAAATAATTATCTAATTTTAAGGTTTTTAACGCCGTTTCAATTTGAGCATAATTAATATTAGATATAAAAAATTTTTTCCAAATATTAATATTATCTTTGAT
>CABXWB010000016.1 GCA_902515745.1 uncultured Alphaproteobacteria bacterium | reverse complement strand
TGTCTATAATGTAATGGTTCTGGGTTCAGATAGTCAAATTGCTAAAGAAATTTACAATAGAAGAAAAAAAAACCAAAAGTTAAATTATTTTTTTTTAAGAAAAAAAAATTTAGACATACGTTCAACTAAAGATATAAAAAAATTTATTATAAAAAGAAAAATTAATATTTTAATTAATTGTGCCGCATTTACCAATGTTGATCTTGCTGAAAAAAATAAAAGAAAATGTTTTGATATAAATTTCTTTGCAATAAATAAATTGGCTAAATTATGTAAGGATCAAAATATAATTTTTATTCACTTTAGCACAGATTATGTTTTTAATGGTAAGAGAAAAACATTTTATAATGAATTATGTAGAACAAATCCCTTGAATTATTATGGTTATACAAAACTTTTAGCAGACAAAGCAATTTTAAAAATTAAACCACGAGGTATGATAATAAGAACAAGTTGGGTATATTCACAATATGGAAATAATTTTGTGAAGACTATCTTAAATTTAATTAAAAATAAAAAAGAAATCAAAGTCGTAAATGATCAATTTGGGACACCAACTTCTGCAAAAGATTTAGCAACTATTTTGTTAAAAATCATTACTTCTAGAAATTTTTTAATTATTACAAATAAAATATCCATTTTTAATCTTTCAGGAAATTATAAAATTTCATGGTTTAAGTTTGCATTAGAAATTGCTAAATATGTCAAATATAGTAAAAAAATTCAACCAATAAAAACACTAGAATATAAATTTAAAACAATTCGACCAATGAATTCATCTTTAGACTGCTCAAAAATTAAAAGAGTATTTAAGATAAGAATACCAAATTGGAAAAATAGTTTAATCAATTGTTTAGAGGACTTGATCTAGGTATGAAATATTTAATTACCGGAGGATCGGGTTTTATTGGTTCACACTTAGTAAGATTATTACTAAAAGATAATAAAAATTTTGTTCACAATTTAGATAAACTTACTTATGCATCAAATAAAAATCTTTTTGATACAAAAAACCATAAAAGATATTCATTTAAGAAACTAGATATTAATGATTATAATAGAGTTTATAAAGAACTAGCTTTGTTTAAACCAGATATAGTTTTCAATCTTGCAGCTGAAACTCATGTAGATAGATCAATTATAAACTCAAGAGATTTTATTCTTGCAAATATTCTTGGCACATTTACTCTTTTGCAAGCAACTCAAAAATATTTAAATAATATTTATAAAAAAAATAAAGAAAGAAAATTTAAATTTATTCATATTTCGACTGATGAAGTTTATGGTTCGCTAAGCAAAAATAAAAAACATTTTACAGAAAATTCAAATTATCTACCAAATTCTCCATATTCAGCCTCTAAAGCTTCCGCAGATCATATCATTAGAGCTTGGTTTAAAACATACGACTTTCCAGTTATAACAACACATTGTTCAAATAATTATGGCCCTAATCAAAATTATGAAAAATTTATTCCAATGATTATTACCAATGCTTTAAATCATAAACCAATTACAATTTATGGAACCGGAACACAATTAAGAGATTGGATACATGTTGAAGATCATGTTAGGGCTTTGAAAATAATTTCACAAAAAGGAAAAATAGGTGAAACTTATAATATTGGTTCTAATAATTTAAAAAAAAATATAGATTTGGCTAGAATAATTTGTAAATATTTAAATAGTATATCTAAGAACAAAAAAATTAATTATTTGGATTATATAATTTTTGTTAAAGATAGATTAGGCCATGATTTTAAATATGCAATAAACACTTCAAAAATCAATAAAAAAATAAAATGGAAATCACAAATTAATTTTAAAGAAGGTTTATATAAAACTGTTGATTGGTATATAAAAAATCAAAATAAAGGATTAAGATGAAAGGTATTATATTAGCAGGTGGAAAAAATTCACGTTTGAAGCCATTAACAAACGCCATAACAAAGCAATTATTACCTATTTATAACAAACCTATGATTTACTATCCACTATCAACATTAATGTTAGCAGGTATAAAAGATATTTTGATAATTTCAAATCCGGAAAATATAGAATTAATTAAAAAATTATTAAAAGATGGTTCAGAACTAGGTATTAATATTTCTTATGAGATCCAGAAAAAACCAGAGGGCATCGCACAAGCTTTAAAAATAGGAAAAGAATTTATAAATAAAAAACCAGTTACATTGATTTTAGGTGATAATTTATTTTTTGGAAGTGAAATGGGTAGCAATATTAAAAAAGCAATTAAACAAAATACAGGTGCAACAATTTTTGCCTATAATGTTTATGACCCAAGTATGTATGGTGTTGTTAAAATCTCTAAAAATAATAAACCCTTATCAATTATTGAAAAACCAAAAAAATTTATATCAAATTATGCTGTAACTGGACTGTATATATATGATGAGAATGTATCTGATTATACATCTAAAATCAAAAAATCTAAAAGAAATGAGCTTGAAATCACAGATATAAATAAATTATATTTAAGGAAGAATAAATTAAAAGTTCAAATATTAAATCGTGGCTCAACATGGCTTGACATGGGGACATTTGATTTACTATCTGATGCATCTGATTTTGTAAAAACGATTGAAAAGAGACAAGGTTTTATGATTAGTTGTCCTGAAGAAATAGCATGGAGAAATTCATGGATAAATAAAGAAAAATTATTGAAAATTTCAAAAAAATATAAAAATAATTATGGTTTATATCTCAGAAAGTTAATTAATTTAGATGAAAATTGAAAACACTTTTATTGAAGATTTATTAATTGTAAATGTAGATCAATATTTAGATGAAAGAGGTTTTTTTCAAGAGCAATATTCATATAGGCATTACAAAGAAAATGTTTTTAAAAATGAATTTGTTCAAGATAATCTAACTTTTTCAAAAAAAAATGTTTTAAGAGGATTACATTTTCAAAAACATAAACCACAATCTAAATTAATATCTGTTGTACTAGGTGAAATTTTTGATGTTGCAGTAGATATAAGACCTGCGTCAAAAACATTTTTAAAATATTTTTCAATTAATCTAAGTGATAAAAATAAAAAACAACTCTTCATTCCCAAGGGTTTTGCCCACGGTTTTTTTGTATTATCTGATTTTGCATATGTAAACTATAAGTGTTCAGACTATTACGATAGTTCAGACAATAGTGGTATTATATGGAATGATGATACTATTAGTGTTGAATGGCCTTTAAATGGTTTAAATCCTATTTTATCTGAAAAAGATAAAAATTTGGATAAATTTTCTTAACATTAATTTGTAAATCATTTATCTTACTTAAATGAATTTTTCAGAAAAATTTTCTCAAGAAGCTTTATCCTCAATAGGTTTAATTGACTTAAAAAATATAGAAAAATTAGTAGATAACTTAAAAATTATAAAAAAAAACAAAGGAAGATTGTTTTTTATTGGTATTGGCGGGAGTGCAGCAAATGCTTCTCATGCAGTTAATGATTTTAGAAAATTATGTGAAATAGAATCTTATTCTATAACAGATAACGTATCAGAATTAACGGCAAGAATAAATGATGAAGGTTGGAATACATCATTTTCAAATTGGTTAAAAATATCAAACTTAAATAAAAAAGATGCATTGTTTATTTTTTCGGTTGGAGGTGGAAGTATTTCTAAAAAAATTAGTATAAATATTGTAGAGTCTATAAAATATGCAAAAAAATTAAATGCAAAAGTTTTTGGCGTAGTTGGTCCAAATGGAGGTTTTACTAAATTAAAAGGTAATTTAGTTATCCAAATAAATATTCAAAATAAAAATCTTGTAACACCTATAGTTGAATCTATCCAAGCTTTTGTTTGGCATTTGATTGTATCTCATCCAAAGTTAAAGATTAACAAAACTAAATGGTAATGAGTAAAGCAGTTTTTATTGATAGAGATGGTGTAATTAGTAGTCCATTTATAAGAAATGGTAAAAGTATTAGTGCAAGAACATTCAAAGAATTTAAACTTTTACCAAAAGTAAAAAAAGGTATTTTAGAGTTAAAAAAAAAAATTTTTTGACAATAGTAATTACAAATCAGCCAGATATTTCTAAGGGAATACTTGATATTCAAGAAGTTAATAAAATGAATAACTTTTTAATAAATTATCTAGGTTTAGACGATCTATTTATGTGTCCACACCAAGATTCAGATAACTGTAAATGTAGGAAACCAAAAACTGGAATGTTATTAACATCGATAAAAAAATTTAATATTGATATATCAAAAAGCTACGTAATTGGAGATAGAAAAACTGATATTTTAATGGCAAATAAAATTAAATGTAAATCAATTTTCATAAATAGAAAATATTCAGAAGAGAGTCCAAAAACTCAATCTATTACAATGCCCTCTTTTTATAAAGCCGCTCAATACATTGCTTTATCTAAAGATTAAAAAAATAATATTTGAATTTTTTTTATAATTTAGTAGCATTTAGAAGCATATTCATCCACTTGTTAAAACTGCTATTTTTTTGTCATTAATATAATACCTGTAAATTTAATTTAATTTTATACTATTTAAAATTATATTTAAAATAATTGATTGCATTTAAAAGTAATTTTGAATATTTAACGTAAATAATGGTTACCCCTAAATACATAAATATTTTAAATAAATTGAATGTAGATATTTATGCTGATGGCGCCTCCATTCAATCAATCAGAAAATTAAATAAGTATAAGTTTATTAAAGGATTTACCTCTAATCCAACTTTGATGTCAAAAGAAGGAATTTCAAATTTTAAAGATTTTACATTAAAAGCTTCGAAAATAATTGGTAACAAAAGTCTTTCTGTTGAGGTGTTTGATGATAGTCTTGATGGTATGGAAAAACAGGCAAGAGAAATAGCATCTTGGAATAAAAATTTATATGTTAAAATTCCTATTACAAATACAAAAGGTGATTATACCTATGATGTTGTAAAAAATTTACAATCTTTGAAAATTAAATGTAATGTTACTGCAATATTTACTTTGAGCCAAATAAAACCATTTAAAAAATTTATTAATAATACTCCAATTATTTTTTCTATTTTTGCAGGTAGAATTGCTGATGCTGGTTTTGATCCAAAACCAATAATATTGGGAGCAAAAAACCTTTTCAAAAAAAATAGCAAGGCAAAAATTTTGTGGGCAAGTCCAAGAGAACTTTTCAATATTATTGAGGCTAATAATGTTGGATGTGATATCATTACAGTAGGGTATGATATTTTAAAAAAAATGAACTCTTTGGGAATGGATTTAAATCAATTTTCATTAAATACTGTAAAAATGTTTTATAATGATGCAAAAAAATCAAAATTAAAAATTAATTAATATGCAAAATTATAAAAAAAAAATTTTTATTACTGGTGGCTCTGGTTATTGTGGATCTAGGCTTGTACCTCAATTACTTGAGGAAGGTTTTGCTGTAACAGTCTATGATAAATTATATTTTGGATCAGATTTTTTTATAAAAAATAATAATCTAAAAATTATCAAGGGTGACATAAGAGATATTAATTTATTTAAAAAAAGTATTGATGGTCATGATATTTGTATTCATTTAGCCTGTATATCTAACGATGCCAGTTTTGAATTAGATGAAGAATTATCTACAACAATTAATTTTGATTGTTTTGAGCCAATGGTTATTGCTTCAAAGAATAGTGGCGTTAAAAGGTTTATATATGCTTCCTCAAGTTCTGTTTATGGTGTCTCTGATAAAAAAGATGTTACTGAAGAGCATCCACTCGTTCCTTTAACTTTATATAATAAATATAAAGGTTTATGTGAACCAATTTTATTTAATCATAGTGATAATAATTTTGTTACAACTATTTTTAGACCTGCAACTGTATGTGGTTTTGCACCAAGATTGAGACTAGATTTATCAGTTAATATTTTAACTAATCATGCATTTAATAATGGTATAATTAAAGTATTTGGAGGAGATCAACTTCGCCCTAATCTACATATTCAGGATTATTGTGACACTGTAAAATTATTAATTAATGCTGATGCAAATATAATTCAAAAACAAATTTTTAATGTTGGATATCAAAACATGAGCATTAAGGAATTAGCTATATTAGTTAAAAAGGTTGTAGAAAAAAAATTTCCTGAGAAAAACAAAATCAAAATTATTACAACACTAAGTGATGATAAACGATCATATCACATAAATTCAGATAAAATATTCAAGTTATTGGGTTTTAAGCCTAAACACTCAATAGAAGACGCTATAGCTGAATTATGTGATTTTTTTAAAAAAAATAAAACTTATTCTAAATCTGATTATTTTGAAAATGATATTTTCTATAATGTTAAAAGAATAAAGAATACAGAAAATTAATGAAATCAAAAAAAATTGCATTAGTAACAGGAGGTGCTGGTTTTATTGGAAGTCATATGGTCGATTTATTATCAAAAAAAAATTTTGAAGTTAGAATTATTGATAACTTAATAGGAGGGCACTTAGATAATATTAATCATCATAATGATAATAAAAATATAAAGTTTGAAAAAATAGATATTAACAAAATCTCAAAAAATAATAAAATTTTTAAAAATTTAGATTACATATTCCATTTTGCAGGTATTGGAGATATTGTTCCTTCTGTTGAAAATCCAGTAAAATATCTTGAAACTAACACTATGGGTACATTAAATGTATTAGAAGGTGCGCGTTATAATTATACTAAAAAATTTTTATACGCTGCATCATCTTCCTGTTATGGAATAGCAAAAACTCCTACAAGTGAAAATAATAAAATTAATCCACAATATCCCTATGCGTTAAGTAAATACATAGGAGAGCAATATGCTTTTCATTGGAATAAGGTTTATAATCTTGAAACTATATCTATTAGGATATTTAATGCTTATGGAACAAGGGTGAGAACAACTGGGGCATACGGTGCAGTTTTTGGTGTTTTTCTAAAACAGAAATTATCGGGTAAACCTTATACGATTGTAGGAGATGGCAATCAATCAAGAGATTTTATATATGTCACAGATATATGCGAAGCTTTTTACAAAGCTGCAAAAAGTAAATATAAACGTGAAATATTTAACGTTGGAGAAGGTAAAGCAAAAAAAATTAATCATTTAGTAAGATTAATTGGTGATAATAAAATAGTTTATCTGCCTGAAAGACCTGGAGAACCAAAAATAACACTTGCAAATATAAATAAAATAAAAAATTATTTGAAATGGTCTCCTAAGATTAAATTTGAAAATGGCGTTTCAAAAATGTTAGCAAATATAAACGATTGGAAAAATGCTCCTCTTTGGGATAAAAATTCAATTGATAAGGCTACTAAGACGTGGTTTAAATATTTAAAATAGATGATTAATAAAATTGAAAGTAAAATAAAAAAAATAGATGATTTAAGTAAAATTATAAAAAGGTTGAAGGGTAATACCATACTTTGTCATGGAGTATTTGATATAGTTCATCCCGGACACATAAGACATCTGAACTATGCGAAATCTAAAGCAGATATACTTATAGTTAGTTTAACTTCTGATAAGTTTATTAAAAAAGGTTATTTAAGACCACATGTTCCTGAGTATTTAAGAGCTCAAAGCTTGGCTAATTTAGAAATTGTAGATTATGTAGTAATTGATAATAATGAAAAACCTCTATCATTATTAAAAAAAATTAAACCTACATTTTTTGCAAAAGGTTTTGAATATTCAAAAAATGGTTTACCAGCTGCCACAAAGGAAGAAATGGAAGTTGTTAAAACATTCAAGGGAAAAATGATTTTTACTCCAGGCAATATTATTTACTCTTCAACCCAATTATTAAATCTTGAAAAACCAAATCTAAAATATGAAAAATTATTAACTATAATGAAAATAAATAAAATTAAATTTAATAAATTACATGAAGTAATTAAAAATTTCAAAAAACAATCTTTTCATGTTTTAGGAGATACAATTGTTGATAGTATAACAGATACTATTTTGATTGGAGGCCAAACTAAAACCCCCACTTTAAGTGTTCTTTACCAAAATAAGAAGCAGTTTTTAGGAGGCGCAGCAATTGTTGCGCGACATATATCGGCATCAGGTGCAAAAGTAGAATTTACTACAGTTGTTGGCAAAGATTTATTAGGAAGGGAAACAATAAAAAAGTTAAAAGAAGAAAAAATAAAAGTTAATGCAATATTTGATGAAAATAGACCAACAACTGAAAAAAATGCGATTGTTACAAACAATTATAGATTATTAAAAGTTGATACTCTAAATAATTCACCAATATCTGATAATATTATAAAAAAAATATGTACTTATCTGAAAAAATCAAAGTATAAAAATTTGATATTTAGTGATTTTAGACATGGTATATTTAATCTAAATAGTATTGATTTTTTTAATAATATTTCAGAATTTTATAGTTTTAAATCTGCTGATAGCCAAGTAGCAAGTAGATGGGGTAATATTACAGATTTCAAAAATTTTGACTTAATTACTCCAAATGAAAAAGAAGCTCGATTTTCAATAGGTGATCAAGATTCTAATGTTAGAAATTTATCATTACAACTCTATTTAAAATCAAACTGTAAAAATATTATTTTGAAACTTGGGGAAAAAGGAATTTATTCAGTTGTACCTTCTTCTGATAGAAGAAAATTTTATGCACTTTCTTTAGATTCTTTTGTTGAAAAAGTTATAGATCCAGTAGGAGCTGGAGATGCCCTTTTGGCCTATTCATCGCTAAGTTACGCGCAGACTAAATCTATTGAAATTGCCTCTATACTTGGCTCACTTGCTGCAGCGATAGAAACAGAAAGAGATGGAAATATTCCTATAAGTTCAGCAGATCTGTCTAAAATGTTGAATAAAATTCAAAAAGAAGCAAATTATATGAGTAAATGAATTTTTTAGTCATAGGTCTTGGTATACAAGGAAATAAAAGATTAAAAACCTTAAATAAGTATTTTTATAAAACTGTTGATCCCTTTAACAAAAAGTCAAATTTTAAAACTATAAAAGAAGCTATTTCAAGTAGTAAAATAGTTTTTGATAGTGCTATAATCTGTACTCCAGACAATACTAAATATCAATTAATTTTAGAATGTTTAAAATTTAATATGAATATTTTGGTAGAAAAACCTCTATTTTTTTTAGACCAAAAAAAATTTAAAAAAATTGAAACTATTGCGAATAGAAAAAAATTATTAATTTATACTGCTTACAATCATAGATTTGAAAAACTTATTATTAAAAGTAAAGAGATTATAGAATCAAAAATACTTGGAAAATTATATTTTTGTAATCTATTTTATGGAAATGGTACAGCCAAATTAGTAAAAAAAAGCGAATGGAAAGACTCTAAAAATGGTGTTATATTTGATTTAGGATCTCATTTATTAGATTTAATCGATTATTTTTTTAATATTAAACCAAAAAAAATTAATAAAAAAATTAGCTTTAGCTTTGAAAATAACGCACCTGATTATGCTTTTTTAAATTATAATTATAAAGAAATGAATATAAATTTAGAGATGACGTATTGTATGTGGGAGAATTCTTTTAAATTTGAATTAATTGGAGAAAAAGGATCATTACAAATGTATAATTTTTGTAAATGGGGTAGGAGTGAATTAATTATTCAAAAAAGAATATTTCCAGCAGGTAAACCAATTAAAAGAAAATTTATTACACTTGAAAAAGATAAAACTTGGAATGTTGAATTAAAATATTTTATAAATCAAATTAAGCAAAAAAAACTCACTAATCTTTCAAAAGATTATTGGATATATAATCAATTAAATAAAATAAATCATGAAAAAAAATAAAATAGGTTTTTATGGCTTAACACATTTAGGATTAGTCTATTCTATAGTATTTGCGAAAAAAAATATACAAACTGTAGCATTTTCAGATAATAAAAAATTAATTAATCAAATAAAAAAAAATAAAATAAACATCTCAGAACCTAATTTAGAAAAATATATTAAAAGCTACAAAAAAAAAATTAATTATACTAACAACTTTAATGATTTAAGTGATTGTGATTTAGTTTTCTTTTCAATGGATACTCCGATTAATAATAATAAACCTGATTATAAAATTATTATTAAAGCTCTGAGCAAATTAATTAAAACTTTAAAAAATAAAAAAACTGAATTGATTATATTAAGTCAAGTCTATCCAGGTTTTACCGAGCAACTTAATTGGGATAAATCTAAACTATTTTATCAAGTAGAAACTTTGATTTTTGGAGAAGCAATTAATAGAGCGGAGTATCCTGAAAGAATAATAATTGGCTATAATCAAAAAAAGGATTTTAAAAAAAGTAATTTAAAAAATGTGTTAAAAATTTTTACAGAAAAAATAATTGGAATGGATTATAAAAGCGCTGAGTTGACTAAAATAGCTATAAATTTATTTCTAATTTCAAATATAAACACAACAAATATGATATCAAATGCATGTGAAGAAATTGGAGCCAGTTGGAATTCAATTATACCTGCCTTAAAAAGCGATAAAAGAATTGGAAAATATTCTTATCTTCAACCTAGTTTATCTATAGGTGGAACTAATTTAATGAGAGATTTAGTAACTTTTAAAAAAATTTTTCCTAAAGAAAATAGAAATAATAAACTAATAAATGTATGGCAACAAAGTAATAGTTTTCAAAAAAAATGGGTTTTTAAAATTATTGATAATTTAATTAAGCAAAGAAAAATAAATAATATATTAATTTTAGGCTTAGCTTATAAAGAGAATACAAACTCAACACAAAATTCTATTTTTCTAGAAATTATTAATAAATATAAAAATATAAAATTTCATTTATTTGATCCAATAGTTACTAATGAAATAAAGAAAAAAAATACTTTTCATATGCATTCAGTACAAAAAGTTAAGAAAGTTTTAAATAATATTGAAATTGTAATGATTTTAAACAAATCTAATCAGTTTAAAAAAATCTTCACTTCAAAAATCATAAAAAATCTCAATAATAAATATATTATTGACCCATATGGTTTATTAAAATTATTTAATAACAAAAATTACTTTATGAAAGGTAATTAGCCTAATGATTAACAATTCTAGATTTAAAAGAATCGTAGTTTTTGGATCAAAAGGCTTTATCGCATCAAATTTAAAAACTTACTTTACAAATAAAAAAATAAAATCATTATTCATTTCAAGAAAAAGAATTAATCTGACTAATTCTAAAAGCTCTAATTTAATTAAATCTATAATCAAAAAAGAAGACACAATTGTTTTCATTTCTGCAAAAGCTCCAGTAAAAAATTTGTCTATGTTTAATGAAAATATTACTATGATTAAAAATTTTATAAACGCTATAGAAAATATAAAATTTAAACATTTAATATATATTAGTTCTGATGCTGTTTTTTTAGATACTAAAAAAAAGATTAATGAAGAAACTGTTAAAGACCCAAGTTCTTTACACGGTTTAATGCATATAACTAGAGAAAATATATTAAAACAATATTTTAAAGATAAATTGTGCATATTAAGACCAACTCTAATATATGGAAATACTGATACACATAATGGTTATGGACCTAACCAATTTATAAGATTGGCAAAAAAAAATATTAATTTAAAGATTTTTGGTAAAGGCGAAGAAAAAAGAGATCATGTTTGGGTTATGGATGTAGTTGACTTAATCCATCGATGTATCAAATCACGATTTGTAGGATCTTTAAATATTGCTACTGGTGAATTAATATCTTTTAATAAATTAGCTAAATTTGTCATTTCAAATTCAGATTCTAAGTCAAAAATCGAATATATTCCTAGAATTGGTCCAATGCCTCACTTAGGTTATAGAAGTTTTGATATATCAAAAACATATAAAACTTTTAAAAATTTTAAATATAAATCTATAAAAAAAATAGTATACCAAATTTATAAATATTATTAAAAATGGCTGAGTACAATTTATTAAATACAATTAAGAAAACTAGTAGAAATATTTCAGAAAGAAAAAACCTTAAAACAAAAAAAATAATTGATATTTCTAGAAAATATGGGCGACTTTATTTTGATGGCGATAGAAAATATGGTTATGGAGGCTACTATTATGATGGTAGATGGAAAAAAGTTGCTAAAAATATTGTAAAAAAATACAAATTAAAAAAAGGGGACAAAGTTTTAGACATAGGCTGTGCCAAAGGTTTTTTAGTAAAAGATCTGATTGATATAGGTATTGACGCTTACGGAATTGATATATCTCAGTACGCCATTAATAACTCTCTTCCTGAAACTTATGGCAGAATAACTTTATGCTCTGCAGATAATGTTTTTTTTCCTGATAAAAGTTTTGATTTTGTTCTATCAATAAATACAATTCATAATTTAAATAAGTCAAAATGTATAAAAGCAATAAAAGAAATTAACAGATTATCAAAAAAAAATTCTTTTATTCAAGTTGATGCTTATAAAACTGAAAAACAAAAAAAAATATTTGAAAATTGGGTAATTACTGCAAAGTATCATGATTATACAAAAAATTGGATTGAGTTGTTTAAATCATGTAACTATAAGGGAGACTGGTATTGGACAATAATTTAAAGTTTAGCAAAAGAAACTTAAAAAAATTTAATATAACAGACTCAAGAAAAAGATGTCTAAAATATAGAAGAAAATTGTTAGACATCTCACAAACTGTCACCGCATTACATGCCGGTGGAGCTTTATCATCAATGGAAATTGTCGATTTTATCTATTACGGTCTTATTTATAATAAAAATATACCTGATGGCAGTAAAAATACTTTTTTGATGTCTAAGGGGCATGGGTGCATGAGTCAGTATATTGCTTTAAATGAACTTGGTATATTAGATGACAAACATCTTGAAACATATTGTAAGTCCAATGGTATTCTTGGATGTCATCCTGATTTTGGTAACCCAGGTATAGAAGCATCAACAGGATCTTTAGGACATGGTATGGGGCTTGCAACAGGGATGGCTTACTTTGAAAAAATAAACAAAACAAATAATAATATTTATGTAGTATTGAGTGATGGTGAATTGCAAGAAGGTTCGACTTGGGAGGCAATGATGATGGCAGCAAACTTGAAACTTGATAATTTAATATGTTTCCTTGATCATAATGGATCGCAATCATTTGGTAATACTAAAATAACTCACCCAAAATTTTATCCTATAAATTCTAAGATAAAATCATTTAATTGGTCAGTTGGAAAAGCAAATGGTCATGATGTAAGATCCATAAGCAGTAGTTTAAAAAATAGAAAAGAAAATAAACCGCACATGACAATATGTGATACTATAAAAGGTAAAGGAGTATCTTTTATGGAAAATAAACCTATTTGGCATTATAGATCTCCTAATAGCGAAGAGTATAAGATTGCTATAAACGAATTAACCCAAGTTTATTCATGAGAAATAAATTTGCTGATGCTATTTTTGAAATAGGTAGTGTTAATAAAAATATCTGTGCTCTAGTTGCAGATATTTCTCCAGCTGGATCTATGGAAAAATTTAGAAAAAAATACCCAGATAGATTTATTAATTGTGGTGTTGCGGAACAGAGTATGATTGGAATTTCAGCAGGTTTAGCTTTAAAAGGAATGCGCCCATTTTGTTACACAATCGCGACATTTGCATTATTCAGACCTTTTGAATTTATAAGAGTTGATCTAGGTTATCAAAATTTACCAGTTACAGTCATTGGAATGGGAGCTGGGTTAATATATTCTACTTTAGGCGGAACACATCACTCTATGGAGGATATTGCAATTGCATCATCGATTCCAAATATGACAGTTTTGGCACCATGTGATCCAATTGAAATGAAGTTAGCAACAATATGGTGCGCAACAAAAAGTAAAGGACCAGTTTACATGAGATTAGGCAAAGTCGGTGAGCCTGAAATTACTAAAGATGCATATGATAAAAAATTTACAATTGGAAAATTGAGATACATTAAAAAAGGAGAAGATATAGCTCTTATAAGTTATGGTATAACCATTAATGTTCTAATTGAAGTGAGTAAAGAATTAAAAAATAAGCAAAATATAAATTGCTCGATAATAAATATGCATACCATAAAACCTTTGGATAAAAAAGGATTAGAAAAAATATTAAAAAAATATAAAAAAATTATTATTGTAGAAGAACATGTTCCTTATGGAAGTGTATCTTCAATGATAAAGTCTTATGCTTATGAAAATAAAATATTCACAGATATAAAGTCAGTTACTTTAAAAGATGAGTTTATTCATTTTTATGGAAGTCATAAAGAATTATTAAATAAACATGGTCTAAGCACTTCAAAGATTATAAAAAAAATTAATGAGAAATAAAAAACTTTTTAATAAATTATCAAATGCCTCTGCAGCTATAATTATTGATGAAAAAAAAAGATTCTTACTTCAAAAAAGAGATAATAATAAAAATATTTTTTTCCCAAATCACTGGGGATGTTTTGGTGGTGCAAAAGAAAAAAATGAGAATTATATAAAATGTGTTAAAAGAGAGATTATAGAAGAAATTGGATTAAATTTAAATTCTTATATTTTTTTATTCAGCTTATCATTTAACTTAAAAAAAAAATATAATTTAAAAATTTCAAGACATTATTTTTTTGTCAAAATAAATAATTTTATGAAAAAAAAAATAATT
>CABXWB010000015.1 GCA_902515745.1 uncultured Alphaproteobacteria bacterium | reverse complement strand
AATTTATATTTCAATGAAGGTAATAATATTTTAATTTTTAATGAGAATTCAAAGTTATTTTACGAAGAATTTTTACCAGATAATGTATTTACATTTATAGAAAAAAAATATGAATTTTATAACAAAAACAGTAAATGTAATGAAAAAGATGCAAAGTGTTGGAGAAGTTTTAACCCAGAAATAATATCTAAAAAAGGCACACCATTTTTTCTAAATTATTCTCCTTCAATGAATTTAAAAAATAATAAATATTCTAGAAAACTCAGAGATTTAAATATTAATAATCTTAAGTCAGCTAGAATTAGTGAAGTAAATAATTTAAGATATAATTATTTTTGGGGTAAAAAATTTGATTTGGTAAGAGAAAACTTGCCCTTTTTCGTAATGATAGAAATCCCTAAAATTTTGATAGATAGTAAAGTTTGTTGGAAAGGTAATATTTTTTGGGAGCAAAATGATAACAATTTTTTAAATTTAAATAATGATGAGTATGATTGTGAGCAAGTTTCTCAAAAAGATATTAACAAAAAAATTTATGGTATTAGTTTTGGTACAAGTGAAACTAAAGAGAGACTTAATTATTTATATGGCACTAATTATATAGAAGATAATGATCTTCTTGATAATTTCCTTGATACTAATGAATTAGTTTTTAAAATTGAAAAAAATCCAAAATTATTATTTTTTGACTATACAGTTTTGTTTTTGATTATTGTAACTATTATTATCTTTTTCAATCAGATATTTGATTTTAACTATAAGATTTATTTATACGGCATTATATCTACTTTAATATTTTTGTTTTTAGTATTTTATTCAGAAAAAGATCTGTTTTTTGGCTTTACCATTTTTATTGGCGGCAATGACGGAATACTTTACAACAGTTATGCTAATAATATTTTTCATCATTTACGGCAATTTAATATAGAAAATTTCTTATTAGGATCAGAGGAAATATTTTATTTTCCTTCATCAATTAGATATTTTTTAGCAGTTTTTAAATTAGTATTTGAAGATACAAATTATGGCTATTTACTTGTAGGATATTTTTTATGCCTAATAATTCTTTATCTTTTTATAAAAATTTATGATTTTAAATTTGGTCTAATATTTGCCTTATTAATTATTTGTACAAGATTATTTGAGGGTTACGGAGCATCAATAATTAAATTACTCAAACATATAAACATGAGTGATGCTGAACCCTTCGCAATAACAACTTTTCTTGTTTGTCTTTATATATTTTTTTATATTTATGAAAACAGGTATCAAAAAAATAATTTATTAAATTTTATTTTTGGTATCTTTTCTTTTATAACTATTTCTCTTAGACCAAACTATTTACCAACAGTTTTATTATTAGCAATGATTCATTTATTTTTTTTATTACGTGATAATAAAAATCAGCAAATTTTTTATACCTTGCTTGGCCTCAGCTTTACTAGTTTGATAACTTTTCATAATTTATATTTTGGAAAACAATTAGTGTTTTTAAGCTCTGGCCATATTCATAACACTGGCGCTTCATTAAGCATATATTTTGCAGCTTTAATAGATATTGTTAAGCTTAATTTTTATAACTCTGAAAATATTGAGAGAATAATTATTCAATTTAACAGATGGATTAAACCAGAGGAATTGCATTACATATTATGTTTTATTTTATTATTATATGTCTTTAGGTATAAAAATTTATATTTTAATATAATATCATGTTTAGCAATATCACAGCATTTAGTTTTACTAATTTTCGAACCTAGTGGTAGATATGCTTATTTGGCATGGATTTTAAGTATTATTGTTTCCCTCTATATTTTGCAAGAGACTTTAAAATATATAACTAATATAGTTAAACTCAGAAAATAATTATTTTTTCTTTTGTCGTTTTTTATTACGTCTGTACTTAGAGCCTCTTTTTCTACGACCTCTATGTTTTTTTGGATATCCCATAAAATGTTATCTTTATACAAATTCTTATTATTAAGTCAAAGATTAATAATGCCAATCTTTAGCTTCATTAAATAAGAAATCTCTAAAAACTTCTAATCTCCTATCATTTTTGAAAGGCTCTGAGTAAACAAAGTATGTTTGATAAGATGGTCCTTCTAAATTAGGTAGAACACGTACAAGTTGAGGTTTGTCTGCAACCATATAATCAGGTAAAGATGCTAGACCTCCACCTTTTTCAATAGCAAGTGACATAGCATAAATACTGTTCACTCTAAATTTAGGTCTTCTTTTTGTTCCTTCTTTACCAATTTTTAATATCCAATCTATATTAGAGACAGGAGAAGGTAATCCAGCTCCAAAGCAAATTAAATCATGTTTATCTAGATCATTAACATTTCTTGGTATACCACTTTTCTGTAAGTAATCTGAAGAACCATAAATGTGGTTATGGAAATTAACAAATTTTTTAAAAATTAAATTTGCTTGAGTTGGTTTTTTTACTCTAACAGCAACATCAGCAACTCTTGCAGATAAATCAACTTCTTCATCACTCATAATTAAATTTACATCTATCTCTGGATATTGATTAGCAAATTTGGTTATTCTTGGTGTTAACCATGCTGATCCAAAGCCAACAGTTGTGCTAACTGTTAGTTTACCTACTGGTTTGGTTTTTTTATCTAATAATTTTTTTTCAAAATCAGAAATTGAAAAATTAATTTGATTTACAGTATTAAATAAATTTTCACCTTGCTCAGTTAACCTTACACCTTTTTGATGCCTTATAAATAAAGGTGTCTTTAAATCGTATTCAAGATCTTGTATTTGTCTACTAAGCGCAGATTGACTTATATTTAGTTTAGCACTTGCCTTAGAAATACTTCTTGAGATTGCAATTTCGTAAAATGATTTTAATTTATCCCAGTCCATTATCTTAAGGAATTTATAATTTTATTATAGTTATTTTGATTTTGAGATAACAAATAAGATCCTACCGCTAACACATTAGCTCCATTATCTTTGCATATTTTTGCGTTTTCATTATTTACTCCACCATCAACAGCTATCTCATAGTTATAATTATTATTTTTTCTAATTTCATCTAAATCTTTAATTTTTTGCACTTGATCATGCATAAATTTTTGACCTCCAAAACCAGGTGTGACTGTCATAACTATTATTTGTTCTACTTTACTAAATAAGTAATCAATATCTGCAATATTTACCTCAGGGTGAATGGCAATTCCTGCTTTAATTCCAGCATCACTTATCATTTTAATAATTTCTTCAGGGTTATCATCAGCCTCTGGATGAAAAGTAATGATATCTGAGCCAGCTTCTGCAAATTCATTAATATATTGCTTTACTGGTTTAATCATAAGATGCACATCTAAAATTTTTGAGGTAACCTTTCTTAATGATTTAACTATATTTGGTCCAAAGGTAATGTTGGGCACATAATGACCATCCATGATGTCTATATGAATATAATCAGCGCCATTCTTATCTAAAAGTTTAACCTCTTCTTCTAATTTGAGTATATCAGCTGATAATATAGATGGCGAAATTTTTATCATTTAAAAGTAGATATATAATATATAAATAAACATTCATAATGAATTCTATTGTTCAAAAACCCTGGGGATACTATGAGATTTTAAAGTCTGGTAAAAGATTTCTTGTTAAAAAACTTTTTGTTAAACCAGGAGGAATGTTATCTTTACAAAATCATGAACATAGGTCAGAGCATTGGCTTGTTGCAGAAGGTGAAGTTGAGGTTACTTTAGATAAAAAAACTATAAATCTTGTAGAAAATGAAAATATTTTTATTCCTAAAGGCGCCCTTCATAGAATTGCTAATAAAGGTTCTAAAGATTTGATAATCATAGAAATGTGGTATGGAGAAATTCTCGATGAAAAAGATATAAAAAGATATGATGAGAACTACAATATAATCTAATGTTAATTAATACTCCAATCTCCTTAGGCGAATTAGTAGATAAAATATCAATTTTAATGATTAAAAAGAAAAACATCTCTGATTCAATTAAACTTCAACATGTAAATAAAGAATTAGAATTTCTTCAGAAAACATTAAAGAAATATATTTCTGAAGATAAAATAAATGAATTTCTTCTCAAGCTAGTAAATATAAATTCTAAATTGTGGGATATAGAAGATGATATTAGGGAGTGCGAAAGAAAAAAATTATTTGATAAAACATTTATCGATCTAGCTAGAAGTGTCTATTTTACTAATGATGAAAGAGCAAAAGTAAAAAATGATATCAATAAAACCTTTGGCTCTGAATTAGTAGAGGTTAAATCTTATGAGGAATATTAATTAATAAATTCTAGAAACACTTTTTGTAACAAGAGAAACTAATTTTTCTTTGTAAATATTATCTTTAAATATATCAACTGAGTCCACAGCTACATTTGAAAAGTGATTTGCTCTTGTAAGGGTATCTTCAATACATTGATACTTATTAATTATTTCTAATGCCATTTCAAAATCCCCATCATTTTGGTTAAGCTGAGATATTGTTCTTTCCCAAAACTTTTTTTCTTTATCATTTGATCTTCCATATGCTAAAATTATTGGAAGAGTAATTTTACCTTCTTTAAAGTCATCTCCAGTATTTTTTCCTAATATTTTTTTGTTTGAAGAATAATCAATAGCATCGTCAATTAATTGAAAAGTCATGCCAAAGTTTGTTCCAAATGATTTCAATGCATTAACCTCGGCTTCTGTTCCAAGACCACTAATTGATCCAACTTGACATGCTGCACTAAATAAAGAGGCAGTCTTTGCATTTACAACTTCAAAATAAATATTTTCATTTATTTCTAAATTTTTATCATTAGCAAGTTCTAAAACCTCTCCTTCAGAAATTACAACACTAGTATCAGCTAATATTTTTAATGTTTCAGTGTTGCCATATTTTGTCATTAATTGGAAAGCCCTACTGAATAAAAAATCACCAACTAATACACTTGTTTTATTTTTCCATTTCTCATTTGCTGTAGGTTTTCCTCTTCTTTGTTTACTTTCATCTATTACATCATCATGTAATAGTGTTGCTGTATGAATAAATTCTACTGCTGCAGATAGGCCAATATGATTCATTTTATTTTCAATTATACTAGTTTCATTTCTTGTCATATGAAAACTTGAAACAGTTAAAAGAGGTCGTAATCTTTTTCCCCCTGATAAGATAAGGTATTTTCCAACTTCATGAACTAAAGGTACATTGCTATCTAATTTATCAAGGATTATGGTATTGACAGATACCAGATCTTCTTTGCATAGATCTGTTAATTCTCTGATTTCATCTTCAAATGAAAAATCTTTTTTTCTAAGAGGAAGAACATTATCCATTTTGTTTAATTATTAGAATATTAAGTTAATTCATTAACTTAATTGACGCACTTAAACTCAAATTACTAAAATTACAAACAAATGCCACATAACGCTTTAAGAAAAGATTAACATTTGTTATTAGATATTATGTTTAAAAGGCTATTTTCAAAGAGTACTACAATACCAGTTTTACGATTATCTGGCATTATATCATCACAGTCAGGCTTAACAGGCTCTGGTTTAGCAATCAATAATTTAGAAAAGTTAATTGATAAGTTATTTGCTGATAAAAAATCCCCTGTTGTAGCTTTGGTCATTAATTCACCTGGGGGTTCTCCTACACAATCCTCTTTAATAGCAAAAAGAATCATTGATCTAGCAAAGGAAAAAAACAAAAAAGTTTTAGCATTCGTTGAAGATGTTGCAGCTTCTGGTGGTTATTGGTTAGCATGTGCTGCTGATGAAATATATATTGATCAAAACTCTGTTATTGGATCAATAGGTGTTATTTCACCAGGTTTTGGTTTTGTTGATCTTTTAAAAAAAGTTGGAATCGAAAGAAGAGTGTATACATCTGGAAAAAGTAAAAGTTTTCTTGATCCTTTCAAAGAAGAAAAACAGGAAGACATTGATAGATTAAAAAATATTCAAGAACAAATTCATGATAATTTTATTAATTATATAAAAGATAGAAGAGGTTCAAAACTCGATCAGAATAAATTAGATGACATCTTTTCGGGTTTATTTTGGGTTGGTAAAAAAGCTATCGATTTAGGTTTAGCAGATGGTATTGGTGCAATAAAACCAATTTTAGAAAAGAAGTTTGGAAAAAAAATTAAAATTAAAATAATCAGTCAAAAAAAATCATTTTTACAACGTAGATTTTCTTCTTCAATATTTAATTCTGATGAAATTTTAAATAAAATTGAAGAACGAATTATGTTTTCTAGGTTTGGTTTGTAATGAAATTTCTAGTTTTAGTTGTAATTTTAGCTTCTATTTTATTATTTTTAAGATTTAAGAAAAAAAAACAAGACAAATTCACTAATAATAAAGTAAATAATGACTCAGTAATCGATTTAGAGAAAGATCCAAGAACGAAAGAATATAAACCAAAAGATTAAGAGTTATATGACTGCAAAAACAATGGAAGAGTTAGTTTCTCTTTGCAAAAGAAGAGGTTTTTTATTTCAATCAAATGACATCTATGGTGGTATCAAAGGTTTATATGATTATGGACCAATGGGAGTTGAGTTCAAAAATAATCTTAAACAAGCTTGGTGGAAATCAATGGTATATGAGCGAGATGATACTGAGGGATTAGATGCAAGTATTTTAAGTGCCCCAGTTGTATTAAAACATTCCGGTCATGAAGATACTTTTACAGATCCTTTAGTTGATTGTCGCGCATGTAAATCAAGGTGGAGAGCAGATCAATTATTAGAAAATAATAAATGCCCAAATTGTAAATCGGAAGATCTTACTGAGCCAAGACCTTTTAATTTAATGTTTAAAACTGCAATTGGACCAGTAGATGATGGTTCGTCATTTGCATATTTAAGACCAGAAACGTGTCAGCAAATTTTTACTAATTTTAAAAATATATTAGATTCAACTTCTAGGACTGTTCCATTTGGTATCGCACAAATGGGAAAAGCATTTAGAAATGAAATAACACCTCGTAATTTTATCTTTAGAGTTAGAGAGTTTGAACAAATGGAATTAGAGTTTTTTGTTAAACCAGGTACTGATGATGAATGGCATGAATATTGGATAAATAAAAGAATAGAATGGTGGGTTAATCAAGGAATAAAAAAAGAAAATTTAAAAAAAATTGAAGTAGAAAAAAATGAATTAGCTCACTATTCAAAAAGAACTGTTGATATCAATTATGTGTTTCCTCACGGCGAAGAGGAGCTAGAAGGGGTAGCCAATAGAACTGACTTTGACTTAGGTTCTCATACTAAAAATCAAAACGATTTTAAAATTACATCAGAAGTTATGAAAAACTCCTCTTCAACTACAAAATTAGCTGTTCAAGATTTAGAAGAAAAAAAATGGTATATTCCTTACGTAATTGAGCCATCAGCTGGTGTTGATAGAGGAGTCCTTGCTTTGTTAAATGAAGCTTATCGTGAAGAAAATGTAGATAAAGATAATAAAAGAATTCTTTTATCTCTAAAACCTCATCTTTCACCTATTAAAGCTGCAGTTATTCCTCTCAAGAAGAATAATGAGGAATTAGTTAATTTATCTAAAGAAATAAAATCTAATCTACAGAAATTGGGATTGGGTAGAGTTGTTTTAGAAAATTCAGGAAACATTGGTAAGAACTATAGAAGACATGATGAAATAGGAACACCAATTTGTTTAACTGTAGATTTTGAAACTCTAGAAGATAAAAGTGTTACTGTTAGGGACAGAGATACTATGAAACAGGAAAGAGTTTCTATTGAAAATTTATCTGAATATTACAAAAAATATTTTAATTAATTGAATTAGATGAAAAAAGTTAGCGATATTATCGCAATAAAAATTATTTTTTTCATTACAGCTGCTTATGTTGGTTTATGGGCTATTAGAATACCTACTATAAAAGATCAGCTTGAAACTGATTATATAGGTGTTGGATACATAATGTTAACATTTGCTCTTGGTTCAATTGTTGCAATGATCTTTGCAAACGCTCTTATTCTTAAAACTTCTACAAAATCAATTTTAACATGCACTTTAATTGCCGAAGGTTGTTTGTGGTTGCCAGTACCTTTCATTCAAGAGTTATGGCTTTTTATGGTTTTCTCATTTGTTTTTGGTATGAGTTATGGTGCATTCGAAATAGCATGCAATGTCTATGCATCAAATTTAGAAGTTAGAGAAAAAAAATCTATGATGTCAGGGTTTCACGCATTTTGGAGTCTTGGTGTTTTATTTGGCTCCTTAATTACAAGTTTTTTATTAGAGTGGAATTATTCTTTTATTTTTAATATACTTTTGTATGTTATTATTCTTCTTCCTTTGAGTTTGTATTTTGTCCACTGTTTAGAGTCACAAGTTGAAACAAAATCAGAAGACTCCAGTAAAAAAAACATATTTTTTATTTGGCCCTTACTTATTTTTTTATTAGCTTTAATTGCAATGGCAAATGCACTAACAGAAGGAAGTGTTGATGCATGGGGAGCTCTCTATATGAGAGATTTTATTCAAGTTGATGGTTTCTATATCGGCTTAGCAACTCTTAGTTTTAATATTTTTATGGTTATCGGAAGATTTAGTGGTGATTGGGTAAGAGATAAAATCGGAGTTTTTCTTTTGATTTTCTTTTTATTTTTATCGACGATTATAAGTTTAATAATTTTATCTAATTTCAGCAGTATTTATGCAGCTATTATTGGTTTTTCATTATTAGGTATCGGAGCATCCTCAATTGTTCCTATCGCATATAGTTTAGCAGGAAAAATTGAGGGAATTGACAGTGGAGTAGGGATAACAATTATTTCAATTGCAGTTTATGGAACATTTATAGGGGCTCCAGCTTCATTAGGATTTATTGCAAACAACTATGGAATTAATAATATATTTGTTCCAATGCTAATAATTTTTATGATTTTAATAATTCCAGTCAGTTTTTATAGAAAAAAATTTTCAGTTTAAAAAATCAAAAGATAATGAATCATTAATTACTAAATTTTGATTTTTATTTTTTATTTCATTAACAAAATTAATATTTAATGCTGCAAAAATATTTGAATTTGCTTTTGATACAATTGTACCTATTTTTTTATTATCTACTATCAACTCATCTCCCTCTAGCACATCTCCATTTTTTATTTTTAAAGCATAAAGTTTTTTCTTGAGTAATCCACGGTATTTCATTCTTGCAGTAATTTCTTGACCCACATAGCATCCTTTATCCCAATCAATAGCGTTTAAATTATCAAAATTATTTTCTAATAATAAAGATTTATTTTCTAAAATATCAAATGGTGAATAGGGCGTTGTATGATTTATTAAAATTTCATGATATTCCGTTTCATTAATTTCTTTCAATCTTTCTTTTTCAATTAAAATTTTTTTATCCGTTATTAGTTTTTTACCTAAGTTTATATTTCTAGGATCATTTGAATAAACATTATAATCACCTTCATAATCTATATTAAATAATGAATAAGAATTTAGATTATTAATTTCTTTAATTTCTATATCAGAGCGAAGTTTATAAATTTTTAATCGTCCTAATAAATTACTATAAAATTTATCATGAGTTTCAAAAATATAGTTTTCATTTATATTGAATATAAAAAAATCTGCTAAAAATTTACCCTGAGGTGTTAATAGGCATGAATAAATAATTGATCTATCCTTACATTTTTCAATGTCATTAGTAATTAAATTTTGAATAAATGATTTACTATCTTTTCCAGAAATCTCAAAAAATCTTGAATTCAGATGATGAAAAAAGTATTTATCTTTCATAATTATCTAAATATATATTGAATATATTAAAAGTGTAATATTTCTGTGAAAATTCTTGTTATTTCGTCAAATCTTATTGGAGATACAATTCTATCAACTGGAGTAATAAATTATTTTAGTAAAAAATATCCAGAAACTAAATTTACATTTGTAATTGGTCCATCTGCTAAATCAATTTTCAAAAACTTTAAATCTGTAGAAACCATAATCACTGTTTCAAAAAAAAGATACAATATGCATTGGTTAGATATAATTTCTAATTGTTATGGAAAGAAGTGGGATATAATTATTGATTTTAGAAGTTCGTTGTTATCATATTTTTTAAAACATAAACAAAAATTTATTTTTAAAAAAAAATCTAATCTAAACCATGTACAGCAATTATCTAATTACTTTAAATTTGATTGTTCAGATTTGTTTATTGAGACAAATACAGAAGAAGAAGAAATAGTTACAAAACATTTGTCCGATGATTTTAAATATTTTGTTATATTTCCAGGTGGAAACTGGAAACCAAAAATTTGGAGTATTAAAAATTATAATTCACTATTAATCAAAATTTTATTTCAAAATAAAAATATTAAATTTATCTTAGTTGGTTCAAAGTCAGAAGAAGAACATTATTTAAATGAAATAACAAAAAATATTGATAGTAATAAGATAATTAATTTATTTGGTGCATCATTGACTCAAACTGCTGCTTATATGAAGAAATCAACATTATTTATTGGAAATGATTCAGGATTATCACATATGGCTTCAGCCACAAAATTAAAGTCTATAGTATTATTTGGGCCAACAAATGATTTGATTTACGGTCCATTTATGAAAGATTCACAAGTTATAAGAACAAATGAAAGCTATGACTATTTTAAAAGTATAAATATTGATAAAACAAAGTCCTATATGGACTCTATAAGCGTAGAAAAGATTTATTCTACATTACAAAAAAATAATTATTGTGAATAAAAATATTGAAATAATTCAGCCTGATGATTGGCATGTACATTTTAGAGAAGGTGACATGTTAGAAATGGTTACTAATTTCTCCTCGAGAATAAATAATAGATGTGTGGCAATGCCAAATACAGAAATTCCCATAACAGATACTAATAAAGCCTCTGCTTATAAAGAGCTTTTAAAAAAAGTATCTAGTAATAATTTTGAACCACTTATACCTTGTTATTTAAATGAAAATTTAGGTTTAGAAGATTTTAGAAAAGGTATTCAAAATAAAGTTTTCTTTGGATCTAAACTTTATCCTTCCAATGCCACCACAAACTCAAGTCATGGAGTAAGCGACATTTCAAAAATTTTTAAATTTTTGGAGATTTTAGAAGAAGAAAAAAGTCCATTACTTATACACGGTGAAAAAGTAGCTGAGAATATTGATATTTTTGATAGAGAAAAATATTTTATAGATGATGAACTAAGCATTATTAGAAAAAAATTTCCCCTTTTAAAAATTACTCTTGAACATGTATCAACTTCATATGGGGTAAACTATGTGAAAGAAAATCAAAATATTGCAGGAACAATTACACCACACCACATGCTTTTAACAAAAAAAGATGTATTTCATGATGACTCAATTAATCCGCACCATTTTTGTATGCCAGTTGTTAAAAACGAAACAGATTTAATAGAATTAAGAAAAGCCGCATGTCATAATAATTCAAAATTTTTTTTAGGTACTGACTCAGCTCCTCATCCAATTCAAGAAAAAAAACCTGATATGTCATCTAAGCCAGGAATATTTTCATCTCCTTGCTCACTAGAATTATATGCAGAAATTTTTGATCAAGAAAATGCAATTGATAAGTTAGAGATATTTTGTTCAATAAACGGAGCAAAATATTATAGTTTTCCAATTAATGATAAAAAAATTAAATTAGAAAAAAAGGAATGGATTATGACAGAATTATCTAGTTACAAAGATGTTCAGGTTAAGAATTTTTATGCTAATAAAAAAATTAATTGGAAAGTAGTTCAATAATCTTTATAGAAACATTAATGTCATTAGGAACAAAAATTTATACTTGGTTTAAGGGCAACTTTGTTGGTAGTGATGAATTAGGAAATAAATATTACTGCAGCTCTAAAGATTTTAAAAATTTAAATGCAAAAAGGTGGGTAATTTTTAATGGTGAAATAGAAGCATCAAATATTCCACCGCACTGGCATGCCTGGCTTCATAAATCGATTGATAATCCTCCACTTGACTATTCACATAAATATAAATGGCAAAAAAATCATAAACCAAATATGACTGGTACTAGTGAAGCATATTTCCCGTCATCTCATCCTCTTTCAAAAAATTATGACCCAGAAAAAAAAGAAGAAGAATATAAATCTTGGACTCCTAATTAGAGTAACATTTTTTTTTCTCCTACCGCTAATTGTTTCTGCTGAGACTATTGAAAAAAAATATGCTTCTTTTAAGTTATTAAATAAAACTACTAATAAAGTATCTTCAAAAGATATTTTGGTAAGTTCTAAAATATCATGGGAAACTTTAAATATTGAAGTTTTGTATTGCGGTAGCACTCCTCCAACTGAAATTCCTGAAGATTATGTTTTGATAGATGTTTACGATACTATCAATAATGAAAATATTAATATTTATAAAGGTTGGATGATTTCTTCTTCCCCCGACGTTACTCCGTTAGAAAATCCTATTTATGATCTTTGGTTAGTTGATTGTAGTAACGATAAGACTTCTTGAAAATTATTAACTTCCGTAAAACAACTTTTAATCTCTAAACTTTCTTTTAATTTATTTTCATAAATTTCAGTTTCTATCTCATACGCTCCAAACTGGACTAAATGAGGATTGAAAAACTGTGAGTCTAAAATTGAAAAATTATTTTTTTTTAATATTGCCAATAAATAAAGTAGACAAAACTTACTTGTATTGGTCTTTAAACTAAACATGCTTTCACCAAAAAAACATGATCCTATATGTAAACCGTACAAACCACCAATTAGATTATCATATTCGTAACATTCTACACTGTGACATTTACCTATTTTATGTAATTCAATATATGTATCTAAAATAATTTCATTAATCCAAGTATCTTGATCTTTTCTTTTAATTTCTTTGCACAACTCTATAACATTTGCAAAATTTTGATCAATTTTAAAACTATATTTTGTTTTTTTAAATTCACTAAAAAGTTTCTTTGGATAAATAAAATTTGAAATTGGAATGATAAATCTTAATTTGGGTTTATAAAATTTTATTTCTTCAGAATACTTACTATCAGCCATCGGAAAGTAAGCTTTTTTATAAAATTCTATTAAGCTGTTTATATCAATTATTTTACTCAATTAAATTTGACATAAAATTAATGTTGTAGCTTCCTCTTTTAAACTCATCAGTTTGAATAATTTTTTGATGTAGTTGAATATTAGTATTTATTCCCATAATTACATATTCTTCTAGTGCTCTATTCATTTTTTTTAGAGCTTCTGATCTTGTTGCGCCGTAGGTAATTAGCTTACCTATCATACTATCATAGTGGGATGGAATTGAGTATCCATCGTAAACAGCTGAGTCTACTCGAATACCTAATCCTCCAGGTTGATGATATTGTGTTATCTTACCAGGTGATGGTATAAAATTCTCTGGATGTTCTGCATTAATTCGACATTCAATTGAACTACCTTTAAGTTTTATATCTTCTTGTTTTATTGTCAGTTTTTCACCATTAGCAACGAGAATTTGCTCCTTAACAAGATCTATTCCAGTAACCATTTCTGTAACTGGGTGTTCAACTTGTAATCTTGTATTCATTTCCATAAAATAAAATTCATTATTTTCATATAAAAATTCTAATGTTCCAACTCCTTCATATCCAATTTCTTTCATAGATTTTCTACAAAGTTCAGAAATTTTTTCTCTATTTTCATTTGTTAGAACTGAACTTGGACTTTCTTCAATAAGTTTTTGATGCTTCCTTTGAATTGAGCAATCTCTTTCTCCAAGAGTAACGACATTTCCAAATGAATCACAAAGAACTTGAATTTCAATATGTTTAGGAGATGTTAAAAATTTTTCTAAATAAACATTTTCATCATTAAATGATTTTTTTGCTTCAATTTTTGCTTCATTTATAGCTTTATTTAAATCATCTTCTTCTGTGACAATTCTCATTCCTTTTCCACCACCACCACTCGCTGCTTTTACTATAATTGGATATTTTACTTTTTTTATAAAATCATCAATTTTATTTTTATCGCTTAAGTCATTTATACCTTTTACTGTTGGCACCCCAGTTTCATCCATTATTTTTTTTGCATCAATTTTGTTACCCATCATTTTGATATGTTCAGATTTTGGCCCAATAAATTTAATATTGTGTTCTTCAATAATTTCGGCAAACCTTTGATTTTCACTTAAAAAACCATACCCAGGATGTATTGCATCTACATCAGTTAATGTTGCTGCAGTTATAATTGCAGGTATGTTTAAGTAACTAGATTGTGCAGAGGCTGGTCCGACACAAATACTCTCATCTGCCATTCTTACATGCATTGCATTTTCATCAACATCAGAATGAATGGCTACGGTTTTTATTCCTAATTCTCTGCAGGCTCTAAGAACACGTAAAGCAATTTCACCTCTATTAGCAATCAGTATTTTTTTGAACATTATTCAAAAATTATAAGTGTATCACCATATTCAACAGGCTGGCTATTCAATATAACTATTTTTTTTATAATACCAGATCTAGGAGCTTTGATGTCATTAAAAGTTTTCATTGCTTCAATTAACAATAAAGTATCACCTGCTTTAACATGTTGACCAACTTTAACATAAGGTTGCGAGTTTGGATCAGCAGAAAGATAAGCAACTCCTACCATTGGAGATTTAACAATATTATCTTCATTTACAACATCATTTGTATTTTCAACCTCTTTAACCTCAGTATTTTTTTCTATTTTTTGAACGGAAACATTTTTTTCAACGAAGTCATTTGAGGTAATTTCAATTTCATAATCATTTTTTTTTATTTTTATTTTAGCAACACTATTAATTTTTGATTCTTTAACAATTAATTTAATATTCTCTAAATCTGTTTTATCTATTTTAGTCATACTTATTTATAAATTAATTTGCATATTGCTTCAATTCCTAGAAGATAACTATTTCCACCAAATCCACATATTAATCCATGCACTCCTTCGGAAGTAATACTTTTTTTTCTATACTCTTCTCTTGCATAAATATTTGAAAGATGAATTTCTATCTTGGGCTTATTTATTGCTCTTAATGAATCTAGAATGGCTATTGATGAATGAGTAAATGCTGCTGGATTAATAATTAGACCATCAAATTTATCATTTACTTCATGAATTTTATCAATTATTTCCCCTTCATTATTAGATTGAAAAAAAATAATTTCTAATTTCTTCTCTATACCTTTTTTTTCACAATCAGATTTAATCTTATCTAAACTGTCTTTACCATAAATATCATCTTCTCTATTACCTAATAGATTTAGGTTAGGGCCATTAATAATTAATATTTTTTTCATTCTATTTAAAATGCTTACTTAATTTTAAACCTTGATTTTGATAATTTGATTTAATATCTTTTCCGTATACAATATTACTATTTTTGTTCAACTTTTCATATTTAATTCTAGCTATGGTTTGACCATCTTCTAATAAAAAAGGGACTTCATTTGTTTTTACTTCCAAAACAGCATATGAACCTCTACCAAGACCAAAACCAGGATCAAAAAAACCTGCATAATGTGCTCTGAAGTCTCCAATCCCTGTATCGTATGGTATCATTTCTCCAGCTAAATTTGATGGTATTACTACCTTCTCTTTTGATTTTAAAATATAGAACTTGTTTTTTTCAATTACTAATTTTTTATTGTTTTTTCTTATTACATTCCAAAAATCATTTATTTTGTGAGATTTAATTTTAGAAAAATTAAGAACTGGAGTATGTTTTTTGGCTACGTAAGCAACTATATTTGACCCAGCTAGATCAACTGATAACTTTAATCCATTATCAATTTTAACATTGTCTCTAGTTTTATTGGAAATTTTTCGTTTTTTATTTAGGTTAATTAGTTGTTTGTCAGTCAAATAATTATGATTTTTATTAACAAGTCTCAATTGATTTAAAGAATTATTTTTTTTAAAAGATACATCAAATGATCTTGATGTTATTTCTAAAAAAACCTCACCTTTATAATTTTTAGGAATTTTTTCGTATTCTTCTGCATAATCAACAAGTGTTCTGCAAAAAATATCTAATCTCCCAGTGCTACTTTTAGGGTTGCAGTGACCAAATATATTATTTTTTAGGTTAAGACTTTCATTAAGTCTAACAATGTAAGTCTTATTTTTTCTAAATGTAAATTCTTTACTTAGATTTATTTTTTTAACAGCTAATTCTTTTAATTTATCTCTAACTTTTGAATTATAAGATAAGAAACTATACTTAATTTCATAGCATTCCTCACTTAATGAAAAGTCCATGCTTGATGGTTGTATTTGATTATTTGTAATTTTTTCAGTGATTATAAGATTTTTATTAATTAAATTT
>CABXWB010000014.1 GCA_902515745.1 uncultured Alphaproteobacteria bacterium | reverse complement strand
TATAAAATCTTACTTTTTCTATTATACTATTATCCTGTTCAGTAGTAGATAACTGCAATGTGTTAATTTGATTTTCGAAATGATTAATTAATTCAAGTACTTTTTCATATAATGAAATTTTAATAAAAATTATATTGTACTGTTCTTCATATTCAAAATCTCTAAATATAGGAGTATAATTTAAAGATTTTAAGTAATCTATTAAATAGAGATCTGAAGATTGATTTTGCCAAATTGTCTGATTTTCGACTTCAATTTTGATTAATTGACATTCTACAGATTTGTTAATTAAATAGTTTTTACAACCAAATAATACCTTATCTGACAAACCTTCCACATCTACCCATAACGCAAAAGTAGAATTTTTTGGTAAATTTTCTTCAATTATATTATCTAATTTTAATACTTTTATTTTATTTATATTATAATTGTCTAAATCTCGATTGGATTTCATTCTAAAAGAACTATTCATAGCTAAGTTATTATCTTTTGGAGTATAAAAATTTAACTCTCCACTCTTGTCACTTAAACCACAATTTAACAACCTTACATTTGGATGATTATTTTTTAAAGTAAGTTCTTGAAATGTATTTGGATTTGGTTCTATTGCAATCGCTTGAATACTAGATTTTACAGCAAGATTATAAGAATTCTTTGCGTCATACGCACCACATTCAATAAAATATTTAATATTTAAAGTATCAAGCAACTCAAAATACAACTCATCTAATAATGTCGCAGTTTTATTTCGTAAAATTGTAGAATTTGAGGGAGATAAATTTGAGAGTTTATTATTAAATGTTATTTCTATTTTATTATTTAATTCAAATTTTATATTTTTATTTGCAGAAAAACTCATATCACTTTATGGTAGCGGAGGAGGGATTTGAACCCCCGACATCACGAATATGAGCCGTGCGCTCTGACCAACTGAGCTACTCCGCCAAAATTACACTTTTAATTTAATAGAGTAAAAAAATCAAATTTAAAAATAATTATTAATTTTTATTAAATTATTTAAATGATAAATGAATATCAATGAATAAATTGACTTTAAAAAATTTTTATCAATTAATTGCAATCTTACTACCATTTTCTCTAATTGCTGGCCCAGCAATTGCAGATATTTCGATAGTAATTTTAGGTTTAATTTATATTTTTATATGTGTTAAAAATAATGATTTTAAGGAATTTTCTAATCGCTATTCGTTAATTTTTTTATTTTTTTGTCTTTTTTTGATTTTTTCATCATTACAAAGTCAAAATATTTTATTGTCTCTTGAGAGTTCGTTATTTTATTTTAGATTTGGATTATTTGCTTTGTCAATAAATTATATTTTAAATAATAATATTAACTTTCCAAAAAATTTTTTGTATTCATTAATGCTTTGCTATTTGATTTTAAGTATAGATGCTGTTGCTGAATTATTCTTAAATGAAAATATTATTTCAATTTTTACTAATAAGTACGTTAAAAGTTATGGAAGAGTTTCAAGTTTATTTTATGATGAATATATTTTAGGCAGTTATATGATTAGACTATTACCTTTGATATGTGCTCTGACTATATTATGTATTAAAAATAGGTTTCAAACACCTTTGTTAGTTATAATTATATCTATATCCAGTTTTATAATATTTATTTCTGGAGAAAGAACAGCTTTAGCTATGTTGATTATATTTTTAGTATGTATTTTTTTTATAATTAACAAATACAAAAAATTACTCTTTATTTCTTTCATTATTATTTTTTTATTCTCTTCCGTGGCTGTTATTTTAAATTCTCAATTAAAAGAGAGGATATTTAGCAATACTCCACAGCAAATCAATTTAGATTTAAAAAATTTTGAAATCAATTTATTTTCTGTACAACATCAAGTAATTTATCAAACATCTTACAAAATTTTTAAGGATAATGTTTTTTTTGGAATAGGCACAAAAATGTTTAGAGAAATTTGTAAAATTGAAAAGTACAAGACTTATACTGAACTTGATAGATCTATCAATGGCTGCCAAACTCATCCACATAATAATTACATTCAAATATTAGTTGAAACAGGTATATTTGGATTATTTTTTTTATTAATATTTTATCTTAGCATTACATATATAATTGTTAAAAAAATGTTTAGTTATAAAAAAATTTATAATCAGTATGAAATAATTGAAATATTTTGTTTATTGAGTTTTTTTATAAATCTATGGCCTTTTATGCCAACAGGAAGTTTATTTAATAATTGGATAAATATATTGTACTATTTACCAGTTGGTTTTTATTTATATTCAAAGGAAAAGCAAATTAAGTCTTGAGATATCTATAAATAATTATGTAAGTTATAAATTGAATTAAGAATAGTATCCAAAACAAGTAAAATAAATCTTTAGGTAAAAAAAAGTAAATAAGGAAACAAGGAATAGAAAATAACAGTAAAATTATTAAACCTGTTATTGAATTTGAATACGAAAAAAATAGTTTATTTTTTTTTAATTTGTCATGTATTAAATTATGTAAATGAAAATTATCAGGCAAAAGGGGATTTTGCATTTTAAATAGTCGCCTTGAAATTGACATTAAAACTTCAATTGATGGATAGCATAGGATACAAGCAAGTAAACCTGCTGGAAGAATATTTTCATTATATAAATATAAAGAGTTAGTAGATATTAAAAAACCCAAGAGATAACTGCCAGCATCACCTAAATAAACTTTTCCAATAATTATATTATACAAAAAGAAAAATAAAATAATTTCAAAAAGTGCAAAATAAATTAAGTTTCTAGTTTCAAAATAAAAGATTAGGAAAATAATTGTTGATATTCCAGATAATATTCCATTAGCTCCATCTGATATGTTTGAAGCATTAATAAATCCAACAATTATAAAAATTGTAATCAAATAGCTAATTAATTTATATTCTAAAATTAAATTAATTGTATTTAAATTTGTTGTTTCAAATAAAAAAATCTCATTTGTATAAAGTAAAATAAAAATTGCAAAAATATTAAAATATAATCTTATTAAATGACCTAATTTTCCAAACAAATCATCAACAAGACCTAAAAGAGATATTGCTATCATAGCAATTAAAAAGAAATTCAAATTATCAAATAATAAGTTATCTAAATCAAATAATCTGGTAGTATAATAAGCAAATAAAATTGTAATTATAATAATAAATCCACCTAATCTTGAATTTTTTTCTATTTCAATACCATGATTTTTACTAACTTCTTTCCCTAATTTTATAAAAGGAATAATGGATATTATTAAACCAAAAAAAATTAAGTAGTAGTTGAAATTAAAAAATAAATAAACAGCATATAAAAAAATTAAAATGTTAGTATTTAATTTAAGGTAGTGAATGCCTAATTTTTGTAACATTATTTATTTTTATATGAATTTATAAATTAATAAAAATTTATAAATTATTTAAATATTAAAAGATTCACCACACCCACAAGTACCTTTTTCATTTGGATTATCAAAAACAAATCTTGAAGATAATTTATCAGTTCTATAATCCATCGTTGAACCTAATAAAAACATTGTAGCTTTTGGGTCGATCAATATTTTGACTCCATGAATGTCAACACTATCAAAGCTAGTTAAATCGGATGCTTTTGCAAAATCTAACTTATAAGAGTATCCATTACAACCTGATTTATCTATACCAACTAAAACAGAGTCTACTCCATTAGGTGCATTTGATAAAATCTTTTTTATTTGATCAGCAGCATTTGTAGTTAAAGATAGAACATTCATAATTGTATTATAGATTAATTTAAAAAATATCCAAAGCAAGTTTTGCTTCTTCAGACATTAAATCTTTATTCCATTTTGGCTCCCAAACTAAAAATACTTCAATCGAGTTTAAATTGGTTAATTTTTCAAGTGATTTTCCAACACTTTCAGGCATACTTCCCGCTACTGGGCAATTTGGATTTGTTAAGGTCATTTTAATTTTAATATCATTATTATCATTAATTTTGATTTCATAAATTAATCCTAAGTCATATAAATTAACTGGTATTTCAGGATCCATAACAGACCTTATGCACTCTATAACTTGTTCTTCTTTAATTTTTGATAAATTATTTATATTGGTAAACTTTTTTACGTAACTAGAACTTTTATCTGGTAAAAAATCTTGAAATTTTTTGTCTTCCATTAATTATAGTAAAATTTTAATTATTTCATTGATACTATCAAATAAATAATCAACATCCTCTTTTGTATTATATACTCCAAATGATATTCTTGATGTTCCACTAACATTAAAATGTTTCATAAGTGGTTGACAGCAATGGTGACCGGTCCTTATTGCTATATTTTTTTTATCTAACATAGCACCTAAATCAGAATTATGTATTCCCTCAATATTGAAAGAAATGATTGCCCCTTTGTTTTTATTTGAACCAAATATTTTTATATTATTAAATTTTGAAAGCTTTTCAAAAGCGTAATCATGAAGTTTCATTTCATGATCATAAATAATATTTGGATCAACTTCATTCATAAAATTCAATGAAGAAGAAAATCCAATAACTGGTGCAATAGGAGGAGTGCCTGCCTCAAATTTTTCGTAACCATTTGCATATGTACTTTTATCAATATCTACATCATGAATCATTTGCCCTCCCCCTTGGTAAGGAGTAAATTCATCTATCCACTTATCTTTCATATACAGTACACCAAGACCTGAAGGCCCATACATTTTATGTGCAGAAAAAACGTAAAAATCAGGATCTAAATCTTTTAGATCGACTTTTTTGTGAGGAGCAAATTGACAACCATCCAATAGTAGTGGTATGTTCAATTTTTTGGCAATTTCTTTAACTTTATCAAAATTAGTTATTGATCCTGTAACATTTGACATGTGGGTTAATGTAATTAATTTAGTTTTTGAGTTAATTTTATCATTTAATTCATCATAATTAATTTCACTATTTTCGTTTAGTCCCAAAGGAATAATTTTTATTTTTTTTTCAATTAAATGCCAAGGTATCAAATTAGCATGGTGTTCAAGATAACTTAAAATGATTTCGTCATAATCTTCTAAAAATGTTTTAGACATACAAGATGCAATTAAATTTATTCCCTCAGTAGCACTTTTAACAAAAATAATATTTTTTTCAGATGTATTTAAAAAATCTGCAACTTTTTTTCGAGCATCTTCAAATTTTTTAGTTAACTTTGAACTTAATTCATAATTACCTCTATGAATATTTGCATAATCATTTGTGTAACAGTTATTTGTGGCTTCAATCATTTCATCTACTTTTAATGCTGAAGCTGCGGTATCTAAAAAAACTAAATTAGGATTTTTTTTGAATACGGGAAATTTTGATTTTAAATTTGAAATATTCATTTTACTTTACTTAAGTATCTTACTAGTTTCTTTTGTATTAATTCAGACATTTGTTCATTATCAATACTACTTAATTCTTCATTAATAAATGATGATATCAATATTTTAGTTGCTGCAATTTTACTCATACCTCTAGATCGAAGATAAAAAATAGCATTTTCGTCTATTGGTCCAATGGTAGAGCCATGACTACATTTCACATCATCTGCATATATTTTTAATTCAGGTTTAGAAAAATAAGAAGCATTATCAGATAAAAGTATTCCTTTGCTGAGTTGATATCCCTCTGTTTTTTGAGCAACTTGATCGACATGAGTGTTACTAAAGTATGTTGCTTTAGAACGATCATTCAAAATACCTTTATAAACTTGATTACTTTTGCAATCTTCAGCTAAATGCTTGACAAATGTTTTGTTGTTAGATGTGTTATCATCTTTTAGAAAAAATATACCTTGTAAATCAGCTTCTGAGTTAGGTTCTATTAACTCAGAATAGTGAAAATTTCTTACGTAACCTTCTGAAAAATTATATACTTTTTGGTTGTAGGTAGAATCTTTTTTACATGAAGAATGACTTGTTATTATTAAATTATGATTGGGAGAATTGTCTTGTATAAGAAAATGATTTAACTGTGAATTTTTTTCTAATTTAATTACATTTAATATATTTGATGTAGAATTATTTTTATTTTCATATTCTTCAATAAGATTTAGGGATGATCCATCTTCACAAATATAATTATTTTTTTGAAAAATAGTTAAATAATCATCGGTTATAATGTTTGATATTTTAATTTTTATGTTGTTATTTTTTTTTATAATAATCTTAAAACCACTATTTAAAAATAATGAATTTAGATTTATAAAATAATCATTATTTTCAATTGAATTATTTTTAGAAAAATCATTGTAGTCTTTATCTAAAATTCTAGTAATTTCAATTTTATCATCTTTAAAATTCGAACATTGTCCATTTACAGAAACTATTGAATAACTATTTTCCTGATTATTGTTTATTACTGATGTTTCTTCAGGAATCAAATATTTATACTTAAAATCAATAAAGTTTTTTAGATTTATATTTTTAAGACTTTCATTATTTTTTTTATCAAATCTATCATTTTCAAAAATATTTATTAATTTTTCTCTATGATTTTGAATATCTTTGTTTTCTGAAAAAAAAATATTTTTTTTATTTTTTAGATAATTTTCTTGAATACTCATTACTGAAATTTTTGAAATCCATCTTTTTCTATTTCAGCAGCAATTTCAGACCCCCCTGATTTGACAATAGAACCATTTACCATAATATGTACATAATCTGGCTTAATATAATCCAAAAGTTTTTGATAATGAGTAATGATTAAATATGAATTATCTTTTGTTTTAAGTTTATTAACCCCATCAGTGACGATTTTAAGAGCATCAATATCTAGTCCTGAGTCTGTTTCATCTAAAATAGCTAAATCTGGATTAAGAATACTCATTTGTAAAATTTCGTAACGTTTTTTTTCACCTCCAGAGAAGCCAGTATTAACTGATCGTTTTAGCATATCAATATTTATACCTAAATCACTAGCTTTAGATTTTAAAAGCTTAGCAAATGATAAATTATCAATTTCTTCTTCGTTCATACGTTTTCTTTTTGAATTAATTGCAGAGTGTAAAAATGGAGTTATATTTACTCCAGGTATTTCAACAGGATATTGAAAAGCCAAAAACATTCCTTCTTGTGCTCTTTCTTCGATATTTAAATCAAATAAATTATTACCTTTAAAATTAATTCTGCCATTTAAAATTTCGTAATCCTCTTTACCTGCTAGAACATTTGCTAATGTGCTTTTACCACATCCATTTGGACCCATAATTGCATGTACTTCACCTTTATTAATATTTAAGTTGAGCCCTTTAAGAATATTTTTATTTTCAATTTTTACTGATAGATCATTGATTTCTAAAAACATACTACCCAACACTTCCCTCGAGGGATATAGATACGAGTTTTTGTGCTTCAACAGCAAATTCCATCGGCAATTCTTGTAAAACTTGTTTACAGAAACCATTTACTATTAATGAGACTGCTTCTTCATGACTTAAACCCCTTTGTCTGCAGTAATAAAGTTGATCTTCATTTATTTTAGAAGTGGAAGCTTCGTGCTCAATAACTGCTGTGTTATTTTTCGAATCAATGTAAGGAACTGTGTGTGCTCCACATTGATTTCCTACTAGTAAAGAGTCACATTGAGTGTAATTTCTGGCTTTGTGAGCTTTTCTTAAAAATGAGACTTCACCTCTGTAAGTATTTTGTGACTTACCCAAGGAAATACCTTTTGATATAATTTTACTTTTAGTATTTTTCCCTATGTGAGTCATTTTTGTTCCAGTGTCAGCTTGTTGAAAATTGTTTGTTATCGCGACTGAGTAAAATTCGCCGATAGAATTATCTCCCTTTAAAATGCAGCTAGGATATTTCCAAGTAATAGCAGATCCAGTTTCTACTTGCGTCCATGATATCTTACTATTTCTACCTGCACAAAGGCCTCTTTTAGTAACAAAATTATAAATACCACCTTTTCCATCTTCATCTCCTGGATACCAATTTTGAACAGTTGAATATTTTATTTCAGCATCCTCTAAAGCTATTAATTCTACATTGGCTGCATGCAATTGGTTATCATCTCTTTTTGGAGCAGTACATCCTTCAAGATAGCTAACATAACTACCTTTATCAGCAATAATTAGAGTCCTTTCAAATTGCCCAGTATTTTCTGCGTTAATTCTAAAATAGGTAGATAGCTCCATTGGACATTTAACGCCCTCTGGTATGTATACAAAAGATCCATCAGTAAAAACTGCTGAGTTTAATGCTGAAAAAGAATGGTCGCCAGGCGGTATAATAGATCCTAGATATTTTTTTATTAAATCAGGATGTTTTTGAATAGCTTCACCAATCGAACAGAAAATTATACCAAGTTTTTCTAATTCACCTTTATAAGTTGTAGCAACCGAAACACTATCAAATACAACATCTACAGCGACACCAGCTAGAACTTTTTGCTCCTCTAAAGGAATACCTAATTTGTTATATGTCTCTATGAGCTTAGGATCAACTTCGCTTAGATCTTTGGGTTTCTTCTCAAAACCTTTTGGTGCTGAATAATAATAAATATCTTGATAATCAATTTCAGGAAAACTAAGATTTGCCCATTTAGGCTCTTTCATTTTTTTCCATTTTGAATATGCTTTTAGTCTCCAATCCAACATCCAATCTGGCTCGTTCTTTTTTAGCGAAATGAATTTGATTGTTTCTTCGTTTAATCCTTTTTTTGGCTTTTCATTATCAATTTCAGTTACAAAGCCATATTTGTATTTATTTTTACTGTAAGAGTTTAATGTATTGAGTGTTTCCGAGTTCACAATACTTCATCTAATTCATTAATTTAAAAAATCTAGTTATTTCAACAAAAATTAACCAAATTTAGAACTGATTTTAAATTTAGGCAGTAATCCAACCGCCCCCAAGTAATTGGTCATTTTTGTAAAAAACACAAGCTTGTCCAGGGGAAGTTTTATCTAATTCCTTTTCAAATGTAAAAGTTCCATGGTCACTATTTATATCAAGAATTCCTGGTAAATCTTCTTGGGTTGATCTTATTTTTGCTGAACAATCTAGTTCTTTAGGTAGAATATTTCCTCCCAGCCAGTTGATATTCTTAAAGCTAATAACTTTTTTTTTCAATTTTTCTTTAGTCCCTAGAGTAATTGAGTTTTGATCTTTATTAATATCTATTACATACAAAGGTTCCTTTGAACCACTAATGCCAATACCTTTTCTTTGACCAATAGTGTAATTACTGATACCATCATGAGTACCAAGAATATTAGTATCAACATCAAAAATTATACCTTTTTTATTAATACTCGGATTTAAGTTATTAACAAGATCTCTATAAGAGTCTGATGTCACAAAACATATATCTTGACTATCAGGTTTATCACTAACACTTAAATTATATTCTTTAGCTAGTTGTCTAATTTCAGATTTTTTATAATCACCTAATGGAAATCTCACATAATCCAATTGCTCTTGTAATGTTGAAAAAAGGAAAAAACTTTGATCTTTTGAAAAATCTTTCGCTTTGTGTAAACTTGCATTATTTAAAGATCCTTTTCTTATTGCGTAATGACCTGTAGCAAGGGCATCAGCTCCAATTTTTTTTGCCTCATTAAGTAAATCTGAAAATTTCACTGTCTCATTGCACTTAACACATGGTAAAGGAGTTTCACCATTTGCGTAAGAATCGACGAAATTACTGATTACTCCATCAAAAAATTTGCCTTGATAATCTAGGACTAGATGTTTGAAATCATTTCTTAGAGCAACATTTTTAGCATCTTCAATGTCAATACCAGCACAACACGATTTACTCTTAGATATATTAGAGTTGTTATATAATTTTAGTGTAATACCGATTACATCATAACCTTGTTTTTTTAACATAACAGCAGCAACAGAACTATCTACTCCACCAGACATTGCTACAACTACTTTTGTGTCTTTTTCTGACTTATCAAAACCAAGAGAATTCATATATTTAAAACATCTATATTTACAAAATCATATAACTTCAATAATAGCTTTATCAAATGGTTGACTTATTAATTCCTGGGCCAGAAGGTAAAATAGAGGCTAAATATTCTCATAATAATAGGGACGATTCACCAATTGTTATTCTATTACACCCAGATCCCTCTAAAGGTGGGACAATGCATACTAAAATTATTTTTAAAATGTACAAAATTTTTATAAAAGCAGGATTTTCTACGATCAGATTTAATTTTCGAGGTGTTGGTAAAAGTGAGGGAATTTATGACGATGGCGAAGGTGAGTTAAGTGATGCAGCCTGTGTATTGGATTGGCTTCAGCAGTATAACACTAATTCAAAAATATGCTGGGTTGCTGGTTTTTCATTTGGAGCATGGATTGCAATGCAACTATTAATGAGAAGACCTGAAATAAATGGTTTTGTTAGTATTTCACCACCTGCAAATTTAAGAGATTTTAGTTTTTTAGCACCTTGTCCATCATCAGGGTTAATTATTCATGGTGATAAAGATAACATTGCTTCATTTGATTCAACAAAAATTTTAGTTGAAAAACTACAGCAGCAAAAAAAAGTAGATATTAAATTTAAACCAATTAAGGGAGCAGATCATTTTTATGAAAGTTTTTCAGATGAATTTGAGAGTTCAATAAATGAATATATTGATAAAACTATTAATTCAAAATAATTTATAATGGAATTGAAATCAGAGTTTCTTAATGAAATTAAAAATAGAGGTTTCGTATATCAAGATATTGATATAGAAAATTTAGATAAAATAATCTCAAAAAATAATATAACTGGTTACATAGGATTTGATATAACTAGTGATAGTCTGCATGTTGGAAGTTTAATCCAATTAATGCTTCTTCATTGGCTTGATTTTTATGGACATAAATCAATTGGTTTAATTGGTGGAGGTACAACATTAATTGGTGATCCCTCAGGAAAAGATGAAACAAGAAAAATATTAACAAAGGAAGAAATTGACAAAAATATTGATAATATTAAAAATATATTCGGTAGATTTATGAATCTCAATAAAGATTCATTAATAATTAATAATTATGATTGGCTTTCTAAGTTAAATTATATTGATTTTTTAAGAGAGTTCGGATCAAAAATTACCTTAAATAGAATGCTTACTTTTGATTCAGTAAAAAGTAGGCTAGATCGTGAACAACCATTAACAATATTAGAGTTTAATTATATGCTATTACAGGCATATGATTTTGTTTATTTGAATAAAAACTATAACTGTATTTTACAAATGGGAGGATCAGATCAATGGGGTAACATTTTAAGTGGAGTTGACTTAATTAGAAAAATTAATAAAAAAGATGCATTTGGTATTACTTCACCATTAATAACTAACAGTGATGGTTCAAAAATGGGAAAAACAGCTAGTGGAGCAATTTGGTTAAACAAAGAAAAAATATCTAGTTTGGATTTTTTTCAATTTTGGAGAAATGTGAATGACAAAGATGTATCTAAATTCTTATATTTATTTACTAAACTACCTTTGAATGAAATAAAAAAACTTTCATCTCTAAAAAATCAAGAAATTAATGAAGCAAAAAAAATACTAGCTTATGAAGTAACTAAAATTGTTAGAGGTATAGAAGATGCTGATGAAGCTTTAGAAATTGCCAATAATACATTCAATTCAAAAATTGTTGATCAAAGATTACCTAATATATCTTATAATAAATTAGATATAAAAAATAAAAATTTCACAATTTTAGATGCTATTGAAAAACTTAATCTTGTTAATAGCAGAAGTGAGATAAAAAGATTAATAAAGTCTGATGGCATCAAAGTAAATGACAAATTATATAAAAATAATGATTTGTCTTTAAGTGAATATTCGGAATTAAATGAGATCAAAATAACAGTTGGTAAGAAAAAGAACGGAATTTTAAAAATAATACAGTGAATTTACAAAGTTAAAGAATTTTCTAAAAAATTATCTATTTTTCCATCTAAAACATCATTTACATTTGAAGTCTCATATCCACTTCTTAAATCTTTAATCAATTTATAAGGATGTAAAACATATGATCTTATTTGATTTCCCCATCCTATATCTTTTTTTTCTTTATTTTTAATACTTTCATCTTCTTTTCTTTTTTGAAGTTCGTTCTCATAAATTCTTGATTTAATCATTTTCATTGCGTTAGATCTATTTTTATGTTGTGATCTATCACTTTGGCATTGCACAACTATGTTAGTTGGTAAGTGTGTAATTCGAACAGCACTATCAGTTTTATTGACATGTTGCCCACCTGCGCCAGAAGCTCTGTAAGTATCAATTCTTAAATCACTATCCTTAATATCTATTTCAATTTTTTCATCAATTTCAGGATAAACCCAAACACTTGCAAAACTTGTATGTCTTCTTTTGTTACTATCAAACGGTGAGATTCTGACTAGTCTATGTATTCCACTTTCGGCTTTCAACCATCCATAAGAATAATTTAAATTAATTTTTAATGTACATGATTTAATTCCTGCTTCTTCCCCTCGCATTTCTTGTAATAATATAGCTTCACAATTTTCTTTAGTATCAGACCATCTTAAATACATTCTTTGTAACATTTCTGCCCAGTCTTGACTCTCAGTACCACCTGCGCCAGCATGTATTTCAATAAAAGCATTCAAATGATCAGCTTCATCATTTAATAAACTAATGTAACGTATTTTTTCAGATAATTTTAAAGTTGATTTAACTTCATTGTTCAACTCATTTAATAAAGATTGCTCATTATTTTCAAGAATATAATTAAATATTTCTTGATTTTCAATGAATGACACTTCTAATCTATTATAATCATTAATTTTATTTTCAATATTTTTAATTTCCTGAAAAATAATTTTAGCATCAATTTTTTTCCAAATATCAGGGTCGGAGCTTTTTATTTTTAATTCTTCTAATTTTTTTTTTAAAGAATTATAGTCAAACCCCCCTCCTTATAAGATCATAATTTGATCTTATTTTTTTTAAATTTAATTCAATTATCTCTAAATCTGACATATTTGCTTATTGTAATAAACCACCCGTACCAGAAATGGAATTATTATTAAAATTTTCTAATCCATCAATAATATCAATATCATCTGAATATGGTTCTGAACCAAGAATAAAAGGCTCAACTATACTTTCATTTTGATTAGATACCATGCCACTTTTTGGATCAATCCTTACAAAGCTTATACCAGCAGGAATCCTAAATGGTTTTTTATTTTTATTTATTTTAATTTTTTTTGCAAAATTTTTAAAAATTGGAACTGCAACACTTGAGCCTGTTTGTTTATATCCTAAGGACTTTGGTTCATCAAATCCTACATATACCCCAATGACTAAATCAGGTGTATATCCAATAAACCATGCATCTTTATTCTGATTTGTTGTTCCAGTCTTTCCAGCTATTGGAACATTTAAATCTTTTAATTTTTTTGCTGTACCACTTTCAACTACTCCTTCCATCATAGATGTAATTTGATAAGCTAATCTTGGATCAATAACAATATTCTTATCTTCATCTAAATCAGGGATTAAATTTTTTGATAATATTTTTTTAATTCTACATTCAAAACATTTTTTTAATCTTGTGTCATAAATTTTCTTTCCATCTTTAGAGTAAATACTTGTAATTAATTTAGGTTCAATTTTTTTTCCTCCATTTGCAATTATTGCATAAGCATTTGTTAATTCTTTCAAAGTCAATACGCCAGAGCCCAAAGACATTGAAAGATTTTTATCTAAACCTTTACTTAAATTAAAATTATTAGCCATATTTAAAATTTTTTTCATACCTATTCTGTTAGCAAGTCTAACAGTCATAAGATTTCTTGACTTTTCTATTCCTGTTCTCATTGTTGTAAGACCAAAAAATTCATCTGTATAATTGGAAGGTTTCCATTTTGGCAGCCCTGGTCCCTGGTCAATTACATATGGTGCGTCTAAGATTAAAGTTGCAGGTGAATAACCCTCATTTAAAGCAGCTAAATATACGATTGGTTTAAAAGCTGATCCTGGCTGTCTTTTAGCTTGAGTTGCTCTATTAAATTCACTTTTTTTAAAACTATAGCCTCCTGATAAAGCTAAAATATCCCCAGAATATGGATCAATAACAATTATAGCACCATTTACATTAGGTTCTTGATTGATGACGTAAGTATTTTTCTTTTTCTCAACATAGATAACATCACCTTTATGAAAAGTAACATCAAGAAGCCAATTATTTAATTCGTTATTTAAATTAATTTCTTTTTTAATTTTATAGTGATTAATTACCTCTATTTTATTTTTATTAATACTATCAATTATAACAGTTTCCCATTTTGAAAAAAATGGATTTCTATCATTATAAAAATCCTGCTTATCTAGGAATGCTTCGAAAGTTGTATTATCTATTACACCATGCCATCCTTGTTTTTTTTCATATTGAATTAATCCTTCAATTAAACTTACATTGGCACTTTTCTGAATATTTGAATCAAGTGCTGTTTTGATTATAAGTCCTTCAGAGTAAAGTTTTTCTTTACCAAATTTATTAAAAAGTTCTTTTCGAATTTCTTCATAAAAATAGTCAGCATCTGAAAATTCAACATCAATTCGTTCGAATACTTCTAAAGGTTTATTTTTAAATTCAAGATCTTCTTTTTTAATGAATTTATTTGCATACATTCTATCTATTACCCAATTTCTTCTATCTAAAGCTTTTAAATAATTTGACTTGGGGTTGTAATTGTTTGGTGCTTTGGGTAAAGCAGCTAAAAATGCTATCTCATGAAGATCAAGTTCATAAATAGATTTATTAAAATAATTGAGGCTTGCAGACCCAATTCCATAGGATCCAAAACCTAAATAAATATCATTTAAATATAATTCTAAGATCTCATCCTTATTTAAAATATTTTCAATTCTTATAGCTAAAATAATTTCTTTTATTTTTCTAGAATAACTTAACTCATTAGTTAATAAAATATTTTTAACAACTTGTTGAGTAATAGTCGAAGCTCCAACTACTCTTTTATTAGAATTTATATTTATAATATTTGTAAAAAATGCTCTTAAAATTGCAAAAATATCTATACCGTAATGATTATTAAAATTTTTATCTTCAGAGGCAAGAAAAGCATTTTTAATATTTTCAGGAATCCTTTTCACAGGAATAAATATTCTTTCCTCAGTATAAAAACTTTTTAAAAGAAAGCCATCAGAACTATAAATTCTAGAAGATAGATTTGGTTGATATTTTACAATATTTTCATATGATGGTAAATCAGAGGAGTATTGCCAGAGTATATAAAAAATTGCAGAAATTGAAATAAATACAAATATAAATAGCAAAATTAATAATAATTTTATATAACCAAAAAATCTATTCATATTGAAAATCTACATTGAGAATTAGATAAAAATATGACATTAGGCGATATTATACAATTATACAAAAATGATTTTAACACATAAAAAATTTTACGGAGTTTCGGCATTATGTCAAAGAATATACTTATTGATACAACTAATAACATTGAAACAAGAATCGCAGTTACGGAAGATGGAAAACTAGATGATTTTGAAATTGAAAATAATAAAAATAGTGCAGTAAAAGGAGATATTTATTTAGCTAAAATAACAAGAATAGAACCCTCTTTACAAGCAGCGTTTGTTGATTTTGGAACACAGAGAAATGGTTTTTTACCGCTGAATGAAATACATCCTGATTATTTTAAAATTCCAGCTGCTGATGAACAGAAAATAAATGAATTAAATGAGAAAATAAACTCTAATAATGAGGATGAAGAATTACAAAATATTGAAAACATAAGTGATATTGAAGAACTAGAAGAAGAAAAAATTGAAAATAAATCTGAAGAAGATGAACAAACTGATGAAAAAGTTATCTCATTAAAAAAAAGAAGGTTTAAGAAAATAAGTCCCAAAAAAGAATATTTTAATTTTTTTAGAAAATATAAAATTCAAGATGTTATTCGCCCAAAACAAGTACTACTTGTCCAAATTAATAAAGAGGAAAGAGGTCTTAAAGGGGCAGCATTAACAACTTATCTTTCATTTGCAGGTAGATATTGTGTACTTATGCCTAATAGTATGAATAGTGACGGTATATCTAGAAAAATCGGAGATGTAGAAGAAAGAAAAAAATTAAAAAAAATTTTATCTTCCGTAGAAATTCCAGATAAAATGTCTGTCATAGTAAGAACAGCTGGTATTGGTAGAACAAAAAAAGAAATTTCAAAAGATCTATCCTTTCTAGTTAAACAGTGGAATAAAATAAGAGAACTTACATTAAAATCAGAAGCTCCTGAATTGATACATGAGGAAGGTAATGTATTAAAAAGAGCAATAAGAGATATGTTGAGTGAGGAAGTAGAAAAAATCTTAGTTGATGGAAAAGATGGATATGAAAAAGTTAAAAAAATAACTAAAAATTTAGCTCCGGCTTTTGTAAAAAAAATTAAACAACATAAATCTAATGACAATTCTCTTTTTGCTTCCAATAATATTGAGACACAAATTAATGACCTCTTCAGCTTAAATGTCAAATTAAAATCAGGTGGCTCAATAGTAATAAATACAACTGAAGCACTGGTTGCTGTAGATGTAAATTCAGGAAAAAATACATCAGAAAGAAATATAGAAAATACAGCTTTGAAAACAAATCTAGAAGCAGCAGTTGAAATAGCAAGACAACTTAGACTTAGAGATCTTGGTGGTTTAGTAGTGATAGATTTTATTGATATGGATGATTATAGAAACAATTTTAAAGTTGAAAAGAGTTTAAAAACAGCTCTTGTTAGAGATAGAGCGAGAGTACAATTTGGTAGAATTAGTATGTTTGGACTAATGGAGCTTTCTAGACAAAGATTAAGATCAAGTTTAATTGATAAATCATTTGACAAATGTAATTATTGTAAGGGATCAGGTTTAATTTTAAATTCTTCATCAATAGTTGAGCAAATTATAAAAGTTATTAAAGAAAAAATCTCTGAGAATAACAACTCAATAATTAAAGTTAAATGTAATAGTGGATTAGCAGAAAATTTGTTAAATAATAAAAAGAGTGAAATAAATTCATTAGAAAATAAATTTGAATCAAAAATTAATTTTTATTTTGATCCACAATATTCTTTACATGATCCTTTAATTGAAATTGATGAAAATAATGATTCTAAAGGTCCTGAAAAAATAAGTGAAAAAAAGAAAAATAAAACTACTAAAGTTACTAAAAAAAAGAAAATAATAAAAACTAAAAAAAAGAAAGAAAGTCTCAAAGATAACAATGCAGATGATAATGAAATAAATAAAGATAATAAAATTGATATACAAAAAGATGTTGATTTAAGAGAAGGTGAAATAAATGAAGATGAAGAAAAAACTGGATGGTGGTCTTAAAAAAATATCAATTTATTTGTTATTTTTTATTTTTTCTTCAAACATTAGTTATAGTTCACAAATACTAGATTATGAAACAGAAGAATTTATTAAAGAAATTATTGAAGATATTACTGAAGTAAATAAAATAAATAAAAAAATTAATTTTAAATTAAATAATAGTAATGAAATAAATGCTTTTGTAGATATTAATAATGTAATACATATTAATTCTGGCTTAATTATTCATTGCTCGGATTATGTTGCTTTATTGTCAGTATTAGCTCATGAAGTTGGTCATATAGATCTCAATCATATTGCACTTAGAAAAAAAACAATAGAAAATACTAAAAAATATAATAACTTAGGCCTTTTATCTGTAATAGCTGGATCAGCAATAACTCGAAACCCTCAATTTTTACAAGGCAGTATTCTGACTGCAGGTGCTTTATCAAATCAATATATTGCATTTAGTAAAGATCAAGAAATGGAAGCAGATTTATATGCATTGAAAACACTCAATTTACTAAGCACTAATTCTAATTCTATTCAAACATTATTAGAAACAATAGAGCAAAAATTATTAAATAAGGGTTTTTCAAAAGATGATCAAAGAATTAGTACACATCCATATTTTGAGGATAGGATTTTATTAATAAAAAACTTCGAAGACAATAAAACAAATAATTTGAATGAAAGTTATAATAAAAGATTTAACTACATAAAAGCAAAATTTGTAGGTTATAGTGATAATGAGGAAGTTTTAAGTGAATTAAATGAACCTTTTAAAGCTTATGCAGAATCAATTAAATTAGCTAGAAGTGGAAATCTAAAAATGTCCCTACAAAATTTAAATGAAATAATTAAAAAGAATAATAATAATTTTCTACTAGAGACTAAAGCAGATATATTATTCTCTTATGGATATACTAAAGAAGCTAAA
>CABXWB010000013.1 GCA_902515745.1 uncultured Alphaproteobacteria bacterium | reverse complement strand
CTTTTTTATTCTCGAGTGTATTTTTTTTAATTCATCATATTCTATTGTTATAGGTTTTTCACAAAAAATTTTTTTGTTATGTTTTATGCATTTTTTGATTATTTCAATTTGAAAATAAGCTGGAATAGCAATTGCAACTAAATCGATATCATGATCTTTAATCAAATCATCCAAAGAGTAATAAAATTTCTTTAAATTATTTTCTTTTGAATATTTGTGAGCTTTTTTAATATTTTTAGAATAAACTCCTATAAGTTTGATTTTTTCAATTTGAAACGCTTTTGCAATTACTCTCTGTCCATGCCCAAGTCCTACAATAGCCCCATTCATAATTTAAGTGACAGAATAGATTATATTCATTAAAAAAAATAGATTTTCATAAATTAATATTTATATAAACATTATGTTTAAGTTTTTCACCGATCCAAAATGGTATGCCTGGGCATATATTGGTTCTGCAGTAATACTTACTTCAATATGGGTTCAAGTTCAGATAGACGTTCTAATAAACGAGTGGTTTGGTGAATTTTATGACATGATACAAAAAGCCCTTGGCACACCAAACGCCATAACAATGCAAGATTACATGGGAGGTCTTTTAAGCTTTGCACAACTTGCTGCTATTTCAATTGCATTAGGATTAGCAATTTCTTTTCTTACTTCACATTTTCTTTTTAGGTGGAGAACAGCAATGGTTGAATGGTACCATAGTGTTTATGATCAAGCTAGAACCATAGAAGGTGCTAGTCAAAGAGTACAAGAAGACACTATTAAATTTAGCAGAATAATGGAAGGTCTTGGAACAAGTTTAATTGAATCAGTTTTAGTTCTTGTAGAATTTTTTCCACTTTTAATGACACTATCAATTGGTATTCCAATTTTATGGTTTGGGGATTGGCAATATGGATTGGTATCAGGAGCTTTTATTTGGGCAGTTGGAGGAACAGTTTTGATGATTGTTTTAGCATGGCTATTACGACTTGTTGGAATTGAATATGATCTTCAAAAAAAAGAAGCAGCTTACAGAAAAATATTAGTTATTGCTGAAGACGATGGAAGTATTAGGCCGAAATCTTTAGATGAATTATTCCAAGGTGTTAGACAAATTCATTTTAAGAGTTATCTGTATTATCTTTATTTCAGTATTGGAAGACTAGCATACTTACAAGCTAACGTTCTTGCAGCTTACATTTTTTTAGCACCAGCAATTGTTGCTGGAGTAATGACACTTGGTGTTATGCAACAAATTATAAGAGCTTTTGGAAGAGTAGAAGGTTCACTACAATATTTATTCAGAGCATGGCCTACAATTATCGAACTTGCTAGTGTCTATAAAAGATTAAGAGAATTTGAGAATAAAATAGAAAAAAACATTCAGGATGAAAAAACTGGTATAGTACGTTAGTGATTTTTCTAGCGTTTATTATTATTCCAATAATTGAAATAAGTATTTTTATAACAATTGGCTCTAATATTGGAATTTTAAATACTATTGCAATTATACTAACCACTGCTTTAGTTGGAATATTTCTTGTACGTAGACAAGGGATCAAATTGTTATTTGATGCACAACGAAACTTATCACAAGGCGTAATGCCAACCGAAGAAATTAAAGGGGGTATTTTTCTATTAGTATCAGGATTATTATTGATTACTCCTGGCTTCTTTACTGATTGTATTGGTTTTGCAGTCTTTTTAAAACCTGTCCAAAATTTAATTGCAACTCAAGCAAAAAAATATTTTAACTCACGTATTCGCTATTAACGGATCTATTTTTTTTACCAATTCTTTTAATATTAAAACAAGTTTATGATTTTCGGGACCATCAATTTTTTTTAATGGTGGTAATACATTATTCCATTCAGAAATATTATCTACAATGGAAAAATAAGCCTTCATTAAACTAATAGGTTCATGTGACGTAATCACTTGTCTAATTTTTTCTAAAAGACTCTGTAATTCATTAAAATTTTTAATTGAATTTTCATTTTTATAATTTTTCAAAATAAAGCTAAGTAATTTTCCACACACATTTGTACCTGCAGTAATTGCTCCAGCTCCTCCCCTTTTACTTATACTTAAAGCTAAACTATCATGACCACAAAATACTGAAAAATTATTGAAATATTTTATAACCTTCATCATACGTTCACCATCACCACTTGAATCTTTTAAACCGACAATATTATTTGGATACAATTTTAATAGTGTTTCAATAGTTTTGAAAGTTATAGGAACATATGTGTTTTGCGGTATGTGATATAAAACATAATGAAGTTCACTATCACCAACATTTTCAATTAAATGACGGTAATAATTTATTACACCTTCATCTGTTACATTCTTATAATAGAATGGTGGTAGTAAAAGGACTGCTCTTACTTTGTGACTGGCAGCATGTTTTGTCATATCAATTGCTTCTTTCAATGAAGATGATCCTGTACCTGGCATAAGAATTTTGGGATCTATTCGATTTGAAATTAAAAAATCTATATGATCTTTTTTTTCTTGAACAGAAAAACTATTGGCTTCACCTGTTGTACCAAAAATGGCAAGACCATCGTGCCCTTCTCTCATTAAATACTGACAATGACGAAGGTAGAGGTCTTTATTGATTGATAAATCACTTTTTAATGGTGTTAGTGCAGCGCTAAAGACTCCAGATATTTTATGCATAAAAATATAATAAGATAAATCCTAGTAAAACTCTATAAATAATAAAAATGTTAAAGGTTGAACTTTGTATAATTCTCATCATGATGTTAATTGATAATAGGGCAGTAATGCAAGCAACAAATGCTGCAAATAAAGATTTGTATAAATTTATTTTTACCTCAGAGCTACTTATTAAATCTAAACTTGTTAAAACTAAAGATGCTAAAATAAGGGGTATAGATAAAAGCATAGAAAAAATTGCTGCAGATGATCTATCAAAACCCAGAAAACGTGCACCAGTAATTGTAACACCTGCTCTACTTGCCCCAGGTATAAATGCTAATACTTGAAAAGCACCAATGATAAAGGCCTGTACATAACTCATATTCTCCCAAGAAGATATTTTCATCTTAAAATGATCTGCTACAAATAATAAAGCAGCAAAAACAACACTTGATACTGCAACAACTTTGATGTCTCGAAAATATAATTGAACAAAATCAAAAATAAAAAAACCCACTATAACTGCAGGTATTGTTGCAATAAAAACTTTAATTAAATTATCATTTTGATTAATCTTAAAAGAAAAAAAATTCTTAGCTAGTGCTGTAATATGTGATCTTAGATAAATTATAACTGCTAATAATGTTCCAACATGAACAGCTACATCAGTAAAGAGACCTTGATCTTGCCAACTCGTTAATTCTGATACAAGAACTAAATGCCCAGATGAACTAATTGGCAAAAATTCCGTAAAGCCTTGGACAATACCAATAATAAAATATTGAAGTTCAAACATTAACCAAAGATTATTTTACTCAGTTCTTTGCCACTTGGAAGAGGTTCAGCATTTTTATTAGAAAAATATTTCTCCATAAAATTTAAATAAACATTGTAATCTTTTAATATTTGCATCTTTTGAGCTTTATTTTCATCATCACTGTCTTCCATTTTTACTAATTCAGTATCAGTTTGTGACATTGCTTCAGGTATGGTAGTAAAAGGTCTTTCTTGATTAATAACTAACCTCTCATGTAATTCCCGGTGAACCATTTTAAAATCTTCTTTTGATAAAGTTTTTGGACTTTCATCAAATATAAGTCTTTTTAAAATAAAGTTTGCTCTTGGCTCTTTAATGGAAAGAGCAATTTTATATTTTTCATTCCAGTCATTCTGGTCATGAAATTTAGCTATTTCTGTTGATTGTTTAAAACCAAGAAATGCATTTGCAGCACTCTCAGGAAATACATTATCTTGAGATTTTTCATCTTCTTTTTCAATACGTCTATCAATTTCCATTAGTTTAAATTTGTCTGCTAAATCTTTATTCTTAAAAACTATTTTAGCCCTTTCATTTAGTACATCTGAACCAATTTCATCATATGGCTCATAATTAGAGGCAATCTTACCTGGTAATATTATAGGATGCTGATTAGTAATTACGTATCTATTTTTCTTTTTTATAAGTTTTTTAAATTCTTCAGAATTTGCTTCTAATAATGGTGTTGGATCGTGGGCTAAATCAATTGTATGAAACCAACCATTATATTGAGATTCACAAACCATGGACAAAGCTTGAAGTTTAATTCTTCCTCCAAAACTTGTCATAAAACAAAATCCTTTATTTTTATTTATATATTCAATGGCATCCTCTTTACTCATCGTCATTTGAAGCTGACTCCAATTAGTAGTGTCTGCTTCATTAATATATTTTGTCAGAGCAATTGATGTTTTAACATCTGAAAATGCATCGTGAGCAAACTCAACAGGTAGGTTATTCATCTCCGCAATTTTTTCTAATTTAAAACTTGGATTACCTCTTTCTGTGAGAGGTGTTTTAATACTTGATGGGTTGATAGCATATAAACCTCTAGCTAAATTTAATGTATCCCCCCTACTCTTTCTAGTTACATAAGGATAAAACATATGACTAAATAAATTATATTCGAGAACAGATTCATCAAACTCCATTATATTATGACCAATAAAAGTAGATCTTGGATCATCTTTTTTCCATTCATCAAAAGTTTCATTAATTTTTTTCATTAATTCGTAAGATGATTGAGGGGCATCAAGTGCCTCTCTCATACCTTTAAGTGTTGTTATTAATGCACCAGGTTGAGAAATCACTGATGTTCGAGGTCTACAGAACTCATTCATATTTTGATTTGTTTGATTAAACTTGGAGTCAGTAACTATTGCAGCAATTTGCATTATCTGCTCCCATTTTGGAGTAGTACCAAAAGCAGTTGGATATTCTTTCTTACCTCTTCCCGATGTTTCTAAATCGTAAAATATATATTTTGACACTGATAAATAACCTTATTGGCATTTATAGACTATTAATTATCTCTTTTGGACCAATAAAAATGATAGAAAAGAGTAGCTGCAATAGCAACAAAAAGAGAGATAAAGGCTACGTAAATTATAGTTGCGATTGCCCAGTAAGCTACGGCTATTAAAAGACCAATAGCTGTAATCCCAGCCCAAAAATATATCAGTCTTTCTAGAAATAATTGCATAATGATTCTATTATACAATAATTATAGAAGATTATCAATTTCCTGTCGAGAAGGCATAGAATTTGCTGTACCAATTTTCGTCGTTGATAGGCCTGCTGTGGCACTAGCAAATTTTAGAGCATCTTTAATATTTTGACCTTCTGTAAGTGCTGCAGCAAAACCAGCATTAAAAGCATCGCCAGCACCCGTAGTGTCCACTACTGGATTTGAAAGATTAGCTATAGGTAAAGAAAATTTTTCTTCACTATTAGCAAAGAACGCTCCCTTTTCTCCAAGAGTAATAACTACATTTTTAATTCCTTTTTCTAATAATTGCATTGCAGCTTTTTCAGCATCTGCATGTGTCTCAACATTATGATCAACATAAAAACTTGCTTCTGTTTCATTTGGTGTAAAATAATCAATCATTGAAAATAAAGATTCATCTATTTCAGCAGCTGGGGCAGGATTTAAAATTGTTTTAACATTTAAACTATGAGCTTTTTTTAATGCATAGGTCACAACATCCTTTGGTGCCTCTAGTTGTGTAAGAAAAATACTTGAGTTTTTTATTGTCTCTTTTGCTTTATCTATATCTTCAATAGTAATTGCACCTGCTGCTCCAGGAAAAACATTAATAGCATTGGCTCCAGTTCCTTCATTTACAAGTATGCCTGCAGCACCAGTCGAATGATCGTTTGAAATAATTACATTACTATAATCAACACCAGAATTTTCGTAAATTTCTGTTGCCATTGAGCCAAATTGATCATCACCAATCTTAGAAATAAAAAAAGTTTTTGCACCAGCTTTGGCTGCAGCTACAGCTTGGTTTGATCCTTTTCCACCAGGACCAATAACAAAATTTTTGCCAAGAATAGTTTCACCCTCTACTGGGATTTTTTCCCCAAAAAAAACAAGGTCAGCAACAAAAATACCAAGAATACTAATCGGCATAATTATTTATCGATAATCCAAACAGTTCCATCTGGTTTAATAACACCTTTTGTTAAAATAAAATTACAGTAAGGTCGTCTTTCACTTGTCGTAATATATGCATAGGTTGATCTTGATTGCTTATAAAATTCTTGTCTTTCGTATGAACCTATTTTCCAATGATCTCCTGATGCTTCCTTAATTGCATCAATTACTTCTTTATTAGCATCATTAATTTCATCTGGTTGATTATCAACTTCCATTCGGTGAACAGCTGAGTCCACGAAACTATCCAATGGAAAAACAGATAAAACAGCTCTCATGACAGTTGTCATATCAAGGCCGTCTAATCGGTGAACTCTGTTATGATTTGAGTGAGCAGGATAATTAATATCGGATATAACGAGTCTATCACCATGACCCATTTCACGTAGTGTTTTTAATATATCAGGACTTAAAATAGGATCGACATTAATTAGCATATATTTAGTATATCACTCTCCGTATGGGATCCAAATATTTTTTACTTGTGTACTTTGATATAAAAACTCTTCTAAGAAATCTTCTTCTTTCGAAGACCAATCAAGATTTTTTGATTGTGGGCACCAAGTTCTTTTCAAATTTGATGTTGTACTTTGAATAACCTTCAGACGCTCATTATTATTTTCACTAAAAAACCAAATACCATCAATATTTTCATGTTCAGATAAGATTTTATTCAAACTATTTTGTTTAGTTGTAAGGATATTAATATACCCAGCTGGAACATCAGAAGTTTCAAGTAGTTGATACAATTCTGTTGCTAAAAGAGATGTCTTTTGTCCTGGAACAATAATACTAGCATTTCCTGCTGCAAAATTTGCTCCTAACGTTGTTATTAAACTTAATATTGGATAATCATCATTTAAAATATTTGCAACAACTCCTATCGGCTCTTTTACAGCTAGTGTTAAACCTCTTATAGGGGGATTATGTATAGAGCCTTCAAACTTATCAGCCATAGCACCGTAAAAAAATAATCTTTCAATTGATTGATCAAATTCCTTTTCGGCATCTTTTTGTGAAATACCAATTAGAGATGATAATAGACTAGAAAAGGTATTTTTTCGATCTTGTAAATTTTCAGCTAAGTAATAAAGAATTTGAGCTCTATTAAAATTAGTGGAAGATTTACTAACTGCTTTTGATGCAACCTCAACGGTGTCTCTTACATCTTTGCGATTTGCGTTTGGAACATCACAAATAAAATTATTATTAGCATCATAAGAGGAAAAGGAATAGCCACTATCAGGTCTTTTTTGCTTACCTCCAATATATAATTTTGGAGTTCTATCGATAGAATTAGATGATTGACTTTTAGATAATTTTTTTCCTCTTTTTGGATTAGAAAGAGGAAGCGGTAATTTTGAATATGCTCTAATACCCTCTGAACCACCTTCTCTTCCAAAACCACTTTCTTTGTATCCCCCAAAACCACACGCAGCATCAAATAAGTTTGTAGAATTTATCCAGATGACTCCAGCTTTTACTTTTGGAGCAATATCCAAAGCTAAGTTAATATTTTCAGACCAAATACTTGCCGCAAGTCCGTAAGGCGTATTATTAGCAATGGATACAGCTTCACTCGGTGTTCTAAATGTCATTGTTGTTAAAACTGGTCCAAATATTTCTACTTGAGCAATAAAAGATGACGGTGTTACATTAGTAAATAAAGATGGAGGATAAAATAAACCATTTGTTGGACATGACCATGAAGGTTGCCATAATTTATTTCCATCCTTTTGAGCTTTATTTACTAAAGAATTAATTTTTTTAAGTTGGACTGGTGCAACTATAGCTCCAATATCAATAGACTTATCTAATGGATCACCAACACGAAGTTTTTCCATTCTTTTCTTAAGTTTTTGGATAAATTTTTTCTCTATACTTTCTTGTACTAAGAGTCTTGATCCAGCACAACATACTTGACCTTGATTAAACCAAATCGCATCAACAACACCTTCTACTGCGCTATCTAAATCAGCATCTTCAAAAACAATAAAAGGTGATTTGCCTCCAAGTTCCATTGTCATTTTTTTATCTGGATCAGTATTTGTTTGAATTATTTTCTTTCCAACTTCAGTTGATCCAGTAAAGGCAATTTTTTTAATATCTTTATGCAATGTTATTTGTTCACCAGTAGAACCATCTCCCGTAATAATATTAATTACACCTTGTGGAATTTTAGCTTTTTCACAAAGTTCAGCAAAATAAAGAGCTGTTAAAGAAGTATACTCTGCAGGCTTCAGGACTACTGTATTGCCAAGAGCAATTGCAGGAGCAATTTTCCACGCTAACATTAATAATGGAAAGTTCCACGGTATAATTTGCCCGACAACACCAATAGAGTTATCAGAGTTGTTTGTATTCTTCGCAGCCCACCCAGCATGATAATAAAAATGTCTAGCGACAAGTGGAATATCTATATCTCTTGTTTCTCTTATAGGCTTACCATTATCAATGGTCTCTAAAACAGAAATAAACCTTGAATTTTTTTGTATCAGACGTGCAATGGCATATAAATATTTTGATCGATCAAACGATGAAAGTTTTGACCATTTGACATGGGCTTTTTTGGCAGCATTAACAGCTGCATTTACATCTTTTTTTGAAGCAACAGACAATGTTGCTATTTTTTTATTTGTAGAAGGGTTAATTATATTTAATTTTTTTGAGCTAGACGATTTTACAAATTTACCATTAATAAAATGATTATTTGGATTTTTTAAATTTTTTATCCAACTATTAACTTCTTTGCTGTCTTCTGGTGCTGGCCCATAAGATATATTTTGAAAATTTTTAATAACTTTATCCATATTATCCTATTGCAAGTTTCTCTTTATTTGCGTACCTGCCACTAGTGTAGTGATAGAGTTGTCTTTCTATATCAATTAATAAACTAGAAGCACCAATTCGCAATAATTTAGGATTAACCCATTCAAATCCTAGCTCTTCAGCAACCAAAATTAAAAATTCTAAAACAGATTTTGCTGTTGATATTCCACCTGCAGGTTTAAAACCAACCTTTTTTCCAGTTTTTGTATAAAAATCTCTAATCATTCTCAACATGACAAGACTATTATTTAAGTTAGCGTTTATACTTTCTTTTCCTGTTGATGTTTTAATAAAATCGGCACCAGCCATCATACAGACTAAAGATGCTTTTGCTACATTTCGAAGAGTCTCAAGATCGCCAACACCAAGAATAGCTTTAATTTTTGTTTTACCTGCGGTTTCTTTAAAACTGCGAACCTCATCATATAATTTTTTCCAATTATTTTGGAGAACATATCCTCTATTGATAACAATATCGATTTCATCAGCACCATCTTTAATAGAGTCAGAAATTTCTTTTTTTCTAGTCGTATAAGATGATAAACCAGCAGGAAAACCTGTAGAAACTGCTGCAATTGGGATTTTGTTTTGAATTAGTTTTGTACAATCTTTTATTAGATGATGATAGACACACACAGCTCCTACTCTTACTGAATTATTTTCTATTCCTAAATCCTGAAGAATATAATCATCAATGGGATTAAGAGCTTTATTACAAAGTCTTTCAACTTTTCCAAAAGTGTCGTCACCACTTAGTGTAGTAAGATCAATTAAAGTAATAGCTTTTAACAACCAAGCAACTTGAAATTCCTTTTTTACAGTTCTTCTTTTAGTTAAAGTAGATGTTCGACGTTCTACAGCACTCAAATTAATTTGTGTATTGTTTACCCAGCTTGTATCTAAGTTATAAAATGTTTTTTTTGTCATCGAATTAAATTTTTTCATCTGTTATTGGTCTACTCAGTAGATTACTTATTTCTTCTTTTAAATCATGTTGCTTATAAAGTATATTGTATACAGACTCCATAATTGGCATATCAATATTTTTTTTTTGTGAAATATTATAGACTGCTTTAACTGTATAATAACCCTCTGTTACTTCTTGCGATTTTAAAAGATCTAAAAAATTATCATATTTTGAAGAAGCTAATTTAATACCAAACTGTGTATTACGAGAATTTTTAGAGCTACATGTTAAAATTAGATCACCAAGCCCAGATAAACCAAATAATGTATTTTTATCAGCTTTAAATTTTTTTGCGTATCGTGTTATTTCTGCGAAAGATCTTGAAATTAGTGCGCTTTTAGCATTTTCGCCTAAGTTTAAACCTTCTGCAATGCCTGCAGCTATTGCATAAATATTCTTTAATGCACCACCTATTTGCGTTCCTATTAAATCATTTGAATAATAAATTCTAAACTCTTTATTAGGTATAAGTTTAGAAATATTCTCAAAATCTTTTTTATCTTTTGTTGCAAGAGTTACTGCAGTTGGTAAACTTTGAGATACTTCATTTGAAAAAGATGGACCAGATAAAATACTAATTGATTTAAAAGGGATCATTTTTTTAAATACATCTGTTAAAAATTTTGATGATGATATTTCAATGCCTTTAGAACATATAACAATATGATGATTTTTATTATGCAATGATGAGTTCTTAATTACCTCCCTAATGTTTTGTACTGGTAAAGTTATAAATAAAAATTTAACTTTTCTAATTTCTTTTAAAGATGTAGTAGCAGTGACATTTTCATTAAATGAACTGTATTTTAATTTTGGATTAATTTTATGTTCATTTATTGATTTAACAATTTTTTCATCTCGAGCATAAATGATAACTTTATTATTACTTAATACTCGGGCAAGTGCACTCCCCCAAACTCCTCCGCCTAAAATTCCAATTGTCATACGTTTGATCTTTATCCGGTGAGGCAAATGAAGTCAATTTAAGGTTTTTGGCTAAAATCTTGGGTATTTTTATGAAAAAACTGCATGATTGATTTTTCGAACTAGTATATGAGGTACCGTATATAAAAAGTATACTTTTGGAGGAAATATGAAAAAATTACTTCTAGCTGTTATTGTAAGTTTGTCGACTGTAACGACTGCTGCACTAGCAGAAATTAAAGTAGGAATTATTCTTGGTTTTACAGGACCAATTGAATCTTTAACTCCTGCTATGAGAGATGGTGCTAGAATGGCATTTGATGAAGCATCAAACTCTGGGAATCTTTTAGGTGGTGAAACAATTACTATCTTAGAAGCTGATTCGACTTGTGTAGATTCTGCTGCTGCTACTGCTGCTGCTGAAGATTTAGTTGCTCAAGGTGTATCAGCAATAATGGGTGCTGACTGTTCGGGTGTAACAGGCGCAATTAATGCAAACGTTGCAGTTCCAAATGGAATTCTTATGGTTTCTCCATCTGCAACTTCACCTGGATTAAGTAAAGTTGCTGATGCTGGTACATTCTGGCGTACAGCTCCATCTGATGCAAAAGGTGGTCAAGTACTAGCTAAACTAGCACTAGATAGAGGAATTACTAGTATTGCTGTAACATATACTAACAATGACTATGGAAAAGGATTAGCTGAGGTATTTGAAGGTGCATTTGCTAAGGGTGGAGGAACTATTACTGCATCTGCTGCACATGAAGATGGTAAAGCTGATTATTCATCAGAGGTTGGTGTACTTGCATCAGCTGGTGGTGATGCTTTATTAGTAATTGGTTATATTGATGATGGTGGAAAAGGAATGATTGAAGCATCTTTAGATTCAGGTGCATTTGACACTTTTGTTCTATCTGATGGTATGATTGGTCAATCAATTGTAGATAATATTGGTGCAGACTTAGAAGGATCATTTGGATCTATGCCAGGTGCTATTTCAAAAGGTTCAGCTAAATTTGGTGAGTTAGCAGCTGCTAAAGGCATGGATGGAAGCGCACCTTATGTTGGTGAATCTTATGATGCTGCAGCAATTATTGCTCTTGCTATTCAAGCTGGAGGATCTGCTGATAAGCAATCTATTCTAAAAAATATTGGAAAGGTATCTAATGCGCCAGGTATTATTATTAATCCTGGTCAATTATCTTACGGCTTACAAATGTTAGCTGATGGAAAAGATATTAATTACCAAGGTGCAACAGACGTAGAGTTTAATGCATTAGGTGATGCAGCTGGTGCTTTTAAAGAGTTAGAAGTTAGTGGTGGCGAATTCGTTACTGTTGGCGCTCTTTAATACTTAAAATTATTTTTATTTAACCCCAGCTTTTAGCTGGGGTTTTTTTATGAGTGCCTTACTTTTTCTGGTATAATTCCTTTCGGCCTATATCGTAAAATTAATAATAAAATTAAACCCATAAATAGGTATCTAAAGTAGGGGACACTATCAAGTAAATGTAATTTTAAAGCATTAGTTGGCTCTAATCCAGATGTAAGTTGATTAATAATAAATGTTGTTAGCGGAGCAGCTTCTATCCAAGAAAACCAAATAACAAATCCTCCAAATATAGCGCCTAAATTATTTCCACTTCCACCCACAATAACCATAATCCAAATAATGAATGTAAAACGTAATGGTCTATATCCAGATGGAGTAAATAAGCCATCCAAAGTAACAAGCATTGCACCTGCAACGCCTACAATTGCAGCTCCGATAACAAAAATAATTAAATGTTGTTTGACTACATCCTTACCCATTGCGTTAGCAGCTGTTTCATTATCTCTAATTGCTCTCATCATTCTTCCCCATGGGGATAATTGAGCTTTGTTCGCAAAATAAAAAATTATAAACATAACAATCAGAAATAAAATAGCGTATGATAATTTTACAAATATTCCTGAAGCATCGATAATAAGATTATTTAAAACTTGTTGTCTTTCACTCACATCAATAATGTTATTTAATTTAGATGCATTTAGGTATGTAACTAGATTAATAAACCAATCAGTATTTTGTAAATTAATTTCATATGGCACTGGTCTTTTTAGACCAATTACGTTTTTAACTCCTCTTGATAACCATTCTTCATGTTTTAACACACTTACAACTATTTCTGATATACCAAGAGTAACAATAGCAAGATAATCTGATCTTAATCCCAAAGCAACTTTACCTATTACAAATGCGACAGCTGCAGCAAAAAAACCTCCTACTATCCAAGAGAAAATTATTGGTAATCCAAGACCACCTAAAAACCCCTCTAACGCTGGATTAACATCTTCAATATTATGTGTAGCGTTTAAATAAAAGTGTCTGATAATTAAAATTCCAAAAAAAATTACGAGAGAATTTAAAATATACCTATTTCTTTTTTGGATTATTGTTTTATTAATATACATCACTGTAATTACCAACAAAACAAGCAAAGCAAAACTAATTCCTAGCCCTCTACCTCCAGCCTGCCATGACTCGCTAATTGGAGGGTAAGAAACAATCACTGCTGCTAATCCACCCATTGCCAAAAAACCCATTACACCAAAATTAATTACTCCTGCATAACCCCATGAAATATTTACTCCCATTGTCATTATTGCTGAAATAATACACATGTTTAAAATTACTAAACTTACTGACCATCCTTGAACAAAACCTACAAAAATAAAAAGAGAGATCATGATTGTAATAGCTAACCATTCATATCTTTCAAACTTCATCATAAGACTCTTCCTTTAAATATTCCGGATGGTCTTACCAGTAAAACGATAACTAAAATTGAAAATGATACAGCAAATTTATAATCTGTTGATAGTAATTGCACTAAACCAGTTGGCTCTATAGAACTAGGAAGTAGATAAACAAAAAATTTCTTGTAAGCATACGTGACCATAATTTCTGAAAAAGCTATTACATACCCACCTACTACTGCTCCAAAAGGACTGCCAATTCCGCCAACAATTGCAGATGCAAATATTGGCAAGACTAAATTGAGATAAATAATTGGCTTATAACTTTTATCTAATCCATAAAGTGTACCAGCAACACATGCCAGAACGCCTACAATTATCCAAGTAGTAAAAACTACTCTATCAGGATTAATACCAGATAATAATGCCAAATCTTCATTATCAGAAAATGCTCTCATTGATTTTCCAGTTTTTGTTTTTTGCAAAAACCAAAAAGTAAAAGTTAAAAGCAAAATAGTAATTAATATTGTTATAACTTGAGAAGATTTTAATGCTAATCCTTCATTTAAACCTGTCATTACTTTAAACTGCTTAGCTTTCATTATAAATTTCTGTCCATCAGAAAATTTTATAGTTTCTGTTCCAATAATAATTCTTATTATTGCATTTATTACGAACATAACCCCTATTGAAACCATTGCTAAAACAACAGGAACACTTTTTTGATATCTGTAATATTGAAAAACAAATTTATCAGAAATAATACATAAAATTATTGTTGCTATTATTCCTATAGGTAACGCCAATAAAGCAGTTGGTAGAATCCCTAAACCAATATTTTGTGATTGAAAAAACCACGTAAATAATATTGTTATCATCGATCCAAAGGACATAATTTCACCATGTGCAAAATTCGCAAAACGAAGTATGGCATAAACAAATGTAACTCCAAGTGCTCCAAGTGCAAGTTGAGAGCCATAAGATATACCTGGGATTACAATAAAATTCAGAAGTACAATTATTGAATTTAAAAAATCAATCATTTTATCCCCCCAAAAAAGACTTTCTAACTTCTGGATTATTTAATAATTCTTCACCTGTACCTTCTCTACTATTTTTTCCATTTACTAATACGTATCCTCTATCAGCAATACCAAGTGCTTGTTTTGCATTTTGTTCAACCATTAGTATGCCAACACCAGTTTTACGAACTTCTATGATTCTTGAAAATAACTCATCCATTACTATTGGTGATACTCCTGCCGTTGGTTCATCTAACATCAAAATCTTCGGCTTTGTCATAAGCGCTCTCCCAAAAGCTACTTGTTGTCTTTGACCCCCAGATAATTCTCCTGCACTTTGATTTCGTTTTTCTTTTAAAATAGGAAAAAGGTCATATACATCATCAATGGTGTGAATAATATCATCCTCTCTTAAAAACCCTCCCATTTCTAAATTTTCTTCTACTGTCATACCAGTAAACACATTGTTTGTTTGAGGAACGAAAGCCAATCCTAAATTAATTCTGTTTTGAGGGAGCATAGAAGAAATTTCTTCATTTGAATATTCAACATAACCTGAAGTTAAATTTAACATCCCAAGCAATGCTTTCATTGCTGTTGATTTCCCTGCTCCGTTTGGACCAACAATCACAACAATTTCACCCTCGTTAACTTCTAGATTAATATCTTTAATTATATCAACCCCTCCATATCCAGCTGTTAAATTTTTACCAATTAAATTATTCATAAATTCTAATTCTTATTAATACCTTTTCCTAAATAAGCTTCTATAACTGTATCATTATTTTTCACTTCATTAAAATTTCCTTTAAATAAAACTGAACCTTCTGCCATCACAATTACAGGATCACAAATTTTTTCAATAAGGTCCATATCATGTTCGATTACAAAAAAAGTATACTTCTTTTCTTTATTTAATCTTAATATTGCATCTGTAATTTCATTAAGAAGTGTTCTATTAACTCCAGCTCCTACTTCATCAAGTAAAACGATTTGAGGATCGACCATCATGGTTCTTCCTAACTCAAGTAGTTTTTTTTGACCACCAGATAAGTTACCTGCAAGTTCTTGAGTTAAGTGAGTTAAATTTAAAAAATTTATTACTTCGATAGCTTTTTGTCTTATTTGTTCTTCTTGTTGTTTTACTTTAGCATTACTTAATAACGCGTATGATAATTTTTCACCAAATTGATTTGGTGGTACCATCATTAAATTTTCAAGAACAGTCAAAGTTGAAAATTCGTGGGCAATTTGAAAGGTTCTTAGAACTCCTTTTGCAAATAATTCATGAGGTTTTAAAAAAGAAATATCTTCATTATTAAGAATTATATTTCCTTCATCTGGATCATATAATCCAGCAATAGTATTAAATAATGTTGTTTTTCCTGCTCCATTTGGACCAATTAAACCTGTAATGGAACCCATTTTTACTTTCATTGATGCGTTATAGACTGCTTTTAATCCCCCAAAAAATTTATTAACATTATTTATTTCAAGCATTATGTAATTTTTTTAAGTTTCCGTTCAATTCTGCATTAAGTACTAATCCTAGAGATATAATTATAGAAAGCATTGCTGATCCCCCATAAGAAACTAAAGGTAATGGAATTCCAACAACAGGCATTAAGCCAGATACCATAGATATGTTCATAATCACATATATAAATAAATTGCTGCCAACACCGATAGATAGAATTCTACCAAAAATATGATTTGATTTAATGCTTATGTAAAAACAGACTGATATTAATAATAAAAATAGTAAAATTATAAACATAGTGCCAATAAAACCAAATTCCTCTCCAATTAATGTAAAGATAAAATCAGTCTGTTTTTCAGGTAAATACTGAAGATATGATTGAGACCCTTCTAAAAAACCTTTACCAGTTAAACCTCCAGATCCTAAAGCAATTTTAGATTGTATAAGTTGATATCCTCTTCCAAGTGCGTCAGCCTCAGGATTTAAAAAAGAGAAAATTCTATCTTTTTGATATGCTTGTAAGTAATTTAATGATATGGGAATTGAAAAAATTAAAACAAAAATTCCCAATACAAATTTCCAAATTCTTATTCCACTTGCAAATAGTATAAGAATTCCAAGCATTGCTATACTTAAAGCAGTTCCAAGATCCGGTTGAATAACTACCAAAGAAAACGGCAAAAATAAAATTAAAATTGGAAAAAATAAATTTTTTATTCGCTTAATTTCATCAAATTTTAAATCATGATAAAATCTAGCAAGTGCTAATATTATAGTTATTTTTATTAATTCTGATGGTTGGATGCTAAAACCAAACACATTTATCCATCTAGTTGCACCTTTACCAAACACACCTATTAATTCAACTGATAGCAAAAGTAATAATGACAAAATAAAAAAGATATAAGCAAATTGATAAATAAATTTAATATTTATTACAGCTAAGATAAATGCTAAAAATATAAAAAACGCTAATCTAATCAAATGTCTTGATGCCCAAGGATTATATGATCCTCCTGCTGCAGAATATAAACCTGCTGCACCAATAAAAGAAATTAATATTACCAAGAAGATCAATAAGTAATTTAAATTTCGAATTTTATTTAACATTAAATTTCTAAATTTTTAGTAAACTGAAAAATTTCTTTAGCTATAGGTGCTGCAGTTGATGCGCCCGAACCTCCATGTTCAATAACAACCGAAACAGCATATCTGGGATTTTCAACTGGCATATACCCAACAAATAAAGCATGATCTCTTTTTTTCCATTCTACTTCTTTTTTCCTAAAATCTTCACTTTCTCTCTCAGCTACAGTTATTCTTCTAACTTGAGAAGTTCCTGTCTTGCCGGCAAAAGGCGCAGACACAGATCTCGAATTATAAGCTGTACCTTTACTTTCATTAACTACTTTAAACATCGACCGTTTAATAATTTGAATTGCATTTTGGTATTTTTCTAATTTTTCAAATTCAATTTCATTATTTTGTTTAATAATTTTTGGTTTTACATTTTTTCCATTAGAAGCAATAATTGAAGTCATTACTGCAAGTTGTAGTGGATTAGTTAATACGAATCCTTGACCAATAGCAGAGATTAGAGTCTCTCCAGGATACCAACTTTCGTCGTATTTTTTCTTTTTCCAATCACGTGAAGGAATAATTCCTTTTTTTTGATTATGCAAAGGGATATCATATATTTTGCCTAAACCAAAATCTTCAGCAACTTTAGAGATTTTATCTATTCCAATTTTTTTTGAAATTTCATAGAAGAAAACATCACATGACTCTTTTATTGCATCGCTAACATTCATAGAGCCATGACCATTATTTTTCCAACAATGATAAAGTCTATCACCTAAACCAATTTTTCCATTACAAAAATGTTTCGTATTTGTGTCAATAATCCCATGAATTATCCCAGCTATTGCAACAACCATTTTAAAAGTTGAACCTGGAGCATATAAACCTTGAATAGATCTGTATGTGAGTGGAGATAATTCATTTTCTAAAATTGAGTCCCAATATTCCTTATTCGGTTTTTGTATAATTTTATTTGGATTATAAGATGGAGTTGAAGCCATACATAATATGTTACCATTGTTAATATCCATTAGAACTACAGATCCCGCTTTGTGTTCTTTTAATAAATTTAGAGCATATTGTTGAATTCTAAGATCGATGGTTATCTGAATATCATTACCTTTTTGACTGTCTTTCCTTGATATTTCACGAATTACTCTTCCATAAGAATTAACTTCAATCTCTCTTTGTCCTGATTTACCTATTAAATTTGGATTAAAACTTTTTTCAATACCATCTTTCCCAATCTCTAGATTAGGCATATTTGAAATAAAAGGTAATTCAACTTCTTCTCGATTGGGTTTATTTGTATAACCGATCAAATGTGAGACAGTATTATCAAACTGATAAGTTCGCATATAATCTTGAGAAATAAATATACCTTCAATATTCAGTTTGTTTGATTCTATTTTTTCAAGTTGTGACCAATTAATATTTTCTAAGACTTTTATTTTTTGAAATTTTTTAACTTTTTTAGATAATTCTAGTATTTTCCTTCTATCACTGAAATTAATTTTTATAATTTGATTTAATTCGTTTAGAGATTTATTTATATTCTTAGTATTTTCAGGAATTATGTAAACATCAAATACTTTTATATTAGATGCTAAAATCTTGTTATTTGTATCATAAATCTTACCTCTAAGAGGATGTATAATCTCAACATCTATTTGATTATTTTTTGAAAGAGTTTTATATTTTTGTGAATCTTTTATTTGAATATTATACAATCTCCAGCCTACAATACCAAAAAAAGAAACTTTTAATAAATACAATAAAAAAGTTCTTCTATTTAGAACTGAATATTGTTTTTTATCCTCCGAATAAAACATTTTACTTATCCAATTTTGTAAACAAAAATACAGTAGGAATAAATATAATT
>CABXWB010000012.1:15000-32753 GCA_902515745.1 uncultured Alphaproteobacteria bacterium | reverse complement strand
ATAGTTTACTAAATAAATATTTGATTCTTTTTCAATAAAAATACTGACGACAGGATATAAAATTGATATTGATAATGTCTCTAAAATCATTGAAATTATCATTAAGAATAAAAAAATTATAAGTGAAAACCTTTGATGGCTATTTAATAATCTCCAAATTTTTAAATTTTCAAAAGAGATCATTTTTTTATTCCCCTGATAACAGCAGATTTCATATTTTTAATTTTTACAAACCCTGCAAAAGTAATTTCAATATTATTATTCTCCATATATTTTTTTACTTTTGATATTTTTTGTGGATTATCATATTTTGGTGAAAACATATCAAAGGTATCTAAAATCACCCACTCTCTTAATTTTTCTGGAGATAAATTATCAGGCAATGCATTTTTAATATCACAAATAGGAATAAATCTTGTTAAAATATTTAATCCTAATTTATTAAAAATGAAATAAAGATTAATAAATGTATTTGCTGAATATTCTATTAATTTCAATAATGTATTATTAGGCAATCTCTTTAATAGAGGTCTCAGAATATACTTTGCAGAAATTTTAGTCCAAAAACCATTTATTGGATAAAAATCAATTATAATTTCTCCTTCAGGTTTTAATTTATCTATTAAATTGTTTATAGATTTATAGAAATATTTTGTATGTTGCAATACACCAAAACATATTACTTTATCAAACATATTATTTTTATAAGGAATATTTTCAATATCAGATTGTGATAAAAAAAAATTTTTATTGAAAAAAGTCAAGTTATTTTTTTTATTGGCATCTACTGCATTTGAAGAATCAAAACTATATAAATTAGCTGATGTATTTTCAAGTATTACTCTAGAGAATCTTCCAGCTCCTGAACCAGCTTCTAATATATTTATTCCTTTTAAATCGTCCTTTTTCCAACTAGTTTGTTGAAATAGTCTAAGGTTATTAATATCAATACCATCACTATAATTTTTTTTTAATATTTGGGTCTCTGCAAACTTGTTCCATTGATAACCAAAATTATTTGTATAACTCGTTGAGTTGTTGATACGAGGAATATAATTTTTTCCTGAAAATATATTACCATCTTCATCAATAAAATTATTATTTTTCTGAATTAATTTTTTATTATTATATGGATTAATTAAACTAATTTTATTCATATATAAAATATCAATGAAATAAAGTTATTTAATTTTTTTATATTTTAACTCATAAGCTATTATTATGTATGTAAATATAACAAAAATAACTAAGAAATTTGAAACTACAAAATACCAAAAATTTAAGTTTAACTTTTTTACATTAATGCCTGTATAAACTGAATTTACTATTTGTAATGCTTTACCAATGATTGTTTTTTCTTTGACTAATGACTCTTGAATAACAGAAACAAGAGTTAAATAATTTTCATCAAATTCACTAATAAGCCCATAAACAGTTGGATTTTTTATTTTTTGATTTATTATGTCTAACTCTTTAGCAGTTTTCATTTCTTCAAAAAATAAATTATTTTTTGAACTAACTAAAAAACTTAATTTTTGAAAGTGGAGTAAGTTTTCAATATCATCTCTAATGATTTTATTTGAGATAAATTTACTGAACGTCTCTCTATCAGAAAAGAATTCTAATTCATTTATCGAGGAAAATTCATCTAGCTTATTATTTGCTATAATCCATTTTTTTATTTCATCATTAATACTATAAAGCTTATCTTCACCCATAACTACTTCAGTATTTGGAAATTCCATCAAGATTTCAACAAATTTATTTAAATCATCTTTATCCATAGTATTTTTTAATAATTGTAATGTTGTGTTTATTTCATCAGAAGTTTCTGCTAATCTATTTGATAAGAGCAAAAGATTATCCTCTAATTCAATTTTCTTTACTTCTAATATTTCCTTTTTTTTAGCGTCAAGTATAGTTTTTAAATTATTTGTCATATTTGTTAAATTATTTGTACTTATATCTAATTGCTCGTTTATTTTTTCTATTGTTAAAATATTTATGTGTTCAACAAATTCTGTTAATAAATTATTGTATTCTAAATTTGGTACTTTTAAACTAACAATTACTGTTTTTTGATTTTTATCGGTAAAAGGATCAATTCTATTGGAAGTTATATAATTGACTTTAAAATTTGATTGAGAAATATTTTTTTCTAAATTATATTTTTTTAAAAAAGATATAATACTTTCTTTTGATATAGCAGTATCATAATATAATGATAGTAAGTTTTGTGGTGTGTAAGTAATAATTTCTTCATCGTCTGACTCATTTTTTATATCTAATCCTGAATAACCATATTCAATCAAATTTTGTGCATTTTTAACTTTGTCTATAAAATCCCTTAAAGGTAAAAGTCCTATTTCATTTACAGGGGCAATTTCTGTAGATAAAATTCTTACATCTGAATAATAAGTATATTTAAAATACAGATAAGCAGGATAAATATTAAAAATAATAGTGATTAAAATAAAATAAATAAGGTTTTTTCTTATTATTAATATAGCGGTGTAAAGATCAAACATTTTTTAATTATAAGTTGAAATAACTATTATACCATTTTATAAACTTTTTTATACCTAATTCTATATTTGTCCCTGGTTTATAATTTATTAATTTAGAAATCTTTTTATTACTTCCATGAGTTTTATGAATATCACCTGTTTGCATAGGTTTAAAATCTTTATTTGATTTAATATTTAAGTTCTTTTCAATTTCATTAATAAATTTTTTTAATTTAATTGGCTTAGAAGAACAAATATTTAAAGTTCGAAAAGGTATTTTATTTTTTGGTTTTTTATTTATTAATTTAATAATAGATTTTACAACATCATCAACATATGTAAAATCCCTAATGTGATTACCATTATTATATAAGTCAATTTTTTTGTTTTCCTGTATCAACTTTGTAAACTTAAACAAAGACATGTCAGGCCTGCCCATCGGACCATAAACAGTAAAAAATCTCATTGCAGTTACTGGTAACTTATAAATATTACTAAATGAATATGCCATAACTTCATTGCATTTTTTTGTAGCTGCATAAAAAGATAATGGTTTACCGGTATTAAAACTTTCATCTAAGGGAAATTTACTGTTATTACCATAAACAGAACTTGTAGAAGCAATTAATAAGTGAGATACTTTATATTCTTGAGATAATTTCAAAATATTAAAGAAACCGTTTATATTATTTTTATAATATGTTTCCGGATTTGATATAGAATATCTAACCCCGGCTTGAGCAGCTAAATTGACAATTACATCAAATTTATATCTCTTAAATAAATTATTTAATTGAGATTTATTAGTAATATCAATTTTACTAAATTTAAAATTTAATTTATTTTTTATTAAGATATTAAGCCTATCATTCTTAAGTTTTTTACTATAATAGTTATTTAAATTATCTATCCCATAAACATTGTATTTTTTAGAATTAATTAAAGCTTTGCTCAAATGAAAACCTATAAAACCTGCACAACCTGTAATTAAAATTTGTTTTTTACTTTTCATGTATTATTATTTATTTCATTTATTAAAGTTTTAATACTTGAATGTTATTATGAAGCCAAGAAAAAAAATATTGTTTATATGTCCTTATCCTAAAGGTGTTCAAGCTGGACAAAGATTCAAATACGAACAGTATTTTGATCTTTTTCAAAGCAATAATTTTGATATTAAAGTATCTTCTTTCATGAGTTTTCAATTATGGAAGATAATTTATCAACCAGGAAATTTATTAAAAAAAATTTTTTACACTCTTTTTGGATACTACAAAAGAATAAAGGAGATAAAAAATTTATCAAATTATGATGCTGTTTATATATTTATGTGGGTTGTACCACTTGGAGGTAATTTTTTTGAAAAAATTTATTTAAATAAATCAAAAAAAGTAATTTACGATATTGAAGATAACATTTTAATTAATTTTAAAAAAAAAGATAATCTAGTAGCTTTCTTAAGATCAGAGTATAAAATAAAATATTTAATAAAAAATTCAGATTACTTAATAACAAGTTCGCCCATGTTATCAGACATTTGTAAAACAATATCAAATAAAAGTTTTAATATCGAATATATATCAGCCTCTATATCACTTAATAGATATCTTCCTACAAAAAATCATGTTAATAAAGATAGCATTACTATTGGATGGACAGGAACTCATAGCTCTAGGGATTATTTAGATATCATTAAAAATGTTTTGATAAAAGTAGTTCAAAATAATCCTAATATTAAGATAAAAATAATTTCTAATTTTAATTATCAAATTAAAAATTTAAAACTTAAAAACACTAAATGGAATAAGAAAACTGAAATCGAAGATTTATTAGATATTGATATCGGGATTTATCCACTTACTACAGATAAATGGGTAGCCGGTAAAAGTGGATTAAAAGCTATTCAATTTATGGCTTTAGGAATACCTGTTGTTGCGACCAATATTGCGATGAATAAAAAAATTATTCAAAATATGAAAAATGGAATTTTGGTTAATAATAATGATAATGAATGGATAGATGCTATAAATTTACTAGTTGAAGATTATAATTTAAGAAATAAAATAGGAATAGCTTCACGAAAAACAGTAGCTGAAAATTATTCAACTAATATAATTGGAGATAAATATTTAAAAATATTAAATAGCTTATAAATTTATGAAAAAAAGAATGTATATTGCAGGTTGTGGAGGAATGTTGGGTGATGCTTTCTATAAATTTTATAATAGAAAATATACCCTTAAATGTTCTGATATAAATACTAATGATGAAGAATGGTTAGAGCATTTAGATTTTAATAAATTCAAGGATTACAAGAATAATGTTAAAAAATTCAAACCACATTTTTTAGTTCATTTAGGAGCTTTAACAGATTTAGAATATTGTGAATTAAACCCAAAAAAGACCTATTTGACAAATTATATATCTGTTGAGAATGCCACATATTTAGCAAATGATTTAGATATTCCAATTATTTATATAAGTACAGCAGGTATATTTGATGGAAATAAAGATAAATATGATGATTGGGATCATCCAAATCCTCTCTGTCATTATGCTAGAAGTAAATATGCAGGTGAATTGTTTGTTTCTAAATATGCTAAAAGAGGACTGGTGTGTAGAGCAGGATGGATGATGGGTGGTGGCATTAAAAAAGATAAAAAATTTGTCAATAAAATAATTAAGCAAATATTAGAAAACAAAAAAAAATTATATGTAGTTAAAGATAAATTAGGAACTCCCACCTATACTCATGATTTTGTTAAAAATTTAGATATTTTGTTAAAAAATAAATATTGGGGTGTATATAATTTAGTATGCCAAGATGTAACTAGTAGATATGAAGTAGCATCAGAAATTGTAAAAATATTAAATTTAGATAAAAAAATTAAAATACAAAAAGTTAGTTCTAATTTTTTTAAAAAAGACTATTTTGTTAAAAGACCATTTTCGGAGAGGCTAATTAATTCAAAATTACAATTACGCGATATTGATATAATGAGAGATTGGAAAACATGCCTAAAAGAATATCTTGAAAATAGTTACAAAGATCTAATTTAAAGGATCAATTTGTTGGCATTTTAAATTCTGGGCCTGTTCGAATACTATTAGGCCATCTACTAGTTACAGTTTTTAATTTTGTGTAGAAATTTACTCCCTCCATTCCATGCATCGCATTACTTCCAAATAAAGATTTTTTCCAACCACCAAAACTATGAAAAGCCATTGGAACTGGGATTGGAACATTAACACCTACCATACCTGCGATAACATTTGTTGTGAAATGTCTAGATACTTCGCCATCAGAAGTATAAATGCTTGTACCATTTCCAAATTCGTGATTATCAACCAGCGAAATAGCCTCGTTATAATCTTTTACTCTTACAACTGACAAAACCGGTCCGAATATTTCATTTTTATAAATTTGCATTTCTTTATCAACATTATCAAACAATGTTGGACCAACAAAATAACCCTTTTCATACCCTTGTATTTTATAATTTCTGCCATCTAAAACTAATTTTGCCCCTTCTTTTTCACCAATATTTATAAAATCCTCAACTTTATTTTTGTGTTGTTTTGAGATTAATGGGCCCATACTAGAATCTTCATCTGTCCAAGGAGCTACTTTAATTAGCTCAGCTTTAGATTTTATATTTTCAACAAGACTATCGGCTATATCTCCAACAGCTACAGCAACTGAAACAGCCATACATCTTTCACCAGCTGAGCCATAAGCAGCTCCAATAATACCATCTACTGCTTGAGATATATTTGCATCAGGCATTACAACTAGATGATTTTTTGCACCTCCAAGAGCTTGTACTCTTTTATGATATTTAGCAGACTCCTCATATATGTATTTTGCTACTGGTGTAGATCCCACAAAACTAATAGAAGAAATTTCATTACTTTTAATTATTGTGTCTACAATTTCTTTATCGCCATTAATAACATTTAGAACACCTTCAGGAAGACCAGCTTCTTTAAATAGTTCTGCAAGCTTTATTGCACAAGATGGATTTTTTTCAGATGGCTTTAAAATAAAAGAATTGCCACAAGCAATTGAAATTGGAAACATCCACATGGGGACCATAGCTGGAAAATTAAATGGTGTAATGCCCGCACAAATGCCTAATGGCTGTCTAATAGACCAAGAGTCAATATCTGTACCAACATTTTGTGAAAATTCACCCTTTAGTAAATGTGGAATTCCGCAAGCAAATTCAACTACTTCAATTCCTCGTGTGATTGAGCCTATTGCATCGTCAAATGTTTTGCCATGTTCTGTACATACTATTTTAGCCAATTCATTAATATTTTCTGAAATTAAAACTTTAAATTTTTCTAAAATTCTTGATCTTTTCAACGGTGTAAATTTTGACCATTGGTTAAATCCCTTTTTTGATGAATTTATAACGTTATTAAAATCATTTAGATTAGAATTTACTACATCAGCTATCTTCTCGCCAGTCGAAGGATTAAATACATCTAAAGTTTTTTTTGATTCAGAAATAATTTTGCCATCAATAAAGTTTTTAATAATCATTATTTTTTTTTATAAATTAAAATAAGATTTCTAACATATATAAAAATTCCAAACAACTGGCCAGTTATAATTACAGGATCTTTTCTAGAAATTGCATAAATTAATAAACCAATACCTCCAAATATACTTAGATACCAAAACAAAATTGGAATTGAACTTTCACCTTTTTTTTCAGAATAAATCCATTGTACAATAAATCTTGAAGCAAATAATCCCTGACCCACAAATCCAATTATTAAAAAAATAATTTCATAAAACGTTAAATTAAAAAATATATTCATTAATAAAATCTATAGATTTTTCTATAATAATTTAAAGTAATAATTCTACTATAAAATTAATACAATTTAATATAATCACTTCATTATGTTTGAGTTCAATCTTTGTGAGAGGTATTTCAATAAAATTGAACCATATTTTGATAATTTCTTTGAAAACACTATGGATGAGGCTCATTTAGATGAAGAAATAAGATTTAAACACATTTTTACAAATAAAGATATTATTGATAAAATTAAAAATTTTCGAAGTAATGAAATATCAAACCTTTTGGGTTCTCTAGAGTATCCAGACAAAAAAATACATTTCGATAAAATATTAAATTTTAAAAAAAGAAAAATTTTAACAAATTTTGGAATAACAAAAGATTTATTCTTAAAAAAAAGAAAAATATTAAAAAATTGTAAAAATATAAATATAAAGTACATTGATAAAAAAGAAAATTACATAGGAAATCCAAAAATATATAAATTTCTTAATTTTGGCGAAACCGGAACTAATCTCAACAATAATTTATATTTTAGTTTAGTAAATAAAGTAATTGAAGAAAATAATTTTAAAAATATTATAGAAATAGGTGGCGGTTATGGTAATTTATGTTCATTAATCAAATCTCATTTTAAGGAATGTGTTTATAATATTATTGAATTACCAGGGAGCTCATTAGTTTGCTTATATTATTTAGAAAATTATTTTAGAAATATTTATAAAGTTAATTTTTTATTAGATGAAAAAATAAAAATTAATTTTAATTTTAATGAAATAAATATTATCCCTTTTAATAATCTATTGAGTGGTGAATTAGATTTCCCTGAGAATACTACAATTTTAAATACTCAGAGCTTTCAACATATGAATGAGAAAACTATTAAGTTATATTTGAATATATTTAAGAGAAATAATGTTAAAACAATAATCAGTTTAAATAGAGATATTCCTGCAAAATCATCTGAAGTTGACTACTCTAAAATATTTGAAAAAAATAATTATAATTTAAGTAATAAAATTTTTTTAAATTGTATTAATAATCATTTTTACTTTAAAATTTTTAAAAATTTAAATTAATGATATTTTTTAGAAGATTAATTAAATACATATATAAGTTAAAAATTATTAATCTGATACTAAATTTACCATTTATTATTGTAGAGTTTCTGATTAAAAAAAAATTAGTTTTCATTCCAATGAGTATTAAAAATAGAATGTCAATGTACATTGAAAGTACTGAGTTTTTATTAAGAAAAAATGAAAATGACAAACTTAAATTGATTTTTTTAAATCCAAACAAAAATACTAAGCCGCCTAATTCATATTTATATAAAATTTTAAAAGAGAAAGCTATTGTATTTGAATATTCAAATCAATTAACAAAATTTATTTTATTCGTATTTGTAAATATTATAGAAAGAATATCAATTAATAGATTATATATATATAACTTGCATAATGCATTTTTAAATGTCCAAAAACCTCATATAAAATTTAATAAAAATGAATTAAATTTTGGTGAAAAGTTTTTGAAAAAAAATAAATTAAATTCAAATTTAATAATTTTTAATCTCAGAGAAAGTATTTATTATGAAAAAAATACTAATCAAAATTTACCTGGTGTTGAGACAACTCATCTCTTTTACTACAGAAATCCAAAAATAAATAATTATCTAAAAACTTTCAAATATTTAAATGATTTAAATTATAATATTATTAAGACAGGAGTTAAAAATAAGCAGATTTCAGAATTCAATTATGATGACTTATATTTTGATTACGCGAATTCAAATGAAAAAAATGATTTCACTGATATTTATCTACACTATAAATCATCTTTTTCAATTGTTGGCTGTTCTGGATCTTGGGCATATTCACACCTTTTTAACAAACCAATTATAATGACAAATGACTACGCTGGTCCTTTTACAGCGACATTTGAACATGATATTTTTATTCCAGCTCTTTATTATGATTATAACAAAGAAAAGCTTCTTAGTTTTAATGAATATTGTAATTTAAGAATGAAATATAAAACTTTGTTAGATTCTAATGAAATGAAAAAATTAAATATTAAAATAGTTCACAACTCAGATGATGAAATTCTTAATGCTACAAAGGAAATGATTAGATTTATTAATAATGAGGATATATACGATACTGAAACATATAAATTAAGAAATGAATTTTTTAAAATCAAAGAAATCAATAAAAATTTTTATTTTTTTGAGAAATGCAATGGAAATATAAGTCCTTATTTTTTAAAAAAATATTCACATTTATTATAATACTTTGTCTCTAAATAATTTATCCATTTTTTTTCTCATGTTAATTCCTTTCTTCATATCTCTAATTAATTTTTTTAATCTTTTCAAAGATTGATTATACTCATTCTCTGCATCTTTTATAAAAATATTATCGAAATTATGTCCTTTTTTAGACCAAGTATTTTCATGTAATAATAATTGAATGTATGAATTTCTATTCAACTCTGTGTTCATATCGTCAATTCTCCATTTTTGATTACTATCACTAATATATCTAATTTTTTTAAAAAAGGCACTTTCATATGCATTAAATATATTTTTATATTTAATTAAATTTTTTTTATTTCTCATTGGCATATGAGGTGAAATTGCACTTATTTTTAAATCATAAATATTTTCATAAATTTTTATTTACACTGTTTAAAATATTTCTTACTCTAATAATATCATATATTCCCTTAAACAATCTCTGAGTATTGTTGTAATTAGATTTTCCTTTAAGCCTTTTTCTATGATTTACATTTATATATTTTACTTTATATCCAAAACCTTCAAAAAGTGATGGTATAAACCTATGTATTCCATCAAAATATTTAAATCGTAGAAAAATTTTTTTTTCAAAAATTTTTAAAGAACATCCAGTATCAGGGCAATGATCCTTTAATATTAATGCTCTTATTTTATTTGCTATCTTTGAGGCTATAATTTTAGAAAATGTATCTTTTCTATTAACTCTTATTCCGCTTACAAGTTTTATTTCAAAATTATTAAAATAATTTTCAATTAAGTTTTTTATGTCTTTAGGATCATTCTGTCCATCACCATCTAAAGTGACTATTGTATTATAACTAGATAATTTTACACCTTTATAAATGGAGAAGCTTTGCCCCATATTTCTTTTATTAAAATAAATATTGATTTTATCATTATCCATTTCATCATATATTGCTTTCGATTCATCTGTACTATTGTCATCTATAATAATAATTTCATATGTAATGTTTTCTAGATTGAGTATTAATTCATTAATTAAATTAGAAATGTTCTGTGCTTCATTGTAGCAGGGGATAATTAAAGATAATCTATTCATTTATTAATTTTTTTATTGTTTTATTATCTAAAATATATAATTAAATCAATTTATCATGAAAACATTAATATTAGGTGGAGATGGTTATCTCGGATGGCCGACATGTATGTATTTCGCAAATTTAGGTCATGAAGTCTATACAGTAGATAATTTTTGTAAACGACAAATAGAACTTGAGGTAGGAGTAACTCCATTAAATAAAGTTTTCACCCTTCAAGAAAGAATAGATTTTTGGAACAAAAACTCAAATAATAAAATTGAATTATTTACTGGGGATATACTAAATCATAAATTTTTATATGAGATTTTAGAAAAGATTAAGCCAGAAAATATTATCCATTACGCTGAACAACCTTCTGCACCTTACTCAATGGCAGATAGGCAAAAGGCATATTTTACTCAGTCAAATAATGTTTTAGGTAATTTAAATTTACTATTTGCAATGAAAAAATATTGTAAAGATGCACATTTAATTAAACTTGGAACAATGGGAGAGTATGGAACACCTAATATTGATATTGAGGAAGGTTGGTTAGATATAGAACATAAAGGCAGGAAAGAAAAAATACTCTATCCAAAAAAACCTAACAGTTTTTATCATCTATCAAAAGTGCATGATACTAACAATATTGAATTTTGTTGTAGAAATTGGGGTTTAAAATCAACAGATTTAAATCAAGGTGTTGTATATGGATTTCATACAAAAGAAACTATGCTTGATGAAAAGTTACAAACATCTTTTCATTATGACGAGGTATTCGGAACAGTTATAAATAGATTTATAACACAAGCAGTTTTAGGAAAAAATTTAACTGTATATGGTAAAGGTGGCCAACAAAGAGGATATTTAAATATAATGGACACTTTAAACTGTGTTAGAATGGCTTCTGAAAATCCTCCTGATGCTGGGGAATTTAATATTTTTAATCAATTTACTGAAACCTTTACAGTATCTGATATTGCATTTAAAATTCAAAAAGCGTTGGATAAAATTAATTTAAAAATTAAAATCGACAATTTAAAAAATCCAAGAAATGAACTTGAAGAACATTATTATAATCCATCAAATGATAAATTTATTAAGCTAGGATTAAAACCTCATCTATTTAATGATGAATTGATAATTAGCTTTTATAAATTTGTCAAAAATTATGAAAATGTAATAAATAAAAATATTATTGATCCAAAAATATCTTGGAGTAAATAATTTTGAAAAAAAATAATAATTTGCCATACTTAATAGCTGAAGTAGGTGGTAATCATGCTGGAAATTTCCAATTAGCTAAAGAGTCAATAATTAATGCGAAAAAATCTGGGGCAGATTGTATTAAATATCAATGGTATAGCGCAAAAAGTATAGTGCATCCAAAAATGAAGGTGATGAAACATGTAAGAAAAAAATCAAAAGAGAAAACACAATTCGAAAGATTTAAAAACTTAGAATTAAGCCATGATCAAATCAAAGAACTTTACTTTTTATCTAAAAAACATAAGATTGATTTTTGTGTAACTCCTTTTGACGTTAGTTATGTAAAATTTTTATCTAAGTATGTAAATTTTTTTAAAATAGCTTCGGGTGATCTTGATTTCATTCCTTTACTTAAAGAAATAAACAAATATAGGAAACCAGTTTTTATTTCTACGGGACTATCAAATCATAAAAAAATACAAAATGCACTAAAGTTGCTGAAAAATTGTAAAGTTACTATTTTACATTGTATATCATCCTACCCCACGCCAATTGAACAAGCAAATTTAAAAAATATTTTAAATCTAAAAATTAAATATAAAAATGAAATTGGACTATCTGATCACACTATTGGTAATATTTCTGCATTAGTAGCTATAGGAATGGGTGTAAGAACAATAGAAAAGCACTTTCTTCCCAATTCAAAAATAAAGAATGTTGGTGATTTTGCTCTATCATTAAACCCTGAACAATTTAAAAAATTTAGATTAGAAATAAATGACGCATACTTATCTCTTGGAAATAGTAGAAATGATTTATATAAAAGTGAGATTAATTTTAAAAAAACTTTAAAAAGATCTATATATTATAACAAAAATTTAAAAAAAGGTGATAAAATCAATCAAAATGATATTATTTGCTTAAGACCTTTTGAAGAAAATGGTATTAAAATTGAACTATATAATAAAATAATTAATAATAAAATTAAAAGAAATGTTAGAAAGTTTGAACTTATTAAACCTTCTGATTTAAAGTAATACTTTATGGCTTCTATTTTAGAATTTAAAAATCAAGATATACTGGAAGGCTCATCTAAAATAAATAGTTCCAAAAAAATCAATAGAATTGATCACTATGTTAAAAACATAAAAAAAACGAAATCTTTTTATTATTTATCTAAAAATAAAGAATTTAAAAAATATAGTGAAAAACATTTAGAAACTTTCTTATCTGATGAATTTTTAAATTACAGAAAATTGTGGAATGAGCAACCTAATAACATAATCCAAAATCCAATAAAATACTTTGATAAAAAAGCTAAATTCAATCCACTTTGTGTAGATTTAGAGGTAGCTTCTATTTGTGATCTTGCGTGCCCTCATTGTTTTAGAGAATACGTGGCTACTCCTGACAAAATTATTAATATAGAATTTGCAAAGCAAATTATTGATCAAGTTGTGGATATGAAAATACCATCAATGAAATTCAACTGGAGAGGTGAACCATTACTATTCTCAAAATTACCAGAGGTTATAGATTATGCCAAATCAAAAGGAGTTATAGATACAATCATAAATACAAATGCAACAAATTTAGATGAAAAGAAAAGTATTGAAATTATTAAATCTGGTCTAGATCATTTAATTTATTCATTTGATGGAGGCACTAAAGAAACATATGAAAAAATGAGACCTGGCAGATTTAAAGAAAATAAGTTCGAAAATGTTTATGAAAATATAATTAACTTTAAAAAAATAAAAGACAAACTTGGATCACCTTTTCCTTTTACTAAAATTCAAATGGTATTAACAGAGGACACAAGGAAAGAAATTGAAAATTTCTACTCTAATTTTAATAGTTTCGTTGATGAAGTAACTGTTACACAATACAGTGAAAGAGGAGGAAAAATATCAAATCTATCTCTAAAGGTAAGAAATCAAATTATTGATTATTTTGAAAAAAATGATTTAGATATGGATACTCCCTTTATGGTTGAGGCTAATGGTGATATTTTAGTATCTGAAAAAAGAAAACCCTGCAAACAACTATTCCAGCGTTTAATGGTAACATATAATGGCAAAGTAGGTATGTGTTGTGTTGATTGGGGAGCAACTCACAACTTAGGATATGTAAATGAAGAGGGATTTAATTTTAGAAAAGATGAAAATAAAATATTGGATAGCGTATCTAAGGATAAGAAAGGATTTGAGCTTCTAAAAAATATAAAACTAGCTAAAGAATTTAATAATCCAAAACATGAAGTTCAATCTTTAAATAATATATGGGATGGTGAAGAATTAAATAAAGTAAGAAAAGCACATCTTGATATTAATCCTGAAAAAATTGATATATGCAAGAAATGTCAAAATAAAGATACATATGAATGGAAAAAAATAAACTAAATTTCATTTCTGAAATTGCTTCCACTCATAATGGTAATCCTAACATAATTTGTAAAATCATTGATAAGCATCTTGAAACAAATTCAGATTATATCAAAATCCAAATACTAAAAGCAGAAAATATTCATAAAAAAAATACAAAGCTATTTAATAGATATAAAGAAATTGAAATAGATTTTTCTGTGTGGAACAATATAATCAGTCAATATTGGAAAAAAACAAAGTTAATTATTGAACCATTCGATAATGAAAGCTATCTTTTTGCAAAGAAGTATAAAAATAAATTAGATTTAAAAATTTCAAGTTCTGAAAGTGATAATTTTCAGATAATAAAAGACGCTAATAAAAACTTTAGAAAAGTGTTTATTAATTTATCTGGTTATAATCATAATCAAATTATCTTATTTCTAAAAAAACACTTAGATTATAAAAAAAATATAATTATGTATGGTTTTCAATCTTATCCTACAAAAAGTGAAAATATTAATTTCAGTAATTTTGAATTATTTAATAAATATAATTTTATATCTGGGTATGCGGATCATACTGATTTTAATAATAAAAAAGAATTATATGATAATTCAATTTTAGCAATATGCAAAGGTGCTAAATATATTGAGAAACACATATGCATTAATCGTAAAAATAAACCGCCGGATTATATCTCTTCTTTAGAAAAAAATGAGTTAATAAAATATATGAATGATTTAGAAAGATTCTATAAATTATTTTCAAAAAATAATTTTACAACAAAAGAAGAGGTAAATTATGCTAAAACAATGCATAAATTTTTTATTAGTAGCCGCGATATTAAAAAAGGAGAAAAACTTACTGAAAAAAATGGATTATTTTTAAGAAATAAAAAAAATAATACAATCAGCAGAATAGATATAAAAATGTATAATTTTTATGCAAAGTTTGACATTAAAAAAAATCAACTAGTTTTAAAAAATCATGTTGAAAAGAAATAAATATGGTTATTTGATAATTTCAAGACTTGGTTCAACAAGATTAAAGAACAAAGCAAAATTAAAAATAAGCAATAAAAGTTTAATAGAAATAATTATTTTAAAATTATTAAAAATCACTTCAAAAAATAATATTGTAATTTGCACATCTAAAAATAATGATAATTTTTATAGAAACTTATCAAAAAAATACAAAATTAATATATATGAAGGAAAAGAAAAAGATGTTCTTTCAAGAATAAATGAATGTCTAAAAATCTATAGATTTGACTATATATATCGTATTACTGGAGATAATCCACTAATAGACATAAATGTAATAAATAAAATTAAAGCAATTAGTCAGAAAAATGAATATGATTATATTTATTGTAACACAATTCCAAGAGGAACAAGATCAGAGCTTATAAATAAAAAAGCTATTTTTAAATTAAACAAAGTTTTAATTGAAAGAAAAAGTACAGAGTATTTATCATATTATTTTTTTAGAAAAGATCTCTTTAAGCAAAAGATACTAAAAATCAAAAAAAAATTAATATCAGAAAACAGAATTTCTTTTTCAATTGATAACAAAGAAAATTATTTTATTATTAAAAAAATAATTAATAAATGCAAAAAAAAAATATTTGCCAATAGAATTGAAATATTAAATGAATTTCATAAATTATCGAATAAAGAAAAAGGAATATTATTATCAAATCAATTAAAATACATTAAGTTAAAAACTTCAACATATGATGCTAGAATAAAAGGTGATAAAAAAAATATAGAAATAAAATCCTTATATTAATATGATTAGTTTTATTATACCTTCTCACAATTATGGCAAATACCTAGAAAAGTGTGTTGATAGTATTTTCAAAAATAAGTTAAAGTTTATCGATAGCGTAACAATAATTAATGACTCAAGTAATGATAACACCAATCAAATAATAAATAATTTATTAATCAAATATGAAAAAATTAATTACCATGAAGTAAATTTTAGATCATTAACAAAAACGATGAATTACGGAATAAAAAAAACAAAATCTGAGTACATCTCTAAGATAGATGCAGATGATTGGATTGGTAAAGACTTTGCTTATAATTACTTTAATAATCTATTAAAAAAAAAATATGACTATATTTACGGTAATCTCATAGTTTATGATGAAGTTAAAGATTTATATTTTAAAAAAAAACAAAAAGTACATAAGTTTTTAAATAAATTATATTATCCAGTGGGAAGTGGAACTATATTTAAAAAAAGTATTTGGGAAAAAATTGGAGGATATAATGAAAATTTATACTACCAAGATGATTATGATTTTTGGTTAAAAATAAACAGAATAAAAAATATTAAAATAGGGTACATAGATCAAAATCTTTATTATTACAGAAAGCATAACAAAAGCATGTCTAAAAATTTTTTAAGTAAAAACTATACAAAATATAAATTGTTATTTAATAATATTTTTAAATGAAAATTTTAGTTACGGGTTCATCTGGTTTTATTGGATCTAACTTAATTAATGTTTTAACTAAAAAAAAAATTAAATTTGTAGGAATTGATAAAAAAAATAATAAGTATTTAAAATTTAAGAATTTTTATAAACTTGATTTAGCACAGAATTCCAAGCTGGAAAGTATAATAAAAAAAGAAAAAATTACACATATAGTACATTTAGCTGCGTTATCAGGAATTGATAGTTGCCATAATGATATTAAGCTTGCTTATCGATCTAATTTAACTTCGTTAATAAATCTTTTAGATATATCAAATAGATTATTGATTGATAGAGTTGTAATTATTTCATCTTTTAGTGTTAATGATTTTATAGACAATCCTTCAATTTACGGAGCAACAAAGTTAGCTAATGAAAACATAGGTTTAGTATTTAATAAACTTTTTAAAACTAATGTTACTACTCTTAAGTTAGCTAATATTTATGGTCCTTTTTCTTCTCATAAAAATAGTGCAATTCATAAATTTGTAAGGCAAAATTTGAAAAATATTAACTATTCTGTTCACAACAAAGGTAATCAAAGAAGAGATTTTGTTTTTGTACTAGATGTTGTTAAAATAATTTTAACTTTAATTAAATCAAAAAAAAGAATTGAAAATATTAATGTTTCAACTGGTAAAACAACTTCTGTTATGGAAGTTTGTAATTTAATAAATAGTTTAACTAGTAATAGTATTAAATCAAAATTTACAAAAACTCCTATTGGATTAATTAGCAATAAAAGAAAAAAGGCCAAATTAAAGAGTTTTAAGTTTGATTATACTAATTTGAGAAATGGCATTGCAAAAACCATAGATTGGTATAAAAAAAAATAATCCTGGCAACGACCTACTCTTCCATGCCTTAAGACAAAGTACCATCGGCGCTAACAGCTTTCACTTTCGAGTTCGGAATGGGATCGGGTGTTTATCTGTTGCTATTGTCACCAGGAAATTCTTAGCTACAAAACTTTTCTCTGTACGATATTGTAATCAAGCCAATTGAGTTATTAGTATTGGTAAGCTTC
>CABXWB010000012.1:0-12500 GCA_902515745.1 uncultured Alphaproteobacteria bacterium | reverse complement strand
TCTAGCTACTAAGATATTTCAATTCACTAGGTTTACTCTTGTTAGCTATGTATTCACTAACAAGTAACTCTAAGAGTTGGGTTTCCCCATTCGGATATCTAAGGATCAAAGTGTGTTGACAACTCCCCTTAGCTTTTCGCAGCCTGCCACGTCCTTCATCGTCTCTTGATGCCAAGGCATCCACTAAATGCCCTTTTGCGCTTGATTGCAATTACGTACAGAGAAAAATTTTGTACGTATTAAAATCAAAAATATTATTTTGATCAGTTATTAATCTCATATTTACAAATTAAAGAACAAATAAGATTATATTAGTAAGTGGTGGAGGATAGCGGGATCGAACCGCTGACCTCCTGAATGCAAATCAGGCGCTCTCCCAGCTGAGCTAATCCCCCTGTTTATTGGTGGGCCGAGGAAGACTTGAACTTCCGACCTCACGCTTATCAAGCGCGCGCTCTAACCAACTGAGCTACCAGCCCAATATAATTAAATAAGCACCCAGTACTAGCTAATAATAAAAGAGATATATAGACAACAATCCGGATAACTAGCGAACTAATTATCAATATCCTTAGAAAGGAGGTGATCCAACCGCAGGTTCCCCTACGGTTACCTTGTTACGACTTCGCCCCAGTCGCTGACCCTACCGTGGACGGCTGCTTCCTTGCGGTTAGCGCACCGGCTTAAGGTAAAACCAACTCCCATGGCGTGACGGGCGGTGTGTACAAGGCCCGAGAACGTATTCACCGTAGCACGCTGATCTACGATTACTAGCGATTCCAACTTCATGGACTCGAGTTGCAGAGTCCAATCCGAACTGAGATGGTTTTTAGGGATTAGCTTTATCTTGCGATATTGCTGCCCTCTGTCACCACCATTGTAGCACGTGTGTAGCCCAGACCGTAAGGGCCATGAGGACTTGACGTCATCCCCGCCTTCCTCCAGCTTATCACCGGCAGTTTCTCTAGAGTGCCCAGCTTAACCTGATGGCAACTAAAAATGAGGGTTGCGCTCGTTGCGGGACTTAACCCAACATCTCACGACACGAGCTGACGACAGCCATGCAGCACCTGTGTGTATGCCAGCCGAACTGAAGAATTACGATTCTGTAATTCAAACATACCATGTCAAGGTCTGGTAAGGTTCTTCGCGTTGCTTCGAATTAAACCACATGCTCCACCGCTTGTGCGGGCCCCCGTCAATTTATTTGAGTTTTAATCTTGCGACCGTACTTCCCAGGCGGAGTGCTTAATGCGTTAGCTTCGACACTGATACTATTGCACCAGCGACTAGCACTCATCGTTTACTGCGTGGACTACCAGGGTATCTAATCCTGTTTGCTACCCACGCTTTCGTATCTCAGCGTCAAAAATGGCCTAGTTAGTCGCCTTCGCTTCTGGTATTCTTTCCAATATCTACGAATTTCACCTCTACACTGGAAATTCTACTAACCTTTACCAATTTCTAGATCACTAGTTTTAAATGCAGTTCCTGGGTTGAGCCCAGGGATTTCACATCTAACTTTTTGATCCGCCTACATACGCTTTACGCCCAGTGATTCCGAACAACGCTAGCCCCCTTCGTATTACCGCGGCTGCTGGCACGAAGTTAGCCGGAGCTTCTTCTTCAATTAATGTCATTATCATCGTTGATGAAAGAGTTTTACAACCCGAAGGCCTTCTTCACTCACGCGGCATTGCTGGATCAGGGTTTCCCCCATTGTCCAATATTCCCTACTGCTGCCTCCCGTAGGAGTCTGGGCCGTGTCTCAGTCCCAGTGTGGCTGATCATCCTCTCAAATCAGCTATAGATCGTAGCCTTGGTGGAGCAATTACCTCACCAACTAGCTAATCTAGTGCGGGCTCATCTGAAGGCGATAAATCTTTCTCTTTGCAGACACATCCGGTATTAGCTACAGTTTCCCGCAGTTATTCCGAACCTTCAGGTAGATTCCCACATGTTACTCACCCGTGCGCCACTAAATCCGAAGATTTCGTTCGACTTGCATGTATGAGGCATGCCGCCAGCGTTCGTTCTGAGCCATAATCAAACTCTTAAGTTAAGTAAATTTGACCGAAGTCAAAAATTACGGAACGTCCGTTAAAGCGGAATACTTCTTGTAAAAACAAAAAATATTTGTTGATACGTATTCCATTAACATTCGTAAAAATTAAATTACGAATTGTTGTCTACGTATCTCTTTAGTATCTTATTAACATTTTAAAGAGCATACAATACCCTAATAATTATTATAATTAACTAGAGGATTGTTCTTTTCATAAGAAAAGAGTATGTGCCTATAATAGTATAAAAATTCCTTGTCAAATCATTAAAAATAAAAAAAAAACCTTTATTTCTGGGGATATTTTTAAGTAACTTTTTGGGCATAAATAAAAAAGAGAGAATCTTAAAGGATTTTGGTTGCGGGAGTAGGATTTGAACCTACGACCTTCAGGTTATGAGCCTGACGAGCTACCGGGCTGCTCCATCCCGCGATGTGGATTTGTCTTATAATTTCTTTAGACAAAAAAACAAGACAAAGTTATTTTAATACAACTTTAAAATAATGTGTAAATAAATGGAGCTACTGCAGATCCTTGTGTAACAACTATTAAACCACCAATTAAAACCAAAACTATAATTATTGGAAGTAGCCAAAACTTCTTTCTAGTTTTTAAAAAATTAAATATTTCAATAAAAAAATACACTTATTTTTCATAACATAAATTTTTAAAATTATCTAAAATAATATTGGTAAGATAATCTGCTATTTTAGTATTTGCTAAAGGTGTATAATGAACATGATCAATGAAATCTTGATCATTAGAATCTTCGAATAATCTCGAAGCATTGATTACATTATTAGTTCTTTGAATTAAAGAATAAAAATTTTCAAAATTTTCCCAAAAAATGTCAGTAAAAGAAACTTCTGGAGCATTGTAATTAAAGTTATTTGACATATAAAAAGTTTCTTCTGCGTGCAAATTTTTCTTATAAAATAATGTAGGTTGAATTATATGTAAAAAATCAACATTATTTTGTTCAGTAATTATTTTTGACAAATTTGCATAGTGTTTAAATCTTTCAAATGAAATATTATTATCTATATTTTTATTAAAATTAATTTGAGCTAATTTTAATTTTAAAGGTTGTTTAGTAAATAAATCGTAGAATGTCATTGCTGCTCTTCCAGTTATAGTTTTCTGAATTATAATAAAAATTGAAGAAGAAAATGATTTATTTTGGTTTTGTGCAAAGTACATGGCCTTAGTATTCCAATCAACATCAAATAAGTATTTATCCTTATTTCTATTGCCAGTGTATGATAAAAAATCATTTACTCCATTAAACAATATTATTAAATCAGGACTTTGAAATCGTAATATTTTGGTAGAAATTGAAATGAATTCTTGTTTAATCGAAAAACCAGAAACACCTTCATTAAAGACCTTAATATTGCTGCATCCATTCTCAGATAAATTTTTCTCTAATTTATAAACAAAGCTATCTTTTTCTAAAGGTGATCCATCTCCTTCAACAGTACTTCCACCTAGGACATAGATAAAAGTTTCATTATTTTTTTTTATATTTATTTCTCTTTTTTTACCCCATCTATATTTATCTAAATACCATAAGGAATTAGGGTCAAAAACAACATAATCCTGAACAAAATTATAGTCTATGAAAAGTGGATGAGGTAAATCATTTTTACTAAAATGAATTTTATGCCTAATATCTAATCCAAATGTTAAGTTTGATAAATATAGGAACCCTAAGATTATTAGAAATAATAACTCTATGAATATTATGTAAGATAAAAATTTAAATATATGTATTAGATAATTTTTATACATTACTTAATAAATATATGTTAATCGCACATTATAAAATTATAGTCAAATAAATGTTAGAATTTAAAGCTAAAACTAAAGTACAAAAAGGTTCAGCAAAGAGTTTTGGAATAGTTTTTGGTTTTTTATTTTTATTTATATTTATTTATATTTTTTTTGAGTATGGTAATTTTAATATATATATTTTACTTGTTTCAATAATTTTTTTTATTTTTACTTTTTTATATTCCAAGATTTTCTATTTTCCTAATTTGATATGGTTAAAATTTGGTCTTATTTTAGGAAGATTATTATCTCCATTAATTATGCTAATAATATATCTAGTACTATTTATGCCAATAGGTCTATTTTTCCTAATATTTAAAAAAGATTTATTAGAAATTAAAATAAATAAATCAGTAAAAAGTTATTGGAAAACTAGAAAATACAAAATGCAAAGTATGAATAATCAATATTAAAAATGATCCAAAAAAATTTTATAATTGGGATATCAGCGATGTACCATGATAGCTCTGTTTGTTTAATTCTTGATGGAGAAATATTATTCGCAGTACAAGAAGAGCGATTTTCAAGAATCAAGCATGATGCATCTTTTCCAAATCAATCCTTAAATTATCTTATGGATAAATTTAAACTTAATTTTAATCAAATTGAAGCTGTAGTTTTTTATGATAAGCCTTTCTTGAAATTTGAAAGAATATTAGAAACATATTTATCAAATGCACCTTTTGGTTTTAAATCTTTTTCAATTGCTATGCCTATATGGATTAAAGAAAAATTGTTTTTAAAAACATATATTTATAATGAATTAAAAAAAATTGACAAAAATATTGATAAAAATAAAATAAAATTCTCTGAACATCATTTTAGTCATGCGGCTAGTGCTTTTTTCCCATCACCGTATAATGAGGCTTTAATATTAACTATAGATGGTGTTGGAGAGTGGGCAACAACTACAATTTCAAAAGGTTTTTCAAATAAAATTCAACTACTAGAAGAAATAAATTTTCCACACTCATTAGGATTATTATATTCTGCTTTTACTTATTATTTAGGTTTCAAAGTTAATAGTGGTGAATATAAGATAATGGGCTTAGCTCCATATGGAAGCCCAAAATATGAAAAAGAAATATTAGAACATTTAATTGACTTAAAAGAAGATGGGTCATTTAAATTGAATATGTATTATTTTAATTATTTAACAGGTTTTACAATGGTAAATTCTAATTTTGAAATTTTATTCAAAAATAAAAGAAGAATACCTGAAAAAGAAAAACTTACACAATTTCATATGGATATTGCGTCTTCTATTCAAAAAGTTACTGAAAAAATTATAATTAAAATGTGTAGATACATAAAAAGAAAATATAAAATAAACAATCTATGTTTATCTGGTGGTGTGGCATTAAATTGTGTTGCTAATGGTAAAATTTTAAAAGAAAATATTTTTAAAAACATTTGGATACAGCCAGCATCTGGAGATGCAGGCGGTTCTGTAGGTGCAGCACTAGGATATTGGTTTCACGAAAAAAATAAATCCAGAATTTTAAATAAAAGAGATATAATGCAAGGATCTTACTTGGGTCCAGAGTATAATGATCATATGGTTCAAAACTATCTTGATAAAAATAATGCAGTATATGAAAAATTAGAAGAAAAAAAATTGATAAAAACTGTAGCAAAAAAAATCAGTGAGGGAAAAGTAGTAGGCTGGTTTCAAGGAAAACTAGAATTCGGACCAAGAGCTCTTGGAAATAGATCAATTTTAGCTGATCCAAGAAATAAACAAATGCAAAAAAATTTAAATTTAAAAGTAAAATTTAGAGAAAGTTTTAGACCATTTGCTCCAGCGATTATATATGAATATTTAGAAGAATGGTTTAATCAAAAAGTAATCAGTCCCTATATGCTATTAGTATCAAATATTAAAAATAGTAAAAGAATAAAAATGACTGAAAAAGAGGAGAAATTATTTGGAATAGAAAAATTAAACACTTTACGATCTACAGTTCCTGCAATTACACATGTAGATTATTCAGCAAGAATACAAACAGTAGAAAGAGAAAAAAATTTAAAATTTTATAAATTAATTAGTGAATTCAATAAAATTACGAATTGTCCTATTTTAATTAATACGTCTTTTAATGTCAGAGGTGAGCCTATTGTTTGCTCTCCATCAGACGCTTTCAAGTGTTTTATGGGTACTGATATAGATATATTATGCGTAGGTAATTTTTATCTTGAAAAAGAAAAACAGAATAAGTTACTTAAAAAGGATTACAAAAATAAATATGATTTAGATTAAAAGTAATTAATTTTAATATAATTTAAAAAAATTTCATCATCAGTAAGATTATTATCTTGGTTGTTATCAAAAATTTCATTTAGTTTAGTAATTTTAAAATCTTTGTTTCCATCATTATGAAGAAAATTATAATTAGTAAGATATCTATTTTCTAATCTATCGATGTAAGAATCTTTTTTTAAAATTTTTATTAATTTGAATATGGATTGAAATATATTTTTTTTTTCATATTTAAAAATATAATATAAATAATTAAGATTGATTGATCTTTTAAATGACATTTCTTTTTTAAATTGATCACTAGAAGAAGTATGTATAAAAATATAAATATCATTTAAATTACTACATAGAAGCCAACCGAGCCTTTTCATCATAAAAATCACTGTTTCATGAGAAGAGAATTTTTTTGAACCTAAGCCTTCACAAATCAATATTTTTTTATTTGGATTTTGATATAAATCAATAATCTTCTTAAAAGTATATAATAATGAGTTTGGATGCATTTCACATAATACATGATTAGCAGTAACTAAATTAAACTTAATTTCTAGGTTTTTTGATACCCATAACCACCAAGGTATGTGATTTATTTTTGAATGATTATTTTGAATTGCAAAATTTGAATATTGATTGGAATATGTAAAATTATAAAAATTTGATTGAAATAAATATAAAGCTTGAGTGATTTCTAAGCCATAGTATTTTATGTTTGTTTCATAGCAAATTGAAGCGTAGTAGCCTGAACCTGGTCCAATTTCAAAAACACTATCATTATTTTGTAAAAAATAATTATGAATCCTTTTAGATATTAAAGCCCTTGTTAAACAATTTCTGCCTCTATTAATTACTTTAAAAGTTTTTGAAAAATTTAAAATATCTCTCGCTATTTTACTTATATAATTAAATTCATTTTTAGTAAGATAATTTAATTTTTTTAGATTTTTAAAATATCTATTTTCCTGCATTACATCAAGAAATTTTACTAATTCCTTCTGTTCATATATTTTAGTTGGATAACCACTCTTTTCAAAATGATAAGGTGAAAATGCTTCAATTATTACATTTGATAGTTTTTTTTTGTATTTATTTTCAATTAAATTATATTCTTCTATATTCATATGTTAGAATTTTTTGATTAATTTTTTTTTTAAATTAATATCACTACACCAAAGTATTAATTCATCGAAATTAAAAATTTTTGATTCAAGTATAAGATGAAAATTTAATTTTTTGATAGATTTATAATTTTTAAATATTTTATTCAAAATATCTAAATCATATAATGGAAATACTAAGCCTGATACTACTGCAAAATCTGTAATATTTTTTTTTGATAAAAATATATTTGATAACATAAAATACGAGTCTTTTTGTACTATTTCTGTAACTGGCAAAGAAAAATTAAAGTTATTTTTTTTCGAATATTCACGAATTATTGTACTCTGAAAAGAAATGGGAATATTATAATTATAAAAAGGACGAGGTAAAGTATAGGAAAATAATTCTCTCATTAAAATTTATTATTTTTCAAAATACTCAAAGCAAAATTTGTGTTTTTACTTATAACAAAATCCTTATAGTATGCGCCAAATTGCCGGTCAGGATTATTTTTTGGTTCAGGAGAAAATAATGATTTAAAACGAATATTAAGAGATACTCTTGTTGAATGAGTTTTATTAATTACATTACCATGAATTAAAGTTGGATTAAAAATTAAAATTTTTCCAAACTCTAAATTTATAAAATCTTTTCTTTTTACTTTAATATTTTTAAAGATATTTTTATTATCAATTTTTAATTTTGATATTTTTTTTAATGCATTAATTGACTGTTTTTCATCTAATAAATACATTGAATTTGAGTCAAATGTATCAGTAAGAGGTATCCAAGAATTAATTTGGAATGGGCTGTCAGCAGACCATGTATCTGAATGCATTGGTAAAAGTGAAGTTTTATCATTTGGCATAAGTATAGAGAGATTTAACTTTGTCTGAATAGATATATCGGGACCTATTATTTTAATTAAATCTTGACCTAAGAGCTCTTTTAATTTTTTTTCCCAATTAGATTTATTTATTTTTTTAAATAGATTAATTCTTAAATCATTGACTTCATTATATTTTATATATTTATGGATATTTGATAAGTTTTTATCAAATTTAGGATATTTATTTATAATTTCATTTATTAATATTTCTCTAAATTTATGAAGTTGACTTGAACCTTTTTTATCTAAAATTATTTTCATGAAATTTAATATATCAAATTTTACGTAAGTTTAGTTATAATTTTAAAAATAAATATACTTTTATCTTAAAAAATAATTTTCTACTTTTAAAATTGATTTAATAATATCATTAATCTCTTTATGAGTATAGTTTTCATTTAAATATAAGTGAAAACAATTATTTCTTGCCTCCAAAGCATTTTTGGAAATAAAATCATCAGATAAATATTTCTTTGCCCATGGCCATGTTGAAACTAAACAGCCATATCTTATTCCAATACCTATGCCTTCTGCTTGTATAGCTTTGGCAAAATTATCAGTATTTATTTTTAATTTTTTTTGATTAACAAAAATTGGAAAATAAAAAGGTGAAAAACCTTTATGATAATTATATGGAGTACATACTTTTGAAGTTTCTTTTAATACTTTAACAAAATTTGATAAGAATATATTTCTCTTTTTATTTGTAATTTTTAGTCTACTTAAACTTGATAAACCAATTGCACACGAAAACTCATCAGTGTTCCAATTTAATGCTGGAAATAAGGAAAATTTTGGATCTCTCAAATCTAATTTTTTTTCCCATAAGATCTTACCTCTATCAGAATAGGCGAGAATTTTTTTATATAATCTTTTACTTTTGTTGGTGTAAACAATTCCACTACTAGAATTAGCTGCTAAATTTTTTCTATACATGGTTGAAAAAGCAGCAACATCACCAAATGTTCCAACATTTTGATTATATATTTTAGCTCCTATTGCCTGACTACAATCCTCTAAGACATGAATTTTATTTTTTTTTGCAAAATTTATTATTGGACGAATGTCAACTGGCTCACCAGCTGCATGTGTTAGCTGAATTAATCTAGTATTTTTTGTAACTCTTCTTTTAATTTGCTCTAAATCTGTATTATAACTATTTTTTTTTGAATCCACTAAAACAGGGGTGTGACCTTGCTCTGTAATACATGAAAAAGCCCCTGAACATGTAACAGGTGATATTATTACATCACTATTTGGAGGTATTTCTAATGATTTCATTGCTATGTATATTGCTCCAGTACCTGTCGCAACAGCATCTGAGTAGCCTCCACCCATAAATTTATTAAATTTATTACAAAATTTTTCTTCCCATAATCCAGAATACTTAGGATCCTCATTTTTACTTTTGTAAAAATTAATCATTTTTCTTATTTCTTCTTCTTCTGATTTTCCAAATGCAAATCTTGGAGGCATTGGTCTAGATCTAATTTTTTTTCCACCGAAAATAGCTAGTTTATCCATCAGTTTTTCATTTCTGGAAACCGATATTCTTCACCAGGTACAGGAGAATCTTGGCCTCCCTGTTTTAAGATTTCAGACATTAAAAAAGATTGCTTAATACAATCATCTATATCGACCCCATATAGATAGGTGCCTGCTCTTCCTATAGAAAATACACCGGTGGGAAGTTGATCTAAGTAAGACTGAGCTTTTTTTTGTTCCGATTGAAATGGAAGTGGATAATGTTTTCCACCATCTATTGTAGGAATTTCCATCCCAACCAATGAGTTTTTTGATTTATGTTTTGTAAATTTTTTATATTCAACCAACCTTGTGAAATCTTCATTATTAGCATAGTATAAAAAATAAACATTTTCAGGTAATACAAATTCTGAAGGAAAAACAATATTATGTATTTTACGGCCAAGAAATTTTAAAGGGCCGTTTTCTTCATTAAAAAGAATATCAGGAGAAACTGTACTAATTATTATATCAAATTTTAATTCATTTCTATCAATGGTTACCATCTTATTTTTAATATCAAATTTTTCTATTTTAGTTGAAAGTAAAACTTTTGCATTTTTGGTAGAAAAATCAAAGTAATCATCATATCCATTGCTTGCATATGGATAGGCTGAAATTACTGTATCCCAAGCAGCTTTTGGACCATCTTTTATGGCAACACCTTTTGGAGACCAATTGAAAGTATCAATTTCTTTACAGTCATCCACCAACCACATTTTTTTGTTATAATTATCAATAAATTTATCAAAAAGGGTTTTGCCTACTGATTTGATCCAATATTCTTCTAGATTTTGAGCTTGAACAGCTCCATTAATTTTATTTTTGGAAGCTTCTTCCATTTCAATTTTTATTTTGTCATAGTCAGGCATTGATTTTACATCTTGCATATTTATTGGATAAGCATAAAAATCATCATCTCTTTCAACATACGTTACAAATTCATGGTCATTACAATTTCTAAGTGGAATTATTTTATTTATATATTCATAAACATCTTCATATGGAGTGAGGAAATGTCTTGGGCCAAAGGTATATGGGTGACCACCGTACCAATTCGTTCTTACTCCAGCTCCTAAAAAGGGCGCTGACTCTACCAAAGTAGTTTCATATCCTCCCAAGAGTTCAAGTTGATGTGCTGCGGCACATCCAGCAAAACCTCCTCCTATAATCAAAGCTTTCTTCATAAATTTTCTTTAATAAATCTAATAATAATATCTTCAGTTTTACTTGGATTGTATTTATATTTTTTTCTAGCATATTGATTTGAAATTACAAAACTTTTTCTATTACTATTTTTTTTTATTAATATTTTAGATTTGCTTAAGCTATTTATCTTCATTAAATTAATTACATCAACTATTCTCATTTGTTTTTTACTTCCAATTGTGATTGTATCTTTAATTTTAGACTTTGAATTATTTAAAAAAGAAATTATGAGTTGATATAAATCAGAAACATGAATACAGTTATTAAATTTAGAATTGGGATTATATATACTAATATTTTTATTATTTTTTAAATTAATTAATGTCTTAGTTAACCAATTTCGCACAGAATTTTTACCTAATACTCCTGGCAATCTTATTGCCAAACTATTAATTTTTTCATTATCTTTTAGTAAATTTTCAGCAATTAATTTTGTTATTCCATAATAAGTTGGATTAATTATATCTGTTTTGTTAGAAATTATGCTATCATTAATATTTCCTAAAACTGAAATACTTGAGAGATATAATATATTTTTAATTTTATTATTAATTGCAAAATCAATTATATTTTTTGTAGATACAACATTATTAAGAAAATATTCTTTAAATGTATAATTTTTTTTATCGTTTGGTGAGATAGATGCACAGTGTATAATACAATCAAATTTTTTTTTAGGTTTAAATTTTATTTTTTTAGTTAAATCTAATTTAATAAAATTTTTTTTATTAATTTTTTTTCTAGAAACACAAGTTACGCTATAACCATTGTTTATTAAATAAGAATTAATATTACTCCCAATAAATCCCGTTGATCCTGTCAAAAAAATATTTTTCACAAAATTTTTCTTTTAAATTTTTCATTATTTTTAATTAAATAACCGATATTAACTAAATCAAATACTTTTGTATCATAACCATTTGGTAACTTTTCAATTATTTTTTCAAAATCTAATCTAGAAAAATATTTTGGATCAGACTTAAGAGACTTTTGTTTAATACTATTAAAATTCATATAACTTAATTTTGGCCATAATTTTATAAAATTTTCATTTAATTTAAAAATTAGTTTTTCATAAAAAGTTCTTGTAGTATCAAATTTGTTTGGAAATATTTTTTTTCTTATAATAATTTTTCCTGTATCAAAACTAGAATCAACAAAATGTAAAGAAAACCCTGTTGGCTCATGTCTTATGAAAGAAAAAAAAGTGGTGCCAATACCTTTACCCCATGGTAAAAAAGTTGCATGCAAATTTATAATTCTATTCTTAAAAATGTTTATAATTTTTTTGTTAATTTTGAATGCATACCCGCTTGAAATAATTAAATCAAATTTACTAATTTCTGTAGTATTTTTGTTAATTGGTTTATCAGTAGTTTTAACAAAAATATTAATACTTTTAAAATAACTAATTATTTTTTTATTTCTATTTGTAGGACCAAGTATTAGAACTTTTTGTATAAAATTTTTTTTTTCAATTTTTGTATTTTTATTAAAATTGATATCTTGTAAATTAAAATAATTTTTTTCCTTATTAACAATATTTGAATATCTTTCATATTTTGGTATACAATTTAACTTTTGAAGTATTTTAAAAGACAATTTTTGTAAAATAAATGGTGAA
>CABXWB010000011.1 GCA_902515745.1 uncultured Alphaproteobacteria bacterium | reverse complement strand
TAGTACCATGAAATATTATTTTTCTGTTCATTGAATTTTTAGAAATAAATTTTTTTAGTTTTTTGTAATAACCTATATCTCTTGTAGTATCACCAACAATTTCTAAAATAAAATTATCTAAAGGCTTTAAGACTTTTAATAAAAAAAGATAATTTTTTCTATTTATTATACTTCCACATGTTAAAAAATGAATTTTACTATTATTTTTAAAATTATATTTTACAAGTCTTTCTATACCAGGCTCAACTACAGAAATTTTATTATTTAGTACCTTAAATTCATTTATTAATAAATTTTTTGTATTTTTAGATGTCACAATAAATTTGTTTATTTTTTTGAAATTTTCTTTTTCTAATCTTAAGAATTTTTTTGACCTTTGACCTTTAAATTCAAGATATAAAGGATGATGTATTAGCGCGATAACATTATAAGTTAGTATTTTTTTAAAAATTGAATACATTCCTTCTAAAGCTAATCCATCTATAATAATTTTTGAGTCAGGATCAATTTTATCTAAAATTTTTAAAAAATATTTTATATCGTTATTTGAAGGAAAAGGATAATTTTCACTTAGAGCAATTGGTCTAATATCTATATCTCTTATCTTTGCATATTCTAGGATATTTTTTTCATAAATGTATCCTCCAGTTTTTGCATTAATATTTCCTGGATAAACAAAATAAATATCAGATTTATTTTTAGATAACCTCTTGTTCATATGAAGCCCATGCAACATTTGATTCTTGCAAAGTTATTTTAATTTTTTTTAAAGATTTGTAATCATCAGAGAATTCATTTCTTAGTCTATTCAAGATCTTATTGCAAATATCCTCTGCTAAAAACTCTGTTGAGGTAATTTTTCCCTTAAATTCATCAATTTCATCTAAATTTTGATAATTATATATTTTAAGAATATCTTTTAAAGTCGTGGACACTATTCCTAAATCCATAATTATATTGTATTTATTAAGTTTATCAGTGAAAAATTCAGCATCTACTAGATATGTAGCTCCATGCATATTTTGAGCTGGTCCAAATACTTCTCCAGGTAAAGAATGAGCTATTAGAATATTTTCTCTTACTTTTATCGAATACATAATTAATATTTTACTAAATGCATTATTGTATCCTTATTTTGAAGGATTTTATAGTAATCTTTTTCTAAATCAAAAAAATTACTTTCACTAGTAATTAATTTTTCTAATTTTGAATTTTTTAAAGATTTAATTGCTAATTTTAATCTCCCCTCAAAATCATATTTATTTTTCATGTATTTTGGTATTTTAGATACCTGTGAGCTAATAATTTTTAATCTTTTAGAATGAAAATACCCACCTAAGGCAACTTCTCCTTTATTTTTACCATACCAACTAGCTTCTACTATTTTTCCTTCGATAGATAATTTTTCCATTAAAGAATTTAAAACTTTATAATTAGCTGTAGTGTTTATTGCTACATCTATTTTTTCAATATTTCTTATATCAATAAAATTTAATCCTAAATAATTGGCAATTTTTCTTTTATTTTTATTATTATCAAAAACATAAATATTTTTATATCCATTAATTTTAAAAAAAAAGGCAGTTAATAATCCTACAGAGCCAAGCCCTACAATCAAAATTTTGTTATTACTTTTAGATTGAGCGTCCCAAAAGATATTAATTGCTGTTTCCATATTTGCAGTTAGAATATATTTTCGCAAATTGCCTTTAGGTAGAAAAATTAAATTTTGAATAGAAATTTCATATAAATCTTGATGAGGATAAAGACTAAATATTTTTTTATTTATATATTTCTTTGGACCATCAATAATATTCCCAACATTTATATAACCGTATTTTATAGGTAAATTAAAAGAACCCTCTTGAAAAGGGGCTTTCATTAATTCAAATTGATCCTTACTTACACTTTTAGATGAAACTAATTTTTCAGTTCCCTTGCTAATACCTGTGTATATAGTTTTAACTAAAACTGTTTTATTATTTTTATTGTAAACAAGTTTTTTTTGATAAATTTTAGCTTGTTTTTTTTTATCAATCCATAAAGAATAAGATTTCATAATTTACTTATAAATGTATAATAAAAAAATGCTAACAAACTTTTGGGAAGAATTAACAACTAACGAAATTAAAAAATTAAATAGAAAAACAGTTTTAATTTTCCCATTTTCATCAATAGAACAACACGGTCCCCATCTTCCATTAAATACTGATAAAAAAATTCTCGAAGGAATATTATTAGAATTCAATAAAAAATATAATTCAAATAAATATTTAATAATGCCTGAAATCTATTTTGGTTCAGCATCTGAACATACAGATTTTGACGGAACTATAAGTATTGATTCATTGGAATTTATATCACATTCTTTGTCAATTTTAGAAAATGTATGTAAATTGAAATTTAAAAACATATTACTTTTTAATAGTCATGGTGGGCAAATTAGCCATATGGATATTATTGCTAAAGAATTGAAATCAGAATTTAAGATAAATATTGTAAAAGGCACTTATTTTTTATTTGATCAATTTAAAGGAATTATATCAAGTAAAGAAAAAGATTTTGGTTACCATGGTGGAGAATTTGAAACATCTATTATGTTATATTTATTTCCAAATCTTGTTAGGCAATCTAAAATTTCTAAACATAGATTATCTCCTGATTATTTATCATCTAAAACCATTTCTTATGAGAAAAATATTAAGAAAGCTTGGACTACTAAAGAATTAAGTAAAAGTGGAATTATTGGAGATCCTAGAAAATCCAATGCGAAGATAGGAAAAAAAATAATTGATAGAGTAACACAAAAATTAAATAAAATAATAAATGAGATGTTTTAGATTTTTATTTTTAAAAATTTAAATTAAAAAAATTTTTCGTACACATCGTTGTATTCACAATCATATACTTCACAGTTATCCAACATATATTCAGTTATTTGACTTAAGAATGTACCATGACTAACTAATACAATTTTTTGTAAATTTAGTTTTTTGATTGATAGTAGAAAAGATTTTAATCTGATTTTAATATCACTATGAGACTCTTGTATAATTTTTTTTTCATTTATAGGTTTGTTATTATTCCACCAAAAATCATTTAAATTATTAAAATCAAAATCATTAAATTCTTTTTTTAATTTTTTTGGTTGCCTTCCTACATCACATGAGTGGTATAAATGCTCTCTTATTAATGGTTCAATTACAGGTTTTTTAGATGGAAAAATAATAGAGAATGTCTCTAATGTTCTTGTTAAAGGGGAACAAAAATATTTATCAAATTTAAGATTTTTAATTCTATTATTTAATTTTTTTGCTTGCTCAACTCCTCTTTGAGTAATTCTTGCATCATAATAATAAGTTGGATTATCTAAATCTGATGCTGCATTAGCTTCTGACTCAGCGTGTCTAATAAGATATAATTTCATTTTTTAAATGTCAATATGATAAACATGAATCAGTAAGTAGTAAACTTAGCTTTATTTACGTGAAGAAACGGCTAATAGAAGTGGCACAATCATAACTAAGGTTGTTAATACTGATGGATTAAATAACCAATAAAGAACACCTAAAGAGAATATTAACATCCAGAATTCATTTTTATATAAAAATTTCATTATTTTTTTAATTATATTAATTCAAATTATTTTCTACTAATACTTTTTTTACAGTTTCACCCATTACAGAAGGGTTTTTGGAAATTGTAACTCCACACTCTTTAAGAAGTTCTACTTTTTCTATTGCGCTTTCACCATATGCTGAAACAATAGCACCAGCATGCCCCATTACACGACCTTTAGGTGCAGTTAGTCCTGCTATATAGGCAATTACTGGTTTACTCATATTTTCTTTAGCAAATTGTCCAGCTTCAACTTCTTGTGGGCCACCTATTTCACCTATCATTAAAACTGCAATAGTTTCATCATCATTTTCAAACTTTTCAATTATATCTCTAAAAGAACTTCCATTTATTGGATCGCCTCCTATACCTACACTTGTAGAAACACCAATTTCCAAATCTTTAAGTTGTTGTGCAGCTTCGTATCCCAATGTACCAGATCTACTAACTATTCCTATTTTACCTTCTTTGTAAATATGACCAGGCATAATACCCAACATAGATTTACCAGGACTAATTATTCCTGCACAATTTGGACCGACTAATCCCATTTTTTTATCTTTTGGATATCTTCTCATATATCTTTTTATTTTAACCATATCATGAGAAGGAATGCCGTCAGTAATAGCAACACAAGTTTTAATACCCGCATCAGCTGCTTCCATGGCAGAGTCTGCTGCAAATGCTGGAGGAACAAATAAAATTGATGTTGATGCACCTGTTTGATCTACAGCCTCTTTAACAGTATTAAAAACAGGAAGATTTAAATGAGTCATACCACCTTTACCAGGTGTTACCCCACCAACAACGTTAGAACCATACTTAATCATTTCTTCAGCATGAAAGCTTCCAATTTTTCCAGTAAAACCTTGCACTAAAATCTTTGTATTTTTGTGAATGATTATAGACATTATTATCCAAGAGCCTTTACTGCTTTATTCGCTGCATCTTCTAAAGTTGATGCTTCAATATAATTAATGTTACTTTTTTTGAGTATTTCATTTCCTTTTTCAACGTTAGTACCAGCTAAACGTATAACTAAAGGATGTTTGATTTCAATTTTTGATAAAGCTTGAACAATTCCTTCTGCAACCCAATCACATCTGTTAATCCCCGCAAAGATATTAACTAGTATTACCTTAACTTTTGTGTCCATAGAGATTAATTTGAAAGCTTTAACTATTTTTTCAGGTGTTGCACCTCCACCAACATCTAAAAAATTTGCAGGTTCACCACCAGCAAGTTTTATCATATCCATTGAAGCCATTGCTAAGCCTGCACCATTAATAATATTACCAATATTCCCATCTAAGCTTACATAATTCATTCCTCTGTCAGAAGCATAAACTTCATTTAAATTTTCTTGTGTTTTATCTCTAAGTTCTGCAATTTCATCTCTTCTAAACATTGCATTATTATCAAAACTCATTTTACAATCTAATGCAAATATTTCATCTTGGTGTGATACAACTAATGGGTTAACTTCAACCATAGTTGCATCAAGCTCACTAAAAGCTTTATAACAACCAATAATTGTATTTGCAGCTCTTGAGATCAATTTTGATTCAATTCCTAAACCAAAAGCTATTTCTCTTGCTTGAAATTGTTGAATACCAACTGCTACTTCTATTTTAGATCGTATAATTGTTTCAGGTTTTTCTTTTGAAATTTCTTCGACACTCATTCCGCCTTCTGTTGAAGCTACAACCATTATACTTTCTGAAGATCTATCAAACACTAATCCTAAATATAATTCATGTTTGATATCAGTTGCTTCTTCAATATAAATTCTATTTATTATCTTACCCTCTGGACCAGTTTGATTTGTAATTAATTTTTTACCTAACAATTTATCAGTTGCATCAGCAACTTCTAACGGAGAATTACATATTATAATTCCACCCGCTTTACCTCTAGCACCAGAATGAACTTGCGCTTTTACAACCCATTTTGAACCGCCAATTTCTCTCGCTTTGTTTTCTGCATTTTCTGGACTATAAACAATACCACCAGTTGGAATTTTAACACCAAAATCAGACAATATTTTTTTTGCTTGATATTCATGTATATCCATTACTTGCTCTCAATTAGTTTATTTATATTTACAATATTTTCAGCCATTCTTGCAGATGCAGCATCGATCATTCTTCCATCAAGCTGAGCAGCACCTTTTCCTTCAGCGGCTGCTTTTTCTAATTCTAATAATATTCTTTTTGCTTTATCTATTTCTTCTTTGGGTGGAGAAAAAACTTCATTAGCAAGATCTATTTGCGATGGATGTATTGCCCATTTACCTTCAAAACCAATTGCTGCAGCTCTTTTCGCTGCATCAAGATATCCTTCTTTGTCATTAAAATCACCAAAAGGTCCGTCTATTGCTCTTAAGCCATATGATCTACAGGTCATTACTAAAGTTGATAAGCCATGATGCCATTGATCACCAGGGTAATCAGGATTTAAACCTCCTATCACAACAGTTCTTGCTCGCATACTTGCTGCATAATCTGCAACTCCAAAGTGTAATGCTTCTAGTCTTGAACTGGATGTTGCAATCGATTGGATATTAGACATTCCTAAAGCTGTTTCAATTAGACATTCTAAACCTATTCTATTTTCAAATTTTTTATTTTGTTCAATTTGATTGAGCATACAATCAACCATATACACATCGGATGATGAGCCTACTTTTGGAATTAATAAAGTATCAACTCTATCACCGACCTCTTCTATAATTTCAATCACATCACGATACATATAATGTGTATCCAAGCCGTTAATTCGTATAGAGATCGTTTTACCTTCTTCTCTCCAATTATATTCTTTTATTGCATTAATAATATTTTTTCTTGCATCAATTTTATCATTTGGAGATACTGCATCTTCTAAATCTAGAAAAATATAATCAGCATTTGATTTTAATGCTTTTTCAAACATCTTAGGATTAGAACCTGGAACTGCCAATTCACTTCTATGTAATCTAGATTTAGCAGGTTTATAAAATAAATGACTCATTAAGAAAAAAATATATATTTGATTAATATTATAAAAGCGATAAAAAAATTTAAATATTATTAGGTTATTTCTTTAAGGCAATTTTCATCATTATTTTTTGGATTATTTACAATTTTTGATACTGGATAAAAATCTAAATCATCCTCAATAATACTTTTGTTTTTATGTAGAAATTCATTTTCATTATCATTAAGAAAATCAATACCCTCATTATGAGACATAATAAGAGGCATTCTATTATGTATATGGGAAAGGTTTTCATTTGCTTCCTTAGTAATGATACAGACAACATTCATTTTTTGATTATCTCTGATTTCTTCCCTCCAAATTCCACCAAAAAATAATAATTCATTTCTAGGGATTGATATTAAATATGGTTGTTTCTGATTATTTATATTTTTCCATTCATAGTATCCATTTGCAATAATAAGACATTTTCTTTTAATAAATGATTCTTTAAATAAATATTTATCATTAATCGTTTCAATTCTTGCATTAATAACAAATTGAGTAACATTATTTTGTTTACTAAAAAAACTATAACTCCAAATAAAAGTATCTATTAAAATTTTATGGTTATTTTCGTAAACAATATTAACGATACTAGAAGGTGATATATTGTAAGACTTATGTGCGTAATTCAGAACTTCAGAGTTAGGAAATAGTTTTATAATTTTTTCTTTATCTTCAGTACTTGTAAATCTTCCGCACACTATGATGCTTGTGATAAAGGCATTGGTCTAGAAACACCAACAGTCATCCAGCAATCCTTAAACTCACCGCTTTGATCTACTTTTTCAACTGTCCATTCAAAACCAAATTTTTTTCCATTACTATCTGTAAGCTCTACAAAGTAATATGAGCTTTTTTCTTGTTCCTGAACAGGAATTATATTGTGTTCTAAGTGATCAATCATCATTGCATAGGATGGATTTTTAATCATCCTAATAAAATTGTCTAGAGGACCCGTATACATTCTATTGTTTGGATGTGCAAATTCCCAAGTTTGTTCAATACCAGCATCGTCAAAAGGTAAGTTATTTTTTTGGAGTGCTTTTAATTGAATTGAAATAACTTCTTTAGGACCGATTGAAGGGTCTGGCTTTATCATTTCACCATAAATATTTTTTGATAATAAAATAAACAAACTAAACAATATAATTTTGTGCATAATTTTAAAATAGTGTAATTATAATTTAAGGCAATATGTATATTTATGATTTTATCCAAGGATTAATAATTGGAGGAACATTAATTATAGCCATAGGACCTCAAAATTTATTTGTAATACAGCAAGGGCTTAAAAAATCTTATGTTTTTACAGTTACTTTATTTTGCAGTCTATCAGACAGTTTACTTATTATAATCGGAATATATCTATCTAATTATATTGTTCAAATTAATCCAAGTATTATAGGGACAATAAAAGTATTAGGTGGAATTTGGCTTATATTTTATGGATTAAATAAAGTTATAAAATTAAATCAAATTAAAGATATAAATAAAGAATTAAATATAATTAACGAATATGGAAAAGTATTAATTACCTTATTCCTTATTACATACGCAAATCCTCATGTTTATCTAGATACAATTATTTTGCTTGGATCATTATCAACAAATTTCAATGATAAATTTTCATTTGGCGTTGGAGCAATTTCAGCTAGTTTTTTGTTTTTCTTTTCTCTAGGATATATGTCAAAGTTTTTATCAAAATATATTTATTCAAATAAAACTTGGTTTTGGATTGATCTAACCATTGGTCTGCTGATGATTAGTTATGGAATATATTTTATAATTTTTTAAAAAAAGTTTCTAAGTTTTTACATACCTGATCAACATTTAATTTTGTAAATACAAGAGGTGGTTTTATTTTAATAACATTGTCATAAGGTCCATCAGTGCTCAATAAAATACCTTGATTTCTCATATAATTAATAAGCAGTTTAGCTAATTTTTTATTTGGTTTAGACACATTACTATTCTGAATAATATCTATTCCTAAAAAAAACCCCCTACCTCTAACTTCACTAATATATTTTTTATATTTAAGTTGGATTTTTTTTAATTCTTTTAAAAAATAATTACCAACTAACAAAGCATTTTTTTGTAATTTATTATTATCAATAGTCTCTAATACTGCTTTACCGATAGCACAGGAAACAGGATTACCACCGAATGAATTAAAATATTCCATCCCGTTATTAAAAGTTGAAGCAATTTTTTCTGTAGTTATAACAGCAGCTATAGGGTGACCATTACCCATAGGTTTACCCAAGGTTACTATATCAGGAACGACATCATGCTCTTCAAATGACCAAAAATTTCTTCCAACGCGTCCAAAACCAGTTTGTACCTCGTCAACAATACATAATGCATTGTTTCTTCTAATTTCTGAAAATATTTCTTTTAAATAATTTTTTGGAAGAATCACTTGACCACCGCATCCAAGAATACTTTCAGCAAAAAAACATGCAATTTTTGTTTCTTTGATTTTATTTCTAATTACTGTTTTAGCTTCATCTATATATTTTTGAATCCAATTTGAATTTTGATATCTCCACTTACCTCTTAGGGGATCAGGCATTTCTAATACATGAACATAATCTTTTTTACCTGTACCACCCTTACTATTAAATTTATATGGACTTAGATCAATTAAAGCATTGGTATGCCCATGATAAGCATTGTCCATCACAAAGACATCTTTTGCACTAGTATAAGTTTGGGCTATTCTATAAGCTAAATCATTAGCTTCAGATCCTGTACATACGAAAAATATCTTATTTAATTTCTTTGGAAACTTACTTAAAAGTAATTCACTATAATCGTTAATTGTATCATATAGATATCTCGTATTAGTATTAAGTTTTAAATTTTGCTGAGTCATAGCTTCATGGACATAGGAATTTGAATGCCCAACATGGGAAATATTATTTACACAATCTAAGTATCTCCTGCCATATCTATCAAAAAAATACTGATCTTTAGCTTCAAGCATATGAAGAGGTTTCTTGTAAGAAATTGATAAATTATCAGAAATATTTTTTCTTCTTTTCTTTAAAGTATCTCTAAAATTATTATAATTATTAGAATAAAAAGATTTTGGAATTCGTAGAATTAAATTTGGATCAGGTGAAATTTTATTCCAAATATTGAATAAAAATTCTTCACCTACTCCTGGAAAATTCTTATCATGTCCTAATAAATCTAAAATAATTTGAAAATGTAAATGTGGTAACCATTTTCCATTTTCATTAGAATTACCAATTTTACCAATCCATTCACCTTTCTTAATTTTTTTTCCAATTTTTAGTTTTTTAAACATTATTTTGGATAAATGACCGTATAGAGTATAAAATTTATATTTTTTAAAACTATGTTCTAAAACTAGAGTGGGACCATAGTCATATTTAAAATTATTATTTTTTAAAATTATAATTTTACCATCTATTGGAGCAAATAAATCTGTTCCCTTATCGATAAAGATATCTATGCCTAAATGAATATTACGTCTTTCATTCGTATTTAATTCAGAAATAAAGTTAGGGCCATTATAAACTTTTCTTTTTTCATTATATAAACCGATTCCTATATTTGAATTATCTTCTTTAAATATTTTATTAATTCTTTTTTTAAGCAAATTATCATCTGGATTACCTTTTAATAGAGTTGAATCAAAACTTAATTTTAAAATAGATTTATTTTTATCAAGTAAATTAAAATTAAAAATGTTATCAAAGTTGAACTTATTTATATAATTAATAATTTCATCGTAATTTTTAATAATATGAAAGCCACAAATATCGCGGACTACATATATTAAGAATTTAATTGGAATTTTGTCTAACTTTTCTAATAAAGACCATGCATCTTTTTCACTAATGCTCAAATATTGATTTGATGGATATTTAATTCTTTGTTTTTTTGCCATTACAACAGTAATCATGAGTCTTGACTTACATAATGATATTAAAGAGTTTATTTCATCCTCATTTATAGAAAACTGCTTGTTGTACTCTGATATTACATTTTTTAATGTAAGATAAATATTGTTGTTATTCATTAATGCATATGAGAGGCATATTGCTAAATCATTTATTGTTGGAGAATAAATAGAGTCCCCATAATCTAGTAAACCACAAACATTGTTTTCCTTAATAACAATATTGTAATTATTTGGGTCTGAATGAGTTATTGAATATCTTAATTTATTTAAATTATTTTTTACAAATTTTTCATATTCTGAAAAGCACTTTAATAAAATTAATTTTTTTGAACCACTAAAAATATTAATATCTTTTTTAATCCAATCTATGTTTGATGGATCCCAAATAAAATTTCTATGAGCATCTATATCATTAAATGCTTGCAACTTAGTTGATACTTTTCCAAGTAACTTACCTAAAGAACTTTCTATCTTATCGTTACTTTTTGTATCTCCATACATTCGCCCTTCAATATAAGATAAGATCCTAACAAAGCATTCTCTATTTTTTTTATCAAAATATTTTACAATCTTTGTATGGTGTATTTTTGGTATAAAAGATTTAAGACTAAGATCACTTCGTAAATAATTAATTAATCTATCTTGATATTTTAATATATTAATTTTTTCTGATGGGTTTGAAATTTTTAATACGTATTTTTTTTTATTATTTATGGATAGAATAAAATTTATATCCCTTTCACTATCTAGTTGTTTAATTTTGAGTAATTTATTTCTTAAGAAAGAAAAATTAATCTTTAACCATTTAATTAAATGTTTATTATCAATAATAGGTGGATCAACATCAAAAACTGACATAAAAGGTGTATAATTCATAATGCTGAAATCTAAAAACATTTTTGTTTGTATTGGGGCAATTCATCACGATTATTTATTAAAACTTAAAAAAAATATAATTAATTTTAGATCTAATCAAATTACACAAAAAAGTAGAATTGGTGGAGTGGCGTATAATATTGCAGAATTTCTTTCAAATTTTGTCGATGTAAATTTTTATAGTTTAGCAATCAACGAAAAGATTAGAAAAAAAATCTCAAAAAAAATATATATTCATCAAGTTAATAAAAATTATACAGATAGATACTATTTAGCCTTATCAGATAAAAATAATAAATTTTTATTAGGTTTGGCAAATACAGATGAATATGAAAATAATAAATCCTTAAAAATTCCAAACATTAATAATAAAAATATAATATTCGATCTAAATTTTTCTAAAATTTATTTGGAAAAATCAATAAATAAACTATCAAAAAATAATAAAATTATAGTTTGTGGGACATCAGTACATAAAGTTAGTAAAATAAAAAAAATAATAAATAAAATTGATTTTATATTCTTAAATAAAGCAGAGTTATTTAAACTTACAAATTCTTCAAATATAATAATTGGTGTTAATAAAATATTAAAACAAAACAGGAATATAAAGATAGTTGCAACCAATTCAAAAAATAATGTAATCTTTGGTAGTAGTGAATTTATAAAAAAAATAAAACCTCCATCTCTAAAAGTAGTAAACGAGAATGGTGCTGGAGATGCACTCGCAGCTATGATGTTGTATTTACTTAGTAAAGAAAAAAAAATGGATGATATTTTAAAAACTTCTGTAGCATGCGGTTCTTATTATGCTAATGGTAATTCTCTAACAAAAAAGAGTGATTATTTAAAAATTAAAAATCTCTCTAAGAAAGTAAAAATACAAAAAGTATGAAAAATATCTTTGAAGTAAGTAGAAAAGTTCATGAAGCAATTACCTCAAAAAAACCAATTGTAGCTCTAGAAAGTACATTGATTAGTCATGGATTGCCCTATCCAGAAAATATTCAAGTTGCAAATGAATCTATAAAGGCTGTTGAAGATAATGGTGCTGTTGCTGCAACAATAGGAATAATCAAAGGTAAGGTTAAAATTGGATTATCACATGAAGATATTGAATTATTAGCAAAAGATAAAAATGTACAAAAAGTTTCTAACCACAATATAAATTTATCAATATTTAATAAAGAAAATGCAGCTACAACTGTAGCAAGTACGATTTCAATAGCTTCTAAATTTCAAATAAAATTCTTTGCAACAGGTGGAATTGGTGGTGTACATTTAAATGTTGAAAATACAAATGATGTTTCTGCAGATCTATATTCACTTTCTGAGAATTCTAATTTTGTAATCTGTAGTGGTGCTAAATCTATTTTAGATTTAAGTAAAACTAATGAGCTTCTTGAAACTTTAGGAATTACAAGAATTGGTTATCAAACAAATTATATGCCTGGTTTTTGGTATGAAGAAACAGAAAATAAAGTTGATAATAGATTTGATGAAATTCATGAAATTTCTTCTTTTTTAAAACTTAATGAGAATATAGAAAATAAAAAATCAATTCTCATATTTAACAAAGTTCCATTAAATAAAGCACTTAATAAAAATGATGTTGAAAAATGGATTAATAATGCAGCAATAAAAGCTGATAGAAATAATATTAGTGGAAAAGAATTAACACCATTTCTTATTAAAGAAATTAACGAAGAATCAAAAAATGAAACTTTAAATGCCAATACATCTTTAATTATTAATAATGCAAATTTAGCTGGAAAGATTGCAAAGAATTTTTATAGTTAAGGTAATAGGGATAATTTATCTTTAAGTAATTGGAAAAATTTTTCATCATTAGCTTCATTCATCACAAAACAATTTATTGGTCTTTTTGTAACGCCAAGCCAATCAACAACAGTCTCCCCTCTGGTTAATTCAGAATTTTCTTCAACTGTGACATTAACTTCTTTTCCACTAAAAATAGATGGATCTAATAAATATGCAATAACACATGGGTCATGCAGAGGTGTTTCCTCAGTTTCGTATAATTCTTTATGAAATATTGTATAAAATTCCATTAGTTCTCCAAAAAACTTAGAACTTTTATTTTTATTTTCATTCATTGATTTGATAATTTTTGAATTTACATTTACCTGATGAGTAACGTCTAAACCCATCATTGTTAAAGCAATGCCTGATTCTAAAACAATATTAGCAGCGTGTGGATCCACATAAATATTAAATTCAGCTGAAGGTGTAGTATTTCCTAAGCACATAGCGGCTCCACCCATAAAAACTATTTCTTTTATATTTTCTTTAATAGACGGATCTTTTTTTAAACTTAAGGCGATGTTCGTAAGAGGTCCTGTTGGGCAGAGATAAATTTGGTCTGCTGAAGATTTACAAGTTTCAACTATGAAATCAACTGCGTGTTTTTCTTGAGGTTTATAATTTGTATCAATTATTATAGGATCACCTTTTTTATCTAAACCGGTTTTTCCGTGAACATATTCAGCTGTAAATAATTCATAATGAATAGGTTTATTTGCACCAGAGTAAACTTTGATGTCCGTTCTTTCAATTAACGTACAAACTTTAAGAGCGTTATTTACTGTATTATTTAAACCACTATTTCCACCAACACAGGTGATACCCAGTATGTCAATCTCTTTAGAAGAAGCAGCTAACATTATTGCTACAGCATCATCATGACCTGGGTCACAATCTAAAATTATTTTTTTAGTCATTAATAAAACTTTTAAGAGGTAATGAAGACCTTTGTAACCAATTCCATTCAGGATAGTCATTGTTATTATCAATTACATGAATTGTGTAAGCATGTCTTGATTTTAAACTTGTGTTCTCACATGAGTAATGAGGAAGTCTACCATGTAATAAAACAAGTGATCCTTTTTTTACTTCTACAAAAGTATCAGTTTCAGGAAATGGTTCATCATTTAGGTCAATCATTTGCATTTTACCGTCTACTTTTTTAAAAAGTTTTCTTAATGGGCCTTTATGACCTCCACTTGCAACCTGTAAACATCCGTTTGTTTTATTTGCGTCTTCTAATGCAAACCAGAAACCGATAGTACTTTCTGGCTCAGTATATAAAAAAGTGGAGTCTTGATGACAAACTACTTCACCACCTATTTTAGGTTGCTTAAAAATATACATAGACTGAAGTAATTTTGGTTTTGAGAAACCAAGTGATAAAGCAATATCTTGAAGTTTTTGTTTATGAGAAAATTTATAAAAAACTTTATCTAAATCATGCAAAGCATGACCGATTTTATTTACAATAAAATGTTTATTTTCTTCTATGTTATCATCATTTAAATTAGCTTTTTCTTCAAAGAAAAAACGAATTTTATCTCCTGATTCTAAAAAATAACTATCATCATTATGAGCTTGATTGACTGTATCAAAAATAGATTTTTGATTATTAAAATTATTATGTTCGATAAGATATGATGATCGTTCCATTAATTCATCACATTCTTTATCTGTGTTGAAATTTTCAATAACCAAATATCCATTATTATTCCAAAAATTAATCATTTCATCGTTTAAGGGTAGATCGTTTGTTGAAAAATATTTCATTATATTCCTATTAATTTTGTCAAGAATGGTAAACCAACTTTAACAAGGTTTAATAACTGTGGTATCAAGAATTTTCCAGTTGTTGCAAGGAAGAAGATTATACCTCCAATTATGACTATCAGAATTAAATTTCTATAAAAGTTACCATAATTATTATATTGTGATTTTGCTCTTGATCTCAAAATAAATAGTATAATTACTATAACAATTAAAACTATTAACAATCGGATCATATATTTTCTATATTTAGTAAAAATTAATTTGCAATACTAATTATATCTTAATAAATAGTTTTTAGTAGATGATCAGATTAAGCATATTATTTTTATCAATTTTTTCTTTAATTTATGGAATTTATTTTTTAATTTTTCCATATAGTTTTGTCAATTTAACTGTTGCTGAAAGTACTAATATAGCATGGCTAAGAAATCTTGGCGGAGCTATAACAGGTCTTTTATTTATTGGTCTTTTAATGATCTACTTAAATACAAAGGGCTCAATCAGATTACTTAATGTTATTATTATTACATCCATAATACAGACATCAGCTTTGATATATTCAAGAATAGCAAATGAATTTTCAGCAAATAATTTAATAATTATTGACATAACAATTTATGCCGCAATATTAGTTACAATTTATCTGTTATATATCTCAATTAAATTCAAGAAATTATTTATTTAAATTTAAAAAAAATTCTAAATAATAAAAAAATAATTAATATTAAAAAAATGAGAATTAAATCAAAAGACAAAATATCATTTAATTGAAATTCTTTGATATCAATTAGGTTAGAAAATTCACTACCAATAAATGTAAAGACAAGAAAATATGGAGTAAAACCTAAAAATGTAGAAATAATAAATTTAGATTTAGAAATATATAAAGTTGATAAAAATAAATTTTGAACCAATAGTGGTATTCCAAAAATAAGACGTAATAAAATTAAATATTCTAATGAAGATTTTTTAACAACTTTATTTAATTTATCACTAAATTTATCCAAATATTTATTTGAATATTTTTTAAACATTTTTTGAAAGAAAAGAAAAAAACAAAAACTTCCTAAAACAATTGAAATTATATTAATTATAAATCCAATAATGAATCCAAAAAAGAAACTCGATGCTAATATTATAATTAGTCCACCTGGAATTGAAAAAGCAAAAAATAATAATGATAAAATGAAATATATTATCAAAGATATTATAAAATGATTATTAATTAATAAATCAAATTGAATTAAGAAGTTAAAAATTAAATCAATCATTTTATAATTTTAAAACCTTTGAAAAAAATAAATGATGTAATAATCAAAGTTAATAAAATAAAAAATATTATAAAGATATTTTCAAGTAAATTAAATGAAAATTCATCATTGAATGAATTCCTAAAGAAGCTTACAACATAATAGTAAGGATTATATAGAAGTATAGCCTTCAAATTATCAGGAAGATAATTTATTGAAAAAAAGGTTCCTGATAAAAAATTAATTGGTGCAACAAAAAAGCTCGAGAATGTACTTTGTGAATCCCAAGAATTAAAAATTATTCCTACAAAACATCCTAAACATGAGAAAAATATTATAACTAGAAATAGGTAGTAAAAAAAATAAAAAAAATTATAAATTTCAATATCTATTAAAAAAGTAAATATTAAAAAATTAAACAGAGCTAAAATACTTCCAATAATAAGAGATGTGAATATTAATGATATTAATATTTCAATCCTGTAGATAGGTGCCATTAACCAATCATCCAAAGAGCCAATTTGTTTCATATGAATTAAAGTAGCAGACGAATTATCGTAACTTTCCTGAGCAACGATCATTATGATTAATCCAGGAGCAATAAATTCAACGAAAGAGCCAGAATCCATAGAAAGTGAGTAGTAATTTTCTACTGTTATAAAAACTAATATAAATAAAAGATTTGTAGTTAGAGGAGCTAATAAAGAATAATGATACTCTTGTAGAAATTCTTTTATTCTAAATGCGATTATTGAATAAATCGCACTAAAATTTAACATCAATAAAGATTACTTAGAAAAGTATTTTTGAACAAGGTCCACCCAAAAATTTACACCAATGGGTAATAAATTATCATTAAAATCATACTTTGTTGTATGTAGATGAGCGCTATGTTCTGCATCTCCTTGACCAAGATAAAGATAAGAACCAGGTTTTTTTTCTAACAAATATGAAAAATCTTCTCCTCCCATTGACGGGTCAATATCAGTAATAACTTTATCATCACCGACTAAATCTTTGGCTACATTTGCTGCAAATTTTGTTTCTTCTTTAGAATTTATAGTAGGTGGATATTTATTAACTAAATCAAATTCAATTTTTATCTCTGCACCATGTGCATCTGCTATACCTTTACATAATTCATTTAATCTTTTCTCAATATATGCTCGTGTTTCTCTTCGAAAAGTTCTAATAGTCCCGCCCATTTTAACTTGATCATCAATTACATTATACGCTGTACCAGCATTAATTTTTGTAATACTTATAAGAGCTTTATCAACAGGATCTGTGGATCTACTTATAATTGTTTGAACAGCAGAAATAACTTGAGCAGAAATTACTACAGGATCAATTGCCAGATGAGGTGATGCAGCATGACCACCCTTTCCTTTTACAGTAATATCAAACTCATCAACTGCTGCCATCATTGGCCCACTATTTACACCAAACGTACCTAAAGGTAACTCAGGCCAATTATGAAGTGCATAAACTTCATCAATTTTAAAATCATCAAACATACCATCTTGAATCATTTTTTCTCCTCCAGCAAAACCCTCTTCTCCTGGTTGAAAAATGAAATATACTCTTCCATTAAAATTATTATTTTCACTTAGATATTTCGCTGCTCCAAGAAGCATTGTGGTATGACCATCGTGACCACAACCATGCATCATACCTTTATTTTGAGATTTATGATTAAATTCATTTTGTTCTGGCATAGGAAGAGCGTCAAAATCTGCTCTTAAACCAATTGCCTTATCATTAGTAACTTCATTACCATCTACCCAAGCAACAACACCTGTATTAGCGTAACCATCTTTAAATTTAATATTAAATTCACTTAACTTATTTTTGATATATTTTGATGTTTCAAATTCTTGAAGGCCTATCTCAGGAATTTTATGTAAATCCTGACGCCATTCCGTCATCTGATCTTGCATTTGATTTATGCTGTTTAAAATTGGCATTATAGTATTCCGAAGAAACCTTTTTTATTTAGTTTTTCTTCACATTGTTTTAGTTGTTTATTAAACATCTTAGTATTTCTTTCTACATTTTTAGCAACATCAATCAACCAATCTTTACTTTTAAATGTCTCTTTTGACCATCCGTTTTGACCTTCATGGTATGCTAAGTATTGATTATAGTAATCATTTTTTGAAATTCCAATCATATTTTCGGACTGCGTTGTGTACCAACCAATAAAATCAGTTACATCTTTAAAATTTGCTCTTGATGCATTTTGATTTCCAGTTTTATTCTTATACCAATCCCATGTAGGATTTGTTATTTGTGCATAACCAAAAGCAGTTGATGGTCTAGACGTTGGTATTAAACCTAAAAATTTTTTTCTTTTCGGTTTTGCAAATTGAGTAAAAGATGATTCTTGTTTTATAACTGCTAATTGGAATGCAATTGGGGTATTCCATTTGTCATAAGAATTTTTAGTTGCTTTATACCAGCTTTTCTTTTCATCAAAAATTATGCAACTATCAGCAGTATTTGTTAACTGATTTGAAGTACATGCATATGAAAATAACAATGTAATGCACAATAATTTTAAAAAATTATCAAATTTCATTATAAATCTAAATACCATAACTTTTACCTATATAGTCGTAAATGTGGCAAAAAATTATTGCTTACTATTGAATTATAGATATGAATGCTTAAATTTGAAAAATGGCACAAAAAACTAAAGAAAATTTAACATTTCAAGCTGAAGTCAGTAAGCTTTTAGATCTTGTTGCTAATTCTCTTTACAGCGAAAGAGAAATATTTCTAAGAGAACTAATATCTAACTCTGCTGATGCATGCGAAAAATTAAGATATCAATCACTATCTAAAAAAAATCTTTTAAAAGACGAAAAGGATTTAAAAATTAATATCAGAGTTTCAAAAAAGAAAAAAATCATTGAAATTGAAGATAATGGAATTGGAATGTCTAAAAACGAACTGATTGATAATTTAGGTACTATAGCTAGATCAGGAACTAGTAAATTTATAGAAGCAATGAAAAATAAAAAAAGTAATGATATTTCTGCAATTGGTCAGTTTGGTGTTGGTTTTTATTCCTCATATATGGTTGCGGATAATGTTGAAGTGCTTTCTAAAGATGCTGAAAATGAAGATACAAATCTATGGTCTTCTAATGGAAAAGAAAATTATACCATAGAAGAATCTAAAAAAGATAAAAGAGGTACTTGTATAACTCTAAATATAAAGAAAGATGCTGATGAATTTTTAGATTCATTTCGTTTAAGATCAATTATAACAAAATACTCTAATTATATTCCTTTTCCAATTTATCTTAAGGACCTTGACGATAAAGAAAAAGAAGAAAAAATAAATGAAGGTAGTCCATTATGGCTAAAAGATAAAAAAGATATAAAAGAAGAAGATTATAAGCAATTTTATAATAATATTTCATTTAATTTTGATGATCCCTTAAAAACTATTCATTATAACGCTGAAGGTGTTATTAGTTATAAAGCTTTACTTTATTTTCCTACAAATCAACCTATGGATTTATTCAATGCAGATAGGAAAAATAAAATAAAATTATATGTTCAAAAAGTTTTTATCACTGATGATTGTGAAGACATAATTCCTAATTGGCTTCGTTTCATTCCAGGAGTAGTCGACTCACAAGATATTTCTCTCAATATAAGTAGAGAAATGCTTCAAAATAATCCTATTATTACAAAAATTAAAAAGGGTATTACAAACAAAATTTTAAGTGAAATTGATAGTTTAGCAAAGAAAGAAAAGGATAAATTTGAGACATTTTGGAAAAATTTTGGCCCAGTTCTAAAAGAGGGTTTATACGAACATAATGATCATCATGAAAAAATCCTACCGCTATTAAGGTTTGAAAATTCTTTAGATGATAAAAAAATATCACTTGAGGAATACACTAAATTAATGGCTAAAGACCAAAAAGAAATTTATTATTTTGCTAATACCGATAAGGATCATATTAAAAACTCTCCTCAATTAGAAGTTTTCACTGATAAAAAGATACCAGTGTTGTTTATGGTTGATGCAGTGGATGAGTTTTGGATACAAAATGTAAATAAATTTAAAGATTTAGAATTTAAATCAATAACCAAAGGCAAGGTTGATGTTTCAAAAGTTGGTGAAAAATCAAATAAGAAAGATGAAGATAAAAAAGAAATAGATAGTAAAATCAATGATTTAATTAACATACTTAAAACAGAGCTAAAAGAAACTATATCTGATGTTATTGTATCTGAGAGATTAACCAAAAGCCCAATTCTGCTTGTTGCTGAAGAAACTGGGATGGATATAAATATGGAAAAACTGATGAAAATGCATAATCAAAAAACTCCTGTTTCAAAAAAGATACTTGAAATTAATCCAAATCATCCGATGATTGTAAATTTATCTCAAAATTTAACAAAAATTGACCATAAAAAAGTTTCAAATTTAATTTTAGATCAAGCTAATATATTAGATGGTAACATTCTCTCAAATCCATCTGCTTACTTAGAAAATTTAACTGAAATTTTTATTAAATAACTGAATTTATTATTTTGTTATTATTAAAAAATTCAACAAATTGATTAGCAACCATTTCTGCTACAACTATTTGAGCTTCATCAGTGGAAGCAGCAATATGTGGAGTTAAAATTATATTATCTAAATTATAAAACCCACTATCTTCTAAAGGCTCATTTTTAAAAACATCTAATGCGGCGCCTTTAATTTCTTTTTTTTCTAGAGCATTTTTAAGGTCATCTTCATCAACTAAGTTACCTCTAGCGGTATTGATAATTATGCAATTTTTTTTCATTAGTGATAGATGATTTTTATTCATAATCGGATTGCCATCTTTATTAGGCTTACAGTGAAAAGAAATTATATCTGAATCTTTAATAATCTCATCGATAGAACAAGAATTATATTCTGAAAAGCTCTCCTTTATTGTTTCAAAGTATGAAGAATATATTGAAACGTGCATTCCCAATACATTAGATATTTCTGCAACTCTTTTGCCTACATTACCAAAACCAACGATACCGATTTTCTTGCCTTTAATTTCATTTCCTTTTAATTTCTTTTTTTCCCAAAGGCCTTTATGAGTTGTTTCATTGGCAACAGTAATTTTTCTTAGCAATGCAAAAATTAAACCAATTGTGTGTTCTGCTGTAGCATTTGTATTTCCTCCTGGAGTATTCATTACGATAATATTTTTATTTTTAGCAGCTTCCACATCAACGTTATCTACTCCTGCTCCTGCCCTACCTATAATTTTTAAATTTGAGAGAGAATCAATTAAATCTTTTCGCACTTTAGTTGCAGAACGAATGATTAAACCATCATAGTCATCAATTATTTTTTTTAATTCTTCAGGAGATAAGTTTGTTTTTGTATCAACTGATATGTTATTCTTTATTAAAATTTCAGATGCAATATTATCTAGTGAATCTGATATTAGTACTTTAGGCATGTTTAGATTTAATTTCTGAATAAGCCCAATCAATCCAAGGTAAAACTAATTCTACATCTGAAGTTTGAACTGTACCTCCAGCCCATATTCTAAAAGAAGGTGGTGCTTTGGGATATCCATTACAATCAAATCCAACATTATTTTCAGAAAGTAATTTACATATATCAGCCATTACAGCTCTTTGACCGCTTTCATCTTTATTTGTAAACCAATCTTCAATAATTTTAAAAGTTATTCCAGTGTTTGAGATATAATTATCATCCTTAATTTCAGATAAAAAAGTGACCCAATCTCTATCATTAATCCATTCTCTAATTTTTTGTAAAGAATTCTGAGATTTAGAAATTAATGAATCTAACCCACCTTGAGAAGAGACCCAATTTAATGAATCAATGATATCTTCAACACATATCATTGAAGGTGTATTTATTGTGTTTCCCTCAAATATTCCTTTTATTAATTTCTTATTTTCAGCTAATCTAAATAATTTTGGTACTGGCCAATCAGGTTTAAAACTTTCTAATCTTTCAACAACACGCGGAGAAATTGCAATCATTCCATGAGCGGCCTCTCCTCCAAGTATTTTTTGCCAAGACCAAGTTATAACATCACATTTATTATAATCTATAGGCATACCAAAGATTGCTGAAGTAGCATCACATATGGTTAAGCCTTTTCTGTCATCAGGTATCCAATCTCCATTAGGTACTTTGACACCAGATGTTGTTCCATTCCAAGTAAAAATAACATCATTATCAAAATTGACTTTGCTTAGGTCAGGTAGTTTGCCATAATCTTCTTCATGAATATTTAAATTATCTAATTTTAATTCACTAATTGCATCTATAACCCAGTCTTTACCAAAATTTTCCCATGCAAGAATATCAACTCCTGTTTTACCTAATAGGCACCACATAGCTGCTTCTAAAGCGCCAGTATTTGACCCAGGCATTATACCCAATAAATAATCATCAGGTAATTTTAGAATATCTTTTGATTTATCTATCGCTTCTTTTAATCTTGCTTTACATTCAACAGATCTATGTGATCTACCAGTTAAAGCATTACTCAAAACAGATATGTCCCAGCCTGGTCTTTTTGAGGTTGGGCCACTTGAAAAGTTTGGATTGTTAGGTTTTGTATTAGGTTTATTCATATACTTTTTTCAAACTCATAGACTACTAAGCCATCTAAAGGTTTTGGATCAAACCATGTTGATTTTGGGGGCATAGTCAAATTTTTATTAGCAACTGTAATAACATCACTTATTGAAGATGGGAAGATAGAAAATGCCACACTATCATTATTTTCATCTACTTTTTTTTCTAAAGCTTCCAAACCATGACATCCGGCAATAAATCTTATTCTTTCATCATTATCAACATCAGAAATATTTAAATGTTTTTTGAAAATGAAATTGTTTAAAATATTAATATCTAGTGTATCAACAAAATTATCAGTTTTTAATTTAGTTTTAAAATACAATGAATACCACTTTTTTTCATGATACATTCCAAATTGTTTATTTGATTGAGGTTTGAATGGATTTTTTTCATTTTTTATTTCAAAGTTTTCAGAAAGTATTTCTAAAAACTTTTCTTCACTTAAACCATTTAAATCTTTAACAACTCTATTATAGTCAAATATTTTAGCTTCATCACTTGGAAATGCCGCTATCATAAAATCTTCCTGCAAAATATTTTTATTATAATTTAATTCTCCAATTATTTTCATTGCGCCCATTCTATGATGTCCGTCTGCAATATAAAAATTATCTACTTCATTTATAAAAACAGAAGATAAGTTTTCGATAAAAGATTGATCCGAAATACACCATAATTTATGAATAGATTTATCAAAGCTTTCAAAATCATAATCTGGAGTGTTTGATATTATAGAGGATAACAAATCTTTTATCTTATTATTTTTTTTATATACTACATAGATAGGACCAATTTGTGTTTTGATATTTAACATTTGTTCTGCTCTTTCTTTCATTCTTTTCTCGTATATTTTTTCATGTGCTTTAATTTTTTCATCTACAAAATCTGAGATTTTAGAAAGAGATAAAAATCCTAGTTGAGTATGGCCTTGAAATTCAATTTGATAAATATAAAAAAATAATTCTTTATCTTTTTTAATTACATCATTTGCTTTCATTTCCTTAAAATGCGATTTTGCTTCTAAAAGAGTATCTGCTTCTTTTAATTGTCCAACAGGATTCAAAATTTTTAAATAATTCCAATAATTATTTTTTTTAAATAATTCGATATTTTCAATACTTAAATGATCAGTAGAAGGAGCAATTAAATTTTTTGCCTCTTCGTTATAAGGACGTGTTCCTTTAAAAGGTTTAATTTCAACCATAATCAAGAAACACCTTTAATTAAATAAAAAAAAATTTAAACTTAAATTACGCTACTTCTGGTATTTGAGAAATAGATTTAACTATTCCATCATCATCAATAACATCATCAGCCATTGATCCATTAAGATAATCATCATAAGCTGACATATCAAAATATCCATGACCACATAAATTAAAGAGAATAGTTTTTGACTCACCTTTTTCTTTACATTCTAAAGCTGCATCAATAGCGCCTTTTATTGCATGGTTTCCTTCTGGAGCAGGGATGATTCCTTCTTGTTTTGAAAAAGTTAAACCAGCTTCAAAACAATCTTTTTGACCATAAGCCTTTGCTCTCATCAGACCTAACTCATATAAGTGACTTAAATGATAAGACATACCATGGTACCTTAATCCACCAGAGTGATTAGCCGGTGGTAAGAAATCAGATCCAAGAGTATGCATTTTAATTAATGGAGTCATTTTTGCCATATCGCCATGGTCATATGCATACTTACCCTTTGTAAATGAAGGACATGATGCAGGCTCGCAACCAATTATATCAATTTTTTGACCACCTCTTAATTGTTGTCCTAAAAATGGAAACATTAATCCAGAAAGATTACTGCCACCACCTGTACATCCTACAATTATATCTGGATAATCTCCAGCCATTTCCATTTGCATAATAGCTTCATTACCATTTATAGTTTGATGCATTAAAACATGACCTAAAACACTTCCAAGTGAGTATTTTGCTTTGCCTCCACTTTTAACTGTTGCTTCTATTGCTTCAGATATTGCAATACCTAAGCTACCTGGGTTATCAGGATTTTCTGATAATAGCTTCTTACCAAAATCAGTTAAATTTGATGGACTAGCATGACAGTTAGCCCCAAAAGTTTGCATCATTAATTTTCTATATGGTTTATGATCAAAGCTAACCTTAACCATAAAAACCTCAATATCTATTCCGAAAATTTGACCTGCATACGCTAGGGAACTACCCCATTGGCCAGCACCTGTCTCAGTAAAAATTTTACTTATTCCCTCCTCTTTATTAAAAAAAGCTTGAGGGACTGCAGTATTTGGTTTGTGACTTCCAGTAGGACTTACACCTTCATATTTATAATAAATTTTAGCTGGTGTATCTAAAAATTTTTCTAATCTTCTTGCTCGAAATAATGGAGAGGGTCTCCATTGTTTATAAACTTCTCTTACTGGTTCAGGTATTTCTATTTCTCTTTCAGTAGAAACCTCCTGCATTATTAGACCCATGGGAAATAAAGGAGCAAAGTCATCAGGACCTGCTGGTTGTTTAGTTCCAGGATGTAAGGGAGGTGGTGGTGGACTTGGTAAGTCTGCATTGATATTATACCAAAACTTTGGTGCTTTATTTTCTTCAAGTAAGTATTTAATTGAGTCACTCATAATAAAAGTATATTGGACTATAAAAAATTAAATATCAACCATAAATGAAATACTTTAACTTCAAAAATGTGTCTATTTTTATTGCTGTTTTATTAGTATTATATGTTTTTTACGGATATTTTACTCATTGATTTTTTTTGCCCCACAAACAGACCAATAAAAACTAAAATAATTCCAACTACAGAACTAAATACTATTTGTTCAGATAGAAATATGAAACCCCATATTAAAGCAAAAACAGGGATTAAATAGGCAACATAAGATAAGAAAACTGGACCAGATTGTTTAACTATATGGTAGCGCATATGAAATGCAATAGCTGTTGGGAAAACACCTAAATAAATAATAGAAATTATAGAAATTTTATTAATATTATTCTCATAATTAATAAAATCATAGAATAAAAATGGTAATGATATTATCGCTCCAAACATTGTAGCAAAAGTAGTAATTGAAATAGGACTTAATTTCTTTAATTTATTATAAGCAGCAATATTTGAAATCATGTAACCAAATGCTGCTATAATCACAAAAATTTTTGCTAAAGTACTAATGTAGTTTTCATCTTGAAAATTTAATTTACTTATATCTAAAATAAAAATGATACCTACAAAGCCTATAATTATAGATAAAAATTTAATCCAAGTAAACTTATCGTCTGAAGTTAATACATGAGACATTAGTAATGTTATTAGGGGACCAACTGACATTAATAAACCTGCGGTAGAAGAAGGAATGTATTGTTCAGCCCAACTAATCAGATAGAATGGTAAAAAATTTCCAGTAATACCTATGAAAGAAAGAATTATAACTAAATCAAGATTTAATTTAGGATGCTTGTTATATGAATAATATAAAATAATTAAGAAAATTGATGCTATAATTAATCTTAAGGAAGCAATACTTGTAGGTGTAAAACTAGACAGACAAATTTTAATAACAAAAAAAGAAGATCCCCAAATAGCAGCTAAAATTATAAGGAGTGTTAAATTGTTTGATACTAATTTATTTAACAAAAATTAGATTTTATTTTTTGGTTGTGGAATTGCAATTTTTTCAGAAGGTTTCATAAATTCATCTCTTCTTCCATCCCAAAGATAATCTGCGTAATCAAATTCTGTAATCATTCTATCAGATCGTTCAAATGTTAAACCGTATTTCCTACAATAACTGGCAAATTCTTCGGCATTATCTATTGGTAAATTTTCTACTGTCCATTTTCTAGAACTTCTATCAAACTTGAAACCATTTTTTTTGAACCAATCTCTGTGATAATAAGAATCTCTACCAAATGCTGAAAAAGTTATTTTCTTAGTCATAATAGTATGAGCTCATACATGAAAAACTTAGAAATAACAAATTTAATTTTTAAAATTAATTTTATTTAAAATAGTAGAAATCTATTAGTATTTATAATAAGATAATGTTATGGATCTTTACAGTAGTAGTGAAATAACAGTTCATCAATTAAATGAGCTTAAGCAAGATGACAAAAAAATTCAAATAATAGATGTAAGAGAAGATACTGAAAGAGATCATGCACATATTAAAGGTACTATACATATGAAACTTTCAGAGATTGCTAAAAGATACACTGAATTAGATAAGAAAAAAAATATTTTTGTGATGTGTCATACTGGAACAAGAAGCCAAGCTGTATGTAAATGGCTTAAAGCACAAGGTTATAATCATTGTGTTAATGTACTTGGCGGAATAGATGCATGGGCTGCATTAATCGATAGAAATATAAGAAGATATTAAGAAATACTTTCTAAGTACAAACCTAGAAAAATAATTATTACACTAATTAAAAATAATATTATCCTGATCAGGATTTCAATAAAAAGATTAAATCTTATTCGTTTTTTTATAATTAGTTTGTATAGAGGATTACTAATTGATAGAGAAATTAATAGTATCCCAATAATAATAACAAACCAATGCATAAAGTTAAAAAATACATAGCTGAAGATTTAAAATTTTCAAATCAAACTATCAAAGAAATGAAGATTAATTCAAAAAAATTTTATTATAAAATTAAAGAAAGAAGAAGCATACGTGAATTTTCAAAAGATAAAATCGATATAAATATTATAAAAAATGCGATCTTATCTGCAGGATCAGCTCCAAGTGGAGCAAATCTTCAACCTTGGCATTTTGTAGTAATAAAAAATAAAAAAGTAAAAAAGAAGATTAGAATAGAAGCAGAAAAAGAAGAAGAAAATTTTTATAAGTACAAAGCTCCTAAAGAGTGGTTAGATGCTTTAACTCCTTTAGGAACTGATGAAAATAAAAAATTTATTGAAAACGCACCTTTTTTAATAGCCATATTTGAAAAAAAATTTTCGGTTTCAAAAAATAAAAAGATAAAAAATTATTATGTAAAAGAGTCTGTCGGTATAGCTACTGGTATATTAATTACTTGTTTACATTTTTCTGGCTTAGCAATGTTAACGCACACACCAAGTCCAATGACATTTCTTAATAAAATTTTAAAGAGACCTAGCAATGAAAAACCATTTGTTTTACTTATTGTAGGACGACCAGATAAAGATGCGACAATACCAATATTTGCAAAACAAAAGAAAAAATTTGAGGATATTTCTTCGATTTTTTAACCAAGTTCTTCTGGTTTCATAGTTTCATAAACCTCATAAGGCATATGTATCCAAGGAGAATCTTCTAAGTAATCAACATAGTAATTTGGTTTAAATGAAGATACTGACTTATAAAACAAAACTCCAGTTCTAATTGGTTCATCTATATAAAAACCATAAGTATGATTTAACCAATCAATACTTTTTTTAAGAGTAATTCCTGAGTCTGCCAAATCATCTACTATTAAAACTTTTGATCCAATGTTAGGGCTTGTTTTTGCTAAATCTCTTGAAAATGTGATTGCACCTCTTTTATTTTTTACTCCCTCGCCTTTATATGATTCAACAGAAAGAATTGCTAAAGGAACATCAAATATTCTTGCCATTACATCCCCTACTCTCATGCCTCCTTTTGCGATGCATACAACCTGATTAAACTGCCATCCATCCTTATGAATTTGTTTTGCTAAGTCTTCTGTTTTAGTTCTATATTCATCCCAACTAATGTGTAAATCAGACATAAATCTTCCTTTGAAATTTAGAATTAAAACTCTCCCTTTTAAAGAGAGAGGGTTATAAGAATTTTAATTATTGTGGTACTTCGCCGTCAATACCCTGAACATAAAAGTTCATTCCAAGTAACATTCCGTCAGGTGCTACTTCACCTTCAGGAACTACAAGCTCACCAGCTTGATTGTAAATTGGACCAGTGAAAGGATGAATAGTTCCATCTTTAATTCCAACTTCCATATTTACAGCTTCTTGAATCAAACTTGCTGGCATCAGTTTATTATTATATGGTGACATTACAACCATACCCTTATCCATACCATCCCAAGTATCACCTGAAGACCAAGTGCCATCTACAACAGCTTTTGCTCTTGCAGCATAGTAAGGACCCCAAATATCTTCAATTGAAGTTAAATGTGCATCAGGGCAGAATTCTTCTTGGTTTGAAGCTTGACCAAATGCATAAACACCTGCTTTTTGAGCAGCTTGGCAAGGCGCGTACGTATCTGTATGTTGAACAATTATGTCAGCTCCTTGATTAATTAATGTATTAGCTGCATCAGCCTCTTTACCTGGATCATACCAAGTAAACACCCAAATTATTTTCATTTTGATATCTGGATTAACTTTAGCTGCTGCTAAATAAAATGCATTAATTCCTCTTACAACTTCTGGAATAGGGAATGAAGCTATATAACCAATAGTATTAGTTTCAGTCATATGACCAGCAATATGACCTTCAATCATTCTTCCTTCATAAAATCTAGCTGAATATGTAGCAACATTGTCAGCTTGTATATATCCTGTAGCATGCTCAAATTTTATATCAGGAAAGTCTTTCGCAACTTCATGTGTCTGATCCATGTAGTTAAAGGACGTTGTAAATATTAAATCATGTCCTGAGTCAGCTAACTTTCGAATTGCTCTTACTGCATCTGCATTTTCAGGAATATTTTCAAGATATGTAGTTGTTATGGAGTCACCTAATTGACTCTCCATATATTTTCTTCCTACATCATGCATATATGTCCAACCATGATCTCCTGGAGGACCTATATAAATAAATCCAACTTTTTTAGGGTCTGCATAAGCAGAACCAAATGAAAATACTAAAAAAGTAGATAAAAAAGTTATTATTCTAATCATTTTAACCTCACCTGCTAATATAACGATTACTCAATAACATTTGTAATATAGAAACAGATCAGATCAATAATTGTATAAGAAAATAAATAAAAAAGAGTGGATATTTATCTTCCTTTATAGAAAGGAATAGTCAAAGATGCTGGGGCACTAAGTTTTATTCTTAATTTATTACTAGATATTAATACTAAAACTATAATTGTAGCTATATAAGGAGCCATACTAAAAAATTGACCAGGAAATCTTAGACCTAGTGCTTGAAGATTCATTTGAAGAATAGTAACGCCTCCAAAAATATACGCTCCAATAAGAACTCTTTCTGGTTTCCAAGTTGCAAATACAACTAAAGCTAACGCTATCCATCCACGACCAGCTGTCATACCCTCTTGCCACATTGGAGCATAACAAATTGAAATATATGATCCTGCAAGTGCACACATAGAACCTCCAAATAAAATTGATAAAAATCTAATTTTAATAACACTATACCCTAATGCATGTGCAGAATTATGAGATTCTCCGACTGCTCTTAAAATCAAACCAGCTTTAGTTTTATAAAAAAAATAACTAACCAAAAAAACAATTAAGAAAGAAAATATAACAAAAAACCATGGTGATAGACCATCAATTGGTGTTCCAATATATTGTTTACCAAGCATAGAACTTAGACCTATTCCAAAAATAGTTAATGCCAATCCTGTTGCAATTTGATTTGACATTAAAAATAGAACTAAAAAAGCAAATAGACCAGACATTATAATTCCAGATATTATTGATACAAAAAAAGCTAAAAAATAACTTCCGGTAATTACTAAGATAATAAAAGCGGACACTGCTCCTACCAACATCATTCCTTCTACACCTAAATTTAAAACTCCAGATTTTTCTGTGACTAACTCACCTATACCTGCAAAAACAAGAGGTGTTGTTGCAATTAAAACAATTTGTAATATTCCAAGTATTAAATCAAAATTCATAATAATTTTTTGTAAGTTAATTTATAGTTAATTAGCAATTCCGCACCTAATAAATAAAATAACACCAGTCCCTGAAATATAAAACCTACTGCTGAAGGGATCTGTAGAAACAATTGTGCATCTTCAGCGCCAAGATAAGTAAGAGCAATAACTAAAGAAGCAAAAATTATACCAATTGGGTGAAGTCTACCTAAGAAAGCAACAATAATTGCAGTAAATCCATAGTTAGGAGAAATATCCCTATATAATAATCCAATTGGGCCAGATACTTCAGCTAAACCTGCAATACCTGCAAAAGCACCACAAATTGCAAAAGCAAAAAAAACTAAAGTTGTTTGATTAAAACCAGCATATCTAGCAGCTTTGGGACTGTAACCGGATACTTTTAATTGAAAACCAAAAATAGTTTTTGAAAATATAAACCAAGATACAAAAATTAAAAATAGCGTTATAATTAATCCAAAGTGAACCCTTAAACCATCAAATAGTAAAGGCATTCTACCAGATTCACTAAATGGTCTTGATTTAGGAAAACTATAACCAAATGGATCTTTCCAAGGACCCACTACTAAATAATCTAAAATATATAAAGCAATATAAACTAACATTAAACTTGTTAAAATTTCATTTGTATTAAATTTTGTTTTTAAAATAGCTGGAATTAAGCCCCACAATGCTCCGCCAATAGCTCCGCCAAAAATCATTAATGGCAACAACCAAAAAGCATTTGTATCATGAAATAAAATTCCAATACCTCCACCAAAGATTGCACCCATGGTAAGTTGTCCTTCAGCTCCAATATTATAAATATTATTCTTAAAACAATACGAGAGGCCAATTGCAATTAAGGCTAAAGGAGTTGCTTTTACAAATAATTCAGAAATACCGTAGGTTGAAGAAATAGGTGAAATAAAAAATGTATACAATGCATAAACTGGATCAAAACCAAGAAGAACAAAAATAATTGAACCTGTAATTAAAGTTAAAACAATAGATATTATGGGAACAAAAAAATTCATTAGACCTGAACTCTGTGAGCGAGAAACTATAGAGGGAAATAAACTATTCATTTTTTCCACCCATCAATAATCCCAATTTTTCAATTCCTACTTCACTAGTTTTAAAAGGTTTGGATAAATTACCATCATAAATAACAGATATTTTATGAGTAATTTCAATCAATTCATCTAAATCTTGAGAAATAACAATTATAGATGTTCCATTTTGAGATAATTCTATCAAAGACTCTCTTATAGAATGCTCAGCACCAGCATCTATTCCCCAAGTTGGATGTGAAATAATTAATATTTTTGGCTTGGATGATATTTCTCTTCCAATGACATATTTTTGTAAATTTCCTCCAGACAAACTTGATGCTTTAGCATCATTCCCAGGAGTAATGACTTTAAATTCATTAATTACATTATTCGCAAAATCATCGACGTTATTTTTCAAAATTATACCATTTTTAATAAAATTATTTTTTGGAAATTGACTTAAAAGAATATTGTCAGACAAACTTAACTCAGGTACTGCACTATGACCCAATCTATTCTCCGGAACAAAAGAAATAGATAAATTTCTTCTTTTTTGTGGCCCATACTTTTCAATTTTTTTATTATCAAAAGTAATTGATCCAGATTTTATATTTATATTTTCTCCTGTTAAAATATCCATTAATTCTGATTGTCCATTACCAGCAACACCAGCAATGCCATAAATTTCACCCACTCTAACTTGAAAAGAAATATTTTTAAGGTCTGTTAAAAATGGATCGTTAAAATCACATGAAATATTTTTTACTTCAAAGTTAACTTCGTCTTTTATATGTCCATAATTAGTTTTTAAGTCATCTAATTTTTGTCCTAGCATTTTTGTTGCCAGTGTTTTTGCAGTTTGATTTGAAGTACTTGAAGTGTCTATAATTTCACCACTTCTCATTATAGTAACTGTATCACATATTGATATTACTTCTTCGAGTTTATGAGTGATATATAATATTGTACGACCTTCTTTGACGAGTGCATTTAATGTTACAAATAAACTTTCAACTTCTTGTGGTGTTAAGACTGAAGTTGGTTCATCCATAATAAGTATCTGAGGGTCTTGTAATAAAATTCTTACAATTTCTACACGCTGCTTTTCTCCAGCTGATAAAGCAGTAATTGGAGCATCTAAATCTAAGGGAAGATTATATCTTGAGCTTATATTTTCTAGCTTATTTTCTAAATCTGAATAAGACATCTTTTCATCAATTCCTAAAATTAAATTTTCTTTTACTGATAAAGAATCAAATAAAGAAAAATGCTGAAATACCATTCCTATTCCTTGTTTCCTTGCTTCTGCTGGTGAATTAACTTTAAAATCCTTATTATTTAATTTAATATTTCCTTCATCTGGTTCTAAGAGACCATATAGAATTTTTACTAACGTAGATTTCCCTGCTCCATTTTCTCCTAAAATTGCATGAACAGCATTTTTTTTAATATCAAAAGTAACCTTTTTATTTGCAATTACTCTTGGAAAAGATTTTGTAATATTTTCTATATTTAATATTGTATCACTCATAATTTAATTCAAATATTTCTGATTGTTCAAAATTATAAATCTCAATATTATTATCCGCATCTTTTTTATCAATGGTAATATATTTTTCATTCTCAAGAGATATTAGAGGAAAATGCCATACTTTGGGATTAAAATTTATACCATCACCACCGCTTACTTTGAATATTTCAATTAAATCAATTTTAGGTTTATTACCTATTGGAGCAACCAAAACTAAAAACCCTGTAGCATTAAACGGAAGAAATACTTGAGAACTAAAGGGGTGATTTTCTAACATGTTAATTTTAAATGGAAAGTTTCTTTTCTTTGCATGAAAAATATTTAATCTTGATCTTTTGTCATCACCAATTATTTGAATATTTGCTAAATCAAAAAAACTATCGGTTGTATCTTTATTAATACTTTCATAATTTTTATTAGATGTTGTAATTAAATCACCATAATTTTTGAAATTCTCTTTACTAATATTCTTTATTTTATAGTTCACAAAAACTTTCCAATTGCCCTGATCCGTGAAATACCACCGTCAGGATAAATATTTAACTTCAAATAATTTATTTTTTTAATGTGTTTAGTTGAATTAATTTTTAATGATGAATTAGGTTTAAGATTTTTATTTTTTATTAAAAATCTCCAATTTTTGCTTTCATTTATTAATTTGCTTATATTTATATTTTTTATTGAATAAAGACCTTGTACTGAGCAATGAGACGGATAATTACCTTTAAAATAATGAGTTTCAATATTAAACTTTTCAATTAAACCAGGTTTGCCAAGTTTAATTATAACCCAGTCATATCCTGATCCTCTTCTTCTTTTAGTTTCCCAACCATTGCCCATATTTTTAGATTTAAATGGAAGTAATAAATTTTCTGCCCTTCCAAAATGTTCATCACTACATGCCACAATTTTTGAACCATTAAGGATGCTAAGTAAATCAAATTTTTTATTTGGAAATTTTAATTTTGATACATCTAAATTTCCTAATAATTTTAATCTTGCAACTCCTCCATCTGGATAGATGTTCAATCTTATTAAGTTAAAAACTTTATTATTCTGTTGAGTTTTAAAACCATGAAGATAATTTGGATTAAGTTTCCTTTTTGATAAAATATTTACCCAATTAAATTTATTTTTTTCAAAATAACAAGCATCAATGCTTGCGTATTCAGGTTGATTGCCATTAAAATAGCTTGTGTCTATTTCAGCAAAATTAATTTTACCAGGAAGGCCTAATTTAATAGTAACATAATCGTTTCCTTCAATTCTTTTTCTTCTTGTTTCCCATCCATCCATCCATTTCCCATTTTTATCATATACTCCTTCTTTAAAAATTGGCTGTTCCTCTTTAAGCAATCTGGATGCTGATCCAAAAAACTGATCAGAAAATCTATGAATTTTTGTACCTAAAACCTTACTACATAAGTTTATATAATTTTTTTGAATGTATTTCTTATTCATTAATTAATTCTGTTAATCTTAATTTTGCAATTTCTTTTACTTGTGAAATTGAATTTTTTATTTCTAAGTTTAAATCATTATTGTCTAATCTACTTTTAAACTCTGTTATAATTTCATTTTTATTTTTATTTCTAACTGCAAAAATAAATGGAATATTAAATTTATTTTTAAATCTTGAATTTAAATCTTTAAATAAGTTAAATTCTTGTTCTGAACAATCTTTTAAACCAGATCTACTTTGTTCTTCATCTGATAATTCAGACAAACCTTTATTTATTTTTATTTTATCGGCTAGATCAGGATGTTTTTTTATTATATTTATTTTAGTTTCTTCGTCTAAATTATCAAACAACTCTAAAAATATTAATATCATTTCTTTTTTATTTTTAAATGGTCGTTTTTTATCAGCATGTTCTGTTATAAATTTAGATTCTTCATAAATATTTTTAAAAGAATCAATAAATTTTTCAGAGTTATAATTATTAATATCTTCAATTTTCATCACTAAAATTTTCATACCAATAATTGGCAATTTCCTCTCTTTTGCATATCCAAATATCATTATAACCAGAAACATAATTCAAAAATTTTATCAAAGACATAAATCTTCCAGGTCTGGCTATTAATCGACAATGTAAACCCACACTCATCATTTTTGGTTTATTGAACTCGTTTGCTTCTCTGTATAATGTATCAAATGAGTTTTTTAAGTAATTATAAAAATCCTCACCTGTGTTAAAACCTTGTAAGGTAGAGAATCTCATATCATTATTATCTAGAGTGTATGGAATAATTAGATGTTTTTTATTTTTTACTTTTATCCAGTAGGGTAAATCATCAGCATAGGAGTCACTATCGTAAATAATATTTGTATTTTCTAAAATTATATTTCTTGTATTTGGGCTTGTTCTACCAGTATACCAACCTGACGGAAAATAACCAAAAATATCTTTAATAATGTTGTTACATTTTATAGTATGTTCTTTTTCAACTTCCTCAGTTATATTTTGATAGTCTATCCATCGATAACCATGGCTAGCTACTTCATACTTTGATTTAATTATTTGTTCACAAACATCAGGATTTTTTTCTAAAGCCATACCAACGCCAAATATTGTTAAAGGTAATTTTCTTTTTTCAAACTCATTATGTATTCTCCAAAAACCCCTTCTTGAGCCATACTCATATATTGATTCCATATTCATATTTCTGGCACCTATTATTTGCTTTGCATTAATTATTTCCGATAAAAAAGTTTCTGATCCTTCGTCACCATTCATTATTGAATTTTCAGCACCTTCCTCATAATTTAGAACAAATTGAAGAGCTAGTTTTGATTTATTAGGCCAATAAAAGTTAGAGTCATTATTTCCGTAGCCTTTATAATTTCTGTCGTCTTTCATAAAAATGCTTGATTTAATATTTAGCTAAATACTGTATAAACGAATAAGTATTATGTCTAAAGGATATTTAACTACTCATGTTTTGGATACCTATAATGGAAAGCCTGGTTCTGGTATAAAAGGGTCTCTTTTCAAAATTGATGGTGAAAATAAAGTTAAAATTTCAAATTTCACTCTCAATGAAGATGGCAGATGTGATGAGCCTATATTACGTAAAGAGAATTTTATACTTGGAAAATATGAGTTATTATTTCTTTGCGGGAGTTATTTTAAGGAATTTACAAATCTTCATGAACCATTCTTTCTTGATGACGTAATAATTAGATTTGGAATTAACAAAGAAGAGCACTACCATGTCCCTCTTCTTATTACCCCGTGGAGTTATTCAACATATAGAGGAAGCTAGTGTATAGAGCGCATATCGATTTTCTTCTTAATGAAGAAAAAATATCTATCAAAGATTTGGACACAAACACAACGGTATTAAATTATCTTCGTAATAATCATGAGTTAACTGGAACAAAAGAAGGTTGTGCATCTGGTGATTGTGGAGCATGTACTGCAGTTGTAGGAGAATTAAAAGAAAATAAAATTTCTTATAAAAGTATAAACACTTGTATTACTTTTTTGTATTCTCTTCATGGTAAGCAATTAATAACAGTTGAGCATATACAAAAAAATAAACTTCATCCTGTTCAACAATCAATGATTGATAGTGACGGATCTCAATGTGGTTTTTGTACACCAGGTATTATCATGTCAATGTACAATATGTATGAAAATAAAATAAAACCAACAGAAGAAAATATAGATAAGTTTCTTTCTGGAAATTTATGTAGATGTACAGGTTATTTTCCAATTAAAAATGCAATTAAGAATATGTATAGCTATAAAAGTGATAAGTTTTCAAAGAGTAAAGTTATTAGATTATTAAAATCAATTAAGAAAACTGATATTGTTATTAAAAAAAATGATTCTAAATTTTTCATCCATTATAATTTAAATTCTCTAATAAAAGACTATCAAAAGATTACTAATGCACATTTACTAGTCGGGGGTACGGATCTAGCTCTTGAAGTAACAAAAAAAAGAAAAGATTTAAAAAATATTTTTTATTTAGGCTCAAATAAAGATTTAAATTATATTAAAAATAAAAACAACAATTTACATATTGGATCTGCTACACCCATAAATGATATTTTACCAATTTTAGAAAATATTTATCCAACATTTGCTAAAATGTTTGAAAGATACGGATCTGAGCAAATAAGAAATACTGCATCTCTTGGAGGTAACATTGGGAGCGCATCTCCAATAGGTGATAGTTTGCCTGTTTTAATTGCACTCAATAGTAAAATTCTAATTCAAGGAAAAGTTAAAAAAACTTTATTATTGGATAATTATTTTCTCAGTTATCGAAAAACAAAATTAAAACCTAATGAAATAATTAAAGAAATTATAATACCCATCTATAAAAAAAATATTCTTAAATGTTATAAAATTTCAAAAAGAATAGATGATGATATAAGTTCTGTTTTCATGGCTATAAATGCTAGAATTGAAAAAAACATTATTAAAGAAATAAAAATTGTTTGTGGAGGTTTGGCAGAAACTCCAAAAATAGCTGAAAAAGCTCAAAAATTTTTATTGAATAAAATATTTAATGAAAAAAATATTAATGAAGCAAAGAAAATTATTAAAAGAGAATTTGATCCAATAGATGATATGAGAGCGTCAAAAAATTATAGAACTAAAATTAGTCAAAACCTTTTAGAGAGGTTTTTAAATGAAAATAATAAATTTAAATCAACATTATTTTAATGGATAAAGTATTTACAAAAAATATTGAACATGAAAGTGCAGTAAAACATGTTACTGGAAAAGCAATTTATACTGATGATATATCGGAACCTAAAAATTTACTTTACGCAGTAATTGGATACAGTAATTGTAGTAAAGGAGTAATAAAAAAAATTGATTATAAAGATGTTTTATCTTCAGAAGGTGTAGTAGACATTATTACTGAAAAAGACATTGAAGGTATAAATGATGTTGGGCCAATATTTAAGGGAGATAAAATATTTACTTCAAAAAATATAGAATATTATGGGCAACCAATTTTTGCAGTTATAGCAAAGACCAATAATTTAGCAAAAAAAGCTGCATTAAAAGTAAAAATAGACATAAAAATATCTAAACCAATCGTTTCAATTGAAGAAGCATTAAAGAAAAAATCATTTGTTTTAAAACCTAAGCATCTAACTAGAGGAGATATAAAAGATGGGTTTAAAAAATCTGACAACATTCTAAAAGGTAAATTGTATTCAGGGGGGCAAGATCATTTTTATTTAGAAGGTCAGATTGCAATGACTATTCCACAAGAAGATAATAATTTTTTAGTTTATTCTTCAACACAACATCCATCAGAAACACAGCAAATTATCGGTAAAGTTCTTAAACAAAATTACAATAGTATCCATGTGATAGTAAGAAGAATTGGTGGTGGTTTTGGAGGAAAAGAAACACAATCTTTTTTGTTTGCAGCCATTACAAGCATTGCAGCAAAAAAGTTATCGAAACCAGTAAAGTTAAGAGTTGATAGAGATGATGATATGATCATGACTGGAAAAAGGCATGATTTTTTATTTGATTATGAAGTAGGTTTTAATAATAGTGGTGAAATACTTGCTCTAAAAATAATGATGGCATCGAGATGCGGTATCTCTCCAGATTTATCAGGAGCTATAAATGATAGAGCCATCTATCATATAGATAATGCCTACTTCTTACCAAATATAGAAATTAATTCGTATAGATGTAAAACAAATACTGTTTCTAATACAGCTTTTCGTGGATTTGGTGGTCCTCAAGGAATGTTTTGTATTGAAAATATAATTGAAAACATTGCTCAAAAATTAAATCAAGAAGCAAGTGAAATAAGAAAAATTAATTTTTATAAAGATAAAATTAAAAATACTACTCATTATGGGATGAAAATTACTGACAATGTGATTGAAGATATTTTTAATAAACTAATTAAAAAATCTAATTACAAAAAAAGAAAAATAGAAATTGATAATTTTAATAAAAAAAATAAAGTGTTAAAAAAAGGAATAGCAATAACACCTGTAAAGTTTGGAATATCATTTACAACTACTCATTTAAACCAAGGTGGTGCCTTAGTTCATATTTACACTGATGGATCCATTCATTTAAATCATGGAGGAATTGAAATGGGTCAAGGATTGATGACAAAACTTGCTTTAGTGGCTTCAAATGAATTTGGACTTAATTATGAACATATAAAAATCTCTTCAACGGACACAGAAAAAGTGCCTAACACATCAGCAAGTGCAGCATCAGCTACAACTGATATAAATGGAGCAGCAATTGTTAATGCTATAAATAATATTAAATCAGGTCTAAATGAATTTATCTATGATTATTTTAAAACAAATAGCAAAATAAAATATGAAAATAATTTTGTTTATTTTGATAAAAGAAAAATATCTTTTAAAGAATTGATAAATACTGCTTACTTAAATAGAATCCCATTGTCATCTTCGGGTTTCTATAAAACTAACAAAATTAATGTAAATACAAAAACACTTCAAGGTAGACCATTCTTATATTTTACTTATGGAGCAGCGGTAACAGAAGTAATCATTGATAAATTAACAGGTGAAAATAAAATTCTTCAAGTTGATATAATTCATGATGTTGGTAATTCTATTAATAAGAGAATTGATAAAGGGCAAATTGAAGGTGGCTATATTCAAGGATTAGGTTGGCTTACAACTGAAGAAGTGTCTTGGAAATCAAATGGAGTTCTAACAACTCATAGTCCTTCTACTTACAAAATACCAACTGCAGGTGAGACACCATTTAAATTTAATGTCGAAATTTATGATCGTGGTTTTAATAAAGAAAAGGTTATTAATCGCTCTAAAGCTGTTGGAGAGCCACCATTTATGCTAGCAATTTCAAGTTTTATTGCATTAAAGGACGCAGTATATAATGCCAATAAAGGAAAAAATTCTGAAAATTTAATTGCACCTGCTACTGCTGAAAATATATTAAAAAGTTTACATTAAAATGTATCTTAAAAAATTAAGTAAAAATATAAATTTTGATAGTAAAATAGTTAAGGCTAAAATTATTGAAGTTAAAGGATCATCGCCCAATAGTTTAGATGACATTATATTAATCTCTACTGATACTATCTTTGGAACTATCGGTGGCGGAAACTTAGAATATTTAGTTATCGATGAAGCGAGAAAATTAATTGATAATAATATAGCAAATAAAGTAATGAATATTCCGCTTGGGCCAGGAATTGGACAATGTTGTGGTGGATACGTACAAGTTAAATTAAGCTTACATAATAATTCCAAAGATGCATTAAAAAATGAAAATTTTGTTAATGATTTTAAATCTAACTTATATGTCTTTGGATCAGGACATATTGGTCAAGCGTTAATTTCTAAATTAGAAAATATTAATTTTAATACTTTTATAATTGATTCAAGAGAAGATTTTTTAAAAATGACAAATATCAAAGATATAAATTATTTACTTTCGAAAAAACCTTGGGAGATTGTATCAAAACTAGAAGATAATTCATATTTTATAGTCTTAACTCACAGTCATGATTATGACTTAAAAATATTAAATGAAATTTTGAAAAAAAATAATACTTTTGTTGGTTTAATTGGATCTCTTACAAAGAAAAAAAGGTTTTATAAAAGATTAATCGATAATGGTCACAATAAATCAATAGTTGAGAAAATTGAATGTCCAATTGGAATTGATATTGGTAATTCAAAAGATCCAAATGAAATAGCTTTCTCAATTATTACAAGAATAATATCAATAAAAAATAGCTTAAAACATTTATCAAATAATAAAAAAAAAGAAGTTATATGACAAACATTGATTTTATGAAAAGAGCTATTTCACTATCAATTGATAATATCAAAAATAATGGAGGTCCTTTTGGATGTGTTATTGTAAAAGAAAATGAAATTATTGCAGAGGGAGTAAATAGAGTAACATTTAACAATGATCCTACTGCTCATGCTGAAATTGTTGCTATTAGAAATGCATGTCAAAAATTAAATACATTTAACTTAGAAGGTTGTGAATTGTATTCCAGTTGCGAACCATGTCCTATGTGCTTGAGTGCGATATATTGGTCACATATAGACAAAGTATATTATGGTAATTCTAGAGAAGATGCTGCAAAAATTAAATTTGATGACAAGTTTATTTATGATGAACTATCACTAGAAATGAAAGAAAGAAAAATTCCTATCAGTCAATTATCACGTGATGAGGCAATAAAAGCATTTAATATTTGGGAAAAAGAAGAAAATAAAATAAGATATTAAAATGGAATTATTTCTTAAAATTATTGCACCAGTTCAATCTTATGACTTTCAAACCTTTTTTCATAATTTACTTTTGTCACTACCAGCATCAGCATTATTAGGATTATTATTATTTTTTATCCTTGGGGCATTTTCAGGTTTAAAATCTAAAGAACAAAGGCTCTATATTGTAATTGCAACAACTATAGTTATATCTTTTACTGCAGCTTTTTATAATTTAGGAGTTCCAACAGAAACTTTATTTGCAGTATATTCTGATTGGTTACATTTAATTGTCAGATGGGTTCATATAATTGTTGGTGTAGCATGGATTGGAACATCATTTTATTTTAATTGGCTAGATAGTAGACTGGAAAGAGATGATCCAGATTTTAAACACCTTGATGGTTATTTATGGTCTGTTCATTCAGGTGGGTTTTATAGAATTGAAAAATTAAAAGGACCTCCTAAAAAACTTCCAAAAGTTCTTCATTGGTTTAAATGGGAAGCATATGCAACTTGGATAAGTGGTTTTGTACTTCTAATTTTAGTTTATTATTTAAATGCAAGCTCTATGATGTTGGGAGCAAGCGGTATTATATTAACACCCTTTCAAGCAATATTAATATCTATATTCTTACTTATAGGATCTTGGCTTCTATATGATTATCTTTGTAAAAATGTTTTAAAAGATAATGAACAAACTTTGATTGCAACTGGTGTTTTATTATTTGTATTATTAAGTTATTTTTTAACCCAAATTTATGGATCAAGAGCTGCATACATACATGTTGGAGCAATTATTGGCACCATTATGGCAGCTAATGTTTTTAGAGTGATTATTCCTGCACAAAGAAATCTTGTTTCATCAGCTGAAAATAAACAAAAGCCAAATTTAAATCTTTCATTAGAAGCAAAAAACAGATCAATACATAATAATTATTTTACACTACCTGTTTTATTTATCATGATTAGCTCACATTTTTCTTTTACGTATGGGGCAGTAAATAATTGGTTAATTTTAGCTGTTATATCGATAGCTGGCATTTTAACTCGCCATTACTTTAATTTAAGAAATAAAAAACAATATAAATTTTGGATTTTACCATCAGCTGGTTTAATCATGTTTTTTTTAATGACTTTAAGTAGTCTTTCAATATTTGAAAAAAAAGATGCAAATGCATCTATTTCTTTAGAATTAGTCAGTTTCAATGAAGTGCAAAATATAATTAAATACAGATGTGGAACATGTCATGCCAAATACCCAACTTTTGAAGGTATTGAAGCGGCACCAAAAGGAGTTGTATATGACACGGCTCAAGATATTGTAAATAATATAAAATTAATAAAAGCTCAGGCTATTGATGCTGAAATTATGCCTCCGAATAATCTTACTGGTATTACAAAAAATGAAAGAGAGATATTAAAAGTTTGGATCGAGCAAGGAGCAAATATCAATAATTAACTGGAATGGGGTCTAATGATCTCCATAAATACCATGTGGCTTGTGAACTATATGGACTCCATTTTTTATAGAGTAATTTAAGTTTTCTTTCACTTATAGGAAGTTGAACTTTATAAAGTTTTGAAATAGCTTTTAAAAAGCCTAAATCACCTGTTGGAAAAATATTTGAACTTCCATAACTAAACATCAAAAACATATGAATAGTCCAATTCCCTACTCCTTTTATTTCAATTAAATTATTATAAATTTCTTCTTCAGAAGATTTATCTATATTTTTTATGAATTTCTTATTTTGTAAAAAAAATTTACAAATATTTCTTATATACAAAATTTTTTGTCTAGATAGACCACATTTTCTTAAATCTGTAGTACTTAATTTAGATACAGTTTGTGGTGTTATACTTCTTTTAAGTTTAAAAAATTTAGTTTTCATCGAATCAGCTGCTGATACTGATATTTGTTGACCAATAATCGAATTTATTAATGAATGAAAATAATTAGAATTTAGATTTAAATATTCATTTTTATAAGTTTGAATTAATTTCTTCAAAACTTTATCTTTATTTGATAAATAAGATTTACCTTTATTCCAATATTTCGGTTTCATATGAATTATTATAACAAATTTAAAAAAATAATATTATACATAAATTTTATTTTTGGAATTTATTTATGGGCTTTAGTAATATATGCAATATTAAGAGCTACAGGATTAATCAAAAGATTTGCATTACAAGAACATCTTTTAGGTGAGTATTTATCAATACCTATTAAATTTATTTTAAGTTTATTTTAATAAATAGTATGATCTATTATTACTTTATAGCAATGGCTGCTGCACTTTGTTGGGCAGTAGCATCTTTAGTATCAGCAGATGTTACAAGAACTATTGGAGGTTTGGCTTTTAATCGACTTAGATTATTTTTTGTATCTATAATGTTAATTTCTTACACGTTTTATATAAATACTTGGAATACAATTAGTGTTGATTACTTAACTATTATTGTAATTTCAGGAATTATAGGCATATTCTTGGGTGATACTTTATTATTTATTGCTTTACAAAAAATTGGTCCTAGAAGAAATAATATTTTATTTTCATTAGCAGCTCCTTTTACTGTAGTAATTAATATTTTTTTTCTAAATGAACTTGCTTCAACTATTAGTATTATTGGATGTTTTGTAGTTTTTTTTGGTGTTGTTTTTGCAATTTCCTATGGAGAAAAAAAGGGATCTGAACATAGATGGGAAACAGTAGAGGGATCAATTTATGTAGGAATAATATTATCCATTGGAGCTGCATTGTGCCAAGCAATTGGGTTAGTTATGATGAAGCCTATATTGTCAGATGGAGCAGATCCAATAGCTTCAGCTGCAATTAGAACAACAATTTCTTGTATATTTTTATCATTTACATTTTTTTTTAATTATGAAGTTTTTAATACAAAAGTTAATCTTACAGCAAAAATTATTTACCAATCAATTCTTAGTGGCTTTTTAGGAATGGCTTTAGGTATGAGTTTACTTTTAATTGCATTACAAAAAGCTGATGCAGGTATTGTTGCAACTCTATCATCTACAAGCCCAATAATGATATTATTTCTTCTTTGGATATTAACAAAAAAAATACCCTCTTATGGGGCATGGGTAGGAACAATTATTGCAATTTTTGGAACAGGATTAATTTTTATCTATTAATTTAACACCTAACTCTTCTAATCTTTCTTTATCGATACTTGCAGGGGCTTCCATCATTAAATCCATAGCTTGTTGATTCATTGGAAATGCTATTACTTCTCTAATGTTTGGCTCATCAGTAAGTAACATAACAATTCTATCAATACCTGGTGCACTACCTCCGTGAGGAGGTGCTCCAAATTTTAAAGCATTAAGCATTCCTGAAAATTTTTCTTCTAAATCTTCTTTAGAATATCCAGCTATATCAAAGGCTTTATACATAATTTCTGGTTTATGATTTCTTATTGCGCCAGAAGACAATTCTACACCATTACACACAATATCGTATTGATATGCTTTTATATCAAGAGGATCTTTTTTTTCTAAAGCTTCCATCTCGCCTTGAGGCATTGAAAAAGGATTATGACTGAATTGTATTTTGTTAGTTTTTTCATCGATTTCATACATTGGAAAATCAACTATCCAACAAAATTCAAAAGAATTTTTATTAAGTAAATTTAAATCATTACAAATTTTTTCTCTTACTTTACCAGAAAATAATTGAGCCTCTTTTAATTTATCACAAATGAAAAAAATTGAGTCATTTTCTTTCAATTTTAATAATAATAATTGATCTTCATTTAAATTCTTTGCAATAGGGCCTTTAAAACTATTTTCTGTAAATGAAATATAGCCTAATCCAGCTGCACCCTCTTCTCTTGCCCAATTGTTTAGTTTATCAAAGAAACTCCTAGGTTGATCACCAGTGTTTTTAACAATTATTCCCTTAACAACTGATCCTTTTTCAATTTGATTACTAAATATTTTAAAATTTGAACCTTTAAATACATTTGTATAATCATCTATAACAAGTGGATTTCGTAAATCAGGCTTATCAGAACCGTAAACTTCCATCGATTTTTTGTAAGGTATTTTCCTAAATGGATATGGACTTACCTTAATTTCATTATTTTTCTTATTTTCATCAAATATTTCAAATAAAACAGGCTCAATAGCGTCAAACACATCTTCTTGAGTTACAAAACTCATCTCAAAGTCTAGTTGATAGAATTCACCTGGAGAGCGATCTGCTCTACTGTCTTCATCTCTAAAACAAGGTGCAATTTGAAAATATTTGTCAAAACCTGCAATCATTAATAATTGTTTAAATTGCTGAGGCGCTTGTGGAAGTGCATAAAATTTACCTTGATGTATTCTAGATGGGACTAAATAATCTCTAGCTCCCTCTGGAGATGAAGAAGTAAGGATAGGAGTCTGAAATTCTACAAAGTTTCTATCAATCATTTTCTTTCTAATGTCTGATATTATTTTGCTACGTAGTATAATATTTTTATGTAATTTCATTCTTCGTAAATCTAAAAATCTATATTTTAATCTAACTTCTTCTCCATATTCAATATCTGAATTAACAGGTAAGGGAAGAATTTCAGATTTGGATAAAATTTTATAATCTTCTATTTGTATTTCAATTTCACCTGTTTGAAGATTTTTGTTTATTGTCTCTTCGGATCTTTTAACAACTTCGCCAATAATTGTTAAAACACTCTCATTACTTAATTTACTAATTTCTTCGAATAGAGAATGAGTTCCATCTATTACACACTGTGTAATTCCATAATTATCTCTTAAATCTATAAATAATAAATTTCCATGGTCTCTAATTGTATCTGCCCACCCGGATAAAGTTACTTTTTCACCAAGATTAGAAATTGATAACTCTGAGCATAAATGTGATCTATATTTATTCATATTTTTGATCCATCTACAGTATTTCTTTTATCAATGGTATTGTTAATTGCCTTTTTTTTTCAAGTGTTAATATGTCTAATTTATTTACAATTTCGTAAATACCTTTGTAACTTCTATCTACTCTTCTGAGAATATATTCGAATATATCATTAGAATTAATTATGAATTGTTTGTCTACAAGTAATTTGGTTAAAATTGTTAAAAGCATTTCATCATTTGGTTTTTTAATCTCTAAGATAGAAAAAGTTTTCAGGCGAGAAGATAAATCGTCTAATTTGAATTGAATTTGATTGATTTTATTATTTGATGTAACCAATATTTTCTTTTTATTTAAAATACAATGATTAACGATATGGAAAATTTTCTCTTCATTATAATTTAATAAATCATCTACTAAGATATTATTTTTTTCAGAAAGTAGTTTTTTATAATTACCATTATTATATTTAATAGCATAATTTTTTTTTAACCAAATCTGAGCTAAGTGTGATTTCCCTGATTTTTTTGGACCATACAAGAAAGAAAAATTAGAATTATTATTAATTAGAACATCAAAAGCATAAAAATTTGTTTTATTTACAAAAAAGTTTATTTCATTCCTGTCATCATTAAATGTATAATTAAAACT
>CABXWB010000010.1 GCA_902515745.1 uncultured Alphaproteobacteria bacterium | reverse complement strand
ACAGTCGTTTAAGAAATTTTGAAAATTTAATAAATAGATACAAAATAGATCATGGTATATTTAGAAAAAATGCTAAATTAACTTATGCAATTCAAAATAAAAAAAAATACACAATAAGAAATAAATTTATTAGAAAAGTAGTTGATACTTCAGGAGCTGGAGATGGATTTAATGCTTCCTATGTATCAAATTTTATTATTCATAATGATCCTGCTTTAGCTCTAAAAGAAGCCAGTCTTCTGGGCTCGAAGATAATCATGCAAAAAGGAGCAATAGTTGATGTTAAATAGCGAATTACAGTTAAAACTCAAAGAACAAAAAATTTTACCAATTCTTAATACTACAACTTTAAGTAATGATATTGATCGCTTAAGCAAATATTTAGAGAAGAATAGAGCTATCCGATATATTGAAGTAACACTTAGAGAAAATCAATCTTTTGATATAGCATTAGAATTGCAAAAAAATTTTAAAAAACATAAATTTGGGTTGGGCTCAGTTTTAACAAAAGAAGATTTTATTAAAGGTCAAGAGCATAATTTCAACTTTTTTGTTTCTCCTGGAATTGTTGATGAGATTTTAGAAATTAATAATTTATTATATATTCCTGGAGCTGAAACAGTTACTGAGTTTATACATCTTAATAAAAAAGGTTATAAAATAATTAAATTTTTTCCAGCAAATTTACATGGAGAGCAAAAAAAATTACAATCAATTGAAAACATTCTAAAGGACATTAAATTTATTCCAACAGGTGGGGTTAATAAAGATAATATTAATAAATATCTAAATTTAAAAAATGTTTTATGCGTTGGAACTTCAAATTTTGAAGAATTTTAATTTACTTTAGTCATAGTGCAAAGCATTTCAAAGGCAATTGTTGCTCCTACTAATGAAGTCATATTATTAACATCAAATGGTGGTGATACCTCCACAACATCACCTCCTACAAAATTGATTTTGTTTAGACCTCTTATAATAGTTTGCGCCTCTCTCACATTAAAGCCTCCAACTTCTGGAGTTCCAGTACCTGGTGCAAAAGTTGGATCTATTCCGTCTATATCAAATGTAAAATAAGTATCTGTATTAGCTAGAACTTCATAAATTTTTTCAATACATTTATTAAATCCCATTTCATAATATTCATCTATAGTAATAATAGTTACACCTTGTTCTCTAGCCCAACTCAAATCTTCAGGATCATATAACGACCCACGAAGACCAAGGATTACATATTTTTTTGGATCTATTAGATTTTCTTCTATAGCTCTTCTAAATGGTGTGCCATGAGTATATTTAAATCCTCCAAAATAAGTGTCCCAAGTATCAGGATGAGAATCAAACTGGAATAAACCTATTGGTTTTTCTTTTGTAATACCTCTAAGAATTGGTAGGCTAATTAAATGATCACCTCCAATTGATAATGGTATTGTTTTGGAATTATAAATATTTGAGTAAAATTTTTCTATTCTATCTAAACTATCATTTAAGTCCGCTGGATTTACCGGACAATCACCAATATCTGCAACATTAAATTTATCATAAGGACTCTTAAGTGAAACAGGGTGATAAAGTCTTACAAGTGATGATGCATTTCTAATTTCTCTCGGCCCATGTCTAGCTCCAGGTCTATTAGTAGTTCCTCCATCCCATGGTACACCTGCAATACAGTAGTCTAATTTATTTAAATCTTTCACAACAGGTAAACGAAAAAAAGTTGCAACATCAGCAAAGCGAGGAGTTTCCATACTAGATAAAGGTTTAATTTGAGTCATAAAAGTATCTTATGGTATATAGAGTTGGATTATACAAGATAAATTAGTATGGATTATAGCAAATTTCCTAAACCGCAAAATGATGGAAAAGCTGATCATCTTTTAAATAAGTTTTTGCCAGATATTTCTCTTAAAAATCAACAGGGAAATCTATTAAAAATAAAAAGATCTGACACTTTTCGTTTAATTTTATATTTTTATCCTATGACAGGTAATCCAAATGAAAGTTTGCCTAAAAATTGGAATCAAACACCAGGAGCCATTGGCTGTACTGCGGAGACCTGTAGTTTTAGAGATAACTATGAAGAATTAATTAAACTAAATGCGCTGCCTATAGGAATATCGACTCAAAGAATAGATTATATTAAGGAAATGACAGATAGATTAGTAATTCCTTATGATGTTTTAAGTGATTCAGAAAATATTTTGCTCAATTCATTAAAAATGCCACATTTTGAAATTGAAAATAAAATATATTTTAAAAGATTAACTCTTATTGTGGAAAAACATATTGTTAAAAAAGTATTCTACCCTATTTTTCCTCCTAACAAACATATAAATGAAGTTCTACAATGGCTAAAAGCAAACTAACTATTTTTTTATTTTCTGTATTTTTGTGTTTTTCTAACCTATCAATAGCTAATCCAAATATAGATCAATGGTTAGAGTCAGAGAAATCTTATAAAGATCTTATTAATGAAGGATTTGAAGTAAAGAGTTACGCTATAAGTGACATAGAGGTTGGAAATGATTTAACAATAATTTTATTTGTTACAGTTCTTCAAAAAGATGACGAATTATATGAGTGTCAGGAATATCAAACTATAGATAAAAATGTTGAGACGTTAGATATGAACTTAATATGTAAAGAATTAGTTCAACCTTATGAAAGAGGTATAGGAACTTAGGTTCGTTCAATATTTAAAAAAAACCATTGTAATGCTATTAGTGTAAGCCCATTTAAAATTTCTTTTTTATTCATCTTTGTTTTTACTTCATCAAAACTATAACTTTTAACTAGTATATCCTCATTTTCATTCTCAACACCTTTTATAACTTCTTTATTTGGAGCAATTACCTCGCCTAAAAAAAGATTATAAAAAGATTCGGATGATCCTGGGGCAGGAAAGTAACCTTGTATAGATGTAAGATTACTCAATTCACATCCAGTTTCTTCTAAGCATTCTCTCTTTGCGGTATCTTCTGGAGTTTCACCAGGGTCAATTATTCCAGCAACTATTTCATCTAGATAATTTTGATTATCTTTAGAAATTGTTCCTGGTCTGAACTGTTGAATTAAAACAATTTTTTTATTTACAGGATCATATGGTAAGACTGCAGATACTTGTGCACCACCAAATAACTCCCTTTTTATTTCATTACTCCAATTTCCATCATATTTTTTGTATTTAAGAGTAACTTCATTCATTTTAAAGAAACCGTTGTGAATATTCTTTTTATCTAAAATTTTAAATTTTGGACTCATAAAAATTGATATATTTTATATTACATATATATTTATAACCATGGAAAAAGCATTATTTGGTGCAGGTTGTTTTTGGGGTGTGGAAGAAACATTTTGTAAAACTCCAGGTGTTATAAATACTTTAGTTGGCTATTCTGGAGGTGATACTATTAATCCTTCTTATGAAAGTGTTTGCCAAGGAAATACAAATCATACTGAGGTTGTTTTAGTTGAATTTGATAATTCTAAAATCTCTTATGAGGAACTTTTGATGGTTTTCTGGAAATGTCATGATCCTACTACTCTCAATAGACAAGGTCCTGATATTGGAACACAATATAGGTCAGCAATATATTACTTTAACGAAGATCAAAAAAATAAATCTATTCATTCTAAAAGTGAATACGCTAAAAGTGCAGGATTAAATATTGTTACTGAAATATCAGAAGCTAAGGAATTCTATAAAGCTGAAGAATATCATCAAAAATATATCCAAAAAACAGGTTTACACTGCGCTATATAGATTAATTCTTTAGGGAACTAATGTCTGTCGATTTTTATTACGCGTTTTTAACAGGTTGGGTAATACTTTTATTATTTTGGAGTACTATTGTTTTCTTTATATTTTTGAGAAAACCTCCTAAATCCAAATTAACTAAAAGTTTTGTAATCAAATCCTATCTGTTTTTTTTGGTACTATTGTTTATAATTTTATTTTTTCGATAAATCGATTCGTTTTACGTATAAATTATTATCTACATATAGTAGGTCAAAAAGATTAAGATACTAACATATTGATATTTAACAACTTTTTTATATTTTATGTTGAATACTGGTTTTTTCATAAATATAAACTACTTCAAAATTAATAAAATTATTATGTCTATATTAAAAAACTACTTTAAACAAAACAGTGTGATGCATAGTTTCTCAAGTTGCCAATGGCCAATTGGAGATCCACAAGAGAAAGATTTTCATTTTTGTGAAGCTGGTACCGTTGCTGGGAAGCCTTATTGTCAGAGTCACTGTGATGTTGCGTATATTGACGAAAAAGAGCTTAAAAAAGAAAAAGAAGCTCAAAAAAATCGTCGCATTGCTGCTTAAGTCAATTTCTGCAAATTATCTTCTCATCAAATGTTAATAATTTAGAGTTATTGACATAAGGAATGTTTTTCTTAAAATAATAAAAAAAACATGTTATTCAGTGTACTGAAAAAACTTAACTTTGACGGGACATTAGAAATCATAGATTCTAATGACAAGATTTATAAATTTGGAAATACAAATCCTCACGTTTGTATAAAATTAAAAAACAAATCTATTGAAAGAAAACTATTCTTAAACCCTAATCTTTATATAGGTGAAGCATATATGAATCAGGATTTAGTAGTTGAGAAAGGAACTATAGAAGATTTTATTAACTTAATTACTAATTGTTACGATGATTTTGTTTCAAACAATAAATTTTATAAATTTTATGAGTATTTATCTTCTATTTTTATGCCTTTTCAGCAAATTAATCAGCTTGTAAATTCCAAAAAAAATGTAGCACATCACTACGATATAAATGAGGATTTATATAAATTATTTCTTGATCAGGATATGCAATATTCTTGTGCATATTTTCACAATCCAAATATGAGTTTAGATCAAGCACAGAAAGATAAAAAAGAACATATAATTAAAAAACTTCAAATTACAGAAAATATGCATGTTCTTGATATTGGGTGTGGTTGGGGAGGAATGGCAATTGAAATAGCAAAATCCACAGGAGCCAAAGTAAAAGGAATTACACTTTCAGAAAATCAATTTAAAACTGCATCTGAACGAGCACAAAAAGAAGGTTTAAGTGACAAAGTTTCTTTTGCATTACAAGATTATAGAAATGAAACTGAAAAATATGATCGTATAGTATCAGTTGGAATGTTTGAGCATGTTGGTGTTAAATATTTTAAAACTTATTTAACTAAAGCTAATGATATTCTGAAAGAAAATGGTGTTTTTCTTTTGCATACTATTGGTCAAAGGGGCAAACCAACTGCTACTAGTCCTTGGATAAGAAAATATATTTTTCCTGGTGGTTATATCCCATCATTATCTGAAATAATGAATGAAACACAAAAACTTAATATAAATGTTACAGATGTTGAGGTATTAAGATTACATTACGCTCACACTCTTTCAAGGTGGTATCAAAATGTTATCGAAAACAAAGATAAAATTATAAATATGTTTGATCAGCGTTTTTTTAGAATGTGGGAGTTTTATCTATTGGCAAGTAAATATTCCTTTGTAAATATGGGTAATGTTGTTTTCCAAATACAAATTGCAAAGAATATTAACAATTTGCCTATCACAAGAAATTATATTTACAACTAAACAAGTTATATTTATTGAATTTCTAAGACAGGTAATATAATCTTTTATTTATGGCGCTATCTCTAAATAATTACATAATTAGAGCATCAATATTCTTGGTGGCTGTCTTTGTAATTGTTGTTTTATTATACCCAGTTTTACAAAATGCTTTTTTATCAAATATCTTTATCAATATTATAATATTATTAGCTTTAGTAATTGGTATTGTATTTAATTTTTTTCATCTCATTAACTTAAATTACAAATATATATCTTACTCGAACTTTAATATTACAAATTCTATAGAAGCATTCTCTACTTTAAGAGGGCAAGACAAAAATATTTCCCTTGAATTAAAAAATCTTGATGGAAAGTTTTTTTTCAAAAGTTCATCAATAAATAGATTAATAGAAAACTCTGATATGACTTTAGTAAGTATAAGAGAAACTTCACGTTATTTAGTTGGTTTATTAGTTTTCTTGGGCTTATTGGGAACTTTTTGGGGCCTTCTTAAAACAATTGGTTCAGTAGGTAGTGTTATTAGTGGTTTAGGTATAGACGATACAAATGTTGCAGGGTTTTTTAACTCTCTCAAAGATGGATTAAACGCTCCACTTGAAGGAATGAGTATTGCATTTAGCAGTTCTTTATTAGGTTTAGCTGGTTCTTTAATATTAGGATTACTTGACTTAAATCTTGGACAAGCTCAAAATAAATTTAGTCAATACTTTGAAAAAATCCTTAATAGCAATTCTTCTCCCGATTTTTCTAAAGTAGAAGATAGGCCTACAGGTGAAGCAATTCAAAAAATCTATGACAACTTAGAAAACCTCCTAAATGCTTTTAAAAAATCATCTGACAATCAAACTAAAATTTCAAACAATTTAGAGAAGTTTAATGAAATACTTAACAAAATTAATTCCAACTCTTCAAATCTTGATAAGCAATTATCAAATTTCTTATCTTCACAATTAAACACACAATCTACACTAATGAACCTTACAGAAGCTTTAAGCAAAAATGGAATATTAGAAGCAAAAAAAGTTAAAGAATATTTTCAGAAAATTGAAAAAGAACTAAAGAAAATTAAAAAATAATAATGTCTACTAGGTCTCTAAGAAATAGACTTGCTGATACTACAAATATTTGGCCCGGTTTTGTCGATGTTCTAGCTACTCTTTTAATAGTAATCATATTTGTGCTAATGGTTTTTACTGTTTCGCAAATATATCTGAGTGATGCTATATCTGGTCGAGATAAGGCACTTCAAGATTTAAGAACACAAATAAATGAATTATCTAAAATACTTGTTATTGAAACTAAAGATAAAGAAGAAGCTCTTTCAACTCTTTCTGAAACTGAGAAAAAACTTGAAGATACAGAATTAAATTTAAAAAGTGAGCAATTATTAAGTGAGCAATTACAAACTGATGTTGCAAAAAAACGATCAGAAATATTTGTTCAGGAACAAAATATAGTAGCTTTATCCGAGCAAATTAGTAGTCTTTTAAAAGAACTGAGAATAGTTGCAAATGCATTAGAAACTTATGAAGGACAAGAAATTACTTTACTTGAAACCGAGGGGCTCGGAGAACGAATTAATAAAGCACTTGCAACAAGAATTGATCAACTAAAAATACTTAATCAAGAATTAGATAATGCTAATTTTAAACTACTTGAAAGTGAAAAATCTCTCAAATCTACAATAGCAGAATTAAATGAGAAGAATGAAAATTTAATGGCCATTAACAAAAGTCTGGGTTTAGAGGAAGGAGGAATTGAGGAGCAGTTACTTGCAATTAAAAATAAAAATGAAAAGCTCCTAAACTTAAATGATGAATTAGAAAAGACTAACATTGAACTATCATTGAGAGATGAAGAACTACAAAGTCAAATATTTCAATATCAAGAACTTATGAATGATCTTTTAGAGATTAATGATAGTCTAGGTTTAAAAGATGCATCACTTAATGAACAACTTGATGCTATTAAGTTTAAAAATGAAGAATTAGCAAGATTAAATAAAGATTTAATTCAGAAAGATAGCACAATTTTTAATTTGCGAGGAAAAATATCTGAACTAAATAATGTTCTTTCTTTGTCAGAAGATAAACAAAAACAACAACTAGAAAAACTTGAGTTACTTCAAAGTCAAATTGTTTCATTAGAACAAGAAAATCAAACACAAAAAGAAACATCACTTGAAGAAATTAAAAATATGGAAATACAAGCTTCAAAAACATTAGAACAGGTAGAAATTCTTTCAAATCAAATTGATACCTTGCAAAAAGAAATAGCTTTACTTAATGATGCTTTAGAAGCTAGTGAAGGCCAGGCTTTGATTAAAGATTTAGAAATAGAGGTACTAGGTGAAAAGTTAAACAAAGCCCTTACATCGAAAGTATTTGAGCTCCAAAAATATAGATCAGAATTTTTCGGAAAATTACAATCTATTTTAGGTGATAGAAAAGACATTAAAATTGTAGGAGATAGATTTATTTTTGAATCAGAGCTATTATTTGATTCTGCTTCAGCAGACTTACAACTATCTGGCAAAGAAAAGTTAAGTGAAATTGGACTTACTTTAAAAGAGACTACTAATGATATTCCTTCAGATATTGACTGGATTATAATGGTAGAAGGACACACTGACAAAAAACCCATACAAACAATTAGATATCCTTCTAACTGGGAATTATCTTCAGCTAGAGCTAATACAGTTTTAAAACTTCTTCTTGATCTTGGTTTTCCACCAAATAGATTAGCATCTGCAGGATATGGAGAGTTTTATCCTATCAGTAATGGAGAAACTGAGAGTGATCTACAACAGAATAGAAGGATTGAATTAAAACTCACTTCACGCTAATTTGCCTTAAATTTAACATAAACTGATCATAAAAATTAAATATGAGATTTTTAATTTTATTTGTCTTAAGTTTCTTTAGCTCATATTCTGTATTTGCTGCATGCAGTGATCAACCAGCAAATGAGGTGGATTGGACTAATTGTAATTTTGTAGAAAATCTTGATCTTTCTGGTACTGGTTTGGCAAATTCTCAAATGTCAGGAGTTAATTTATCTTTATCTAATTTTGAAAAATCTCAACTAAATAATTCAAATTTATCTATTGGTAATTTTATCTTCTCAAATTTTAGTAATTCAAATTTATATGCTTCAAATTTACAGGGAGCTAATTGTAATAATGCTAACTTTGATAATGCAAACCTTGCAAAAGTAAACTTTGAGGGATCTAATCTCTTTGGAGCGACTTTTAAAGGTGCAAATTTATATGAGGCAAATCTACTTGGTGCTAATATTTCAGGTGCAATGTTTGATGAAGCAAATTTGTCAAATGCTATATGGATAGATGGTAAAAAATGTGCTCTTGGTTCTATAGGCAGTTGCCAATAATTATTTTATTTCTTTTTATTGCCAGTTGCAAAATGTCAGACGTATCTGAAATACAAAAAAATGATGATAATAAAGTTAATTTTAAGATCTCAGGAAGTAAAGAAACTGGTATTCAAATAAATAACTAAAATATTAATTTACTTTTATTAAATTTAATGATTTGACCTTTAAACAATGAGTCAAAATTCTTATCTATATGCCTTTAGTGTAGTTTTTCTTGCTGGAATTTTTTGGAGTTTTGGAGCGTTGACTGTTAGATATATGGTGGATGGTCATCAATATGTTTTTCAATATTTATTTTATAGAGGCTTAACTATTTCAATTATACTTCTTATATATTTATTTTTTCAGGAAGGATTTGCTTTTTATAAAAATTTTCTCAAAATAGGAATACCATCTATACTTGGAGGTTTATTTCTAGCAACAGCTTTTACTGGGTTCATTTTTTCTATTACTATGACTACAGCTGCCGTAACATTATTTATGTTAGCAGCGATGCCTTTTATTGCAGCCATTGTTGGTTATTTTGTTCTTGGCGAAATACTAAAAAGATCAACATTAATTGCAATGGTTGTAGCATTTATAGGTGTGTGCGTAATGATTATAAATGACAGTATTTCTGGAACTGCTTTAGGTGCAATAATAGGATTTATTTCTGCAACCGGTTTTGCATTATACACGGTGACAATAAGATGGAAACCTGAAACGCCAAAATTCACAACAGTTGTTTTAGCGGGAATATTTTGTACAATATTTGCGTTCTTTATTTTAGGTTTCTCTTTTGAATCTTTTATTCTGATGCCTGAAATAAATAGTTATTTGAGTATACTTCATGGAATAATTGTTGCAGCCGGCTTAATACTTTACAGTCTTGGAGCAAAATACTTACCCTCAGCTGAGCTAGCACTTTTATCTTTAATGGAAGTTGTTGGAGGAGTGCTGTGGGTTTGGCTCCCTATTTTTGGAATTAATGAAGTACCAAGTACAACTGTAATTATTGGAGGTTTCATAATAACTTTAGCTGTAGTTTATTATGGTTTTGCTGCTAGGCAGATTGATATCAATATTAAAACTTAAATATTTGCTGTAACTTTATTAATATTTTTTCTTGGTAAATTATTTTTAGACCAAACTTTTTCAAGAGCCTTAATCATTTTTTCGATATGCTCTTTTCTATGTTTTGGAGTAACAGTTATTCTTAGTCTTTCTAAACCTTTTGGTACAGTCGGGTAAAAGATTGGTTGTGCATAAATACCATGATCATCAATTAAATCTTTAGACACTTTTTTGCATAAAAAAGGATCATTAATTAATACTGCTACAATATGAGAATTTGTATCCAAATAAGGGATTGCTAAGGAATCTAAATTTTCTCTTATTAAAGCTGCATTTTCTTTTATTCTTATTCTTAGTTGTTCTGCCAGAGAAACAATATCTATTGCTTTAGCTGCTCCTGCAGCAATTGATGGGCAGATTGAAGTTGTAAAAATAAAACCTGGAGAGAAACTTCTAATGTAATCAATTATTTCTGAACTAGCTGCAATATAACCTCCCATTTGACCATATGCTTTTGCTAAAGTTCCATTAATAATATCTATTTTATCTTCAACTCCCATTTCTACTGCAATACCTTTACCTTCTTCACCGTAAAGTCCAACTGAATGAACTTCATCCAGATATGTCATACACTTATATTTTTTTGCTAACTCTACAATTTTAACTATAGGCGATCTTATACCTTCCATAGAGTATAAACTTTCAAAAACGATTAACTTAGGATTATCTACATTTGACTCTTTTAGTAACTGTTCTAAATGATTAATGTCATTGTGTTTAAATATATGACACTTAGCTCCACTATTCTTAATACCTTGTATTAAAGATGCGTGATTTAATTCATCAGAAAATATCTCAATATCTTTAATTTTTTTTCCTAAAGTCCATAAAGTAGATTGGTTTGCTGTATAAGCAGAAGCAAAAACTAATGCCGCCTCTTTGTTATGAACATTTGCCAGTTTTTTTTCAAGTTCAGTATGATAGGTTGATGTACCAGAAATATTTCTTGTTCCACCTGAACCAGATCCATATTCAAGTAGTGTTTTTACAATTTCATTTACGACTTCTGGGTGCTGACTCATGTTCAGATAGTCATTAGAACACCAAACCTCTACTTCTCTTTCTTTATTTTTGAAACTTTCATCTGCATTTGGAAAACTTTTTATAGGTCTGTCTATGTTTCTAAAGTCCCTATAAAGACCCTGATCTTTTATTTTTTTTAATTCAGATTTAAAGAAATTTTTGTATTGCATAAATGTTAGATATCTTACCCAATCTTTAATTGTAAGTGTTTAATTGAATGAATTGTCACACCTTATTTCTACTAAAAGACATTCTTCTCCAGACACCATATTTATCTTTAATTATAAGTCGATGATACAACGCCGCTGCAATATGAAGTGAAAAAAGAGCTGTTAACATAAGTGCTGAGTAGTAGTGTATTGCTAGAGCTTGAGGGTATAAAAAAAAATTCTCTTCGATTAAAGGTGGGATTTTAATTAATCCCAAGAGATGAACATCTTCTCCTCCAAGCCATGTCATAAAGGTACCTTGAATAGGAATAAGAATAACTAAACCATAAAGTACAAAATGGACTAAATTTGAAACCAATTTATGAAATAAAGGAATATTTTCATATTTAGGATGAGTATTAAATATGTATTTCCACATTAATCTAAACACAACTAAACTAAAGACTAAGGTGCCAAAAAATTTATGAGTGATAATAAAACCCATTTTAAGAGGAGAAAATTCCATATTATGAAGGCTAATCCCTGTTGCAATTTGCCAAAAAAGAAGAAGTGCCAATGACCAATGAAAAAGTTTTGCAACCAAGCCCCACGAAGATTTTGTACCTTTAAATTCAACCATTACCAATTTTACAATATAGTGTTATTTATAGAAATATAAGCAATGAAAATAAGAATTTTATCTAGAAAAAGTGACTTGGCAATAATTCAAGCACGTGAATTTTCCGACTATTTGCAATCAAAACATCCTTTTGTAGAAATAGAATTTTTAACAAGAAGTACTTCAGGAGATAAAGATCTAAAAACACCTCTTTCTGAAATGCCAACAGAAGGTGTTTTTACTAATGATTTAAGAAATGAATTAATAAATAACAAATGTGATTTAATTGTTCATTCTTGGAAGGATCTTCCAATTGAAGTTGGTGAGAAAACTAAAATTGCTGCTACATTAAAACGTGCTGATAAACGAGATATATTATTCTTAAAAAAAAACATAACATTAGATAGTAAGAAAATTACTATTCTTTGCTCATCACCTCGAAGACAATATAATTTAGAAAATTTTATTGAAAACTATCTTCCACAAAAGTTTGATGAAGTTTGCTTTGAAAATATTAGAGGTAACATACCCACTAGGTTTAAAAAATTTTTGGAAGATCCTAATAGTGATGGTTTCATTGTTGCTAAAGCAGCAATTGATAGATTACTTTTAAATAATTATTCTGAATTTAATGAATTAAAAATAACTCTAAAAAAATATATTAACGAATGTCTATGGTCTGTTTTACCATTGTCTATAAACCCTTGTTCTCCTGGACAAGGAGCTCTAGCGATTGAAACAAGAATTAAAGATAATAAACTTAACGAAATTTTAAATGATATTAATTTTTCCAAAGATTATTCGAATGTTATTCAAGAAAGAAATATTTTAAAAAATTATGGAGGAGGATGTCACCAAAAAATAGGAGTATCTTACATCTCACACAAATTAGGATTAGTTGTATCTAAAAGAGGTGAAGATGAAAATGGCAATCATTTTGAGAGCTGGGATTTTATTGATCCAAAAGATATAAGTTTTTCTAGTAATACAACAGATGAAATTTATCCTGAAAATTTAAAAAATTATAAAATATTTTCTAGAAAAAAATTAAATGAAAATATCAATGATATAAATAATTTACAAAATAAATGTATTTATGTTTCACGTATTAGCTCAATCCCAGATAGTTCAAAAATCAAATCAAATAATATTATTTGGACTAGTGGTTTAAGAACATGGAAAAATTTATCTGAAAGAGGTATTTGGGTTAATGGAACTTCAGATGGTTTGGGTGAGGATTTTGATAAAGATATTGATTCACTTACAAATAATACTTGGGTTAAGTTAACTCATTCTCAATCTCCTGAAAGTTCGATAAAAAATAAAATTGAAACGTATCAATTGGAGTCTATCGATTTTGAAATAGATATAGAAAAGAAAAAGTACTTTTATTGGATGAGCAGTTCAGCTTTTAAGTCGAGTATTGATAAATATCCTAAAATTATTGAAAAATATCATTTTTGTGGTCCAGGAAATACTTACAATGAGATTAGAAAAATATTAGGTAATGATAAAAATCTTTTTGTTGAGCTATCTTATGATAGTTGGAAGAAAAAATTACTAAAAGCCTAAAAATGACAAATATTTTATTCGAAAATGCTCTTAAAAGAAATATTCAAAAAACACCACCCATTTGGTTCATGAGACAGGCTGGAAGATACCATTCGCATTATCGCAAGCTCAAAGAAAAATATACTTTTGAAGAACTTTGTAAAACTCCGGATCTAGCCTCAGAAGTCGCTTTTGGTCCAATACAAGAGTTTGATTACGATATTGCAATTTTATTCAGTGATATTTTATTTATCTTGGAGGGACTTGGTTTAGAATTAAAGTTTGACCCAGGACCGAAATTTAATTCTTATATAAATTCAGAAAACATTAATGATTATAGTAATATTGATCGTGGCATTGAGCATATGCAATTTCAATTTGAAGCTATAAAAATAACAAAAGAGAAATTACCAAATAATAAAAGTTTAATTGGATTTGTTGGTGGACCTTGGACGTTATCAAAATATGCATTTGGAAATAATAACTCTGATTCAATCGACACTAAAATGAATTTAGAATTTATTTCAAAAATTCTTTTACCCCTTCTAAAGAAAAATATTCAATTACAATTAGATGCAGGTGTTGAACTTGTCATGATTTTTGATAGTTCCTTGTATGATTTAGATAAAATAAATTTTCATGAAATTTATTCAAAATTTTTGGAAGAGATTGCAATTTCTTTTCCAAATAAACTTGGCTATTATTCAAGAGGTAAGAGTTTAACAGATCTAAATTCTATCATCAGTTTTCCCTTTGCTGGTTTTGGCTATGATCACACAATAGATCTTAAATTTATGTTTGAAAATCAAAAACATGGATTTATTCAAGGAAATTTCAATGAACAATTAATGTTAAGTGAAACAGATACATTTCTTAATAATTTAAAAGATTTTATTGAAAAAATGAAATTAATTGAAAATCCTAATGGCTGGATTTGTGGCCTTGGACATGGAATTAACAAAAATACTCCAGAAAAAAATGTTCATTTATTTATAGAAAATATCAGAAAAGAATTTAGCTAATAGATATGGTTAAATATATAGGTGAAAAAGATTATGAGCACGGGAGTAAAGAAAAAATTGGTGTTTTAATTACTAACCTAGGCACTCCAGATGCTCCAAATAAAAAAGAACTAAAAGTTTATCTTAATCAATTTTTGTCAGACCCTAGAGTAATCGAATTACCTAAAATCTTATGGCAAATTATATTGCAGCTAGTAATTTTACAAATAAGACCATCAAAGTCAGCAGAAGCATACAAACAAATTTGGACTGATAAGGGTTCTCCACTTTTAGATATTGCAAACAGACAACTAAATAAAATCCAATCATCTTTTTCTTCAAAAAATGAAAATATAGTTTTTGAAGTTGGGATGCGTTATGGCAATCCATCCATTCCAGATGCTTTGTTAAAACTTCAAAAAAAACAAGTAAGAAGATTATTGGTTCTACCTTTGTATCCGCAATATTGTGCTGCAACAACAGGTAGTACATTTGATGAAGTAACAAATGTATTGCAAAAATGGCGTTGGATACCTGAAATGCGTTTTATTAATCAGTACTTTGAAGAAAAAAATTATATTGAAGCATTGTCAAATTCAATAAAGTCATTTTGGAAAAAAACTTCAAAACCACAAAAAATTATTTTTAGTTATCATGGTATACCAAAACGGTATTTGACTAATGGTGATCCGTATCATTGCTTTTGTCTTAAAACCACAAGACTGGTCAAAGAACATATGGGATTATCCGATGATGAGATAATGACTACTTTTCAAAGTAGATTTGGAAGAGAGGAATGGTTAAAGCCATATACAAGTGAAACATTAAAAGAATTACCAAAACAAGGGATCAAAAATATACATATAATATCTCCTGGTTTCAGTAGTGATTGTCTTGAAACACTTGAAGAACTTGAAGAAGAAAATAAAGAATATTTTATGGAGTCAGGTGGAGAAAATTATCATTATATACCTTGCTTGAATGATCACGATGATCACATAGACGTTTTTGTAAATCTGATAAAAAAAAATACTCAAGGTTGGCCATTATGATTGCTGATCCCAAATTTAATACTGCAAAAGAATGGTTTGAAAAATTACGAGATAACTTAGTTGAAACTATTCAAAACATTGATGAAAATCAATTTGAAATAAGTAACTGGGATCACAAAGGTGATGGTGGTGGTAAAATGAGTAAAATTAAGGGTAATATTATTGAAAAAGGTGGAGTAAATATTTCTACCGTCGCCGGAACATTTAACGAAAATATGAGAGAAGCCATTCCAGGTGCAAAAGAAGATCCAAATTATAATGCAACTGGTATTAGTGTTGTGTTACATCCTGTTTCACCAAAAATTCCTTCTATGCATTTTAATACAAGATTTATTAAAACCACTCAGGAATGGTTTGGTGGAGGCATGGATATTACACCTTGTGTAATATTTGAGGATGAGAAAAAATATCATCGTGGTTTAGAAGTTTTGTGTAATAAATATGATAAATCATATTATCCTAAATTTAAAAAATGGTGTGATGACTATTTTTTTCTTAAACATAGAAACGAACCGAGAGGTGTTGGAGGAATATTTTTTGATTACCTTCAAACTGGTGATTGGGGAAAAGATTTTGAATTTGTCCAAGGCGTAGGTACTTATTTTCATCACTTTATCAAAAATACTTTAACTGCACTTAAGGATGAGGAGTGGAATGAAGAGGACAAAAAGATACAATTAATTAAGCGTAGTCGCTATGCTGAATTTAACTTATTATATGATAGAGGTACAAAATTTGGTCTAGAGACTGGTGGGAATGTTGATGCTATATTAATGTCAATGCCTCCTCTTGCAATATGGGAATAAATCATGTTATTTAATACTCTAAAAGTTATACATATTTTTAGTATCATAGCTTGGATGGTTGGGCTTTTGTATCTTCCACGTTTGTTTGTAAACCATGCTAATCCTGAAATTACTAAAGAAACTTCAGAAACATTCAAATTAATGGAAGGAAAATTATATAGAATAATTATGTTTCCATCTTTTATAGTGACGTGGATTTCTGGTATTTCACTTATACATTACGTGGGTATTGATACTTGGTTGCTTTTAAAAATCTTTTTTGTAGTATTGTTATCTGGCTATCATTTTTTTTGTTTAAAATGTCTCAATGATTTTAAAAATGATAAAAATAAATATTCCACTAAATTTTTTAGAATTACAAACGAAGCGCCAGCAGTAATTTTGATTTTTATACTTATACTTGTTGTATTCCAGCCCTTTTAACTACTACTTTTTTGTTTTAATAGGTGTTTTTCTCTTTGGATTACAAACTCTGCATATTTCGCATTCTAAACCATAACAACTTCTTGCTTGACAAAATTCTCTTCCATAAAATATTATTTGTAAATGAAGTTTATTCCAAGATTTTTTTGGAAATAGATGCTTTAAATCTTTTTCTGTTTGGACAACATTTTTACCGTTAGTTAAACCCCAACGTTGAGCTAAACGATGAATGTGTGTATCAACTGGAAATGCTGGATGACCAAATCCTTGAGACATAACAACACTAGCCGTTTTGTGACCAACACCTGGTAATTTTTCTAATTCTTCAAAACTTTCTGGAACTTTTCCTTTAAATTTTTTAACAAGTATTCTTGATAGTTCAAATATTGCTTTCGATTTTTGAGGTGCTAAACCACATGGGCGAATAATATTATAAATTGTTTTTTTTGGCACTTTTGTCATTTTTATAGCTGAGTTTGCTTTTTTAAATAGCGTTGGTGTAACTTGGTTAACTCTTTCATCTGTACATTGTGCACTAAGAAGTACAGCTACAACTAATTCAAATTTATTTTTATGGGAAAGAGGAATAGGTACTTTTTTATATATACGATTGAGTATTTTTGAGACCTCTTGTGCCTTCTTTATTCTTTTCACTATATTAAGCCTCCTTCAGGGGTTACGTGCTAATTAATATTAATAATTATGACAAAATATAGCACTTATTAATACTAATAATATTGAATATTTCCATTGAAGTAGTATGGGTCTACCATCAAATTTCTATGGAGGAAATAATATGAAAAAAACTTTAAGCATTGTTTTGTCTATGCTTTTCATGGGTATTTTTTCGCCAGCATTTGCAAATAGTATTAAATGGTCAATGCCAGGTGATTCGTTAACTCTTGATCCGCACGCACAAAACGAAGGACCAACACACATGGTTTCACGTCAAGTATACGAAGGTTTAGTAACTCCAGGTATCAATATGGAAATACTTCCGCAGCTTGCTGAATCATGGGAAACAACTTCAGCTGATACTTGGGTATTTAATATTCGTAAGGGTGTAAAATTCCATGATGGATCAGACTTAACAGCTAGCGATATCGCTTTTAGTATCAATAGAGCAAAAACTGCTCCATCTGATATGGTAGATTTAATCAAAAGTATTAAATCAGCATCAGCTTTAGATGATCATACGGTTCAAGTTGTAACAGATGGACCAAATCCAATTCTTTTAAACCAACTAACTCAGATATTTGTAATGTCTGAAGATTGGGCAAAAGGAAATGGTTGTGAAGTTTCATACAACTGGGATGCTGGTGAAACATCTTACTGTGCTTCTAATGCAAATGGAACTGGACCTTTCAAAATTACATTTAGAGAACAAGACGTAAGAACTGTTTTTGAAAAAAATAATGATTGGTGGGGTGATGATAGTACTTTCAATGTAGATACTATTGAATTACTTCCAATTGCAAATGATGCAACAAGAGTTGCAGCACTCCTTTCTGGAGAAATTGACTACACAAACGTTGTTCCGGTTCAAGATATTGAGAGAATCAAATCTTCTGCTGGACATGGTGTAAAAATGACTCCCCAAAATAGAACAATATTTTTTGGTATGGATCAAGGTTCTGCTGAATTAAACTCATCTAATATCAAGGGTAAAAATCCTTTTGCAGATAAAAGAGTTCGTTTAGCTATGTACCATGCTTTAGATATGGATGCTATTAAGGATAAGGTAATGAGAGGGCAAAGTGTTCCTGCTGGAATTATAACTGCTCCTGGTGTAAATGGTCATACAGCTGCACGTGATGAAAGATTACCTTATGATCCAGAGCTATCAAAAAAACTATTAGCAGAAGCTGGTTATCCAGATGGATTTGAGGTTACGCTAGATTGTCCAAATGATCGTTATATAAACGATGAAGCAATCTGTGTTGCTGCAATTGGTATGTTTGCTAAAATTGGAGTTGATGTTACTCTTGATGCAAAAACTAAAAGCCAACACTTCTCAGAAGTTAAAGAAGGTGACGCAAATGGTATGACTAGTGATATGTACATGTTAGGCTGGGGCGTTCCAACTTTTGACAGTCATTATGTATACTCATACTTATTTGATAGTGCTGGTAGCTGGAATAAAGTTAATTTCAGCAATGCTAGAGTTGACGAGTTAGTTGCAGCAATGGGTGTTGAAACTGATGCAGATAAAAGAAATGCTATGATTGCGGAAGCTTGGGATATTACTCAAGACGATGTAACATATCTTCCTTTACATCACCAAGTTGTTAACCAAGCATCAAAAAGTAATGTCGATGTTCCAATTAGAATGAACAACGAGCCATTATTTAGATTTGCAAACGTAAACTAATCAATTTTATATTTTCTGGCCAGTTAACTGGCCAGAAATTTATCCATGTTTAGCTATTTCTTTAAAAGACTCTTTCAATCTATTATTGTAATGATTGTTGTTGCCTTTGTTTCATTTTCCTTATTTAATTTTGTAGGTGATCCAGTAAATAGCATGACTGGAGAAGATGCTTCAGATGAAAGACGCGCTGAAGTTAGAGAAGTATTGGGTTTAAATGATCCTGTTTACGTTCAATTTTCTCGTTTTATAGGAAATGTAATTCAAGGTGATTTTGGAATATCATATCAATTAAAAAGAGAAGTTTCAGACTTAATTGCAGAAAGAATGCCTGCTACTTTAGAATTAGTTTTTGTCTCCGCTTTAATTGCGATCATCAGTGGTGTTATCTTGGGTGTATATACTGGTATCCATAGAGATAGTTTTATTTCTAATATTATTCTTGTGATTTCTCTAGCTGGGGTATCACTGCCAACATTCATAATAGGAATAATGTTAATTTATTTGTTTTCAGTAACCTTGGGAGTTCTTCCATCTTTTGGAAGAGGTGAAGTCACACAATTAGGTTTTTGGACTACAGGATTTTTGACTACTTCCGGATTAAAAGCACTTATACTCCCATCTGTTACACTAAGCTTATTTCAAATGACTTATGTTATTAGATTAGTTAGGGCTGAAATGATGGAAATTTTACAAACAGATTATATTAAATTTGCTAAAGCAAGAGGTATAAAAAGGAGTGCTATTAACTATAAGCATGCGCTAAAAAATGGATTAATTCCAGTTATTACTATTACAGGTATCAACATCGGAACTTTAATTGCTTTTTCAATTATTACAGAGACAGTTTTTCAATGGCCTGGCATGGGGTCATTATTTATCAAAGCAGTATACTTTGTCGATATTCCTATAATGTCAGCATATATGATCATGGTAGCTTTTATATTTGTTATGATAAATTTTATTGTAGATATCACATACTATTTTATTGATCCTAGAATTAGATTGAAGGAAGAGGGTAGTTAGAAATGCTACTTAAAACCTATAATAAAATATATGATACTGATATTGGATACAGTTTCTTTAATTCTAAATTAGCAGTAATTTCTTCAACAATATTTTTTACTATACTTTTTTGTTCTGTATTTGCTGGGATAGTTGCTCCTTATAATCCGTTTGATCCAGCATCAGTTTCTTTAATGGATGCCTTTACCCCACCAGTATGGTCGGAGGGAGGAAGTTTTAGCTTTATTTTAGGTACTGATCAGCAGGGAAGAGATATGTTTTCCACAATGATTTATGGTTCAAGAATTTCACTTATCGTTGGTTTTGCATCTATAATTTTTGCTATGTTACTTGGAGTATTCCTTGGAATAACAGCTGGATATATTGGTGGTAGATATGAGATTATTGTAATGCGTCTTACAGATGTGCAGCTAACTATTCCAAGTATTTTAATGGCTTTACTAGTTGATGGTATTGCAAGGGCAATTATTTCACAATCAATGCATGATGAAATGGCAATTTATGTTTTGATTTTCGCCATTGGTATTTCAGAATGGCCTCAGTTCGCAAGAGTATCAAGAGCATCAACTTTGGTTGAAAAAAATAAAGAGTATGTCTCAGCTTCAAGAATTATTGGACTATCAAATATATTAATTATGTTTAAGCATATTTTACCAAATATACTTCGGCCCATCTTAGTAATTGCTACAATTGGATTGGCACTTGCAATTATTACAGAGTCCACTTTGAGTTTTTTAGGTGTTGGCGTTCCACCAACAACACCATCTCTTGGTACTCTAATAAGGTTTGGAAATAATTTTTTATTTTCAGGTGAGTGGTGGATTACTTTTTTTCCAGCCATTTTCTTAATAGTTTTAGCGTTATCAATTAATTTATTAGGGGATTGGATGAGAGATGCTTTAAATCCAAAATTAAAAAAGAGATGAGTTTTTTAGAAGTTAAAAATTTAAACATAAGTTATCCAACACGAAAGGAGACTATTGTTGCAAGCAAAAATGTAGAATTTTCTTTAGAAAGAGGTGAAATATTAGGAATTGTCGGTGAGTCTGGATCTGGAAAATCTACAATTGCAAATGCGATAATTAACTTGATCGATCCTCCAGGTGAAATCACAGATGGCTCAATAAAAATAGACAATATTGAATTAAGAAGTAATGAAGAAATAATTCAAAATATTAGAGGAAAGAAAGTAGGATTTGTCTTTCAAGACCCTCAAACTTCATTAAACCCTCTATTCAAAATAAAAGATCAATTAATTGAAACTATTCAGACTCATTTAAATTTAAGTTTTCAAGATTCACTTAAAAAATCAATCCAACTACTTAAAGAGGTTGGAATAGAGGACGCTGAAAAAAGAATTGAGGACTATCCACACCAATTTAGTGGCGGTATGCGTCAAAGAGTTGTGATAGCTTTAGCGATAAGTTGTGAACCTGACTTAATAATTGCAGATGAACCAACAACAGCTTTAGATGTAAGTATTCAATATCAAATATTAGAACTACTCAAAGATCTTACAAAGAAAAGAAATCTTGGTGTTATAATTATTACCCATGATATGGGAGTCATAGCAGAGACGACTGATAAAGTTATTGTCATGAGATACGGACATATTGTTGAACAAGGTGAGACTAAAGAATTATTAACAAATCCAAAATCAACAGAAGCAAGAAGCTTAGTAATTTCAGTGCCACCAACAAATAAGAAAATTGATAGATTTAAATTAATTAGCCCCGATGGTAAGGAAATAACATCTAGTTCCAAGGATTTGACTAAAAATATTATTAAGACATGGGGAATAAGGGAAAATAAAAATCAAAAATTATTAAAACTTGAGGAAGTAACAAAAGTTTTTGATGATAATTCTTTAGGTAGTGGTTTTTCATTTATTTCTAATAAAAGTTCGAATGATAAAATAGTTAAAGCTGTCGACAATGTAACTTTTGAATTATTCGAAGGTGAGACACTTGGATTAGTTGGAGAGTCTGGTTCAGGTAAATCAACTATAGCAAAAATTATTACTGGATTAATTAGTCCTAACAAAGGTGATTTAATTTATAATAATGAACCTCTATTTAATTCAAATAAAAAATATCAAATTCATAATAGTAGAGGTCAAATTCAAATGATTTTTCAAGATCCTTACTCATCTCTAAATCCTCGTTTCAAAGTTAAGGATATTATTGCAGAACCAATTAAATTTTTTCAAAAAAATATTAGCAATAATGAACTTTTACAAAATGTTTATGACCTAATAGATATTGTTGGAATGACCAGACAATCTCTAGATCGATACCCACATGAATTCTCAGGAGGGCAAAGGCAGAGAATATCCATTGCTCGTGCCTTGGCTACAAGACCACGATTATTAATATGTGATGAACCAACTTCTGCACTGGATGTTAGTATACAAGCACAAATATTGAATTTATTAAAAGATATACAAGATGAACTTCATCTCACTATGCTATTTATTAGCCATGATCTCCCTGTAATTCGCCAAATGTGTAATCGAATAATTGTACTAAAAAATGGTGCTGTTTGTGAAACAAAAAATACAGAGGAATTATTTAATAATCCTGAGCATAAATATACGAAGGAATTAATTAGACTTATGCCTAAAATAGAATCAATAATTTAATTAATTAATAATAGGTAAATTTTCTGGAGTTCTAGTACTTAAAAGCTCATAGGAATCATTAGTTATTAATAAATTTTCCTCTTGTACTAATATTTTATTTTCGTCCATTTCGATTGATGGTTCAAGAGTTATAATCATTTTTTCCTCAAGTAATGTTTTGTCATTTTTCATAATACTTGGCGGCTCAGTTAGTTGTAAGCCTAAACCATGACCCATCCTTCCAACTGATATTTTGTTAGTTGTTAAATTATGAGATAATTTAGAATATATTTCTGAACAACTAATTCCGGGTTTTATAATTTCTAAAGTTCTCTCAGTTGCTTCCCACAATTTATTATATGCATCTAGAACTTGTTTGTGAATTTTTCCAAAACCAAAATTTCTATCAAAATCTGAAAAATAACCATTTAAAGTTGCACCGGTATCAATAATTAGAATATCACTATCTTTAGTTACCCTTTCTGTTGGGTTACAGATAATCTGATTATAACCATTAAATCCTGAAGCACACGCCATGTATTGAATATAATCTGCGCCACTCTCAATTAATTCTTTTTTAAATATTGATGCAATTTGTTTTTCACTCATTCCTAAATTAATTTTTTGAGGAAAATCATCAAACACCTTACTTGTAATAGAACAAATTTCTTTAATATTATTGATCTCTATTTCAGATTTTATTTTTCTTATACTCCAAAGTATTTTACTAGCATCAACAAAATTATATTCTGATAAGTTTTTTTGAATATCTTGATAATCATTAATATTCATTCGCAAAAAAGTTTCATTTCCTAATTCAAATCCGATATTTGAACTTTTAGGAAAACTTTTAATATTTTTTTTCAATAAAGATATTCCCTCATCTTTTGGATTTGGAGACTCCCAAGTTTCAATATCATTGACTAATGTTTTTTGCATAGCTGTAATGCCAATAGATGGTATTATAGCTTTTATTGGATTTTTTTTTGAAATAATTAAATACCACGGTCTTGTAGGACTTTCCCAAAAATTACTATCAAGTCCAGTGAAATATCTAAAATTTGATGGTGAAGTTATAATAACTGCATCAATATTTTCTTTTTCAATATGTATTTGTATTTTTTCAATTCTGGAAATAAATTCTTCTTTTGGAAAATCGTTCATAAATTGATAAGTAAGATAACATTAACATAAATTAACAATAAGAAATACTTTGATCTATTCATCATTATTTATTTTTTGTTTGTCTTTAGGTACTTTTTTTCCTTTTGCTTCAGAGACATATTTATCCGCACTATTATTATCTAATAAGTATAATACATTTTTATTATTATTTTTTGCTTCAGCAGGTAATATTTTAGGATCTCTAATCAGTTGGATTTGTGGTTACTTTATAAATTTTCTTATTAAGAAACCTTGGTTTCCAGTAAATAAATATTTATTACAGAAAGCTTCAGATATTTTCAAAAAGTATGGAAAATGGTCATTATTATTTTCATGGGTGCCTATTTTTGGAGACCCAATCGCATTTGCAGCAGGTACAGTAAAATATAATATTACTTTCTTTTTAATATTTGTATCTATTGGGAAAATTGCTAGATATTTAATAATATATTTATATCTTATTTAATTTGTTATGTTTGAAAATCTTATATTTGTTTTCATTATTGGTTTTTTATCTGGAGTTGGTTTCTTATCAATTTTATTTTTTCTTCGTAAAACAAAAAGTTCTGAAATAAAAGATGATACTGATCTTACTTCCTTAAAAAATCATATGCAATCAATTCAGCAATCTTTACAAAATTTTAATTTAGCTCAAGATAGAATTGAGAATACATTAATTAGAGGCGGTGCGCTTCAACAAGGTCCTTGGGGAGAATTTGTACTTAAAAATATTTTAGATAGTGTTGGTTTAAGAGAAGGAGAAGAGTACTCAACTCAAAAAACTTTTAGAGATGAAGATGGTAATTTACAAAAACCTGATGTAATTGTTCATATGCCAGGTAATAGACACATAATTATAGATTCAAAAGTGTCTTTAGATTCTTGGCATGATTATTCTAATACAAATGACAATCAACAAAAGAAGATATTTTTGAAAAAATTTTTGGATTCAACAAAAACTTCGATTAGAAGTTTGAGTAAAGATAATTATTCAAAAATATATGGTATCAATACAATTGATAATGTTTTAATGTTTGTTCCAATAGAACCAGCATTACTTACTTTATATAATGAGGCAAATAAACTTATCGAAGATTCATGGAACAATAAAATAATTATTGTTGGACCATCAACCTTACCCTTTTTACTTAAAGCTGTAGAAAATATGTGGCGGGTTGATAAACAATCAAAAACAATAAAAGATATAGCATCAGCTGCATCAGATATTTATGATAAAACAGTCAGTGTATATGAGTCGTTTGTAAAAGCTAATCAGTCAATAGATTTAGCTAAATCAAAAATGGACGAAGCTAAACAAAGATTACAAGATGGCTCAGGAAGTTTGACTAAAAAAGTAGAAAAGATGAAAAAATTAGGAAGATTAAGTACTAAAAAACAGTTGCCAGATATAAATGACGATGTAATAAACTAAATAAATGCCTAGTTTTGATATTGTAAACAGATTAGATCATCAAGAAATTGATAACGCACTAGGAAATGTGACAAGAGAAATTACCACTAGGTACGATTTTAAAGGATCAGATACTTCAATTGAAAAAAAAGAAAACACTATAGTTGTTATTACTGATGATGAAATGAAAGCTGGTCAAGTAAATGACATGCTCGTTACTCATTTTGTTAGACGAAAAGTTGACCCTTTATGTTTAAAAAAAAATGATATGGAAAAAGCTGGGGGAAATAAAATTCGTCAGACGTATGAATTAGTAGAAGGAATTGAGCAATCCCTGTGTAAAAAAATTACTTCTGATGTCAAAAGTTCTAAATTAAAAGTTCAAGTAAAGATCAATGGGAATGAACTTCGTGTTGAAGGAAAGAAAAAAGATGATTTACAAAGTGTAATGAAGCTTATTGAGGATACTAAGATAGGTATACCAGTCCAATTTGTAAATTTTCGAGATTAAAAAATGATTACATGGGAATTAATAGCTGCTTTAGCAGTGTATAATTTTATTATGTACGTAACTCCAGGTCCAAACAATAGTATTTTAACTGCATCAGGTATAAAATTTGGATTTATAAGATCTATACCTAATATTTTTGGCATTCCTTCTGGTCATGGTTTGCAATTAGCACTTGTGTGTCTAGGTCTTGGATCTTTGTTTATTACCTATCCAATACTCTATGATATTTTAAGATATGTTGGAGCGGGCTATATTCTTTATTTAGCATATAAAATGTTTGGATCTTTAAATATTTCAAAGACTGAAGATAGATCAAGACCATTAAAATATCATGAAGCAATTTTGTTTCAATTTGTAAATCCAAAAGCTTGGGTAATCTGTTCAACTGCAGTAACATTATATTATCCAAAAGATGAAAATATAATAATTGGAACACTATTTATGGTTATTATGTCTACAGTAGTTAATATTCCTTCCATTAGTATCTGGGCATATGGAGGAAGTGTTATCAGAAAATATCTTAATAATGAAAAATTAAAAAAAATTGTTGAATGGTTTTTAGCAATCCTTTTAATTATAACCGCAGGCTCAGTATTATTTTATAACGCTTAAGGTTTAGGGATTTCATAAAATTCACCTACAGAATTATATCCTTTAATAACTGCAGATCTTGTTGATATTTGTTTATACCATCTCAACACATTTGGATAATCATGCAAATTTATTTGATGTCTTTCATAACGAGCAGTCCAAGGCCAAATTGAAATATCAGCTATTGAATAGGTATCCGAAAAATATTCTTGTTTAGAAAGCCTTTTATCCAAAATTGAATATATATGTTGTGCATACCCCTTTGTTTTATCTTCTGCAAATTTGCTTTTACCAGGATGATAAAATAAATATTGATGAGCTTGGCCTAGCATTGGCCCAACGTAAGCCATTTGAAAAAAAACCCATTGTATTATTTCCCAATACTTATCTTTATTTAGAAATTTATTATATTTTTTTGCCAGATAAAGAAGGATAGCCCCAGATTCGAATACTGTTTGGTTGTTATCATTATCCACAATTACAGGAATTTTATTTGCAGGAGATATTTTTGAAAACTCTTCATTAAACTGCTCTTTTTTATCTAAATTTATTAAAATAGGATTAAAATCCACACCTAATTCTTCAAGCATAATGCTAATTTTTCGACCATTAGGAGTAGGTGATGAATACAAATCAATCATTTTTTTTAGAATTTAATTAATACAGAACTATATTGATAATATGCAGGAGAATATAGATAATATTATTAAATTAGCCTGGTGCGATAAAACCTCTTTTGAAAAAATAAAAAGAATTCACAATGTAACCGAATCAGAGGTTATAAAAATAATGAGAACAAATCTGAAACCTAGATCATTTAAGTTATGGAGAACTAGAGTAACAGGGAGAACTAGAAAGCATGAAAAGAAAAGAAATCTATCTGAAAAATCATTTAAATATGAGAGTTATCTTTAAAATATTAATTGTCAGTATAAGTCTTTTGTTTGCAAGTAAGATAGCATTAGCAGATCAAAATGATCCACGGCTAAATAATTTGTTTAAAAAATTAAATGAGACTGAAAATCAGGATGAGATAAGAGATTTAATATCTGACATTTGGAATATATGGTATGAAGTTGATGATCCAAAAGTAATTGAATATTTTGAGAAGGGTATTCAAGCTATGAATTTAAGAAATTATCCACTAGCAATTAGATTTTTTAATAATTTAATTGAAGAAGATCCTTATTTTGCAGAAGGTTGGAATAAAAGAGCTACTGTTCACTTTATGATGGGTAATTTTGATCAATCTATGCAAGACATTATTAAAACTCTTGAATTAGAACCAAGACATTTTGGAGCCCTAGATGGAATGGGTTTAATTTTTATTCATCAAGGTCAGTTTCAACAGGCAATTGATGTATATGATAAGATGTTAGAGATTTTTCCTTTTAGTGTAAAAACTATGGATAAAAAAGAGAGAATACAATCGTTTATTTCTCAATCTACGTAATATCAAAAAATACTAACAATAAAGACAGTGTAAAAAAACTAACAAAAGTACTTAATACTACATTTGAAGAAACTACAGCTTTTAGTGAGTTATATCTGTATGCAAAATAATATGACTGAGACCCACTTGGTAAAGCTGCGGCCATAGTAACAATAATTACCAAGAGACTATCAAGCTCTAATATAAAATGTGCTAAACAAAATGCAATTATAGGGTGAATAAAATTTTTTAAGATAGTTAATAGTATTGCACTATAAATATTTTCTCTAATTTTAAAATTTCCTAATGCAAGACCTAAAGAAATAAGAACCATTGGAAGAGCAAGGTTTACAAAAATATCTAAAGGCTGTTTCATAATAGATGGGACAATAAGATTAGAATAATTAAGAATGATTCCAATTATCATTCCAAAAAGTACAATATTTTTAATTATACCTAATAATATTTGGTAAAAAATTTCAACAATGCTTTTTTGTCTATTTCTATAAACTTCTATTATAATAACAGTATAGCTAAAATGAACAATACCATGAAAAAAAACTAATATCATATAAGGAATTGTATTTATTGGACCCAAAACTGCATACATAAGAGGTATTCCCATTGCTACTGTGTTACCAAAACAAGCAGCTAATCCAAAAAGTGCAGAGTCATCTGTTTTAAAATTTAAAAATTGTTTGCTAATTAAAAATCCAGTTATGGATATAAAAATTCCTGAAGCAAAAAAAGAGATGATCAGGCCAATAGAATTAATTTGAGGAAATGAGACTTGCCAAAAATATATAATTAAAGCTAAAGGTAAAAGAATGTTGAAACCTGTAAAATCAAAATAATCAATATATTTTTTTGGAAGTATTTGTAATTTATTTACAAAAAATCCAAAAAGGATATACCCAAAAACACTACTAACTATATTTAATAAGTCAATCATTGAAATCAAAAAAATTATTTAAAAATTGAATGACGCTTTCTTCAATTATATTATTTTCATTTGAGTTTGAATTTTGAAAAAATTTTGAATTTTTATCAAAACTTATATTAGGATTATTTAAGTTTCCTTTTATCAAAGTAGTTAAATATATTTCATTATTTTGAGATAAGTTTAAAATAATATCTATAAAATTATTACTGTAATTGTATTCTCCTTTTATAAAAATTTTGTTGTTTTTATTATTAATTTCTATTTTGTTAGTTTTTAAAATATTTTTATTTTTATTTATTGCGCCTTTAAAATTAGAACTTTCATTACCAAAAGCATTTATTAATTCAGAAATTGCAAATTTTTGATTTTTTTGATTTTCTAATTTTTCAAAGAATAATTTTAAAAATGAAATAAGAAATTTTTCTTCATTAGTCGTTTCTAAAGTTATTTTTCCATTAATTTTATAAATTGAGTCAAATAAATTTTCTAAATTATCACTAAATTTAAGATAATTTTCAATATAATTTACTTTTCCATTAATATTTACTTCACTAAAATTAATATTCTTAATATTCAAATTATCAATTAGAATATTTAAATTTCCTGAAACTTGAAATACGGGCTGAGAAATATCAATTCTAATATTATCAAAGTATAAATTATTTTTGTAATCTTTAATTTCTAAGTTTGTGTTAAGTTTTACTATTGGAAAAATATTGATTTTAATTTTATTTTTTTCATTAATTTTAATTTCAAATTTCTTCTCAATATCACTAATTATTTTTTCTTTTTCAAAATTATTTAGAAAAATATGAATAAAGATAAATAGAATTATTAATATAATTACTACGATAGAAAAAAATAATCTAATTTTTTTCATATATTAGATCGTAAAAAATTATATTTTTGTAAAATTATTTTCAGGATCATGCAATGGATTAAATTGAACAGACATAACATATTTATTTTTAGCAACCTCAACTTCAAAATTACTTCCATTTAATTTTTTTAAATCTATTTCTGAATCTATATATCCAAAAACCATATTTTTATTATAACAAAATGAATAATTGCTAGAAGTTGTTTCTCCCACAATTTTATTTTTATAATAAATAGGTTCATCATGTAATAAGAGCGGGTTTCCTGGCACAGATTTTTCTAAAACAAAATTTGTTAATTGCTTCTTCTTAATTCTATTTTTTGTTTTTAAAGCTTCTTTACCTATAAAATCTGTTTTTTTATTTAATTTTACAGTTAATTCTAATCCAGCTTCAAAAGGGTTTTCAGCTGGAGAGATATCATGACCCCAATGTAAATATCCCTTTTCCATTCTCATGATATCTAGTGCATGGGCACCAGCATGCGAAAGGTTATATTTTTCTCCAACTTTTACTAAATCTAAATAAATTTCTCTAGATATATTTATAGGAACATAAATTTCCCAACCAAGTTCACCAACAAAAGATAATCTTTGGAAGATTAATTTATTATTTTTTAATGATATTTCTTTAGCAGTTCCAAATTTAAAATTATCTTTTGAAAAATGTTTTCCGAATATTTCTGTTAGAATTTCTCTACTTTTAGGACCAAAAATACCAAAGCAAGCTAAACTTTCAGTAATATCAATTAAAGTTGTGTTTTTACTTAAATTTTCTGAAATATGTTTTTTATCATGTTCTCTCACAGATGAACCCGTTACAATACGAAAAGAATTAGTATCAATACAAGTAACTGTTAAATCAGCAACAATACCACCATTTGAATTAAGCATTTGTGTATAAGTTGTATGACCAGGATAATTTTTAATATTATTACAGCATAATCGTTGAAGATCGTTGAAGGCAGTGTCTCCCTTAATTTCCAATTTTGCAAAGGCACTTAAGTCAAATAAACCAGCATTTTTTCTTGTGTTTATTGTTTCATACTTTGCTGCATCATACCAATTTTGATAGCCATAACTATACTCATATTCTGGTTTCTTACCATTTAGAGCATACCACATTGGTTTTTCAAAACCGGCCACTTGACCAAAGCATGCTCCTTTTATTTTCAAATCATTATGAAAAGGAAGTAATTTAATATTTCTCGAAGATTTATGTTGTTTATAAGGCCAGTGCATTGCATATAAATTTCCTAATGACTCAGTAACTCTTTCAGTTATAAATTTTGTCTCAGAGTGAAATTTTTCAAATCTTGAAATATCTAATGAGTAAAGATCATCATTAACTTCACCGTTCATCATCCATTCTGCAGTTACTTTACCTGCACCACCAGCACTCTGAATACCAATACTATTAAATCCACAACAAACATAAAAGTTTTTTACTTCTGGTGTTTCTCCTAAAAGATAATTTGTATCTGGAGTAAAAGCCTCAGGTCCGTTAAAGAATTTTCTTATACCTACATTTTCAAGGGCTGGTATTCTTTTCATAGCATTTTTTAAATGTGGTTCAAAATGATCAAAATCTTCAGGTAGTTCTCCAAAAGAAAAATCATTGGGCACTTTATATGTATCAGTAAATGCAGGTTTAGCTTTAGGCTCAAAAATTCCTACTAAAATTTTTCCAGCATCCTCTTTTAGATATAAGCAATTATTGTAATCTCTAAGAACTGGTAGTGATTTAGAAATTTCTTTTAACGGCTCACTTAATATATAGAAGTGTTCATTTGGATATAGTGGTATACTAACATTTATATCATTTGCTATCTGCCTTGACCACATTCCAGATGCTAGAACAATATACTCACATTTAATTTTTCCATGTTTTGTATCTACACCTTCTATAGATCCATTTTTAGTAAGGATTTTATTTACAGAACAATGTTCAAATATTTGAGCACCATACATTTTTGCCGATTTAGCTAGAACATTTGTTATACCAACAGGGTCTGCTTGACCATCTTTTGGAATAAATATTCCACCAACAACATCATCAGTATTTATAAGAGAATAAATATCCTTAATCTGATTTTTTTCTAATTCATTTACTTCTATATTAAATCTTTGAGCAAAAGTAGCTTGTCTTTTTAATTCTTCTAATCGATCATTAGTTGTTGCAATAGTTAAAGAGCCGTTTTGTTTTAAACCTGTTGCCAATCCTGTTTCTTTTTCCAGGTCTTTATATAAATTTAACGAATAATTTCTAAGTTTTGTAATGGTTGCTGATGCACCAATCTGACCAATCAGTCCTGCTGCATGCCAAGTAGTTCCAGAAGTTAATTGATCTCTTTCTAGCAAGATCACATCTTTCCATCCAAATTTTGCTAAATGATAAGCTACAGAACATCCAGCTATACCACCACCTATTACAACTACTTTAGCAGAAGTGGGAATTTTATTACTCATTTGTAATATTATAGATAAAGATTTTCAGTATGAGTTTCAAAATAAAAATCTAGATCTTCTATATTTATTTCATCTATTTTTGATGGTTCCCAAATAGGATTATGATCTTTTGAAATTAGCATAGAATTTACACCATTATCAAAGTCACTACGGTATACTATTTTTTGACTTAATTGAAATTCAGTTTCTAAACATTCTCTTAACAATTTACCTTTTGCATCATCTATAAGTTTAGTGCTTATCGCAAGACTCATTGGACACTTAACTAAAAGAACATCTAAAATTTTATTTGAAAAATCTGAATTATTATTTTTTAAATTTGATATGATTGTTTTAATATTTCCATTGAATAATTCGTTAATCAAATTCATATTTTTAATTAGATATGTATCATTCTCTACTTCAAAATTATCAAATAAAATTTCTCCTCTTGAAATAAAATTTTCTTTAACATCTTCTATTTTATTACTTTTAAAATAGTGTGTTGCTAACCCAAAAAAAATTAATTCATTTAAACCCAAAACCTCACCCGTTAAACCAATATACTTACCAATGTTACCTGGAAGATTTGATAAAAAATAACTTCCACCAACATCTGGAAAAAAACCAATGGCAGACTCTGGCATTGCGAATTTTGAATTGTCTGTTGCCAATCTGTGATCACCATATATTGATAAACCAACCCCACCTCCCATCACTACACCATTCCAAACTGAGAGAAATTCTTTACTAAATTGGCTTATTAAATAATTAAGTTTATATTCAATTTTAAAAAAATCATGTTTTAAAGAGTTTTCTTTTCCAGCAAGAACAAGAGATTTTACATCACCTCCTGCACAAAAATGTTTACCTTCTCCAACTAACAATACTCTTAAGATATTATCTTTTTCTTCCCATTCTAATAATTTGTCATGGAATTTTTTTGCCATTTCTAAATTGAGAGCATTTAATGCTTTAGGACGATTAAGTTTAATGATTCCAGTTTGGTTAGTTTCTGAAAATACAATATCCATTAATTCTTTTTAAACTGTAAAACTTTATTAGAAAGACCCACTTCTTTTGCTTTTAATCTATTGATTTCATCTCGTAATCTTGCTGCATCTTCAAATTCAAGTTTTGAAGCAAATTCATTCATTTTTTTCTCTAAATTTTTAATATGTTTATTAAGATCCTTACCAACTAATTCTTTAGCATTATCAATTTCAACTGTAACATGATCTTGTTCAGCAGTATTTTCAATTATTTCTTGAATATTCTTTTTTATACTAACCGGTGTAATCTTATTAATTTCATTATATTCAAGTTGTTTAGATCTTCTTCTATCTGTTTCTTCCATTGCTTCTTTCATGCTAGTAGTCATATTATCAGCATACATTAACACCTTACTTTCAACATTTCTTGCAGCCCTACCAATCGTCTGAATTAAACTAGTTCTAGAACGAAGGTAGCCTTCCTTATCAGCATCTAAAATAGCCATTAAAGCGCATTCTGGAATATCTAAACCTTCTCTAAGAAGATTTATTCCAACTAAAACATTAAAAACTCCTAATCTTAGATCTCTAATAATTTCTATTCTTTCTAATGTATCGATATCAGAGTGAAGATACCTTACCTTTAATCCTTCTTCATTAATATATTCAGTAAGATCTTCGGCCATTTTTTTGGTAAGTGTTGTGATTAGAACACGATGACCTTTATCTATAGTCTTTTTACATTCATCAATTAAGTTATCAATTTGATGTTTAGTTGGTCTTATCTCAATAGGTGGATCAATTAAACCTGTTGGTCTAATTACTTGCTCAACAAAGGTACCACCTGTCTTTTCAAGTTCATAATCTCCTGGTGTTGCACTTACAAATATAGTTTGTGGACGCATTGCGTCCCATTCTTCTCTTTTTAAAGGCCTGTTATCAACACAACTTGGTAGTCTAAAACCATATTGAGCTAAAGTTGATTTTCTAGAAAAATCACCTTTGTACATTCCAGCTATTTGACCACATGTCTGATGGCTTTCATCTATAAACAATAAAGAGTCTTCCGGAATATATTCATAAAGTGTAGGAGGAGGTTCACCTGGCTTTCTTCCTGACAAATATCTAGAATAGTTTTCAATACCATTGCAGCTTCCAGTAGTTTCCATCATTTCTAAGTCAAATGTAGTTCTCTCATCCAACCTTTGTCTTTCTAAGTATTTTTTTTCTTTTTCAAAAATCTCTAATTGTTTTTTTAGATCATTCTTAATCATATTAATTGCTTTTTTTATTGTTGGCTTTGGAGTTACATAATGAGAATTTGCAAAGATTCTTATTTGTTCAAGTTCTCCAAGCTTCTCTCCAGTAAGTGGGTCCACTTGTGTTATACTCTCTATATCATCTCCAAACATAGATATTTTCCAAGAAATATCTTCATAGTGTGAAGGGAAAATTTCTAATATATCTCCCTTAGCCCTAAAGCTACCTCTTCTAAAGTCCATGTCACGACGTTTGTATAAAAGTTCAACCAACTTTCTGATAATTATCTCTCTACTTATTGATTGATTTTTATCTAAAGTAAAAGACATTGAGGAATAAGCATCAACTGATCCAATACCATAAATACAAGAAACTGATGCTACGATAATTGTATCTCTTCTTTCCACTAAAGATCTAGTAGCTGAATGCCTTAGACGATCAATTTGTTCATTTATTGAAGATTCTTTTTCAATATATGTATCAGATCTTGGTACATATGCTTCTGGTGTGTAATAATCATAATAACTGACAAAATATTCAACAGCATTATTTGGAAATAAGTTTTTCATTTCGCCATAAAGTTGTGCTGCTAATGTTTTGTTTGGTGCCATTATTAAAGTGGGTTTCTGTACTTTTTCAATTACTTTAGCCATTGTAAAGGTCTTACCTGATCCAGTAACACCTAAAAGAACTTGTTCTTGTTCTCCTTCATTTAAACTTTTAACAATACTTTTAATTGCTTCAGGCTGATCACCACTTGGATTAAAATCACTGACAATTTTAAAAGGTGTTGTGATTTCGGAAGAGAGATGATGTTTTTTTTCTGCTTTATTCATTAATATTAATATAATTATTTAAATAATTGTACTTTTCTAAAAAACTACCATCTGTTGTTATTGTTCCATTTAATATTCTTCCATCATCTTCTTTTAATAAAAAAGGAAGAACCTCATTGATTATACCTTCACTAAATTCTGTGCTTGAATCCCGAGGTAATTCAGATGGTAAATTATCAACTGCCATAACAGCAATTCCATCATTATTTTCATCTATTTCTTTTAAATTATTTCTTTCAATCCAATAATTTGGTTTATCAATTGTTGTTGATCGTATTGTAGTTGGGATAGAGCCATTAATATCACAAGTAATATCGCCAACAATTTTTAGATTTTCTAAATCTTTTAAGTTTTCACCCTCAAATATTTTTGGAGAAGATGGGTCCCAATAATGTGCACTAATAAGAATATTAGTTTCTTTTAAATATTGTAATGCAGAACTCGAATAATCTTGAGGATTATTAATGAAATGCTCAAGGCTAAAATCAGAGGAAGAATTATTTGTGACATAATCTTTAGTTTCCAAATTACAAAAAATAGGTTGATCAAATTTTTTTTCCAAAAAGTCTTTTTTTGATACTGCTTTAATGTTTGTTTGATTTAAAAGTTCAATTACTCCTTTTGAAACCCTGCCATCACCAGTAACAAGAATTTTAGTTTTAGGAAAATATAAATTTTTTAAATTTAATACTAATCTTTCGTAATCATTGATTTTGTAGGCACTAGCAAGAGATTGTTTTCCAATTATTTTGAGAAATAAATTTAAGGTATTATAACATCCAACAATACCTGCAAATCTTCCAAAACCTAAACTCCTAGTACCATTTTTACCTCTGATATTTTCATAATCAATCAGTGTGATTTTTTTATTTAAAATTGATAAGAGTAGGTCTTTCTTATTTTTATCAATATTTTTTTGTTGTTTATTAATTTTAAAGGTATGAGAAAAAAAAAGATATGTCCTATTATTAATTAAAATATTTGAATCAATTTCTTTAACCCCGAATATTATTGAGCATTCATTTAAATTGTCATTAATTTTAGCGCCAGATAATTTATATTCTTCATCAGAAAAACATCTATTATTTGATGGCTGAATAATGAAATTAATATTCGGATTACTTTCTTTGTATTTTTTAATATGTTCTGGAACTATAGGAGTTCTATTCTCATCATTCCTATACTCTCTAACAATACCAATATTGCTTAATTGATTATCCATTCTCTTGTTGGATATTAATTTTATAATCTTTTAAAATTTTAAAAAAATACATTATGTGTTCTGTTTTATGTGGTGCAGTTTTTACACCTGACTCAATTTTATTATCCATAATTAGATCAATCGCAGCTGATAAAGTAATTGATACAAGTTTACCCATTGCGGTATTTTCACCACTTCCTTTTTCATCTAGAAAATAAGAACTATCAAAAATTTTATTATCATTTTCAAAAGCTTTAAGTTTTACAGAAAGTACAACGCGATCTTCTTCCTTGGGTAAGTATTTATTATCTTTTAATAATTCTTTACTTTTTTCATTGATCTCAGCTTCTATATTATCCGATTTATTTTCAAGCATAGAAAAGATATCTTGCCAAGCGTCTTTCCAACCATCAAGTCGCAAAGTTCCTCTTACGAACTCTTTGACTTTCCATTTCTCATCAAACAAGTATTCACTTACATATGGTGTTGAATCTCTGTTTGGATAAGCTTCAAAATTTTCACCAGATATTGAATAAGAACTAATAGATTTATAAGGAGTTACAGTATTTATTTTACCTTCTGTTATATATTTTGCATCATTGTTTAAGGCTTTAATTACTCCAGCTGGGGACCAACTAAATTTATATTTGAAATCATTTGGAATTGCTGGAAAACCCCCACAATATGATTCATAAACCACTTCTGTTTTTTCAGTCGAGATTTTTTTAAGATCACTGACAAGTAAATGAGAAAAAAAATGATCGATACCTGGGTCTAAACCAACCTCATTGATAAATACTAAATTTTCTTTTTTTACATCTGCATTCAGCGAATTTATTTCTGGATTAAGGTAACTAGTAGATGCAAAATGACATTTATGTTTTAAACAAAGTTCAGCTATTTCTAAATGTTTGTTTGCAGGTAGTTGAGAAATAACAATATCACCTGGGTTTGTTTCGTTAAATAATAAATCAACATCAAACTGTTTTGCATTCACATTGTTTTTATCTACTTGCTCAATACTCTTTATAGCCTTATCTAAAGTTCTATTCCATACTGTAAAATTATCTAAATTTTTTGCTAATCTTCTAATTCCCGGTATAGAAGATAGTCCTGTTCCTATCCAATGCACATGTTTCATAGTCTTATTTACTTTTATATTAAATTGTTTACTACATTAATGAAACTTAAAATACGGTAATTTATTTGACTTCAATAGTATTTATTTTTTTATTAACAGGTCTAGTCTCTGGTTTTATTGCAGGATTATTAGGAGTTGGAGGTGGAATAATAATTGTACCTGTAACTTACTTTATTTTACTTAATCTTGGTTACAGCTCTGAAATTGTGATGCATGTTGCTGTAGCTTCTTCTCTTGGTGTAATTTGTTTTACTTCAATTTCTTCCATAAGATCCCATATTAAACTTAAAAATACAAATTTGATAATTGTAAAAAAATGGGCAATGGGAATAATAATAGGATCAATTGTAGGTTCAATTGCAGCGAGTTCTATTTCAGGACAGAGTTTAGTCATTCTTTTTGTCATTCTAGCATTATTGATTTCATTAAATATGCTGTTTCAACAAAGCCCGATAATTGTAAGTAACGATATACCATCATCAAATATAATTAACTTTGCAATAAGCTCTTCCATTGGTTTTTTATCTGCAACAATTGGTATAGGCGGTGGTAGTTTTAGTGTTCCAACTTTAACAATGTTTTCAAAAAAGATACATGAAGCCGTTGGCACGTCTGCTGTTTTTGGTTTTTTAATTGCTTTTCCAGGCACACTAACGTTTATGTATACTGGGTCAAATATTAATGAACTTCCTATTTATTCTCTTGGTTACGTAAATATTATAATAGTTTTTTTTATATCGATAACTAGTATATTTACTGCTGGAATTGGTGCAAAAGTTTCATCAAATATAGATAAGTTAGTATTAAGAAAGATTTTTGCTTTTTTTTTGTTGTTAACTTGTGCTAGTCTAATTATTGAACATTTTATAATTTAAATGAATTTTGTTGCAGATAGACTGAGTAAAATAAAACCTTCAATGACCGTAGGTATAAATGTCAAAGCCAAGGCTTTGAAGGATGAGGGTAAAGATGTAATTGTTCTTGCAGCAGGTGAGCCAGACTTTAACACACCAAAAAATATAAGAGATGCAGCTAGTAAAGCGATGGAAGAGGGTAAAACTAAATATGTGCCAGGTAAAGGTACTCCAGAATTACAAAAAGCAATTCAGAAAAAATTCAGAGAAGATAATAATATAGATTATCAATTAGATGAAATCATATGTGGTGTTGGAGGAAAACACATTATCTATAATGCTATGATGGCAACAATTAATCCTGGAGATGAAGTTATTATAACAGCTCCTTTTTGGGTTAGTTATCCAGATATTGTTTTATTAGCAGAAGGGAAACCTGTTATAGTTGAGTGTCCTCAGTCACAGAATTTTAAGATTACACCAGAACAACTAGAAAAAAATATTAACCCTAAAACAAAATGGTTAATGTTAAACAGTCCCAGCAATCCAACTGGATCAGTTTATTCAAAAAAAGAGTTAGAAGACTTAGCGCTTATATTAAAAAAACATCCTAATGTTCTTATAATGTGTGATGATATCTACGAAAAAATTGTTTACGATGAAGTAGAATTTCATACTCTAGCATCTATTGAACCTTCACTAAAAGACAGATGTTTGACACTTAATGGTGTTTCAAAATCATATTGCATGACAGGATGGAGACTTGGATATTGTGGGGCTCCAAAAGAGATTATTGCTGCTATGAACAAAATACAATCACAAAGCACAACATCAACTTCTTCAATCACAATGGCTGCTGCAGTTGAAGCAATTAGTGGTCCACAGGATTTTATAAACGAGCATAATAAAAAATTTTTAAAACGAAGAGATTTAGTTTTGAATAAATTAAATGCTATAGATGGAATTACATGTCAAAAACCAGAGGGAGCTTTTTACGTTTATCCTAATTGCGAGGGTATAATTGGAAAACAGACACCAAATGGAAAACATATCTCCAATGATGAAGATTTTATGACATACCTTTTAGAAGATCAAGGCGTAGCAGGAGTTCATGGAGCAGCATTTGGTTTATCGCCTTATTTTAGATTATCTTATGCAACTAGTGATGCAATTCTAGAAGATGCGTGCAACAGAATAAAAGAAGCTTGTAATAAGCTTACTTAAGATCTTTATCAGCAATTATCTCAGCTAATCTAAGTAGATTAGTAGTGCCAGCACTTCCAAATGGAACACCAGCCGAGATAACCACGTTATCTCCCGGCTTTACTAATTTTTTATTTTTAGCAATTGAACATGCAATATTAACCATATCTTGTGCATTTTGAGCATCATCTTGAGTATGACAGGAGTTTACACCCCAGTATAATTGCATTTTTCTTGTAGTTTTAATATTTGGAGATAAACCAACAATTTGAACTGGTGCTCTTTCTCTAGCCATTCTAGTCGTTGTTCTACCACTAAAAGAAAATGTGATAATTGCTCTTGCATCTGATTTTTTAGCAATTGAGTAAGCTGCTAACGTTATTGCATCTGTATTATCAACATCATCAACATTTTCTTGTATAATTCGTAAATCATAATTATTTTTATCATTTTCAACATTCTCTATAATTTTATTCATAGTTATTACTACTTCTATTGGGTGCGCTCCAACGGCAGATTCACCAGATAACATTACAGCATCTGTTCCATCGTAAATAGCATTAGCAACATCCGATGCTTCAGCTCTAGTTGGAACAAGATTTTCAATCATACTTTCAAGCATTTGTGTAGCAACAACAACTGGTTTACCAAAGTGCCTACATCTCTTAATAATATTTTTTTGAACTATAGGAACTTGTTCTGTTGGCATTTCAACACCCAAATCACCTCTGGCTATCATAATACCATCTGCAGCATTTATAATATCATCAATATTTTTTACTGCTGAAGGTTTTTCAATTTTTGCCATCACGAGTGCTTTATTGTTAATTATTTTTTTTAGTTTGAGAATATCCTCTGCTTGTTGCACGAAAGAAAGTGCAACCCAATCAACTCCCATATCTAATGCCTTCATAAGATCAGATTTATCTTTTTTGGTAAGAGCGTCTATTGGAAGAATAACATCTGGAATATTTACACCTTTGTTATTTGAGATTTCAGCATTATTTAAAACTTGTGTTATTAAACTATCTTTTTTTTGTTCAATAACTTGTAATCTAATCCTTCCATCATTTACTAATAAAATAGTATTAGGTGTTAAAAAATCATATATTTCTTCATGGGGAAAGTTAACCCTATTATTATCTCCGGGTTCAGTTGAAAGATCTAGTATAAAATTTTGACCTTTAACTAAATTTTCTTTTGTATTCTTAAATTTACCTACTCTTAATTTGGGTCCTTGTAAGTCAGCTAATATGCATGATGCATGATTATGTTTTTCTTCAAGAGATCTAATATTTTCATAATTTTTTCTATGAGTTTCTAAATCACCATGTGAAAAATTTAATCTAAAAACATCACATCCAGCCACAAATAAATCTTCTATTATTTTTTTATCTGATGATGCAGGTCCTAAGGTAGCTAAAATTTTAGCTTTTCTGTTACGTTTCATTAATTATTATATATATATAGCACAAAAAAAGATTTATATAATTTATTTACGTAATATGACCAAAAACTTTGATAGAGATTTACTTGCTGATGTTGCAGAAAGATTGATTCATCATTTAAAAAATAGAACAGATGTTCAAAATATTGATTTAATGAATTTGTCAGGTTTTTGCAGAAACTGTCTTTCAAAATGGTATGTTAGTGCTGCAGAGAAGAAAAATATTTCTATTTCATACGATGAGGCACGAGAAATGATCTATGGTATGCCATACTCAGAGTGGAAAACAAAATTTCAAAAAGAAATTACTCCTGAGCAAAAAGAAAAATTTGATAAAGGAAAAATTTAATATAATTTTTCTAAGTTTTCTCCGTACATTTCTTTTACTTTAAATCTTCTTACTTTCATTGAAGGCGTCATCATATTGTTTTCAATTGTAAACTCATGATCAATTAAAATAAACTTTCTTATTTGTTCTATACTAGAAAGGCTTTTGTTTACCTTATCTACTACATCTTTTATTTTTATATTAAATGAAGAATCTTGAATTATTTTACTTAAATCACCTTCAACGTTATTTGCTTTTGCCCATTCAGAAGCTAAATCTTTATTAGGTACCAATATTGCAACTAGGTAATTTTTGAAATCTCCATATAACATTGACTGAGCAATTTCAGGTTCAATATCTAGTTTTGCCTCTATTCTTGAAGGAGAAATATTATCTCCACCAGCATTTACAATAATATCTTTTTTTCTATCAGTAATCTTTAGATAATCTTCTTCATCAAACTCTCCAATATCACCTGTATGAACCCATCCATCAATTATAGTTTTATTAGTTGCCTCGGGATCATTCCAATAACCATTCATAATTAGTTCACCACGAGCTAAAATTTCTCCCTCTTCAGAAATCTTTACTTCATTTCCTTGAAGAACTTTTCCAACAGTATCTAATTTTATTTTTTCAGGCGGGTTTGCAGAAATAACAGGTGCCGTTTCAGTTTGTCCGTAACCTTGAAGTAAAGGAAGGCCAAGGGCACTAAGATATAATCCAACTTCAAAATTTAGAGCTGCACCTCCTGATATCAATGCTCTCAGACTTCCGCCAAATCTTTTCTTAACCTTTTTTCTTACTATTCTATCCATTAATCCATTCATAAATCTTTCAAAGAAACTCATGTGTTCATCAAAATATTTTTTCTTTCCTAGATTTAATGTAATTGCAAAGAACCTTTGACTTAATTTACTTTGGTTTTTAAGTCCTTGTGAAATACGAGTATGTAAAGAGTCATAAAATCTTGGAACAGCTGTCATAAAATGTGGAGCAGCTTCAGCCATATTCACTAATAGTTTATCAATACTTTCCGCGTAATAGATCTGTGCACCTTGCCCCATTTCTAAGAATTGTAAAGTATGCTCATAGGAATGAGATAACGGTAACCAAGAAAGATATCTAATCTCTTTTTTTAAATCACTAGTAAGACTTTCAAGTAATTTATCACAAGAAGCACAGTTTCTTAGCATAGCTCCATGACTCAACATTACTCCCTTAGGGTTTCCCCCTGTCCCAGAAGTATATATAATACATGCCGTATCTTTTCTGTTAAAATTTTTTGACAACTCTTCTATTTCATTAGAAGCTTTACTCTTTTCTAAATTATCATCTATAATTTTATTATAAGATATTATATTTACAACTTCTGAATAAGTTTCATTGTCATCATTAAATTTAATTACGTTTTGACAGTGAGAATTTTTTTCAATTGCAGGTAGAGCTTTCTTCATTAATTCATGTGAAGATACAATGGCGCATCTAGCACCAGAGTGTTTAATTATATATTCATAATCATTTGTTGTACTTGTAGTGTAGGCAGGCACAGATATTGCTCCAATAGACATTATTGCTAAATCAGTAATTTGCCACTCAGGTCTATTTTCAGATAAAATTAATACTCTATCACCCTCTAAAATTCCTAGATCTTTTAAATATATTGCCAAACTTTCAACCTGCTCCTTCACTTGTAGCCAGCTTAAAGAAACATATTTATCATTTTCTTTTTTCCACAAATAAGGTTGATCTTTCAGATCATTTGATTGATAATAAAAAATACTAGGTATGTTATTAAATTCATCAAAATTAACAATCATACTTTTAATCCTCCCTACAAAGCTCTGATAATAGACCTATATCGAAATAGTCAAATATGAAACAAAAAAATTATCAAAATTTAACAAAAAATACCCTTGGAAAACTGCCAGTTTGGAACCTCAAAGATTTATATGAATCTCCAAATGCGAAGAATCTAAATAATGATTTAAATCAACTAAGAAAAATTACAAAAAAATTTGAAAAAAAATACACATTTAAAATTACTAAGCTTAGTCCTAGTCAACTCTTAAAAGCAATCATTGAATTAGAAAACATTGATATAAAAATTGATAAAATTATGTCATATGCACATCTCTTAGTTGCAGAGGACGGTAATAATGAAAAGAATAAAATTTTTTACCAACAAATGCAGGAACAAATTACTAATATAGCTTCATCAATAGTTTTCTTTAGTCTTGAGTTAAATGAAGTTTCGAATGCAAAATTAAATAAAATCTATGCTGATAAGAAATTAGAACCTTATAAAAACTGGATTAAAAATATACGAAAACTTAAACCATATCAATTAGATGTTAAAACAGAAAAATTACTTCAAGAAAAAAGTATTACTTCTAGATCAGCTTGGGTAAGATTATTTGATGATACAATTGCGTCACTTAAATTTCCCTTTAAGGGAAAAAATTTATCTAGCGCTGAAATTTTTAATTTTCTTTCTGATAAAAAAGAATCAAATCGTAAAAAGTCAGCTGAGGTAGTATCTGCTGTTTTAAAAGATAACATTAGTTTATTTACATCTATTACTAATAATCTTGCAAAAGACAAATCAATCAATGATAAATGGAGAGGATTACCAAATCCAGTCAGCTCAAGAAATTTATCTAATGTTGTTGAAGATGAAGTTGTAGAGGCATTGACTGAAACAATAAAAGAAAATTATCCAAAAATTGCTCATCGCTATTATAAAATAAAAGCCAAATGGTTTAAAAAGAAATCATTGATGTATTGGGATAGAAATGCACCTCTTCCTTTTCAATCACAGAGTATTTATTCCTGGAAAGATGCTAGACAAATTGTATCTAATGCTTATTCAAATTTTGATCAGAGAGCTGGAAATATTGTAAATAAATTTTTTGATAATTCATGGATACACGCTCCAGTAATCGCGGGAAAATCTCCTGGTGCGTTCGCTGCTTCTACTGTTCCATCAGCTCATCCATTTATACTTGTTAATTACCAGGGTAAAGCAAGAGATATAGCAACTCTTGCTCATGAACTAGGACATGGAATTCATCAATATTTAGCAGGAAAAAAACAAACTTATTTTAACTCTTCAACACCGTTAACTCTTGCTGAAACTGCAAGTGTTTTTGGAGAAATGTTAACTTTTAAATCTCTTCTATCTATAACTAAGAAAGAAAATGAGCGTAAAGGACTTTTAGCAAATAAAGTTGAAGATATGCTTAATACTGTAGTACGACAAATTGCATTTTTTGAATTTGAAAAGCGTATACATGACCAAAGAAAAATTAAAGAATTAAGTGTTAATGAGATTTGTAAAATTTGGATTGATGTACAAAAGCAAAGCTTAGGACCTTCAATAAAATTTAATGATGATTACAAATATTTTTGGAGCTACATACCTCATTTCATTCATTCACCATTTTACGTTTATGCTTACGCTTTTGGAGATTGTCTTGTAAATTCTCTTTTTAATGTATACGAAAGTAAACTACCCAAATTTGAAGACAAATATATTACTTTGTTAGAAAGCGGTGGAAGTAATACATATGATAAACTCTTGAAACCCTTTGGATTAAATCCGAAGAAAAAAGATTTTTGGCAAAAAGGTGTTAATGTTATTGAGAGTCTCATTGACCAATTGGAAGAATTAAATTGATGAAAGATAAAGAAGCAAAATCTTTAACAAAACAACTTACTAGATATGCAAAAGTAGGTGGTGTAGTTGGAAAATTAGCTACAAAGCTTGCAAGTCAAAGATATTTAGGGGTTAAGTTAGACAAAGAAAAACACGCCTCTGAAATTAGAGCCGCCCTTGGAAGTATTAAGGGGCCATTAATGAAAGTGGCACAATTATCGGCAACAATACCTGATCTACTTCCTGATGAATATGCACAAGAACTTATGCATTTACAATCAAATGCTCCTCCTATGGGATGGTTGTTTGTTAAAAGAAGAATGGCAGCAGAATTAAAACAGGATTGGCAAAAAAATTTTATAGAGTTTGATAAAGAAGCAACAAGAGCAGCTTCACTTGGGCAAGTTCATAAAGCTAAAGTAAAAAATGATGAAATAGTAGCTTGCAAACTTCAATATCCTGACATGACCTCAGCAGTAAGTGCAGATCTCTCGCAATTAAAAATGATTTTTTCAATTTATCAGTCGTATAATAAAGCTATTAAAACTGATGAAGTATATAAAGAGATTACTGACAGATTAAAAGAAGAGCTAGATTATGAAAGAGAAAAAAAATTAATGTCAGTATTTAGAAATATTTTTTCAAACATAAATTTTGTTCACGTACCAAAAACCTATGACAAATTATCTACAAAGAGACTGCTGACCATGAGTTGGCTTGATGGAGAGCCTATTTTAAATTTTAAAAAGTCATCTAAAGAAACAAGAAATACATTAGCATCAAATATGTATAAAGCATGGTATAAACCATTTTTTGAATATGGTGTTCTTCATGGAGATCCACATTTAGGAAATTATTCTGTTCAAAAAAAAGATCTTAGTATTAATATTTATGATTTCGGATGTATGAGAATATTTAATGGTAATTTCATTCAAGGTGTAATAGATTTATACTTTGCTCTTCAAGAAAAAGATAATTCAAAAGCAGTTCATGCCTATGAACAATGGGGATTTACAGACATAACTAAAGATAAATTAAAAGTATTAAATAAATGGGCAGGATTTTTATATTCTCCCCTAATGGAAGATAAAGTTCAAAAAATACAAGAAAGTGATAGTGGTATTTATGGAGCACAAATTGCATCTGAAGTTCATCAAGAACTCAAGAAACTTGGTGGTGTTAAACCCCCAAAAGAATTTGTTTTTATGGATAGAGCGGCAGTAGGATTAGGTTCAGTGTTTATGCATTTAAAAGCTGAAGTTAATTGGTATAGAATATTTCACGAACTCATTGAGGATTTTAACTCAAAAAAACTAATGGAAAACCAACAAAAAGCTTTAAATTTAGCGAACCTATCAATATAAGAACTCATGCTCTTATCTGCTATTAAAGAAAATGATAACAACGAGACAAGAGTCTCTATCTCCCCTGAATCCGTAAAGCTTTTTTCTAGACTAGGTTTTGAAGTTATAATTGAAAATGGAGCGGGGGAAACTTCAGGATATCAGAATTCAAATTATGAAGAAGCTGGAGCAAAAATTGTTACTAGATCTGAATGCTTGAAGGCTGATGTTTGTTTATGTGTTAGAATGCCAAGCACTGATGACATAAATAACTTAAAAAGTAATTCATTACTTATTGGAATTTTAAACCCTTATGAAAATAAATCTGAATTTTCTAATTTAAATAAAAACAAAATATCATCATGTTGTATGGAATTAATTCCTAGAATAAGTAGAGCACAAAGTATGGATGTTCTATCATCCCAAGCTAACTTAGCAGGGTATAGAAGTGTAATTGATGCAGCGGAGCAATTTGGAAAGGCTTTTCCAATGATGATGACTGCTGCTGGAAGAGTAAATCCAGCAAAAGTTATGATACTTGGTGTAGGAGTTGCTGGTTTACAAGCAATTGCAACAGCAAAAAGACTTGGCGCAGTAGTGTCTGCCACTGATGTAAGAGCAGCAACTAAGGAACAAGTTGAAAGTCTTGGTGGAAAATTCATAATGGTTGAAGATGATGAAGCTGAAAATGCTGAAACCGCCGGTGGTTATGCAAAGGAAATGAGTGAAGATTATAAGAAAAAACAAGCTCAATTGATAGCTGATACAGTTTCAAAACAAGACATAGTAATTTGTACAGCTCTTATTCCTGGCAAAAAAGCTCCAGTTTTAATCACAGAAGAAATGGTTTCTTCGATGATACCAGGCTCAGTAGTAATTGATTTGGCTGTTGAAGCTGGTGGTAATTGCCCTTTAAGTAAAATGAATGAAATAGTAATGCATAATGGAGTAAAAATTGTTGGTTATGGAAATGTTCCTGGAAGAGTGGCTAAAGATGCATCAGCACTGTATGCTAAAAATATATTTAACTTCTTAAGTTTATTAATAGATAAAGAAAATAAAAAAATAAATTTTGATTTTGACGATGAAATAATTAATTCTGTTTTGTTAACTCATGACGGGGATGTAAGATTGGAGCAATTTAAGTAATATGGAAGCACATTCTTCAGAAGTTTTTGTTATAGGACTAACAGTATTTTTCCTAGCTTGTATTATTGGCTATTATGTAGTTTGGTCTGTTACTCCTGCTTTACATAGTCCATTGATGGGTGTGACAAATGCAATATCAAGCGTAATTATAGTTGGGGCAATATTGGCAGCCGGTCCTCAAGGTTTTGATACTTCAAAAATTTTTGGATTAATAGGTGTTGTATTAGCTTCAGTTAATATTTTTGGAGGTTTCTTAGTAACATATCGAATGCTCTCGATGTTTAAGAAAAAAACAAAAAAAACAAAGGAAAAAGAATAATGTCTTCTAACATGGTTGCGATATTATATTTAATTTCTGCATTATTATTTATCTTTGCTCTAAGAGGTTTATCTCACCCTGAGTCTTCAAGAATGGGTAACATTTTTGGTGTTATTGGTATGATTATAGCGGTGTTCACAACGCTAATGTTCAAATCAGTTCTTAGTTATTATGAAATTGGTGCCGCGATACTTATTGGCGGTGCTATAGGTTCATTTATAGCTCTCAGAATTGAGATGACCGCATTACCTCAATTGGTAGCTGCTTTTCATAGCTTAGTAGGTTTAGCTGCTGTATTTGTTGCTGCTGCTGCATTCTATGATCCCGTAGCTTTTAGTATTGGAAAAGTTGGTTCGATTAAAACTGCAAGTTTAGTTGAAATGAGTATTGGAACATTTATTGGTGCTATCACTTTCTCTGGCTCAGTTTTAGCTTTTGGAAAATTGCAAGGTACAATTTCAGGAAAGCCAATAGTATTTAAGTTCCAGCATCTTATAAATGCAGTAATTTTCCTCCTAATTATTTTCTTGATTATATTATTTGTAATTAATCAATCTCCAACAATTTTTTGGACAATAGTTATTGTTTCAATACTACTAGGATTTCTTGTTGTAATTCCTATTGGTGGTGCTGACATGCCTGTTGTCGTTTCTATGTTAAACTCTTATTCAGGTTGGGCAGCTTGTGGCATAGGATTTACCCTAAGTAATAATCTCTTAATTATAACTGGTGCTCTTGTTGGAGCGTCTGGTGCAATATTAAGTTATATAATGAGTAAAGGGATGAACAGATCCATTATTAATGTTGTTTTAGGAGGTTTTGGTGGTGAGCAAGACACTAGTGCTAGTAAGGATAACTCAGACAAAATTGTTAAACAAGGTAACGCAGAGGATGCGGCATATATAATGAAAAACGCAGACTCTGTAATTATTGTACCAGGATATGGAATGGCTGTAGCACAAGCTCAACATGCTTTAAGAGAAATGGGTGACATATTAAAAAAAGAAGGAATAGAAGTAAGATATGCAATACATCCAGTCGCTGGAAGAATGCCAGGTCATATGAATGTTTTACTAGCTGAAGCTAATGTTCCTTATGAAGAAGTCTTGGAGCTAGATGAAATTAATCATGATTTTCCTATGACAGAGGTTTCTTTTGTTATTGGAGCAAATGATGTAACAAATCCAGCTGCAAAAACAGATGAGTCATCCCCTATTTTTGGTATGCCTATTTTAGATGTAGAAAAATCTCAGAGTGTTCTATTTGTAAAACGTTCAATGGCAACTGGTTATTCTGGTGTTGATAATGAGTTGTTCTATAGAGATAATACAACTATGCTATTTGGAGATGCTAAAAAAATGTGTGAGGATATCGTAAAAAGTCTTTCTGCTTAATCGTTATTTCTTTTTGCAGACTTCCTAGCTCTTCTAATATTTTCTTCTTTTTCTCGAGCGCGTTTCAAACAAGGTTTTTCGTAATGTTTACGTAGTTTCATTTCTTTATACAAACCTTCACGCTGCATTTTCTTTTTAAGCGTTCTAATTGCTTGTTCTACGTTATTATCTTTTACATTTACAAAAAGTGTCATTGGGACGGGCTAGTAACACAAACTCATATTATTTGCAAACGGATATATTGAATTAATCTATTGGTATATTAGAAAAAATACTTATATTTATTATGTGTCTATTCTCAAAATATCAAAAATCGGTCATCCAATCTTGCTAAAAGAATGTTCTGAGATAAAAGAATTCTCTTCAGATTCTCTAAAAAAAATAGTTTATGATATGTCTGAAACAATGCTTGACTATAACGGTATAGGTTTAGCTGCACCCCAAGTACATATTTCAAAGAAAATAATAGTATTTCGTAATCCTGATAATGAAGAGAAAGATAAAATTGAGATAACACCATTAATAAATCCTATTTTTACACCCATGGGAAAAGAAACTGAGGATGATTGGGAAGGTTGTTTATCAATACCTGGTATGCAGGGTTTAGTTAGAAGATTTAAAAAAATCAAATATTCTGGATTTGATCTTGATGGTAAAGAAATTGAAAATGAAGTTGAAGGCTTACACGCAAGGGTAGTACAACATGAGGTAGATCACTTAAACGGTATTTTGTATACATCACGCTTAGCACATAAAAATGCTTTTGGTTTTGAAAAAGAAATAACTACATATTGGAAAAATGAACAAAACAGAAAATAAAAAAAAAGAAGATATTCTCAAAAAAGCAAAAAAAATCGTATCAATTGAAGGTTGGTCATCAGAGATATTTTCAAAATTACAAAAACAAAATATAGAAAAAAATGATTTATTCTATTTTTTCCCTGATGGATATAAAGATTTATTAGAATTTGCTTTACAAAATATTAATGAAAAACTTGAATATAAATTAAAAAAAATTAATTTAATTAATTTTCCAATTAACAAAAGAATAAAAAAAATATTATTATTACGATTTGATATATTAAATGAAGATAAAGAATTTTATAAAAAAACCTTTAACCATCTTTTGCTACCCACAAATAACAAAATATCAAAAAAGAGTTTATATAATTCAGTAAGTACAATGTGGTATTTAGCTGGAGATAATTCAACAGATTTCAATTTTTATACAAAAAGACTTATTTTATCAGTAGTATATACTAATGCCTTGTTCGTTTTTTTTTCAAAAGAAATGAAGCATGTTGAAGAAAATATTGATAAAAATCTTAAGAGAGTATCAAAAATTCCAAGAGTTAAGGAAAGAATATCATTTATTAAGGATAATGCTCCTAAATTTTTAAAAAGTTTTTTAGCTTAAGCTATACTATCTGGTTCTAATTTATTTTGAATTTCTAATATTTTATCTTTTAGGATTAATTTTCTTTTTTTTAACCTTTGAATTTGTAAAAAATCTATAGTATTTTTTTCTTGAAGCCGAATGAGTATTTCATCAAGATCTCTGTGTTCTTGTTCAAAATTTTTTAAAATTTCTATAAGTTTGTTTATGTCATCCATGAAAATAAATAAGTAAAAATATAATAATAGTATATAAACGCCCTGTGGTAAAAAAAATAGCAATTTTAACAAGCGGTGGAGATTGCGCAGGTTTAAATGCAGTAATTAGAGCTGTTACCTTGAGAGCACATAATAAGTACAATTGGGAAGTCTATGGAATTAAAGATGGAACATTAGGTCTATTGAAAGAACCACTGGACGTTATCAAATTAAATCCTCAAAATTTTGAGGGTAGCTTAATGAGAATGGGTGGAACTTTTTTAGGATCAAATAACAAAGGTAACCCTTTTAAAAAAATTATAAGGAATGGAAAGAAAGTAGACTCATCTGATTTAGTTATAGAAGGTTTTAAAAAATTAGAAATAGATGCACTAATAGGTATCGGTGGAGATGGAAGTTTAAAAATTCTCCAAAGTATTACAAAAAAAGGTAATATAAATTTTGTTGGTATTCCAAAGACTATAGACAATGATGTAAAGCATAATGAGCTTTCTATAGGATATGATACTGCAGTTGATGTTGCAACAAATGCATTAGATATGCTTCAACCAACAGCTGCTAGCCACAGAAGAGTAATGATTTTAGAAGTAATGGGCAGAGATGCAGGTCACATTGCTTTGAATGCAGGAATAGCTGGAGGAGCAGATGTTATCTTGATTCCGGAGATTCAATATTCTATAAAATCTATTGCTGACCATATTGAGAAACTTAGATCTAAAGGAAGAAATCATGCATTAATCGTTGTTGCAGAAGCTGTAAAAAAAGAAAACGGTAAAAAAGCTACAGTGAAATATGTTGATGGAGAGGTGCGCCTTGGAGGGATTGGAAATTATCTTGGTGATGAAATCTATAAAATAACAGACTCTGAAACAAGAGTTACAGTTCTAGGGCATGTTCAAAGAGGTGCTCAACCAACCCATAGAGATCGTTTAATTGCAAGTGCCTTTGGGGTTTATGCGGTAGATTTAATTGCAAAGAAAAAATTTAATAGAGTAGTTGTATGGAAAGACAGAGGAGTACAAGATTTGATGCTTAGTCAAGTTGCTGGATATTCAAAAACTGTTCAAAAAAATGATCCTTTGATTAAAGTAGCTGAAGGACTTGGAATTTATATTGGTGAAATAAACTAAAAATTCCCTAATTTTTTCCATATATAAAAATATATTTTGTAAGGTAATATCCTTGTAAATTTAAAAAAATATACAATCAAATAGGGAAAAATTATTTCAAATTCTTTACCTTTAGTTAATCTATCAAATATTTTTTTTCCTGCATATTCAGCACTTTTTAAAAAAGGCATTTTGAAGCTATTTTTTTTGGTTGCTTCGGTATCAATAAAACCTGGACATATAACTCTAACGTTAATGTTTAACTTTTTGAAATCAAAATACAAGCTTTCACTCAAGCTTAATTGAGCTGCCTTAGAAATACCATACGCCCCAGCTGTTGGCCAACCTCTATATCCCAACGGTGAAGAAATAATAGCAATCGTATTATTTCTATTTTTCATTACATCTTTTAATTTGTTAACACAATACAAAGTGCCTTTGATATTTACATCTACTAGCAATTCGTAGTTTGAAATATCAAATATTTGATTTTTGTTTGGACTATAAGCTGATGCATTTAATAATGCTATATCAATTTTACCAATATTTTTTTCTATAGAATTAATCGTTTCATCAACATTATTTTTTGAAGAAATATCACATACAATAGCATGAACTAAATTATTATTATTATTTTGTTCTAATTTTTTTTTTGCAGATTCAAGTTTTATTTTATTACTTGAAGAAATTACAACTTGCCAATTATTATTTATAAATTCTTTTGCTGTAGCAAAACCAATACCTGAAGATCCACCAGTAATCCATACAGTTTGCAACTATAGACTCCAATCATTACGAATTATTGTTATAATATTTTTTTTATCATTAGGATTTTTGAATTCCATTTTCATGAGCTCTTTTTCAAAATACCAAAGTGTATACTCAGGGAATGGCCCTTTATCTTTTGGATTTTTTGATGCATTAAAAACATATTTATTAGCTAATATTTCAATGTCATTGATTTTTATTTTTTCATCTTCAAGTTGCTTTACTTCTATTGTTCTTACAATACCTTTTTGAGTATCAAATACCTCTTTTTCATTTAACATTTCAAGATTCCAATAATTTAAAGGTACTATATTTTTATCTAATTTTAATTCACCATCCATACCATTAGCAATAAAAAAATTATCTTCATCATTTCCAAGTATTTTATACTCTCGATCATCTTCGAAGTCTGTAAATCCATCTATTGATACAAACTCACCATTTGTCCATGTTTCTTTAGTTTCTTGAAAAAATTTGTATGCTGGAATAAATAAAACTTTAACATTTATCTTTAAGACTGAATGTATAACGACACTACCTTCATTCTCTTCAAATTTTGATATTAAGCTTCCAATATTTTTCTTTTTTCTAATAACATCATAACTTACCTCATTATCTTCTGGTATTGGAAATGGTTGACTAAAAACACTTAAAGAAAAAACAGATAAACAAATTATAAAGATATATTTCACGATTTAATTCTTAATGATGATCTTCCCCCATCTATATGAAATATTTGTCCAGTTATCCAACTATTTTTATCACTTAATAGAAAACTCCCAATATCAGAAAAATCATCTCCAGATCCAATTTTAGGTAATGGGTGCATATTTTCAATTGCTTTCTTAATAGTTTCATTACTAATCAACTTTTGTGTCATTTTTGCGTCAGTTAAACTTGGCGCTATACAATTTACTTTGATTTTTGGAGCAAATTCAGCAGCTAAACTCAAAGTTAGCCCTTCAATGGCACCTTTTGCGGTAGAAATTATTGTGTGATTAGTAAAACCTTGTTTTACAGCAATAGTTGAATAAAGAAGAATACTACCATTATTTTTAGCAAGAGTTTCTTGATTAAACTTAATCGCATTTATAGCACTAAGTGTATTTATTTTAAAAGAATCAATAAAATCTTCATCTTTAGTCATTTTAAGAGGTTTTAAATTTATAGAACCAACACAAAAAGCAATACCACTCAATTTATCTTTGTATTCTTCTGAAATACTTTTAACTTTATTAAAATCTAAAACATCACACACTTTGTATTCACATCCAATTTCTTCAGATAATTGTTTTAATTCTGTTTCATTTCTAGAAATAATTATTGGATCATAGTTATCGCTTTTCAGTTTTTTTGATAATGATTTTCCAATAGAACCCGTACCCCCAAAGACAAATATATTTTTGTTAGACATCTTTAACCTTTCTAATTTTAATTTGATGATAACTAATTAATAAAGTTGATAATAAAAGAATTGAATTAGTTTGATGTAAACTTGCGACTGGTAAGTAAACATTACTTAAAAGAGTTATAATACCTAATATTACTTGCAACGTTAGAAAGAATAAAACTAAATACACAAGAGTACTAGATATATTTTTATTATCAAATTTAATAAATTTAAAACAAACAAAAAGAATATAAAAAAAAACAAATATTGATAACCAACGGTGGTTAAAATTTATTGCAACTGTATTTTCAAAAATATTATAAATACCTAAATCATCAATAACGTAATCATCAGGTATAATTTTTCCATTCATTAGTGGAAAAGTATTAAAAGATTGTCCAGAGTTTGTTCCTGCCATAAATCCACCTGTTGCAATTGTGATAAATATTAAGATTACAGCAACTAAAATATAAAATTCAATTGTCTTTGGATTAGATAAAAAATTTATATTAGAAGAATACCTGTAATCCATTGCTATCCATAATAGTATAGAGAAAATTATAAGAGCATTTAAAAGATGAAAAGTAAGTCTGTAAGGGCTTACGTAAGGATTTTCAGTCAAACCACTCTTTACCATCCACCATCCAATAACTGCTTGAAACAAACCAAACACAAAGACAATACCAAGCCTTATATAGAGTGATGATTGAATTTGCTTTTTAAAACTAAAATAAAGTAAGGGTATTAAAAAAACAACGCCTATGGCTCTTGCAAATATTCTATGAAACCACTCCCACCAAAAAATATATTTAAACTCATTTAAAGTCATATTTTTGTTAACTATTTTGTATTCTGGTGTTTGTTTATACATTTCGAATACAACCAACCAACTTTCCAAACTCAGTGGAGGAATTACACCTAAAATTGGACGCCAGTCAGTCATAGAAAGTCCAGAGTCTGTTAATCTTGTGAGACCTCCTATTACTATAATTAATAAAACCATTGCGGTTATTGTTAATAGCCATATATAAATTGCTGGATTATAATATTTTGAAGTATTAGCGTAATTCATTTAGATTATATATAATCCCTAGAAATAATAAAAAAAGTTGTTATTTTTCACATATGACAGAAAAAACTGATGTAGTAATTATAGGCGCAGGTCCGGTAGGCTTATTTGCTGTATTTGAATTAGGTCTTTTAAATATCAAATGTCATTTAGTTGATAATTTAGATAAGGTTGGAGGTCAGTGTGCTGAATTGTATCCAGAAAAACCAATTTATGATATTCCCTCAAGACCAGTTGTAACAGGACAAGAATTAACTGACGAGTTAATTAAGCAGATAAACCCGTTTAAACCTAAATTACATCTCAACCAACAAGTTGATAAAATTGCTAAAACAGAATATGGTTGGATTGTAGAAACTAATATTGGAACAAAAGTTGAAGCAAAATGTATAGTAGTGGCAGCAGGTGCAGGAAGTTTTGTGCCTCGAAAACCTCCAATTGAGAATATTGAGAATTTCGAAAATAAAAATGTTTTTTACGCAATTCGCGACAAATCAATATTTAAGAATAAAAAACTCTTAATTGCAGGAGGAGGAGATTCTGCTTTGGATTGGACAAATGAACTATCTAAGGATTCCAATGTAACTCTAATACATAGAAGAAAAGAGTTTAGGGCAGCACCTGATTCTGTCTCAAAAATGCAAGAATTAGAAACACAAGGAAAAATTAAATTTTTAAAGGGCCAAATAAAAAAGATTTCTAAAATTCAAGATAGTAGAATAATGCTAGAATACGAAAATGACGATGAAAAATCAAATATTGAAGTAGATTATCTTTTACCATTTTTTGGTTTAAAAATGGAACTAGGTCCAATTGCGGAATGGGGTCTAAACTTACACGAGAACCTAATTAAAGTGGATACTGAAAAATTTGAAACATCTACACCGTCAATCTTTGCGATTGGTGATATAAATTGGTACCCAGGAAAACTTAAGCTTATTTTATCAGGATTTCATGAGTCTGCCTTAATGGCTCAAGAAGTATTTAAGTATTGCTTTCCTGATAAGAAAAACATTTTTAGATACACAACATCTTCCAAAGAACTTCAGAAAAAACTAGGCGTTTAATGCCAAAGTTAATAATCACAGATAGATCAGGCAAAAAATCTGTAATTGAATATGATAGTAATTTTACATTAATGGAAACCCTTAGAGACAATGGCTACGATATTGAAGCTTCGTGCGGAGGATGTTGTGCTTGTGCTACATGTCATGTTTATATTGATGATAAATGGACAAATAAGCTAAAAAATATGGATGATGATGAAGAATCTATGCTGGATCAAGCTTTTGATGTTAAAAATAATTCAAGATTATCCTGTCAAATTGATCTATCTGAAGAACTTGATGGGTTAGAGATAGAAATAGCACCAGAATAGTATTGACATAAATTAATAATTTGTATACAAACAGTTTGTATAAAAACTATGGCAGGCACTTCTCTAAATGAGAATAGATTAGCATTATTAATATGGCAAACATCAAACTTATGGCAATCCAAAGTAAGACATAAATTAAAAGAGAGTGAAATTACATTAAATGAATATCTAATTCTTGAGACAATTTATTTATTACAGCAAGAAAACATAAATATTACTCAACAGGATATATGTAAAAACGCATCTATTGATAGATCAGTAGTAAGCATACGTGTTTCTAAACTAGAAGAAAAGAAGTTAATATCGAAACAACAACCACAAGATAAAAGATCTGATAGTTTAATGCTAACTGAAGCAGGAAATGATTTAATTGATAATATTATTGATAATATTATAGATTTAGAAAATGAATTATTTAATAAATTAGGAACTGAAATTTTTAATTTCACAAATTCATTAAAGTTGTTATTGGGTAAAAAAATTAGAATTAGAGCAAAATTAAATGATTGATCAAGAATTAGTAAAATCCTTAAAAGCTTGGCCTTTTAGAGAAGCATTACAAATTATTAAAAAGAATGGTGGTTTACAAAATTTTAAAATTCCATCTAAAGGTTATGTATTACTAGAAACTGGTTATGGCCCCTCAGGTTTACCTCATATTGGAACTTTCGGTGAAGTTGTAAGAACATCAATGGTAAAAAATGCATTTAGTTCTATGATTGATTGCCCAACAAAACTGATCACATTTTCTGATGATATGGATGGATTAAGAAAAGTTCCTGAAAATGTTCCAAATAAAGAAATGTTAGAAAAATTTATAGGTAAGCCACTTACTTCGATACCAGATCCATTTGGTAAATTTGAAAGTTTTGGACATCATAATAATGCAAAACTTAGAAGTTTTTTAGATGAATTTAATTTCGACTATGAGTTTGTTAGTTCAACAGAAAAATATCAAAATGGAGAATTTAATGAAACAATATTAAGTATATTTGAAAACTATCCAAAAATATTAGATATTATTTTGCCTACCTTAAGGGCAGAGAGAAAAGAAACTTATAGCCCATTTCTCCCAATAAGTGAAAATTCAGGTGAGGTTCTTCAAGTAAAAATTGAAGAATATAAAATGGATACAAAAACAATTATTTATAAAGATCCATCTTTAGATAAGTTAGTTGAAACTGAAGTAATTAATGGAAAATGTAAGTTACAGTGGAAAGTTGATTGGGCAATGCGATGGATGTCGTTTGATGTTGACTACGAAATGTGTGGCAAAGATCTAACAGAAAGTGTTGATTTAGGCTCCAAGATTTGTAGAGCATTAAATAAAAAACCACCCACTAATCTAATTTATGAAATGTTTTTAGATGAAAAAGGTGAAAAAATTTCTAAGTCAGTTGGAAATGGTATTAGTGTAGATGAGTGGCTACGTTATGCTTCTCCTGAGAGTCTTGCACTCTATATGTTCCAAAAACCAAAATCAGCAAAGAAACTTCACTTTGATGTAATTCCTAAAACTGTAGATGACTACCTTTCTCATTATAACTCGTACTCTAAATTAGATAAAAATAAACAGTATGATAATCCAATTTGGCATATTCATTCAGGCAAACCAAAAAAATTCAAATCAGAAATAAATTTTAATACCTTAACTAACCTAGTAAACATTTCTAATTCTAAAGATAAAAAAGTAATATGGTCTTTTATTAATAAATATGATGTTCAAATTAACGCTGATAACAATCCTGAATTTGATCGCCTCATAGACTTTGCACTAAATTACTATGAAGATTTTATTTTGCCAAAAAAGAAATTTTTAGTGATTGATAGTAGTAATAAAGAAGTATTTATTGATATTATTAATGTTTTAGAAAATCAGGTTACTGAAAACAGTTCATCTGAAGATATTCAAACATTATTATACGAAGTAGGAAAAAAACACGAATTTGAAAACTTAAAAGATTTTTTTAAACTAGTATATCAAGTAATGCTTGGTCAGGATCAAGGTCCCAGACTAGGATCATTTTTTAAACTATTTGGATTAAGAGAAACTATTGATTATCTAAAAAAATTAATAGATAATTAATTTATTGTACAACAGTTCATTAAAAATATTAAGATTATTACCTCCTGAGATATCTCATACTATTACAATTAATTTTTTAAAATATTTCAAAGTAAGACAAAAAAATATTGAAGATCCTATTCTTGCACAACATCTAATGGGTTTAGATTTTGCAAATCCTATAGGACTCGCTGCCGGTTTTGATAAAAATGCTGAAGTGATGCATTCCATGTTTTCATTTGGTTTTGGATTTCTTGAAGTTGGTACAATTACTCCACAACCTCAAAGTGGCAATTCTAAACCTAGAGTATTTAGATTAAGTGAAGATAAAGCTATCATTAATAGTTTAGGTTTTAATAATAAGGGTATTAAAAAAGTAAAAAAAAATTTAATTAAACACAAAAAATCATACTATAATAATAAAATTGTAGGAGTTAATATTGGAAAAAATAAAAATTCAAGTGAAGCTATTGATGATTATCTAATTGGTTTAGAACAGTTAGGCGATTTAGCAAGCTATATAACTATAAACATATCATCACCAAATACTGAAGGCTTGAGAGATTTACAATTAAGAGGAAATATAGAAAAATTAATTAAAAAAATTATAGACAAAAGAGATGAAATAAAAAATATTAATACCAAGCCAATATTAATTAAAATTTCACCTGATTTAAATGAAGATCAACTTAGAGATATAGCATTAATTTCTTTGGCTAATAACATTGATGGTTTAATACTTACAAATAGTACTATCAAAAGAGAGACCAATTTAATCTCAATGAATAAAGGAAAAAAAGGAGGTTTAAGTGGCAGACCATTATATGAAAACTCAAATATTATTTTGAAAAAAATGTATGAATTAACAAATGGTCAAATACCATTAATAGGTGTGGGTGGTATATCAAGTGGAAGGGACTGTTATGAAAAATTTAAATCTGGTGCTTCCTTAGTTCAGCTTTATACCGCTTTGGTTTATTCAGGCCCAAATTTAATCAATATTATGAAAAGTGATTTAATTGATCTAATTAAAACTGATGGATATAAAAATCTAACTCAAGTTATTGGTAAATCAGTATAGTAATGAAAAAAATAAAATCGATTGAAGAAATAATTAATGATTATGATAATTTTATTATTGATCAATGGGGTGTAATGCATGATGGAAGATTTGGATTTGAGCATGCTGTCAATTCCATTAATGTACTGAATAGTAATAATAAAAATTTGTTTATAATTTCTAATTCTTCAAAAAGATCAAAATCATCCATAGATAGATTGCCAAAACTTGGTTTTAAAAAAAATTCTTTTATAAATATAGTGACAAGTGGAGAAATGATTTGGCAATTACTTAAAAAAGAATTTTTAGATTATAAAAATAAAAAAAATTGTTTTCATATTTATGATGAAGAAAAAGAGGATGGTCTAAATTTTAGAGATGGTTTAAACTTTAATTTCGTAGAAAAAGTAGAAGAAGCAGATCTAATTTTAGCTTGTACTCCTTTTGTAAAGTTACAACCAATAGACTACATTCCATTTCTAGAAGCAGCTTACAATAAAGAAATATCAATGTATTGTGCAAACCCTGACTTTGAAACAGTTGAAAGTAATAGTAACAATAATATTTTCTGTATGGGTACTATTGGTGAAATATACAAAAAAATGGGTGGAAATGTTATTATAAAAGGTAAGCCTGATGTAAGCATATACACTGCAACCACAAATCAAATTAATTTAGAAAAAAAAAGAACAGTAGCCATTGGAGACTCATTATTTCATGACATTCAAGGTGCTAATAATTTTGAAATAGATAGTGTTTTAGTAAAATCTGGTATTCATAAAGATTTAAATCAAATAAATAATTTAATCAAAAATCATCAAATAACCCCAACTTATATTATAGATAAATTTAGTATTTAGAATACTTGACAAAGTAATATTTATATTTACATGCAAACCAATTATGTCAATGAGATGTGAATTAACTGGAAAATCTTTCCAAACTGGTAACAACGTCAGTCATGCCAAAAATAGAACAAAAAGACGTTTTAAACCAAACCTACAGAAAATTACTTTTGTTAGTGAAGTATTGGGACAAAAATTTCAACTTAAAGTTGCAGTTAGTACTATACGTACAGTAGAAAAAAAAGGTGGATTAGATGAATTCCTCATCAATACATCAAACTCTAAATTGCCCTTAAAGGCTAAAAAATTAAAAAAAACTATTCTATCAAAATCTAATTAAATTTTTGTAATGGGTTTTTTCTTTGAATTAACAACAATACTAAATTCACTTAGTACTGAACTAATGTGGTTCATAATGCTCCTTTTTTGTTTTTTTTCTATTCTTATTTTTTTAAGGATATTTGGATATATAGGAATTTTTATTTATTCTGCACTAGCTGTAATTGCAGGGAATATTCAGGTTTTAAAAACAGTAGATTTTTTTTATTCGCCCGAACCGGTAGCTTTAGGAACAATACTTTTTGCCTCCACATTTTTATGTACTGATATTTTATCTGAATATTATGGCAAGGAAAAAGCTAGAATGAATATTTTAATTGGTTTCAGCGCATTCTTATTTATGACTTTATTAATGGTAATTACTATTGGTTTTCAACCATCAGATGCTGATTGGGTACAAGAGAGTTTATCAAATGTATTTACTCCAATGACAAGATTTTTCATAGCTAGTATGATAGCATATTTAATAAGTCAATATTTTGATGTTTGGTTCTTTAACTATTTGAAACAAGCTTTATCAGGCAAATCTCTCTGGTTAAGAAATAATTTGTCTACTATTACCTCCTCTTTGGTTGATAACACTGTCTTTAGTGTATTTGCTTGGATCTTATTAAATCCTGAACCAGTAAGTGTGTATTATGTCATAATGATTTATATTTTAGGCACTTATTTTCTTAGAATATTTATAGCCCTACTTGACACTCCTTTTATTTATATAGCTAAGTTTTTTGTCCCTAAAACTAATGACTAACTTTTCTTGGAAAGTTAAAAAAACAAATAAAAATAATAAAGCAAGAACAGGAAAAATTTCTACACCACATGGTGATATTGAAACTCCTGCATTTATTTTTTGTGCAACAAAAGCTGCACTAAAATCTTTTACTACACTTGACGCAAAAAAAAATAATACACAAATTATACTATCCAATACATACCATTTAATGCTTCAGCCAGGTAGTGAACTAATAGCTCAACATGGAGGTCTTCATAAATTTACGGGTTGGGATGGGCCTATGTTAACAGATAGTGGTGGATTTCAAATTTTTTCTCTTGGACATGGGTCAGTTGCTGATGAAATAAAAGGGCGAAAAACAAATTCAAAAAATAAAAAAACTTTAATAAATTTGAATGAAGAGGGCGCATTATTCAAGTCCTATATAGATGGTTCTAATCATATTTTATCTCCTGAAAAATCAATAGAGGTTCAAAGAAATCTTGGAGCAGATTTCATCTTAGTTTTTGATGAATGTACTCCCTATAATGTAGATAAAATATACACATCTGATTCTATGTTAAGAAGTCATAGATGGTCTTTAAGATCCATTAATGCATTTAACTCTAAACTTAATTATAATCCTAAAAATGGCTCAGCTGGTAGACAAGAAATGTATGGTATTATTCAGGGAGGGATCTATAGAGATTTAAGAGAAGAAAGTATTGAATTTAATACAAAAAAAATCAACACATTTGGAATTGCTATTGGTGGAAGTTTAGGATCAAATAAAGATGAAATGATAGATATAGTTCATTTTACTTCTTCTAAATTAGATAATACTCGTCCAGTACATTTACTAGGCATAGGTGATCCAAGGGATATATGGGATTTTGTTGCAGATGGAATCGATACATTTGATTGTGTAAGCCCAACTAGAATTGCTAGACACGGATCAGCTTTAGTAAAAGGAAAACAGGGAAAAATAAACTTAAAAAATGTTAAATATAAAAATAATTTAAACCCAATAGATAATGAATGTAATTGCTATACTTGTAAGAACTTTACACTAGCATATTTATATCATCTTTTTTCTGCGCAAGAATTACTAGGATTACAATTGCTTACTAATCATAATATATATTTTATGAATAATCTTATGAAAGAAGTTAGAAGCTCAATTGATAACAATGATTTTGATAATGCAAAAAAGAAATGGTTAAATTCTTAATTATCTAAATGAAAAGTAGCAGATAATTGATTTAGTAATACTTCACCTAACTGATCGACATCCATTATTGTTACAGCCTTACTATAGTATCTTGAAACATCATGCCCAATTCCTATCGCAATTAATTCAATTTCATCTTTTTTTTCAATTTCACCAATTATATCTCTTAAATTTTTTTCTAGATAATTACCTGGATTTACAGAAAGTGTTGAGTCATCAACAGGCGCACCATCACTTATAACAACAAGAATTTTTCTTTTTTCTTTTCGAAAACATAATCTATTGTAAGCCCATGATAAAGCTTCTCCATCAACGTTTTCTTTCAAGATACCCTCTTTCAATAATAGGCCTAAATTTTTCTTTGATCTCCTCCAAGGCGAGTCAGCAGATTTATAAATGATATGTCTTAGATCATTTAACCTGCCTGGATTAGAAGGCTTTCCATTTTTGATCCATTTTTCTCTTGAGTTACCTCCCTTCCAAGCTTTGGTTGTAAACCCTAATATTTCAGATTTAATTAAGCATCTTTCCAATGTTTTTGCTAAAATATCTGAACAAAGGGCTGCAACCGTAATTGGTCTACCTCTCATTGAACCAGAATTATCAATTAGAAGACTCACAATAGTATCTTTAAATTCAACTTCTTTTTCTATTTTGTAGCTTAATTTATTATTTGGATTAGCAATAATTTTAGCTAATCTTGATGTATCAAGAAAACCCTCTTCCATATTAAAGTCCCAATGACGATTTTGCTGAGCTAAAAGTTTTCTTTGCAGTCTATTGGCAATTTTAACAATTAGTGGTTGAAAAGAAAATACTTGTTGATCAAGATTTCTTCTAAGTTTCTCTAATTCTTTGATATCACAAAGTTCTTCAGCGTTAATAATTTCATCAAAATTATAATCATAAACTTTATAATTCTCTAAATTCTCTAAAATTTTTCTATCTGGTAAATAATCTAGTTCAGTATCCCCGCTTTCTTCTCCCATATCATCATTTTCTTCTAATGAAACTGACTGCTCAATGGCTGTTTCACTTGTTTGCATTTCAATATTTGACTCAGTTTGTTCATCATTTTTTTGCTCATCATTATTTTCATTTTCATTATCTTGATCTTCATCGTTTTGATTAATATCTTCGTTCTGAGTATTGTTTACACTATTATTAAGTAATCCAAGTTCATCTAGTTTTTCAATTATTGTAGATGTATATTGTTTCTGATCATGTAGACATTTCTTTAGATCTATAAAAAAGTTTGAATAATCTTTTTTTAATTTTTCTTTTACAATATTTTTAAAACTACTATTAATTTCACCTAAATCTACGCCAACAATCTCTTCAAATGCTACGTTTTTAAATGCTTTAATTAATAAATTCTGATCTTTTTTAGTATTTCCAATTTTAAGATCTCTAATATACTTATTCTTTAGATTTTTTTGTATTCCCTTAAATTCACTACTACCTATAGCTTCTACTCGTGCTTGTTCCAAAACATTAATTATCTCGTTTGATAACTCATCTTGATTTAAAAAGTTTTGGTGTATGTCTTTTGAATGTAATCTGAATTCTAATGCAAAAGAGTCCGCTTCAGCTCTTAAATATTCTAGATTATTTCTGAAATTTTCAATTTTTGGTTCAGTTAGATTTATAGTGTTACCAATAATTGAAGGATTTTCTTTAACAAAATTAATCTCTATATCTTCTTTTTTACCTATTGATTTTATTGTAGCACTTAATGACTTTTTAAAATCTTCAATAATTTCGCTATTCTTTGACATTAGCTACCTTAGCATCAGTAATATCAATTCCAAATGATCTTTGAAAATATTCCTGTAAGATAGATCTCTCCATTTCATCGCATCTATTTAAAAAAGATAGTTTAAAAGAATATTCTATATCATTGAATAGAAGATAATTTTCTGCCCAAGTCAATACAGTTCTTGGGCTCATAACAGTTGAAATATCACCATTAATGAATCCTGATCTCGAAAGATCTGCAGTAGCTACCATACATTTAACAATGTCTTTACCATCCTTATTATTAAGTTTTTTTATTTTACTTAGAATAATTTTTATCTCTTGATCATTACTTAGATAATTCAATGTAGATACTATATTCCATCTATCCATTTGACCTTGGTTTATCTGTTGAGTGCCATGATATAAACCAGATGTATCACCAAGACCAACGGTGTTAGCTGTAGCAAACAATCTAAAAAATTTGTGGGGTTTAATTACTCTTGATTGATCAAGTAAAGTTAATTTACCTTCTGACTCTAGAATACGTTGAATAACAAACATTACATCAGGTCTGCCCGCATCATACTCATCAAAGACCAAAGCTACTGGATTTTTGTAAGACCAAGGTAGTATACCATCCTGAAACTCTGTTACTTGTTTATTATCTTTAAGAATAATTGCATCTTTGCCGATTAAATCTATTCTGCTGATATGACTATCTAGATTAATTCTTATGCATGGCCAGTTAAGTCTGGCGGCTACTTGTTCAATATGAGTAGATTTACCTGTACCATGATATCCTTGTATCAGTACTCTTCTATTAGAAGAAAAACCAGCAAGTATTGAAAGTGTTGTTGCTGGATCAAATACATATGTATGATCTATTTCTGGAACATGTTGAGTCTTATCTTTAAATTTATAAATATCAAATTCACAGGAAACTCCAAACAATTCTTTAGTATCAATTTTGATGCTAGGAGATATTTCTTTATTGTTTTTATCAGTCATTTTTAAATTTTTTTAAAAGTATTTTGTATGAGTTGTTTATTTCCTTGAATTTCTCTTCAGCTTTTTTATCATTACCATTTACATCAGGGTGAAATATTTTCACTAGTTTTTTATAAGTTTTTTTGATTTTGTCCAATGTCAATGGTAGATCTAGATTGAATGTTGATAAAGCTTTACTCTCATCTTTTGTAAGATTTTCGTCAACTAGCTTATTTCTAAAGTAATTGTTCTCTCGTTCATTTGGATTTAAATCATTTATTTCTTCATTAAAAAAATTGTTAATTTGATCCATAACCTTGTGATAATTTCCTTTCAAAGGCCAAGACGGTCTATTCCAAATAATATCTTCTCTCATTGAATTTTCAATTTCATTAACTGATAAACCTTTGTAAAAATCCCATGACTTGTTATATTCTTTAATATGTTCTAGACAAAAATAATAATACTGATTTAATAATAATCTGGATTTTGGAGCTTTAAACTGCCCTTCATTATTACAATCATTCTTATCACATTTCCTAAAAAAGGTTTTCTCCCAAGACAGACTATTTTTTTTAATATCTATTTTATGTTTACCCACAGTTATTATATAGTTTAAAAATAATGAATCGTAAGCAAAGAATTGATAAAATTTTATCAAAAAAATTTAATGATTTTTTATTAGAAATTATTGACAATTCAAATTTACATAAAGGACATAATAATTTTACAGGAAATGGTGAGACACATATTAAGATTATTTTAACAAAAAAAAATAAAATAACTATAAGCAGATTGAATATTCACAGACTTATATATAATTTACTTGAAGAGGAGTTTAAAAGTGGACTTCATTCATTAGAGATAAAAATTAACTAATTTTAGAAATTTCCACTTTAGATATTTGTTTTTTTGAATGCGATAAAATCTTAAAATTAAAATAATTATCTTTGAATGACTCCCCATAAGACGGTATTTTTTTTGATATATCTAAAATATATCCTGCAATAGTTGATGATTCTATTTCTGGTGGATCTAAATCAAAGCTTTTATATAGATCTCTTATATTTTTTTCTCCATTTATTATAACTTTTCCATAATTGTTAAGTTTAAAATCATTCTCTGGAACATCAATTTCATCTACAATTTCACCAACAATTTCTTCAATTATATCCTCTAAAGTAATTAATCCAAGTAACTCACCATATTCGTCTACAACAAAAGCTAAATGTTCTTTTCTTTTTTTAAACTCAACTAACTGTTCTAATAAGTTTGTTGTTTCAGGAATAAACCATGGATTAGAAATTTTATCAAAAATAATTTCCTTTGACTCACTATGATTTTTTAAATCTATATTCAAGGTTCTTACATTTAATAGTCCAATAATATTTTCAGGATTCTCTTTCCAAAATGGGATACGAGTATATCTAGAATTATTAATTTTATCTATAATTTCACTTGTTTTTAGAGATGAATCTATTGAGTAAATATTTTTTCTGTGGGTAAAAATTTCTTCAACAGTTATATCATTTAACTGTAATATACTTTGTAACATATCTTTTTCTTGCTCATAGTCTGGATTTGAAGTTTTATATAGATCTATTACGCCTTTTAATTCTTCTTCTGATTGAAGATCTTTATCTTTTATATCATTATCATTTTTTCTAAAAATTAGTCTAACTATTAAATTTATAAAAAATACAAAGATAAATAAAATTTTATTTAGATAATAAATAATTGGAGAAATTAATAAAGCAGTTCTATTCGGCCTATTTATAGCATAAGTTTTGGGCAGCACTTCAGCAAAGATAACGATTACAACTGTCATTATTATTGTTGCATAAAAAATACCTTCTACTCCAAAAATATCATAAAAAAAAGCTGTTGCTAAAGATGATGCAAGAATATTAACTAAATTATTTGATAACAGTAAAGTAGATATCACGTTGTCTTTTCGATCTAGAAGTTCAAGTACATACCCAGCTCTTTTACTACCATTTTTTTTCTTATAAAGAATTCTTGCTTTGGATGTAGCTGTTATAGCAGTTTCAGATCCTGATAAAAAACCTGAGAGAATTACAAGTATTATAAGTAATAAAAGAAGAAATATACTCGACATTTATATATTTAGTAAAATTTTATAAACTTTATCTTTATCTAGCTTTCTGTAAAAAATTGAACTTCCTATCTTATTTATTAAAGAAAAATTAATATTATTTAGAAAGTTTTTTTTATCTTTAATTAGTCTATCAATTAATAATTTATCCTTTATTATATTATCATATATTTTTAGTCTACATTTTTTGAAATGTGTAATTATTCTTTTTAACTCATTAGCTGAAAGCATTCCAAGATAATGAGATATTTTTGCTTCAGTAATCATTCCGATAGAAATTGCTTCACCATGATTATACTTTTTATAATTATAATGACTTTCTATAGCGTGACCAATTGAGTGTCCAAAATTTAATATTGCTCTAGAATTATTATTTAATAAAAATTCTTTTTCATCTTTTTTTACATAATAAAGTTTTATCATTATTGATTTGTAAATTGCTTTTTCTAAAATAGAACTATTTAAATTAAGTAATTTATTTGCATTTTTTTCCAACCAACAAAAAAAAGAATAGTCTTTGATTAATGCATGTTTTACTATTTCTGAATATCCAGATTTTATTTCTTTTTTTGGTAAGCTTTTTAAAATAGAAATATCTATTAAAACTTCCCTTGGTTGATAGAAAGTGCCAATTAAATTTTTACCATATTTTGTATTAATTCCATTTTTGCCCCCTATAGAACTATCTACTTGAGATAAAAGAGTTGTAGGTATAAGAATAAAATCCAGTCCTCTTAATACTGTACTTGCAATAAATCCTACCAAATCTCCTAATGTACCACCTCCAATAGCTATAAGAATAGATTTTCTATTCACATTACTTTTAATTAGTTTTTCAGCAAGATCTCTATATGTATCAAAATTTTTTACTTTTTCTCCAGATTGAATAGAAAAAATCTTTATATTTTTTTGATTATCTATATTTAAATTGTTTTTTATTTTTGAATCTATAAAACAAAAAACCTTTTCATTTTTTTTTGCATTTTGTTTAATAAATTTGGAAATATAGTTTTTTTTAATTAAAATAGATGTTTTTAACTTTTTATTCTTTATATAAATTTTATTTTGCATACGAGTAAAGTTCAAATTTGATTTTTTCTAGTACTTTAAATTTTTCACCAT
>CABXWB010000009.1 GCA_902515745.1 uncultured Alphaproteobacteria bacterium | reverse complement strand
AAAAGTTTTTTTTATTAGCATTAGAAAAAAACGAATTTTCTTACCATATTGTAAATAATATTGCTGGATTTTATAGAGAGGAAGGAAAAAATGATAAAGCTATATATTATTATAAAAAAGCCATTAATCTAAATCCAAACAATCCATATGTTTATAATAATTTATCAAAAACTTATTTTGATTTAGGCATTAATGAAAATGCGAAAAAAAATAGCTTTAAAGCATTACAGATTAAACCAGATGATGGTGATATACAAAAAACATTGTCATTTATTTATTTAAAAGATCATGATTTTGAAAAGGGCTGGGATTATTTTGAAGGAAGACTAAACCTTAACGAATTTATTAAAAAGAATAAAAATATTGAAAGATTAAATAAAAAACTGTTTAGAAAAAAAATTTTAAATAACTCTAAAAATAAATTTTTAGTTGTAAGAGAACAGGGTGTCGGAGATGAAATTCTTTATGGTTCAATGTATGGCGATCTTTTAAAAACATTAGAAAATGTTACTATAGAATGTGATCCAAGATTATTAAATTTATTTAAAAGATCTTTTCCAAAGTATAGTAATAGTTTCGTTAAGCTAGGAAATATTTCAAATGATGATTATGAATTAGAAAAAATTGATTATGTTTTGTATTCTGGAAGCTTAGGTAGATATTATCGTAAAAGATTAGAAAATTTTATTAATGAACCATTCCTAAAAATAGATCAAAAAAAATATACAGAGATTCAAAGTAAGTTATCTAAATATGATAATAAATATAATATTGGAGTTTCATGGAAAAGTTTTAATAATAGGTATGCATCTGACAAATCATTAGAGTTAGATGACTTTAAGGGCGTATTTAAGTTACAAAATTGTAATGTTTTTAATTTACAATACGGTGATGTTTTAGATGAGATTAATAACTTTAATGATAAGAAAAATAAACTTTTGACGATTGAAGATCTAGATCTTTATAATGATTTCGAAGGTGTAGCTGCATTTTTAAAATCACTAGACATGTTTGTAACTATAAGTAACAGCACTGCGCATCTTGCAGGATCACTGGGCGTCAAAACAATATTAATAAAGCCAGATAACTATGCTCTTTTTCATTATTGGAATCAAAAAAACAGCAAAACACCCTGGTATAATTGTGTTGAATTAATTGATAGAGAGAGTTTTTTAAAGGGATCGCCAAATTTAGAAAATTATTTAAAATCTATGATTTAAATTTATTGGAGAGATATTCATCTCTTTCTGTAAGCCATTCCTTTGCAAATTCAACGTCCTGCCATTCAGAAAACCATGGTCCTCCCCTAGTATAATGAACTGCGTAAGGTTTATCTTTATTGTGGCCTGAAGTCCATCCCTCTAACCAATTCCATCTTTCGTCTAAAGATCCAATTTCATCATCTTCACACCATTTGAATTGATGAAGGTATGCACCTGTTTCGTTATTAACTTTCTCGACAGTTAGTTTCTTTGTACTAGGATGAGAACAATTATATAAAATAAAGCTAGACCAATTTTTTCTTGGATATATTGTTTGTTTTTGTCCATCCATTTTATGTTTCTCTTTGGGTGTATAGTCATGCTTAACGCAGTAAACAGCTTTATTTTTATCAAGATTTTTAAATAAGTTGGATACATCACCTAAAAAAATAAAATCACAGTCACAGAAAACTGCCCAACCTTCATAATTTGTGAGTTTTGGAACTAAAAATCTAGAATACGTAAATTGTGTAGATGCTAAAGGATCAATGCTTCTAGTGTATAAGTTTTTAGCAATAAGCTCATCGAGTTTTAAAGACATAACATTTACATCAGCATTGGTACGTTTTAGGAGTGAATACTTACAAACTCTATAAGCAATATCCTCTTTAGAATCATATCCTATAAAAAAATTTAATTTCATATCAACTGCTATTTTGTCTTATCATCATTGGGGACGACCAAACAAGAGAATTATAATTACCAGAGTTGGATAAAGAACTCCATTCTTCTTGTGACTGATTTGTAATTCTACATATCCAGCAATTTTCTAATTTAGCATTTTCAGCTCTCATTCTCCAAGCATCACTTTTTTGCTTATCATTATTTTCTCCAAGTTCTATATCTGACATAAAATAACAGATATCCCTAGAAGGATTAGAGCCAATCATTCCAATAATATTCTCTCTAGCGATATCCCATTTTAAATTTTTTATAGCAAAATAAATTAAAAGTTTTTTGGATTCTTCTTCGCCAGCATTATTTTTAATTATTTCATTTATAAATTTTATATCGGTAAGATCATTATCATTAAGTATTTTTATTATAATAGCGCGAAGTAAAGAGCTTGGATTTAAACTCCAATATTTCTTGATTAATTTTTTAAGGTTTCTTTTGTCATTTAAAGCAGCAGTAATTTCCAAATGAAGTTTTACATATGGAGGAAAATTTTTTTTCATGTCTACTGCTTTCAAAATATTTTTTAAAGAATCCTTAATATCACTATCATATTTTATTTTAGCTATCTCATAAAATCCTATTGATTTATTTTCATTTAAATCATTTTTACTTATTATTTTATTTGAAAAAGCTTTATCTGATAATAAAATTATTTGATTCCAGTTTTTTGTTTTTGCTGCAATAAATATTAGTGTGCCATAAAGTTTTTCAATATAAGGATTAATTAAAAACAATTTTTCTCCATATAAGAAAGCGTGATGATAATCTTGATTTCTTAAATTTTGTTCCATTAAACCTCTGTATCCAAGCGTTTCAGTCTTTTTTGATTTAATCATATCTTCATAAATATTGTTTAATTCTGGAAATTTTTTTTCAATCTTTAAAACTTCAGACTTTAGTAATAAAGATAATGATGGATCATCCTTAAGATAACTAACCATTTTTTTGTGTGATTTTAATGCTGTCTTATTGTCTTTGTTTGCGATTGCTATCATTGCGTCGACAAAGTGTAAGTAACCTTTTTCGATTTTATTATATTTATTTTTTAAGAAGTATTTTCCGAGTGAAAGTCTTGATCGGAAAAATAAATAAAACACCAAATATAATAAGAAAATACAAGATATAAAAACAACAGCAAATAAATTTGAAGAAAAAGAATATTTTAAATTTCCTATATCTAAGGATACAATAAATGGATTGGTAAAAACAAAAGTGAGCCCTATGATTAATAACAAAAACTGCAATACAAAAATTGAAAATCTATACATTATTTAATTTAGATATTTCTGTTATAAAATTATTATAGTTTTTCATTTCATTCAAAGATAATTTAAAAAAAACATTATAATTTTCTATCTTACTTATACTATCGTAAGCTTTAGTTATATTTCTATTTTTAATAAAAAATTTAGTTTGCTCTAATATTAAAATTTTTTCGTCTGAAATAAAATTTTCTGAAGATGGGGAAAGGTTTATGTAGGGTAAAAAGATTTTATTAAATAAACTATTTTTATTATTCAGTATATTTTTCAAATATGAATTAACTTCATCGTTAAATTGATCTTCTAAAAATATATGACCTTTGTACTTATTTCTTTTTAGAATTGATAATTTTTCTAAAATAGGGTTTTTATTATTTTCTAAAATTGTTTCAAGGTATTTGAGCTCCCTATCAAAATCTATATTGTTTTCGTATTTAATTTTTATTAATTCAACTACTTCATTGATAGATTGATTTACTAGTTCAGGATTATTAATGGGCTGATCTTCAATATTTTTATTTTTTATAGAAGAAAATTCATAACTTAGAGAATTGAAATTCTTGTTTAATAACTCTATACTTTGATTAATCGATGTCAAATCAACTTCTGAATTTTTATTTGAATTTTCTTTAATAAGTTTTTCTATATTTGTTAAAGTTGTTTTTGTTTCTAATATTTCTTTTGATATATTTTTTATAAATTTAAAATTTTCATTAATATTTTCTCTAAGCTCATTTTCTATTTCAGTCTGAAGTTTTGATACTTCATCTTCATTTTGATAATTTGTATAGAGAAGATAAATTAAGAAAAAAACACATATTAAGAGAGTAAAGCTTAATGAAAATTTAGAAAAAACGTAAAAACTATTAAAAACTTTTTTCATGCCCTTTTTTTAGCATTATTAGTTTGTTGTTTAACAGTGTAAAATACTATACCAAAAAAAATATGCTTGTATTTGCTGCAGAAACTTCGTGCGACGAAACATCAATATGTCTAATGGAAAACAGCTCTATTATAGAGCATATTACTTTTTCTCAGGAAATTCATAAAATACATGGTGGTGTCGTACCGGAGTTAGCTTCAAGATCACATCTGGAAAAAATACAAATTATAACAAATAATTTATTTAATAATAAGAAAATAGACCCAAACGAAATAGACGTTTTTACTGCTACCTGTGGACCGGGACTTATAGGAAGTTTATTGGTTGGCTCAACCTTTACCAAATCTTTAGCAATTTCTTTAAAAAAACCATTCATTCCAACTAATCATCTTGAGGGACACATATTGTCTACAAGTTTTAATAACGATATAAAATTTCCAAATCTCATATTGCTTTTAACAGGAGGTCATACTCAGGTTTATTTGATGAAAAGTGAAAATGAAATAGAGCTATTAGGAGAAAGTGTTGATGATGCAATAGGGGAAGCTTTTGACAAAACTGCAAAATTAATTGGTTTATCATATCCTGGGGGTAGCGAAATTGAAAAACAAGCACTTAAAGGGAATGAGGATAAATTTGTTTTACCTAAACCATTAGTTAAAGAAAAAAACTTTAATTTTTCATTTTCTGGTATTAAAACAAATATTAACCTTTTAACAAAAAAAAATAAAATTAATAAAAAATTTGTTGAGGATTTGTCAGCATCATTTCAAAAAAATATTACTGAGATTCTTATTGAAAAAATAGAAAGAGGGATAAAAAGATTAAGCACCAAAAATAAAAATATAAGATCAATTTCTGTAGTAGGAGGAGTTTCAAATAATAAATATATTCGAAGTAAAATAGAAAATTTTTTTATCGAAAAAAATATTGAAATTTATTATCCCATAAAAGAAATGATGGGGGACAATGCAGCAATGATTGCTTGGGCGTGTACGAAATTTTATAAGAAAAACAGAGATGATTTATTTTTTAAACCAATGCCTAGATTAGGAGTAAGAAGTGTATTATAAGTTTATCCTTGTAAAAAATTTAAACTAAAGAAATATTAAGATGAAATACTGGCTGTTGAAATCTGAACCTGATGCATGGTCTTGGGATAACCAAGTCAAAGAGGGTGCATCCATGTGGGAAGGGGTACGAAATTACCAAGCTAGAAATAATTTAAAAGAAATGAAAAAAAATGATTTATGTTTTTTTTATCACTCAGTTACTGAAAAAAGTATTGTTGGTATCGTTAAAGTAGTAAAAGAATATTATCCAGATCCTACTGATAAAACTGACCGTTTTGTTGTGGTTGATGTTAAGGCAACAAAAAAACTAAAAAACCCAGTCTCTCTCGATCAAATAAAAGAAAATAATAAGTTAAAAGATATAGCGCTTGTTAAACAAAGCAGACTCTCCGTAATGCCTTTAAAAAAAGCTGAATGGGATATAATAATTAAAATGTCAAATTAGTTTAAAACAATAATTACTTGTTGATATTTAAATAAATTAGAATTAGTCTCCTAATATGGAAATTAAAAAAGAATGGTTAGAATATGCAAAGGTTAATGAAGAAAAATATTCGTCAATGTATGATCATTCTCTTCAAAATAATGATGAGTTTTGGAGTGAACAAGCAAACAGAATTGATTGGTTTAAGAAATTTACGAAAATTAAAAACATAAAGTATTCTAAAGATGATGTAAGTATTAAATGGTTTGAAGATGGCAATCTAAATGTATCTTATAATTGTATAGATAGGCATGCTAAAAATAATCCTGATAAAATTGCAATAATTTGGGAGGGGGATGACCCGAATGAAACAAAAAAAATAACATACAAAGATCTATTAACAAATGTATCAAAAGCAGCAAATGTACTAAAAAAAATCGGAGTAAAAAAAGGTGATCGAGTAACAATATACTTAACGATGATACCCGAGTTAGCTTACATTATGTTAGCCTGTGCAAGAATTGGAGCAGTTCACTCAATTATATTTGGAGGTTTTTCTGCAGAGTCGATAGCAGGTAGAATTAAAGATTGTAAATCAGAATATGTAGTAACAGCAGATGAAGGAATAAGGGGAGGAAAAACTATTCCCCTAAAATTAACAACGGATAAGGCGCTAGAATCGTGTCCAGACATTAAAAAATGTTTAGTTGTTAAGAGAACGAATAAGGAAATAGAACTAAAAAAAGACAGAGATGTATTTTTTGATGATGTCATAAAAGAAGTTGATAGTTTTTGTGAACCAGAAGTTTTGAACGCTGAAGATCCTTTGTTCATTTTGTATACCTCAGGATCAACTGGTAAACCAAAAGGTGTTATGCATACATCAGGTGGATATATAGTTTATGCTTCAATGACACATGAATATATCTTTAATTATAATGATGAAGATATATACTGGTGTACTGCAGACATAGGTTGGATTACTGGTCACAGTTATATAATTTATGGACCTCTAGCTAATGGTGCTACAACCTTGATGTTCGAGGGTGTACCTAATTATCCTGACTTCTCAAGGTTTTGGCAAATAGTTGATAAACATAAAGTAAATATATTTTACACAGCGCCGACCGCTATTAGAGCCTTAATGAGAGAAGGTGATGATTATGTAACAAAAACAAATAGATCATCTTTAAAGCTTTTAGGAACAGTTGGTGAGCCTATTAATCCAGAAGCTTGGAAGTGGTACTATGAAATACCAGGTAATTCTAAATGTCCAATAGTAGACACATGGTGGCAAACTGAAACAGGTGGGATACTGATATCACCTCAGACAGGTGCTATAAAATTAAAACCAGGCTCTGCATCAAAACCTTTTTATGGTATCGAACCATGTATAGTTGATAAAGATGGTAACGAATTGGAAGGTGAATGTGAAGGAATGTTATGTTTGAAGCGTTCATGGCCTGGTCAAATGCGAACTGTTTATGGAAATCATAAAAGATTTATTGATACTTATTTTTCACAATTTGATGGAAAATATTTTACAGGTGATGGGTGTAAAAGAGATGAAGATGGATACTATTGGATTACAGGTAGAGTAGATGATGTAATTATTGTGTCAGGACATAATTTAGGTACTGCTGAAATAGAAAGTGCTTTTGTATCACACAAAAAAGTTTCTGAAGCAGCAGTAGTAGGATATCCTCATGATGTTAAAGGTAATGGTTTATATTGTTATGTTTCTCTGAAGGTAGGTGTAAATGAAACTGAAGATTTAGTTTTAGATTTAAAAAAAACTATCAGAGAAAAAATTGGTCCTATAGCTACTCCTGACTTCATACATATTACAGCTGGTTTACCAAAAACAAGATCTGGAAAGATTATGAGAAGAATTTTAAGAAAAATTGCTTCAAATGATTTTGAAAATTTAGGAGATACGTCAACTTTGGCAGATCCTTCTGTTGTAGATAATTTAATTGATAATAGAAAAAATAAATAAAACTATCTTGGCTCCCAATGTTTTAAGCACCTAGGCTCATAAATATTTGCTGCACCCACTTGAGTTCTTTCACCACCTTCTGTCTTCCTATAGGTCTTGGTAGCTTCGATACCACACACATTGCAAAATCCGTAAATTTTTACAATTTTATCAGATAAACCTAAAAGCATCGAAGATGTTTCCCATGGTTTTCCTCTTGAGTCTTGATCAAGACCGGCACATACAACGTCTATTCCTTTATTTAAAAGATCCTCAACATTTTTTAGAGTTTCATTTGTATCCATAAACTGAATTTCATCTAAAAAAACCATATCAAGTTTACTCTTTTCAAATACAAATTTTTTTAAAGTTGTTTCCCAATTATTCATAGAATAACATTCATGGCTTAAATCATTGTGAGTTATAATTTTTTCATTTGAATATCTGTTGTCTATGCTAGGTTTAATAACGATAATTTTTTTATTTTGATGTTTAGCCCAAAGTATTCTTTTTAAAAGTTCACTTGTTTTTCCAGCAAACATTGCACCTACAATTGTCTCAAGATTACCTCGCATAACTCAATATATTTTATTTTAATTATTTATTATATAACTAATTATATAAATAATGAATTATTTTAATAATGATTAAGGGTGAAAAAATTAGATTTGATATTCATAATATTTTATATTCAGTTTATAAATTTAATAAAACATTAAATAATAAAGATATACAAAAAAAGATTAACGGACATAAAAAAGAGGATATATCTTTTTTGAATAATGTAACATTGAACTCTATGAGATTTCATTTACATTCATCAAAAATTATAAATCGATATATTAAACATAAGATAAAGGATAAAGAAAAGATTTTATTGATTAGCGCTATAACCCAAATAGTTTTTTTAAATTTTAAAGAATATGCAGTTATTAATTGTTCAGTTGAAATTGCAAAAAAACTAAAGATTTATCATGGATTAATTAATGCTACTTTAAAAAATATATCTAAGGATAAAGAAAAATTAAAAAAATTAGATATAGAATTTGATGATTTACCATTGTGGTTCAAGAATAAAAGTAAATCCTTAACAGATAGTCAAAAAAAAAATTTTCTAAAAAATTTTAATCAAGAACCAAGTATACATATAGTTTTTAAAAATGAACAAAAATTAAAAATATTTGAAGAAACTTTAATTAGGACTTCAACAATTTCAGGTTTTTTGAAAGATAGGAAGAATGTTATAGAAATTAAATCATATGAACAAGGAAATTGGTGGGTTCAAGATTTTTCTTCATTTTTTCCATTACAAAATTTAAAGGTTAAAGAGAAAAATAAAAAATTTTTAGATGCTTGTGCTGCTCCTGGTGGTAAATCATTTCAAATTTTATCAAAAGGATATAATTTAACTTTAAATGATAAGAGTAAATTCAGAATTCAAACTCTTAAGACTAATTTAGATCGATTAAATTTAAATTCAAAAATATTAAATAAGGATTTCACTAAATTTCATGAAGAAGAAAAATACGACTTTATAATAATTGATGCGCCTTGTTCAGCAGTTGGTACAATAAGAAAAAATCCTGAAATATTTTTTAAAAATAGTGGGCCTGATTTTAAAAAGTTAGAGACCATACAAGAAAAAATGTTAGAAAAAGCTTCAAATTTATTAAATAAAAATGGCTTGATAATTTATATGGTCTGCTCATTTTTAAACTGTGAAAATGAAGACCAGATAAGTAAATTTCTTACTAAACGCAGTGATTTTAAGATTTTTAATTTTGATTTTTATATTGAGAATATTAAATATTCAAAAATGATAAGTAATAATTTTGTTAAAATAGTTCCAGATACTTTGCAGGGTTATAATATTGATGGATATTTTGCAGCTTACTTAAAAAAAATAAAATGATTTTATTCATCAGAAAGACTATTTTAATTTATATTATTTCTAAATTTAAATCCTATAAAAAACTATCGTTTATTGATTTAAATTTTAGAAAAATAGATTTCACAAACTATAAGCTGATTAAAACTTATATATTCAAGGAAAATTTTTATGAATTAAAAAGTAAAAATATTCATAGTTTTGATTTTTTAAACTTTTCAAATAAACTTGGCGGAAAAATTGGTATAAGTTTATCTAAAAATTCTATATTTGGTTGGTTTAATAAAAATAAAAACAAATTTAATTTTCCATGGTCTGAGGATTTAACATCAAAAAGATTAATAAACCTTTTATATAATTATGAATATATAAACTCCTCATCTAAGATTACTGATAAAAAAAGGTTAGATAAAATAATCATCTTTCACATACAAAGAGTGTTATTTGATTTTAAAGTAAAAAAAATAAGTGAAATTTCTTCATTTGATATTATAGCCTATATAATATCTTCATTAATTATTAATAAAATTAATAATAGAAAAATTGAATATATCAAATTTGTTGTTGAATACCAAATTGATAAATTAGGTATGCATAAAAGTTATAATATTTTAGAGCATTCTAAATTTATAAATAATTTAAATGAGATAAAAAATATTTTCCTTTTTTTTAATCTAAAGGAATCAAGTCTTTTTGATGATCTAGTCCTTAAAATGACATCTATATTAAATCAATATTTTCATAATGATGGTAGTTTACCGCTTTTTAATGGAACAAATAATATTTATACTAAAATTATTTATGACTCCCTTAATAAAGATACTTACTTAGCAAAAAGGGATTTTAATAAAGTTAATAATGGTATCGCTTTTTATGGTGATAAAAATAAAAAACTTTTTTTTGATGTTGTGCAACCAAATCAAGATGTGATCAGTGCAAATTTAAGTGCTGGAACACTTTCTATTGAATGGAGTGGTCATGGAGAAAAAATATTTACAAATTGTGGAGCATCAGAAAGTTTTGGCAAAAATCCTGAATATCTAAGATATAGTGCAGCTCACTCTACTATAATTTTACAAAACACTAACATAAGTGAGATAAAAGAAGGAAACCCTCATATAAAATTTCCTCAGTCAGTAGTTTTTAGAAAAGAGTCAAACAATGAAATGGAGATTTTTGAAGGGTCTCATAATGGATATATAAAAAAATTTAATAAAATAATAAAAAGAAAGATAAATGTTTTTAAAAATACAAATAAATTAGAAGGTGAAGATACATTTATTTCATATAAAAGTTTTCAAGAAAGATTAATTTTTCATATTAGATTTCATCTAGCAGAAGATATGACTTATAATTTTACAAATAATAAAAAAAATATAATTTTAAAGACAAAATTAAATAATATATGGTTGTTTAAAAGTGATACAGAATTAGTTATAGAGGATAGTATATTGGTAGATAATAATTTTACAAAACCTACAAAACAAATTGTTATAAAAGGTTTAATAATTGATAACAAAACTGTTAAGAAATGGTCATTAGAAAAAATTTAGAGAAAAAATTTGCGCTTGTATCAGTTTATAACAAAAATAAATTAAGATATCTTTGTTTAAATTTAACTAAAAATAATTACGAGTTAATTTCTACTGGATCTACAGGAAATAAAATTAGATCAATGGGATTTAATTGTACCGATGTTTCTAAAATAACAAAATTTAAAGAAATATTTGATGGTAGAATCAAAACTATTAATCCACTTATTTACGCATCATTACTATATAAAAGAGATGATAAAAAACATAAGAAACAATTCTTATCACTTAAAGTTCCTGAATTAAGTATTGTGATTGTAAACTTATATCCATTTAAAAAATATATTAAAAATAAGAATACAAATAAATCAATTGAAATGATAGATATAGGAGGTCCAAGTTTGTTAAGAGCTGCTGGTAAAAATTTTAGATATGTTACACCAATAATGGACCCAAATGACTATATAAAATTAATAAATAATATTGAGAAGAATAATGGCGAAACTGATTTAAACTTTAGAAAACAGATGGCATACAAAGTATTTAAGGGGGTTTCAAATTATGACACAGTAATTGCGAAATGGTTTTATGAAATCAAAAGCTAAAAAGATCACTCTAAGGTATGGTGAAAATCCAAATCAAAAAGCACATCTTATTGAAAATTTGAATAAATCAATTTTTGATTATCAAATTAGTGGTAAAAAAATAAGTTATAATAATATCATAGATCTTGATAGTGGATTAAAATGCTTAAGTGAATTTAATGAACCTACATCCATTATTATGAAACACACAAATCCATGTGGAGTTGCGTCTGCAAAAGAAATAGATAAAGCTTTTTTAAAATCATATGAAAGTGATAAGAAAAGTGCATTTGGTGGAATAGTTTTTTTAAATAGAAAAGTAAATTCTAGTTTAGCAAATGATATTGTTAAACATTTTTTTGAAATGATTGTTGCTCCAGGATTTGAAAATGAGGCAATCAAAATATTAAGGTTCAAGAAAAATTTAATTTTATTAAAAATTCCAAATTATAAAAATACGGTAACTAATTATAGGTCTACTTTATTTGGAGAACTATATCAAACAAATGATTTAGTACCAATAAATCAAAAATTTATAAATTTAGTATCTAATAAAAACGGGCCGCCAAAATTAATTCAAGATCTATTATTTTCTTTAAAGGTAGTAAAACACTTAAAATCAAATGCTATAGTTTTATCAAAAAATAAACAAACTTTGGGATTAGGTCATGGTCAAACAAATAGAGTAGATGCACTAAATTTTGCAATTAGAAATAAAAAAAAATATTTTAAAAAAATTTCTTTCGTTTGTGCATCAGATGGATTTTTTCCATTCACTGACAGTATAAAGATTTTGAATAAAAATGGTTGTAGTGTATTAGCTCAGCCTAGTGGCTCAATAAATGATAGTAAAATAGTTTCATTTGCAAATAAAAATAAAATATCATTATATTTTTCTAAAAACAGACTGTTTAAACATTGAATAAAGAAAATAATATACCGCAATATATTAAGGTATTAGTAAAGAAGTATCCTAAAATAGTATCTGGAAGAAAAAATTTTTCTGAACACCATCAAAGGATTGTTGATACAATAAAAATTATTAAAAAATATTATAAATTTAAGGACTAAAAAAGTTAGAATCCATTGTGATATTTTTTGAAATGTTTACTGAATGAAATATTTAGGATAAATATTATATATGAATAAACCAAATCTTCTTTTTCCAACTCCTGTTTGGACAATAAATTTAGATAATTATAAAGATATTAATGAACAAATGTATACTTATATAAAATTTAACCAAAAAAATGATGAAACTGGAATTAGTAGAAGTAATGTTAAAGGCTGGCATTCAAAAGATTTTAACTTGAATGAAAAAGAACCTCAAAGTTTTATATCATTTATACTGCCAGCAATTGAACAAGTTATGAATGACATGAATTGGGAAAAGGAAAAGCAAACAGCAAAAATCAATAATATGTGGGCGATAATAAATACAGGTGGTTCTGCGAATTTAAGACACCAACATGGAAACAGCACAATAAGTGGAGCATATTATGTGCGCGCACCAATAAACTCTGGTGATATTGTTTTTTACGATCCTAGACCAGCCCCAGTTTATTCTCACCCTAATATATTAAATCCAAATCTATTGAATGCACAAGTAAACGGTATAAACCCAAAAGAAGGGGCTTTAATTTTATTTCCAAGTTATCTAGATCATTCAGTAAATGAAAATCAATCAGATGAAGAAAGAATTGTTATTAGTTTTAATATTAAAATACAAATGAAATAGAAAATTAGTTATTATTTGAAATAATTTCCCACGCCTCTCCACTTTCAATTTCATTTAAAGTCCATTGTCCATAAGCTAAATTATTAAAAATTTTATAGTTTATTTGTGGGTTTTCTATTTCTTCAATTTTGTTTATATTTTTTAAAGAGGGTTCTGTAAAAAAAGCAGGTATACCATTAACCATAGCTTTAAAACCAGCTGTGGATTGTAAACTTACAAACGACCATGCGTTTTTTAATAATTTGTCTAGAGGTTCTTTTGAATATTTATTATGAACAACAATTTTTCTGTCTGAAAATTTTTTAATTATTTCTTTAGTCTCTTCTACCCAATTATGGGCATTATATATTTTTTTCATAATTTCAGATGGCTCCGATAAAATAATTACATCTCCTGACTTAATTTGCTCAAGGAAATTAAGATTTAATTTCTTTAGTCTATCATCGGGAAAATCTCCTTCACCATTGTGAATTAAATTATTGTAAACAATTCGAAAATAACCATCTAAATTTAAGACAGTTGTTCTATTGTTTTCAAATTTTCTCTTTGATTGATTAAAATAACCATGATCTATGTAATAAAAATTTTTTACTTTTTTTATTATTTCATATGTGCCTCTCAATACACCATATGTTACAATAGTCTTGTCATAATCTTTAAAATTATTAACATGACAAAGAAGAGAGTTCGATCCCTTGGCAAAATTATAACACAATGTTCTGTTCATTATATGATCTGTATAAATTGCTATGGGTTTTATCATATTAATGAAAGTATAGACTTATTGCATTTTTAATAAATTTTAAAATTTTGTCCAATTTTTGAAATTCGGCATCAAATGTTCAAAGCCTTCGCTATTCTTAAGCATAATCGTGATATCTCCAGAAATTGAAATTCTTGCAGAATTCGAATTATTTGGAAGTGTTGCATGTGGTGTTTTAGATGGAAAGATAATGATTGAATCTTGAATTGGATCAAACATAGATTTATCAGAATTATAAACATTTGCTTTTTTGATTAAAGATTTCTCCATCTTACTATTAGTAAATATATTTTTAGCAACTTCATTTTGAAGTTCATTTGATCTAAAGATAATACCACCTGAATTTTTAGGCTTGAGTAGATAATAAGCAAAACTTATATTTGATTGTGAATGTGTGTGAAAATTTATTTTTTGGTCTGCTTCAGTAATCGTTGCCCAAGATCTTTGATAATATATATCTAGAAGATCAGTATTAATTTCTAAAGTCTGTAGATAATTAATAACTGAATTTGAAATCTTGTTAGCTAAGTTTTTAAATAATTTATTTGAAAATAAAAATTCATGACCCTTTGTGTCTCCAGTCCACGCGTAAGATGATTTGTTTTTTGAGTCAATTTTATTTTTCATTTTTTTTATTTCACTTACTAATAAATTTCTTTCAATTTCCTCAATCATGATATTATCCTGAACAATAGTAAGTGGAAATAAATTTATTACTTTCATAATTTTATTTTATCATTAAATTTATTTTAATAAATTTTTTTTTCTTCTATTAACTGTACTATTAATGAAATATTAACAATAATATCTTTTCTTAGTTTTTGTCCTACTTTCTTTGTCTTTTCAAAAAGATATAGATAAAATCTATTATTTAAATTAATTTTTTTAGAGAAATCTCCATCAAGGTTTGATCTTATCTCTACTACATTTATTCTGTCTGGTACAAATAATAAATTGGCCATTGCTGCTCCACTTGGTATAATAATATTTTTAGCTTTAGAAAATTTTTTGATTTGTTCCTCAATAGAAAGGTACGCGCAGTCAATAATTTCATAATTATATTTTTTTAAAGTACTAATTAAATCATTTTCATTTAATACTCTTCTATTGCTTGTATCTCCACGCATTACATACAAATTTTTTTCTTCTTCTTTTATAATTGTTTTGTTAAGTAATTTATGAAAAAAATAGTATGTAAAATGAATACTTGGATTGGAAGTAAATATTAGGTTTTCAAAAAAATAAATTAAATTTCCCCGGTTAATTTTCAAAAAATTGACTTCATTAATTTCTAATAATTTACAAATTTTCAATATAAATTTAAAGAATTTCTCATCTAAATCGTGTGGTATGATTATTTTCATCTTTTCTTGAGACAAATCTTTTAGTGATATTAATCTTGGGATAAAGTCTATCATGAAGTGCCAATAATTATTTTCTCCTCCAAATAAGAAAAATTGTCCTTTTATCTGCAAAATGTTTTCTGAAACTTTTTTTATCTCATTATGTCGTACTAAAATTTCTTTTTGATGCTTGTATTTAGATAAATATCTTTCAAAATCATAAAATATATTAAAATCTTCAGTTATAATACTCCATAATTTAGGGTGCACATAGACATTTTTAAATTTTGTGTAAAATATTTTATAAGTTGACTCCGCTCCAAGATTTATTTCTTTAATTAATATTTTTTTGTTGCTTACATATTTATAAATACTAATTTCATCCATATATTCTAATATTACAATTTTAATGAAAATTTACTAAGGTTTTATTTATAAATAATTTTATAAATCGTTAACAAATTACTGAGAGTTAATAAAGATAATCAAAAGTGTGGTAATTACAACAATTTTATTAAGAGTTAAGGTTGTGCAAATTATATGATACAGAAAAAACTAAAAAAAATATTTATTGTTTGAAAGCAGAAATTTCCTTTATTTTTTTATTTCAATCGAATTAATTAATCTCTGAGCAAAGGTTTGATCTATATTGCCATTTTGCTTGCAATACACAGCAACAAGAGTTTCTACATCTCGAGCATCTTCTTCATATCCAGATAAACCTCTGTAATATCCTTTTTTAATTATAATACATACTGAATTGTCAAAATCAAAAAATACATATGGGACCACGTTATTATAGACATCTCGGTATCTTTCGATATCTTTTTTGCTAATACCTTTTAAAGGATTATTTTTTCTATCAACATTTAAGATAAATTCAGCTTCCTTACTTATATATTTTTTATCATTTCCACTGCCCTTAATTACAAAACCAGGTGGCATTTTTATTAAGCTTATTAATAAGTACCCATTATCAGTATAATTTTCAATCCAATATTGATAAGCTGTTTTTCCAGCATCCATTTTACCTTCAGAATACCAGCTAGAAAAAGTTCCATTCCCTATAACATCATTAATATCAGTAAAAATAATTGGAACGAAAGAAACTGTGTCAACCTCTTGCCAATCAGTCCATGTACTAGCTTTTGAGTTAAATGAAAATAACAATAAAAATAAAATGACAAAATAGTTAGTTCTATTGAACATTATATAATTATACATAATTAAAGAAATTTTAAAATACTTACTTGATTAAGTTGACGCATGAGTGGCACGTTATCACCTTGCCGCACCACAATAAACATGAAAAATTGATGTTTTATTGGAGCGGACGAAGGGATTAGAATTTCCAACCCGCTTAGTGCATACCTTGTGAGACCTTAAAATTTAGTAAAATTCTATTGCTACTCTATTGAACTTTTACATTTCATCTAAGATTTCTTTTCTCTTAGCATCATATTCTTCTTGAGTGATTAGTTCGTCTTCGTATAATAATTTGAGTTTTCTTAATTTTGTTTCAATTTCATTGCTTTTATTATTATCCTTGTTTTTAATTAAATTAGTTGTGTTGAAACACTTGCTTGAAAACAATGCTGAGTTTCCATCAACAAAAGTCATTTTAAGACTAACTGTGTCTTTTGATTCGTTTTTTAATAACTGATTATAATCAATAATATTTTCAATTAACATGCCCGCATCAGTAACTGTTTTTGCTTCAATTTTGTTACCCATAACCTTTAATTCTCCATATTTTTCAAATGTATTAATATAATGTTTAAAGTGCTGCTCTTGATTTATAGTTATATCATCTAACGCGTTACCAAATTCCTTGTAAAACAAGTTTAATTCTCTTTTAAATTCAATTTTAAATTCACGTAATGCTTGTTCTTTTTCTTTTTTAGATAATTTTTTTAAACCTTGTTCTAATTCACTCAAACTAATACCTAACTCTTTAAGAAGATATTTTCTAAATTGTTTATCGGCACCAGATAGTTTTTCATCATAAAGTATTTTACTAAAAGAATTAAAAAGATTTTCGGAAGAATTATCAAAAATATTATCGAGAGTTTGTTTTAGATCCTTTTCTAAATATATTTTATCAATCACCCATTTTTTTTTTGATATTGATGAAAAATCAGCAAATATCTTAATTTCATCCCATTGCATCAACTTTACAATGTCTTTTCCTATAGGTTGTTGTTTATTAATGTATTCTGAAAATGAAAAGACACAATTAAAAGTATTTGTATTAGCAAATAAATAATTTGGGGTAAGTAAAAAAATTATAGTAATCAATATTTTCATAAATAATTTTATATTTAAACTCTATTGTAACTCTATTGTAAATAATTTTGAAAAAACAAGGGCGGGATTGAAATTTGGAGCGGGCGAAGGGATTCGAACCCTCGACTTCAACCTTGGCAAGGTTGCCAAGTACGATTGAGTTATTGATTTTCTTAATAAATATTCTATCGCAGCTTAGAAATTTTAAATCAAGTGGGACGTAAGTGGGACGCGAAAATGAGATGGCTGAGCGGTAGAAAGCACCGGTCTTGAAAACCGGCAACGGAGCAACTCGTTCGTGAGTTCGAATCTCACTCTCTCCGCCATTATCCTCTAAATATAATTAAAATACTTCATTAATGATTTGAGATTTTTCTCAATAAGCTTAGCTTGTGAATTAGATAATATATCTTTCCATTGATTAGATGTTCCTGATCTAAAAAATTTTGAATGCTTAGATGCTTCATCAAAACCATTTAAGGCTTCTTGAAATTGTAATGTTTTAAAGTTGGTATTTTTTGCAATTTCATCAATATTTTTTTTATTATTTAAAATATTTTTATTCGTAATTATATTTATAAAAGTAATAATTTTTAATATTGTGTTATTTGATTTAAATAATAGATCTTCATATCTAATAAATAAACTTGGGACACTTTTGTATTCTAACCAAGATTTTATATTTAAATCCCAATTGGAAACCAATTCTCTAGCACCATTTGCATTCGTCATTAGTTGTTTATTAAAAACAATTTGATTTATAGCTTCATCCAAATTTATTCCTGTAAAATTACTTAATGATACAACTATATCTCTAGGATCTCGGACAATATAAATAAAACCTGCATTTACAGTTTTATTTGTAAAACTTTTGTGCCTCACACTATGAGTTTTAAAAAAAAAATTATATTTAGTTTTTTCATTAAGTTTTTTCTGACATAAAATAAGGTTTTTTGACATCCAATCATAATCTATCAATCCTTTTTTATCATAAATCTTATTTTTAAATGAAGTGAAGTTCATTTTATCTGATAACAATCTTATTTTTGATAAATCTTTTATATTGATAATATTGTTTTGTTGTAGTGAGGAAAGAATTATTGATCTAAGCCAAGTATTTCCAGATTTAGGATATGAAGCCAAAAAAATATTTTTAAACACTAAAAAATATTTAGAAAAATAATTTTAATTTAATATTACAAATTTAAATATTTATTTTTTTTAATAAATTTAATTAGTATTTTTAAAAGTTTATATCTGGTAACAAAATTAGGTATAATTTTTTTATAAGATTGATGCGTTGTGTCATTTTATATATAAAGTATCCCCAGCTTGCCCCAAAGCGTTCTAAGTGGGACATATGTGGGACGTAAAAAGACTAAAAAGAAAAAAAATTATTTTTTTGGGAGATTTATTGGAGCGGGCGAAGGGATTCGAACCCTCGACTTCAACCTTGGCAAGGTTGCCAAATACATTGTTTATTTATTATTGACCAAATATTAAGAAAATATTTGTAATAAATAAATTTATATAAATCCGAAGGACTACTTGGGGGCTACTTAAAAATACTTTTTCTATATAATATTAAATATTACACTTTTTTATAATTATTTAATTTGATAGATTTTAATAAATATCAAGGAGGTAAAATGTTACAAATAATTAGTCATGAAGTAAAAAATGTTGATGAGTGGTTATCTTTTAATGATGAAAGAGTAAAAACTTTCTCAAAGTTTGCTGATAATATTGTAGATTTTGTAGATACCGAAAATTCGAATCACGTTTCAATATGCTTTAATGTTTTAGATGAAGAAGAAATGGACAAAGTACTTAGTTCGGATGAAGTAAAAAATGAGGCTGAAAAGCATGGTGTTGTTTTTGATACTATGAAAAGATTTATTCAAAAATAAATATAAAAAATTAACCTATTGGCTACGCAAGGGCTACTTAACGATTTCTTCAACGCTTCATGATTCAATATTCGGGAGAAAACATGGAGCGGGCGAAGGGATTCGAACCCTCGACTTCAACCTTGGCAAGGTTGCGCTCTACCCCTGAGCTACGCCCGCATAATTTACACAATTACCACTTTGAATTTATAAGTCAATATTTGAGAAAACGATTTATTTAAATCTTCTTCTGTAGATAATGTCGACAAGTAACATATGAGGAAGCGTTAAAGCAGCAAGTCCAATGAAAATTACTTTTAATATCGACTCATATAAAGATAAATTTTGAACTAAATAGTAAAAAATTCCTAAACCTCCAATCCAAGAAATTGCTGTAAAAATTATTGTAGTGTAAATAACAAAGTATTTATTTTTTAAATTTAAATAAATATTTTTAATCAGATGTTTTAAATGTTTGTAAGTGTGAAAAAAACAGAAATATATTGCAAAGCTTAGTAATGGGTCAAAAAAATAAAAAATTAATAAAAGAAATAGTATCTCAATAATTCCTTTTCGTAATTTCTTTTCGAACAAGGAGAGATAAATAAAATATATTATAGATAATAGGGTTAAAAAATATGGGATGAAAAAATATTTTTGGATTGAATAAATATTATTATTTGTCAGATATTCAAATATCAAAAAAGATTGATCTTCGTTGAAAAATATTATTCCAAAAATAATAGTCATTCCATAAGTAAAGCTTATAGAATATTTATATTTATTTATTTTAAAATTTGTCCAATCACATAATCCAAAATGGGCAATAGTCATTATTATAAAAATCGTTAGCGCAATAATAGGAAAATGTAACCAAAATAAAATGACTAGAAAAAATAAAATTAGGTAGTAAAATATAAATTGTAGAAATTGAATTCTGTTACTAAAACCTACTAATGAAGCAACTGCACCATCAAATGAGCCATGTGGAAGACCAATAAAAAAAATTAATAAAAAAGAAATGATATTTAAAATTGTAAGTTCGGCTAACATATTATTTAAATAATTCTTTTATAAAAGGAAACTTGGGCATACTATTTATAATTTTTAACTTAGTTAGTAAATTTGATTCACCCATCATAAAACGTTGGAATTCATTTCCATTAAGATTAGAAGCGAGCTTTATAAATGACCTTCCATCTTCTCTGTTATTTTTTAAAAAATTAATAAAAACTTTATCCATTTTTTTTTCTAAAAAATTATGGACATTTACATGATTCTTTTTTGAATTTTTTAACAATTGAATTTGTTTTATAAGAAATGAAAAGGCATATCCAGTAGAGGGCTTGCACGCACCTCCTCTAATACCAATATTGAAAATATTAGAATTAACTGATCTTTTCTCCTCTGCAAAAAACATTGGAATTACTCCTTTTTCTGAGCTTTGTTCTTTAAAATTTGTAATATTATTTTTCTTTAAGTAATCATTTATTTTTTCTCTATACCAGGAGCTGTGAAAAACATCTTTTGAAAAGACCGTCGATTCAACAAGCGCTTTATTGTGACTAAATGGTAGGATGTATATAAAATGTAGAACTTTATTTTCTTCCGTAAAGTGCATCAAGGTTAATTTATCTTCATTAAAAGTATTATCTTCCACAATAATATTAATTCCAAAAAAATGTTGTAATAATTCACCTTTTTTTTCTTTTGCTGATCGTGAATCATATATATTTTTAGCGTAATATATTTTGTCATCAGTAGTGATTATTTTAAAATAATTTTGTTCAGGAAAATATTGGACAACTTGTTTATTTATGATTTCTAATTTATGTTTTGTTTCCAAGCAAAACTTTTTCCAAGTTTTAAAACTAATAACACAATAAGGTTTATCTAAACTTGTATGTGTTACTTCTGTATTTTTGTTACCTATAGTCCATTTATTCCATTTTTTTTCAATAATTTTTTCAAATGGCTTCATCCAATCTGTTAACCAAAAACCAAAAAAATTATCTCTTTTATTTATATCTTGACTTTCAAATGCAATGATTTCGTTATAGCTATCTCCATAAAGAAGTTTATTTACAGCTAAACCACTTGGGCCTAAGCCAATTATTGCAGCTTTATAAATTTTCATTTGGGAGATTGTCTCTAATTTTTTGATACTGATATTTCATAAAAGGTAAAAAAATAAAAAGTAAGATTGATTTAACTGTAATTAAAGATTTTTCTAATAAGTTTAAATATACCCTTTCTCTTAAATATTTTTTTTTATTGGATTTTATCTTAATACCAATACCTCTATAAATATTAGCCGCAATTAATATTCCTAGTCTGGTAGATAGCGGGATATATTTTAAACCAGCAAAACCATTTTCATAAAACTTATCCGAAAGTCCTATTACTTTATGAATTGCATTTGATATTCTTTCATCTTTTTTAGGACTTTTGTTATGAAGATCAGTTAAATTTTTTAATGATACATCAGGTATCCAATTGGAAGGTAAATATATTCTTTTCATTTTAGAATCTTCATAAACATCTCTTGCTATATTTGTAAGCTGCATTCCAATACCTAAATCAATTGCGGATCGTGCTGCCTTATCATGTTTTACTCCTATAATTTTAGACATCATTAATCCAACAGTACCTGCAACATGATAAGAGTATTTAATAAGTTCTTCTTTGTTTTGAATTCTTATTTTTTTCTGATCCAAGATTAATCCTTCTATTAAATCTATAAGAATTAAATTGTTAATTTCATTTTTTTGCAAAAAAATATTTACTTTATTATTTTTATTGGTCCTTATTTCTTCAATTGAATTTTTGAGATAGATAGTTTGATCTTCTTTATATTTATCAGCAACATCATCAAAATATCTACAAATTGAATAAAGAGTGCCAGCATTTTTTTTGTAACTTTTTGGTAAAAAATAACTTGCCCAATAAAAACTTTTGCCTTCCTTTTTGAGGTCCGCAGATGAATTGAGCTTTAAATCAATCATTATTATTTTAATTCAGCTTTAATTATGTTTTCAACAACTTTAGCTGATGAAAGAACTCCTGGTATACCAGCGCCTGGATGAGAACCTGCTGCTGAAAAATATAGGTTTTTAATTTTTTTATCTTTGTTGTGATACCTAAACCAAGCTGACTGTGTGAAGATCGGAGCGATTGAAAAACCAGCTCCGTGCATAGAATTGTAATCATTTTTAAAATCTTTAGGATTCATCCAAAAAACATCTGTAATATTCTTTTCTAAATCTGGCATAATTGTTTGTGATAATTCTTTAACTATTTTATTTTTGAGGTTCTCTGATTCAACATCCCAATCAATTTTGCCTTGTAAATTTGGTACTGGGCATAGAACGTAAAAACTATCACAACCTTCTGGTGCAAATGACTTGTCTGTTGCAGTAGGTCTGTGAATGTATAAGGAGAAATCATCAGATAAAATTTTATTTTTAAATATATCATGAAGTAAAGATTTAAATCTTTGAGTCATCCAAATAGTATGGTGAGCAACTTTATGGTATTGTTTTTTTGTACCAAAAAAAAGAACAAAAAGTCCCATTGAATACAATAAGTTTTTTTCTTTTAATACAGGTCTTCTTAATTTTTGTTTTTTTAAAAGTTTGGAGTAAACCATGGGTGGATCAGCATTACAAACAACTAAATCTATATTGGAAATTTCTTCATTGTTTGTTAATATTTTTGTTATCCTATTATTTTCAACAATAAGTTCTTTTGCTTCTGTATTTGTTTTAATTTTAATACCAGAATCAATCATTAATTTTTTTAATTCAGATACGATTTTACCAGTTCCACCCATACAAAAAAATACTCCCCATTTTCTCTCTAAATAATGAATCAAAGCGTAAATAGATGTTGTTGTATGTGGATCACCCCCAACTAAAAGTGGATGAATTGAAAAAGCTTTTCTAAGATATGGATTTTTTAGATAACTATTTACAAGTTGAGATACTGTGAAATAACTTTTCAAAATTATCAAATTAGGAATAACTCCTAACATTTTAAAAAAAGAAATAAATGGTTTATCAGCTAATTGTGTAAACCCTACATCAAATATTTTTTTTGATTGATGTAGGAGTTTATAATATCCTTTTATATCTTTCTTATCAAATTTACTAATTTCTATGTTAGTTTTTTCGACTGTAGAACAATAATCAAATGTTTTACCATCATGAAAGTAGTACCTATACCAAGGTTCGAGAGGAACAAAATTCAAATAATTCTCTCTTTTTTTTCCAAACAGACTAAATAATTCATCAAAAAGAAATGGTGCTGTTATAACCGTTGGTCCAGCATCATGTTTAAAACCATTTACCTCAAAAACTCTTGCTCTTCCTCCAAGCTCGTCTAGTTTTTCAATAATTATTGTATCATAGCCTAATTTTTTTAATCTTAAACTAATCGCGATGCCTCCAAAGCCACTTCCTATAACTACTGCTTTTTTTCCCATTTTTAATTTTGTAATTGTATTTAAATACCTTATTTCTTAATAGATATAATATTATTTATGCTTACAAAGACAGATTTATTTGAATTACTTAGTGTAAAAAATAAAGATTTTCAAATTCATGAACATGATCCTTTATTTACAGTTGAAGATTCTGAAAATCTAAGAGGTGAAATTGAAGGGGCACATACAAAAAATTTATTTTTAAAAAATAAAAAAAATAATTTTTTTCTTTTTAGTTGTGATGAAAATGCAAAGGTTGATTTAAAGCAATTTTCTAAATCTATCGATGCTAAGAATTTATCATTTGCTAATAATAAATATTTAGAACAATTTTTGGGCATAAAGCCAGGATCAGTTTCGCCATTTGCCCTTCTTAATGACAAAGATAATGTTGTTGAATTTTACTTAGATGAAAATCTTTTTGAAAGTGAAATAATTAACTTCCACCCCCTAATTAATACAACAACTATAAGTATAAAGACTGCAGAGTTTATAAACTTCCTCCTTGAAAATAATAAAAAAATTCATATTTTTTCTTTAGGCAATTATAGTATAGTCAAATCTTTATGAGTGAAAATTCGAATATTATCGATGTTAATGAGACAGAGTTTAATGATCAGGTTATTGAGGCAAGTGAAAGTAAATTAATTGTTGTTGATTTTTGGGCTCCTTGGTGTGGTCCTTGTAAACAACTAACGCCAATTTTAGAAAAAATAATATCCAAATCAGGAGATAAAATCATATTAGTAAAAATTAATATAGATGAAAATCAACAAATTGCTGCGCAATTAAGAATTCAGTCAATTCCTACGGTCTATGCATTCAAAGATAAACAAATTGTTAATGCATTTCAAGGTGTTATTCCTGAAGGTCAAATTATTGAATTTATTGAAAAATGTTTAGGATCTAAAATTAATGAAGACTTCACTGAATTTTATAATGAAATAGAAAGCGCCATGGCTGAAAATAAGTTCGAAGAAACTAAAGACACTCTTCTTGAATTTATTTCTAAAAACTCAGATGAAATTAAAGGTATTTGTTTTTATTTAGAGTGTTTGATCGAACTTAAACAATTTGAAGAGGTTGAGGTGTTCATTGGTTCATTAGAAAAAGATCTGCAAGAAAAGGATGAGGTTAAACAGGTTTTAAAAAAAATGGAAATTGTGAAAAATAATTCATCCGGACCAAATATTAATGAGTTACTTGGTAAGCTTGAAAATGAACCAAATAATATCGATCTAGTTTTAGAAATATCTGATAAATATTTTTCGATGAAAGAATATGAAAATGGAATGGATTTGCTTCTAAAAAATTACCCAAAAAACAAGGATAGTATAAAAAATAAGATGGTAGAATTTTTTGCTGTACTTGGAAATACTGATCAAGTTACTATTCAATATAGGAAAAAACTTTCACAATTAATGTTTTCATAACATGGAAATCCCTATTTTTCCTTTAAACGGAGCCGTCCTTTTTCCGGGAACAAGCTTGCCTCTGAATATATTTGAGAAAAGATATATTGAGATGGTTGACTACGCCCTTTCAAAAGAAAGATGTATAGGCATGATACAATCTGATGAAAAAAATAAACTTTATAATATTGGTTGTGTTGGAAAAATTCATAGTTTTAGTGAAACAACTGACGGACGATATTTAATTAGTCTTCAGGGTACTAGTTGTTTTAAAATTAAGAAAGAGTTAGAAAAAAAATATAAATTTAGGTTGGTTGAAGCTGAAATGTTGGATTTTGAAGAAGATAAAAATATTATAAATGAAAAACAAAAAAATAATCTTTTAGATAAGTATAGCCAATATATTAAAGTAAAAAAAATTAACTTAAACTTAGAAGAAATTCAAAATATTGATTTTAATCAAATTATAAAGTTTATAGCAATGATATCGCCTTTTAGTGATATTGAAAAACAGATTCTTTTGGAAACAAAAAATTTAAATGATTTTTATAAAAAACTTCATTCAATTTTAGAGCTTGAGATCGTTGAAGATAATAATAGCAAAACTATTAATTAACTCCCATAGCAAAATCACTTATCTGATTTTTTAATTTTTTACTTTTCTCTATTAAATTGATAGCTGAAAACCTTGCATGATTAAAAATTGTATTGTCTAATTTAAACACACTATCAACTTTGTCAGTGATTTGATAAAGCCTATAAGCTTTGAAGAAATTATCTTTCTGAAATTCTTTACAAAAAATTTCATCTCCCAATTCCAAACCTAGAGAGTTATATTTTTTAACAAGATAATATAAACTTTCTACATCTTGCATACCTAGATTCCATCCTTGTCCTGCAATTGGATGAAATGAGTGTGCTGAATCGCCTAAATAAATAATTCTATTCTCAAAAAATTTAGAGTTTAAATGCGCTTTTAAAGGAAAAGTTTGTTTGGTGATTATTTTTTTTATCTCCCCTAGGCTTCCTTGGGTTTTTTCATTTAAAATTGAAATAATTTTTTTGTCATCTAAAGAAAATAAAGAGTTTATAAATTTGTTTGTATTAGTCCAAACAATGGAACTTTGAAAGTCACTTTTGTTATTTTGCATTGGTAAGATTGCAAGAGGGCCGTTTTTGAAAAAGAACTCGTAAGCAGTGTTGTGGTGATTCTTTGCATGATAAAAATTTATTACAATTGCTTTTTTTTTATAATCTTTTCTATAAATTGGCGTTTTAAAAAATTTTCTTATAGAGCTATTTTTCCCGTCAGATGCAAGCAAAATATTTGTATTAACATAGAATTTATTCTGCTTAGTTATAATATTATTACCATCATAAAAAATATCTTTTACAGAGACATTGTTAAAAATTTCTACATTTTTTTGGTTTTGTAATTTTTTATATAGGCAATGTAGTATAAATTCATTTTTTACTATATATCCTAAATTGGACTTTCTTCTTTGGTTATCAAAATAAATTTTATTTGATTGATATCTATCTATTATTTGAATTTTTTTTATTGGTTCAGAATATTTACTAATTTCATTCCATAAATTTATTTCTTCAAGAAATTTTTTTGTGCCTTCTGATATTGCTGTTGTCCTTTTATCTAAATTTTTTTTATTATTAAATTTAGGCTTTTGCTCCAAAACAACTACTTTATTGCCAAGTTTAGAAAGTGAATATGCTGCAACAGCCCCTATAAGCCCTCCTCCTATAATATTGATATTTGAATGAATTTCTTTCATAATTTTCTTCGAATTACCATAATCTAAATGTATTACAATCTAACTATATGTTCAAGTATGGTTCATTTAGAAATTTTGTTGTTAAATTTTTAGCAGGAATTATTTTATTTGGATTTGGCCTAATTTATCTTACAAGTCTTTATTCATATTCTCCAAATGATCCGGGGTTTAGTCAATTAAATTATAATATTAGTGACAATAATGTTGAAAATCTTGTGGGTTTTTTTGGCGCGTATTTATCAAGTTATTCATTAATCTTCATAGGAACACTAAGCTATGTAATAGCTTTATTTATAACAGCAGAGGGAGGAAAGTTATTTTTAGGTATAACTAGCCGGTTTATAATTTTAAAATTTTTTTCAAACTTGGTGGGAATAATAATTATTAATACTTTCCTAAAATCAATTGATGTTACCTATGTGAGAGTGGGTTTAATTTCTCAGTTCTTAATTGATATGTACACAAATGTGAATATCAGTCTTTTAGAGAATATTTTTGTTTATTTTATTTTTAACCTTCTACTTTTAATATTGGGTACAATTTTAATATTTTTATCTTTCAGAATAAATTTTTCATGGATGATTAAAATTATTTCCTTTTTAAAGGTAGTTAAATACTTTAGGTTTATATTTTCTATTTTTAAGTTACTAAAATATTTAAAATTTAAAAAAGATATAAATAAAAAAACATTAAGGAATGAGCCAACAATTAAAAAAAGAAATTATGTTAGTTTAAATAACAAAAATAATGTTAAATTAAAAAAAGAAAAACAGTTAGAGTTAGAAAATTTTAGTTTTAGTCTTCCATCAAAAAATCTTCTTTCAAAATCAAGTTTAAGAAATAATAAAAATAAGGAATTAGATAAAATAAATACTACATCCGCAATAAAATTAGAAAAAACATTATCTGAATATGGTGTGGAGGGAAAAATAATTGGTTTCAGTAGTGGTCCAATTGTAACACTGTTTGAATTTGTACCAAATGCAGGTATCAAATCTAGTAAAGTAATAGGTCTGTCTGATGACATTGCTAGAGCAATGTCATCTATTTCAGCTAGAATTTCTACTCAACCAGGGAAAACAAGTTTGGGTATTGAAATTCCAAATATTAAAAGGGACAGTGTTTTGTTTGGTGATTTAATTGATGAAGAAGAATTTGAAATAGAAAACGACTCTCTAACCCTAGCCCTTGGCAAAGATATATCAGGTAAAAGTATTTTTGCAAATTTGGAGAGAATGCCTCATTTATTAATTGCAGGAACAACTGGTTCAGGAAAATCAGTAGGAATCAATACAATGATATTAAGTATACTCTACAAATTTAAACCTAACGAATGCAAATTAATATTAATTGATCCTAAAATGTTAGAACTAAGTATTTATGAAGATATTCCTCATCTATTAACGCCAGTTGTTACTGACCCAAAAAAAGCTGTATTTGCACTTAAGTGGGTGGTTAGAGAAATGGAGAATAGATACAAATTAATGAGTTCTATGAACGTTAAAAATATAGATTCTTATAATGATAAAGTTTTAAGAAATCTATCATCAGGAAGAAAATTATATAGGGAGGTTCAAACAGGTATAGATGATGATACCAAAATGCCAATTCTTGAGAAACAAGAAATACCTCTAGCAAAGATGCCATTTATTGTTGTTGTAATTGACGAGATGGCAGACTTAATGATGGTGGCCGGTAAAGAAGTTGAATCATTGGTTCAGCGATTAGCACAAATGGCAAGAGCATCTGGTATCCATTTAATTACAGCTACTCAAAGACCTAGTGTTGATGTGATAACCGGAACTATAAAAGCAAATTTTCCTAGTCGTATCAGTTATAAAGTCTCTAGCAAGTTTGACAGCAGAACAATATTAAACGAAATGGGAGCAGAACAATTATTAGGTAGTGGAGATATGTTATTTTTAGAAAATGGTGGCATGATTAAAAGGCTTCATGGCGGATTTGTTTCGGAAGATGAGGTTGATAGAGTTGTTACTCATATAAAGAAGCAAGCAACTTTTGATTATAAGAAGGAAATATCATTGTCTGAAGAAGAATTAACGTCTACAACTGGAGAGGACCTAATATCAAGCAATAATGATGATCTGTATGAGAAAGCAGTTGAAATAGTAATTAAACAACAAAAAGTTTCAACGAGTTATATTCAAAGATATCTCCAAATTGGTTACAATAGAGCTGCAAGAATAGTTGAAAAGATGGAAGAAGACGGAATTATTAGTGAAGCAAATAATGCAGGTAAAAGACATGTTCTTAAAAAATGAATATTTTATATTTTATTTTATTGTAATAGCTTGTTTTTTATTTGTTTCTAACACCTGTTCAGCAAACAATGATAAGGAGAGAGTTTTAAATTATTTAAGTTCATTAAATAATTTTTCTGCCTCATTTTTACAAAATGATGGAGAAAATTTAAGCGAAGGTAAGGTTTATATTGGAGATCAAAGGGTGAGGGCAGAATATTTATCACCAACACATATTTTAATAATTTTAGATGAAGATAAGGCAATGTATTATAACTATGATCTAGAAGAAGATGAGTTTTTCAATCCAAAAAATACAAACGCATGGGTATTTTATGATATTTTCAGGAATCCTTTTTTTTTTGAAGATGGTAATATTAAAATAAAAAATAATGAATTAGTGCTTGAAAAAAAGGGGGTTGCAAAAGATGAAAAAAATTTTTTGATCAGAGTTTTTTTTGAAAAAAAACCTTTAGTTTTAAGATCTATAGAAGTCATTATTGAAAATGAAATTGTTAAATTATCAATATATAACCATAGATATTATGAAGAATTTGATAAAGATTTTTTTAAACTTATAAATCCTACACTTCTAAATTAAACGGTAATCAATAATTTTTCTCCCTTTGCTTGAATTTTTACAACCGTTTCTATTTTATTTAATTTTTTTCTTATTCTAGATAGATGGCTTTCAAGAGAATTTGTATCAATATTAGATTTAATATTTAAAATATTTTCTTTAATAATTTTTTTTCTTGATGCTTTCTCTCTTATTAAATACCTTAATATTTCTAACTCTATCTTAGTAAGATAGCAAAAAGATTTGTTATTCAAATTTGTAAGTTTTTCATTTTCAATAGATATGTCGTGAAATTGAATTTCTGAATTTTGTATAAAATTATTAATTGAGTTTTTAATACAATTCATTGATGTTGGTGTATTTAGTATTTTTACCTTATTGTTAGAATTATAATTTATATTTTTTAAGTTAGAAATTATTAAAAAATTATCAGAAAGTTTGCTAAAATCTATCAAATCAACATCTTTAAAATTGCTTAAAATAAGAATATTCATTTGAACATTTTTTTTATTATAATCGATATCTTCTAGGTTCATAAAACTTAATTCGTATTGAGACAGAAAGGTTTTTAAAAAACTTTTTATCTTGTTATTAGAAAATACATTTAATTTATTTTTCATTATCTTTGTCCAAACAAGATTGTGCCCAGCCTAATATAGGTTGGGTTAAATTTTAGTGCTTTCTCATAATCTCCACTCATACCAATACTCAATTGATTAATTTTATTTTCATTTGCTATAAGCTTTAGTTTTGCAAAATGGAACTCTGGATCCTCATTAATGGGCGGTATACACATCAAGCCAGTAATTGATAATTTCATTTCATTTTTTAAAAAAAATAAAAAATCTTTTGTATCTTCTGGAAAAATTCCACTTTTTGTTTTTTCTTTTCCAGTATTAATTTGTAGAAAAATTGTTTTATTAATGAGAAGATTTCGATGCCTAGAAAACTCTCTTGCAATTTTTTCTCTATCTAGAGTATGGAAAACATCGAACAAAGAAATTGCTTCTTTTACTTTATTTGATTGCAAAGGCCCGGTTAAATGAAGTTCTATATTTGAATTGTTCTGTTTAATTTTTAGAAATTTTTCTTTTGCTTCCTGAACTCTATTTTCTCCAAATATATAAACGCCGTGTTTTATAGCCATTAATACGCTATCTAGGGTGTGGTTTTTTGATATTGCTACAATTTTAGCAGAATTCTGCGATTTTTTTAAAAAACTGTTTATTTCATTGAATTTATTTATATTAAACATACAAAGCTTATGTTGTATTTAAACAACACAATAAAAAAAAATATACTAAATCATTATGCTTTTTTTGAAATTTATTCAATTTTTAAATAATAGCATCACTAATACAAGTATGTTTCTTGTATTTAATGAATATTCATTAACTCAAAAGGAGTAATTATGAAAAAAGAACTATTAATGGGAACTGCTCTAGTTTCTACACTTGGTGCTGCTTCAATTGCTGAGGCTGTAACACCTACTATGAGCGGTAACCACCAAGTTGGTATGGAATTTGATTCACCTACAGGTGGAACAGATACTAACAGTCAAAATAATGATAACAACTTTACTGTTTCATTATCTGAAACTACTGACGGTGGTATGACTATTTCATCTAGCTTTAAAGTTATGGATGAAAATACTAAAGAAGACTATGATGCTGGATTCACATTAGCATTTCCTGGTGGAACGAAGCTTGATTTAATCAATGCTGGTAACGCTTCAGGTTCACATGCTGTATCTGTACCTAGCTCAGCTGGTGCAGAAGGTGTTGCAAATACATCTACTAACTCAGCTCCAACTGGTCTTGATTTTGGTGCAGACTCAACTGTATTTGGATTAGAGTTACACACAGCTGAGGATTTCTTAACTGAAGGTCTAACTGCTTCAATCTCAGTTTCAACTGACAGTGGTGCTGCTGCAACTTCAACTTACAGAGTTGATAGTCACATCGCAGTTGGTGCTACTTACGTAACTGATCTAGGTGACACTTCTTTAACTATCGGTGGTGGTATTTCACAAGCTGATGGTTCAAGAGATGGTACTACAGCTACTGACGACACTGCAGGTATGCATGTTGGTTTAAGTGCTCAAACTGGAGACTTAACTGTTGCTATCGGTTTTGCTGATGGTTCAAAAGCTGGTGTATCTGATAACGGTTCAGATGAGTATACAGCTGAAGTTGTTAAAGCAGGTGTGAAATACGTAACTGGAGACCTAACATTTAATGTTGGTGTTGCTTCAGGTGAAGCTGATGATCACGCTCTTGGTGGTTCAGACTCACTTGATGATGGTCATGATGTGACTTCTGCAAGTGTTTCTTACGCTGTAGCTGATGGTGTGACTGCAATTCTAGGTTATACTAGCACTGAGTCTACGGACGAAGGTGTTGGTTCTGATGATGGATCTGCATGGTACATCGGTGCTAACATGTCATTTTAATTAAAGATTTAATTATCTTTCTAAAAACGGCACTTTAATTGGTGCCGTTTTTTTTATGTTTTACTTTTCCTCACCAATACAATAATTAGAATTAAATGTTTTTGTTACGATCAATTCTTTTTCTTTTTCTGTTTTTTTTAGTTTCATGCAATAGTGATAAAACCGAAGAGGAAATGAAAGAATTATGGTCTAAGGCTAATACAAAACAACAGATAATAAACAGATCAGGTACATTGTTTAATTCTGGAGTGGATATGGATTTAGCTATGAGAGATGCAGAGAACCGTCTTCAGACTGGTGGTGGAATGTTTGGTAAGGGAGGTTTATCTCTTGGTTCTATTTTAGGTGGAGATGAAAAAGAAGGTAGCGCACAAGCTTCAGTTGCGATGAATGTAAATATTTACTTGTGGAGAGGTGCTCTAGAGACTATAGATTTTATGCCTCTCAATTCAGCAGATCAAATTGGTGGAACAATTATTACAGATTGGTACTCAACTACAGATAATAGTAATGAAAGGTGTAAACTAAATATTTTTATTACAGGAAAAAAACTTAAAACAGAAAACTTAAAAGTTACCACATTCTGTCAAGAGTTTAAGGACCAGATTTGGACCAACAAAAAAATTGATAGTCAAAATAATATAAAAATTGAGAATGCTATATTAAATAAAGCAAAAAAACTAAGACTGCAATCAAGTTAAAAGTGTCATCAAGATACAATCACAAAGTAATTGAAAAAAAATGGCAGCAAGTCTGGTTAGAAAAAAATGTTTTTAAAACAACAAAAGATGATAGCAAAAAAAAATATTATGTTTTAGAGATGTTTCCTTATCCCTCTGGTAAAATTCACATGGGGCATGTACGAAATTATACTCTAGGTGATGTGGTGGCTAGGTATAAAAGAATGAGGGGTTTCAATGTGCTTCATCCAATGGGTTGGGATGCATTTGGTCTGCCAGCTGAAAATGCAGCTTTAACAGAAAAAAAACATCCTCAAACCTGGACGTATCAAAATATTAAAACAATGAAGAACCAGTTATTGCAAATGGGTCTTTCTTTGGATTGGGATAGAGAGATCGCAACATGTCATCCAGATTATTATAAACACGAACAAAAGTTTTTTATTGATATGTTTAAAGCGGGTCTTGCTTATAAGAAAGAGGCTGAGGTAAATTGGGATCCTGTAGATAAAACAGTTCTCGCAAATGAGCAAGTAGTTGATGGAAGAGGTTGGAGGTCTGGCGCCATAATTGAAAAGAAAAAGCTTTCTCAATGGTTTTTAAAAATAAGTAAATATTCAGATGAATTGTTACGTGACTTAGATCAATTAAAAAATTGGCCAAATAAAGTTAAAGTGATGCAATCAAATTGGATTGGAAAATCTTATGGAGCAGAAATAGATTTCAAAATATCAAACCAAGAATCTAAAATTACAGTATTTACCACAAGACCTGACACCATTTTTGGCGCAACGTTTATAGCTTTGTCTTCAGATCATGAATTAATAATAGAGTTGTCAAAAAAGAATGATGATCTAAGAAAATTTATAAAAGATTGTGAAAATATAAACTCTGAAAAAACCAAGAAGGGTTTTAATGTGGGGTTATCTGTAGATCATCCCTTTCTTAATGGAAAAAAATTACCTATTTTCGCAGCAAATTTTGTTTTAAAAGAATACGGGCTTGGTGCTATTTTTGGTTGTCCCGCACATGATCAGCGAGACTTGGAATTTGCAAAAGAATATAATCTTGATGTTATTCCTGTTGTAAAACCTATGGGTGTTTTGGAAAATAATTTTAAGATTGATACAAATGCATATACCGATGATGGGCAAATAATAAACTCGGAATTTTTAAATGGATTGAACATAGAGGAGGCAAAAAAGAAAATAATAATTGAAATTGAAAAGAAAAAAATTGGAAGTAAAAAAATAAATTTCAAACTGAGAGATTGGGGTATTTCACGACAAAGATTTTGGGGGTGCCCAATACCTATAATTTATAGAGAAGATGGTGAAATATTGGCAGTTGAAGATAATGCGTTACCAGTCAAACTTCCTGATATTGAAAACTTCAATGAATCTTCAAGTGCACTTGATAATATATTGGATTGGAAAGAAACTATTTGTCCAAAAACGGGTATGAAGGCATATAGAGAGACGGATACATTTGATACATTCTTTGAATCATCTTGGTATTATTTTCGATATTGCAATGCAAGATCAGACATGCCTTTTGATAAGGTTGATATAGATTATTGGTTGCCAGTAGATCAGTATATTGGCGGAATTGAACATGCTATATTACACCTTTTGTATTCAAGATTTTTTACAAAAGCTTTAAGAGATCTTGGGTACTTTGATTTAAATGAACCTTTTAAGGGTTTGTTCACACAAGGTATGGTTACTCATGTAACTTATAAAAATAAAAACGGACAATGGGTAGAGCCAAAAGATATAAAAAAAGCTGGAACAGATTTAAAAGATAATAATGGTATAGGTGTTGAAATTGGAAAGATTGAAAAAATGAGTAAATCTAAAAAAAATGTTGTAGATCCAAATGATATAATTAATTTATATGGAGCAGATACTGCTAGATGGTTTATGTTGTCTGATAGCCCGCCAGAGAGAGACTTACAATGGACTGATACAGGGATAAGTGCTTCTTTTAAGTTTATTAATAAGTTATATGAATTTATTGAAAAGTTTAAAAACTACCAACCTAGCATTGTTGATGATGATAAAGTTGTTGAAGACCTTAAACAAAAAATTAACCAAGTTTCAGAAAATATAGAATTATTTCAATTTAATAAATCAGTAGCCAAAATTTATGAATTTACAAACATACTTAACAGTGCCCTATCAAAAAAAACTTTATCTAATGAATCGTTTAAGTGGGCATTAAAAAAGTTGTCAATTATTTTACAGCCTTTTGTTCCACATATTAGTGAAGAAATTTGGTCTCGTCTTGGATCTAAGACTCTATGTATTAATGAAAATTGGATAAATGAAAATGTAAGAAAAAAAGGTAAATCAAAAGTAGCAATTCAAATTAACGGAAAAACAAAAGATGTTATAAATTTTGATGAAAATCTATCGAAAGAAGAGATAATAACAGCTGTGAAGAATAACAATAAAATTAAAAAACACTTGGTTGGTAAGAATGTACAAAGAGAAATATATGTCCCAGAAAAAATAGTAAACTTAGTAATAAAATGAAAAAGTTTTTGTACTTGATATGTTTTTTAATGGTTGCTTCATGTAATCAAATTGATTTTATATACAAAGAGAACATAAATATTACAAATCCACTATATGAAAAAACTTATGTTGATATATCTGGGGTTGATTTAATATTTTTAAATTCTTACACCCCAATGTTGTTTGGAAAAAATAAAAGTAATGATTTTAAACTATTAATTAATATTGAAGAAAAGAAAATTAAAAGAGCAGTGGAATCTAATCAAGCCGTCTCAAATCTAAGATATGAATTGAGATTTAAATATACTTTAATATCAAATAAAGAAGATTGTGTTTCATATAATAAAGAAATTCTATCTTACTTTACAATTATACCAAAGTCTGCAGGTTATAATTATGGTACAGATGCTTCTCTAGAAAAAAAATATGAATTAGCAATAACAGAAAATTTAAATCAGTTTATATCTTTTGCGTCAGGTATTAATTTAAATAATTGTTCATGAGGTTAGAGCCACTAAGCGTAATATTAGATAAAAACTTTAAAGTAGAAAAAAAATTTTATTTTATTAGTGGAAACGAAGTCACGCTTATTCAAAAAATAAAGTCTTCAATAATTGAAAAATATAAAAAAAAGGAAAAAGCTGTAGTAACAACTATAGAGTCTGTTAATAATTTTTTTGATATGGGTGGTTTATTTGAGGAGAAAAAAATATTTGTAGTCAATAATTGTAAAGGTGTTGAAGAAAAAAGTTTGGATAATTTAAGGAGTGTTGATGGTATATTTATATTTGTTCAAGAGAATTCTCAAAAAATTAAGAAAATAAAAAATATTTTTTTAAAAGACAAAGACTCGTTATTAATTGATTGTTATGAGCTAGATAAGAATTCTAAAATAAAAATCTTAAATTATTTTCTTGGATCAAAAGACTTAATACTTGAAAAAGATCTTTATTGGTTTCTAATTGAAAAATTAGATAGTAAATTTGCACTTGTAGAAGATAGTTTGGATAAAATATTTAAATTAAATCAAAAAGATGTTACGCTTTTAAATATTCGAAAACTCTTAACAGCCGATGATTCTAGTAAAGAAAAAATTTTTTTCTTTTTATTAAAAAGAAACAAGGAAATAGTCGGGGCATATAGAGAAGTTATTATTAATGTATCTGATGTAAATGATCTTTATTATTATTGTAGGTTTTTTTGCCAACTAATTATCGACTCTAAAAATGAAGAGGATTATACAAAAAAAATTCCCATATATTTGTTTAGAGAGAAAAGTTTTTTAATTGATATTTATAGAAAATATAATTCTAAAAAGAAAATATTTCTTTTAAAATTGCTAAGCTCGACTGAAAGAGTTTTAAGAAAAGAGGGTAGTTTGTCTTTGGCCTCAGGATTAAGATTTTTATTAAATCTTAAAAAGATTACTATTTCTTAAGCCTTTTCATTAATTCATCTAATTGGTTAAGGTCTGAATAATAAAGAGTAAGGGATCCGGATGAGCCGCTTTCGTTAAAATGTATTGATGTTTTAAGGCCTATTTTATCAGAAAGTTCTTTTTCCAAGTCCATAACATTTGGATCTTTTGAAGTCTTTTTTCCTTTATTTTTTTTGAATTCAGAAGTTATCTTTTCTACCTGTCTTACGCTAAGTTTTTTTTCAATTATTTCTTTTGCTTTACTAATAGCATCAGGAACTCCAATCAGAGCCCTTGCATGACCCATTGATAACGCTCCGTCTATAACCATCTGTTGTATTTTTTTATCTAATTCTAATAGTCTTAAAATATTAGAAACATAACTTGAGCTTTTTCCAATTAATTTTGAAAGACCTTCATTATTAATCTTTTTGATATCAATTAGCCCTTTATAAGCATTGGCTTCCTCAATAACATTTAAGTCTTCTCTTTGAATATTCTCAATTAAAGCCGCCTCTAAAACATTTGTGTCATCAATATCTTTAACAACACAATCTACTTCATGCATCCCATTTAATTGACAGGCTCTCCACCTTCTTTCACCAGCAATAATTTGAAATTGGTTATCAGTTGTGGGTTTTACAATTATTGGTTGAATTAATCCTTGATTTTTTATTGAAGAAGATAGTTCTTTAAGCTCTTCATCTTTAAAGTTTTTTCTTGGTTGAGATGGATTTGGTATTATTTGCGAAATATTAATTTTTTGGACACCGCTATTTATCTCATTTTTATCGTTAGATGTTGATAGAAGTGCTCCTAGGCCCATACCAAGTTTATTTTCTTTATTCATAATTTTTATTTTGATTTAAAATTACTTCTTTTGCAAGCTCAATATAAGCTAATGAACCTGCGGCTTGTGTATCGTATATCAACGCTGGTTTACCATGACTTGGCGCTTCTGATATTTTAACGTTTCTAGGAATTGTTGTTTTATATACTTGATTTCCAAAATGTTGCCTTACGTCTTTCTCTACAAGTGAGCTTAATGAATTTCTTTTGTCTATCATTGTAAGTAATATTCCCTCAATTTCTAAGTCTTTGTTATAGTTGTGTTGAATTAATTTAATTGTGTTCATTAAAGCTGAAAGGCCCTCAAGAGCAAAAAACTCTGACTGAAGAGGAATTAGTGTTGTATTTGATGCTACTAATGAATTAATAGTTAGCAAGCCTAGTGCTGGTGGACAGTCAACAAAAATAAAATCGAAATTATCAATTTCAGAAAAGATTGATTTAAATACAAACTCTCTGTTTTCAAAATTTGTCAACTCTACTTCAGCTGCAGCTAAGTCTGTATTTGCTCCAATTATTTTTAGACCGGGAATTAGTGTTTCTTTTATTCCTTCTTTAAGAAGCTCCTTTTCATGAATCATTTCATAAATAGATGGATTTCTATCATTGTAGGTAAGTCCAAGCCCTGTGCTGGCATTGCCTTGAGGGTCAGCATCGACAATTAAAACTTTTTTTTTCACTGCAGCTAGTGAAGTGGCTAGATTTATTGTGGTTGTTGTTTTGCCAACACCGCCCTTTTGATTGGAAATGGAAATAATTTTTTTCACAGTTTTTTATATTTGTTTATTTTTAACACATGCCCATCACCCTCACTTTGACTTGGATAAAGATTGTATTCGAAGCTAAAGGATTTTTTTGCATCATGTATTTCTTTCTTAACATTTCTTCCTTTTAGAAAAAGTAGTGATGTATTTTTTTTTGTAAAAAACCGTGAATAATCTAATAATTTTACTAATGGAGCAAAAGCTCGGCAAATAATAAAGTCAAATTTTTGATTTTTGATTTTTTCAACCCTTGTACAAATAGTTTTTACCTCTAAGTTCTGCTCGTGTGCAAATTCTTTAATAAAATTTATTTTTTTCATCTTTGAGTCAATCAATAATATATTTACATACCCAAAAATATGTAAGATCACCCCTGGTAACCCCGCACCAGTGCCAAGGTCTATTATTGATGCATTTTTTTTCAAAATAAATTCTGACAATTGTAATGAATCATTAACATGTCTATCCCAAGCAACATCAATTGTGGAGGGACCTACCAAATTGTGTATTTTGTTGTTTTTTGTTAACTTGAGTATGTAGTTATTGATTAAATCAATTTGCTTTTTGCTAAGATTGTATTTTTTTATTACAGTGCCCTTATCCAAATTATGCTGCTTTTTTATTTTTATTTTTTTTAATATATCTAAGAAGAGCTATAGTGGCTGCTGGCGTTACACCTGATATTCTTGAGGCTGCTCCAAGCGTGGGTGGTTTAATTTTTGATAGTTTTTCAATTATCTCATTAGATAAACTGCCGACTAATTTATAATCTGTTGATTTGGGAATTTTTAAATTTTCTTCCTTTTCAAAATCTTGTATATCCATTCTTTGTCTATCAAGATAGCCTGCATATTTAGCCTCAATTTCTATTTGTTCCATTACATCATCCTCTAAGTCATTTAGATCTGGAAGTATTTTTTTAAGCTTAGGAGTTGAAATATTAGAAAACGACAAGAGATCTATAATGTTTCTTTTTTTTCCATCTTTGTTTATTTTTATCCCTTTTTTTAGAAGTGCGTCTGGTGAGAATTTGTAATTTTTAACAAGCTTAAAACCCTCTTTTATTCTTTTGGATTTTTTTTCAAACTCTCTTTGCCTATTTATATCAACACAACCAATATCAATTCCAAGAGGTGTAAGTCTTAAATCTGCATTATCAGCCCGAAGCAAAAGTCTATATTCAGATCTTGACGTAAACATTCTGTATGGTTCTTTGGTTCCTTTTGTAACCAAATCATCTATCAAAACACCAATATATCCAGATGACCTAGGTATTATAAATTCTTTATTAGATGTAGTTTTAAGTGATGCATTTATCCCAGCCATTATACCTTGTGCAGCCGCTTCTTCGTATCCAGTTGTTCCATTTATCTGTCCTGCAAAAAATAAATTTTTAATTTTTTTTGTTTCAAGTGTGTGTGTTAGTTCTTGTGGATCAATAAAATCATATTCAATTGCATAAGCTGGTTGTGTAATTGTAACATTCTCTAAACCTTTAATCGTTTTAACAAATTGCTCTTGAATTTCAGTTGGGAGTGAAGACGATATTCCATTTGGATATATTAAATCACTATCTAAACCTTCTGGCTCAAGAAATATCTGATGTGATGACTTATTTTTGAATTTATCAATTTTATCTTCAATAGATGGACAATACCTAGCTCCCATTGATTGTATTTCTCCCGAATACATTGGTGATAGATTGAGGTTCTTGGCAATTATTTCATGAGTAGTTTTATTAGTATGGGTAATAAAACAAGATATTTGAGGAATGTGGATATCTCTGTTGACAAAAGAAAATGGAATGGGCTTTTTATCTGGGTGTTGTTCATTTAAGTCATTGAAATTTATAGTTTTTTTAAGTAATCTTGGGGGTGTTCCTGTTTTCAATCTGCCTATTGAAAACTTTAGCTCTTTAAGCCTTTTTGCAAGCTTTATTGAGGGCATATCACCAACTCTTCCAGCTTCTTGTTTCTCCGAGCCTATTCTTATTAACCCTTGTAAGAAAGTGCCTGTAGTTAAAACCACAGATTTGGATGATATCTTTTTGTTATCACCTAAAATAACTCCATTTACCTGATTGTTTAAAACAATTAAATCTTCTACTGACCCCTCAATAATTTGAAGATTTTTTTGCTCAGATACTAGCTCATTTATGGCATTTTTATATAAAATACGATCTGTTTGTGCCCTTGGACCTCTTACAGCAGCACCTCTGCTGGAGTTTAACATTCTAAATTGTATACAGGATCTGTCTGTAGCTTTGGCCATAATTCCATCCAAAGCGTCTATTTCCTTTACAAGATGTCCTTTTCCAAGACCTCCAATTGCAGGATTACATGACATTTCTCCTATTTTTTCTACTTTATGAGTAATTAAAGCTGTTTTTGATCCAGCTCTTGCAGATGAGCACGCTGCTTCTACGCCTGCATGCCCCCCACCAATTACAATTACATCAAATTTATTGTCCATGTCTCTTTTCACGTGAAATTACTTTCCTATACAAAAATCACTAAATATTATATCTAAAATTTTCTCAATATCAAATTTTTGATTAATTCCATCAATATACATAATTGATCTTCTAACATTTTCAGCGGCAATATCTATTTCTTTTAAATCTAAACCTTTAAGTAGTACAAGAGATTTCTTTAGACTTTCCATATGTCTTTCACGTGAAAAGGCTGGTCCAGAAATTGGTTTTTTCTTTAATTTTGAGGATATGGTTTTAATAAGAGGCTCAATTCCATAACCAGATATTGATGAGATACTATGTACCCCGCTAATTTTCTTTTTATTAGTATCATATTTTGATTTAACAAATATTTTTGATTTGATTTTGCTGTAGTTTTTCTTTTCATTGTTTTTGAGAAAAACTATATTTAAATCAGACTTTTCTGCGCTCTCTAAGGATCTTTTAATACCTATTTTTTCAATTAAGTTCTTATGTTTTCTTATTCCAGCTGTATCAATAAATGTGTATTTATCTCCTTGTATATCTAGCGTGGAGCTTACTAAATCTGTTGTAGTTCCTGGTATATTAGTAACTATAGAAACATCCTTGTTATTAATATAATTAATAAAGGAAGATTTTCCTGTATTTGGCTTTCCAATAATAGTTATTGTAAAACCGTCATGAATTTGTCTATATAAAGTTGATCTTTTGATAATATTTTCAATTTGTTCATATGTGTTCTTATTTTGTTCTTTAATACTTTTGAATATTTCTTTAGGAAGATCTTCGTCAGCAAAATCAATTATGGCCTCTATATCTGCTAGGAGTTTTTTTTGTTTATTTGATATTTCATTAACTAATTTATCTAAATTTCCACTTAAATTACCAATAGCTATCTTTCTTTGATTTTCAGTTTCTGCATTAACTAAGTCATTAATTGTTTCAGCTTCTAAAACACTAAGCTTATCATTCAGTAGTGCTCTTTTAGTATACTCTCCAGGCTCAGCAAGTCGGATTTGTTTTTTTAATAAGGTTTTAGTTATTTTGTTAATTACAGAAATACTTCCGTGACAAGATATTTCCACCATGTCTTCTCCTGTATAGCTTTTTGGTGATTTAAAAAAAGTTGTTAGTGTTTGATCTATAATGTTTTTTCCATCCATTATATTGTTTAGGGAAGCAAAGTTTGTTTTAAATTTTTTTTTGGAAGATATTGATTTTATTATTTTGTGAGAGTCTTTACCGGAGACCCTAAAAACAGCTATGCCAGATTTACCTCTTTGTGTAGCAAGGGCAAAAATTGTATCCTTTGAAGCTTTCATTTTTTGGGAATTAAACCCAAGACAGAATTATGTAAATAAAAAATATTAAAGCTAGTGTCTTTTATAATTTAATTTTTATTCTAACCAGTCTACCCACTTATCAACTTGATTGGGGCTTAAAACATCGAACTGCATATTTCCTTTATTGAGAAGAAACAAATTAGCACTTTTAAAGTCTTGGGCAACATTAGAGCATAATGCATCCATCAAGCCGTCGCTATTAACATCGATTAGTATGCTTTTGTTGCAATATGTGTTCCATTGTGTTGTCTCTGTCATCACCATCTGACCCCATATTTTAGGATCTTGCCACTCATCAAGGGGTGGTAAAATAATATTTACGTCAACCAGCTCTAGTTTGTTATTTTTATTTTCATATGCAACCCAAGCTGAGCCTGAGTAATACATTCCTACAACCGAACTAATTACATCCAAATCTCCATCATTATCAAAATCAAAAGATGTCATTTCTGGAACCTCTGAAAAAATAAATTTTTTTACCTTAGCTGGTTCTAATGTTTGTATTTTCTTAAACTTTCCTTTTCCATTTCCATAATAAAGGGATATATTGTGTGATTTAGGTGTTTCTTTTACAACATTTCCTTGTTGAGAATATTTTCTATAGTCTTGGTTGTAGTGTCCATTTCCAGTAACTATGTCTAAATATCCATCGTTATTAAAATCACCCAAAGTTACGACGAAAGTTGTGTTCTTTGTACATTTCTTTGCTTTGAAGTTTCCGTTTCCATCATTAAAATGACATATAATGCCTGAAAAATCAGTTGTTACTACATCAACATCTCCATCATTATCAATATCTCCAGCGTCAGAACCGTGTGAGAAGCCTAAATAGGTTCCGGTTTTTTTATCAACTAAATGACCTGTGTGCCAAGATTGTTTCCATTTATTTGGGCCAGTTGATATGAATACATGGTTAATTCCATTGTAAATAAACTTACCATTGTTTAAAGCAACTGATGCATTAGGAACAAAAATATCGTCTATTCCATCGCCATTAAAGTCTTCAATGATTATTCTTTGAACTCCTGATGCAAACCCGTTTTTTTCAGTGTTATTATAATCAAATACAGTTCTCATTTTTGAGAAATTAAAACTTTCGTTTACTGAAAAGGGAAGTATTGGGTTGTATATTGAATTAATATTATCACAACCAACCCTTCCTTCTTTTATTTTGCCACCACTTTGGCAAGCTACACCCGTCCCAAAACCAACGTAATCAAGCTTTCCATTACCATCCCAGTCTCCATATCCAGATCCTGTTTTATAAAAAACCCGACGATCACCACTAATATGTTTTCTAAACCATGAATTGCTTGGCAAAACATACTTACCGTTCTCATTTTTCATTGTATCATCAATATAATGACCAGAAAGTGTAAGTCCGAGTTTTTCTATTTTTTTTTCAAACTGATTGGCAAATAAGTTTATTGGAAATAGAAATATTAATAAAAAAACAAAATTTTTTTTTGAAAACACATCTTTCTATTATTAAAAAAAAATTAAAAAAAAAGAAAAAAGTATATTTATTTAGTTCCCATGCTTTGGAAGAACTCACTGTTAGTTTTTGTATTTTTCATTTTATCTAATAAGAACTCCATGGCTTCTGTACTTCCCATTGGGGCTAGTATTTTTCTTAAAATAAAGATTTTTCCAAGCTCATCTTTATCAAGTAATAATTCTTCTTTTCTTGTTCCTGACTTACCAATATCAAAAGCTGGATAGGTTCTTTTTTGGCTAAGTTTTCTGTCTAGAACCATTTCACTATTACCAGTACCTTTAAATTCTTCAAATATAACTTCATCCATTCTGCTGCCTGTATCTATTAAAGCAGTAGCAATAATAGTAAGTGATCCACCTTTTTCTACGTTCCTTGCAGCACCAAAAAATCTTTTTGGTCTTTGTAGGGCATTGGCATCAACACCACCTGTTAATACCTTTCCGCTGGATGGAACAACGGTATTATAAGCTCTTCCAAGTCTGGTGATTGAATCAAGAAGGATTACAACATCATGTTTATATTCAACCAGTCTTTTAGCTTTTTCAATTACCATTTCAGCAACCTGAACGTGACGAGATGCAGGTTCATCAAAGGTTGAACTAATTACCTCACCATTAACTGATCTTTGCATATCAGTAACTTCTTCTGGTCTTTCATCAATTAATAGAACAATCAGTTTAGCGTCAGGACTATTAGCAGTTATGGCATTAGCAATTTTTTGCATAATTATTGTTTTTCCAGTGAAAGGTTGTGCAACAATTAATTGTCTTTGTCCTTTTCCAAGAGGAGCAATAATATCAATTATTCTTTCTGTATTATCAGACATGGGTTTTTCTTGCTCAAGCTTGAACCTTGCTTCAGGATACAATGGTGTTAAATCCTCAAAGTTAACCCTGTTCTTAACTAAATCAGTTTCTTGACCGTTTATTTTGTTAATTTTAGTTATAGCAAAATATCTTTCTCCTTGCTTTGGAGATCTAATTTCACCTTCAACGCTATCACCCGTTCTTAAGCTAAATTTTTTAATTTGTGATGGCGAAATATAGATATCATCTGGACCTGGAAGATAATTTGACTCTGAAGATCTTAAAAAGCCAAAACCATCTTGCATAATTTCAATAACTCCTAAACCAGTAATAATTTCACCTTCTTCAGCAATTGTTTTTAAAATTGCAAACATCAGATCTTGCTTTCTTAGAGATGAAGGGTTTTCTATACCAAGCTTGTCTGCCTGTTTTAAAAGTTCTTGAGGTTCTTTTCCTTTTAATTCTTGTAAATTCATAATGTTATTGGAGTAGTTTAGAAATGAATAATTTTATTAATCAAAATTAAAGTTAATGTCAAAATAATAATAAATATATAATTTATATATTTAATTGTAGTGTTAGTTGTAAGGTTAAAAAGCTTAATTATTGCTTTATTATTGTACCATTCTTTATTTACCAACATATGAATAATAATCCAAGAAATATGTTAATTTAATGAATATTGAAAAAAAATATTATTTTTAAATAATTTGCAATACAATAAATTTTTAATAACTTGTTATTAATTTTGTATAATAAATCTATTAACACCCGCTTTATAATATTCAGACAAGTTATTAAATTGTTAACAACACACTTTTAAAACAAAAGAACTATTCCTTAAATTCAAATTATATTTAATAGTGTTTATAACTATAATTTTTATTAACACACTTATGCACCAGAAATTTATATTAGCTAGTTCAAGCAAATCTAGATACAAAATATTAAAAAATGCAGGGTTAAGTTTCACACAAAAAAAACCAAACTGCAATGAAGAGGATATTAAAAAAACCATTAATAGAAGAACAAAGCCTGAGATTTTTGCAAAAAAACTTTCTTATGAAAAAGCAAGAAGTGTAAGTATAAAAAAATTGTATGCCAATAAGATTGTTTTGGGCTGTGATACAGTCATTTATCACAATGGAAAAATTTTAGATAAAGTAAATTCTATTGAGAAAGCCAAAAAAAAAATCAAGTCTTTATCAGGAAAGGAACACCTAATAGTATCAGGTCTAACTATTTGTTTGAACGGCTCCAAGATTTGGGAAAATTACGAAAAAACTCATGTTAAAATAAGAAAACTAAATAACAGTGAAATAAACACATATCTAAAAAAAACAGGCAAACAAATACTAAGCTCCGTAGGGTGTTATCAAATAGAAAGCTTAGGGCCAAACATTATTGAGAACATAAAAGGAGATTATTTTAATGTTATGGGATTACCTTTATTTAATTTACTAGATTATTTATATTCAAAGAAATGAAAAAACTTTACGTAGTTGGAAACAAAGTATCTAAAAGTCTTTCACCAACGATATTTAACTATTGGTTTAAAAAATATAACATTAAAGCAAGATACGGGTATTTAGAGCTTACTGAAAATAACTTTCATAATAAAATAAAAGATGTTTTGGAAAAAAAAGATACACTTGGTCTAAATGTTACCATTCCATTTAAAAACAAAATTATAAAACATCTTGGCAAAATAGACGCTCATGCAAAAAAAATTGGTGCAGTAAATTGTGTAACAAATAAAAAAACAATAAACGGAACCAATACTGATTGGACAGGATATTATAAAACCCTACCAAATATAAAAAAAACCAAAAACAGAAAAGTTATTATTCTGGGTTATGGAGGCGCATCACACGCCATTCACTATGTTTTAAAGAAGAGGGGTTTTAAGGATATTTTAATTTTCAACAGATCTAAGAAAAAAATTAAGTATTCAAAAAACACTGAGTATACAAAAAAATATAGTGATCTTGAAACACACCTTGAAGGAGTTTTTTTAATAATTAATACTACACCAATAAACCCTATGTTAAAAAAACACTTAAAACTTATTACCAAATCCACAATTGTAAGCGATATTGTTTACAGCCCAAAAAACACTTCATTTCTCAAACAGTTTCCAAAGAATAAAAAGATTTATGGAATATCAATGTTAATAGAACAAGCCAAACCGTGTTTTAAAATATGGTTTGGTAAAAACCCATCTGTAGATGGAAAAATGCTTAACACTATTTATAAAAAAATTTGATGACAAAAACAATAGCAATAACAGGCGGCATAGGATCGGGTAAATCCACTTTTTGTAGTAAATTAAAAGAAAAAGGTTTTAAAATTCACAGCTCAGATGAGCAGGTGGCCAAAATATATAAAAACCCTGAAAAAAAATTTGTTACTTATTTACGCACCATAGGTTTGTCTAAGTCCATTTCAAAAAAAAACATAGATAAAAAAATTATATCAAGGATTATTTTTGAAAATAAACAGATAAGAAAAAAGCTTGAGTTATACATATTTAAAATAGTTAGAAAAAAAAGGTCTGATTTTATAAAAAAAGAAAAACAAAAAAAAACAAAATTGATTTTTATTGATATACCATTATTGTTTGAAAACAATTTAGAGAAACAGTTCAACAAAGTAATATCGATAATAGCCTCCAAACAATTAAGATTAAAAAGATTAAAAAAAACGAGAAAAATGACTGAAAACCAATTTAAGAATATAACTCGATCTCAAACATCAGATGTTATAAGAAAAAAGAAATCTGATTATGTTATTTATAACAACTCGACATTAAAAGATTATAAAATTAAGATTAATAAACTAATAAGTAAACTTTAGTTAAAACAATGAGAGAAATAGTAATTGATACAGAAACCACGGGCCTTGATTATAAGGACGGTGACAGAATAATAGAAGTGGGTTGTGTAGAGCTTAAAAACTATGTTCCAACTGGAAACACACTCCAATTTTACTGCAAACCAGATAAAAGCATAAGTGAAGGAGCAAAGAACATCGTAGGCCTTTCAGATGATTTTCTTAATCAACAAAAACCATTTGAAGAAAACCATAAAGAACTCTTAAATTTTTTAAAAAATGACACATTGATAATTCACAATGCATCATTTGATTTAGGGTTTATAAATAATGAGCTCTCAATTTTAGGGCTATCTCCTTTAAATAATCCTATAGTAGATACCGTTTCTCTTGCAAGAGAAGCTCTAAATACAAGAATAGCTAACCTCGACTATTTGTGTAGAAGGTTTAATATTGATTTATCAGACAGATCATTTCACGGAGCCTTACTTGACTCCCAACTTCTAGCTGCGGTTTATTTAGAGTTGAGAGGGGGCAAGCAGTTTTCTATGGAGTTAAACTCAAACAAAGATGAAAAAAACACACAAATTAACAACAAAAACGAAACAAAAACCAAAATAATAGAAGTTAATAAAGAAGATTATCTTGCTCATAAAGAAATGTTAAAAAAACTAAAAAACCCCCTTTGGAAAAAATTTAACTATTAATATTTAAAAAAGTTATTATATTAAAATCAAATGATTTACGGCGACCTTCAATTTTTTGATATTATAATTTTTGCAGCTATTGCTGGATTTATTATTTATAGATTGAGGAGTGTTCTAGGGAAAAGAACAGGATTTCAAAAAAATATTTCAGAACCAAAACCTCAAGAAACCAAAAAACAAGAAGATGTTCAAAAAATACCATCACTAATGGATAATGAGACAAAGCTTGAAGTTGTATATAAAAAAGTAAATAATTTTAATCACAGAGAGTTTCTAGATGGTGCTAAGAAAGCTTTTGAAATTATAATTTCATCTTTCAACAATGGAGATAAAAAAACACTAAAAAATCTTGTCTCCAAAGATGTTTACTCTGCTTTTGAAAAAGCGATTGATGAAAAAACAAACAATCCAGAATCACAATTTTATTCTCTTATTGTAGATGGCATTGCAGATGCGAAAGTAGAAAATGACACAATATCAATATCGGTCAATTTTATTAGTGAACAGATGTTAAATAATGATGAAGGCTCTATTGTTAAAAATAAAGACACTTGGACTTTTGAAAAACCAGTTAACTCTTCCAGTCCTATATGGATATTAACCCAAACTTAATATTTGTCTTTTAAAGAACTCAAAGACCGAATTAAAAAAAACGAGGGTTATTCTGACAAGCCTTATCAAGATCAATTAGGATTTTATACTATTGGTTATGGTCATCTTATTACAGAAAAAGAAAATAAATATTACATTAAAAAATTTAAAAAAAAATATTTTGAAGAATTGTTTGAGATAGACTTTAAAAAAGCGCACGAACAATACAAAAAAAAATTTTTTAAAAAAGACCACACAACTTCAGAGAAGGAGTTATTAATAGAAATGATTTTTCAACTTGGAGCAAAAGGCGTCTCTAAATTTAAGAAAATGCTTTATTTTTTAAACAAAAAACAAAAATTCATGGCATCACTAGAGATGTTAGACAGCTTGTGGAATTCGCAAACACCTGAAAGGGTAAAAAATTTAATTAAAAACTATACAAAAAAATAATGGAAGAAGATTTTTTTCTAAAAAATATGAAGGGTGTAAAACCTTTTAAAAAAGATGCCACCATAATTAAAACGAAAACAATTAATAAAAAAAATGTAAAATTAGATAAAAAAAATAATACTAAAAATACAAGCAAAAAAACAATAAGTGAACACAAAGTTAGTAGCTCAGAATTTAAACTATCATTTGGTGAGATTAATAAGGAGCTTAAACGGGGAAAAATTAATATAGATAGAAGAATTGATCTCCACGGATACGGTTTAGTCGAAGCACAGGAAAAATTTATTAGTGAGGTTAAAAAAAATTATAGCAAGAATAAAAGATGTTTGCTTATAATTACTGGAAAGGGTGTTCATAAAAAAATTGAAAATGAGCAAGACATAAACCCTAAACTTTTCTATGGAAAGATTAAAAACTCAATAATAAGCTGGATAAACGAAGAAGATCTTAAGAAATATATCCTAACATATCAAGACGCAGGTTTTGAGCACGGGGGCGACGGGGCTCTTTTTGTCTATTTAAGAAAAAAAAGGCTTTAAACTCTTTCTAATCTAAACACTCTTTCTTTAAAATGAATTAAAATTTCATATGGAAGAAGATCATCTTCAATTAAAAATTCAATCTTTTTCAAATCATTCCTTTTATGATCAGCCCAAATATTTATGTAATCTTCAATTTTTAAAATTATATTTCCATCCTCACCTTTATCTTTTTTAAGTCTATAAATTCTTCTCCCATCAATAGTTTTTGCCTCATCTTCCCCATTTAAAATATTTATAAAAGAGGTGATTGGGTCAAAATATAAATATAAATTTCTTAAGTTTACTCTAGCTAGCTCTTTTTCTGTAGGCTCTTGTTTTAATTCAACTAAATAATCATCAAAAGACATTTTAACTATTTTTGTTTTCTTTTTGGTTTTCCAAAATTGTTCATAATTCTGGGTTTTGAATATGTTCTTATCAATAACCCCAACTGAAAGATAACTTCCTTCAAATTTATATAGAGGTGAAAAAATACCAGAGTTTTTTAAAGTAATTTCTGTTTGATAAAAATTATCACCAATATTTAATGTCCAACTAAGATGACCAATTTTAATTCCAGTTGTGCTGACTTTATATTCCGCATTAAAATTATTTGCATAAGATGTGTTAACTAAAAATATAACAAAAAAGACTATAAGTTTATTCAAATATAACCTCGTAAACATCAAGTTTTCTTTTTGTAAATTTCTGATCAGGTGAATTTATTTTAAGTATATTATATTTATTCTCTAAATAATTTATATCTGAAGGGCTTCCAATTAAAGTAAAGTTCTCATTTACATTTTTACTGAGAGGAGAAGCTATTTTAAAGTGGTTAGTTATTTCATCTCCTTCTTTATGTGGCATATAGAAATTAATATCCTTATCTCTTAATTCAAAATTAAAACTTGAAAATAAAAGCCGATCTGAAACCACTATACTTTTTATAGAACTATTTGAAGATTTACCGTAAATTTTTAGCACATAATCATTTATACCATTTATTCGGTCAAAAATTTTAGAGGGATAACTCATTCCAATCATTATAAAAAAAATAAAACAGACAGTAAAATTAAACGTGAAATTAGCTATTTTTAAAAAAGAATTATTAATTCTTATATATAAAAGAGCAAACAAAGAAACTAAAGCAGGAGCTGCCCAATTTGCATTAGCTCTGACAATAACAGCCTCTACAAAAACAATTAAAATTATAGGGACAGAAAATATCAGAAAAATTTTTTGAATATAATCCCATTTATTAAACCCAAACAATCCACCCAAAACTATAAATGGGCCTAACATTAAAACTTGAATTAACAAAAATTCTAAGCCCCTAATGAAATCTATTTCAATATTTGATAAATTTGCGTTATCTGAAGTATGTTGAAGAGTTATCCAATCATTATTAAAATTCCAAATGATATTTGGTATGATAATTATAGATACAGATAAAAAAGTTAAACCAAAGCCTGATAAATTGTCTAAAAAAACCTTTCTAAATCTTTGATCAAGTAAAATTAAGAGAAATAAACAAATTACAAAATATATAACCGCATATTTTGATAAAAAACCCAGCCCTAGAAAAATGCCTAATAATATGAAATTTTTTAAACTCTGTTCAATATTAATTTTAATTAATTGATTGAGTGAAAGCGTCCAAAATAGTAGTAAAAAAAGATCAGTACTAATTATAAAAGATGAAAAAGAAACAGCAGGTATAAATAAAAAAATTAAACAACCTGCCAATGAGTCTTTTTTATTTAATCCAGCATTAATTAAAAGATTATAAATGCTCCAAGCAATTAATAAATAAACAAGTGATGGGAGAAGTTTTAATGAAATAAAACTACTACCTAAGATTTCTGTATAAACTCTTATTATCCAGGACAAGAAAGGAGGTTTTGAATAATAACCAAAGTCAATATTTTTAGACCATAGCCAATACTGTGCTTCATCACCAAACAAATTAAAGGTGGTAAAATTTAACGCAACTATCTTTAATAAAAGCAAAATAATAACTGATGGCAGTAGAATTTTATTTAGCATAGTATTTTTTATACAATTCAAACAAAATTATATTTAAAATAACAACAAAAAAACCAGCAAAAAAAATGTCACTTAAAAAATGGCCTCCCGCTAATATTCGAACTAACCCCAACACAAAGCCTGCAATAATACTTGCATATAAAAAAAATATTTTTTTTGTAATTAAATATAAAATTATAATTGAAAATCCAACTGACGCATCACCCGAAACAAAAGAACAATTAGTTATACAAGCGTTACTCATTTCATACCAGGGTGAAAAAATTTCTTTACCACCTAATTCTAATACATCATTTGGTCTCGCCCTACCCCAAAAATTCTTTAGAACAAGGTTTACAAATATTAACACAATTATAATTTGAGATCCCCACAATAAAAATATTTCTTTGACAGAAAATTTATAATTAAAAAAAATCTTATCAATTTTAGTAAAACGGTTAACAACAGGTAAAAACAATATGTAAAGAAGAATAAAAGGTAACAACACTTCTCTAAAAAATATTGAGATGTAATAATGGGTATTAACTAAAAACTGAGAGTCTCCAAGATAAAATAACGAAGAAATATATAAGTCTAAAGAGGGTGATGCAGTAATAAACAGGCAACTGATAAACAAAAATAAAACATAATAATAAATTTCTGAATTTTTCTCAGAAACCAAATTTGAAAATTTGTAGTGATTATATTTTTTTTCAAATAAAATATTTAAAACCTTAAATAATATTAGCGCTAATACTGCCCCTGCAACTACATCAGTAAAAAAGTGTGCCCCTACAACAACCCTGCTTAGAGCAACAATTGTTGCTAAGATGTAAAAAAAATATTTTAATTTTGGAAAAGCAGCAATCATAATAAAACAAACAATAAAAATTGTTGAAGAGTGGCCAGAAGGAAAAGAGTGAAAACCTGACTCAAAAGTAAAAAAATTAAAATCAAAAGTATTTTCAAAATCAGTGTAATTTGGTCTCGGCCTTCCTATAATATGTTTTAAAATTTGAGTAATAATTCCAACTGTTAAAATATAAAAAAAAGAAGAAATAAAAAAATTGATTAACTTATTTGATTTTTTAAATTTAATTATTTGAAGTTTATTATTTAGGTAGAAAACTATAAATCCAATAAATGAAATAGCAAAATACCAAGATGAACCCCCTAACTTTGTTATGCCTATAAAAAATTCTTTAAGAAAAACACCGTTAAAACTTTTATTTATATCAAGAAAATAACTATAAAACCAAAAGTCTGTATCAAACGAAAAAAATATACTTATGGTAAGTAAAAGTAAAATAAGTAATTCATATTTGATTTTATTTAAAATACTCATTTTATATTTATTAAAAAATTTAATGAGCTTTACAATATAAACTTAGATAAGTCCTGACTTTTAATAAGTTCTCCTAGGCTATTTTCAACATATTCTTTATTAATTATAATTTCTGTAGGCCCAATATCTGAGGCAGTATAACTTACCTCCTCTAATAACTTTTCCATAACTGTGTGCAATCTTCTAGCACCTATATTTTCAACATTTTGATTAATTTCAGTTGATAGAGATGCTATTGAATCGATCCCATCTTCTTCAAATTTTAAATCTACTTTTTCTGTTCCAAGAAGTCCTTGATATTGTTTAATTAGACTATTTTGTGTTTCTGTCAGAATAAGTTTAAAATCTTTTTTACTTAAACTATCAAGCTCCACTCTTATTGGTAATCTTCCCTGAAGTTCTGGAAGCATATCTGATGGTTTTGATAAATGAAAAGCGCCTGAGGCTATAAATAAAATATAGTCTGTTTTTACAACACCATATTTAGTTGTAACGGCTGTCCCTTCTATTAAAGGCAATAAATCTCTTTGAACACCCTCTCTTGAAACATCCGCACCACTTCTTTCAGCTCTAGAGGTGATTTTATCTATTTCATCTATGAAAACAATTCCATTTTGTTCAACATCTTCGAGAGCTCTTGAGTTTATTTTATCTTTATCCAAAAGTTTTTCAGTTTCTTCATTTAATAAGTACGCATGAGAGTCTTTAACACTCATTTTTTTCATTTTTTTCTGATTTCCAAAACCTTTTCCAAACACATCTCCTAAATTAATCATACCCATTTGAGAACCAGGCATACCAGGTATATCCATAGTTGGTAAATTTAAATTTGCATTTGCTGAAACTGGAATTTCAACCTCGTTGTCATTTAATTCACCAGATCTAAGTTTTTTTCTAAAATTATCGCGAGTGGCAGGGGTAGAACTTTTAGAAACCAAAACATCTAGTATTCTCTCTTCTGCATTTTTTTCTGCCTTTGCTTTTACTTCCTGCCCCATTTGTATTTTTGTTTTTGTAATACTGATTTCAACTAAATCTCTTATAATTTGCTCAACATCTCTTCCAACATAGCCAACCTCTGTAAATTTCGTCGCTTCAACTTTTACAAAAGGTGCATTTGCTAATTTAGCAAGCCTTCTTGAAATTTCTGTCTTTCCACAACCAGTAGGACCAACCATTAAAATATTCTTTGGTACAATTTCCTCTTTTAAAGAATCATCAAGCTGTTTCCTTCTCCATCTATTTCTTAACGCAACAGCTACTGCCCTTTTTGCTCTGTTTTGACCAATTATGAATTTATCTAATTCAGAAACAATTTCTCTTGGGCTAAAACTTGATTCCATTTTAAAGTTCTATGCTTTCAGAAATAATATTATGATTTGTATAAATACAAATATCTGCGGCTATGTTGAGTGATTCTTCAGCAATTTCTTTTGCATTCATTTTTGTATTTTTCATTAATGCTTTTGCTGCACTATTTGCATAAGGACCCCCTGATCCTATAGCTAGTATTCCATCGTCTGATTCAATAACATCTCCAGTTCCAGACAATAATAGACTTACCTCTTTATCAGCAACGATCATCATTGCCTCCAATCTTCTAAGATATCTATCAGTTCTCCAATCTTTAGCTAATTCTACACAAGCTCTTTTTAGTTGGTTTTTGTATTGATCTAATTTACCTTCTAATCTCTCGAACAAAGCAAACGCATCAGCTGTAGAACCTGCAAAACCAGAAATTACAGACTCATCAACCCCAAGTCTTCTAATTTTTTTAACATTGGATTTCATTACAGTATTACCAAGACTAGCTTGACCATCACCCGCAATTACGACAAGATTATCTTTTCTAATTCCCACAATAGTTGTTGATTTAATAATATTTTTTTTCATTATTTCTTAAGATGGCTATTTAATTATTTTAATCAAGTAATTTACCTAGAATAAATCAGATTTCACTGATATTAGGCAAAAATGCGAAAAGGCAAAGTTGAGAGAAATACTAAAGAAACCAAGATAAGTTGTGAAGTTAACTTAGATGGTGTTGGTAAATCTAAAATTTCAACGCAAATTGGTTTTTTTGACCATATGCTTGAACTATTATCACATCATAGTTTGATAGATGTAGATTTGAAATGTGAAGGAGATACCAATGTTGATCTCCACCATTCAGTTGAAGATACAGCCTATGCAATTGCTTTAGCTATAAACAAAGCATTGGATAATAAGAAAGGAATTAATAGATATGGTTTTTCATATGTTCCAATGGATGAATGTTTATCAAGATGTGTTATTGATTTAAGTGGAAGACCAGAGCTTGTTTGGAACGTTAATCTTGGTTTAAAAAAAATTGGCGAAATGGACACAGAGCTATTCCATGAATTTTTTAAAGCTTTTTCTAATGAATCAAAATGTAATTTACATATTGAAAACTTTTATGGAAAAAACAATCACCATATCATTGAATCATGCTTTAAAGCTTTTGCTAAAAGTTTAAGATTAGCTGTCGAAATAGATAACAGAAGAAAAGACAACATACCATCATCAAAAGGCACTCTTTAATTTTTAATGAAAAAGATCACTATTGTTGACTACGGCTCAGGCAATGTATTGTCTGCACAAAAATCTTTTATTAAAATAGCCAAAGACAACAATACTGAGGTTGATGTTTTAATTTCAAAGAAACTGAATGATATAAAAAACTCAACTCACATTGTATTACCTGGTCAAGGAGCCTTTTCTACATGCATGAATGGTTTAAAAAAAACCGATGGTTTGATTGATGAGCTTTCTGAGTTTGCATTAATAAAAAAAAAACCATTTTTAGGTATATGTGTTGGTATGCAAATGCTAGCTAAAAAAAGTGAAGAAAACGGAGTTCATGAAGGCCTGGGTTGGATAGACGGTCAAATTAAATTATTGCCAGGAGATAATTTAAAACTTCCTCATATGGGGTGGAACTTGGCAACACCAACAAATTCAAAATACAATAACTTAATCTCAAATAAAAATGACTATTATTTTGTTCACTCATATTATTTCGATTGTGCCAATAAAGACAATATTTTGGCAGAAACTAAGTACGGAACAAATTTTACTTCAATAGTTGGAAAAGAAAATATATATGGCGTGCAGTTTCATCCTGAAAAAAGTTCCTCCCAAGGATTAAACTTACTAAAAGTATTTATTGGAGTATGAACATGTCTACACAACTAAAAGAAAAAATTAATATTTCAGTTGATAATATTGAAACACTTACAGATGTAGACTTGGCAGATCTTTGTAATATTACCGAACAAGCAATTAAAGCTGGGGGCGGTTTTGGTTGGTTAAGAGTACCCACAAGAGATATTTTAATAGATTATTGGACTAAAAGATCTAATGATAAATATATAAAACTCATTGTTGGCAGACTTAACGGTGTAATAGCTGGAACCCTTCAACTGGCGTATGAGGCTCCTAATATTGAGTCTAGGAAAAATATTGCACGCATAAGAAGACAATTTGTAGCGCCATGGGCAAGAGGTTATGGTTTGGCAAAAACAATGATTGATCACACTGAACAAATTGCAAAAGAAGACAATATTAAATCTTTACAATTAGCTGTAAGAGAAACACAAGATGCAGCAATAAAACTTTTTAGTGGTAAAAATTATATTAAATGGGGAGAAAACCCATACTATGCTTATATTAATGGAAGCTTTATTAAAGGTTATTATTACTATAAAAATCTGTAGTGCAAATTATTCCAGCCATTGATTTAAAAGATAATAAATGTGTTAGATTATCTAAGGGAAAAGACAGTTCCAGTGTTATCTACAATGAAGACCCAGAAAAACAAGCTATCTACTTCGAACAAATTGGTTGTAAAAAACTACATTTGATTGATCTAGATGCTGCATTTGGTAGATCAAATATTAATTTTGAAACAATAAAGAAAATTAGAAAATCAATCTCGATACCAATACAATTAGGAGGCGGTGTTAGAAACGTAGACCTAGCAAAAAAATATTTTGAGGCTGGAATAAATAATCTGATTATTGGCTCAATGTCTGTTGAAAAACCAAATGAAGTTATAATTTTATCAAATCAGTATGCAGACAAAGTATATATATCCTTAGATATTCTTGAAGACAATATAATGATAAAAGGGTGGGATCAAAATTCAGGAAAAAAGATACAAGACATTCTTGATATTTATTCTAGATCAAAAATTAAAGGTTATATAATTACGGATATTCAAAATGATGGAATGTTAAAAGGTTTAAATTTTAATTTTGTTAATAATTTTCTTAAAAAAATAAACCTAATTAAAAAATTTGATAAAAAAATTATAATCGCAGGTGGATTAACAGATTACTCTGATCTAATTAATTTAAAACAACTTAATCTTAAAAACATTGAAGGAATAATCTCAGGTAAATCTTTTTATGAAGGAAAGATAGATCTAGTTGAGGCACAAAAAATTCTAAACTAAAATGGTAAAAACAAGAATTATCCCATGCTTAGATGTTAAAGATGGAAGAGTTGTAAAAGGAATAAATTTTCTAAATCTAATCGATGCAGGAGATCCTGTTGAACAAGCAAAGCATTATTCTGATAATGGAGCTGATGAAATATGCTTCCTAGATATTAGCGCATCATTAGAAAATAGAGATACTATGGTAAATGTAGTTAAAAAAACCGCAAATGAGGTTTTTATCCCCCTTACTGTTGGTGGTGGAATTTCATCAATAGAAAATATAAAAGCCTTACTTAAAGCTGGTGCTGACAAAGTTTCTATAAACTCTGCAGCAATTAAAAATCCTAATATTATTAAAAAAGCCTCCGATTATTTTGGAAACCAATGCATCGTAGTAGCTGTTGATGCAAAAAAACACAATAATGATTGGTTTGTTTATTCTCATGGCGGGACTAAGAAAACTGACTTACTTGCTTTAAGTTGGATAGAAAAAGCTCAAAAACTTGGAGCTGGTGAAATTCTTTTAACGTCTATGGACAAGGATGGTACAAAGTCTGGCTTTGATAATGAACTTCTGAGCAAAGTATCAGAATTTATAAAGATACCAGTGATAGCTAGTGGTGGGGTTGGAACTCTAGATCATTTTTATGAAGGTGTAGTTATAGGTAAGGCCGATGCATTATTAGCAGCCTCAGTCTTTCATTTTAACGAAATTAGCATTAAAGAAGTAAAGGAATACTTAAAAGATAAAAACATAAGAATTAGAGATTAAATTTTATGAAAATTGAAGACTTAAATGAAATTATAAATAATAGAGCACAAACAAGAAAAAAAAATTCGTATACTAATAAGTTATTAAAGTTAGGGCCAAAAAAAATAGCTCAAAAATTTGGAGAAGAATCTTCTGAGTTAATTATAGATTTTTTGAAGGGATCAAAAAAAAGAACAATAGAAGAGGCAGTTGATGTAATTTATCACCTTCTTGTTTTGTTAAAATCAAAAAAAATTACAATTAATGAAATACATAAAGAGCTTGACAAAAGAAAGTAAAACAAAATGTATGATGAAAACAACATATTCGCAAAAATATTAAGGAAAGAAATACCTTGCGATAAAGTTCACGAAGATGAGTATAGCTTATTTTTTAATGATATTAACCCACAAGCTAAAATACATGTTTTAGGTATACCAAAATATCCTTGTACAACTTTTTCTGATTTTTTAAAAAATGCAGATAATGAAAATATCACATCTTTTTTTAAGAGTGTTCAGCTAGTAATAAATAATATTAAAATTGAAAATACTGGTTATAGATTAATAACAAATTCTGGAGAAGATGGTGGACAAGAAGTACCTCATTTTCACATTCATATTTTAGCAGGAGAAAAAATCGGAAGATTAAGGTAAATTATAATTATTCTTTTATAATTACATAATTAACAATTTCGCTTACACCTTTTATATTTTTAAGAGCAATTATCATTTCATCTAAAAGATCTGGGCGAGCTGTGATACCTGCAATATAAATTTTCCCTTTGATCGTTTCAAAATTAAATGTAATTGCTTTAATACCTACTGTTTTAGCAGCTATAGCTCTTGCTTGTGTATTAATCCATAAATCACTAGCGTAATCTTTTAGTGTGGTTCTGTTTCCAATTTCTATTTCATTTATAATTTCTTTAACACCCTCAACTTCCCAAACTAATCTTACAGCATCAATCCTTATTTCTTGATTATCTACAAGACCAGTTAACAAAACTCTTCCCTCTAAAACACTTGTGTTAATATTTACAAAAAGATTGTTCTCTGCATTTAGGAATTTAGCCGCAATATTAACCTTTATGGTTGCATCATCTATTACTGTACCAAGAGATCTTTCTCCCTCAGCAACTACTAGTGCACTACCACCACCTGTTGCAAGCACACTTGCTGGTGAACATCCGTAATTAACAGATGCAAAGATCAAAAATATTGGAATAAATAAAACTTTAATTATTATTTTAATTTTAACAACCATTTATAAATTTTGTTTTTGTTAATTTTTGTAAATTTATGTACTATTTCGACGATGTCGGTCAAAGAAAATTTTGAAGCCATTTTTCTCAATTCTTTACTATACAAATCAATGTTGTCAAAATCTTGATTTGTTGATGTTTGTCTATCAATAACAGCAACAAACTCTCCTCTAATATTTTCCTTATCTTCTAGTATTTCATTTTTCACACTGCCTGGATTTCCCCTAAAGACAAATTCATTTACCTTTGTAAGTTCTTTACATATTGAAATTGATCTATTGCCCATAATTTTTTCTAGGCAATCTAGAAAATCAACTAATTTATGATTTGAGACAAAAAATAGACAAGTCCTTTTTTCTTTAGAAATATTCTTAACAAGATCTTCAATCTTTTTTTTAGATTTTGGAACAAACCCAAAAAAAGCAAATTCTGAAATTGGTAATCCAGATAACTGTAAACTTGATACAATTGATGAGGGGCCAGGCACAGATGTAACTCTAATATTATTTGCAATACAATATTGTACTAGATTATATCCAGGATCTGAAATAAGTGGTGACCCTGCATCAGATATTAGAGCACAATATTTATTTTTTAATAAAACTTTAATCTGATCTATAACTTTATGCTCATTATAATCGTGCAAAGGTATTAATTTCTTTTTAATACCTAATTTATTTAGTAGTTTAAGTGAATGTTTAGGATTTTCACAAATAATGATATCACATTCTTGAAGTACTTTTACGGCCCTGTAGGTTATGTCATCTAAATTGCCAATAGGTGTTGCTACAATTGAGAGACCATTAATAATATTATTCATTATTTATATATTTATATTTATAATTTCATGTACTCCAGCAAATTTATCTAAACAAGATACAAAAAATACTCAAGAAATAACTATTTCTGAAAAATCAATTGAAACTAAAAGTGAAAAAAAAGCAATTGAAAAAAAAGAAAGCAAAAAAGATAAGCAGAATAAGATATTAGATGATGTTGTCTTAGATAAAACAATCATTGCTTTATTTGCAAAAGATGATGATAAAAAAACCACAAAACAATTCTTGAATACATATGAATTAGGAATTTATAATCTTGGTATGAGCGATGTTATTATACAAATAGAATTTTATGAAAATGAAAATGATCTAAAAAAAATTATAGAAAAAAATCTACTACCCGGGAAGATTTTTCTAGGACCAGTCCAATCTAAGTATACAAAAATCTTAGATAATTATTGTATTCATGAAGTAATATTTTTTTCATACTCTTCTAAGTCTTCATTAGCAAAAGATTGCGTTTATTTAATAAATTTTTTTCCACAAAATGAACTTTCACAACTTATGTTATATTTAAACGATGATGCAAAAGTTGCGCTACTTTATCCTGAGAATGAATATGGATATTTAATAAACAGTCTAATTGATGATATAATGTTTGAAAGCGCTGCAATATTAGTCAACAGATCTTCATATAAAGATGAACTAACAAATGTAAGAGAATCAATAAAGGAATTGGGAAAATATGAATTGAGAAAATATGAATTGAATAGACAAAAACAAATTCTATCTTCTAAAAAAGATGAAAAATCAAAAAAGAGACTAAAAAAATTAGAAAGATTTAAAACTACAAGTGACTACGATTTTACACATATCTTGATTGCTGATTATGGTTTGAATTTATTACAGGTTGCACCTCTTCTACCATACTACGATATAGACCCTAATATTGTACAGTTTATGGGAACTGGAGTAATAGATGATAAAACTTTTTTCTATGAACCTTCTTTACAGGGAGCAATATTTCCAGGAATTCCCGAAACAAGTCGAATAAATATAATTAATAATTATATAGAAATATATGATGATGATTTTTTAAGAATCTCAACATTACCTTATGACTTAATAGGCTTAATTAATTTCATCTACACAAAGGAATATAAACTTGGTGATGTAATTAAACTATTAAACAATCCGAACAAAAAATTTGATGGTATTGATGGAAATTTTTATTTTAAAGATAATATGATTGAAAGAGATCTTAACATATTAAAAATAAATAACGGAAATTCTTTTGTAATTAATTAATTAAAAAGTTAATCAATTTTGTTACAGCTATAGATCTATGGCTAATTTCATTTTTTTCTTTAGTGCTTAATTCAGCCAATGTTTTGATATAATTTTTTGGAATGAAAATTGGATCATAACCAAAACCAAATCTTCCCCTAACTTTTTCAGAAATTTTTCCATCGATTTTACCATTAAATATTACGTTTTGATTATTTTTAATTGTTAGGCTGATTGAGGTTTTAAAGTAAGCATTTTGTTTACTTTTTTTTTCAGTACTTTTAATAATACTTTCAAAACAAGCCTCTTTACTTTTGAAATTATTTAAAAATCTTTTTGAAAGAATACCCGGTTTCCAATTCAGGCTTTCAATACATATTCCTGAGTCATCGGCAAAACAAGGAATGCCAGTTTTATTAAATCCATAGTCTGATTTAATTTTTGCATTTTCTTCAAAAGTCTCACCAATTTCTTCTGGCTCATTACTTATATTTAGATCATTTAATGAAAGAAGTTCTAGATTAAATTTTTTAAAAATTTTTTTAATTTCAATTATTTTATTTTTATTATTTGAGAAAAATAATAATTGCCTCAATTTATTTCAAAGCCTCTTTTTGTTTAGAAATTATCTCTTTAACCCCAAATTTTGCTAGTGAAAACATTTCTGTAAACTGAGCGTCATTGAAAAAAAACTCTTCACCAGTAACTTGAATTTCAGATATTTCATCTGAATCACAAATTACAAAATTTGCATCCACTTGTGCTGCGGAATCTTCATTATAATCTAAATCCAAAATTGCTTTATTTTCCACTATACCGGTTGAAACAGCACCTATGAAATTTTTAATAATTGGTTTTTGGAGATTATAATTATTTTTTAATTTTTCTATTGCCAAATATAAAGAAATAAAACCACCACTAATAGAAGCAGTTCTTGTCCCGCCATCCGCTTGAATTACGTCACAGTCTATTTTTATTTGACGCTCTCCAAGGTTTGAAAGATCTACAATAGATCTTAAGCTACGTCCAATTAATCTTTGTATTTCTTGCGTTCTACCTGACTGCTTGCCTTTTGCAGCCTCTCTATCCATTCTAGTATTTGTTGATCTTGGTAGCATGCCATATTCTGCTGTAACCCAACCTTTACCTGTATTTTTTAACCAGTGAGGAACTTTTTCATCAATTGTTGCAAGACACAGTACATGTGTATTTCCAAATTTTACTAAACATGAACCATCAGCATGAATATTTACATCTTTCTCAAATGAAATTTCACGCATTTGATTGAAGGATCTATCTTTTCTCATATAAATTTAATAATAGTAGATAAATATTATTTTTAAATAAAATTCTTATGTCTGATAACGTATATGCACAAATTAATGATAGATCGAAATTAATTTTCAAAAAATTAGTTGAGTCATATCTTAAAACTGGGTCTCCAGCAGGATCAGAAACAATTATGAAAATGGGAGGATTAAATCTTTCCTCAGCTTCAATAAGATCCATTTTATCAAATTTACAAAAAGAAGGATTACTTTATGCTCCGCACAGATCAGCCGGCAGAATGCCTACTGAAAAAGGTATGAGGTTTTTTGTGGACGGATTGTTAGAGTTTGGAAGAATTTCAAAAATAGATAAAGAAAATATTAAACAACAGTGTTTAACAAAGGGAAAATCTTATGAAGAGGTGCTCGATGTTGCTTCCAAGGCAATTTCAGGATTATCGAGTTACGCAGGAATAGTTATTGCACCAAAATTTCAAAAAAACATAAAGCACGTTGAGTTTATTAGATTAAATAGTAGTCAATTAATGCTTATTCTTGCTTATGAGAATGGAGAAGTAGAAAATCGCATCATTGAAGATAATGGAAAATATAATAGTTCATTATTAATACACGCTTCAAACTACCTTACATCAAAGTTTACTAATAAAAACATTTCTCAAATTAAAAGATTAATACAAACAGAAATAAAAAATTCACAAAATGAGCTAGAATTAATTTCTTCAAAATTAATTCAACAAGGTATTATTGAAACTCAACCTAATAGTAAAAATCCTTATATTTTTCTTCATGGTCAATCAAATTTATTAAAAGATGAAATTGTTTCGAAAGATTTAGATCAAATTCGAAATCTTTTTGATGAAATTGAGAAAAAATCTAGTTTTGTAGATATATTAGAAACGGCAGGAAAAGCAAAAGGGGTTCAGATTTTTATTGGATCTAAAAATTTTTTGTTTAAACACTCTGGTCTTTCTATGGTAATGGCCCCATATAAAAATAATGATCAAGAAATTATAGGAGCTATAGGTGTAGTTGGGCCAACAAGACTAAACTACTCCAAAATAGTTCCTCTTGTTGATTATACATCAAAAATTATTGGAAAGGTGATTGATTAATGGTTGAGAAAAAAGAAAAAGATAACCAACAAGAAGAAATTAAAGAACCTGATTCTAAGAATATTGAAAATGAAGAAAATAATAATGATAGTCAAGAAAACACAGATACCGAAGAGACAAGTGAAGATGAAAATATAGAAGAAGATAGTTTAGAAAAGGAAATTGAAACACTAAAAGAAGAAAAAATCCGATTACTCGCTGAAATGGAAAATCTTAGAAAAAGATTTGAACGAGAAAAAGTTGAAACGATAAAGTTTGGTAGCATCAATTTAGCAAGAGACATTCTATCGCCAGGTGATAATTTAGAAAGAGCGCTAGATGCTTTGCCAGAGGATGAAAACCATTCCGAAAGTATAAAAAATCTTATTGATGGTTTAAAAATGGTCCTTAAAGAATACAAAAGCACTCTTGAAAAACATGGGGTCAAAAAAATTGAAACTTTAAATCAAAAATTTGACCATAATTTTCATCAAGCAATGATGGAAGTTGAAAATAATGATGTTGAAGAAGGAACTGTAGTTCAAGAAGTCCAATCTGGCTATACAATGCACGATCGTTTATTAAGAGCCGCAATGGTTGGGGTATCCAAAAAACCAGTCGCTAAAACAGAAGAACCTACAGAAGAAAAAAAAGAAGACAACTCTGAAAATGAGAGTAAAGAATAGTCAAAAAAGCCCTAAATTACTTATTTTATTAATATAAATACCAAACATCCTTGTATTTTAAAACTTTTTTCCCATATCTAATGTAGCCAATGTTGATTGGTATATAATTAAGTAAAGAGGATAAAAAATATGGCAAAAGTAATTGGTATTGATTTAGGTACTACAAACTCCTGCGTTGCAGTAATGGACGGTAAGGAATCAAAAGTAATTGAAAACTCTGAAGGTGGAAGAACAACTCCATCAATGGTAGCATTCAGTGACACAAAAGAAAAACTTGTTGGACAATCAGCTAAAAGACAAGCAGTAACTAATTCTGAAAATACTTTATTTGCCATAAAAAGATTAATTGGAAGAACATTTGAGGACGAAGCTGTTAAGTCTGATAGCGGTTTAGTACCTTACAAAATAGTAAAAGGTGATAACGGTGATGCTTGGGTAGAAGCACGTGGAGATAAGTATAGTCCAAGTCAAATTAGTGCATTTATTTTACAAAAAATGAAAGAGACCGCAGAGTCTTATTTAGGAGACACTGTTACACAAGCAGTTATAACAGTTCCTGCATATTTTAATGATGCTCAAAGACAAGCAACAAAAGATGCTGGAAAGATTGCTGGACTAGAAGTTTTAAGAATTATTAATGAGCCTACTGCTGCAGCGTTAGCATATGGTTTAGATAAAAAGAAAACAGGTACAGTTGCTGTTTACGATCTTGGTGGAGGTACATTTGATATTTCTATTTTAGAAATAGGCGATGGTGTTTTTGAAGTTAAATCAACCAATGGTGATACGCACCTTGGCGGTGAAGATTTTGATCTTAAAATAATTGATTATCTCGCTGACGAATTCAAAAAAGATAATGGTATTGATTTACGTTCAGATAAACTTGCACTTCAACGTTTGAAAGAGGCTGCTGAGAAAGCAAAAATTGAATTATCAAGTTCAACTGAAACAGAAGTTAACTTACCATTCATAACTGCTGATCAATCTGGTCCTAAACATTTAACGATTAAATTATCAAGAGCAAAACTTGAAGCTATCGTAGGTGAGCTTTTAAATCAAAGTTTAAAACCTTGTGAAATGGCACTTAAAGATGCTGGATTACAAGCTGCTGAAATTGATGATGTTATTTTAGTTGGTGGTATGACAAGAATGCCTAAAGTAACAGAGATTGTAAAAAACTTTTTTGGTAAAGAGCCCAATAAAGGTGTTAACCCTGATGAAGTTGTTGCATCTGGCGCTGCTATTCAAGCAGGCGTATTACAAGGTGATGTCAAAGATGTTTTACTGCTTGATGTTACACCTTTATCACTTGGTATTGAAACACTTGGCGGTGTATTTACAAAACTTATTGATAAAAACACAACTATCCCAACAAAGAAAAGCCAGGTATTTTCTACAGCTGAAGATAATCAGAGCGCAGTAACAATTAGAGTCTTCCAAGGAGAAAGAGAAATGGCAGCTGATAACAAATTGTTAGGCCAATTTGATTTGGTAGGTATCCCACCTGCTGCAAGAGGAATGCCACAAATTGAAGTAACTTTTGATATTGATGCAAACGGTATTGTAAACGTTTCTGCTAAAGACAAATCAACTGGTAAAGAACAACAAATCAAGATCCAGGCTTCTGGCGGATTATCAGATGAAGAGATTGAAAAAATGGTCAAAGAGGCAGAAGAAAATGCTGAAGCTGATAAAAAGAAAAGAGAGGCTGTTGATACTAGAAATCATGCTGACAGTTTAATTAATGAAACTGAAAAGAACTTAAAAGAGCACGGAGATAAAATTCCTGAAGCTGATAAAAACAAAATCACAGAGGATATTGAAGAGCTCAAGAAAGTAAAAGACGGCGAGGATTTAGAAGCTATAAAATCTAAAACTGAAGCATTAGTTCAGTCATCTTTAAAAATGGGTGAAGCAATTTATAAACAAAACCCTCAAGGTGCTGGACCTCAACCTGATCCATCTGGTGCTGAACCATCAGCTGATAATTCAAAAGATGAAAAGGTTGTAGATGCTGAATTTGAAGAAGTAGACGAAGATAAAAAAGATTAACGCTCCATAATTTTTATAAGGAGGAGATGTGGCTGATAAAGATTTCTATGAGATACTTGGTGTTCAACGAAATGCCAGTGATGACGAAATAAAAAAAGCTTATAGAAAACAAGCCATGAAATATCATCCCGATCGCAATAAGGATGATAAAACTTCTGAAAGAAAATTTAAAGAAGCAGCTGCAGCTTATGAAGTTCTAAAAGACTCAGAAAAAAGATCAGCTTATGATCAATATGGACACGACGCTTTTAAACAAGGTGGAATGGGTGGAGCCCAAGGCTTTGGAGATTTTGCAGGGGGCTTCTCTGACATTTTTGAAGAGTTCTTTGGAGGAGGGTTTGGAGGACAATCATCAAGAAGACGAGGACCTCAAAGAGGAAGTGATCTTCGTTACAATATGTCCGTTTCACTATTCGAAGCTTTCACTGGAAAAAAACCACAAATAAGAATTCCAACTTATGTTGGTTGTGATGCATGTGCAGCAACTGGAAGTGCAGATAAATCCGGACCAAGTACCTGTTCTACTTGTGGTGGTGCAGGTAAAGTTCGATCACAACAAGGCTTCTTTTCTATTGAAAGACCATGTCCTACGTGTGGCGGGGAGGGTTCAAGTATAAAAAATCCGTGTCTTAAATGTTCTGGAACGGGGAATATTAAAAAGCAAAAAACAATTTCAGTTACTATTCCTGCTGGTGTTGATACAGGCACAAGAATTCGAATAACCGGTGAAGGTGAACCTGGTGAAAGAGGAGCAGGAAATGGAGATCTGTATATTTTTGTAGAGGTTCAAAAGGATAAACTTTTTGAAAGAGAAGAAGAAAATCTATTTTGTGAAATACCAATTTCAATCACTACTGCTATTTTAGGTGGCGAAATAGAAGTACCAACTATAGAAGGAAAAAAAGCCAGGCTTAATATTCCAGCTGGAACACAATCTGAGACTCAATTTAGACTACGCGGTAAAGGAATGAGTATACTTCGACAAAGTAGACGCGGAGACATGTATGTGCAAGCAAACGTTGAAATACCAGTCAATTTAAATAGTAAACAAAAAGATATCTTGAGAGAGTTTGAAAATGAAGGAGGGACCTCAAAAAAACATAGCCCAAAATCCCAAGGTTTTTTCTCAAAATTAAAAGAAGTCTGGGAAGATCTAACTTAATTTCTTTTCAACTTACAATCACCAAAGTATAAGAAGTTTTTATGTCAAAAATTAAAATAGCGGTTGCAGGATGTCTTGGTCGAATGGGTCAGGAAATATCTAAACAAATTTTACAAAATAAAAATTTAGAATTTTTGGGTGGCTTTGAATATAAAAAACATAAAGATATAAACAAACCATTAAATAAAGTATCAAATATTCAGTCATCAAAATTAGTGACTCCTAATTCAGCTCAACTTATTAAAGATGCAAATGTTATAATTGATTTCACAACACCTCAATCTACTTTAGAAAATCTTAAAATTGCTTCTTCAAATAAGACAGCAGTAGTAATTGGTACAACTGGAATGACAGATGCTCAAAAAAAGAAAGTAAAAAGTTATTCTAAAAAAATACCTATTCTCATGTCATCAAACATGAGTGTTGGAGTCAATCTATTATTTAATTTAGTAAAACAAACAGCTGTTGCTTTAAAAGATATTGATTATGATATTGAAATTGCTGAGACACATCATAAACACAAAAAAGATTCACCATCAGGCACTGCGCTTTCTCTTGGGGAATACGCTGCACAAGGTAGAAAAACTAATTTTAATAAAGCAAAAGTTTTAGACCGTACAAAAAAACTATCTTCAAGAAAAAGAGGTGATATTGGATTTTCTGTATCAAGAGGCGGAGAAATAGCCGGAGAACATACTGTTAGTTTTATAGGTAGTAATGATAGACTCGATCTTGTTCACAAAGCAAATAATAGATCAATATTTGTAGATGGCGCTGTAAAAGCAGCAATTTTTGTTTCTAAGAAAAAGCCAGGGTTTTATTCAATGAATGATTTATTATTCTAGAGTTTTTTAATTTAATGAATTATGAAAAAATTAATTTGGATTTCATCTTATCCTAAAAGTGGAAATACATGGATTAGATACTTTTTATCAAACTATTTTTATAACAAAGAAAAACTAAAATCAGAATTTGATATTCTTAAAAATATCAGGAAATTTCCTCCTCTAAATTATTTAGAGAAATTTGCTGATAAAGAAGTATTAACTAATAATGCTTATGATGTTTCAAAATACTGGAATTTAATTCAGGAGCAGATCACTAAAACAAATAAGGAATTTTTGTTTATCAAAAACCACAATGCATTGGTTTCTATTGAAGGAAGAAATTTAACAGATGAAAAATACTCCTTAGCTTTTATTTATATAGTTAGAGATCCAAGAGATATAGCTATTTCTTATAGTAATTTTGATAAATACCTAAATATAGACAAAGCAATTGAAAGATTGACTTCAGAAAATCTTTATTGTCAAGTTTCAACGAAAAACCCTTATGATATTGAGGTTCTTGGATCTTGGAAATTTAATTATTTTTCGTGGAAGAGTGGAATGAGCACCATTCCAAGAATCATAATTAGATACGAAGATTTAGTCAACAATACTTTTGAAACAAAATTAAAATTAATAAATTTTTTATCAGAGATTATTGGATCATCTGTTGATGAAGATCATATAAATTTTTGTATAGACCAATCTGACTTTAAAAGATTAAAGCGGTTAGAAAATGATAAAAGTTTTCCTGAAAGTTCTAATAAATTTTTTAATTCAGGTAAAATAGGACAATGGAAAACAAAACTATCTGCTGAACAAATTAAAAAAATTGAGACTTTTTGCAAAGTAGAAATGAAAGAGCTAAGTTATTTGTAGTTATTAGATGTTGATTTAGAATTATTCTAAAATATTGGTATTATATTTTGCTCTTTTTTTATGTTTTGATTCTTTTTGAAATTTATATAAGTTTATTTTATGAAAAAGTTTTTCATTAGTATCTCATTTGTTTTTCTATCACTATTTCTACTTAATTGCGGAGGCGGTGGAGGTGGGGGAGGTTCTAGTTCTACTAACAAATATACAACCGAATATAATAATCAACCAGGGCTAGCAATGATCGGTGCATCTACAGCAAACGATGCTGGCTATACAGGAAGTGGTGTTAAGGTAGCTGTTGTTGATACTGGAATAGAAAATTTTCATCCTGAGTTTGGAGGAATCTCTATTAATGGAAATTCATATGTAAGTGGAGTGAGTTATTTGAATGATGTGCATGGTCATGGCACTCATGTTGCTGGGATTATAGCTGCTAATAGAGATGGGCAGGGAATGAGAGGTGTTGCTTACGGAGTTACAACACTTCATAGCTATCGCATCGGAGCAGATAATGGAACCATTAGTTTAACTGACAGTGTTTGGGACAGTATTCAAGATCAATCCGTTAGTGATTCAATTGATTTTTCTAATAACAGTTGGGGATCCTCTACAATTGAAATTGATGAAATTAATTCAACATGGATAAGTAACAATATTCCCAATACCGCAGCAGGTTATAAAACAGCTGTTTCAAATGATGTGGTTTTTGTTTGGGCGGCAGGTAATAATAGTGATAATCAGCCGAGTTATCAAGCAGGACTGCCAGATGTTGTAGACGATATAGAGTCAGGTTGGATTGCTGTTATGGCTCTAGATAATAACAAAAAAGAAACTTATTATACACAACGCTGTGGAGATGCAGCAGCCTGGTGTGTAGCAGCACCTGGTGGTGGAGATAATCAAAGTAGTGATGGCATCTATTCACTGAAGACACCTGGAGCAAACGTAGCTACGAGAGAATATACTCGGAAAAGTGGAACATCAATGGCAGCGCCTCATGTAACTGGAATGTTAGCTTTAATTAAAGACAGATTTTCATCATCACTAACGAATCAGCAAGTTAGAACAAGACTTTTAAATGGTGCCACTTACTCAGGTTTAGTCACCTATGGTGGAACTTCAGCTTCAAGCCTTAGCACTTCTCAAAAAGAAGCTATTTTTGGTCAAGGTCTTATAAATTGGGGAAACTCAGTAGCTCAAATAGGAAGTCTAAATTATCCAACATCAAACAATTTTTATGAAGGTAATAATCAGAATGTAGACAATAATAAAATTGCGTTACCAAACAATCTTTATAACAACATATCTGATCAAATTAGTAACTTAGATATCATGGCGTTTGATAGTTTTGATGGTGCAGATTTTACTGTAAAGGGAAACAAAATTTTTGATACTGATAAGAAAAAAAAGGTTAAAAAATTTGGATATTCCGAAGAAGAAAACAACAAATCACACACTGTAATTAATGGTTTTAATAAAAATATAAACTATACAGTTTCTAACAACATTGATATTGCACAACAAAAAAATTGGAATACTAAAAATAACTTTTTAAATTACTTTAGTGTTTCAAGTGGATCTTATTCTAATTTAGAATATTTACCACATAACTCATCATTTTCTTATTTTGTACAATATCCAAATAATGAAAATCGTTTTAATTCTTACTCAACAGGTTTTAATTACAATAAAGGATTATATGATAAAAGGTTAAATATATTATTAAATTATACTGACCACAAAAATCTTATTACCGATTATAGTTTTATCAAAAAAAATAATTCATTTTCAGACGTAAAAATATATGATTACGGTTTAATCTATAGACATAACAAGCATACGGAATTATTTTTCAGACAAAACAAAGAATATATATCAGCTGAAAATAATTCAAATTATAATTTTAGTATAGATGCTGGTTACGTACAGTCAGATATATATGGACTAGAGTACAAAAAAAACAACATGCTTTTAAGTACTGGTTTCTATAGACCAAATCATTTTAAAGGTAGTGAATTCACTTTTTTAACTCCAAGTGGAAGAAGTTCAAATGGAGAAATTTCATGGAAAGAGCAGACTTTATACGTAGACAATGATTTGTCCTTTTCTCCATATATTTCTATAAAAAATAAATTACCCACAATATTACCACAATTTAAGGATAATTACTTAACCTTAAATTTGAGGCAATCGCCATATGATAACAGCCTAATTGATTCAGGAGAAATATTATTTACATTAAAATTCTAATTCTAATTTTAATTTTCATACCAAAATCTTTATTCGCAAAAGATTGCAAAATTCACGAAGAGATATATGGCAACTTTAATTATAATACCGCTCTCCAGGGTATCGTTGTGGGAAATAAGGAAATTAAAAAAATTTTTATAGAAAATGAGTCTAGCTTAAATAATCCAAAAAAATTTTTTAGAGAACATAAAAGAAAAAAAATATTTGCTCTAATTATTGCTCCTTTTAGAAGCTCATTAGACTTAAGACTAAATATTAATAATGTAAATGAAAATAACAAAATTAAAATTCTTACAGAATATTCGATCAGTGAAAATGCATTATCTGTTTTAAATCAAAAATATTATTTAGGTGTTTATTCTGATCATTGTTTATTAGAATTTAGTAACATACCCATAATTGAAGATCAAAAAAGTGAAAAAAAAATTAAAGTAAAATAATATTTTTGTTAAAAATTTGAAACTAATAATAAGTTAGCTGTTTTTTAATTTTTAGATATAAATTTTTTTTAAGACTGGTATGTAAAAAAGATGCCAACTCTGTTTCTTTGTTTGACTCCCTAATTGAAAGTTTTGATTTGTTTTTATACTTAGTAAAAAAAACTTTTGACCAATAGGTGGTGAATTTTGTTGAGTACACAAGTTTATCATCTTTAAATTTTTTAATTGATATTTCTTTTGTATTTATTTTTATTTCATCCTTAATATTTTTTTCTTTAAAATATAAACGTATTAAATAAAATATTATCAAGTATTCAAGCCCAAGAAAGATTGATACTGGCCAAGCACCTTGTACAATAAGAAAAATAGAGAATAATGAAATCCAACTAATAAAAATAATTCCTAAAACCAAAAAGACTGATTTGGAACAGCTTTGATAAGGTCTTATATCTTCGTTCATTGGTTTCATTTTTCCATCATAATATAAAAAAACCTTTCTGATAAAGAGACATATGTGCACAGACACTAAATTGATATTTAGCAATTTATTATTAATTTATAATTGCTTCCAAATCCTAAAAAATGGCTAAATTCCCTTGATCTCTTGCTAATTTAGTTAGGAACATATAGATGCATCCCCGAAAAAATATTAAGTAATAATCCTTATTTAATGGTGGCTTGATGAAAAAGATTGGTAAAATTTTAGCAGCAAACAGAAGTGAAATCGCTATTCGAATTTTTAGAGCTGCTGAAGAGTCTGGTATTAAAACAGCTGCTATTTATTCTAAAGAAGATCGTTTTGCTATTCACCGATTTAAAACGGATGAAAGTTATTTAGTTGGTGAAGGCAAAGGTCCAATTCAAGCATATTTGGACATAGACTCGATTATTAAAATTGCTAAAGATGCTAAGGTTGATGCTATTCATCCTGGTTATGGATTTTTATCTGAGAGTCCTGAACTGGCTGAGCAGTGTGAAAAAAATGACATAACATTTATTGGACCTAGTAAAGAAATACTAAAAAGATTTGGAAATAAAACTGAAGCTAAAAAAGTTGCGGAAGAAGCAAAGGTAGGCACTGTTCCGTCTGTTCTTGTAACAAAAGAAAATTTAAAAAGTGTTGAAAAAGAAGTTGAAAAAATTGGTTATCCTGTAATTGTCAAAGCTAGTTGGGGTGGTGGCGGTCGAGGAATGCGTGTTGTTAGATCAAGCAACGAATTGATAGATCAAATTACAACTGCTCAAAGTGAGTCACTTAAAGCTTTTGGAAAAGATGATGTATTTATAGAAAAATTTTTAGAAGATGCTGCGCACATTGAAGTTCAAATTTTAGGTGACAAACACGGAAATATCATACATCTTTTTGAAAGAGATTGTTCTCTTCAAAGAAGGCATCAAAAGATTATTGAAAGAGCACCTGCACATTTTCTTGAAAATAAAACTCGAGAAGAAATTTGTAACGCTGCAATTCAAATCGCAAAACAAGTTAAATACTTTGGTGCCGGAACTGTTGAGTTTTTATTTGATAAAAAATCTGGTGAATTTTATTTCATCGAAGTTAACCCAAGAATTCAAGTTGAGCATACAGTTACTGAAGAAGTAACAGGCATTGATATTGTAAAAGCCCAAATTAAAATTGCAGAAGGTGAAAAAATTGGTAGTCATCCCGCACTTCCTAAACAAGAAGATATTCATCTAAATGGATTTGCTATTCAATGTAGAGTTACTACCGAAGATCCGCTTAATAATTTTATGCCAGATTATGGGAAGATAATGACTTACCGATCAGCCGCTGGTTTTGGAGTGAGGCTAGATGCAGCAAATGCTTCTTCAGGTTCGATCATCACACCGTATTATGATTCTTTACTTGTAAAAGTAACAACTTGGGCAAAGCATCAAGACGACTGTATTAAAAGAATGGATAGGGCTTTACGAGAATTTAGAATTAGAGGTGTTAAAACAAATTTAGTATTTCTTGAGTCTCTTATAAACAATAAAGACTTCCTTGAAGGAAATTACAATACCAATTTTGTGGATACTAAAAAAGAGCTCTATGCTTATAATCCTCAAAAAGATCGAGCATCAAAAATCGTATCTTATCTTGGAAATATAATTGTAAATGGACACAATGATGTATCTGGAAGAGTCAGTAATAATTCGACTGTAGAAGTTCAAATTCCTATTTCCAATATTAAAAGTGATAAAAACAATTATGTAAAAGATCTACAATCTTTAGGTCCAGAAGAATTTGCAAAAAAAATAAAAGAAACACCCCACACCCTAATTACTGACACAACGATGCGTGATGCACACCAATCACTTCTTGCTACAAGAATGAGAACTGATGATCTTGTTAACATTGCTGAATATTATAATGAAAATCTAAGCAATTTATTCTCATTAGAATGTTGGGGTGGTGCAACCTTCGATACATCGATGCGTTTTTTAAAAGAGGATCCTTGGGATAGATTAGCAAGATTAAACAAAAAGGCGCCTAATCTTCTTAAACAAATGCTCTTTAGAGGATCTAATGCTGTTGGATATAAAAATTATCCAGATAACGTTGTTAAACATTTTATTCAACAATCAGCTCAAGCAGGGATTGATGTATTCCGGGTTTTTGACTCATTAAATCTAATTGATAATATGCGTGTTGCAATTGATGAAGTACGTAATCAAAATAAAATTTGTGAAGGAACTATCTGTTATACAAATGATGTAACTGATCCAAATGAGAAAAAATATACATTAAAATATTATATTGATCTTGTTAGAGATTTAGAAAAAGCAGGAGCACATATTATTGCCATTAAAGATATGGCAGGATTAGCAAAACCCAATGCTATAAAAAAATTAGTTAAAGAAATAAAACAAACAACTGATCTTCCAATTCATTTCCATACTCACGATACTTCTGGTACTTCATCAGCTTCAGTTCTTGCCGCTATTGATGAAAAAGTAGATATAGTTGATCTTGCAATTGACTCGATGAGTGGATTAACATCACAACCTGCGCTTGGTTCAATCGTATCTATAATGAAACAAAACTATCAAGACCCACAACTTGATGAGGATGCTATAAG
>CABXWB010000008.1 GCA_902515745.1 uncultured Alphaproteobacteria bacterium | reverse complement strand
GATTTTATCCGTTAGCTCACATTCAAGATTTGCTATGCAATTGGGTATAATTACTGTTTTATTTTTCCCTTCAATAAATTTTATATTTTCAAATTTAGGCATACTTGAGGCAAAATTATCAGATAATTTTTTTTGTTTACTAGATAAAATGTTTATTGATAAAAATTTAGTTTTTGAAAACTGTTTTATTGAAGACGAGTAATTACCTAAAGAAAACAGAACCATGGGAGGATTAAGAGATAAAGAATTAAATGAATTAACAGTTTTACCATATATTGAATTATTATCTTTAACACATACAACAGTAATTCCTGTCGAAAACTTACTAAGTGTTTTTTTAAAATTCTTTGTGTTTACTTTGTTCATAATCTTTTTTGCATATAAATCGAATCAACCCACTTATTGTTTTTAAAACCAGCTTTTTTTATAGTTCCAATATATTGAAATCCATTATTTTTATGTATTTTTATAGATGCAAAATTATTTTTTCCACCAATCACTGCTATTAAATTTTTAATCTTTGTAATTTTTTTACATATTTTAATAAGTTCCTTTAATATTTTATTACCATAACCATTATTAATGTAATCTGGATCTACATAGATTGAATGTTCATATGAAAATCTATATCCACTTTTTTCTCTAAATTTATTTACAAAGGCCAATCCAATAACTTTATGTTCTTCAATTGCTAAAATAAATGGTAACTTATTTTTTTTAATTTTTTTTAATAATAAATTAAATGTTATTTTTTTTCTTCAAAATTAGAGAATGAATTTTCAATAAAATAATTATAAATTTTTAGAGCTTTAGAGATTTCATTTTCTGTAAAATTATTTTTTTTTACCTTCATTTATCTCCTAATGTCAATATTCAATTGTATGGATAATTCTAAACTCTAAATATTATTTAATAAAAAATTGATCAATATGTTTATAATTTATTTACTTAATTAATGATCAAAAAAGGTTAAATTAAGTAAAATTTAAAAATATCATACAAGCTTTCATTTATTGCTTTAGCTTTAAAAGTCATTATATATTTGAAATTACTTTATTTTAAAAATAAAATTACTTGGGTGTGTAGCTCAGCGGTAGAGCACTGCCTCGACACGGCAGGGGTCACAGGTTCAATCCCTGTCACACCCACCATAGATATTTATATAAATATTCTTGAAATTAAATAATATGATATATCTAAATAATATGATTAAATGCTTTCTTGTTGCTACTCTTTTAGCCTCAATAATCTTTTTGATCATTGATGTAATATGGCTTAGTTTCGCAACAAAATCCTTTTATAGACCCTTACTCGGCGATTTGATTATTGGCCCCGCTGATAAACCCGTTCTTTGGGCAGCCGCTCTTTTTTACATATTATACGTATTTGGGATGGCTTTAGTGGTCATTCAGCCATGTATCGACTCTGAAAGTATATTTAAAACAGTTTATACGGGTTTTATATTTGGCTTAGTCGCATACGGAACGTACAACTTGACAAATATGGCTGTTGTAAAAGGTTGGTCACCAACTGTCACTTTTGTGGACATGTTTTGGGGAGGCTCACTAACAGCTCTTTCAGCTACCTCAGGTCTATATATTGCAAAAAAAATTGTTCATTATTAAAGAACTCTTTTCATTCCAAATTCAAGCAATTTTATAAGTATTGGATTTTGGTTTAGTTTCTTTTTATGTTTTTTTGTAAAATTATTAATCTCATTCTTACAAAAATCAGTAACTTGTTTTTCACCAATCAATTCTAGCAAAGTACTTTTACCTTGCGCAATATCTTTACCTGGTGTTTTCCCAATTTTTTTAAAAGTTCCAATTTCATCAATTAAGTCATCTATCACTTGAAATATTAAACCAAATAACATTCCATAATCTTTGGCAAATTGAATATCTTTTTTACTTTTATCTTTTAATATAAAAGGTGCAGAAAAAGAAAATTCAAATAACTTGCCAGTTTTTCTTGAATACATATCTAAAATTTTTTTTTTAGATAACTTTTTATTTTCAAATTCTAAATCTAAAGCTTGTCCAAGAGCTAATCCTTTATGTCCAATACACAAAGAAAGATAATTTATTAAAATTAATCTAGAAATATCATTTTTATTTTTAAGATTTCCTGAGATCAATTCAAATGCTAAATCATGTAAAGCATCTCCAGCTAAAATTGCAGTTGCTTCATTAAATTTTTTATGTGTACTTAATTTGCCCCTTCTATAATCATCATTATCCATTGATGGCAAATCATCATGAATTAAAGAGTAAGAATGTATACATTCAATACATGAAGCTATGATAAAGGCATCATTTGATGAAATTTTTGCTATTTTTGCAGACTCCATTACCAAAAATGGTCTTATTCTTTTTCCTCCATTCATAGAGCCATAAAACATTGCATTTGATAAACTAGATTTTTCTAGTTTATTTTTTAAAAGTTTTTTAAATTTAATATCAAATTTTCTTTTATTTACATTTATTAACGTATTTAAGTTCATAGATAACAATTTATATTTGTTTTAATTTTTAAATTATTTAATACAAATATGCGAATGTATTTATGAGAATAGAAGAAGAAATTAAACTTGACTACTCAGATGTCCTTTTTAGACCAAAGAGAAGTACTTTAAAAAGTAGGAAAGATGTTGATTTGAATAGACAATATACCTTCAAACATTCAAGATCATCGTGGAAAGGAATTCCAATAATTGCTTCTAATATGGATGGTGTTGGTGAAATAGATGTTGCAAAAAAACTAACTTCTCACAAACTAATGACTGCTCTAACAAAACAGCATGATATTAATAAAATAGGAACTATTTATAAAAAAAATATTTTCTTTGATTCAATTGCTCTTAGTTGCGGTACAGGTAAAGATAGTTATAATAGATTAAATTCAATTTTAAAAAAATATCCAAAATTTAAATTTATCTGTATTGATGTAGCAAATGGATATTCAGAAAACTTTAGTAATTTTGTTTCTGAAGTAAGAAAAAAATATCCAAAGAAAACTATTATTGCAGGTAATGTTGTAACTGCAGATATGACTCAGGAATTAGTATTAAGTGGAGCGGACATTGTTAAAGTTGGTATAGGTCCTGGTAGTGTCTGTACCACTAGAATACAAACAGGAGTAGGGTATCCACAACTAAGTGCAGTAATGGAATGTGCTGATGCAGCACATGGATTAGGAGCACATATTATTGCTGACGGTGGGTGTACTTGTCCTGGAGATGTTGCAAAGGGATTTGGTGCTGGCGCAGATTTTGTTATGCTTGGTGGAATGTTAGCAGGACATAAAGAGGGTGGAGGTGACATAATTGAAGAGAAAGGAAGTAAATATATTGAATTTTATGGATCGAGCTCTGAAGAAGCTAATGAGAAACATTATGGCGGTCTGGCAAATTATAGATCATCTGAAGGAAAAAAAGTTAAAATACAAATGAAGAATTCGTTAGATAGTACAATCAGAGATATTCTAGGAGGAGTAAGAAGTAGTTGTACATATGTTGGAGCCTCATCATTAAAACAGCTTAGCAAGTGTACCACATTTGTAAGAGTAAATAGTCAGTATAATGACACTTTTGGGAAAGTATAGATTAGTAACCAATTGCCATACCATCCTTTCGTGGATCTGATCCCCCAATAAATACTCCTTTTTTTCTATCTATTTTTATACATTGACCACCACCAATAGCATTTTTATTTATTTTAATTTTATGACCAATATTCCCTAATTTTTTTACAATTTTATCATCTAATGAATTTTCAACATTTAATATGCCATTAAGAGCAAATGCTCTAGGTAAGTCTAAACCTTCTTGTACTGACATATTGTAGTCGATTATATTTTGAATCAAATGAGATTGACCAATAGGTTGATATTGCCCTCCCATTACCCCATAAGAATACAAGGTCTCATCATACTTATTAGTTATTAGACCTGGGATTATTGTATGAAGTGGTCTTTTTTGACCATTAATTGAGTTTGGGTGATCATCTTCTAATCTGAAATTTACGCCTCTATTTTGAAAAAGAATTCCTGTTTTATTGCTCGTAATTCCACTTCCAAAACTATGACATATTGAATTAATAAATGATACTGAATTCAAATCTCTATCTACAACACTTAAATATATTGTTTCAGGGTGAGAAGTTACATCGCCGTTTTTTGAAGAGTAAATTTTATTTTTATTAATTCTAGAACATAAAGAGCTTATGTATTCATTACTTAAATAATCTTTAATATTTATATTGTTAAAAATAGGATCACCAAATATTGTTTCCTTAACTTCAAAACATATTTTTGAAATTTCAGCTTGAAGATGATATCTTTCAAAACTTAAAGGATTATATTTTTTGATGTTTAATTTCTCAGTCATTGCCATCATCATCAAGACTACTAATCCAGGACTATTCAGAGGGCATTGATGGATCTTTAAATTTCTATATGAATTTGTAATTGTTTTTGAAAACAATGTTTTTTGATTATAGAAATCTTCTTCTGTATGTAATCCTCCAAGTGTGTTTAGTGTCTTGACCATGTCCTTAGTTATTTCACTTTGATAAAAACCTTTAATTTTATTTTTTGAGATGACTCTTAAAGTATTTGCTAAAGGAATATTTTTAAATACTTCACCAAAACTATAACTTAGATTTTTATTTAAAAATAATCTTTTAGAATTAGGATTTTTTTTAAGTTTTGTTTCATTCTCTTTCCATGCAATAGCTTCAACTTCATGAATAGGAAATCCATTTCTAGCAAAGTTTTCTGCACCGTTTAAAACTTCTTTAAAATCAATTCTTCCGAATTTTTCATGCATAGAACACCATGCATGAACTGCTCCAGGAATAGTAACTGAATGTGGACTTGTTAAACCAATACTTTTTATTTTAGTATCTTTATAAAACTGTAAATTTGCTTTTTTTGGAGCAATTCCAGACCCATTTACAGCAATTGGTTTTTTCCCATTCATCGAAATAATTGCAAAGCAATCTCCACCAATTCCTGTTGCGCTAGGACATACTACGGCTTGAACAGCTGAAGCCGCGATAGCAGCATCAACGGCATTTCCACCTTTTTGAAGTATATTAATTGCTACCATAGAACTTAATGGGTTTGATGTTGCCACCATGCCATTTTGTGCTAAAACATTAGATCTTCCTGGGTAAGATAGCTTTCTCATATTAATTCAGACAATATATGTTTGACAAAACAAATCCCAGAATTTAAAGCGCTTTTTATGAAAGTTAAATGTTCATTAAAAACTGCCAAAACTAGGGATAAGGATTGTAAAGTTGTTCGTAGAAAAGGTAGAATTTATGTGATTAACAAAAAAAATCCCAGAATGAAAGCAAGACAGGGTTAATTAACTTTCCGCTATATATTTTTCAGCTTCTAAAGCAGCCATACAACCCATACCAGCAGCAGTAACAGCCTGTCTGTAAATTTTATCTTTTACATCACCAGCTGCAAAAACTCCTTTAATACTTGTTTCAGTACTATCAGGTTTAGTAATTATATAATTTTCCTCATCCATTTTTAACTTATCAATAAAAAGAGAAGTAGCAGGATCATGTCCTATAGCTATAAATGCACCATTTACATCTATAGTTGTTTTGGTGCTATCTAATGTATTCTCTAAAATAATTTTTTTTAATGTATTTGGATTTTCATCTCCAACAAATTCTGAAACCTTACTATTCCAAATTACTTCAATTTTTTTATTGTTAAACAGTCTTTCTTGTAAAATTTTTTCAGCTCGCAAACTATCTCTTCTATGAATTAACAATACCTTTGAAGCAAATTTAGTCAAAAACATTGCCTCCTCTACCGCACTATTACCTCCACCTATCACTGCTACTTGCTGATCTTTAAAGAAAAATCCATCGCAAGTTGCACAAGCAGAAATACCAAATCCTTTAAATTTTTTTTCACTTTCCAGATTTAGCCATCTAGCTTGAGCACCTGTTGCAATAATTATTGATTTGGATACAAATTCTCTTCCTGACTCAGTTTTGCAAATAAATGGATTTTTTTCAAAATCAACTGACGTTACAATATCATTATGAAAAATAGTTCCTACTTTTACAGCTTGTTCTTTCATTTGTTCCATAAGCCAAGGTCCCTGAATAACATTTTCAAATCCTGGATAGTTTTCTACGTCGGTGGTAATAGTTAGCTGACCTCCTGGTTCTAAACCCGAAACTAAATGTGGTTTTAAATTTGCTCTTGCTGCATAGATTGCAGCTGTGTAGCCAGCTGGTCCAGAACCTATAATTAAGACATCATTTTCTATTTTTTCAGTCATATAATTAAATTAATAATTTAAGCACTTTTTTCAACTGGCCAATCTGTATTAAAAGTAACATAATTTATTTGAATACATCTTCTCTCTTTTTGAATTTCTTTTAATTCAAGTCCATGCCAAGTATCATCCCCTGAAGAAAAAAAATAACCACTATTATGAATATATTCAATTGTTTTAACTAATTTAAAATTTTTATCATATAGGTCTGTACCCAAATTTGAAGCTTCATTATATGGGTTTGCCCAAACCATCATCGTCATTAACTTTTCTGAGATATCTTTGTGTGGTTTTAACCAAAATCCTTTTTTATCTCCAATTACTTCTAATCTCACATATGAATTTGATAAATCTTTATCAATTATTTTCGATATTTTGTTAACCATTTCTATACTTTGTAAAGACTGAATTAATTTTGTTAGATATGGAAAATTTTGACAATTATTTTTTGTTATAAAAAGTCTTAATTTACCATCAACTCCTTGACCTGTATGATCGGCTGCTCTTGTCCCATCATACATTCTGTCTCCTGACGGAATATTACTATAGGAAATTTCATCTAATGCGCCTTCTTTTAAGCAATTACTAAATACCCAATGATTAAAGGGAAAATCTGCATGAGCTAAATTCTCAAGATTCATTTTTCCTTTTTATAATTCTTTTTTTTATAATTCCAGCAATTCTTTTGCTTTCTTCTAGTTTCGTATATGTCCAATTTTCTAATTTGTCTAAAGTATTAAAATCTCTTGTTATATTCATTTTTTTAAATTCTTCATGAAATCTTATAAATCTTTTACTTTTTCTCTTCATTGGTAATTGATAAACATAAATTGGTTTGCCAGATATACTTGCTTCAGAAATCATAGAGGTTGAGTCAGAAGTAATAATAAAATAACTAGAATTATAAAGAGAAAATTCGTATGGATTCTTTCCTTCTCCAAACCATAATGTAGATATGGATTTCAATTCTTTTTTTAAAATATATTTAATTTCTTGATTAGTTCTTCTCGAGGTAATAACTAAAATTTCTTTATTATTATTATAGCTCTTCATTTTTTTTATTCTCTTGCAAAGATCCAAAGTATTTTCTTTTGAGAAATTATAGTGATTATTTTCACCTCCAATAATACAAGTAATTAAATTTTTTGTATTAATTTCATAATGATTTTTTAAATTCTTAGTTTTTTTAAAATGATGTATGGCACCTTTTGAATTGATTATATTTTCACCATATAAAGCATCATGATTTGGAGCAATAACAAACGAAAAGTATTTTGAAGAAATTTTTGGGTTTTGAATATGAATATTAATTATATTAGGATATTTTTTTTTAAGATAGACTGATAAGTAAACACTTTTTCTTCCACAACTAATAACCACATCAGGCACTTCGTTTATAGGTAACTTATTTTTAAATATCCAACTAAAAATAGGAAGTATCCCAGGTTGTAATCTATTCCAAGGAAAAATTATTTCAGTTTTAACTTCTTTTATATTTATACTTAATTCATTTGCCAGACCTTTAGTCTGACTTATCATTCCTTGTGAACCATCAGTTAATGACCAAATTTTAGGTTTGTCTATATTCAAATGTATTTTACTGATATTATTGTATAACTTTTAAAACCTTTTGGACTATTGATTTCAACATTATCTTCTTCTGTTTTACCAATCAAGCCTCTTGCTAAAGGACTAGTAATTGAAAGTTTTTTATTTTCAATATCTGATTCATATTCCCCAACAATTTGATATTGTTGTTTTTCTCCACTTTCATCATCTTCTATCTCAACTGTTGCGCCAAACTTAATATCGTCACCTTCAACAGATTTAACATCAATTACCTCTGCTTTACCAATAGCACTCTCTAAATCTATAATTCTTCCTTCAATTAAACTTTGTTGTTCTTTAGCATATTGATATTCTGCATTTTCAGATAAATCACCGTGGCTTCTAGCCTCGGCAATTGCTTCAATTATTTTTGGTCTATCCTCAGATGTTAATTTTTTTAATTCATCTTGTAATTTTGTATAACCCTCAGCAGTCATAGGAATTTTATTCATAAATTCATGATGATTTATTTATTTTTTATAGTCAATAAAATTAATTTATGGTTTGAAGACTTTTTATTGTGAATTCTTGAGTTTTCATATGTTCTATAGCATCTACAGCGACTTTTGCCCCAGCTAATGTTGTGTAATATGGAATATTGTACATTAATGATGTCCTTCTAATACTATAGCTATCTTTAATAGATGATTGAGTTTTTGTTGTATTAATTACTAGCTGAATTTCATTATTAATTAATGAGTCAACTACATGAGGATTACCTTCTTTTACTTTATTTACTATTTTTGTCTTGATGTTGTTTGTATTTAAGTATTCGGCAGTCCCTTTAGTTGCAAGTAAATTAAAATCTAATTCTTTTAACTTTTGTGCTATCTCAATAATGAACTTTTTATTATCATTATCTATTGAGATAAATACTGTCCCTTTAGATGGAAGAATATTACCACAGGCTATTTGACTCTTTATATAGGAAGATAAAAAAGTTTCATCTATTCCCATAACTTCTCCTGTAGATTTCATTTCAGGGCCTAATATTAGATCAACCCCATCAAATTTATTGAAAGGAAAAACAGATTCTTTTACGTTAAAGTTTTTTAATTCATTAATTTTATAATCATTCAAAATTGAATTAAGATTTTCGCCGACCATTACTTTTGCTGCAATTTTTGCGACTGGGATACCTTTTGATTTGGCCACAAATGGTACAGTCCTGCTGGCTCTTGGGTTTACTTCTAAAACATATATTTTTTTATCTTTAATTGCTAATTGAGTATTCATTAATCCAATAACATTAATTTCATTGGCGATTTTTGATACCCATTCAATTATTTGATTCTGAGTTTCTTTACTAACTGAATATGGAGGTAATGAACAAGCACTATCTCCAGAGTGAATTCCTGCTTCTTCGATATGTTCCATAATCCCAGCTACAAATATTTCTCCATTTTTATCTCTAATAATATCTACATCTATTTCTTTGGCATTCTCAAGATACTCATCAATTAAAATTACATTATTTGAAGAAACTTCAAGAGCTTCATTAGAAAATGACTCTAAATTATCTTTATCATATGCGATTTGCATAGCTCTCCCTCCAAGTACATATGAGGGTCTAACTAAAACAGGATATCCAATTTCTTCAGCTTTTTCTAAAGTTTGAGACACAGTGTTTGCAAAAGCATTTTTTGGTTGAGCAATTTTTAGTTTCATTAATATTTCACTGAATCTATCTCTATCTTCAGCTAAATCTATTGCTTCAGTTGAAGTTCCTATAACTTTTATTCCAGCCTCTTCTAATTCTTTTGCAATTTTTAAAGGAGTCTGGCCTCCAAATTGAACCAAGACACCAAGAACATTTCCATTACTTTTTTCTTTATTGTAAATTTCAATAACACTTTCAGCTGAAAGTGGTTCAAAATAAAGTCTATCAGCAGTATCATAGTCAGTTGAAACTGTTTCTGGGTTACAATTTATCATTATTGTTTCAATACTCTTTTCTTTCAATGCATAGACAGCATGTACACAGCAATAATCAAATTCAATACCTTGGCCTATTCTATTAGGACCGCCTCCAAGAATTATTACTTTGTCTTTTGATGTAGGATTTGCTTCACAGAATTTAATATTTTCAAAATCCCAATCGTAAGTAGAATAAAGATACGGAGTTTTAGAACTAAATTCACCAGCACAAGTATCCACTAGTCTGAAGACAGGTTTAATATCGTTTTTATTTCTAAATTTTCTTAATTCTTTTTCTTTAATACTTAATATTGATGATATTTTACTATCCGAGAAGCCAATTTTCTTAGCATATAATATTATTTCTTTGTTGAGGCCTCTTACTTTTAATATTTTTTCAAAATCAATTATAGTTTTAATTTGATATAAAAACCATTTATCATATTTTGTAGTTTGATTTATTTCATCAACTGATAATCCAATCCTTAGAGCTTCTCCTACAACTAACAATCGTTGAGAAGATTGTATTTTAAGCTCATTTAAAATTGTATTCTTATCATTTGAGCTAAGTTTTGGTTTATCAAAACCCGTTAGACCGTACTCAAGAGAATTAAACCCCTTTTGGATTGATTCATTAAAAGATCTACCTATACTCATTGCTTCACCAACTGATTTCATGGATGTCGTTAAATTAGAATTAGCACCAACAAATTTTTCAAAAGTAAATCTTGGGATTTTAGTAACAACATAATCAATAGATGGCTCAAAGCTTGCTGGTGTTGTAGTAGTAATATCATTTTCAAGTTCATCCAAAGTATAACCCACGGCTAATTTTGCAGCAATTTTTGCTATTGGAAAGCCTGTAGCTTTTGATGCTAACGCAGAAGATCTACTAACTCTTGGATTCATTTCAATTACATTAATTTCTCCATCTTCAGGATTTATTGCAAATTGTACATTTGACCCACCAGTATCCACACCTATTTTTCTGAGAACTTTAATGCTAGCATTCCTTAAAATTTGATATTCTTTGTCAGTTAATGTTAAGGATGGAGCTACTGTAATGCTATCTCCAGTATGAACACCCATTGGATCAACATTTTCAATTGAGCAAACAATAATACAATTATCTTTATTATCTCTAACAACTTCCATCTCAAATTCTTTCCAACCTGAAACAGATTTTTCAATAAGTATTTGATTTGTTGGGCTAGCATTTAAACCCCTATTACATAAATCAATAAAACCTTCGTTATCATAGGCAACACCACCTCCGGTACCTCCTAGTGTAAAACTTGGTCTTATGACAAGAGGTAAATTTAATTCATTTTTTACTCTTTTTGACTCTTCAATAGTGTTAACCACGTAACTTTTAGGACAGCTTAGACCAATTTCTTTCATAGCATCTTTAAATTTTTGCCTATCTTCAGCTAATTCTATTGCTGTGGGATTAGCTCCAATCATTTTTACTCCGTGTTTTTCAAGTATACGATTATTAAAAAGTTCCATTGAAACGTTTAAAGCAGTTTGCCCTCCCATAGTTGGTAGAAGAGCATCTGGTTTTTCGGTTTCGATTATTTTTTCTACAAATTCTTTAGTTATAGGTTCAATATAAGTTTGATCAGCTAATTCTGGATCAGTCATTATTGTTGCAGGATTTGAATTAATTAATACAATTTTGTAACCTTCATCTTTAAGAGATTTACATGCCTGAGCACCCGAGTAATCAAATTCACAAGCTTGACCAATAACTATAGGACCTGCACCTACTATTAATATTTTATTTATGTCAGTTCTTTTTGGCATTTTTCTCAATAAGTTTATAAAATTCTTCAAACAAATAATGACTATCATGTGGACCAGGCGAAGCCTCTGGATGATATTGAACACTAAATACTGGTAAATGCTTATGTTTTAAACCTTCATTAGTCCCATCAAATAGCGAAACATGTGTTTCAATTATATTTTTGCCAAAACTATCTCTATCAACTTCAAAACCATGATTTTGTGAAGTAATTTCAACAATACCTGTTGTAAGATTTTTGACAGGATGGTTTGAACCTCTGTGACCCTGAAACATTTTTTTAGTCTTTGCATTTAATGCCAATCCTAAAATTTGATGACCTAAACATATTCCAAATATTGGAATATTATCATCAATTAATTTTTTAATCACATCAACTATTTTACTACCTGTGGCATAAGGATCACCAGGGCCGTTTGATAAAAAAATACCTGAAGGATTAGTTTCTATTATTTCTTCGTAGCTAGAAAATAAGTTTAGTACAGTTGGGTTAAGATTAAATTCATTTAGATTTCTTAAAATGTTATTTTTGATACCAAAGTCTAAGCAAGTGACATTATATGTAAATTGGCTTTTAATTGATTTATCACTTTTCCATATTCCTTTTTTCCAATTATAGTTTTGCTCTGTAGATACTATCCCCGCCAAATCTAAATTTTGCAGACCTTTCCACTCATTTATTTGATTTTTAAGTTTTTCAATTTTATTCTCACCTTCTCCAAAGTGAATAATTGCTGCCTTCTTAGCCCCCTCAACAGATAATTTCTTAGTTAAGTATCTGGTATCTATTCCAAAAATACATGGAATTTTGTTTTTTAAAAAATATGAATTTAAGTCATTTTCTGCTCTCCAATTTGAATACTCTGATAATGGTTGATTTATTACACAACCATCAGCATAGATTTTTTTTGATTCTTGATCTTCTTGATTTGTACCTACAATTCCAACATGTGGAAAAGTGAATGTAATTATCTGCTTCGTATATGAGGGATCAGATAATGCTTCTTGATACCCTGTTTGAGAGGTATTAAAACAAAGTTCACCAACGGCAGCCTTTTTATCTCCTAATCCATAACCCCATAAGATTTCACCATTTTCTAAAACAAGAGCTGCAGTTTTATTGTGTATATGTGGTTCTTTTTTTAAAACTTCCATTATATTTAGATGAAGCAAAATGATAGTTAGTAGGCATTTATAACAATGTAGTCAAGGATTAGTTGAATTTAAAAAGAAGAATTATATTATTAAATTAAATTTATTAAAAAGTGAAAAAATATGAGACTAAAAGATAAAATTGAAAGTGATTATAACCGTTCTATCAAAGAAAAAGATAGTAATTCCATCAATACTTTAAGATTAATAAAGAGCGCTATTAAAGATAAGGAAATTTCTCTTAGAGGTAAGCAAGATTCTTTGACCGATTCTGATATTATAAGTTTACTTCAAAGTTTAGTAAAACAAAGAAAAGATTCAATAGAAGCTTTTGAAAAAGCGAATCGGAATGATCTTATTGAAAAGGAACTAAATGAAATCAAAGTAATAGAAATGTTTTTACCAAAACAAATGGATGAAGATGAAACAAAATTGATCATAAAGAATATCATCCAAGAGAATAATTATACATCAATCAAAGAAATGGGTGCTATTATGAAAATAATTAAGGAAAAATATACTGGAAAAATAGATATGGGTTTAGTTGGAAAAATAGCTAAATCTTTACTGGGCAATTAATGTCATTTTCAAAAAATGATCTTGAATTAATAAAATCAAAAATTCTTCTTTCACAAGAAATTGAAAAAAAAACAAAAGTCATAAAAAAAGGAAAGGATAGTTGGTGTTGTTGTCCTTTTCATGATGAAAAAACTCCATCTTGTAAAATAAATGATGATTTAGGTTCATATTACTGTTTTGGATGTGGGGCTAAAGGAGATATATTTACAATATACACAGAACTTTATAATTTTTCATTCCCTGAAGCAGTAAAAGAATTAGCTCAAAGAGTTGGTATTAGAATACATGATAACTTTGATACAAATATTAATAAAAAAAATGATAAAATTTATAAAATTTTAGAAATTTCGACAAAATGGTTTCAGGATAATCTACAGTCAAATAAAGATTGTCAAAGATATTTAAAAAAAAGAAATTTATCAGACGAGACTATTAAATATTTTAAGTTAGGATTTTCTTCTAATTCGCAGCAAACTTTATATCAATTTCTAAAAGAACAAGATTTTGAAGATAAAGAGCTTCTTGAAAGCAATGTAGTAAAGCTAGATAAAAATAATAAGATACGTGATTTTTTTTATAATAGACTTATCTTTCCAATTATAAATGAATATGGAAAAATTGTTGGATTTGGTGGAAGGGTATTAGATAATTCAAATCCTAAATATATCAATTCACCTGAAAGTGATTTTTTTAAAAAGAGAAATATTTTGTATAATCTTTTTAATGCTAAACAGACTGTAAGATCAAAAAAAAATATGTTGATTTGTGAAGGTTATATGGATGTAATAAGTTTGTATGACAAAAATATTAAAACAGCTGTAGCTCCACTTGGAACCTCTTTAACTGATAGCCATCTTTTATTATCATGGAAATATGTAAATAAACCAACATTGATGTTCGATGGAGATGCATCAGGCTTAAAAGCTTCTTTTAAAAGTGCTATAATGTCATTGCCTTATTTAACTCCTTCAAAATTATTACAATTTGTAATTTTGCCAAATGAATATGATCCTGATACTTATATAAATGAATATTCTTTAAGTAAATTTGCAACATATTTAAAAAATCCACTTTCAATTGTAGATTTTATTTTTCAAGAATCATCAAAATCAATTGATTTAAAAAAATCTGATAACAAAGTTATATTTGATAACTATATTGATGAATTAGTCAGCAATATAAAAGATAGTAAAATAAAATACTTTTACAAAAATGAGTTTAAATCTTTATTTTTTCAAAAATTAAAATCATTTTCTAGTAAAAAACAATCTATAAAAATTATTCCAAAAACGATTTCATTAAAAGAAAAACAACTTTACTCTTTTCTTACAGCCTATTTAAATCATTTGAAATTACGAAAAGAGATCTATTCGCTATTGATAGCTTCTGAATTATTAAATGATGAACAGACTGAATTCTTAAATTTTATTCATAAATCTGATTATTTTGAGACTGATGTAGATAATATTGATACCGTTAATTTGCCAAAAAAAGTATCTGAAATTTACAAAAAAACCAAGGATAATACTATATTTCAACTTTTCCCTTATGTACGCTTAGATTATGGTTCTGAGGAAGTTATAAATGAAATAAAAGAATCCATAAATAATTTGAAGACAAGACTTTCAAATTTGAAAAAAATAAATAAAAGCCTAAATAGTATAGATTCTAATTCGTCTTCCATGACATGGGATGAATTAAAAAATATTACTTTTAATATTTACAACAATGAAGAGATATTAAAATAAAGTTATGGCAAAAAAAAAGAAAAAAACAGTAAAGAAAAAAACAAAGGCACCTAAAAAGAAAACCACTATTAAAAAAAAATTAACTAAGAAGAAATTAGTTTCTAAGTCTTCTCAAATATCTAAATCAAAAATTATAAAAAAAGCAAAGAAAACTATTTCAAAAAAAGTATCTAAGAAGTCTTTAATTAAAACTGCACAAAAGGATAAGCCAAAAAAAATACCAAAAGTAATCTCAGGTTTTGAAGAAAAAATAAAAGAAATATTTGCAAAGTTAATTAATAAACATAAAATTGACGGAATATATACTCAAAAAATAATTGAAAAAGCTATTCCCAAAAAATTTAGACTTGATGAAAATATTAAAAAATTTACAGATCTTATTACCTCTAATAACATTAAAATTCACTCTGAGGAAGAGGCAAAAGAATTAATAAATCTAGTAAAAGAACAAACTGCAAAGTCTGAAGAGGGTAGTGATGAACAAGAAAAAAAACAAACTGGAAAAACAGATGACCCAGTAAGATTATATCTAAGAGATATGGGTGCGGTTGAGCTTCTTAGTAGAGAAGGTGAAATAGCTATAGCTAAAAGAATAGAAGCTGGAAGAGAAAAAATGATTGGTGCAATTTGTGAAAGTCCAATGACTATAAGATCAATTATCAATTGGAAAGATGCAATTAAAGATGGGACAATGCTTTTAAGAGATATAGTAGATTTGGAGGTTACTTACGATATGTCCGATATTTCTGATTCAAAACTAGAAGATACACTTAAGCTTATTGAAAGTGGTGGAGATGATAAGGATGATGATAAAAAAAAGAAAGACAATAAAGAAAGCACTGAAGAAAATACTGAAGAAGAGCAACAACAAGATGACGATGATGATGACAGTCTTAATGTTTCACTTGCAGCAATGGAAGAAAAACTTAAACCAAAAGTATTAAATGATTTTAATGATATAACAAAGTTATTCAAAAAACTTCAAAAACATAGTCAAGAATTAATCAATGCAGATAAAAAAAATGAAAAAAATTATACACCTTTAGAAAAAAAATATTTAAAAATACAAAAAGAAATGGTTGCGGCAATGAAAGCTGTTCATTTTAACTCAACAACTATTGAAGCTCTCATGGAAGCTCTTTATGAACTTAATAAAAAACTACTTTTAAGAGAAGGAAAAATGTTAAGAATGGCTACAAGCGCTGGAGTTAAAAGAGATGATTTTATTGACAAATATTTAAATTTTAATTTTGAAAAAAATTGGATACAAAGTCTTCTGGCAACAAAAGATAAAAATTGGGAAAAGTTCATAAATAGGAATCATATAGAAGTTAATAAAAATATTGAAGAGATAAAAGAAATTCAAACAGCTTCTGAGCTACCTTTACCAGAGTTTAGAAGAATAGTTGGAACAGTTCAACAAGGTGAAAGATCAGCTAATAGAGCAAAAAAAGAGATGATAGAATCAAATTTGAGATTAGTTATTTCAATTGCAAAAAAATATACAAATAGAGGTTTACAGTTCTTAGATTTAATCCAAGAAGGAAATATTGGTCTTATGAAAGCAGTTGATAAATTTGAATATCGCAGAGGTTATAAATTTTCTACATACGCTACCTGGTGGATTAGACAAGCAATAACAAGATCAATAGCTGATCAAGCTAGAACAATTAGAATTCCAGTTCATATGATTGAAACAATAAATAAAATTGTCAGAACAACAAGACAAATCATGTCAGAGATCGGCAGAGAGCCAACACCAAATGAATTAGCCGATAGATTACACATGCCTTTAGATAAAGTAAAAAAAGTTCTTAAAATTGCAAAAGAACCTATTAGTTTAGAAACACCTGTCGGAGATGAAGAAGATAGCTCTTTAGGAGATTTTATTGAAGATAAAAATGCGCTTATACCAATAGATGCTGCAGTTAAAAGCTCTCTTAGAGATACTACTACAAGAATATTATCTTCTTTAACACCTAGAGAAGAGAGAGTATTAAGAATGCGTTTTGGTATTGGCATGAATAGTGACCATACTTTAGAAGAAGTTGGTCAGCAATTTAGTGTTACAAGAGAAAGAATAAGACAAATAGAGGCAAAGGCCTTACGAAAATTAAAGCACCCAACTAGAGCAAGAAAGTTAAAAACATTTCTTGACGAATAATGAAGCTTACGCTTCTTGGAACTGGATGCCCTTCTATCGATTATAAAAGATGTGGTTCAGCAAACTTAATTTGTTCAAAAAAATCCAAAATCCTAATTGATTGTGGTTCTGGTGTAACACAAAGATTAAATCAAAGTGGACATTCATCAGCAGAGATTGATGCTTTATTGCTTACGCATTTGCATACAGATCATGTAATAGATTTATATCAACTCATTATATCATCTTGGCACTCAGATAGAGATGCAATTTGGAAAATATATGGTCCTAAAGGAACAAAAAAATTTGTTGATCAAATTTTTCTAGCATGGAAAAATGAACGAAAATTAAGAATTTCTTATGAAAAAAGAAAATCAATAAACGCACTTAAATATAAAGTTTATGAATTTAATAAAACAGGTTCAATAAATATAAATGATATAAAGATTAATTATTTCGAAGTAGATCATAAGCCAGTGCCTTTTGCTTACGGTTTTTCATTTTATAATAATAAAAAGAAATTAACCATAAGTGGCGATACAAGACCGTGTGAAAGTTTGATGCAGAATGCAGAGAACTCCGATGTTTTACTTCATGAAGTTTTTATAGAATATGAAATGAACAAAACATCAAAATTAAGAACAAAAAAAACTTTACATAATGTTAAAGAATATCATACTCCTAGTAATCTTGTTGGTAAAGTAGCTAAATTAACAAACTGTAAAAAACTTGTTTTAACACATTTTGTCCCAACAAGATTTAATGTTTCAAAATTAAAGAAAATTGTAAAAAAAGATTTTGGTAAAGATCCAATAATTGGAGTAGATTTATTAACAATAAATATCTAACCAATCTTATTTAAAAATTTTTCAAACTCTTCATCTTTTATTTCTACTATATTTGATGGAGTTGGAAATTGTTTATTATTTACATCCTTAATAAAATTTTTAAGTCCTTCTATAGTATCATCAATAAGCTTTTCGTATGATTTATTTGTATTTTTAAATACTTTAGCATGACGAGGTACTCTATCTGTATTTGTTCCAATAACATCTTGAATAAATAAAAACTCAACATCACATTTTGGACCACTTCCCATAGATAACGTTAACAAATTAACTTTTTTTGTAATAATTTCTGCGACTCTATCAGGCACACATTCTACCTCAAGACCAATTGCACCTGCTTGATCGTATGCTAAAGCATCTTGATAAACATTAAAAGCAGATGTAGCATCTTTTCCAACTGCTTTGAAACCGCCCGTCCATGTACTTTTATATGGTATTAAACCAATATGACTAACTGCTGGCAATCCTTCATTTCGAAGAGCTTCTATATATTTTGGGCTATTACCAGAGTAAACTGCATCAGCTCCATTTTCTCTTGCAATAAGAGCAGCATCAATTGCTTTTTCTGGAGAAGACAATTGACCAAGACCATAAATCATAAAAGTATTTGGAGCGGCTTCTCGAATATCTTTAATATGAGCGTCTCTAAACCATTTGTTTGTAGGCACACCTGTTCTTAAAGTATCTTTTTTGAATGAAACAATTTGGATATCTATGCCAGCTTGTTCAGCTGCATACGCTTCTAAAGCATTTGTAACATACAGTTCTGTCAATTTAACTTTCCCTTTTTTATCAAATAAATCTTTAACAGTAAGTTTAGACATCAATGATATTCAGGTAAGTAATTCCCGTGTGCTTCAATTAACTTATCAACCATTGCATATATTTCATCAATTGATAAATTTGCTCCCGTTAATGGATCAAGCATGGCAGCATGATAGATATGCTCTTTTTTATTGGTTAGTGCAGCTTCAGCCGTCAATATTTGCACGTTTATATTTGTTCTCATTAAAGCTGCCAAATGTTCGGGTAGGCGACCAGTATTTTGAGGCTGATTTCCATTTGAATTAATTAAACATGGAACTTCTACGCAACAGTTTGAAGGTAAATTATCTATATATCCATCATTCATCACATTACCGTTTATAGTTACCTCATTATTGTTAGCCACAGCATCCATAATATATGATGCATATTCTTTTCCTCTTTTAAGAGGTTGATTATTAATAGGTGTCATATCTTTTTCTAAGTCATCCCATAGCTTAATGTTATTTTCACATCTATCGATATACTCTTCGATTGGAATTTTATATTGATCAATTAAATCCTGTCTGTTTTGTTTAATGAACCATGGAACATACTCAGCAAAATGTTCACTAGACTCTGTAACAAAATAACCAAACCGTCTTAAAATTTCGTATCTTACTTTTTCATGTAGCACTTTGTCAGATTCGGTATCTTTGCCTATACTTCTAGTTGATGTTATTTTATCAGTTACAATATCATCAGCTAATTTTTTCAATCTTGGATAAAGATCTTCTCCCCCATTACCATTTTTTTTTGAAAACTTTTTATAGAAAGCCATGTGATTTATCCCAGCACACAGATAATCAATGTCCTCAATTTTCTCATTTAAATCTCTAGCAAGCATTTCGGCAGTTCCTTGCACAGAATGACAAAGTCCTATTGATTTAATTCCTGGACAAGCATTATTTATTGCTATCATATTTGAACACATAGGGTTTACATATTGAAGCCATAATGAATTTGGACAAAGATCCATTATATCTTTACCAATATCAACTAAAACGGGAATTGTTCTTAGGCCTCTCATAATTCCTCCAATGCCTAGGGTATCAGCAATTGTCTGTTTTAACCCAAATTGATTTGGAATATCAAAATCTATTACTGTTGATGGTTTGTATCCTCCCACTTGGATAGTTGATTGTACAAAATCAGAACCTGCCAACGCCTCTTTTCTATTAGTATAAGATTTTATATTTGGAGAAGCATTTAATTTTTTTGCTATTACATCTAATAATTCATGTGAAATTTTTAATCTTTTTTCATCAATATCTACAAGTGCAATGTCCATTTTTTTAAAATCATCTATAAACATTAAATCGGTAAAAATATTTTTTGTAAATACTGCGCTACCAGCACCAATGATTGTAAGTTTAGTCAATTTTATACTCCATTATTGAATTATGTTTTGCCACTTTTAACTGGTTGTAAGAAGCATGTCCAATTTCTTTATAAGGATTATTGGATTTAGTATTAAAACATACAATTAATGTTCTTCTAGAATTTTGTGATTTATTCGCATCAGAAGAGTGTAATAAATTTGCATGAAAGAATAATGCATCTCCTGGTTCTGCTTCAATGTAAACAGATTCATGTCTTTTTTCTAATTCTTTTATTCTTTCATTATCTGCAGTTTGTTCGGATGTATCTGATCGTGCATGGCTAATTCTTCCAACTCGATGAGATCCTTTTAATACCTTAAGACAACCATTTTCTTTATTTGCTTTATCTAACATTATAAAACATGATGCCATATCAGGGTAAAGACAAGCATTATGATACCAATAACCATAATCCTGGTGCCAATCAAATCCACCATCACCAGGATTTTTCCAAATAATTTTAGAATGATAATGATATACTTCATCATTTAAAAACATTTCCATTGGTTTAACTATTCTTTCATTAGTAGAGAATTTTCCAAACAAATCCTCTGAAGGATGATTCCACATAGTCATCGTTAATTTCCCAGTTGAAGTAGTAGTTTCTCTTGCAGTTTCTTCTTTATCTTTTCTAAAGGCTAAATATTGATTTAATTTATCAATCTCTTCATTAGAAAAGAGTTTTTTCTTTATGACAAAGCCATTTGAGATGAATTCCTTTATGTCGCTCATATAAATAAACTTTAATTTCTTTGATAAATTAAATATTGTCAATAAATATCAGGGAGTATAGGATATAAATATGAAAGTTAGTTTTATTGGAGCTGGAAGTATAGGATTTACTCAAACATTAGTAAGAGATTTGCTAAAGGTTCCTGAATTTCATGAAACAAATTTCTTTTTTCACGATATTTCTGAAAAAAATTTAGAATTTGTTTCAAAACTTATCCAAAAAGATATTGATGCAAATAATCTTCCAGCAACTATTGAACAATCAACCGATAGAAAAAAAGCATTGGAAGGAGCAAAATATATAATTAATTGTACACGCATTGGAGGATTAGAAGCATTTGAGCATGATATTAATATTCCTCTTCAATATGGTATAGATCAGTGTGTAGGAGACACAATTTGCGCTGGAGGAATTTTATATGGTCAAAGAAATATTCCCCAAACCTTAAATTTTTGCAAAGATATAAAATCTTATTCGGATTCAAATGCTTTGTTTTTGAATTATTCTAATCCAATGGCCATGAATACTTGGGCAGCAATATCAGAAGCAAAAGTAAACACTGTAGGACTATGTCACGGCGTTCAAGGTGGTGCAAAACTAATCTCTAAAGCATTAGGCTCAGAAAACTCTACAGATCTTGAATATATGTGTAGCGGAATTAATCATATGACTTGGTATATAGATCTTAAATTCAAAGGGAAAAAAGTATCAAAAGAAGAACTTGTAGATGCATTAGAAAGACATCCAGAAATTTCAAAACAAGAAAAAGTAAGAATTGATATTCTGAAAAGATTTGGTTTATTCTCTACTGAGAGTAATGGTCATTTAAGTGAGTATCTTCCATGGTATAGAAAAAGAGTTGATGATATTCCTAAATGGATAGATTTATCAAATTGGATACATGGTGAAACTGGAGGATATTTAAGAGTTACTTCTGAGAAAAGAAATTGGTTTGAAGAAGACTTTGAAAAATTTTTAAGTGAGTCGGGGATCGATTTAAATAATCATAAAAGATCTTCGGAACACGGAAGTTATATAATAGAGTCAATTGAAACAAATAGACCTTATCGTGGCCATTTCAATGTAGTTAATAATGGCACTATAACAAATTTACCAGATGACTGTGTTATTGAAAGCACTGGAACAGTTGATAAAGATGGAATTAAAATGATTAAAGGCATTGAGCTGCCAATGGCGTGTGCATCACTGTGTAGAACATCGATAGATGTTCAGAGAATGGCAGTCAAAGCTGCAATAGACGGAGATTTAAATTTATTAAAATTAGCTGTTTTGCAAGATCCATTAGTTAGTGCAGTTTGTTCACCTGATGAAGTTTGGTCTATGGTTGATGAAATGATTGTAGCCCAATCTAAATGGCTTCCTCAATATCAAAATGAAATTGAGCTAGCTTTAGAGAGAATTAAAAATTCTAATGTAAAAAAGAAAAATTTTAAAGGTGCAGCAAGAATGAAAACTAGATCTCCTGAAGAACTTAAAAATGATGAAGCATCTTCTTTACTTGTGGAAGCACAAGCATTCGAATTTGATGCTTAAGCAATGAAAGAAATAAAAAATGTCGTAATTTTAGGTGGAGGCACTGCTGGATGGTTAGCTGCATATATATTAAGTGACTTTTTTTATTCTAATAAACTTAATACAAATGTTAAAATAATAGAGTCTTCTAAAATACCAACAATTGGGGTTGGAGAGGGGACTACCAGCATATTTTATGAATTTTTAAAAAAATATAATTTAGATGAATCTGATTTTTTGAAAGAAACAAAAGCTACATTAAAATTTGGAATAGTACATAAAGACTGGAAAGAATTAGGATATACGTATTATGGACCTATAGATGACCCGCAATTAATTGCTCCAAAAAACAAACCAGAAAATTTTGAATATTTAAAAGCATATGCTGTCGCTGCTGGAAGACCAGTTTCTGAAATTCATTTGCATACAATGCTTATGCAAAATAAAAAAGTACCTTATACTTTTAAAAATAATAATTTAGAACTAATAAGCCCATTTTATTATGCATATCATTTTGATAATTCTCAAGTTGCAAGCTATTTAAATAAAAGATCTAAAAATATTGAGATTATTGATGATATTTACACATCATCAACGCAAAATGTAGATGGAACAATAAAATCTCTATGTTTTGAAAGTGGTTTAGAATTGGATGTTGATTTAGTTATTGATTGTAGTGGTTTTAAAAAATTGATTATTGGAGATGTATTCAAAACCAAATGGATCTCTTATCAAGATAATCTTCCTGTAAATAGAGCGATGCCATTTTTTTTAGACATAAAAGAAGAAAACTACATTAATTATACTTTAGCTTGGGCCCAAAAGTATGGATGGATGTGGCAAATTCCTACACAAGAAAGAATTGGTGCTGGTTATGTTTATTGTGATCAATTTATCTCACCAGATCAAGCACAAGAAGAAATAGAAAAAGTTCTTGGACACAAAATTGAACCAAGACGAGACATTAAGTTTAATAGTGGTAGATTAGAAAAATATTGGGTTAAAAATTGTTTAGCTATCGGTTTATCATCTGGTTTCCTCGAACCCTTAGAAGCTACTTCTATTCATAGTACTTTGATTCAAATTATTTTATTTGCAACTGAATATCTTAAGAAAGAAATGGACTTTAATAATGAAGAATTAATATCTAATTTTAATAATCGAATTGGACGACAATTTGATGATTTTAAAACTTTTTTAAATATGCACTATGTTTCAAAAAGAAGAGATTCAAAATTTTGGCAATACGTTTCCGATGAATGTATAAGCGAAGAAACAAAAAAATATATTTCTTTATGGCAAGATGAACTTCCAAGTCTTGATCATTTTGATGATTATCTCTCTGGCCTTCCTCATGTACAATCTCAATTATATTACCCAGTCGTTGATGGTCTGGGTCTACTAAGTAAAGAATCCGCAAGAGAACAAATGAGCAAATATGATTTACGAGCAACATCTAGAAAATATTACAATGATTTTTCAGACAAATTTAACGAAATAATCAAGGATTCCCTTACTCACAGCCAATATATTAATCTTTCAGTAAATTCTTAGATTTACTGAATAACACTTATAATAGTTATTGATTTTGAATTAAAAAAACATTTTAATTTCATTAAAATTATTCAAAGGGAGGATAAAATGGGTATTGAAACCAAATTTACTTTCAAGAGTAAAGCAGCAAGTTTACTTGTAGGTGTTAGCATGATTGCTATGACTTCTGGTGCTAGTGCTCTTGAAACTCTACCACCTGATAAAAGTATGTCAGGTATAGATGTTGAATTAGTTGGAAGAGATGATTTATATTCTTATCAAAGTTGTGATAGCTATAATGAAGCTCCGTTAACCGCTGCTTATGTTGAAGCTGGAAAGCTTCCACCAGTAGCTGAGAGACTTCCAACAACACCAATGATGATGTCAAAAGCTCAAATGGTTGATGGAATTGGTGATTATGGCGGAACATTTCGTCATGTTATTGGAGGAAGACCTGAAGGTTGGAACTGGTTAGCTGGACAACATCAAGGTTGGGGTGGCATTAGCATGCAGTTAATGCAATCATTAACAAGACTTGGCCCACTATGGCAAGTTAAACCTGAAGAAGCTTTACCTCTTCCAAACCTAGCAACTGATTGGGAGTTTAATAGTGATCGTACTACTTTAACTATGAATTTAGTTGAAGGTGTAAAATGGTCTGATGGAGACCCTTTTGATACTGAAGATATAGATTTTTGGTGGAACGATAATGTTCAGAATGCAAATGTAAACTCAAGGCTTCCAAAGGATGCTCTTGGTGCAGGAACGACAGTGGATATTTTAGGACCATATTCGTTTAGGTTTAATTTTGATTCTCCAAAAGGTAATGCTGTTCTATCACAGCTTGCGCATATGGGAGGTGCTCCAGGGCCTTCTCACATTTTAAAACAACATCACCCAGATTATAACAGTGATGCAACTTACGATTCATATACAATGGCTTTACCACCTGATGAAGTGCCAATAGCAACACTTGGAGCTTATGTTCCAGTTGCTCATAAAATTGATGAACTGGTGGTGATGAAAAGAAATCCTTATTATTGGAAAGTTGATGAAGAATGTAATCAACTTCCATATTACCATGAAACGATTTATAAATTAACCTCATGGGATGATAGAACTACGCAAGCTCTAGCAGGAACTGGTGATTATTCTAATATGGAAAATCCTGGTAACTACGTTGAAGCCTTAAAGCAAAATAAAGATCCTAACTCGCCTGTTAGATCAGTCTTTGGTTCTAGATCTTTGACATGGAAATTATATGTAAATCTATCATCTGAATTTGGAGTTCAAGATGATTATGATAGGGAGTTAAGAAAACTTTTCAGAAATTTGGAGTTTAGAAAAGCACTATCTCATGCAATGGATAGAGACACTATGGGTCAATCTGTTGCAAGAGGTCCTTTCTTCCATCCTCATTCTGGAGGATTTTCTGCAGGATCTCCGTTTCATCGCTTTGAGGATTCTGTTTATTATGGATACAATGTTGATGGTGCCAATTCAATCTTAGATGGATTAGGTCTTATTGATAGTGATGGAAATGGTATTAGAAATTTTCCTAATGGAGGAGAAGATATAGCATTGGACATCCTTTTCAGTAATGAAAGATCCACTGATATTAAAATTGGGGATAGTATTGTTCCAATGTTTGAAGCGGTAGGATTAAAACCTATATTAAAACCTTCAAATGATACGGAAGCACTTACTGATGCAGGAAACTGGAATTTATATATCAATAGACATAATTGGCTTGTTGTTACGAAAAACATGGCTGATGAGTTACCGATAACACCTGAAAATCCTGTTCAACATAAAAGTAATGAAGGTGATTTACTTGCATTTGAAAATACTTTAGCTGATTTAGGTAACGACATTCTTGCTACTAATGATTTGAAAGTTGTTGCTGAAAAAGCTTACGAAATTCAAAAGGTAAGTACCGAAAATCTATATGCAATAGGTTTAATACAAACACCTGCTGCGCTTTTAATTAACAAGAGGATAAAGAATAATCATCCAGGCACTCCAGTATATATGTACGAATGGGGTGAAGATGCAATATTTAGGGAAAGACTTTATACCCCTAAAGCTGATCAAATAGATGAGTTCTTACCTGGTGTTTTGGCAGAATATAAATAAATCAAATCAATACAATGGCCCATTTTTCAATGGGCCAGTTTTATAATTTATGGCTTTTTTATTTTTTTTATTAAAAAGAATTATTGCAACTATTCCTCTATTAATTGCTATAACTCTTGTTGCTTTTCTTCTTGTTCAGGCAATGCCTGGTGATTATGCATCTCAATGGAAAGCTCAAACAATGTCAATGGGAGGTGTTAGTGAAAAAGATGCTGAAGCTCAAGCTGAAGCTTTAAGAGTTAGATTAGGTTTAGATAAACCGCTTTACATTCAATATTTTAATTGGGTTAAAAACATAACTCTCTATTGGGATTTAGGAGAATCATTTATTCAACAGAGATCAGTTAATGAAGCAATAGGTGATAGAGTTCCACGAACATTATTATTAGCTTTTATATGTTACTTTAATGCTGTAACTATTGGGATATTAGCTGGAGTCTATGCAGCTACACATCAATATCAACTAGGCGATCAACTTGCTACGGTTTTTACATTTTTAGCTTTTTCAATTCCTAAGTTTATTGTAGCATTGGTTATATTATATTTTTGGGCCATAAAATTTCATTCACCATATTACGGCTCAATATTCTCACAACAATATGTATTACAAGAAGGTTGGTGGAGTCTTGCAAAAACATGGGATTTCTTACTCCATACCTGGCCAATTATTGCAGTTGGGAGTTTTGTAGGAGCAGGATATCAAATGAGAATGATGCGAGGTAATTTATTAGATGTTTTAAAAATGCAATTTATAGAAACCGCAAGAGCTAAAGGGTTAAAGGAAAGTAAGATTATATGGAAACACGGTGTTCCAAATGCTTTACATCCAATAATCATGAATCAAGGCAGAAGCGTCGGCTATTTAATTGAAGGAGAGATTGAAGTAGCAATTGTTTTAGCAATACCAACTATTGGACCATTGATTTTATCATCAGTTACCACAATGGATATATATGTTGCATCTTCAATTTTTTTGATTTTGTCTCTTGTTTTAGTAATTGGTAATTTCATTGCAGATATAATATTGGCATTACTTGATCCTCGTATTAGAGATATGTCTGGAGGTGAGGCTTAATGACTTCCAAAAATGAAAATAGATCTCTTAATGCTGAGGCACAAAAATTTTCAAACATAAATTCCCATTGGCACCTCTCATATTTAAGATTAAAAAAAAATCGTTATGGAATGTTTGGTTTATATGGTGTGTTATTTATTTTTTTTATTGCTTTTTTTGCAGAATTTTTATCACCACATAGTTATAAGAAAACTGTTCAGGATGAATTATATAATCCACCACAATTAATTCGGTTTATTGATTCTGAAGGTAATTTTCACTTAAGACCATTTGTTTACAAACTTGTTGAAGAAATGGATATGGAAACTTTTGAATTTTCATATTCTAATTCAGATGAAATGATACCTATTTATTTTTTTATTCAGGGTGATGAATACTCCTTTTTTGGTTTAAAAACAAAACTTCGGTTATTTGGTAATAATGATGGTAATATTCACTTATTGGGTACTGACAATATGGGGAGAGATATTCTTTCAAGAATGTTTGTTGGAACACAAATTACTATGCTCTTTGCTTTAATCGCAGTTTCAGCATCATTGGTTATTGGATTAATGGTTGGTATAAGCTCAGGATATTTTGGAGGAACTTATGATTTAATAGCGCAAAGAGTGACAGAATTTGCATTATCATTTCCATCCTATCCATTATATTTTGCGTTGGTGGCTCTCTTGCCAAGAAGAGCCGATGAGACGACAGTTTTTGTACTATTTGCTGGAATAATTGTTTTATTAAATTGGGCATCAATTGCAAGAGAGATTAGAGGTAAAACTTTTTTAGTAAGAAACCTAGAATTTGTTAGAGCAGCAAGAGCTTTAGGTGCGTCTAGATCAAGAATAATGATTCAACATATATTTCCGAATACTTTATCTCATGTAATCGTCTGGACGTCATTTTGTATTCCTCTAATTATTTTGGTTGAAACTTTTTTAAGTTTCATCGGAGTAGGTGTTCAGCATCCTATGGTTTCATGGGGTGTAATGTTAAATCAGGCTCTAGATATACAAAGCTTTGCATATGCTCCCTGGATGATTTCTCCAGTTGGAATGATTATACTAACTGTTTTAGCTTTTAATGCTTTTGGAGACGGAATAAGGGACGCAGTAGATCCATATGCAGTCACAAAATAATCAGAAATTATTAGATCTTAAAAATGCTGAAGTAAAATTCAGTGTAGAGGGAGGAATTGTCAATGCAGTAAATGATATATCTTTTGACATAATGAAAGGTGAAACCCTTGCTGTTGTTGGTGAGTCAGGTTCAGGAAAATCAGTCACTGCTAGAACTATTATGAAAATGCTACCTAAGAATTCATCAATTGGTTCAAATTTCAAGATTGAGTTTAAGGATGTAGATATTACAAATTTAACTCAGGAACAGATGAGACAAATTAGAGGTGATACTATTACTATGATATTTCAAGAGCCTCTTACAAGTTTGAATCCTCTTCATAAAATTGGTAGTCAATTGATAGAGGTTTTACGAGAACACAAAAAAATTGATAAAATTGTTGCAAAAGAAAGAGCCCTTGAATTATTAAAAGAAGTTCAGATTCCTCAACCAGAAGAAAGATTAAATCAATATCCGCATCAGTTATCGGGGGGTCAAAGACAAAGAGTTATGATTGCAATGGCTATTGCAAACAGACCAGACCTATTAATAGCTGATGAACCCACAACTGCTTTAGATGTTACAATACAATCACAAATATTAAAATTGCTAAAGGATCTACAAAAAAAATATGGAATGGCAATTATGCTTATTACACATGATTTAACTGTTGTAAGAAAAACTAGTGATAGAATATGCGTAATGCGATATGGAAAAATAGTTGAGAGAGGTATTACAGAAGATGTATTTAATAATCCTCAACATGAATATACAAAACATTTAATTAATTCTGAACCTAGTGGTGAACCCGATCCTTATGATGCAAGCAATAAAGATTATATAATACAAGGACAGCAATGTACTGTTAAATTTACATTGAGAAAAGGCAATTTTTTTAATCAAAAGAAAACAGAATTAATTGCAGTGAATAATGTTGATATTAAAGCGCGTTATGGTGAAACTATTGGCATTGTTGGAGAAAGTGGATCAGGTAAAAGCACACTTGGAATGTCACTTATAAAACTACAAGATATAAATTCTGGAAAAATATTTTTTAAAGATGAAGAAATACAAGATTACAATACTAAGCAATTAAAAGATTTAAGAGAACATATGCAGATTGTTTTTCAAGATCCTTTTTCCTCTTTAAATCCTAGACATACAATAAAACAAATAATAGGCGAGGGATTAGAAATAAATAGAAAAGATTTATCAAAAGAAGAAAAAGACGATTTAATAAAAAAAACACTAAATGAAGTAAATCTTGATGAAGCTGTCCTTCATCGTTTCCCTCATGAATTTTCAGGTGGCCAAAGGCAAAGAATTGCGATTGCTAGAGCTATAATTTTAAATCCAGAATTTATTTTACTTGATGAACCAACTTCTGCATTGGATTTATCTATTCAGGCACAAATTATTGATTTGTTGAGATCTTTAAGAAGAAATCACAATTTGTCATATATTTTTATTAGCCATAATTTGAAAGTAATTCGATCACTGTGTCATTATACTTTGGTTATGAAAGATGGAAAAGTAATTGAAGAAGGAATTACTAAAAATGTGCTCGATAATCCAGTAAACGCCTATACCAAACAATTAGTTCAATCAGCTTTTGAGGTTATAGGTGAATAGTAAAAACTATTTTGTAACAAGTGATGATGGAAGAAAATATAAAATCCCAGATATAAATAATTTTTTTAAGCACCTTACAGATTTTCATACTGAAAATGGTCATGGAAATAATTCATTACATGAGGAAAATAGCTTTTATTTTACTGTAACTGAAGATTTTTACAATGCAGTTAAAAAAATGTTTATTTCCTAAAATAACTATTATTAAAATATTTATAATAATCTATAAGGTAAAAAATAAGGGCTCTTAGCTCAGTTGGTTAGAGCGCCCCGCTCATAACGGGGTGGTCCGGGGTTCAAGTCCCTGAGGGCCCACCATTTAAAGTATTTTATTCAAAATCTTTTTGAAAATTTGGAATTAATATTTTGCGACCACCATCCATTGCGGATTCATGTGCACAAATTCCTGCTGCTACCCAATTAGCAGTAATAGATCCATTTGGCCATGGTTGCCGATTCTCATGAATACTTAAAATAAATTCATTAACGAGATGTGGATGAGATCCATGATGACCACCACCTTGAATGAAACTAAGATGTTCTTTATCTTTATTAAATATTTCTTCTTTAGTAAAACGAGCTATTTCTTTAGGTAACAAATCCTGGCGATCTGGTACATTGATATGCTCAAAAGTAATTTTATTACCTCTACCCATGCTTGCAATATGTGAAGATTTATCATCTGGGTTCATTTCAAATACTACAGGATTATCGTTTTCAAGTTGCTGCCATTCAAACGTTCCTTTTTCTCCGTATATATTAAAACTTTCAGTATAATCTCTTGCTGTATGAAATAAACTTCGCGTTACTTCAGCTGCAAGAGGTGTCTCATATTCTAATTCAAAAATTGCAGTTTCAACTGGGTAAGGATTATTGTATTGATTTATTAGTTCTTTACGCATAACTCCTGAACCAAAACAGTGAACAGATTTTGCATATGTATTGGCTAAAGCAAGAACAGGAGAAATTGCGTGCGTAGCATAATGCATAGGTGGTAATCCCATCCAATAAGAAGGCCATTTTTCCATATCTTGATAATGCGCCCCTCGAAGCAATTGAATTCTACCAATTTTGTCTTTTTTTAACATTTCTTGTACGTATATGAAATGACGTGTGTAAACTGCAGTTTCCATTCCCATATAAACTTTATTACTTTTTTTTTGGGCTTTTAATATTTTTAATAGATCTTTAATACTTGTCGCCATTGGAACAGTACAAGCACAATGTTTACCAGATTCAAAGACATCAATTGTTTGTTTTGCATGTAGAGGTATTGGCGTTACTAAATGTACGGCATCAATACTTTTATCATCAAGTATTTCTTCAAAGCTTCTAGCTTTATTTGCCAGTTCAAATCGATTTCCTACCTCTTCTAAAACTTGAATATTTGAATCAAAAATTGTTAATTTTCTAACTAATGGATGATTAATATAGATCGGAATAAAATCAGCTCCAAAACCTAAACCTACGAGAGCTATACTTAAATTTTTTTCCATAGTTTTTTTATAGTCTTTTAAAATTATTAAAATTAAATAATCCAATAATTAAAATATAGATAACAAAAAAAACTAAAAAGAAATAATTTATATTTATATTAATAATATTTCCAATAAGATTAGGTCCAAGAAAACTCCCGATATTCTCACTTATATAGTGACCTGCTATTCCAAAAACTATAACTCCTCCTTCAAGTTTTTTTCCAACAATATTAAATGTAATTAAAAAAACTGTCCCAATTGTATAATAGTAAAAAGCAACACAAAGTACATAGATATAAAAATCACTAATCGAATAAAGTAGTACTAAGTTAATTAAGTTTATGAAGCAAAATAAATTAAAAATTATAGTTTTATTGTAATTGTCAACTAGCTTACCCATAAATGGGTAAAAAAATAATGCTATTGCTCCTGCTAAAAAATTAATGCTTCCAATTTGCTTATCACTATAATTTTGCTCTAATAAGTAAGATGGAAATAAAGAACTGAATCCAGCATCACATGCACCAAATAATATTACACAAAAAAGTAAATATTTAATTTTACTTAAAACGTTTTTAGATAATCTAAGACTCAGGTTTTCAACGGCAATCTTACTAATAGATAAACGAAATAAATAAATTGGAATAAAATGCATAATAAAAAATAAAACAGCTATATAATAGGTTAAATGATTTATACCATTAATTGCTATAAATAGACTTCCAGTAATTGCTCCTAATCCAGCAGATGACCAAAATAATGATATATAGAAACCAGATGTCTTTTTAAATTTAGAGCTGATGTGTGATTCAAGCGTTAATGAATTAATTGCACTTGTTATACCCATAACAAATTGCATTAAAGCTACAAGGAAAGTATTCTGATCAAATAAAAAAATTAATGAGAATGTAAATTGAATTAATGAGCCATACAAAATTGTTGAAATCAAATTTAATTTTCTTCTTATTAAATTATGTAATAATGCTCCTAAAATAACTCCAATACCCCAGAATGATAATGATAGACCTATGTAACGCTCTTCATAACCTTTTATTTTTAAATCAATTGCAAAACATGTTGCTAAATAACTATGTGACAAAGCATATAAAAAAATTAGACAAGAATATTTTAAAATTTCTTTCACTGTTTAGTTGAATAAATTATTATTATGTTTAATAGGGTTCACTTATGTCATTAATTTCGCTTCGACAACTCTTAGATCATGCTGCTGAAAATGATTATGGCGTACCAGCTTTTAATGTAAATAACTTAGAAGCAATCAGAGCAATAATGGAAGGGGCTAAAGAATTAAATAGTCCTGTAATTCTGCAAGCATCTGGCGCTGCTAGAAGATATGCTGGACCAATTTTTGTTAAAAAATTAGTTGAAGCAGCAATGGACGAGTTTTCAGACATACCAACTGTTTTACATCAAGATCATGGTGGTTCTCCATCAGATTGTAAAAATTGTATCGATCTTGGTTTTACTTCTGTGATGATGGATGGTTCTTTATTGGATGATCAAAAAACACCTTCAGATTTTGATTATAATGTTAGAGTTACTAAAGAAACTACTGATATGGCACATGCATTGGGAGTTTCTGTAGAAGGTGAAATTGGATGTTTAGGCTCTTTAGAAACTGGGACTGGTGAAAAAGAAGATGGTGTTGGAGCAGAAGGTAAACTTGATCATGATCAATTGTTAACGGATCCAAATGAAGCTTCAGACTTTGTTAAAGCAACAAATGTTGATGCTCTAGCAATTGCTATAGGAACAAGTCATGGAGCATATAAATTTTCTAGACCACCTACAGGTGATATTTTAGCGATCAATAGAATTAAAGAAATACATTCAAGACTTCCAAATACACATTTGGTTATGCATGGATCATCATCAGTGCCACAAGACTTAATAAAAACTATTAATGAATACGGTGGAAAAATAAAAGAAACTTATGGTGTGCCTGTTTCTGAAATTCAAGAAGGAATAAAACATGGTGTTAGAAAAGTTAATGTTGATACAGATTTACGATTAGCAGCTACAGCTGCAGTGAGAAAATATTTTCATGAAAATCCATCACAATTTGATCCTCGTAAATATTTATTACTTTCAAAAGACGCTATGAAAGAAGTTGTAAAAAGCAGACTTCAAGAATTTGGAACTGCAGGAAATGCTTCATCAATAAACTCAATTTCTTTAGGCGAAATGTCAAAAAAATACAAATCTGGCGAGTTTAAAGCAGTCATAAATTAGACTTTTATTCTTGAAAAGAATAAATTTTTACTTCAAAATATAATTGTGAAAAAAGTTTCTAAGCTTGATGAATATCTATTTGATCTAAATGGATACTTAGTAATTGAAAATGCTTTAAATAAAAGTGAATTAAAAAATCTTAACAATATTTTAGATAAATTAAAAAATATAAAAAATAATGAATGGGCAGGACATGTTCATGGTCACAACTATGGTGGGAAAGAAGGTCTTAATCTTCAGCAAATTTACGAAGCAGGTAAGCCATTCGAAAAATTAATTGATCATCCATCTTGGATTAATCACATGCTTCATTTTGTTGGTGGCAAAGATACTTTTGATCAACATCATGGTCCATTATTTATAGATGAAAATTTTGCTAATATAAGAGGACCGGGGGAAGCTATTGGAATTCACTCTGGCCATCACGAAGCTCTTCAAAGAAATCATTATAGATTTCAAGAAGGAAAGTTTCATTGTGGTCAAGTAAATATACTATTAGCGTTAAAAGATATTGGTCCTGGTGATGGTGGTACTGTAATTATACCTTCATCTCATAAATCAAATATACGTCATCCCGAATTTGAAAAACATTCTATGAAAAAAGGTAAAGTTACATCTGCTGATAATATGACTGCTTCAAAAGAAATTTATTTAAAAGCTGGTGATGGACTATTATTCGTTGATTCACTCTGTCATGGGTCTGCAAAAAGAACAAATAAGGGAGAAAGAAGAATTGTTGTTTACAGATATGGACCTTCTTGGGGTTTTTTCAGACACCCATATAGACCTTCAAAAAAATTACTATCAAATCTTACTGAATTTCAAAAAAAAATAGTAATGCCCCACGAGCAAGTTCTCTCACCAAATAATTAAAAAATAATAATATTTAATTTTTAAATAACCTTTTTTTCGCTTGATTTTTTGATCAATATAACTTCTATAAGATATATTAAAGGGAGGAAAAGATGAAATTAATTAAATCCTTAATTTTATCTCTTGCAGTTTTAGTTGGTTTTTCATCGGCTTCTAATGCTAGAGATGTAACTTTATCAATGTGGACTCATAACCAACTCTACGTTGATTATTTCAATACTTATTTAGAAGAAGTGCAGGCTGCATTTCCAGATGATAACATAACTTTTGACTTTCAGGTTACTCCTGACATGGCAACAAATAGTTTAACTGCCATAGCGTCAGGCTCAGAGCATACTGATCTATTAGGAATAGAGATAAGTGGTTTCGGTTTATTTATGGCCGATGATATTATATCTGATAACTTTGTACCACTAACTGATATGTATGGAGATATGTCTCAGTGGAATCCTGGTAAAGTAGCTGCTTGGACTCACACTAATGGTGAAATTTATGGTATCGAGAGTGAAGGTTGTTATATGGTTTATTACTATAACCCAAGTATCCTTGAAAGTTATGGTAAGTCAGTTCCCAAAACGTGGGAAGAATTTATGGAAACCGGAAAAATTTTAGCTAAAGATGGTATTTCAATGGTCCTTTCTGAATTACGTTTCATTGGTATGTATCAACAAGCTGGTGGTAAATTCTTTAATGAAGATGGTGAATTTGAAATGGATGAAGATCTTTTCATGGACATTCTAAAATATCAAGAAGAAGCTTTTGCGTCTGGTGTTATAAACTATACAACTGATTACTGGGGACAAACTCCAGGAGTTCTTTATAATTCAAAACAAACTGTAGGAACAATGGCTCCAGATTGGTACAACAATTGTTGTTTACAACCAACAGTTGGTGAAACACAAAGTGGTGAATGGAGAGTTGCTCCTTTACCAACTTGGGGTGATGAAGGGTTCAAGACTTTTCACTGGGGTGGTACTGGATTTGCCATTCATAAATCCTCTGAAGGTATAGATGTGGCTAAGAAACTACTTGAACTTGCATATTTTTCTTACGAAGGTCAGATTGCAAAATACGACTTCTTTGGAGGAATGCCTACTTTATTAGCAGCTCTTGAAGATGAGCGAATAGCAGGTAAAACATTTGATTTTTACGGTGGTCAAAAATTTGCTGAACCATTTATTTCCGTTGCTGATTCAAGTGCTGACGACTATCAGCATGTCGGTAGAGCAATTATTGATACTGTTTCAAGAGATCTTACTACGTTACTTGCAAATGGTGAAATCACTGCTGAAGAAGCCCATGAAAGGTTTATTACAACTGTTCAAGATGAGCTTGATTTCTTATAATAACTAAATTTTAAAAAGCAGGGTGTCAACCCTGCTTTACACTAAAAAATTTATAAAAATGACATCAATAATTAAGAGCAAAATATTTAAACAAGAAAAAATTGCTCCATATATCTTCATTTCTCCGTTTTATATTATTTGGTCAATTTTTTTTCTATTGCCGACTATAGCTTCATTTATTTTAGCTTTTTATAAATGGAAAGGAGTTAAAGCACCTAAATTTAGAGGTTGGGGAAATTATGAATATTTGTTCTTCAAAGATAAAGCTTTTTGGGAAATCTTTCAGAATACAATTTTTTATACAGTAACAAGTGTTCTTATTGTTGTTCCTCTTGCACTTTTACTGGCACTTGCTTTGAATTCAAATTATTTAAAATTAAAACCCGTTTGGCGATTAATTTTTTTCTCACCAATTGTAACATCTCTTGTTGCTGCTGCTCTATCTTTTAAAATGATATTAAATAGTGATTTTGGACTATTAAATTATGCCATCAGTTTTATAGGTATTGATCCAATCAATTGGGTGGAGTCTTCTGCTACTTCAAAATGGTCAGTAATTATGCTTATTGTCTGGAGACAAACAGGTTTCACATGTATTTATTTCTTAGCTGGATTACAATTTATAGATAAAACTTTATATGAAGCATCTAGAATAGATGGTGCTACCGGATGGCATCAGTTTTGGTATGTTACATTACCTCAGTTAGCTCCAGTAACTCTTTTTGTGTGTATACTTCTTTCAATAAATTCTTTCCAAATTTTTGAAGATGTTTTTGTAATGTATAGTGGAAATGATGTGCCAACTCATGCAAAACCTATGGTTGTTTATATTTTAGAAAGAGGTTTTATGCAGCTAAGATTAGGCTTTGGCTCTTCAATAGGTGTTTTTATGTTTGTTTGTATATTATTTATTTCTTTATTCCAATTTAGATCTTTTGCTTCAAATTTAGATCAAGATGCAAAAAAAAGTATTTTAGAGAGAATGCTAGGACCAATCATTGATTTTATTGCAAACATTTTCCCTGCGCATTCTGCAGATAAAAATATAAAACCTATTTCACCTTTTTTTAGCAAGTTTATGCTAAATTTAGTTGTAGGAACTCTTGGGATAATTTGTTTAATACCTTATTTATTTATGATTTCCTCATCACTAAAATCAACATACGAAATAATGGCTTGGCCACCAGTAATTTGGTCGAGTGATCCTAAATGGGAAAATATTCCTCTTTTGTTTGATAAATGGCCAGTAGATGCATGGATGATTAACTCTGCAATAGTCGCAATCGCTGTTACTGTTGCTTCAGTTTTTTTATGTACGCTAGCCGGCTATGGATTTGCAAAATATAATTTTAAAGGAAAAAAGAATCTTTTTATAACAATGGTTGCTACTGCTATGATACCTTTTCCAATAGTAATGATACCATTATATGTCTTAGTTGGAAGAATGGGAATGAATGATTCTTTGCCAGGTCTAGTTGTTCCTTTTATTGCACCAGCAATCGGTATTTTTTTAATGAGACAATATATTATTGCAGTACCAGATGAACTAATTCAAGCTGCTAGAGCTGACGGAGCAGGTGAGTTTAGGATTTTTTGGCAGATTGTTGTTCCTTTAGTTTGGCCAGGTATAGCAACCTTAGCAATTATCCAATATATCAATTCATGGAATAGTTTTTTATGGCCACTTATAATATTAAGAGATGATCAAAATTATACAATCCCCTTAGGGCTGACTGAAGTATTTGCTCTTCAAGTTGGACAAGAACCTCAATACGCTCTTGCAATGACTTTTGCAGCGGTAACAACAATACCAATAATTATTTTATTTTCTTTTGTTCAAAAATATTACATTGCTGGATTATCGGCTGGTGCAGTAAAGGGTTAGTTATGGAAAAAATTAAATGGGGAATAATTGGACCAGGCAATATAGCTAATAATTTTGCAGATGGATTAAAAGATTCTTATTCGGGTCAACTCGTAAGTATAGCAAGTAAAAATGCAGACCGTCGAAAAACCTTTGGTGATAAATATGATATTCATCCTGATTTTAGATTTGATAATTATGATGATATTATAAATTCAGAACACATAGACGCTATTTATATTTCCACACCACATACTTTGCATGCTGAATGGACAATCAAAGCTGCAGGTAAAGGAAAGCATGTTCTTTGTGAAAAACCAGGCGCTGTTAATTTAAAAGAAGGTAAAAAAATAATAGAGGCAGTAAAAGAAGCTGGAGTTTTTTATATGGAAGGCTTTATGTATCGTTGCCACCCTCAAATTCCAAAACTATTAGAAGTAATTAAAAATAAAACAATAGGGGATATAACATCTATTGAAGCTTCTTTTGGTTTTGATATGGGTAAAACAATTCCTGAACACAGACTGTTTAATAAAAGTCTTGCAGGTGGTGGTATACTTGATGTTGGCTTATATCCTATTTCCTTTTCTAGGTTAATTGCAGGCGTTGCAACTGGTGAAAAATTTTTAGAACCTAAATTTATAGATGCTGAGGCAAGAATAGGGGAAACAGGTGTTGATGAAGTTGCTCATGCTAATTTAGAATTTAAAAATGGAATTAAAGCAAAAGTTTCAACTGCAATTAGGGAAAGCATGAAAAATAATGCTGTTATTAAAGGCTCTGAAGGTATGATCGAATTACCCGATCCATGGATGCCAGGAAGACAAGGAGGTCCTTATCACGCAAAGATCATTATTAATAAAAATGGTAATAAAGAAGTAACTGATGTTAAGGGGCCAGAACATTTATTTTTCTTTGAAGGAGAACTTACAAGCCAGTGCATCGCAAAGGAAAAAACACAACCACCTCATCCAGCAATGACTTGGGAAGATACATTAGGAAATCTTCAAGCTCTTGATACATGGAGAGAAAAAGTAAATTATAAATTACCACAGGATGAAATATGAAATACGATAGAATAGAAGGAATAGATAAAGACATTTCCAAACTTGTTATGGGATGTGATAACCAAGATGATATTAATGAGGCTTCTAAGTTATGGGATCATTGGATTGAAGTTGGTGGCAATATGTTTGATACTGCATTTATTTATGGCGGTGGTAATCATGAGAAAGTTTTTGGCGAATGGTTAAAAAATAATAATAATAGACAAGATGTTTTAATACTCGGAAAAGGTGCGCATACACCTGAATGCAATCCTGAAGCAATTTCAAAACAACTAACTATCTCTCTTGAACGAATGAATACAGATTATGTTGATATCTATATCATGCACCGAGATAATACTGATTATCCAATCGATGAATTCATGGATGTTTTGAATCAAGAAAAAGAAAAAGGAAGAATTAAAATATTTGGTGGATCAAACTGGACAATACAAAGATTTAAAGAAGCAAATGATTGGGCAGAAAAAAATAATAAACAAGAAATGTCAATTTTAAATAATAATTTAGCACTAGCTAAAATGATTAAGCCTCTTTGGAATGGTTGCTTATCATCCAATACTGAAGATATACTGGCTTACCTACATTCTTCACAAAAATCCCATATGTCATGGTCTAGTCAAGCAAGAGGGTACTTTTTACCTGATAATATAACACAAGAGATTGAAGATAAAATTACTAAGGCAGAAACATACAGAGCACCAGGTGAGAATTCAAGTGGTCCTATTAGTTGCTATGATAGTGAAGATAATAGAGAAAGAAAAAAAAGAGCTATGGAGTTAGCTGATAAAAAAGGCTGTTCTGCTCATAATATTGCAGCAAGCTGGACGATAAACCAGTCTTTTCCTTCTTTTGCATTAATTGGTCCTAGATCTGTAAAAGAGTTAGATACAACCCTCCCTTGTCTTGATATTGAATTGCGCCAAGAAGAAATTAATTGGTTAAACCTTCTCTAATATTACTATCAAATTGCGTTAATTTAACTGGTTGACTTTATTGTCAAGATATTGATTGTCCTTTTATAATTTAATCAAAAGGGAGGAAAAATGAAAAAATTTTTTTCTATATTTTTAACTTTATTTTTACCCCTATCATTTACTAATGTTTCTAAAGCTGCAGGGCATATGGAAGCTGAAGTTATTCACTGGTGGACATCTGGTGGAGAACAAGCTGCTATCTCTCAATTTGCAGAAGCTTGGCAAGAGATGGGTAATACTTGGATTGATACTGCTATTACTGGTGGTGACAATGCAAGAGGAACAACTGTAAACAGAATTATTGGTGGAAATCCACCAACTGCAGCGCAGTTTAATATTTCAAAACAATTTGTTGATTTAGTTGAGCAAGGTTTACTTCAATCACTTGAAGAAGTTGCATCTGCTGAAGGATGGAGAGATTTTATTTATCCACCTGAACTAATCGAAACTTGCGAATTTGAAGGTGAGTTTTATTGCGTTCCAGTGAACATTCATAGTTGGCAATGGATGTGGATTAACAACGATGTGTATAAACAAGTTGGTCTTCCTGTTCCTCAAACATTTGAAGAATTTTTAGCTGGTGCTCCAAAAATACAAGAAGCAGGAATTATTCCTCTAGCTCTTGGTGGACAAACATGGCAAGAGTCTGGAATGTTTGGAGTTGTATCATCTTCAATTCTAGGCTTCCCTCACATGCAAAAAATATTTAGAGATAAAGATGTTGATACTCTAAGAGATGGAAGATTTGCAGATGTGTTAAATACTTATAGAGAACTTAATGCATTTACTGATGAGGGTTCTCCAGGAAGATTGTGGAATGATACTACTGCAATGGTCATCGAAGGTAAAGCTGCAATGCAAGTTATGGGTGACTGGGCAAGAGGTGAATTTGCTGTTGCTGGAAAAGAGGCAATGGTTGATTATTCTTGTATAATTCCAGGAAAAGAAAAATATGTAGCCCTTGGTGGTGACGTGTTTGTTTTCCCTAAAAATGATGATCCAAAAGTAAAAGATGTTCAACTTGCAATGGCTAGTATGATGGTAAATCCAACTGTGCAAGCTAAGTTTAACAATGCTAAGGGATCTCTTCCAATGAGACTTGACGTTGATACTTCAGCTGCTGACGCATGTATGCAAATGGGTTTAGATTTGATCCAAAATCCTGATGCAATCATGAGAGAAAGTGATGACTGGAACACTCCAGCATTTACTAATGCTTGGGATGATATTATTTCTGAATTTAGAAATGATCCTAATTACACAGTTGCGCAAGTAATGGACGACCTTGAAGGCGTTTTAACAAGCGGTCTATAATTATATATAAATTAGGGCAGGAAATCCTGCCCTATCTTTATCTTAAATAAATGTCTAAGTTTAGAAACATTGCTTCAATAATAGCATTACTTCCAATGATAATAATATCATTAACTGTATTCATTGGATGTATAATTTACTCATTTATTTATTCCCTTACTAATTCAAAATTAATACCTGTTACAAATTTTGTAGGTTTCGATCAATATCAAAGATTATTTAAACAAAGAAAATGGGATGTTGCAGTTGAAAATATTTTTATCTACGGTTTTGTATTCACAATTGGTTGTCTAATCATTGGTTTTTTACTTGCTGTTTTAATAGACCAAAAAATTAGAGGAGAAAGTTTATTTAGAACTATTTTCCTTTATCCATATGCAATGTCTTTTGTTGTGACTGGTTTAGTTTGGAAATGGGTGTTGAATCCTACATTTGGATTGGAAAACTCAATGCATATGTGGGGATTTGGTTGGTTTGAACTTGATTGGTTAGTAAATAGAGACCTTGCTATTTATGCTGTATGTATTGCTGCTGTTTGGCAAGGTGCAGGTTTTGTGATGGTATTAATGTTAGCAGGATTAAGAGGAATTGATGAAGATATTTGGAAGTCCCTTAGTATCGAAGGCGTTGCTAAATGGAAATCATACTTATTTGTTATTCTTCCAATGTTACGACCAATGGTTGTAACCGCTATAGTCTTGATAGCAGCAGGAGTTGTAAAAGTTTACGATTTAATTTTAGCTTTAACATCTGGTGGGCCAGGTTATGCAACAACCACACCCGCAATGTATGTAATGGAAAATTTTTTCCAACGAGCGAATTTGGGACAAGCTTTTGCTGCATCAATTATAATGTTCATTTCAGTTGTTTGCATACTTGCTCCATGGGCATTTTATGAGTTTTATCTGAGAAATAAAAACGCGGCCAATTAATGAGATCAATACCTGCAGGCCCACGTCCAAAACATCTAACTATAGGAAGAATTGGATTATATTGTTTTATTTTTGTATGTGCGATATTTTTTTTAATGCCTCTTTATGTAATGATTATAACTTCACTTAAAGATATGGATGAAATTAGAGCTGCTAATATTTTAAATCTACCAAAAGAACTAAGTTTTTATTCTTGGCCTAAAGCATGGTCCCAGGCCTGTACTGGCTTTGTTTGTGAAGGTTTAAAACCAGGTTTTTTTAATTCAGTAAAAATTACTGTCCCTAGTGTTATTGTTTCTGTTGGTCTAAGTGCACTAAATGGGTATGCTCTTGCTTTTTGGCGTTTTAAAGGCGCTTATTTATTTTTTGGACTTTGTTTGTTTGGTGCATTTATTCCATATCAGGTAATGGTTTACCCTTTGCTAAAAATCGAAGACGCTTTAGGTATTTATTCAACTCTTCCTGGGATAATTTTAGTTCATACAATATTTGGTATGCCTATACTAACACTAATTTTTAGGAATTTTTATGCCAGTTTACCAATAGATCTTTTTAAAGCTGCAAGAATTGATGGAGGTAATTTTGTAAAAATATTTATTTATGTTATTATTCCAATGTCTACGCCAATCACCATTGTAGCAGTAATTTTACAAGTAACTGGTATTTGGAATGATTTTCTTTTAGGCTTAGTTTTTGCCGGTAGGGATAATCAACCTATGACAGTACAATTAAATAATATAGTGCAAGTAGACTACGGCGTTGCTGAATATAATGTCGATATGTCTGCAACCATTTTAACATCACTAGTTCCACTTTTTGTTTATTTTATTTCAGGAAGGTGGTTCGTAAGAGGAATCGCAGCTGGAGCAATTAAGGGGTAAAGATGAAAAATAATGTAGAAGTTAAAAATATTTCATTCAGTTATGGTAAAACTCAAATTTTAAAAGATTTAAGTCTTGATATAAAAGAAGGTGAATTTATGGTTTTACTTGGTCCCTCAGGTTGCGGAAAAACAACTCTTTTAAATTGTATTGCAGGACTTTTAGATTTATCAGATGGACAGATTTGGATTGAAGATGACAATGTTACATGGAAAGAACCAAAAGACAGGCATATAGGAATGGTATTTCAATCTTATGCATTATATCCAAGCATGACGGTAGAAAAAAATTTATCATTTGGACTTAGAATGATGAATACTCCAAAGAATATCATAAATGAAAAAATTGCAAAAGCTGCAAATCTCCTACAAATAAATGAATTACTTAAAAGAAAACCCTCTCAACTATCTGGAGGCCAAAGGCAGCGTGTTGCTATTGGTAGAGCTTTGGTTAGAGATGCAAAAGTTTTTTTATTTGACGAACCTTTAAGTAATCTTGATGCAAAATTAAGGGCTGAACTACGTTATGAGATTAAAAGACTTCATAGAGATTTATCAAATACTATGATCTACGTTACTCATGATCAAATAGAAGCTATGACTCTTGCGGACCGTATATCTGTTATGAAAGATGGATTAATACAGCAATTAGATACACCTAAACAAATTTATAACAAACCAGCTAATTTATTTGTGGCTGGGTTTATTGGATCTCCAAGCATGAATTTTTTAAATGCTAAATTTGATAAATCAAATCAAAAAATAATTTTTGGAAAAAAACAAATTGATATTTCTAAATACGAAAGCATAAATAATTTGACGAGTGATCAAGAGGTTGTGTTTGGAATAAGACCTGAAAATATAAATATAGAAAAAAATGAACATTCTATTCATTGTAAAGTTGAATTAGTGGAGCCTATGGGGGCAGATACTCTTGTTTGGACTAGTGTTGAGGGTAATCCAATATCTATTAGATTGGAGGGAAGCTCAAATTATAATTTAAATGATGAAATAAATATCTCTTTTGATATAAAAAAGTCTTCAATATTTGATAGTAAATCTGAGGAGAGAATTTAATGAATAGAAACGAAGTAACAATGCAGTTGTACACCACAAGAAAATTTCAACCTTATGAGCCAATATTTAAATTCCTATCTGAGTCTGGAATTAAAAATATTGAATTATTTGATTTAGATAAAATTGATTTAGATAATTTTAAATCTATGATGGATGAAAATAGTATTTCTATAAAATCTTCTCACATAAGTTTTCAAGCAATTACAAATACAGAAGAAACAATTAGAAGAATGAAATATCTAAATATTAACCATGCGATAGTCCCTTCTGTGCCAGAAAAATTTAGTAAAGATTTTGCTTCAAATTTTGATCTTGATGAAGACACTTGGAATAACTTTGGTAAAGATCTCTCATCATATGTACAAACGTATGAAGATAATGGTCTAACTCTTGGTTATCATAATCATTCATTTGAATTTAGACCTCTTCCTAGTGGTAAGCTTCCAATAGAATGTATGATGGATCACAATGAAAATCTAAAAATGGAACTGGATCTTGGATGGGCAGTTGCTGGAAAAGCAGATCCACTTGATTGGATAGAAAAATATAAAAATAAAATTATTGGCTGTCACTTGAAAGATTTTTTTGATGAAACAAAAAATCTTTTAGACCATAGTGAACAATCTGCTGTAGGAGAAGGTTTCATAGATTGGCCTAAGCTTCTTGCAGAAGTTAAAAAAACACCATGTGAGGTTTTTGTACTAGAACATGATGATCCAAAAGATTATAAAGAATACACAACTAAATCTTTAGATTATTTAGAAACAATTTAATGAACATTGGAATTGTTGGTTGTGGAAATATTTCTGAAACTTATTTTGAGTGTCAAAAAATATATAATAATTTTAAAATAGTTGCATGTGCTGATATAAACAAAGAAGCTGCATCTAATGCTGCATCTAAATATAATGTTAAATCTCTATCAGTTGAGGAAATTATAGAAAATAATGAAATTGAATTAATTATTAATTTAACAATTCCATCTGCCCATAAAGAAATTATTGCAAAATCACTACAAAATGGAAAGCACTGTTTTAGTGAAAAGCCATTAGCAATGAATTTTCAAGAAGGTTTAGAAATACAAAAATTAGCAAACGAGAAGGATTTATATGTTGGTTGTGCTCCAGATACATTTTTAGGAGCAGCAGGGCAAAAAGCTAGAAAGTTAATTGAGGACAATAAGATAGGTAAAATTGTTCTCGGTACATTTAATTTGATGTCTCATGGGATGGAGCATTGGCACCCTAATCCCGATTTTTTCTTTAAACCTGGTGCGGGACCAGTTTTTGATGTTGGTGTTTATTATATTACTCAATTAGTTAATTTAATTGGACCAGTTAAACAAATAAATGCAATCAGTGGAACTGCTACAAATGAGAGAAAAATAACAAGCCAACCAAGATACGGAGATATAATTAAAGTTGAAACACCAACAACCCTCATGGGTTCTTTAGAGTTTCAAAGTGGAGCAAAAGTTCAGTTTTTTTGTACTTGGGATGTCTGGAAAAACAATCATTCAACTATTGAACTCTATGGACTTGATGGCTCAATGATAGTCCCTGATCCAAATTTTTTTAGTGGTGATTTATTAATATCCCAAAAAGATAGTGAATGGGAAACTATTAATAATGATAACATGTTGTTAGGTATTCCCAATAAGAGTGACGGAGAGGGTAACAAAAAAGCAAATTATAGAGGAATAGGTCTCTCAGAAATGATTGATTCCATATCTAGTAACCGAAAAGCAAGATGTTCTCTTGAATTATCCCTCCATGTTCTAGAGATTATGGATGGAATAATAAAATCGGCTGAGGAAAACAAATCTTACCAACTATCAACCAACCCTAATCAACCTGAAATATTAACTGAAGAAGAAATAAAAAATTTAAAAATTAATTATTGAGAATTTTGTTAGATATTATTCAGTAATTTTCTGATAACTTTCTAGGTTTTGATCAAATAAAACTTCATTAAATTTTGAAAGATCATTATCAACCTTTTTTAACATAGAATTAAATTCTGATCTTTTTGTTACAACTAAAGAAATATCAGCAACAATTAAATCAATAACAAAAAATCGATCTTTAGACTCCTTGACTCGCCACGTTAAAACAACTGATCCAGTATCTGAAAATATTTCCATTTCAATTAAACTCACCTGATTTTGATTGTCATATTTTGATTTTCTTAATTCATATGTTTGGTCTGAATAACCCTGCATCAATGATGCAATATTTAGAGCTAAATGTCTTTTAAAATTATCAATGTAGATTTTTTTTGTATTTTTATCTGATTTTTTCCAAGCTTCTCCTGCAACAAATTTTGCAATACCAGTACCTGCAAAATTGGTATTTATTGTCTTCTCGATTATAAGAAATCTATTTTCATTTGAGAGGCTTTGATTTTTATAAGCTTCAAGAATAATATCTATTTCTTTTTTTAACCATTCTGAAATCTCATTTGCATATAAGCTTTTAAAACTAAAAAATATTAAAATAAAAATAAAAAAATATTTTTTCATTATTCAAATTCAATACTAATTAATGGGATAGGTGTCAATTCTGTATCATCAACATTGTTAATTGCAGCTTCCCTATTTTGATAATAAGAACTTCTTACGGCTGCATAATAGTCAACAGAATTGTCTCTAAGAGCGTTTACTTCATCAATTATTTGCGATCTTTGATCTATAGCATTAATTGCTGTTCTAGTAGGAACTAGCCATGCTTCTCCTTCAGTTACAGCATAAGCGTTTATTGGATCTGTTATCATTGTAAGTGCCATCCCTGTTGCATCTCTAGTATTTGATGGGCCAAAAAGAGGAAGTACAATATAAAATCCTTCACCCACACCCCAAGTTGCTAGGGTTTGTCCAAAATCCTCCTCTTTTTCTTCTAGCCCAATTTTTTCTGCTACATCAAACAATCCAAATACTCCAACAGTACTATTTACAATAAACCTTCCTGATGATTGAACAGCATTGTCACCTTGTCCTTGTAACAATTGATTAACAATAACTAATGGTGTTCTTAAATTACTTAGAAAATTCTTTATTCCACTTTGTACTGGAGAAGGTAGCTTTTTATAACCATTTGCAATTGGTTCAAGAACCACTCTATCAGCTACATTATTAAAACTAAATATTGCCCTATTAACAGGTTCAAATGGATCATAAATTTCATTATCTATAATTGTTGTTTCAAAATCTTCTGAGTTAGTATTTACTTGATCGGCATCACTGGCAAAAATATTAAAAGAAAAAAAACTTAAAAATATAAGCAATACAATTATAATTTTTTTACCCATAGACTAATTATTAATATCTAAACTATTATTTAATATAGTTTATAAATTACATTATATATATGTGTATTATAGCAAAAAAATGACAGAAAATTCGCAAAATTATCTTGATTTATTAAATAAAGAGCAAAGAAATGCTGTGCAACAAACTGATGGTTCATTACTTGTTTTAGCTGGTGCTGGTAGTGGAAAAACGAGGGTATTAACCTTCAGAATTCTGAATATATTAATTAATAAACTTGCCACTCCACGGCAAATTTTAGCAGTCACTTTTACAAATAAAGCAGCAAACGAAATGAAGTCACGAATCGGAAATGCATTAAATTTCCCGATTGATAATATGTGGGTTGGAACATTTCATTCTTTATCATTAAGAATACTAAGACAATACTATGAGGAAGTAGGGTTGAGAAAAAATTTTTTAATTATTGATGTAGATGATCAATTAAAATTAATTAAAAATATTTGTGAGGTAGAAAAAATAGATACAAAAGAAACCTCACCTAAATATTATTTATCGGCGATAGATAATTTAAAAAATAAAGGAATAAGCCCTAATGAAATGAATGAAAATAAATATCGGAAAAATGATAAAGAAATTCGAAAAATCTATAGCATTTACCAGTCAGAACTTCTTAGATTAAACAGTGTTGATTTTGGTGATTTAATTTTATTTTGTATAAAAATATTTCAAAAAAATAATAATATTTTATCAAAATATCAAAATATTTTTAAATATATTCATGTTGATGAATATCAAGATATTAACCCGATACAACAACATTGGATCCAATTTTTATATAAAGGAAATAAAAATATATGTTGTGTTGGTGATGATGATCAATCAATTTACTCATGGAGAGGGGCTGATGTTACTAATTTATTAAATTTTGAAAAAAATTTTGAAAATGTAACAATTGTAAGATTAGAACAAAATTACAGATCGACAAGAAATATATTAAGTTGTGCATCAACACTTATTTCAAAAAATAAAGGAAGATATGGAAAAGAATTATGGAGTAAAAATCAGATTGGTGAAAAAATTACAATTAATGGATTTTGGGAGACAAAAGAAGAATCCGTTTTTGTAACAGACAAAATAGAAAACATAATTAAAGATAAAATAAAATTAAGTGAGATCTCAATCTTATTTCGAGTTGCCGCACATACGAGATCGTTTGAAGAAAGATTAATTAATCTTGGACTGCCTTATAAAATAATTGGCGGATTAAGATTTTACGAAAGAAAAGAAATCAAAGATATTATTGCGTATTTAAGATTAACTAATAATCTATCTGATGATTTAGCTTTTGAAAGAATAATTAATGTACCTAAAAGAGGAATAGGAAAATCAACAATTAGTAAGATTAGTAGTTATGCAAGAATGAATAATATTTCTTTATTTGAAGCTGCACAACAACTGACATTTAAAAGTAACTCTAAAGCTAAGGGAGAATTATACAATTTTACTGATAACATTTTGAAATGGCAAAAAGTTAAAAAGAAATTTGACCATATTGAATTAGCTAAAGTAATAATAGAAGACTCTGGTTATTTAGATTACTTAAAAAAAGAGGAAGAGAATTCTAATAAACCTGATAGCCTATCAAGAATAGATAATTTAAATGAATTTATTGAAAGTTTAAAAGAATTTGAAAACATAGAAGGTTTTTTAGAACATGTATCTTTGGTTATGGAAAACATAACAAATACTTCAGAAGAAACACTTACTCTTATGACAATGCATGCTGCTAAAGGATTAGAGTTTGATTATGTATTTCTTGCAGGTTGGGAGGAGGGAGTTTTTCCAAGTCAAAGATCAATAGAGGAGTCAGGTAATCAGGGCTTAGAAGAAGAAAGAAGATTAGCTTATGTAGCTTTAACCAGAGCTAGAAAAAAAATTTATATCACATATGTAAATCAAAATAGATATTCTTTTGCATCACATGATTATAATTTACCATCAAGATTTATAAGCGAGCTGCCAGAAGATAAAGTAGAGATAAATGATTCAAAATATATTCAAGATAATAACTTCTTAGATAATTTTTTAGAAAATGAGTCATTTAGTGAAGAAATTATTACTCCAGGAAGAAGAAGACTATTAGAAAACTCAAAAAAAAATAATATTGATTGGGATTTTAATCAGGATTTTGAATATGAAGCAGATATTTCTAAAGGAAAAACTGTATATCATCAAAAATTTGGAAATGGAATAATCATCAAATTAGATGGTGATAAAGCTTTAATTGATTTTGATAATTTTTCTTCAAAAAAAGTATATTTAAAATTTTTGAAAATTATAGATTAATTTTTTTAAGGAAATCTTTTTCTTTTAAAATTTTAATTCCTAATTGTGTTGCCTTATTTATTTTTGAACCTGCTTTTTCTCCAGCAATTAAAAAATCTGTTTTTTTACTGATACTAGACAATATTTTTGCACCTTTAGTTTTTGCTAAGTACTTTGCTTCATCTCTTGATAACTCAGATAAAGTACCAGTAAAAACTAAATGTTTATTTGAAAAAAAATTATCAATTGCTTCATTCTTTATTAATGTAATTGATAAATGATTTTTTAAATTTTTAATAGTTTCCTTATTAATATCTTTTGAAAAAAAATCTAAAATAGAAGAAATTGCTTTTGGTCCTAAACCGTCAATATTTTCCAACATGCCTATATTATTTGTAGATGAAATAAATACATCTAGTTTTTTAAATTCGTTTGCTAAAATTTCAGCATTAACTTCACCAATAAATCTTATGCCAAGTGAATAAATAAATCTATCAAGTGATATTTTTTTTGAATTATTAATAGAATTAATTAAATTAGTAAAAGATAATTTACCCCATCCATCTAATTCAATAATTTCAGCTTCAAACTGTTCAAGATTGAATATGTCTTCCACTTTATTTATGTATTTCAAATTAAATAATTGTTTAACTTGTTTTTCACCAAATCCATCAATATTTAAACTTTTCTTACTGACGAAATGAATTATTCTCCCTATTTTTTGTGAACTACAACCATATGTATTTGTACATCTTAGTATTGCTTCATCTTTTTCTTTTAAAACATTACTCTTACAGATAGGACAATTTCTAGGAGGTTTTATTTTAGTATTTAATTTACTATTCTTTTTAACTAATCTAGTAACATATGGAATAACATCTCCTGCTCTTTCAATTTCAACAAGATCTAAAACATTTATTTTTTTTTTATTTATCTCATCAAAATTATGTAAAGAAGCATTAGAAATAATTACTCCACCTAAATTAACTGGTTGCAATCTAGCAACAGGGGTAATTGCACCAGTTCTCCCAACTTGGAAATCAACAGATTGAATTATAGTATTAGCTTTTTCAGCAGAAAATTTTACGGCAACTGCCCATCTAGGGTTTTTTCCAACGTAACCTAATCTTTCTTGTAATTTAAAACTATTTATTTTTACAACTAATCCATCAATATCATAATCAATACCTGATCGTTTTTGATCTATTTGATTATAAAATTTTATAACTTCTTTAAATGATTGACATTTTTTGATTAAATTATTTGGAGCAATGTTCCAGTTCTTAAGTTGATCATAATAATTCTCAATTTTATCAAAATTATGTGAACATTGACCTATACCGTGAGGTATAAATTTAAGTGGTCTACTATGACTAATTGAAATATCAAGTTGTCTCAGGCTACCAGCTGCAGCATTCCTTGGATTTGCAAATTTAGATTTATTTTCTAACTTAGAATTAAGTTTCTCAAAATCACTCTTATTTAAGAATACCTCTCCTCTAATTTCAATATAATCTGGAAAGTCTCCTTTTAACTTTGATGGAATATTTTTTATATTTGAAATATTTTCGGTAACATTTTCTCCTATAAATCCATCTCCTCTTGTGCCAGCGGATATTAAATTTCCATTTTTATAGACAAGATTTAAAGATAACCCATCAATTTTTGGCTCACAGATATATTGAAAACTATCATCATTATCTAAATTTAAAAATTTTACTGAACGTTTAATAAACTCTTTTATATCATTATCATCAAACGCATTAGCAAGTGAGTACATTTGTGAATCGTGTTTTATTTTTTTAAAATTATCTTTTATTTTGCTACCATAGTTTTTGTTAGGGCTATCCTTTAAAATTAAATTTGGATATTTTTTTTCTAAAGCATCATTTTCTTTGACTAACTTATCAAATTCTTGATCACTTATTTCAGGTCTGTCTAAAGTGTGATAATTATAGTTATGTTTTTTGATTAAATCAGCTAGCTCTTTTAATCTTTGTAAAATTATCTTTTCTTTATCCATCAAAAAAATTTCTAATTTTATTTAAGAATGTTTCTTCACCATCAATTTGTTCTACTAAGTTATAACTATATACATACCATTTAGAATTAGGATAATTATATCCAAGTAATGCAGCTGTATTATAGCTATCCTCATACATACCCATATCATAATAAGCCTCTACCATTCTGTGTAATGCCTCAGGGGTAAATTTAGTCATTGAGAATTGATCTACAACTATTTTAAATCTATTTAATGCTGCAATATATTTTTTATTATCTAAATAAAATCTTCCTATTTCCATATGTTTTGCTGCTATATTTGATTTAACTAATATAATTTTTTGTCGGCTATCTTTTGAATATTTACTATTTGGAAATCTTTTAATAACTTGATCAAAAGAACTTAATGCAAGATCATTATAATATCCATCTAGTGCTTCATTCTGAAGTTGTTCATAAATACACATTGCTATCATATAATAAACATAATCCAAATCTTTGTGAGATGGATATTTATTGATTATTTTTTTATAGTTTAAAATTGCATTATCGTAATCCATCTTGATATAATCAATAAACGCAATCATTATTTCTGATTGAATTGCTTCATTAGATAATGGATATAATTTGTTAATTTGTTTGAATTGCTCCCTTGCTAATCCAAAGTTTTGCTCATCAAAATTTATTTTAGCTAATTTGTATAGTGTTTCTGGCTCACTTAATAAGTTTTTATTTTTATCAATATTTGAATTAGTATTATTAGAACAATTAATACATATGAATAATAATATTAGACAGATAATTTTTTTTATCATAATTTATTTATATATTTAAATTTTAAAATTTGAATGAAATATATAACGAAATACAAGTCTCCAAATTATAATTCAAGAAATAATTCAAAAATACAACTGATTATAATTCATTATACAGCCTTGAAAAATACCTTAGATGCTGTTTCTTATTTATGTAACAAGGAAAAAAAAGTAAGTTCTCATTATCTAATTTCTCAAAATGGAACTGTATATAACTTAGTAGAAGATAAGTTTAGAGCATGGCATGCAGGTAATGCATTTTGGCAAGAAATCACGGACATTAATTCAATTTCTATCGGGATAGAGCTTGATTATAATCCAAAAGGAAAAAATAATAAATTCTCAACTCAAATGATAGATTCATTAAAAAAACTTATTCTTAAACTTCAAAAAAAATATAAAATTAATAAAAATAATATCTTACCACATTCAGATATTGCTCCATTTAGAAAAAAAGATCCTGGTAAGCACTTTCCATGGAAATCACTCTATTCTTCTAACTTAGTAATGCGTTTAAAAAATTTAAAAAATAATGAAATAAAAATTATGGAAAATTGGTTTAGTATTTATAATTTAAAGTCAAAAAAAAGGAAAATAATTTTAGCTTTGTCATTGATTGGATACGATACGCGTGAAATATATAAAAATGCTAAATTATATAATAAACTAATAAGGGCATATGGAATTAGATATCTAAACAACGAAGATATAAATAAAAATAAATCCATTTATAATACTTTGATTAAACACTTGTTTAATTTTATGTTGACGAAAAATTAAATCAATTTAATACAAACATAGATGGTGCGATGATCGCTTGAGTAATCAAGAGGAAAGTCCGGGCTCCACTGGAAAAAAAACCAGGTAACACCTGGCAAGTGCAAGCTTAGGGAAAGTGCAACAGAAAGTATACCGCCTGAAAAGGTAAGGGTGAAATGGTAAGGTAAGAGCTTACCGCTTTTTTGGTAACAAAGAAGGCTTGGCAAACCCTTTTTGGAGCAAGGTCAAATAGGAATAGCAATCAGTTCCAGCTGAGCTATTTGGGTAGACTGCAAGAAGCAAATGGCGACATTTGTTCTAGATTAATGATCATCAATTTTTAATTAAATTACAGAACCCGGCTTATGCACCATCTTTATATTTTTTTGAGAACATACAAAGAACATTTACCATAAATTCATATACCCATTGACGCCCATATAATCCCATGATAACCCATAATTAATGGATTTATTTGTATCTAAATATTTTAACAAAATAGATAAGAAGGGAAGAGTTTCTCTACCTTCTAGCTTTAGAAATGTACTTCCTAAGGCTAATAAAAATGAAATTATTTTATACAAATCTATAAAAACACCTTCAATTGAGGGTTGCGGTGTTGGAAGATTAAAAGAAATAGCAAAAAGAATTAATAATTTAGATTTTTTTTCTGAAGATTATGATGATTTTTCAACATCAATTTTTTCTGAAATAGTCACAACTAATGTTGATAAAGAAGGAAGGTTTTTAATACCTGAAGAATTAAAATTATATGCAGGAATAAAAACAGAGGCAGCTTTTTTTGGTCAAGGACATTTTTTTCAAATGTGGGAGCCTAAACAAGGTTTAAAAAATACTGAAGACTCAAGAAGACGTCTTTTAAAAGAAAAAAAATCATTACGAATGATGTTAACACAACAAAAATAATATGGAAAATTTACATAATTCAGTAATGATTAATGAAATAATATCATTTCTACCATTAAAAAAATCAATAAATGTAATAGATGCAACTTTTGGCGGTGGTGGCTATTCAAAAACTATTCTTGAAAAATTTAATGTAAATCAGTTTTTGGCAATAGATAGGGATCCAATTTCAAAAATATTTGCAAAAGAATTAGAATCAAAATTTTCAAATTTTATTCTAATAAATGATAAATTTAGTAACATTGAAGTAATAGTAAATAATACAAAGTTTAAAGACAAAAAATTTGACATAATACTTTTTGATATAGGTACAAGCTCAAATCAAATAGACAATGCGCAAAGAGGTTTTTCATTCAATAAATCTGGACCACTTGACATGCGAATGGGTGCTTCAGATAAAAAAGCTTATGATATAATTAATAATTATGAAGAAAAAAATTTAGCTGATATAATTTATCAATATGGAGAAGAACGATACTCAAGAGTTATTGCAAAGGAAATAGTAAAAAACAGAAAAATAAAATTTATTAATGACACGATAGAATTATCAAACATTATAAAAAAATGTTTACCAAAAAAGAATCAATTAAAAAACAAGATTCATCCAGCTACAAAAACATTTCAGGCAATTAGAATTTATGTAAATGATGAGCTAAATGAACTAAAGACGAGTCTAGAAAAAACTTTAAAGATTTTAAATAAAGATGGTTTAATTTTAGTAGTTTCTTTCCAAAGTCTAGAAGATAGAATTGTGAAAGATTTTTTTAACCACAATAGTGGTAAACGATGGCGTTCCTCCCGCCACTACCCGGAGTTACCTGATAAACTGGCAACTCAACTTAAAATAATCACCAAAAAACCAATATTGCCATCAGCTTCTGAGATTTTAGAAAATCCCAGATCTAGATCAGCAAAACTTCGGGTAGCTCAGAAAATTTAATAATGAAGTATACTAAATCAATTATATTCTTTTTAATTCTTAATTTAATACTGGTTTTTTCAATGATTTTTATTGCTAACAATACAAGAGAAATCGAAAAAAATAATCTTAATATGAAAATGAATATTTCTAAGATTTCAGAAAACTTAAAAATCAATAAGATTGAACTAGCTGCTCATCAAAATAGCTCATATTTAAAAACACTATATGAATTGTATTTTTATAAAACTCAAAACAATAATGTCCCTCTTATTGTAAAAATGAAAGAACTTTCAAATCAAGATAAAAATATTAAGCTTGTTAGTTCAAATAATTAATTAATGCTAAGTAAACTAAAATTATTTGATAGTGATTCTTTAAAATTACTTCATAGAAGAGTTTTTTTTTCAATTACAATTTTTATCTTTGTATATTTTATTTCTATTTATAGAATCTCGTCAATTATGCTCTTTCCTGATCTGAATGATGATATCACTAATTATATAAAAAAAGATATTAGGGGCAGTATTTATGATAGGAATGGAAATATAATTGCTACTTCAATTGAAAGTATCTCTTTATCAATTAACCCTAATAAGATAAAAAATAAAAAAGAACTAGCCAATAAATTGGGATTAATTCTTGATTTAGATATAAAAAAAATAGAAAAAAAATTATTATCAACAAGTAAATTTATTTGGATAAAAAGAAATATATCTCCAGTTGAATATCAAGAAATAATTAATCTTGGTGAAATAAACATCAAAGCTCATAAGGAATTTAAAAGAATATATCCTTATAAGAATACGTTGTCACATATTCTTGGATATGTAGATATTGATCAAATTGGTCAAAGTGGAATTGAGAGGTATTTTGAAAATGATCTCGCAAAATCACAAGATATAATTATTAGTATTGATACTAATTTACAGCAGTTGGTTAGAGAAAATCTGTTAAAAACAATAAATAATTATAAAGCTGAATCCGGTTTAGCTATAGTTATGGATATTACTAACGGTCAAATCTTATCATCAGTAAGCTTACCTGATTATAATCCTGAGGACAAATCCTCATATAATAACAATAATTTAATGAATAGAGTTTTTCAGTCTAATTATGAAATGGGATCAACTTTCAAACCAATAACTGCCACTATTGGTTTTGATTTAGATATTATAAATCCTCAAATGACTTTTGATGTTACAAAAAAATATTTAAATATAAGTGATCATGATAAATACAAAGATAATGGTATTTATGATATTGAAAAAATAATTGTTGAATCATCCAATATTGGTACAGCTCAGATTGCTACTTTGATTGGAAAAAAAAACCAAATAGAATTTTTTGAAAAAATAGGTTTCAATAAAAAAATAAATATAGAAAATAAAGAAAGCTCAGCTCCTTTAGGAAATAAATATAATTGGGGTAAGCTAGAAACAGCAACGATAGGATTTGGTCATGGATTTGCAATTACACCTCTTCATTTAGTTAAAGCTTATGCTTCATTAGCGAATAATGGGAATGAGGTTTTTCCTACACTTCAATTAAACAAACAATTTAAACAAAATCAAATTTTTAATAATAAAGAATCATCTAAATTCTTTATCAATTTATTAAATTCTGTTGTTCTCAAGACCGAATACACTGGTCCTAGAGTAAAAGTAGATGGTTATTCTGTAGGAGGTAAAACGGGAACATCAGAATTACTAAATCCAAATGGTGGATATTATAAGGATAGAAACTTAACGTCCTTTATTGGGATATTCCCAACAAATAATCCAAAATATGTTGTTTACACTGCTATTGAGTATCCAAAAAAGGAAACAGGCACTAAACAAAGAATGACTGGAGCAAGAGTAAATGCACCCTTGGTAAAAGATATTATTATTAATATTATAAGCCTCTTTAATATTTCAAAAGATAAAAATGATGATCTTCTAAAAGTAGACACAAATTTTTTATATAGAAAATTAAATGCTACTGTCTAATTTATCAAAAGTTATAAGAGTAAATAAAACGTACAACTTTAATAAAAATAAATATTTCTCTTCAATTACCTCTAACTCAAAATTTACTAATAACAAAACGTTGTTTGTTTATGACAAAAATTCAAAGGTAAAAAAGATTTATTTAGATGAAGTACTTAAGAATAAAACTCCTGCTATAATTTCAAATAAATATATTAAAAACTTAAAAATTCCTCAATTTGTTGTATCTAATATTAATTTTGAGATACATTATTTATTAACTAAGCTTCATAGCAATCTTCCCTTTAAAACACTAGCAGTTACTGGTACCAATGGAAAGACATCAGTTGTTTGGTATGTTTCAAAAATTCTTAATTCACTAAAATATAATAATACAATGGTTGGTACTTTAGGACATTTTGTAAATGGAAAAAAAATAAATGATATAAATTTAACAACACCTGCCTATGAAGAATTATTTAGATATGGATCTTCGAATAAAAAAGAAAAAAATATTTTCATTTTTGAAGCTTCAAGTCACGCTCTAGAACAAAACAGGTTAAGAAATTATCCAATAAATATTGCAGCTATTACAAACATTTCAAAAGATCATCTTGATTACCATAAAACATTCTCAAATTATAAAAAATCTAAAATTAAACTTTTCTCTAATCATTTAGTAAATTCTGGATTAGCTATAATTAATTCAAGATTAAAAATCTTATCTGAATTAAAAAAAACATTGATAAAAAAAAACGTAAAATTTAAATATTTTGGAAATAAAAATATAAAATTAATAAAAATCAATGATTTTGTATATTTGAATATTAACAATACAAAATATAAACTAGAAAATCTAAAACTTAAAACAAATATAGAATTAGAAAATTTAGAATGCGCGATTACTTGTTGCTTAGCACTTAATATTAGTCAAAGTAAAATTATAAGAGTATTATCAAAAGTTACAAATCCATCGGGTCGTTTGCAAACAATTGAGTATAAGAAAAAAAAATCAAAAATTATTATTGATTATGCGCATACACCAGATGCTTTGAAAAAAATTCTACTTGCTTATAAAATAAAAAAAATGAAACCATCAATTTTATTTGGTTGTGGCGGTGATAGAGATAAAAGTAAGCGAAAATCTATGGCATTAATTGCAAATAAATATGCTGATAAAATTTATATAACGGATGACAATCCTAGAAACGAAAATCCATCTAAAATAAGGAAAAATATTCTAAAGTATTGTTCTAGAGCTATGGAAGTATCTGATAGAAGAAAAGCAATTAAATTAGCTATTAAAGAATTAAAAATGAATGAAATTTTAATAGTAGCTGGTAAAGGGCACGAAAAATTTCAAGTTTTAAAAAATAAAACAATTAAGTTTGATGATTTTACAGTTGTTAAACAATTATTAAATTAATGATCGAATTAAATCAATTAGAGAAATATATAATATCTAAAAAAGATAAAATTCAAATATCAAGTAAAGAAATTAAAAGTGGCGATATATTTCTTGCTTTAAAAGGTAAAAGGTTTCATGGAAACAAGTTTTTAAATGAAGCAATAGATAAAGGTGCAAAATATTGTGTAACTGATAATAAAAATTTCAAAAAAAATAAAAAAATTTTATATGTAAATAATATTTATAAGTATCTTTCAAAAATAGCAAAAACGAAACGAGATTTATACAAAGGTAAAGTAATAGGCATTACTGGCAGTGCTGGTAAAACTACTTTAAAAGAAACTTTAGCATTTTTCTTAAAAAAAGATCATACCATTTCTTACTCAAAGAAAAGTTATAATAATCAGTTAGGTGTATTAATTTCTTTACTAAATTTAAATTTAAAATCAAATTATGCAATTTTTGAAATTGGAACAAATAATTTTGGTGAGATAAAATTTCTTACTAATTTAGTCAAACCATCAGAGGTATTTATTACAAATATACAATCTACTCACCTTGAAAATTTCCAAACTAAAAATAATATTGCCAGAGAAAAAGCTGATATATTTATTTCTAAATATAATAATAATAGGAAAAAGCTATATCTCAATGTTTCTTCAAAATCTGAAAATATTTTAATCACAAAAGCAAAAAAAGAAAAAAATCTTAAAATAATTCGTATTGATAATTCCTCAAAAAAATATTTTATTAAAAAAATTTCTCCCTATAAAAAATTGCATAAAGTAACTTTATCAATTAATAAAAAAAAGGTTAACATTGTTACTGATGCAATAGTAATGCATAGATTAAATAACTTATTATTTTGTCTTACATTTTATAATGAAAATTCTCTGAACATTAAATCAGTTCTAAATCGTTTCAAGTTTTTAAAACCAGTGGAAGGTAGGGGATTGGTTCATAAAATTTCTTTAAATAAAAAAAAAATAAATATTATTGATGAATCTTATAATGCTAATCCTGATACAATGTTGCAAAGCATAAAAAACTTAGAAAATATCAAAGTAAAAAATAATAAAAAAATAATAATTCTAGGTACAATGAATGAATTAGGAAATAATTCTTATAAAATTCATTATAAATTACTTCAACAATTAGATGCCACTATTTTTAAATTTGTAATTTTATGTGGCGAATTCTTTGAATTATCTATAAAAAATTTTTTGAATCCAAAAAATGAAATTATCCATTTTAAAAATACAAATAAAATCATGCAATTTCTAGAAAAGAAAGTGCATCATAATGACATTATTTTAATTAAATGTTCTAATTCGACAAAAATAAATAAGTTTGCAAAAACATTATTAAAACAGGTATCGATTTGATTAAATATTTGGCCTTTGAATACCAATCTTTATTTAGTTTTCTAAATATTTTTAGCTATATAACATTTAGAGCTGGCGCCTCTATTCTTACTGGATTATTTTTTTCTCTCATATTTGGAAATTATATTATTAACAAATTATCAAATGTTCAACCAACTGGTCAGCCAATAAGAGATGATGGTCCAGAGTCACATATAATTGCAAAAAAAGGTACTCCTACAATGGGTGGCCTGTTGATTATTTTAAGTGTTTTTATTTCAACAATTATTTGGGCTGATTTACAAAATATTTTTATATGGATTTTACTTTCAACTATTTTAATTTTTGGATCTATTGGTTTTGCAGATGACTACAGTAAAATCAAATCAAATACCAGTAAGGGTATTTCATCAAAAATAAGAATTATATTGCAAATCATTTTTTCATTTTTCATTACATATTTAATTCTTGTCAATTTAGATCCAAGTATAAGCAAATCTATGACATTTCCTTTCTTTAAAAATTTAATTATAGATTTTGGAATATTTTATTTTCTAATTTCCATATTTATAATTATTGGATCGGCTAATGCAGTAAATCTAACTGATGGACTTGATGGTTTAGCAATTGTCCCTGTAATGATAGTTGCTATGTCTTTTGGATTCATAGCTTATGTTTCAGGTAATATAGTTTTTTCTAATTATTTACTTATCCAATATATTCCTGGAACCGGTGAATTAGCAGTTTTTTGTGGTTCTTTAATTGGAGCCGCTTTAGGTTTTCTTTGGTTTAATGCACCACCTGCTAAAGTTTTTATGGGTGATACAGGATCTTTAGCATTAGGCGGCTCTCTAGGCTCAGTAGCAATAATATGCAAACATGAAATTCTTCTTGCAATAATAGGAGGTTTATTTGTTCTAGAAACCTTGTCTGTAGTAATCCAAGTATTCATTTTTAAAATGACAGGAAAAAGGGTTTTTTTAATGGCTCCACTACATCATCATTTTGAAAAAAAGGGATGGCCTGAGTCAACAATAGTTATTCGTTTTTGGATAATTACTATTGTATTAGCTTTGATAGGTCTTGCAACTTTAAGAATAAGATAATGTATTTAATTTATGGAATTCAAAAATCAGGACTTTCTATAGTAAATTATTTTGAAAATAAAAAAATAAAATTTAAGATGTGGGATGATAATCCAATAGTAAGAAAGGCTATAAAAAAAAATTACAATAAAGATTATTTTTTTAATATAAAAAAAGATAATTTGAATGATTTTAAAAAAATTTTTGTTAGCCCAGGAATATCTTTAAGACAAAAAAAATTTAAAAGAAAAAATATATCTAAAAAAGTAAATAGAGATTTAAATTTATATATTTCGAATTTAACAAATCAAAAGATTTTAGCTATTACTGGCACAAATGGGAAATCAACAACAACCAAATTAATAGGAGACATTTTAAAAAAAAATAATATTAAAACATTTGTTGGGGGCAATATTGGAGAATCATTATGCAATGCTTTTCTTTTTAAAAAAAAATATAAAGTCCATGTTATCGAATTAAGTTCTTTTCAATTAGAAACAGTTAAGTCACTTGATAGTAGAATATCAGTAATAACAAATTTATCTGGTGATCATTTAGATAGGTACAAAGGTATTAGTGATTATGTTAGTCAGAAGAAAAATATTATTACTAAAAATGGAATTAATTTGTTATCAATTGATGATATTTATTCAAGAAAGATATTTAATCAAAAAAAAATTAAAAATAAAATTAGTTTTTCTTTAGTCGATAAATCAGCTGATTGTTTCGCTAACAATGATTATATTCTAGATAATTACTTCAAAAAAAACAAAAAATTATTTATAAAAAAAATCTCAAAAGATTTAGAAGGTAATTTTAATATTCAAAATATTTTAATAGCATACATATGTAGCAAAATATTAAAAATTCCAGAATCTAATTTTCTTAAGGTTATTAAAACATTTAAGGGTCTGCCATTTAGATCATCTACAGTTTTTACAAATAATAAATTAAAAATAGTAAATAATAGTAAATCTACTAATTTAAATTCAACAATAAATTCAGTTGTAAATTATAATAATATTTACCTAATCTTAGGAGGCATAGCTAAAGAAAAAAATTTTGAAATTCTTCTAAAATATAAAAATAAAATTAGCTGTGTATATACTTTCGGAAAATCAGGCAATTTCATTGAAAAAAAATTAAAAAAAGAATTGGTTGTAAAAAAATTGCCAAATTTAAAATCAGTTATCAATGAAACCTTCAGGGATATTAAAAAAAATTCTACTCAATCAACTATACTATTCGCTCCTGCATGTGCCTCTTATGATCAATACAAAAATTTTGAAGAAAGAGGCATACATTTTAATAAATTAATTAAAAATTATATAAATTAACCATGGAATATTTAAAGAATTGGTGGAGTTCAATTGATAGAATTAATATTATATTAATATTATCATTGGGTTTTACGGGATTAATACTTTCATTTTCCATAGATGAAAATTTATCCATAAATAGACACTCTATTTTTTTTCTTTTTTCAGTTTTCTTACTTATTGCGTTATCAGACTTAGATAGTAAAAATATAAGAAGAATTTCATTATTTTTATTTATTATTTTATTAATAATAATACTGCTAATACTTTTTTTAGATTACGAAGTTAAAGGTGCTAAGAGATGGTTTCAAATATTTAACTTTACACTTCAACCTTCAGAGATAATTAAGCCTATTTTTGTCATATTGACTGCATGGTGTATAAGTAAATCTATAGAAGATAAAAAATTTTATTTACCTTTACTGTTTGTTTTTTTCTTCTTGCTTTTATCTTTAATACTTATGCAGCCTGATTTGGGAATGACAGTTTTACTGTCAGCAACTTTTTTTTGCCAGTTATTCGTTGCTGGTTTATCAATTTTTTTAGTTATAGTAGCATTTTTATTTATATTAGGAATTTCAATTTTTTCTTATTTTATTTTTGATCATGTTCAATCAAGAATTAATTCATTTCTTGGAGGATTAGGTGGGACTGATACATACCAAATAGATTTAAGTATTCAAGCTTTCAAAAATGGCGGGCTACTTGGAAAGGGTCCAGGGCAAGGAATTTTAAAAGAAAAAATTCCTGATGCTCACACTGATTTTATTTTTGCTGTTGCTGGAGAAGAATTAGGATTTATTTTTTGTTTAATAATTATTTTTATAATTCTATCTATTATAATAAGAAGCTTATTAAAAGTTCTACAACTTGAAGATCCATATAAAATTATAGCAATTAGTGGTTTAATTTGCTCATTTGGATTACAATGCTTAATTAATATCTTTAGCTCGCTGGGTCTTATACCAACAAAGGGTATGACACTGCCATTTGTAAGTTATGGAGGTTCCTCCATGATATCAATAGCAATTTTATTTGGTTTTTTATTATCTCTTACAAACAAAAAAAATGAAGAATTATGAAAGAAAATTTTTTACTAATTACAGGAGGAACAGGTGGACATGTTATACCAGCAAAAAATTTTGCTAATTATTTATCTAATAAAAATATAAATTGCACAATTATAACTGACAAAAGAGGCTATAAATACTTTGATAATTATAATGGAAAAATTTATATAATTAGCTCGTCAAATTTGAATGGAAACCTAATATTTAAAATTTTTGGCATATTTCAAATTTTATTAGGATTAATTCAATCATTCATTATTATATTTTTATTAAAACCATCCCATTCTATTTCTTTTGGAAGTTATGCTTCGTTTTCTCCAATGTTAACATGTATTTTATTTAAACCAATTTATAAAGTTAAACTTTACATACATGAACAAAATTCAATAATAGGAAGAACGAATAAATTTTTTTTGAATTTTTCAAATAAATTATTTTTAAATTTTGATATTAAATCTAAAATCAATTCAAAGTTTAAAGATAAAATATTTGTAGTTGGTTCTCCAGAAAATAATTTTCAAAAAAATAATAACATAAGCAATAAAAATTCTAAGAGTAACTTTACAATTTTTATTTCTGGTGGCAGTCAAGGATCAGAATTTGTTTCAAATTTTGCAACAAATCTAATTAAAATTATAGATGACGAAAAAATTATAAAAGTTAAATTTATATTTCAGTGTTCTAAACATTTGATAAAAAAATATGAAGCAGAATTACAAAATATTAAATCACCAATAATTTTGAAAGATTTTTTTATAAATGTAGATGAAATACTTGCTAATTCTAATTTAGCAATATGCAGAGCTGGAGCAGGAACAATTGTTGATTTAATTAACTTTAAACTTCCCTCGATATTAATTCCTTTACCTTCTTCAAAAGATAATCATCAATTATTTAATGCTGAAATATTAGCTAAACATGACTTAGCCATAATTTTTGATCAAAATAATGATGATTTAGACAAAGCAAAAAGACATATTTATGAAACATATAGTAATGAAAGTAAATTAGAATCAATGAATAAAAAATTTGATATGATTAAAGTTAAAAACTCTAATACTTTAATTTATAAATTAATACTAAATGCAAATTAACAGTAAAATTCATTTTATAGGTATTTCAGGAATAGGAATGTCTGGTATTGCAGAATTGATGCTAGATAAAGGATATTCGATCCAGGGTAGTGATATATCAGTAAATGACAATACCAAAAGATTAAAGAAAAAAGGTATAAAATTTTTTTTAGGACATAATAAAAAAAATATTAAAAATGCTCATGCTATTGTTTATTCATCAGCTATTAAAAAAAATAATCCTGAAATAAGAGAGGCATATATTAAAAAAATACCAGTTCTTTCTCGAGCTGATATGCTGTCTGAATTAATGAAAAATAAAAAATCTATTGCCATAGCTGGATCTCACGGAAAAACTACTACTACTAGTTTGGTAGGAAATATTTTCAATGAAGCAGGTTTAGATCCTACTATTGTAAATGGCGGTATTATAAATTCTTTTTCTAATAATAATCGTTATGGAAAAGGTGAATGGATGATTGTTGAAGCAGACGAGAGTGATGGCACCTTTTTAAAGCTTCCACATCAAATATCAATTATTACTAATTTAGATATTGAACACATGGATTTTTATAAATCAAAAAAAAATTTAATTAATGCATTTGAAAAATTTATAAATCTGCTTCCATTTTATGGAACCACAATAATGTGTTATGATGATAAGAATCTTAAATTATTAATTAACAAAATAAAAACTAGAAATATTTTAACTTATTCAATAAAAAATAAAAAAGCAGATGTATTAATCTTTGATATTATACAAAACAAACTAAAAACTTCTTTTAAATTAAAAATTAACAATAAAATTATTCATTCTTCTAATTATAAATTTACTATCAATGCAATTGGCAATCATAATATTTTAAATGCAACTGCAAGTATTATTGCAGCCAAACTAAATGGAATTAAAAATAAAGATATTAATAATGCTTTGATTAATTATGTAGGTGTAAAAAGAAGGTTCTCATTTATTGGAAAAAAAAATAAGTCCTTTGTGTATGATGATTATGCACATCATCCAACAGAAATTGCAGCTACATTAAGTGCAGCTAAAAGTCTAAATAATAAAGTAATAGTTATTTTTCAGCCACACAGATACACTAGAACTAAAATACTAATTAGAGAATTTATAAAAGTTTTATCTAAAGTTGATTATTTATTTTTATTAGAAACTTATTCAGCTGGAGAAAAGATTATCAAGGGCGCAACTTCAAAAGACATATATTCTAAAATATTAAAAAAAAATAAAAATACTATATATTTAAAAAATATAGGTGATTTAAATAAATTAATGAAACCTTATACATTGCATCAAAATACAATTGTTTTTATGGGCGCGGGTTCAATATCAAGTATTGCAAAAAAATATTTGAATAACTAATGTCAAAAAAAATTATAGAATTAGCCGATAAACTTAAAAGTAAAATTTACTCAGATTATAATGCTGGTAAACATACTTGGTTTAGAACAGGAGGTAATGCAAAAATATTTGCAATAGTTGAAGATAATTTAGAGTTAGAAATTATATTAAATGAAATAAATAATGAAAATTTTTATATAATAGGTTCAGGTTCAAATCTATTAATTAGAGATAATGGTTATAATGGAACTCTTATAAAATTAGGCAAAGGTTTTAATACTATTAAAATCAATGATAACAAACTTGAAGTTGGCGCTAGTATTTTAGATATTAATTTATCAAATTATGCATTGAGACAAAATATAGAGGGTTTTGAATTTTATAGTGGTATTCCAGGATCAATAGGCGGAGCAGTTAAAATGAATGCCGGATGTTATGGTTCGGAAACTGTAGATGTTATAGATAGCATTGAGATTTGTGATAATTTTGGTCAAAGAAAAATAATTACAAAAGATAAACTAAATCTAAAATATAGATCTTCAGAAATAAATAATACAGATATAGTTACAAAAGCTATATTTAATTTTAATTATGGAGATCAAAATTTAATAAAAGATAAGATTAATAAAATAAAGAATAAACGTTTAGAATCTCAGCCAATAAAAAATAAAACTTCTGGTAGTACTTTTAAAAATCCTGAAAATCTTTATGCGGCAAAACTAATTGAAGAAGCAGGATGTAAAGGTACCAATTTAGGAGATGCATATGTGAGTGATAAACATGCAAATTTTTTAATTAATATGGGAAGTGCTTCAGCAACTGATATAGAAAACCTAGGTAAAAGTATTGTTGAGAAAGTATACGCCAAATTCAATGTAAAATTAGAATGGGAGGTAAAAATAATAGGTGAGTAATAAAAAAATTTTAATTTTAGAAGGGGGTAATAATGAAGAGCATGATGTATCTTTAGTAACCTCTAGAGAAATTCAAAAAATTCTTAATCAAAATAAATTGAAGTTTAAGATATTAAGAGTTAATCCAAAAAACTTTCATAAAAAAATAATTAATTATAAAAATTTTGTTTGTATTAATGCTTTACACGGGCCCTTTGGTGAAGATGGACAAACTCAAAAAATTTTAAAAAAAAATAAGATTCCCTTTTCTCATTCAAATATAAAATCATCTAATCTATGTTTTAATAAATCTGCCTCCAAGAGAGAAATTATTAAAAATAAATTAATGTCTCCAAAATTTTATCTTTTAAATATAAATGATTTAAATAAGAAGAAATTAATTACTATCAAAAGTAAGTTAAAAAAATTTGTTATTAAGCCCAATAGAAGTGGTTCAAGTTTTGGTATAAAAATAATAAAAAATCTAAAAGAATTTGATAATTTAATTTCTAATATAGAAGAATTTAGAAAGGAACTTAATAATCACAAAGAAATTTTAATAGAAGAGTATATATCTGGAAAGGAGCTTACAGTTTCAACTATTAAATTAGATAAAAAAATCCACGCACTAGCTGTTACAGAGATAAAATCAAAAAATAATTTCTTCGATTATAAAGCAAAATATTCAAAAGGTTACGCTAAACATATTTTGCCAGCCAAGTTAAATAAAATAAATTATGCTAAATGTCTTAAATTTGCTACTAAAGCTCATAAACTTTTAGGTTGTAATTCACTTGCAAGAACTGATTTTATTTTTGATACAAAAAAAAATAAAATTTTCTTTTTAGAAACAAATACTCAACCTGGACTTACTCCTATATCTCTATTACCTGAACAAGCTAATTATAAAGGTTTACCTTTTTCAGAAATCATTTTTATTTTGATCAAAAACTTAAATTATTAGTATGAATAATATTAATAGAAGAAGATATGTCTTAAGTATTAAATCATTAACTTTATTTTGTATTTTTTTATTTTTAATTATTTTTTTTATTTTACTATATTTTAACAAAAATAATTTAATTCAGATTTCTAAAAATACAATTCAGAGTTTTTCAGAAAACTTCCAATACCAATTTTCAAAATTTGATATTTCAGGTTTGGAGAAAATTGAATTAAAATTTGTAGAGGATAAACTGCAAAATTATCTAGGATCTTCGATTTTTTTATTACCATTGGATCAAATTAATAACTCAATAAAAGAAAATAATTGGGTCAAAGAAATATATTTACAAACAAATTACAAAGATACTCTATTTATTAGTATTAAAGAATATAAACCAATAGGAATTTATTTTTTTAACGAGAAATACTTTGTTTTTGATGAAAATGGAAAAATTATAGATCAAATTTACATTACAGATTTGACCAATCAGTCATTATTAATTTTTATGGGTAATTCTTCAAACTTAAAAGCTAATTCACTAATTAATATTTTAAAAAATAATGATTTTGAAAAAAAATTTAAAATACAGAGTTTGGAATTTATTAATAAAAGAAGATGGAATATAAATTTATACAGCGATGTTAAATTAATGCTTTCAGAAGAAGATCCAAATAAATCTATTCAGAATTTTATTATGATACAAAATAAACTTAGCGAAACGGATATTAATAATATACAAACATATGACTTAAGAAATTTAAAAAAAACAATTTTAATAAATTTAAATGATTAAAGCTGGTTTAGATATTGGTAATTCAAAAATATCATGTGTCATTGCTGATTATAAGAATGCTGAAAATATTAATTTATTATCAATTGCTAGTGTTCCTAATAATAATATTAAAAAAAATATTATTTTAAATTTTGAAAATTTACATGATCAAATTAAATCTTTAGTAATAGAGGCTGAAAAACAATCTCAAACTAAATTAAATTCAATTAATCTCAATTTATCTCTGTTGAATTCTAATTCTCATTACTACAACTCAGAAATAGAATTAAAAAATGAGAGAATATCAGAGTTACATCTGAAAAAAATAATTAACCAATCAGAATATTTTAATAATCAAAGTGAAAAATTAGAAATATTTAATAACATAACTTCGTATGATATTGATAATAATCTGTATTTCAATGCTCCGATTGGAAATTATTCTGATAATATTAAAATTAACTTTTATAAAATAAATATACAAAAAAAATATGTAGATAATATTTCTAGTGTAATCAAAAAATTGAAACTTAGTATTGATAACTATATCCCTTCTCCATTATCTTCTTCTTTATCATCTTTAACAAAAGATGAAAAAGAGCTTGGAACTATTTGTATTGATTTAGGTCATTCAACATCATCTATATCAGTATTTGAAAATAACAAATTTGTTTATGGAGATGCTATAGGTGTTGGTAGTAATAATGTTACATTAGATATTGCTAGAGGTTTATCAACTACTATTTCCAGTGCCGAAAGATTAAAAACTTTATATGGCTCTCTCGTTTCATCGCCAAGCGATGATCATGAAATTATAGAAATTCCAATTATTTCAGGTGATAAAAATACATTTAAACAAATAACAAGATCAAGCCTAAATGCTATTATTAGACCACGTATTGAAGAAACATTAGAGATGATATGGCAAAAAATTAGAGACAATAATCTGAGAAATAAAAAATTAAACAATGTAGTTCTAACTGGTGGAGGGGCAATGATGGATAATATTACGAAATATGTAGAAACAATTTTTGCAAGCGGTGTAAGAGTATCAAACCCCTTAGAGCAATTAAATTTGGAAAATAAATTTAAAAAACCCTATTTTTGTGACATTATTGGATCTGTATTGTACGATCAAAATTTATTTAAAATTGATTTTCTTCCAAATCAATCAAAAAATTCAAAAAAACGAGGAATTTCAAGCTTTTTTTCTTGGCTTGATCAATATATTTAGATAATACTATATATAGTAAATTATATTGACGATTTCGATCATAAATCGTTAAAAACTATTTAAAACGGCGGAGATTACAATGACTATTAATATTTCATTACAAGATGTAGAGCAAAACTTACATCCTAAAATAACTGTCTTAGGAGTAGGTGGATCTGGAGGAAATGCAGTTAACAATATGATTAATGCTAATTTAGAAGGTGTAGACTTTTTAATAGCAAACACTGACGCACAAGCTTTACAAATTTCGAGTTGTCCAAATAAAATTCAATTAGGATTAAATAGCACTAAAGGTCTGGGTGCAGGAATGAGACCTGATATTGGAAGACAGGCTGCAGAAGAAGCAATTCAAGATCTAAGTGAAAAGTTTGAAGGTAGTCATATGCTTTTTATAGCTGCTGGAATGGGCGGTGGTACTGGCACAGGAGCTGCTCCAGTAATTGCTAAATTAGCAAGAGAAAAAGGAATTCTAACAGTTGGTGTAGTAACTAAACCTTTTCATTTTGAGGGCTCGCAAAGAATGAAGTTAGCTGAGAAAGGAATTGATGAACTGCAACAGTATGTTGACACATTATTAACAATTCCAAACCAAAATTTATTTAGAATTGCTAATGAAAAAACTACTTTTTCTGATGCTTTTAAAATGGCAGATGATGTACTTTATGCAGGTGTCAGAGGTGTAACTGATCTTATGGTTCAACCTGGAATGATAAATTTAGATTTCTCAGATATCAAAACTGTTATGTCTGAAATGGGCAAAGCTATGATGGGGACTGGTGAAGCACAAGGTGAAGGTAGGGCAATTGCAGCCGCTGAAGCAGCTATTGCAAACCCTTTAATTGATGATGTCTCCCTTAAAGGTGCAAAAGGATTAATAATTAATATTACTGGTGGCAAAGACATTACACTATATGAGGTTGATGAAGCTGCTAATAGAATTAAACAAGAAGTAGATGAAGAAGCAAACATTATATACGGAACAACTTGTGATGATAGACTTGAAGGTGTTGTAAGAGTTAGTATTGTAGCAACAGGTATTGATGCAAATAGTAACATATTAACTAAACAAATAGAAAATTTTGCCCCAATAAATATTAATAATGATATTTACAAACAAGGTATAGAAAAGTCTGAGTCATTGTATGCAAGTACAACATTAAATGAAAATACTGTACATAATGAAAATATCTTAAATGAAGAGATTAATCAAAATTCAAGTGAAGAAGTTCTCAATGATCAAAATTCAGATAATATTAATTTAGATAAGGAATCAAAAATTGACCAAATAGAAACTTCAAGTTTAGAAGAAAATGTTGATAATCAAGTATTTGAAAAAAATGAAGCATTAGAAACAGAAGATCAAATTGAAATAGATAATATTTCTGATGAATTTTCAAAATCATCTACGCATATTGAAAAACCACATGAAGCTAGTGTAAGAAGGTTGAGTCTATTTGATACTCTCTCAACAACAAATAAACCGGAAGATACACCTTCAGAAAACGAGTTTCTTGAAAAGACCGAGCCAGTTTTTGCATCTTCAGAAGAAAAAATTGAAGAAAATAGTTCTGAAGATAATGATTTAAGTATCAATGAAGAGGTGGAGTTTAGTGGTGAAATAACTGAATCTTCTGAAAGTGATGATGAGTTCAATCAGGAAACAGAGGAAGAACTTTTAGATATACCTACTTTCTTAAGAAGACAGGCTAATTAGTACAAAAAATATTATTTGTAATATTTTGAAATATTAGGTTAGTTGTTAAGATCGTGAAAAATATATAAAAAAAAGTGCTTGGAACGGCACTTTTTTTTAAATGATTGATTTATTAAACAATTCAAATAGCCAACAAACAATAGCAAAACCCGTATCTATAAATGGAATAGGGCTGCATTCAGGCGTAAATGTATCTATGAAACTTTATCCTGCTAAAGCTGATTACGGAATAAAGTTTTTAAGAAAAGACCTTACTAGAAATAATATCATTGAAGCTCTATGGTCAAATGTAACTAATACCAAATTAAGCACAACTATCAGTAATCGTAGTGGAGCAAGTGTCTCAACTATTGAACATTTAATGAGTGCTCTGTCTGGATTACACATTGATAATATTAAAATTGAAATTGATGGACCAGAAGTACCAATAATGGATGGAAGTTCAATAAAGTTTGTAGATCTTATTGAACAAACATCTATTCAAAGTTTAAATAAAAGAAGAAAAATTTTAAAAGTAAAAAAAAATATTAAAGTAGATAATAATGATTCATATGCAGAACTAAAACCTAATAATCAGTTTTCTATAGATTTCGAAATTGATTTTCCAAGTAAACTAATTAGTAAACAAAGCTGTCAATTACAATTAGTAAATGGAAATTATAAAACTGATATTGCCTCAGCACGTACTTTTGGGTTTGAAAGAGATGTAGATATGCTAAGATCAAATGGTTTAGCGCTTGGTGGTTCTTTAGACAACGCAGTTGTAGTTGGAGAAAGTAAAATACTTAACTCAGATGGTTTGCGTTTTAAGGATGAGTTTGTGAGACATAAAATTCTTGATTCTATTGGAGATTTGTATTTAGCAGGAGCACCAATTCAAGGTTATTTTTTTGGTAACAAATCTGGCCATTATTTGAATAACTTATTATTAAAATCTTTGTTTGCTGATAAAAATAATTACAAGTATATTTAGTTATATCATTTTTTTTGGATCAACTATCTTATCAAATTCCTTTTCAGAAATTAATTTCAATTTTAATGACGCTTCTTTAAGAGTCAAATTTTCATCAAATGCTTTTTTAGCAATTTTTGCTGCATTATCATATCCAATACTTTTATTTAAGGCAGTTACAAGCATTAAAGAATTATTTAAATGATTATCAATCATTATTTTATTTGCCTTTAATCCTTTTAAGCAATTCTTATTAAAACTTCTTATTCCATCGCTAATCAGATTAACCGATTGAATTATACTAAATGCTATAACCGGTTTATATGCATTTAATTGAAAGTGACCATTCGAACCAGCAAGATCTACGGTTGTACTATTTCCAATTACTTGAACACATACCATACTTAATGCTTCAATTTGAGTTGGGTTAATTTTTCCAGGCATAATTGATGATCCAGGCTCATTAGCAGGTAGTATTAATTCTCCTAAGCCTGATCTAGGTCCAGATGCTAAAAATCGAATATCATTTATTATCTTTAATAATGAGATTGACACGGCTTTTAAAGAATTTGAAAAATTAACTAATGGGTCATGACTAGCTAAAGCTTCAAATTTATTTGGAGATGGTTTATAATTATCTATAGTAAGCTTATTCAAATATTTACAAAAAACTTTATCAAACTTTTTTGGTGCATTGATACCAGAGCCTACTGCAGTCCCGCCTTGAGCAAGATACTTTAATTCTGATTGTGCAATTTCTATTCTTTTTAAACAAGCTTGCAATTGAGTACTAAAGGCTGAGAACTCATTACCTAAAGTAATTGGTGTTGCATCTTGAGTGTGTGTTCTTCCTATTTTAATTATATTTTGAAATTTATTTTTCTTTTTTTGAAATTCTTTGATTAGATCTTTAAGATTTGGAATTAAATTTTTAATTGATAATTCATTTATTGCGATATGCATTATGGTTGGAAAAGTATCATTTGATGATTGAGATAAATTTACATGATCATTTGGATGAATAGGTTTTTTACTTCCAATTCTCCCATTTAATTTTCTAATAATATAGTTGCTAATTACTTCATTTGCATTCATATTGGTTTGGGTTCCAGAACCAGTCTGCCATACTACTAATGGAAACTCTTCAATAAGTTTTAAATTAATAATATCATCACAGGCTTTTGATATTAATGATCCCAATTTTCTATCTATGATACCAAGTTCTATATTAGCTTCTGCAGCTGCTTTCTTTTGTTGACCCAATGCAATAATCAGCTCTGATGGTAATTTTTCGCTACCAATTTTAAAATTTTCCAAGGATCTTTGAGTTTGTGCTCCCCAAAGCTTATCTTTATCAATTTTTTTAGAACCTAAACTATCAAATTCTATTCTTTTTTTATTAGTCATTATTTATTAACAAATACTTTATAACATATTATATGCCACATATGAACAAACTTGTTTTACTTAGACATGGTCAAAGTCAATGGAATTTAGAAAATAGATTTACAGGCTGGAAAGATGTTCCATTAACTGAAAAAGGTATTAATGAAGCAAATAATGCAGGCCTTTTATTAAAAAAAAATAACATCAAAATTGATAAAATTTTTAGTAGTGTTTTAGAAAGAGCAAATAAAACTGCAGAAATAGCAATAAAGGCTTCAGAAATTGAAAACTTATACATAAATGGATCACTTATCTACGAAAAAGATCAAAGACTAAACGAAAGAGATTATGGAGATTTAGTTGGTTTGAATAAAGCTGAAACAGCTAATAAATTTGGAAAAGATCAAGTACATATATGGAGAAGATCTTATGATATACCACCTCCAAATGGAGAAAGTCTTAAGGATGTAGTGAATCGTGTATCACCTTATTTCATTGAAGTTATTCAGCCATTTATTTTAGATAACAAAAATGTTTTAATTGCAGCTCATGGTAATTCCTTAAGAGCAATAATGATTAAGATTGGTTTGTATAAACCAGAAGAAATATCTTCAATCGAAATCCCTACTGGAAGTCCTTTATGTTTAGAATATGATAATGGTCAACTAAGAAAATATTATTATTTGGACTAATTTTTCGTATAGTTCGAAAAGTGAATTACATTATTTTTTTCTGATTTATTGTTTTTTAGGTTTTTTTTCACTTTCTTTTGAATTTTATTTTTTTGCAAAATTAATCCAAAATTTGCTGAAGGATCTGCAAATGAAACAATGGCATTATAATCAATTTTTAAATATGTTTTAATATTACTAAAAGATAGTGAAATAGAAAAATTATTTTCACTGATTTCAAGATCATAATATTCATATTGGACAACTATTGTCATTTCTTCAGGATATTTTTGTTTAATCCAATTCGGTAATTCAACATTTTTGTGATTAGTTAAAAATGTAATATAAAGATGATTATTATTATTTAATCCGTTTTCTTTTATATTTTTCAAAATATCTTTTAAAACATTTAACATGTTTTGATTTAGTATTTTTTGATAATCAATCATTTGTAATTTGTTTACTAAAGTTGTAATATTTAAATATTACAATTAAATTTATGAGTCTAGATAAAAATAATTTTAATTATAGCAAAAAAGCTAAATTATTTCATTGGTTCTTTGTTATATTATTTCTTTACGGTGTTGCTAAACAGGTAGATAATATTAACCAATTAGAGGATATAGTATTTTTGAGATTTGAAATTTTTTTTGCTTTATTTTTCTTAATCTTTTTAATAATTCGTTTTATTTACATGAAAAAAACACAAAAAAGTTCACTACCAGAAAATACTCCGCTAGTTCAAAAAAATATTGCAAAAATAGTTCATAATGGAATGTATGTTTTACTTGCTGCAACAGCTTTATCAGGATTATTAATTGGTTTCTTGTATTCATTTAATATTAAATCAGGTTTTGCTATAGAAACAGTTGTAATGATGCATGAATTTGTAATTAATTTATTATATTTATTTGTTCTAATACACGTGTTAGCTGCAACTTATCATCGTTTAAAAAAAGATGGGGTTTGGAGCTCAATGGTGCCTTTTTTTAAAGAAAAATAAAATGTTAATTCTGCATTAATTATTTAAAAATTAAAAAAAAATTTTAAATTTCTTTTCAAATGATTTACTTGTAATAGAATTAAGAAACAAAACATTCCAATATGTTGAATACTTTATTGAAGGTGAATAATTTATAATTTTATTTTTATCATCTATTAAATAAATTTTATAATTTAATTTTTGTAAAATTTCTCCAATTTCTTCTTTAATTCTATCTTGAGAAATTTTATCTTCATTAATAATTTCAACCAACATATTTGGTTGATCTTTTTCAATATTTTTTTTTATATCTTTTAAAACTTTATATTCATTTTTTTCTATATCTATTTTTATTAAATCGACTCTATCAATTTTCTTCGATAAAATGTATTCGCTTAATTTAATTTGTTTAATTTCAATCCATTTAGAATTTATTTTTTCAGAATAATAAGCTTTTTCATCCAAGTCTGCAGTTGTTCTATATCCATCAAAAAAAACTGATTTGTTTATATCACCAAGGGCATATGAATTTATTACTAAATTAATATTATTTTTTTTTTTTAATTTATTTAATGCAAATATAAAAATATTAGATGGTTCAAAAGCATGTATATTACAATTCTTATTAGCAATATGTGATATAAGACATTAAAGTCCTGAGTTAGCACCAATATCAATAATTACATTACTTTTTTTTGAAAGATAAAACCAAATTTCATTACTTAAAGGTTCGTGGGTGTTTTTAATTCCCTTCCAAAAAATTGTATTTTCTAAAATAGATCCAACAGAGTACATATAAGCATAATGATTAAAAATTTTTATTTTAAAATAACCCTCAAAATGTAAATGCTGAAATATTTTTTCATCAGGTAAAATAAAGTATTTGATTAAGTAAAAAATGAATAATTTAATTCTATTAGGAATAAATTTATAAATTTTTTTTAAAATTTTTTTCATTTATTGTTATTAAGATCATTTTTTCAACTTTTCCCATTCAGCCATACCACCATTAATATTCTTAACATTCTTAATACCCATATCTTGCATAGTTTTGGTTGATAATGTTCCTTGTCCACCGACACCACAAAATACAACGTATTCTTTATTAGGGTTTTCTTTAAAAAATTTATTTTCTAAGGGGCTACCTTCTGCTAAATAAAATTCAAGAAAAGCTCTATCCAAATGAATTGCATTTCCTATTGTTCCTTTATCAAAACTTTCTTTATCTCTAACATCAATAAATTGTACATTAGGATCATTGAGTTTTTCTTTTGCCTGTGATGCAGAAATATTTTCAATTTCATTTTTTACACTCATCAAATCTTCAAATTTTTTCATATTTTTCTTACCTCATTAATATGGGGCGTTCTGTTGCCCGGTGCCCCTAACCGCGCTCACCTAGAACCTAGGCAGCAAGTGCTAATCTATTATCGTTAGCGTTTATAAAATAGCCCGATAACGGTGGTACAATACCGGATAAAGTCTTTGTCTTTGAATTACCGTCAAACCTATTTCGTCCCCATATTGGTGGAGACGCCGGGTACCGCCCCCGGGTCCGAATAACTTTATTGCACAAAGCATTTATTATCATAGTTGCAAAACAACATTATTATTATACCTGAAAGTAATTATACTTGAAAGTTTTGTCTTGAAACCTAGCAATTAAAAAAAAAAATTGTTACTAATTAAGACATAAAATAAATAAAATATGATTAAAGCAATAATGGCAGTAGATGAAAAAGGGGGCATAAGTAAGGGGGAAAGTATGCCTTGGCCTAAAAATTTAATTGACCTAAAATGGTTTAAAGAAAATACTATAAATAATATCGTAGTAATGGGAAGGAAGACCTGGGAAGATCCTTTTATGCCTACACCTCTAAAATCTAGAATAAATGTTCTAATTACAACCAAAGATAAAGAATTATTAGAAGGAGCAGATTATTACTTCAGCGAAAACGTAAATAATCAAATTAAAAATATTCAATCAGAATATATAGATAAGGATATTTTCATAATTGGTGGTTCAAAAATAATTAATTTAACTTTCAATTTAATACAACAATTTTATCTTACTAGAATCTACGGTAATTATAAATGCGAAAAATTTATAGATATATCTTTAATAGAAAATAGTATGAAAAAGATAAAAAAAATTGATGGTGATTCTTCTTGCCATTTTGAGATTTGGGAAAAATGAAACAGTATTTAGATGCTTTAAAATATTGTTATGATAATGGCGCAGATGTTGAAAGTAGAGCAGGTAGTGTCAGAAAATCATTTGGTTATCAAATGCATTATGATTTATCAAAAGGTTTCCCTGCAATAACAACAAAAAAATTAGCATGGAAATCTGTAATTTCAGAATTATTATGGTTTATTGAAGGCTCTGATGATGAGAGACGATTAGCGGAAATTTTATATTACGACAAAAGAGAAAATTTAAAAGACAAAAAAACAATTTGGACCCAAAATGCTGAAGCAGATTATTGGAAGTCTAAAGCTAGATTTAAAGGTGATGTTGGTAAAATTTATGGAGTTCAATGGAGAAATTTTAATGGAGAAGATCAAGTCTTAAATCTAATTAAAGGACTCAAAGAAGATCCAAATGGAAGGCGTCATATAATTTCAGCTTGGAATCCTCCAGAAATTAAAAATATGTCATTGCCACCATGTCATGCATTTTCACAATTTTTTATTTCTAATAACAAATTAAGTTGCCAGTTATATCAAAGGTCATGTGATATGTTTTTAGGAGTTCCTTTTAACATAGCTAGTTATAGTCTTCTAACTCATATGTTGGCTAGAGAGTGTAAATTAGAAGTTGGAACTTTTGTCCATTCTTTAGGGGATTTTCACATTTACAAAGAACATTTCGAACAGGTAAAAATTCAACTAAAAAGAGTACCTAAAAAATTACCTGACCTTCAATTCGAAACAAAAGATTTTTTTAAATATAATGTAGATGATTTTAAATTAGTAAACTATCAACATCATGAAAAAATTGATGCTATGATGAATGTTTAATCCAGAGATTTTTTTAAGTCCTTAGCAATTGATATAAATTTTTTTGAAATTTCACCATCTGGATTATCTATTAAAGCAGGTATTCCATTGTCTGATTGAATTCGTAAATTTGTATCAATAGGAATTTCTCCTAAAAAAGGTATTTTAAATTCTTTAGCTGCTTTTTTAACACCATCTTTAGAAAATATATGATGTTTTTGATTACAGTTATGACATATGAAGTAGCTCATATTTTCAACAATACCAAGAATATCAACATTAACTTTTTTAAACATATTTATTCCTTTTCTTGCATCAGTAAGAGCTACATCTTGAGGAGTAGAAATTATAATTGATCCAGAAAGTTTTGAACTTTGAGCTAAAGTAAGTTGAGCATCTCCAGTCCCAGGAGGTAGATCAATAATAAGATAATCTAATTCACTCCACTCAACACCATTAAACATTTGCTCTAAAGCTTTCATTACCATAGGCCCTCTCCAAATTGTTGGAGCTTCTGAGTCTAGAATAAAACCTATAGACATTAATTTTATTCCATAATTTTCTAAGGGTATAAGTTTTTTGTTTTCATTCATTATTGGTTTTTGAGAAATACCCATCATTCTAGGAACGCTAGGACCATAAATATCTGCATCAAGTAATCCAACTTTGAGATCTAGTGAGCTTAATGCTGTGGCAAGATTTACTGAAAATGTTGATTTTCCAACTCCACCCTTACCACTTGCAATTGCTACAATATTTTTTGCATTAATTTTAAATCTTTTATTATCATTATTATTTGTTTTAGTACTTTCTACATCTGAGTTTATAATTACATTCACAGAAAGTATTCCAGAAATTTGCTCAACATTATTTTTAAGCAATCTTGCAATATTCAGGTATAGATCCTCTTTTTGACCTTTCACAAGTAAAGAAATGTTTACATTGCCTTTTTTTACAACTGCTGAAATATTTTGATTTTTAGGATCAAAACTAAGATTTGTTTCAGGATCACTAAATTTCTTAGAAAAAGTGTAAATTAAAGATAAAATTTCATCAGACATACTTGATTTTTCCAGATTTACTCAAATATTAGTTATTAATTAATATAATTAGTGTTAGTAGATAGAGCCAATTTTATCAATAGTATATGAACTGGAATAAAAATAACAACGACAATAATCCTTGGGGATCAGGCGGAAATAACAGCCCTTGGGGCTCAGGAGGGTCTGGAGGTGGGCCAAATAGAAGAGATTTTGAAGATTCGATCAAAAAAGCAAAAGATAGGTTTGGCAATTTCAAATTCGGTGGAAGACGTAATCTCTCAATCTTCATAATTGTTGCTATTCTTCTATGGTTAGCTACTGGTTTTTACAGAGTAGAGCCTGATGAACAAGGTGTAGAACTTTTATTTGGAAGATGGAATGGTCAAACAACAGAACCCGGATTGCATTACTTTTTTCCAACCCCTATCGGTCAAACTGTTACACCAAAGGTTGAGGTGATTAGAAAAATAAATGTTGGGTTTAGAAGTGCAAGTGATCTTGGTTTTGCCTCAAATTCAAATGCTGAAAGAAAAGTAATCGAAGAAAGTTTAATGCTTACAGGCGATCAAAACATTGCAGACGTAGCATTTACAGTTCTATTTAAAATCAAAGATGCTGGAAATTTTTTATTTAAGCTTAGAAACCCAGAACTTACAGTAAAAGACATGTCCGAAAGTGTTGTGCGTGAGGTTGTTGGTCAAAGAGATCTTCAATTCTTACTTACAGAAGGTCGTCAAGAGGTTGAGCAAGTTGTAAGAAATGAATTACAAATAGTTTTAGATTCCTATGAGAGTGGAGTACTAATTCAATCAGTTCAACTTCAAAGTGTTGACCCACCAGATCAAGTTATTGATGCCTTTGATGAAGTACAAAGAGCAAGACAAGATAAAGAAAGATTAGTAAATGAAGCAAATACTTATTTAAACAGAATAGTTCCAAATGCTCGTGGAGAAGCAGCAAAACTCGTTGAAGCTGCTACAGCATATAAAGAACAAGTTGTTAAACAAGCTGAAGGTGTAGCACAAAACTTTATTGATGTTTATAACAGTTACAAAGATGCGAAAGAAGTAACGAAAAGAAGAATTTATTTAGAGACTTTAAGAGAAGTGTTAGAGGGTAAGAATAAAATCATCTTAGATGATACTGGAAATGGGCAGGGCGTAGTTCCTTATCTCCCATTGAATGAACTTAAAAAATCGGGAAGTAATTAAAATGAGATTTAGTGCAAGAAATTTACTTATAGTTTTGGTTTTGTTTATACTTTTCCTTACCTTCACGGGAGCTTTTTTTATTGTAAATGAAACCAAGCAAGCTTTAGTACTTCAATTTGGTGATCCAAGAAAAGTTGTAACAAAACCTGGCCTTCAATTTAAAATTCCATTTATTCAAGATGCAGTATTTTTAGACTCAAGACTATTAAACTTAGATCCTCAACCTGAGGAGATGATTCTGTCAGACCAAAAAAGAATTATCGTTGATTCATTTGCTAGATATAACATCGTTGATCCTTTAAAATTCTATCAAACTGTTAGAAACGAAAGTACATTTTCAGATAGATTTGGCAGAATTATAAATGCAGCTGTTAGAGGTGTAATTGCACAATACTCTTTAACATCACTTCTGAGTGATGAACGTAATAATATTATGAATGAAATTGAAAAACAAATTAAAGTTAATGAAGAATCTTTTGGTGTCAAAATTTTAGATATCAGAATTGGCAGGACAGATTTAACCGAACAGGTTTCTAATAATGTTTATCAAAGAATGAGATCAGAACGTGAAAAAGAAGCTAATTTATTAAGAGCTGAAGGTGAAGAGCTATCTAAGGAAATTGTAGCATCAGCAGATAGACAACAAACCGTAATTATAGCAGAAGCTGAAAGAACCTCTTCTATACTTAGAGGTGAAGGAGATGCCGGAAAGAATAAAATCCTTGGAGATGCATATAGTCTTGATGAGGAATTTTTTGATTTTTTAAGAACAATGCAAGCTTGTAAAGATACTTTTGGTGATACTGAAATGTCTATGGTTATTGCGCCTGGAGAAGTTTGTGAAAAGTTTTTTGGTGAAATAGATCTTCAGAATTAATGCTTGAAGTTTTACTAACAAGCATCGGTCTTGTGATGATCGTTGAGGGAGTCTTGTATTTCTTTCTTGCTAATAATTTAAATAAATTATTTAAAATTCTAAGTAAAATTAATCCTCAAACAATTAAAAATATTAGTGCCTTTTCTGCTTTAATCGGATTATGCCTTATTTATTTCACTATCAAATATTACGATAATTAAAATGAAATTAAAGTTTCTATTTATAATTGGCCTTTTATTTACCAAACCCGCATTATCTGTTCCTGAAAGTTTTGCAGATTTAGTTGAGCAATTATCTCCTGCAGTAGTTAGCATTGCTTCAACAACTATTGTTGAAAATAATGGTCAAAATCAAATACCTCAATTTCCAGAGGGATCTCCTTTTGATGATTTTTTCAAGGAATATTTTGATAGAGATCAAAGAAGATCTCAAAGACCTATGACAGGACTTGGTTCAGGTTTTATTATAAGTGAAGATGGCATAGTAGTTACAAATAATCATGTAATTGAAGGAGCAGATGAAATAACTGTTATCTTAAATGATGAAACGGAATTTACTGCAGAGTTGCTTGGAAGAGATCCTAAAGCAGATATTGCTGTCTTAAAAATTGATCCTCAAAATGTAAAACTTACTTACGTTGGCTGGGGAGACTCAGATATAATGAGAGTTGGAGACTGGTCCATTGCAATTGGTAATCCTCTTGGGTTAGGAGGTACAGTAACTGCTGGTATCATTTCTGCGATTTCAAGAGATTTAGGTAGTGGACCTTACGTAAAATTTTTACAAACTGATGCCTCGATTAATAGAGGGAATTCTGGTGGACCATTATTTAATTTAGACGGTGAAGTAATAGGTATCAATACTGCTATTGTTTCACAAACAGGTGGAAGTATTGGCTTAGGTTTTGCAATTCCCGCTAACAGTGCAAATAAAATAGTCCAACAATTAAAAGACTTTGGAAAAACAAAGAGGGGTTGGTTAGGTGTTCAAATTCAACCTGTAACAAGTGATTTTGCTGAAAGTTTAGGTTTACCAGATCAAAAAGGGGCGTTTATATCAAACGTAAACCCGAATGGACCTTCTAAAACTGCTGGATTAGAACCAGGTGACGTAATTTTAAAATTTAACGATATTGAAATTAAAAAGATGCCTGATTTACCAAGAGTTGTTGCAGAGTCAGATGTAGGCTCTACTGCAATCTTAGAAGTTTGGAGAAAAAATAAGAAGATTATTATTGAGGTTATATTAGGAGAATTACCTGGAGAAGTAGTGACAGAAAGAAAAACAACTTCAAATATTGAAAGAAATTTAAAAATACAATCTTTAGGCATTACAATCGAGGATCATGAAAGTGGAGTCAAAGTAATTTCAATTGACGATATTGATAGTAGTTTGCAAAGTGGAGATATAATCACAGAAGTTAATAGAGAGATCATTAACAATATGAATTCATTTGAAGAATTAGTAAATTCTTTAAAAAAAACAGGTAGATCCTCATTATTACTAAAAATAATTAGAGATGATGAGCAAAATTGGGTAACAATTAAATTTAAGAATAATTGAAAACTCAAATCTATTTTGTATTAGGTCCCACTGCATCAGGTAAATCAAAATTTGCTCTAAATCTAGCTGAGAAATTAAATGGCGAGATTATAAATGCTGATAGTATGCAGATTTATCGTGAGTTAAGTATATTAACTGCAAGACCTACTTTAGAAGATAAAAAAAAAGTAAATCACCATCTTTATGGATTTGTAAAAGGTGATGTTAGATTTAATGTTCAAAAATGGTGTGAGGAAGTATCAAAAAAAATTAATTATTTGGATAATAAAAATATCACCCCTATTTTAGTTGGAGGTACAGGTCTTTATATAGAATCTTTAATCAATGGAATAGTTTCAATTCCATCTATTCCAGAAAAAGTAAAAATAGAATCAGATAAAATGATTTTAAAAAATGGTAAGGAAAATTTTTTTAATTTAGTTAAAGAGCTTGATAGTGATGCAATGATTAATATTGCACCTAATGATATTCAAAGAATAAGAAGAATATGGGAAGTAAATTTTTTTACTAAGAAAAAATTTAGTGACTGGAAGAAAAATAAAAATAAAAATTTTATTAACTTTAAAAATTACAAAATATTATTATTTCTCCCAGATAGAAAAGAAAACTATAGAAGAGTAGATCATAGAACACATTTGATGATAGAAGATGGTGCGATAGAGGAAGTCAAAAACTTGCTTAAATTAAATTATGATAATAGTTTGCCAATAATGAAAGCTCACGGAGTTCCTGAAATTCAATCTTATCTTAATAACGAACTATCAATTGATGAATGTATTTCAAAAATTCAGCAGGTCACAAGAAACTATGTAAAAAGACAACACACTTGGTGGAGATCTTCAAATCTTAATTTTTTTAAAAAATTTGATCAATTTCCTGATGAAATTGACATAAAATCCATTAATTTAGATCAAAATTGAACTAATTTATTGATTTTATTTTATCCACAGCCTATGAGCTAAAATCAATGAATAATGAAATAACAGGCGCTGAAATTGTCTTAAAAAGCTTAGCTGAACAAGGCGTAGAAGTTGTATTTGGGTATCCTGGTGGTGCAGTATTACCTATATACGATACTTTATTTAAACAGAATTCAATTAAGCACGTTTTAGTAAGACAAGAAGGTGGTGCTATACATGCAGCTGAAGGTTATGCTAGGTCTACTGGTAAAACCGGAGTAGTTCTTGTAACATCAGGACCTGGCGCAACAAATGTTGTAACTGGTTTAACTGATGCAATGATGGACAGTGTCCCAGTTGTTTGCATTACAGGACAAGTACCAACTCATTTAATTGGAAGCGATGCATTTCAAGAATGTGATACTACTGGAATTACAAGACCATGTACAAAACATAACTATTTAGTGAAGGATGTAAATAAATTATCATCTGTTTTTCATGAAGCTTTTACAATTGCACAAAATGGAAGACCAGGACCTGTATTAATTGATATACCTAAAGATGTTCAATTTGCTTCTGGGACTTATGAAGAAAAAAATAAAATTATCATTCCTTCTCATAGATTATTTGAGCCAAGTCCTGATTTTGAAAAAAATAAAATTGAAGAAGCAGTGGGCTTAATTGCAAATGCTAAAAAACCAATTTTTTATATTGGTGGTGGATGTATTAACTCTGGTCCAAAAGCTTCAAAATTAGTTAGAGAGTTTATAAATATTGTTGGTTCACCAGTTACAATGACATTAATGGGTCTAGGTGTAGTAGGTTCATCAGATAAAAACTCACTTGGCATGCTTGGAATGCACGGAATGTATGAAGCTAATATGGCAATGCATGAATGTGATGTCATGATTAATATTGGAGCAAGATTCGATGATCGAGTTACTGGAAGACTTGATGCGTTCTCACCTAATTCAAAGAAAATTCATATTGATATTGATGAAAGTAATATTAACAAAACTATAAATGTTGATGTTCCAATAATAGGTGATGTTAAACAAGTTGTCGAAAAAATGATTTCGATCTGGAAAGAAAAAAAATATAAAATAGATACTGATTCATTGAAATTGTGGTGGGATAAAATTAATAAATGGAAAGAAATTGATTGTTTAAACTATAATAATGCAGGTAAACAGATTAAGCCTCAATACGCTGTTCAAAGACTTTATGAGTTAACAAAAAATACTAAAACATTT
>CABXWB010000007.1 GCA_902515745.1 uncultured Alphaproteobacteria bacterium | reverse complement strand
TATAAGCCTTTTGGACCTACAATAGGTAAATATAATTTATCACATACAATGATTGGTAAAGTTAATTCATTTACAAAAAAAATAATTGAAAATAAACATAAAAGTAAAGTATTGGATCACTCACATAGATTAGTTGGAAATGTTCAGCAACAATTTCGCTTAACAAAAGATTTTCTTTTTACTAGCGGTTTAGAAAAACAATTAAACCGCATTATTGAATCTTATTACAAAAACGTTATTCAAGTTAAACCCTCTTCCATTAAAATTGATCGCGCGTGGATTGTTAGACAATTTGCTAGTGATTTTAATCCCCCACATATTCATAGAGGGAATGTAAGTGGAGTCTGTTATCTTGAGGTTCCAAATTCTATTAAATATAACAAAGAGATTGCTTTTGCCGGAAGACTTTCTTTTTTTGATGGTCGTGTGTCCATGCCACGTAATAGCCCTCCTTTGGTAAAGCATCGCATTACTTTTAAACCTCGTGTCGGTGACATGTATATATTTCCTGCTTTTTTAATGCATGATGTTCATCCATTTCGTAAAGATGGCGAGCGAAGAAGTTTTTCTTTTAATGCATTTGTAAAAACTTAAATCTTATTTTTGTATTTTTCTAGATTATTGACTTTTTTCAATAACTCCTGCTACTTTTTTTGGTTCATAAGAAATGTCATTAGAATTGAAATTATAAAAAATAAAATGCAAAATGCATAAACATTAAATGTAAGCCCGTTTACTGAGGCAGAGTATCCAATTATTGCTGGTCCAAAAACAAATCCTGATTGTCCTAAGCTAGTAACATGTGAAATTGTTATTGGAATTGGTTTATGTGATGTCCTCACTGACTCTCTAATTATAATTGGCATTAAATTTGAGCTAAGAAAACCAAAAAAAGCGACACCAAAAAATATTACATAAACATTCATCGTTAAAGTTGATAAAAATAAGATTACAGAGCCTAAAACGGAAAAAAGTGGGCCAACAAATATTTCATTTAAAATTTTTATAAGGAAAGGTGCTATTATGTTACTGATTATTGCTCCAAAGTTGAAAAAGAATACAATAGAACCAGCAAGAAATAAACTTGAATTTAAATCTTCTAACAACCAGGCAGAAGACCACACCATAATTATGCCCATTGAAGCAGTCTGGAACATATTTATTATTCCAAATAAAAAAGTTTTAGGTGAGGGTAAGGAAAATTTAGCTGCGTTGTTAGGAACGTCATATTTTCTATTAAGACCATAAATATGTAAAAATACTAAAGCAGATAATGCTATAATACCTAAAACTAAAAAGTAATTAAAAGGGTCAAAATTGTATCCCAGGGAAATAGTAGACAAGGCAGCTGCACCTATTGATCCAAAAGCCCAAGAAGTTTTAAATATTGGTGTTAATATCTTTTTGGTTTTATTTTCAATTATTGTTACCTGAGTTAATACACAAGGAGCCTGAATTCCCATACCAATTCCAAATATTGCATAACTTAATATTAAAAAATAATAAGTTTCAAAATAAAAAACTGGCAATGGAACAAAGGAAATAATAATTCTAGAAATTTTTAAACAATTAGTGGTTCCAATTTTTGGTACTAAAAATCTTGAGGAAAGTAAATTAGACAAGATTACAAATGCTCCGAAAAAAGTAACAGCAAATCCAAGTTCATCTTTAGATATTTTTAAGAGATCAAGTACAATTGGAGTATAAATCATAAAAGAACTTATTAAAAAAAAAGTGAAGAATCCTACTGAGTAGGTTGCATAAAATGATTTTAATAATTGTTCATTTTCTGACATATAATTATTATTATTATTAAGTTACTTCTGTTCTCATTAGAGATACAGTTAAAATTGATATTGAAATAAAAACGAAACACAAAGCATACATGTTAAATGTTAATCCAAGTTTTTCTGCAGAAAAACCTACTATTGCGGGTCCAAAAACTAAACCAGAAAAACCAATACTAGATATATGAGATATAGTTTTAGGGATTGAATCTTTGGAATATTTGATTGCTTGCCTAAAAATAATTGGCTGCATATTAGAGCACGAAAAACCAAATATTATCATGCCGATCAAAATGATGTAAATATTTTGAGAAACTATTGTAAAAATTAATACTACTGATCCAATTATGGTAAAATATGGACCTACAAATTTTTCATTAAAAATTTTAATAAGCCTTGAAGCCATTATGTTTGCAGATATTTCACCGATATTAAAAAATAGCAAAACAAAACCAGCTAAATAAACTGGTCCCAATAAATCATTAATAAACCATAGAGAAGACCAATTGAGAATTATACCGATCGATGCAAAAATCATCATGTTAACTAAAGCGTACAAAAAAATAGTTTTAGATGGTAAAGAGAAACTTGGTGCTTTATCTACATAATCAAGTTTTTTTGGTAAACCAAAAAAAAACATAGAAATAGAAGATAGAAAAATAAAAACTCCAATAAGAGCAAATAATAATTCCGGATCAACTTTAAGCCCAAAACAAAAGCTTGCTAGTAATGCTCCAAATATAGATCCTACTGAAAAACAAGATTTAAAAATTGGATTTAATATTTTTTTAGTTTTTGATTCTAATATAGCAATTTGTGTAAAAAGACTTGGAGCCTGGATGCCCACCACTGCTCCCCAAAAAATACTTAATAGAATATACACCTCGTACTTAGGTATATAAAAAATTAGAAATGGAATAAATGCATACGATAATCTTGCAATTATCAAACAATTGGTTGTTCCAATCTTAGGAAGTAAAAATCTTGTTGCTATTTGATTGATAATAATATTTGTGATTCCAAATACTGTTATACCTAAAGCAAATTCAGTTTCGGTAATTTTTAAACTTTCTAAAACTATTGGCGTATAAACAAAATAGGTACTTATTAAAAACATCACTATTGCACCCTGAGAATAAGCGGCGAGGAAAAATTTGTTATAATTTATTTCTTGAGCCATTTAATTAGTATGGATTATTAACATCAATGTAAGTAATTACTAATTTATCATGAATTAAATATTAAATATTAATAGCTATTTGGATTATTCAATGTTTTAGGATTTTATTAAAGTATTTTTCATATTTACTGTCATTCTCCAGTAGAGAAATCAAATATAATAATCATAATCGTCTTAATAATATCCATACCAACTAAGTAGATTGTTAAGGACTCTTCTATATAATTAGCGTATAGGTCAACTGGGTGAGTGGTAAGGCCTATCGCTTACCCTTTTTCTAATTTGTTTGAGGCTCAACTGTTATGAATTTTTTATTAATCCAAGAGTTGATTCCAGTTTGTGCATTGTAAATAATAGTATTAAATTTCTCATCTATCATATTAGCGACTACCTTAGATCTTTTTCCTGATCTACAAATTAAGATTATTGGATCAGTTACACTTATTTCTAGTTGTAATTTTTCGAACCATTCATCAAAATTATAATTCCCTTCTTCATCGAAAAAAGTTAGTAAAATACTATTTGGAATAACGCCGGTTTGAACCCACTCTGAACTTCTTCTTACATCTACAATTGGAATATTATCGTTTGATAATTTTATCATTTCTTGATCATCGACATCTATAACTTCTGCAAATGCAAATTTAAAAATCAATAAACCAACTATGATCTTTATATAAAATCTAATATTCATTAATTTTCTTCACAATTAGTTTGGTAGTTATTTAAAAGAATTAATCGTGTTCTCCGCCAGGATCATTTTTTGGCAATTCAACTTTATACGGATTGCCATATTTATCTCTGTAAATGACGCTACCTCGTGCTCTATTCGCTGAATGGTAACCTTCTCTAAATTTATAGACATTCTCAGATATTTTAAAAGTAGCAATAGTGATAGCAATGGCTGCGATTAAAAGAAAATGTGTAGCAAAAGTTACTCCCATTACATACCAGGATCCAACATAAAGACTGAATGCTATACACCACATCCAAGCTAATATTTGCAATACCATGTGTCTTACTTGTAGGTCGGGAATGTGCTTTAATGGGTTAAAGTCATGATTCATAACACTATCCCAACATTCAACTATAAATTGTCGCATGTTTATCAAATAGGTCTTTATTTTAAATAGTAAATACCTTTTTAAATATCATTAATATTTAAAAATAAATTTTATTTAAAATTATTTTTTATATTATTCGACCTCCTTAGCTTATCAACCCTTCATTTTTTCTTAGTCGTAAGTGTACACGACACATACGCCACACTATTGACACTTATAAAAGTCAAATTTATAAAAATTAATTTTATAAAAAAAAAATTAAAAAAATTTTAAAAAAATTTTATTTTGTACAGGTTGTCACATTTTTTTAATTTTTTTCAAACTATTTCAAAAATATTAGAAAAGGAAATAATATGAAAAAAATATTTATTACATTAATTATTCCATTCGTATTTTTTGCAAATGTTTTAAAAGCAGACGGACACAAACATGATATTGTAGATACTGCTGTTAAGGCTGGCGCGTTTAATACATTGGTTGCTGCAGTACAAGCAGCTGACTTAGTTGATACACTTAAAGGCATGGGTCCTTTTACAGTATTTGCACCAACAGACGATGCATTTGCTCTAATTGACGAAGCAACACTAAATGATCTTCTTAAGCCAGAGAATAAAAGTACTCTCGCAGGAATTTTAACATACCATGTGCTTTCAGGCAAAGTAATGTCAGGAGACATATCTGGAACCATCGAAGCAGAAACAGTTAATGGTCAAAAATTAATTGTAAAAGCAGAAAACGGTAAAGTTTTTGTAAATGATGCAGAAGTAATTACCGCAGATATTGAAACTACAAATGGCGTTATTCATGTCATTAATAAAGTAGTATTACCACAATAATTAAATAGCCCTTTTTTAAGGGCTAAAATACTCTTGTTTATTGCTGGACATTCGCCGCAATCATATATTAACTAAATAGTTATTTCTGAAAATGTAATTTCATGATCTTTATCGTTAGGTGGTCAATTAAGAACAGAAGCATCAGTAGATCTTGAAACTCACACATTCATTATGTTAGAATGCGGAAATTAATTTTATAATATGTCTAATCCTTTTATTTTAATAGCTAGAATACGTGTAAAAGAAGGTAAAGTTGAAGAGTATCTCAAAATTGCAAAAGAAGCTGATGACGCCGTAAATGCATCAGAACCAGATATGCTAATCCATACATTTGATCAAGATCCAACAGATCCATTAGAATTTACCTGGAGTGAAGTCTACCGTACAAGTGAGGCAATGGTTCATCACATTAATAACCCTCCTGTTGTAGCATATGTAGAAAAACATCAAGAAATAGCAGATAAATTTGAAATAGAAGTTTATGGTAATATTACCGATGAGACTATTAAAGCAATTGAGGCTCTCAATGTACCCTTCAAACACTTTAAAACAACAGAAGTTGGTTACATAAGAAAAGAAAAATTTATTTAATTTAATGAAAAAAAGCACTCTAGTTTGAGTGCTTCTTAAATTAAGAAGTAGGAGGAGAAAAATCTACTTTATTTCCCATTTCTCTTACTTTGTTTAAATCAACTGACTCTAAAGTTACTGCTTCTGTAAGAGTGCCTGCTGCTTTTGCTTTTAGAGCACATGCAGCCATACTTTCAAATGACTCTGCCTCTGTAATCATGACAAAATCATACTGACCTCTTGTTATATGATAATCAATTAATTTACCTCCAACACTGCTAACCATTTTTTCCATAGCTGCTTTTCTGTCTGAGTCTCCATTAATGATACCATCTGCACCTTTTTGGGAATAAATACCAAGTGATACAAAAATTGACATTTAATATCCTCCTTTCAATTTAATTATAAATTATTATAGAATTTTTTATTAAAAATTTATCAAGATCAACAATCTTTTTATTAATAAAGCATAAAGGTTTGAATAACTATTCGTCAATATTTATTATTTTTTATTAATAATATTTTTTGCTTAACTTAATTATTATTCGATAATAGAATATTCACAAAATTGTAAAATTTGAATTTTAAATTTTAAAAAACAAAAGGAGATTTATGTTATTTGAAAAATTACAAAAAGCATTTGAAGAAAAAGATGCAAAAGCTCACAGAGCTCTGTTCCATGAAGACCATGAATTTATTAGTCATAAGCAAAATAAAGTTTTTAAAAAAAGTGAAGGAAGTGAAGAACAAACATTAGAAATGTTTAATAATATTACTCAAGATAAAGTTCGTTGTATTTATGAAAATGATGAAATTTTAGTTACACATCGCTTTAATACTTATGCATCTGGAGATAAAGAAGCCTTAATGATGGTTGCATTAAAAAAAGATGGATTGATTTGGAGAACAGAAACTGGCGCTACAGAAATGTAAATAAACTTACTTTTAAGGAGGATTTATGAAAAAAGGATATTGGGTTGGACAAGTAAAAGAAATTAAAAATGAAGAAAAATGGGGACAATATTTAGAGAAATTTATGAATATTGTTGCAGAGGAAGCAGAAAAGAAATCAGGAAATTTTGTACCTACTGCTAGCAGTGAGCCAAAATTCTATGTTCAAAAGAATTTTGATTTATTATATTCAGCAGTCGTTGAATTTAATAGCGTGCAGGACGCAATAGATGGTTACAATGATCCTCGTTATCAAGAAGCTTTGGCACATTTAGGTGAAAATAAAGAGGATGTTGTTGTAAGAAATTTAGTAATTATAGAAGCAAATTAAATAGCTAAATTAATTAACTATAGACTAATATATTCAACTAAAAGAAATAGAAAAAAGGACGTATTATGAAAATTATTATGAATGTTAAATTAAAAGAAGGTTATGAAAAATGGAAAAATCTTTTTCTCAGTGTTGATACTCATAGAGAAAAATATGGAATAAAAGTTTTAGCATATGGCCACCCTAAAGATGATGAAACTAAAATTTATCAAGTTTTAGAGATTGAATCGATGGAAAAAATGCAAGCAGCAATGCAAGATCCAGAATTAGCAAAACTTAGAACTGATGCTGGTGTTGATTTAGATAGCCAAGAATTAGTTTTCTTGGTCGAGTAGATAAATAAAAAATAACACGCTATATATGGGGTATAAAGCCCTCTCGACTGAGGGAGTTTTGTTCCATAAATATTAATTGATTAGTATTTTCATTAATAAATTAGTGGTTTGACCTCAATAATAAGTCTGTAGCTTTATCTGCTATTGCCATAGCTGGAGCATTAGTATTAGCGCCAACAATTGTTGGCATCATCGACACATCAAAAACTCTTAAATTTTTTATTCCCTTCACTTCCAATTTTGTATTTAAAACTGCCATATCATCATTATCCTTGCCCATTTTACATGTTCCAACAGGGTGCCAATTTGTTTTGATCATTTTTTTTGAATAATTAATTAGATCTTCATCAGAATTAATAGATTTACCAGGAACTGTTTCTTCCAGAACAATATTGGATAAAGGTTTTGTTTGAATAACCTTTCTTGCAAGTTTTACGGCATTTAACATAACATTCATATCATCTTCATGACTTAAGAAATTTGGATCGATAAGAGGTAAATCTAATGGGTTGGAAGATTGAATTTTAACCTCTCCTCTTGATTTTGGATTCATTATACAAGATGTAAGAGTTAAACCGTGATCAGGTTTTATGCCTTTTGTATCTCTATCAGTATACATTATGGGCACACAATACAGTTTAATTTTAGGATCTTTTTTATCTTCTAAATTTTCTGGATTAAAAAAAGAACAACTATCAACACCTTGAGATCGAACAGGACCTGAATTAAATAATAAATACTGAATTCCATTTTTTATCATTCGCCATCCTTCATCTTGTTTATAATAACTATAACCAGGTTTTACTCTGGAGATAACAGGGACTTCATGATGATCTTGCAAATTTTTACCGACACCTTTTAAATTTTCAATTACTGGAATATTAAATTGTTGTAATTGCTCTTCTTCCCCTATTCCGGAATGCATTAAAATTTTAGGTGTTACGTATGCTCCTGATGTTAAAATAATATCATTCGCAAAATATTTAGTTGGTTTACCATTTGATACACACTCAACACCAATTGCTTTTTTTTGATCAAGAATAACTTTTGTTACAATAGAACTGGTTTTGACTTCTAAATTTTTAATATTAGTTTTTGATTGTAAAAAAGCACTGTACACATCGCATCTTTTGCCATTGCCAATGGTGTATTGCATAGTTCCAACACCATATTGATCACCATCATTGAAATCATCATTATAAGGCAAGCCCATAGCTTGCATTGTTTTGATATATAAGTTTGTACCTTCTACAATATAACCAGGATCAGAAACTTTTAAGTTACCTTTGTTTCCATGATATTCATTTTTAATACGCTGATTATCTTCAAGTTTAACAAAATGCTTGAGTAAAGAGTTCCAGTTCCAATTACTATCATCACTCTCCTCTTCCCATTTATTATAATCAGATGGTTTACCTCGCATGTAAACCATACCATTTACTTTTGAACCTCCACCTAGTGTTTTGGCTTGTGCTATAAAATGTTGACGGTTATTTAATTGTTTTTGCGGAATAGACTCATAAAATTTTAAGAATGGACTATTTTCTAATCCCTTAATCCAACCAGCTGGCATCGATAAAAGTAAATTATTTGTTTTAATACCTTCTTCTAAAATTAAAACAGAAGCACCATGATCAATTAATTTTGTTGCTGTTATAATTCCTGACGTTCCACCACCAGCTATTATGAAATCATATTTTTTTGTCATCAATTTTATTCGTATCTTAAAGCATCAATAGGATTAAGGTTTGCAGCTTTCCTAGCCGGGTAAAATCCAAATATAATTCCAATAGAGGAAGAAAATACAAAAGAAAGAACTATAGACATATAATCAAGACTCATTTTCCATTTAAAGTATTCACTGACGCCAAATATTACCCCTAAACCTAAAGCAATTCCTATAAGGCCTCCAATGAGTGATATCATTAATGATTCAATCAAGAACTGAAGAAGTATATCTCGTTTTTTTGCACCAACAGACATACAAACGCCAATTTCTTTTGTTCTCTCTGTAACAGTAACAAGCATAATGTTCATAATACCTATGCCTCCTACTATTAAGGAAATACCCGCAACTGTTGCGAGAAGAATTGACATAACTCTTGAAGACTCTTGTCTCGCATTTAAAAATTGTGCGTAGTTTCTAATTACAAAATCAGGATTACCGTTAGCAGAAATTTTATGAAGTTTTCGCATTACTGTATCAACATCTTTTTCTGTTTTAAAAAGTAATTCAGAAGATCTTACATTAATGGTCATGCTACGAATTTGATCTCCAGGAAATTTTTTAGCTACTAATCGTTGTTTGGCAGTTTTTAAGGGAACAATTATTGTGTCATCTAAATCAGCCCAAGCTGTTCCACCTTTCGCATCTAGTAAACCTATAACAGTAAATGGAACTTTATTAATTCTGATTACTTCATCAATGGGATTATCAGTATCAAATAAATTTTTTTGAACTGTCTTACCTATAATGGCAACTCTTGAACCTGAATCTAATTCTTCTTCTTCAAAACTTCTTCCATTTTCAAATTTCCAGTTACCTAAATCAAAATAATCATTTGTTGTACCTGTAACAGTCGCAAGCCAGTTATTTCCATTAGCAATAATTTGTGTACTCAAGCTTACTCTAGGTGCAATTGCTTTAATTGCAGGTAGTTCTTCTTTAAGAGCTTCCATATCTTTTAATGTTAAAGTGTTAACTGAATTAACCCCCATAGAAACACCTCTATTTGAAGAACTCTGCGATCTAACTATTAAGTTATTTGATCCAAATCTTTCAATTTGTTGCTCAACTTCAATTCTAGCACCTGACCCAATAGAAATCATTGTAATAACAGAACTCACACCAATAATGATACCAAGAGATGTTAAAATACTTCTTAAAATATTTGAACGTAAACTTTTTTGTGAAAGATATATAAGATCAGTTATTGACATTTTTTCTATCCTCTAAAATTCTACCATCTTTCATTTTTATTATTCTTGATCCATAATTAGCAATGTCATCTTCATGCGTTACGAGAACTATTGTTATCCCTTTTGCATTAAGATCATTTAATATTTTCATTATTTCTAAACCTGTTTTACTATCTAAAGCTCCAGTTGGCTCATCTGCTAAAATTAATTTAGGAGATCCAGCTATTGCTCTTGCTATTGACACTCTTTGTTGTTGACCACCAGATAATTGATTAGGTCTATGATGTACTCTATCTTTTAATCCAACACTCTCTAAAGCTTCAAGTGCTAATTTATTTCTTTCTTTTAAATTTTTACCAGAATATAAAAGTGGAAGCACAACATTTTCTGTAGCATTTAATCGTGGAAGTAAATTAAAGTTTTGAAAAACAAATCCTATATCTTTGTTTCGTAATTCCGCCAGTTTATTGGAATTCAATGTTGAAACATTATTATTTCTAAAATGATATTGACCACTAGAAGGGACATCCAAACAACCAATAATATTCATTAAAGTAGATTTCCCAGATCCTGATGAACCCATAATGCTAACAAAATCTCCTTCATTGATTGAAAGGTCAATTTTATCTAATGCTAAAAGTTTGTTATCTCCCATCACATATTCTTTTGAGAGAGAATTTATATTAATCATCTTAAAATAATCTTAGAGCTTTTTTTTCAGAAGTTTCGACAATAACTTTAGATATTACATCATCACCTTCTTCTACTTCACCTTTTATAATTTCTGTGTAACCACCAGAATTAAGACCAGTAATCAAATCTATTTGTTCGTGAGATCCTTCAGCTAATTTAAATACTTTTTTAACGTTCAAAGATTGTTTTAATTCAAAATATTTATTTCTTTGTTCATCAGTTAATAATTCTACTAATGCATTTTCAATATACAATTGTATTTCTTTTCTTATTTTTTCAGGAGATAAGTTTTTAGCTTCTAAAGAACCTCTTACTTTACCAAGTTTAGGATAAACACTTCTCATTTTGTTTTGTTGCTCTTTCGTCATATTAATTTGTGCCATTATTTCTTGCATTTGAGACGCACCACCACCACCCCATCTACTACCTCCTGAATTTTGTTTAGGTTTTTGGTTAAGCTTTACAGAAAGAGCCGAATTTTTAACTTTTAAAACATCTTCTTTATTTTGAACAATAATATCAACGTTGGCTGTCATGCCAGGTAAAAGTAAATTTTCAGGGTTATCAAATGATGCAATAACTTCATAGGTAATTACATTTTGATCATCTATTGGTGAATAACGTATTTGACTTATTGTAGCATTTAATTTTCTATCAGGAAATGCATCAGTAGAGAATTCTACAATCTGATTTAATTGAATATTGCCTATATCTGATTCATCTATAAAAATTTCTATGTTCATATTTGATAGTGTTTCAGCAATGGTAAACATAATAGAATCTTTTTGGTATGCACCTAGAACGTCACCTACACTAATATGTCTATCTAAAATAAAACCATCAATGGGTGAAACTATTTTGGTTTTAGTTAAATCTAGCTCTTCACTTTCTAGTGTAAGTTTTGATTGTTGAATTATTTTTTCTACCTCTTCAAGTTCTGCTTTAATAATCTCAATTTGTGCTTTTCTTGAATTAATTACTGCATCCAAAGATGAGATTTCAGATTTTAATGTAGCATTTTGAATAATTGCACTTTCATAATCAAAATTAGTATCATCAAATTCTTTTTTAGAAATAAATTTTTTTACAAATAGAGCCTTTCTTTCTTCAAGATTTTCTTTTAACTTTGATAAATATAAAGCGCTGTCATTTAATCTTGACTCAGCACCTGATTTATTTGAGATTGCATTGTTTAACTCTGATTTTGCTTTTTCAAGACTAGCTTTTTTTTGTTTTAGCTTAGATTTTGAGATATCCACTAAAGTTTGTGACTCTTTTACACTTAGGATAAAAGGGTTTTGATCAAATATTGCGAGAACTTCTCCTTTATTAATTTTTTCATTAAAATCTTTATTAATATCAACTATTTTTCCAGATATCTCTGATGATAATATTAATGTTGAGGTTGGTATAATTTTACCAGTAGCAGAAACTGTCTTTTTTATATTTCCTTTTTCAATTTTGATATATTCATAACTTGTTGTTGATACCTCGGAATCACTGGAAGTATAATAATAATATCCTCCTCCGGCGATTACTAAAACCACAACTAATAAAATTAATCTTCTCATATATTATTAAATCTTGGCATGAATATAGTTTTAGAATGTAAAAAGATACAATATAATGAGTTGGGGTATAAAGTCAGCTCCACTGCTGAAGTTTTGCCCCATTTTTTATTTGATCTTTAATTTTTATTTAACTGATTAATAAAGTAAATAAATAGAACCGCATTAAATGCCCATATAAAGCACAATGCAATTACATTAAAAGTAAGCCCAAACGTTTCTGCACTAAAACCAACTATTGCAGGACCAATTAGGAAACCTGAAAAAGCAATTGTTGTAATATTTGCAGCTGTTACAGATATGCTTTCTGTTGTGTATTTTAATCCTTGCATCAATACTACTGGATAAAAATTTGCTGTCGAAAGAGCAAATAAAAAAACAGTAAAAAGAATAATATAAATATTTCCACTTAAAACAGCTATAAAAAATATTAAACAACCGGCTAAACCAAAATATCCAGCAGCAAATTTTACTCCATATAAATTTACAATTTTTTCTCCAAAAATTCTTCCAATAAATTCACCCGCTCCCCAAAATAAAATTGAAAGTGATGAAACATAAAGTGTTGCATTAAGATCTCTTTTTAACCATAAAGGTGTCCACTCTAACATAATACCAACAGTGCCCATAAAAATTGCTAAATTTAATCCAAAAAATAAAACTTTTTTCTCAGGTATTTTGAATTTTTCTAATTTATCATAATAATCATTCGTTGAAGATAATCCAAAAATATAAGTTAGAATTATAATTAATAATGAAAAAAATATTAATCCTACAAATATATGAGGAGGATATAAATTTAAATAAAAAAATAGACTCGCACAAATACCACTTATAATAAAACCAAAACTAAAAGATGCTTGTTGGTAGGTTTGATATATTCTTTTTGTGTTGTTTTCTATAAAATTAGTTGTGCTTGCTAATGTTGGAAAAATTAAGCCTGCAGCTATAGATAAAGGTATGCTGGAAAGAAAAAATGTTTGTACGTTATTTGCTGTAATAAAAATGTAGGGAAAAATAGCAAAAGATAATTGGCCTAGCATTAAAGTTTTTGTTGTTCCTATAATTGGAACAATTACCCTTCCAGATAATTGGCTAAAGAAAAGTTGAAGAATGGCAAAAATTGTAAACCAAATTCCTAAATCTGTTTCCTTAATACCTACGCGATCAAACAACCATGGTATATTAGTTACAGTTATTCCCCAGATAAATGCAAGACCAAAACCGTTAAAGCATATTGCAATAAATGCTTTGTTGTAAATACTCATATATTGTTTGTTATATTAAAATCTAAAATATTTACTATTAAGTTCTAAGAGTAGTTTTAGCTACTACTAGTTCTTCAAGTTTATTTTCTCTAAAGACAATGAAGATACCGCTTGATACGATGAGAAAGATTCCAATAAATGAATATAAATCTGGAATTTCAGAAAAAATAAAATAGCCTACAACAATTGCAAATATTAGATGGATATATTCTAGAATACTACAACTTAAAGGTGAAGCCAATCTATAGGCCCCAATTAAGCAAAACAAACCAAGACCTCCAACTATAGATATAAAAATTATTAATCCAAATGTTCGATAATCATTAAATATCCATGGATTACTTAAAATATAAAAAATAGATAAATTAAAATCATAATTATGAATTAAAACACTAATTATACTTCCGCCGATAAAGGCACCAATATAAACATGGAATGTTTGTTGAAATAAGGAATCATTACCAGCAGTTTTTTTTGCTAAAACCATACTCAAAGAATATGAGCATGCAGCAATTATTGGAAAAAACATATAAATATTTATATTATTAAATTCTGGTTTGATGATAAGAATAGTACCACTAAACCCGATACAAATAGAAAATAATCTATTTATACCAAAATTTTTTTTTAATATAAAATAAGAAAATATTGTCATAAAAAATGGACTCACAAAAAATAAACTAGTAGCTTCAGCTAGACTAATTTGACTCAAAGAAATAAAAAACATAGTGAAGCCAAAAAAGAAAGTCGAACCTCTAAATATTGCTATATACGGATGAGCTGATCGAAAGATAACAGGTTGTTTATTATAGGTGAGATAAGCAGCTAGTAATAAAAAACCAATAAATCCTCTAAAAACGAGTATCTGCATTAAGCTTGCGTCGAATATGGTATATTTAATTAAAACATCTTGTGTGAATATCAGCAAAACCCCTACTAGGAGAATTAAAAGACCTTTAATATTATCACTCATTATTTTTTCTAATTATACTTTTTAATTATTAGTTTAATAAAAAAATAATATATAAATATTTTTTAATGGTTTTTTATCTTGTAACACCACTTATTTTAATTTTTTCTAGTTCTTTAGGATTAGTAATTAATCCCTCTTGGTCTATTTCACCGTTTATTTGGGTTTTCGTTTTAGTTCCAATTATCGATCTTGTATTACCTTACTTAAGTAAAGACGATGTTGAACTAAAAGAAAGTGTATTTCACAATTTTTCAATTATAATAGTTCTTCCCTGTATTTTATTCTTAATCATATTTGGTTTAATAATAGTTTCTGACTCAAACATCACATTATTAATTGCTGCTGCTTTAGGAGCATCTGTAGGTATGTCAGGAGGCTCTATTGGAATTACTACTGCACACGAACTTATTCATCGTAAAAATAAATTTATGCGAAGTATCGGAGTATTTTTACTTGTTTTATGTTGCTATGGGCATTTTCGTATTGAACATATTTATGGACATCATTTAAATGTTGCAACTAAAGAAGATCCTGCAACTGCTAGAAGAGGAGAAAATTTTTATTTTTATTTTATTCGCTGTGTAATTAATAGTGTAATTTCTTCATGGAAAATTGAAAAAAATATTCTTGATAAAAAAAAATTAAATACCTTTAGTTTTCAAAATAGAATGATTCATTATTTCGTATTAGAGTTTCTATTTTTAGTATTTGCTTATCTAATTGCCAATATTAATGGTTTAGTTTTTGTGATCTTTCATTCATTTGTCTCAATAATTTTATTGGAGTTAGTAAATTATATTCAGCATTATGGCTTAGAGAGAACAAAAGAAAATGGACGATATGAAAGATTTACAGATTTACATTCTTGGAACAGCCGTCATATATCTGCAAATTGGTCGACGTTTAATTTAGGTCTTCATGCAGAACATCACCAGAGTGCTTCAAAACCCTATCCTCTTTTATCTCAAGAAGAAAAAGCAATAGAGATGCCTGCTAATTATTCCGTCATGTTAATTATGGCCTTAATTCCACCATTGTGGTTCTTTGTAATGGATAGAAAAATTGATAATTTAAAAACTATTTAAATAACTATGATAGATTTTTTTTCTAAGTTAAAAGATAATCGTATATTTCAATTTTCTGTTGTTGTTATAATTATATTAAATGCCATTCTTATTGGAGCAACAACATATCAATTAGATCCTATATTTTTGAATACTATTTATTTACTTGATTATGCGATCACAGTTTTCTTTGTTATTGAAATACTCATTCGTTTTATTGGAGAAAAAGAAAAGAAAAATTTTCTAAAAGATGGCTGGAATGTATTCGATACAATAATTGTAGCAATTTCACTAATTCCAATTCCAAATAATTCTAGTTTTTTAGTTCTACGCCTGCTTCGTATTTTTAGAGTGTTACGATTGATATCTGTTATTCCTGAATTAAAAAAAATTATAGAAGCTATTCTTGCTTCCATAAAAAGAGTATTTTTTGTAAGTCTTCTTCTTTTTATCATTCTTTATATTTATGCAACTATGGGCTCTATTTTATTTGGTGAAAATGATCCAGAAAGATGGGAAGATTTAGGAATATCTCTTATAACTTTATTTCAAGTTTTGACCTTATCTAGCTGGGAAAACGTTATGCTACCTATGCAGGCAATCTATTGGTGGGCCTGGATTTATTTCTTTAGTTTTATTTCAATTTGTTCAATAACTATATTAAACTTAGTAATTGCTATACTTGTTGATGTTGTAAATCATCAAAAATAGTATTGAAAAATAACATTAATATTTAATTTTTTTTTTTTTTATGTTAAAAATCTACCTATAGCAGTTGTAGAAACCTGCTTTAACAAAACTCCTGCAGTCGAAGAACACCTGCGTTAAAAAACATAAGGGAGGAATAAATGTTTGATAAAAAAGAAGATAATACAAATTCTACACCTGACGTATTTAGACCTGCAAAAGGATCTGCAAAAGTTGTCATTGGTCAAGGTGTAATTATTAATGGTGAAATTAAAAAAGCTGATGAAGTACAAATTGATGGTGAAGCCGATGTTACAATGAAAACAGATAATCTAGTAGTAGGTGCTACTGGTGACTGTAAAGGTGCTATTGAAACTCATAACGCTGATATTTGGGGCGCATTTGATGGAGATATTAAAGCGTCTGGTACTCTTACTATTCAAGAACAAGGTAAAGTATCAGGTAAAATTGAATATCAAAATTTACAAATTAAACTTGGTGGTCAAATAAGTGGTGACATTAAACTTTCTGATAAAATTCAATCAATTAAAAAAGATACAAAACCTTCAGATGAGAATAATGTTTCATTGCAAGAATCTATAAAAAAAGAATAAGTTTATATAATGAAAGAAAGATTATTTAAACCTTTACATTGGATAATGCTGATCCTTATCTCTTTAGATTTTATTGATACAACTTATCGAATTACGTATGGATACTTTTCAGGTCAGGGTGTTCAACCACCTGTAGGAGATTTTAATGTTCAGATTTCCACTTTAGATTTTATTGTAAGTATAGTTTTTCAATTAGCAATCGCTTACACAATTTATATGTTGTATAGCATGAAAAAAAGTGGTGGTTATTATTTAGTAGGTTTAAATATTCTTTTTGTTATTTATGGGTTTGTTTTAGGGCCGTTTAGTACAGTACCAGCTGCAGAAGTTATACCTCTTATTGCAGGATTTATGGTTTTCTATATTATTTTGGTTATTGGGATACCTTATTTGTATTCTGATAAATATGAGTAATTTATAAAAGTATATTTTTGTATTTCTTTTTAAATAGATTTAATTTTTCTCTTCCATTGAAATCCAATCTATAGGATGTAAATAAATCTTTTTTGGTACCTATGTCTTTTTTGGAAACAATAACAAATTTTAGATCAATATCTTCTACATTATCAATGTTTCTAACAAGTAAAGCTAATTTCCATTCTAATTCTTTGCTACGAAGATTTTCTGGAATAGTATCTTCTTTGACTGAATTATTTTTATTTTGGCTAAATAAATTAGATATATTTTCTAAAATTTTCATAATTGAGATATAGGTTTTGTAATGAGAAGTTCAAATAAATTAACTTTTATCGAAAAGAGCTATTTAATTTTAATAACATTATTAGATTTAATTGAATTGTAACAAATTTGTATTATGTATTTATTAGAACGATTTGACTCTATTGCGGTTCACAAGCAGCTAAAAAGAGATACGTATAAAATTATCCTCCCATTAAGAGAAATGGCGAGGATTTTTTTTTTGAATAAATGGAGAAAAATATGAACTTATGTGTTGTTACAAAAGGAACATTTACAAAAGATGATTATATGGAATTATATAATTACTTTAAAGAAGATATAGCTAAATACACAGATGGCTTTGATATGGCTTTTGTAAAAGATGGTCATGTTATTAGTATGGCAAATGTTACTGACCAAGATAAATTTTATGCTTTATTTGAAGATTCTAAATCAAAAGAATTTGATGCAAAATTTAATAGTACAGACACTGTGTACACTTTAGAGAAGCAAGAATATTAAATCCCACCTTGAGAAATTAAGAAGTCAGAAATTTTTTCTATTCCGTTATTATTTTTCATTTCACCGAAAACATAAGGTAACCCATTTCTGGCTTCCTTTACATCCTCTTCCATTTGATCAATATTAACATCGACATGAGGTGCTAAATCAACTTTATTAACTACCAACAAATCTGATTTTTTTATAGCAGGAGCTTTTTTTCTTGGAATGTCAGCTCCTTGGGCAACATCAATCATATAAATTGTTAAATCGACTAACTCTGGACTAAAAGTAGCTGCCAAATTATCGCCGCCTGATTCAATAAGTATTAATTCTAAATCAGGAAATTTATTTTTCATTTCATCAACGGCTAGTAAATTAATTGAACAATCTTCTCGGATAGCCGTATGGGGACACCCACCTGTTTCAACGCCTTTAATTCTTTCCATAGGAAGAACTTGAGCTCTCATTAAATATTCTGCATCTTCAGTTGTATAAATATCATTTGATATTACTGCCATTGAAATTCTGTTTGATAAATGACGGCATAAAGCTTCTGTTAAGCTAGTTTTTCCTGTTCCTATTCCTCCACCTATACCAACTTTTAACGGACCATTTATATTATTCATGTTAAATAAATCCTTGAAACTAAATTTTCATGTTTAATTGCAAAAATATCACCAATAAAAAAACTCGTTCCAATATCTTTAAGAGTTAATTGGTATGATTGATCTAAAAATTTTTGTATTTGATCAATAAAATTAACATTTAATATTTGTCCATCTTTTTGTGACATAGGAATATGCTTTACACAAACATTAATTAAGTTTGAAATATATGACTGGAGATAAAATTTAATTAAGTCATCAAATTTTATATTAAAATGAAGAGCTGCTTTGCTAATACAATAAACAAAAGATGTATTTTCTTCTAATACTAGCTCCCAACTATCTTTCATTATCTTTCGAAATGAATTACCCATATCAATCATTTCTATGTGTCTTTCTTTTGAAGAAGCACTTGCTAGAATTAAGTCATTAATTTCTTCACCCACATACACAGACTTTAAAAAAATATAATCATTTCGAAGACTGCCATAAAATAATAATGCTTCTAAATATTCTCTAACATCATCTTTATTTTTAATTTTATTACCATCTATTAATGCCTCTAAACCATGTGAGTATGCATATGAACCTACAGGAAAAGACGAAGAAAACCAAATTTGTAATATTTGAAGAGGATCTTTTATTTTTTTCATTTTAGTGTTTATGACTATGAGTACGTCCCATACCGTAAGCTCCACCTTCAGGTTTAAATTTTTCAAAAACTTTTTTTACATTCCCGTGTAATTTTAAAATCATATCTAAAATTACAGCATCATCTTGAATAAGAATTCTTTTCTCTTCAATTTGACAAGGTAAATGCCTGTTGCCAATATGCCAAATAATATGTTTTAAATTATTACCTGTAATTTCAATCAAATTTTCCTCTTTTGAAACTACTTGAATTAAATTTCCATTTTCTAATTCGAAATAATGATCTTCATCCATACTGACTGTTTCTTCTAGATTAACTAAAAATTCCGTTCCATTATCTGTTATTAATTTTTTTCGTCGTATAAATCGTTCTTCATAAGATAAAGTAATTTCATCTTGTATATTTTTACTAGCATCTTTGTGATCTGTTATTTTAAAGGCTGTTTGCATAAAATTTAATACATGAAATAACGTTGAGCTAAAGGTAGTATTTTAGCAGGCTCACAGGTAATTAATTCTCCATCTGCCTTAACTTCATAAGTTTCTGGATTAACTTCTATATTTGGACAATAATCATTTAATACCATATCTTTTTTAGAAATTTTTCTAATATTTTTAACTGGCAATAAAGATTTGCTAATTCCAGAATTTTTGAATGAATTTTTATCTAAAGAAACTTTACTAACAAAAGTTGCTGTAGATTTTTCTAATGATTTTCCAAAAGCAGAAAACATTGGTCGTGAATACACTGGTTGTGGTGTTGGAATAGAAGCATTAGGATCACCCATTTGCGAACAAGAAATACTTCCACCTTGCAAAACCATTTCAGGTTTAACACCAAAAAAAGCAGTATCCCAAATGACTATATCGGCACGTTTATTCTTTTCAATACTGCCAATATGATCGGAAATACCATGAGCAATGGCAGGATTAATTGTATATTTAGCTATATAACGTTTAACACGTAAATTATCATTATCACCCTGCTCTTCCTTTAATTGCCCACGTTGTACTTTCATTTTATGTGCTGTTTGCCATGTTCTTATAATAACTTCACCAACACGACCCATTGCTTGACTATCAGATGCAATAATTGAAAATGCACCCATATCATGCAGTATATCTTCAGCAGCAATGGTTTCTTTTCGAATTCGACTTTCAGCAAATGCAACATCTTCTGGTATTGACTTATCAAGGTGATGACAAACCATTAACATATCTAAGTGTTCTTCGACTGTATTAACTGTATAAGGTCTTGTTGGGTTTGTTGATGATGGAATAACATATTCTTCACCACAAACTTTTATAATATCAGGTGCATGACCTCCCCCTGCTCCCTCCGTATGAAATGCATGAATGGTTCTTCCATTAATTGCTTTAATCGTACTCTCTACAAATCCACTTTCATTCAAAGTATCAGTGTGAATCATAACTTGAATGTCATGTTCATCAGCAACATTTAAACAATTATCGATAGCTGCTGGAGTTGTACCCCAATCTTCATGTAATTTTAATGAACTTGCTCCAGCAATTACTTGTTCTTCGAGAGCCTTGGGTAATGAACTATTTCCTTTACCTGCAAAAGCTAAATTCATTGAAAAAGCATCAGCAGATTGTATCATTCTCTCTATATGCCATGGTCCAGGTGTAACTGTAGTTGCCAAAGTACCATGAGCAGGGCCAGTTCCTCCTCCCAACATCGTTGTTATGCCTGAATGAAGTGCATCATCAATTTGTTGAGGACAAATAAAATGAATATGACTATCAAAGCCTCCTGCTGTAATAATTTTTCCCTCACCTGCAATAATTTCTGTTCCAGGTCCTATAACAATATTTACATTTGGTTGTGTATCTGGATTACCAGCTTTTCCAATCTCATTAATTAAGCCATCTTTAAGCCCAATATCAGCTTTATAAATTCCTTTTACATCAACAATTAAAGCGTTTGTTATAACTGTATCGACCGCACCATCTTGTCGGGATACTTGAGACTGCCCCATTCCATCTCGAATGACTTTTCCTCCACCAAATTTTACTTCTTCACCGTATGTTGTTAAATCTTTTTCTACTTCAATAAAAAGTTCTGTGTCAGCAAGTCTAATTTTATCACCGGTTGTTGGACCATACATATCAGCATAAGAATCTCTATTTATTTTTTTCATTACAATTGACCCATTACTTTCTTATTAAAACCAAATATCTTTCTATCTCCAGCTATTGGAATTAATTCTACATCTTTTGATTGACCGGGTTCAAATCGTACAGCTGTTCCTGATGGAATGTCTAAACGCATACCATTTGATTTTTCTCTATCAAATTTTAAATATTCATTAGTTTCAGCAAAATGATAATGGCTTCCAACTTGTATTGGTCGATCGCCACTATTAGAAACTTTTAACGTAATTGAATTACGATAATCATTCAAATTAATATCACTATTTTGTTTTGTTATTACTTCTCCAGGTTTCATTATCTTATCGGCTTATGTACTGTTACTAATTTTGTTCCATCAGGAAATGTTGCTTCTACCTGCACTTCTGGAATCATATCTTGAATTCCATCCATACAATCTTCTTTTTTTACAACATGAGCACCTGTTTCCATTAATTCTGATACCATTTTTCCATCTCTTGCACCTTCTATGACAAAATCTGTTATCAAAGCTATAGCTTCTGGGTAATTAAGTTTAACTCCTCTTTGTAAACGTTTCCTGGCAACATTGGCTGCCATGCTGACCATTAACTTATCTTTTTCTCTTGGTGTTAATTTCATTTATAAATACCAACTATTAGGAACTTTATCATGAATAATATTTTCTAAAATATAATTTAGTGTTTTTTTTAAATCATAATTATCATTAGCTAAACACCTTATAACAATTTTATTATTCCAAGTAGAAATTTCACAATAAATATTAGTTATTTTTTTAATAATTTTTATTAAATCATCTTTAATTTGATCCACAATATATCCAAATATTAAAATTGTTGAAAAAGCTGAGTTTTTATTAATTGAAAATTTATTATTAAATATTTGATGTGTATATTGATTAATATTTATTGATTCAAAATGTTTAATTTGATTATCTATATTGACTTTCCAATGATCTAAAAAAAATAAGTTATTAATTTCTTCTGACATCGCTTTTCTTCCTAATATTAGAGTTTCACAAAGAAATAAATTAGAACATTTATCTAAATTAATATTTATATTTCTTTTCAATTTTGAATTATTAAAAAGTATTAATTCTTTTGGAAGCCAATTAATATTAGAATTTTTGATTGAAATATTTACTTCAATGAGAGCAGGATCTCCAACACCAGAATATATTTTTTCTGCCGCTTGAGTGGTTATGTTAGTTTTTGAATTTTCTATTTTGATATTTGTTTTAATAATATCATTACATGTTGTGCCTCCACTTGTATTAAGTAAAACGAATTCTTTATTTTTGTTATAACTATTTGGAATTAAAACTTTGGATGAACCCTTTTGAAATAATTTTTTTACTTCATTGTCTAAAATTTTTAAGTCTATTACACCTTCAGATCTTTGTAATTTTTTTAACATTATTATTATTATGTATTAAAATAATTTATAAACTTTAATCGTAAATTAAAATACCAAAAAATATTAGCAGTTTTGGATAAGTTAAATACGCATATCTGAATTGTTAAGTTAGTGTTTCTATAAGTTCCTAAAATTTTTAAGATGAATTTGATACAATTTTTTAGAGAGGAAATAATATGAAAAAATTTATCATTATATTATTTATAAGCTTTTTAAGTTTAAAAGCATACGCAGAAACAATTAAAGTCGGAGTATTGCATTCCTTATCTGGTTCTTTGGGTATTTCGGAGACAACCTTAAAAGATACAATGCTGTTCATGATTGATGAACAAAATAAAAAAGGAGGTCTTTTAGGAAAACAATTGGAGGCTGTTGTAGTTGATCCAGCATCAGATTGGCCACTATTTGCTGAAAAAGCAAGAGAGCTGCTTACTGTTCAAGAAGTAGATGTAATATTTGGTTGTTGGACTTCAGTTTCAAGAAAATCCGTTTTACCAGTAATTGAAGAATTAAATGGATTACTATTTTACCCAGTTCAATATGAAGGTGAAGAAAGTTCGAAGAATGTTTTCTATACTGGAGCAGCACCTAACCAACAAGCAATACCAGCTACTGATTATTATTTAGAAGAACTTGGTGTCGAAAAATTTGCTTTATTAGGAACAGATTATGTTTATCCAAGAACTACCAACAGAATTTTAAATCAGTATTTAATTGATAAAGGTATTCCGGAGTCTGATATTTTTGTAAATTATACGCCATTTGGTCATGATGATTGGTCAAAAATAGTAGCTGATGTTGTCGCATTGAGTGCAGATGGAAAAAAAGTAGGTGTAATATCAACCATTAATGGTGATGCTAACATAGGCTTTTATAAAGAATTAGCAGCAGCAAATGTAAGTGCTGATGATATTCCTGTTGTTGCATTTTCAGTTGGTGAAGAAGAACTCTCAGGTTTAGATACATCTAACTTAGTTGGTCATTTGGCAGCTTGGAATTATTTCCAATCAGCTGACACTGATATAAATGCAGAATTTGTTGCTAAATGGAAAGAAAAAATGGGTGAGGATCGAGTTACTAATGATCCCATGGAAGCTCATGTAATTGGTTTTAATATGTATGTTAAAGCTGTTGAAGCTGCTGGCACAACTGATGTAGATGCAGTGAGAGAGCAAATGTATGGATTAAAAGTTCCAAATCTAACAGGTGGTATGGCTGAGATGCTTCCAAATCATCATTTATCAAAACCAGTACTTATTGGAGAGATACTAGAAGATGGACAATTTGATATTATAAGTCAAACTGAGGAAGTGCCAGGAGATGCATGGACAGATCATTTAGCTGAATCAGCTGTGTTAAAATCAGACTGGAAAGATTTAGGATGTGGTATGTACAATACTGACACTAATTCTTGTGTTCAAATAAAATCAAATTATTAAATACTATTAAGACTAAATGCTGTTGATTAACTACCAATAGCATTTAGTTTAATCTAATAATGAAATATGTTTTCAATTCTTTTTTATTAATATTTTTCTTATTAATTTCTTTTAGTGTTCACTCAAATACAACAATTCAAGAATTTATTAATAGTAATTACAAATTAATATCAAAAAGTTCATCTAAAACAGTTGACCCAGTTTTAAATGATATAAAAATTTTTAATCAAGATGATGTAAAAAAATTCTTAATTCTTTGGAAATCAAAAGAGCTATCAATTATTAAAGATTCTAATCTTATAGTTTATACAGAAAAAAAAGAAGATACCATTATTGCTTATGACATATTCAATAATAATGAAATTGGTAAATTTACAAAAAAACAATTAAAAAGTATAAAACCTAATAGTGGAGTAAGGTCTAAAATTGACTCAGCACTCGTAGAATATCAAATTTTAGATGAAGATATAAATGTTAGAAGAGAAAGTCTTCAATCATTAAAGAGAGATATTCAGAAAACTCATCTCAAAATTTTAAGAACAGCATATCAAAATGAGATCGACAATAATTTTAGAGAGGAAATCAATAAAGTCTTAAATTTTGCAATTTTAAAGTTTAGTAAATCAGAACAGGAAAAGTTAGATGTTTTAAGTTTTTTTTCAAATGATACATCCTTAGAAGTTAGAGCTTCTTTAAATAATTTATTAAATACATCAGATATTCTCTTTACAAATAATAAAAAAATTATGGGAAATATAGCTAGAAAAATTATTCCAAACAAAACATATAAGAACAATGATGGTACATCTAATTATATTTTATCTTCGTATTCTAGTAATAAGCCTGAGTTAACTTATAATGACGCTTACGATTTATTAAGTAATAATAAAAAAGTTTTGCCAAGAATTACAAAAAAAATAATAAAAGAAAGTTTAGTTTCAAATATCAAAAAACTAAAAAATGCAGGCTTTGATATTAGCTCACTAAATAATGATTTAAATAGATTGGATGCTTACAACTATTTAGCCTCTATTAATGTTGTACCCCCTTTTATATCAAAGGAAGAAATTAAAAAATCAGTAGATAAATTTACTTTTTATACTGAGTATGATGAAATCTCATCACAAGTAACAAACAAGACTAAAGAGACTCTTAAAAATATAAATTTTAGAGTGAATATCTATAGGTATATCGATCTTTTTGTAGATGGTATTAGTTTATCATCCATTTATTTTTTAGGAGCAATCGGTCTTGCAATTACTTTTGGGGTCATGAGGGTTATAAATATGGCTCACGGTGAATTTATAATGATGGGCGCTTATACTGGTTACGTCGTTCAACAATATATACCAAATCACACCATATCGATACTGATTGCCCTGCCATTAGCATTTATAATTACATTTGGCGCAGGAGTATTATTAGAAAGATTGGTTATTCGGCACTTATATAAAAATCCACTTGATACTTTATTGGCCACTTTTGGAATAAGTATAGCTTTACAGCAATTGGCTAAAAATATCTTTGGTACTCAAGCACGTCCTTTGACTGCACCCTCTTGGCTTGATGGAGCGCTCTCAATTAACGATGATTTATCGATTAGCTATATTCGAATAGCAATTATTTTAATGGGTATATTGTTTCTATTATTATTACTTTTTATAATGAACAGGACAAGGTTAGGTCTTGAAATTAGAGCTGTTACTCAAAACCCAATAATGGCATCTAATATGGGAATTAATCCTGATAGAATTAATATGTTAACATTTGGTTTTGGATCAGCAATTGCAGGAATTGCGGGTGTTGCAATTGGACTATTTTCTAAAGTTACATCAGAATTGGGAACTGAATATATTGTTCAGAGCTTCATGACCGTTGTAGTTGGAGGAGTAGGAAATATATTTGGTACTTTAGCTGGAGCAGCATTAATTGGTTTTCTTCAAAAAATTATTGAATGGTTCAATCCATCAAATACTCTTGCAGCTCAAACATACATGATTATTTTTATAATTTTATTTATACAATTTAGACCTCGTGGAATATTTGCATTAAAAGGCAGGGTTAAAGATGTTTAATAGTTTATTAAAAGATACAAATCATAGACAGGTTTTATTTTTTTGTATCACCATTATTTTATTTAGTTTTATAATAACTTTATTAAGTGATCTATTTTCAATAAATTTTATTTCTACTAGCTTTATTAAAACATTGGGTAAAACCCTATGTTTATGCGTTGTAGCTTTATCTATGGATGTTGTTTGGGGATACTGTGGTATTTTATCTTTAGGGCATTTTGCATTTTTTGGGCTTGGAGGATACATGATTGGTATGTGGTTAATGTACAAAAGAACTGAAATAATTGTACTTACTGCTTCGATATCAGAGTCATTACCTTTAACTCCACAAGAAATATCTGATGCTATAGGGAATCAAATATTTGGAGTTGTTGGTGGATCTGAAATACCGTTAATATGGGCATATGCAGATAATTTTTATTTCCAACTTGCAATGGTTATTCTTATTCCTGGTTTACTTGCTTTTGTTTTTGGCTGGTTAGCATTTAGATCTAGAGTTACTGGAGTTTACTTATCTATTTTAACTCAAGCAATGACTCTAGCTCTATCTCTCTATTTATTTCAAAATGATAGCGGTTTGAGAGGAAATAATGGACTATCAGGACTTCAAAATATCCCAGGATATGATGATACCTCTCAATTTGTTATTTCCATTTATTTTTTTTGGGCTAGTGCATTGTTTTTAATATTAGTATTCATCTTCTTTTTTTATTTGGTTAATAGTAAGTTTGGCTCAATTATTACTGCAATAAGAGATGATGAAACTAGAATTAGATTTCTTGGCTATCATGTTGAATCATATAAATTATTTGTTTTTGTACTTACCGCTGTTATTTCAGCTTTAGCTGGTGCATTATATTATCCTCAAGCTGGTATAATAAATCCAGCTGAAATCGCACCTATTGCATCAATATATTTAGCTGTATGGGTAGCAATAGGAGGTAGAGGAAATTTATATGGGGCTATAATAGGTGCTGCATCAGTTTCGTTAATATCTTCATGGTTTACAAGTGGTCAGGCGCCGAGCATATCGTTGATATTTTATAAAATTGAATGGGTAAATTGGTGGACAGTAATTTTAGGACTAGGATTTGTTATTGTAACTTTAATTAGTAGAGAAGGTATTTTTGGTTTTTTAAAAAGCATATTTATAAGAAAAGTATGAATAATCTTTTAGAGGTAAAAAATATTTCTGTTTCATTTGATGGTTTCAAAGCAGTTAATAATTTAAGTTTCAGGATAGGATATAACGAAATCAAAGCTGTTATTGGACCTAACGGAGCAGGTAAAACAACTTTCATGGACATAATAACAGGACAAACTAAACCAGATAATGGCGATGTTTTATGGACAGATAAACAGTACTCATTATTATTATTAAAAGAGTCTGAAATTGCACAATTAGGAGTCGGTAGGAAATTTCAAAAACCAACGATTTTTGAAAATAAAACTGTTTTGCAAAATTTAATAATTTCGCAAAAAAAAATTAGAAATCCATTCAGTGTAATTTTTCAATCATTTAATTCTTTAGATGAAGAAAAAATAAATAAAATATTAAAAGAAATTAATTTATTTGAAATTAAATCTAAGATTTCTGGAGAATTGAGCCATGGTCAAAAACAATGGTTAGAAATAGGTATGTTATTAACTCAAGAACCAAAACTATTGTTAGTTGATGAACCTGCAGCTGGTATGACTACAGAAGAAAGACAACAAACGGTAAAGATACTAAAAAAACTTTCCTTAAAAAAATCTATAATTGTTGTTGAACATGATATGGAATTTATAAAAGATTTAGAATGCAATGTAACAGTCTTGCATGATGGTTCAATTTTATCAGAAGGAACAATTAATGAAGTTTCAAATGATGAAAATGTTATTGAAGTTTATTTAGGAAGATAGATGATTAAATTAGAAAATATAAATTTACATTATGGTTCATCACAAATTCTTCATAATGTTAATATGGAAATTCAAGAAGGTAAGATAACAACACTAATGGGCTCTAACGGTGTAGGAAAAACATCATTATTAAAAATGTTAACTGGAATTCATAATCCTTCTTCCGGAGATTATTTTTATCAAAATATAAATATGAATAACGAGAAATCACATAATCTTGCAAAAAAAGGTATTGGTTATGTTCCTCAAGGTAGGTTTATATTCCCTTTGTTATCAGTTAGAGAAAACCTAGAAATAGGGTTTGGATGTTTAAAAACACAAGATCATTTTATTCCAGAAGAAATATTTGATTTATTTCCAATTTTAAAAAAAATGATTGACAGAAGAGGTGGAGATTTATCTGGAGGGCAACAACAACAATTAGCTATTGCAAGAGCTCTCATAACAAAACCTAAAGTATTATTAATGGATGAACCTACAGAAGGAATTCAACCAAATATAATAAAACTAATTGGTGATATAATTCTCTATTTAAAAAATGAAAAAAAAATGTCGATATTTCTTGTTGAACAATATTTTGAATTTGCTTTTAAGTTATCTGATTATATTTTCATAATGCGAAGAGGTAGTGTGACTAAGGAAGGTATTAAAGATCAATTAGATAAAGAATTTTTAAAAAAAGAATTAAGTATTGTAAATTAAAAGTATAAAATATCTTTAAAATACTGGCGTGCCCGGCATGATTCGAACATGCGGCCCCCAGATTAGGAATCTGGTGCTCTATCCTACTGAGCTACGGGCACTCCTAATTTAATTTTTATGATTTAATGTTACTTCACCAGTCTTTGTGTCAACAACATCAAAAGTTTTTTCATTATTACTCATTCTTTTAGCTCTAGCAGCTGAAGCACGTTCCATTGATTCATTATCAGCATATAAAGAAATAGCCATAACAGTTGTATCACTTGCGCGTATTTGTAATAATTGTTCAGCCTCTGGAAATTCAGATGGTGCTTTTTCTGAATAATCTTTAATCGACTCATCAGCATCTTCCTTAGATTTAAAATTAATTGTTGTTATTCTCGCTACTGACATTTTACCTCCTTTTTTATAAAATTAATGATGAAGTTTCATATGATCCATATAATCTTTATGCTCTTCAATTAGTAATTTTAAACTATTTTTTAATTCATCAACATTAGACCAAGATTCAACATCAAGCTTACCTTTTTCTAAATATTTTAAAATTCTTTGAATATCTTCTATATTTTTAAAATCCCTATCAGTCATTTTTTCTCCAATTATTACTTTTTATAACCAAGAATAACCAACACAAACTAATGCTATAATTAAAAAAAAGTTCATAAATCTTTTTCTGTTTTTAACTTGTTGATAATTTAATTTTTTATTTCTAGAGAGATAATATAAATAACATCCGATTGCGAATGCTACAAATCCTCCAAGATAGGCATACCATTGTAAGTCAGTCATTTATTAATGTTATATATTATTATATAAAAATATTAGCAAATATGATTATTAAAAAAATAAAAGAATTTGAAGAAAATGGATATACAATTCTTGAAGATATTATTCCTCAAAATGAAGTTAAATTACTTAATTTAGAACTTCAGGAGTCTGCAGATAAGTTTGGAAAAAATAATAATGGGGTAACTTATCTTGCAACAACAATTAATTTTTGCCAAAGTTTTGATAAGTATTTAATACATCCAGATATAAAATATTTGATGCTACATTATCTTGGTGAAGATTATAGAATTTCATCTACTTCAACACAAATTAATGAACAGAATAATAAAAAAGGAGATTGGCATGCTGATTGGCCTTTTTGTGTTTTTAATGGTGGTAATATTAACAAGCCATTTCCTAAAAAAGTACTTCATATTACCTGTATATTTATGTTTGTAGATTTTGATAAAGAAGTTGGAAGTACGTTAGTCAAACCAAAAAGTCATCTTTTAGAAACCAACCCTACATTTGAGGGTGATCCTTATTATGGTGATTATGCAGATCAAATAAATATTGCAGGAAAAGCAGGTAGTGTTTTTGTAATGGATAGTAGATTATGGCATGCAAGCGATGTGAATAAATCTAATAAAAGAAGAACTAGTCTTGTTGTTCGTTATGCGCCTTGGTGGTTAAATTTAGAAGTTTTTAGACCAAACTCATTTGATCGAAAAAAAATTATAGAAGAAAAAAATAAGTTTGGAAGTCTTTATCCTTCAGTAAAGAAAGATGCATTTTCTAAAATTAATGATGAAGTTAAACCTCTTTTTGAGCATTGGTTAGAAAAATAATTTGCTATACTCTAATTTTAAATCATTAAATAAAAAAATAAGTAAAGTTGGTCTTGGATGTGTTACATTTGGTAGAGAAATAACAGAAGATGAATCAATTAGGCTTCTTGACGTTGCAGTTGAGAATGGAATAAATCTTTTTAATACGTCGTATTATTATAGTGATGGAATTTCTGAAAAAATAATTGGGAAATTTTTTAAAATTAAGAAAAATAGAAGAGACATAACAATAGTTTCAAAAATACATGGAGATCTTTCAAAAAAAACAATAGAGAAGTGTGTTCATGAAAGCTTAATGAGAATGAACACTGATCATATCGACTATTACGGAGTCACTCATGACCCAAATACAAAATTAGATGAAATTTTAGAAGTTATGGATCGATTTCAAAAAGAAGGAAAAATTATAAGAGTTGCATGTAATAATTATGATTTATCAATTTTAAAATCTTCTAAAAAAATTCAAGAAATAAATAACTTTTCAAAATTTGGTTTATTGGAAACAGTATATAATGTGCTTTATAGAGGTGCTGAGAAAGATTTAATAAATTACTGTGATTTAGAAAATATAGATATTATATCTTATAGTCCCTTAGGCGCAGGCTTTATAACTGGTAAGTATAAAAATGGTCAAGTTTCACCTAAAAAAACAAGATTTGATATAAAGCCGTCCCATAAAGACATTTACTTTAATGATGTTTTCTTTGAGACTATGAATAAATTAGAAAAACTTTCTAATGAAACAAACTTATCATTAATAGATTTAGCTTTATCATGGGTTTTAAGTCGTAATTTTTTATCAAGTATACTCATAGGAGTTAGAGATATATCTCATATTATGAAGCCAATTAATATTTTAGAAAATCCAATCAATGGAACAATATTAAATGAAATTAATGAAATTACTAAAAATAATTTGGATCTGATTGATCCTTAAATTTTTTCTTTTACTCGCCAAATTTTATTTTTTTTAGCTTTTTTATATCCATAATTAATTTTCTTTAATTTCCATATTAGTAATTTTTCAATAATGAATGAACCATTAAAAGAGTAAGCATTAATTTGATATTGGTTTTCAAATTTTTCATATATTCCTACAACTGATTGTATATTATTAATAAATACTTCAATCAAAAAATGATCAATGAAAATAGTTATTTCTATATTTTTTGTTTTATATAAATTTTGAAAATCAAGTGATGCTTTTGTGGATCCTACTAAAATTGATTTTGACTCAGGCTCAAAAATTATAGGAAAGCCTATATCTTTATTGTTTGAAAATAATTGAAATCCGAATCTTTTATTTTTTATCTCGGATGATTTGATAAATAATTTAATCTCAATTGCATTGAAATTAATTGAAGTGATATTTTTAGTAATAATATCATTAGAGTTTTTTGTTTTGTTTTTAATTTGTATTTTAGTTAAAATTTTTTTATCGTATCTTAATTTTTCTAGCTCTTTTAATGGAGTAATTGATAATTTTTTATTATTATGAGAACTTAGTTCTCTTGGTATTGATAAAATATTACAATTTTTGATTTGTTGAATTCTTAACCATGCCCACATTATTCTTCTACCATCTTTAGACATAACTGTTTCTGGAGCAAAAAAATTTCTTGATTCAAGTACATATATTGGATCTCTTACATCAGGCCAGTTCATTCTTTCATGAGCTTCAGGAATAAACTGTTCTTTTTTCTTATCCCAATCTCCAATATAGTAACGGCATCCATGAGAATGGCTTATACACAAAAGTACCCATTTATTTTTTAATTTAAAAAAATTTGGACAAGAAATATCTTCCCCTTTAACTACATCATCTAAGTCTTTTGACATAAATTTTCCCACGTATTTCCATTCAATTAAGTTTTTTGATTTAAATAAATCCGGGTTAATTCCTCCTGAGATTGAATAGTAAGTGTTATTTATTATGAAACAATCTGGATCCCAAAAATTAATCTTAAATATTTTTTTATTGATTGGTAAAGGTTTATTCCATTTTGATAATTCATTGTTTTTAGCAATTATAACAAAATTATTTTTTGTATTTTCTCCATGATAGATAATTGCCGGTTTTTTATCTAATGTAATAAATCCAGTTCCACTAAACATACCATGTTTTGTAAAACTTGGTTGTAATTTTGTTGTTTGCCATTCCCAATTTAACATGTCTTTACTAGTACAATGAATAAATGAATGAGAATGATTAAAAGGAAAATTATTTCTTGGTAAATTTTTTCTTATGCCATCCCATTTATGTCTTAAAATATAATGAAGGTGATAAACTCCATTTAAGTAAAAAATTGCATTAGGATCACCTGGCTCATTACCATTACCTGGATGTTGTAAATGAAATGACAAATCAATATTGTTTAAATTTTTACGTTTACTCATTTTACTATGAATTATAGATAGTATTTAGAACATTTTGTAAATGTAGATTACTCATTATTCAACTCGTCTTTATTTTGATAAAAATTAGAAACAATATTTAATACAGAAAGTTGCAATTACACCAAAATATTACAGCTATTCTTAATAATTGATTATTATAAACTATATATTAATTTTAAATGATTTAGTTATTCGACTATTTGAAGATAATTTAAATACAAAAATATAATATGAACAAGAATTCCACAATTTTTAATACTTTTAAACTACTACTACCATTTATATGGCCAAGAAGTAGAAATGATTTAAAAATAAGAGTAGTTTTCGCAGGCTTAAGTATGATACTTGCAAAAATAGCAAGTGTTTACACACCTTTGATACTAGGTAATGCAGTTGACTCACTTAATGAATTAAGCAATGGTATCAACTTATTATTATATGTTCCAATTGCTATAATTATATCATATGGATTGGTAAGAATTGCTTCTTTTGCTTTAAATGAAATAAGAGATGCTCTTTTTTCAAAAGTTTCACAAAATGCAATAAGAAGAGTAAGTTTAAAAGTTTTTAAACATTTACACTTTTTATCTTTAGATTTTCATCTTTCTAGACAAACAGGTGGTCTCAATAGGTACATTGATAGAGGGACAAAAGGTATAGATTTTTTGTTACGTTATGTCCTATTTAATGTTGTTCCAACTTTTGTAGAGCTTGTACTTGTTATAATAATTTTACTTACTTTATATGGTTTACAATATGCAATTATCACCTTCGTTACTATTTCTATCTATGTTTTTTTAACATTTACAATTACGCAATGGAGATTACAATTTAGAAAAGATATGAATGCAGCAGACAATGCGGCTAGTACTAAAATGATTGACAGTCTCCTTAATTTTGAGACTGTTAAATATTTTAATAATGAAAATCATGAGTTTAATAGATTGGATGAATCCCTAGAAAAATATGAAAATGCAGCAAACAGGAATAGAACATCTTTATCTATTTTAAACATCAGTCAAACATTTGTAATAATGATCGGAATAACTCTTATGCTTGTCTTAACAGTATTTGGAATTCAGAATAAAACTATATCTGTTGGTGGATTTGTAGTTATTAATGCATATATGCTTCAACTTTATCAACCATTAAATTTTCTAGGAACTATTTATCGTGAGATAAGACAATCTTTAGTTGATATGGAAAATATGTTTAATCTTTTAAAGGAAAAAAATAGCATTGATGATAGTGGAAATGACAATTTAAAAAACGATAATGCAGAAATAATTTTTAAAAATATCTTTTTTGGATATGAAAATAAAAGAACAATAATTAAAAATATATCCTTCAGTATACCAGAAGGTAAATCTTTAGCGATAGTTGGACCAACAGGTGCTGGGAAATCAACAATAAGTAAATTATTGTTTCGTTTTTATGATCCAGATAGTGGAGAAATATTAATTAATAAGAAAAATATTAAAAAATATAAACAAAACTCATTAAGACAAATGATAGGTGTAGTTCCTCAGGATACAGTTTTATTTAATGATACAATTTTTTATAATATTTCTTATGGATTAATAAACTCAAGTCATGAAGATGTAATAAATGCAGCAAAAATAGCTGGTATTCATGATTTTATTGAAAGCATTCCTAACAAATACAATACTATTGTGGGTGAGAGAGGTCTTAAATTATCTGGAGGAGAAAAACAAAGAGTTGCTATTGCAAGAGCTGTTTTAAAAAATCCATCAATTCTCTTTTTTGATGAAGCTACATCAGCTTTAGATACTAATACAGAAAAGGAAATAAATAAAAATTTAAACAAAATATCTCAAGGTAAAACTACATTAATTATAGCTCATAGACTCTCTACTGTGTCAAATGCAGATAAAATAATTGTTATTGATAAAGGAAATATCATTGAAGAAGGAGATCATTTAAGCCTACTTAATAAAAATGGATTATACGCATTAATGTGGAATAAACAAAAACATGAGAATTAATTAATAATTTTTACTATCTTTAATTTTTAAATAATTACTTGATGTAAAAGCTAAATATACTTAAAAAGTATTAATGGCGTATAAAGCAAATAATAAAAGATATAAAAAACTTGAATACAGAAGATCAGGCAAAAGCGGTCTTTTACTCCCCCCTATTACTTTGGGCCTTTGGCACAATTTTGGTGGTAAAAAATCTATGTCAAAAGAAGCAAAGAAGATGCTTTTTAGAGCATTTGATAGAGGTGTAACTCATTTTGATTTAGCAAATAATTATGGTCCACCAGCAGGATCTGCAGAAGAAAATTTTGGTAAAGTTATGAATTCTGATTTTAAAAAATATAGGGACGAAATGATAATATCAAGTAAGGCAGGATATCATATGTGGGATGGTCCATATGGTGAATGGGGATCAAAAAAATATTTAACTGCAAGCCTTGATCAAAGTTTGAAAAGAATGAAGCTAGAATACGTAGATATTTTTTATTCTCATCGTTTTGATCCGTTAACACCATTAGAAGAGACAGCAGATGCATTAGCTCAATCCATCAGAAGTGGTAAGGCTTTATATGTAGGGATTTCTTCTTATAGTTCAAAACAAACAATTAAAATGAATAATTTATTAAAAGAAAGAAGAGTTAGTTGTTTAATTCATCAACCATCTTACTCCATGATCAATAGATGGGTGGAAAAAGATTTATTATCTACATTAAAAAAATTAGGCATAGGATGTATTGCATTCTCTCCTCTTGCTCAAGGAATGTTATCAGGAAAATATTTGAAAAAAATACCTATAGTATCAAGAATTTCAGATAATTCATCTCTTGATAAAAAAATGATTACAAAAAGTTATTTAATTAAAATTAAAGAGTTAACAAAAATTGCAAATAGAAGAGGACAATCTTTACCTCAAATGGCTCTTTCCTGGATACTTCGTCATCCAACTATGACATCAGCTTTAATTGGGGCAAGAACAGTTAAGCAATTAGATGAATGTTTAGATAGTCAAAACAATCTAACTTTTAGTAATTCTGAATTAAAAGAAATAGATAAATATGCAAAAGAAGAAAAAATTAATCTATGGGCTAAATCAAGCACAGATTAATATTTAATGAAATATAATATTTTAGTTACTGATATTTTAATAAAAGATTTTGTTTATATTTTTAAAAAAGATTTTAATGTAGATTGCTTATGGTTATTAAAAAAAAATATAAATTTTAATAAATATCAATCAATTGTTGTTACTGGAGGTTTTAAAACAAATAAAGAATTTTTAAAAAATTTTAAAAATTTAAAAATCGTTTCTGTTTTTGGCGTTGGTTATGATGGTGTTGATCTAAATTTTTGTAAAAAAAATAATATTGTGGTGACTAATACACCAAAAGTTTTAACTAAAGATGTGGCAGATTTAGCCCTAGGATTAATGATAAGTTTATCAAGAAAGATTTATGATAGTCATAAGTTCATAATCGAAAATAAATGGATAAAAAAACCTTTTCCCTTAACAATAAGCCTATCAGAAAAAATAGTGGGAATAGTTGGTTTAGGAGAAATAGGTAAGGCATTTTCAAAAAGAGCTAAATCTTTATCTATGGAGGTAGTTTATACAGGGCCTAATAAAAAAAGATCTAAATTAAAATTCTACAAAAATTTAAATGAAATGGTTAAAAAAGTAGATTATTTAGTGCTAACCTGTATTGGAGGTAAATCAACAAAAAACCTAATAAACAGAGAAATCCTTAAAAGTATGAAACGAACTAGCATGATAATCAATGTTTCAAGAGGTTCTGTAATAAATCAAGATGATTTAATATATTCTCTAAAAAATAAAATAATATCTGGAGCAGCTCTTGATGTTTTTGATAATGAGCCAAAAATTAATAATAAATTAAAAAAATTAAAAAATATTCTTCTTTCTCCACATAATGCAAGTGCAACATTGGAAACAAGAAAAAAAATGGCAACATTAAGTAAAGAAAATATTAAAGATTTATTAGTAAAGAAACTTAAAAAAAATTTTATAATTTAGAATTTCTAATCGTATAAAGAAACATCAAAAATAACATTATCCATATTATTGATATTGCCCTAGTATTTGTAGTTATGCTAAAAATCTCAGAGGTATATCCAACAATTGCAGGACCAATTAGTAATCCTAAAAAACCAATTGTTGAAAGATTTGCTGCAGCAGTATTTATATTATCTGTTGTTTTTCTTAATGCAATTCTAATAACTATAGGAAAAAAATTAGCTGTTGCAAATCCTAATAAAAAAAGACCAACTAAAATTAAATATATATTTCCATAAAATATTATTAAGACATAAATTAATGAACCAAATAAAGGTATATAAGCGCCAATAATTTTTTCATTTGTAAGAATTATTAATTTTGCACCTAAAAACTTACCTATTGTTTCACCTCCTGACCAACTAACAATAGTCAAACTAGCAATAAGACTTGTAGTTAATAATTCTCTTTCAAACCATAATGGTGCCCAGTCAACTAGTGCCATAACTGTTCCCATAAAAATGAACATATACAGTCCATAAATTAAAATATTTTTTTCTGGTATTTTAATTTTCTCTATTTCATTATTTTCTTCTAAATTTGGTTTTAATCCAAAATAAAAAATAAAAAAAGTAGATCCAAGGGCAATAAATATAAGTGTAAAAAATAAATAATGTGAGTCGAAATTTAAATGTCTATATATTCCAGAGCACAATGCACCACAAAGAAAACCTAAGGTAAGAAAAGCACTTAAATATGTTTGTAATATTAAACCTGTTTTTTCTTCAGCATTTCTTGTAACAATTGTTGTAGTAGTTTGAACCATTCCAAAACCAATACCAGTTGGGAAACAACTTAATAGAAACAAAGTTTTAGAATTTGATAATCCAAAAGTAATTGGAGAAATTGAAAATATAATTATACCAATAATTAAAGTGTTTCTTGTGCCAATTTTAGGAATAATTAATCTTCCTGCAGTTTGAGAAGCTATTAATTGTATAATTGCGAAATACATTAGTAAAAAACCAATTGTACTATTTGTAAAGTCTAGTTTTTCAATTATCCAAGGAAAATGAGAAACTGTATTTCCCCATATAAAGATAGGGATAAATATAGCTATAGATGCGGCAATGAAACTATTAAAATGTAATTTCTTTTGCATGATTTTTATTTATTTTTTTTCTATAAGTAATAAAATATCAAATAATAATAATAATAACTAAAAACTATGAAGATATTTAGAAATACTATTTTTTTTATTTTATTTATAATATTAGTTTTAAATTTATTATTAGATTTATCATTTATATATAATCAATTTGGTGCAAATAGTAAAAAATTTATAGCAGAATACTTGATCGTACATAAGAATACTAACAATTTAGAAAAGCAGATTAAGGAACTTAAAAAAGAACGTAATCTATTTAGAGGACAAAAAAAATTATTTGAGAAAGCTTACAATGATTTATATGAAGAAAATATTGAAACTAAAAATGACTCAGAATTATTATATATAATTTTAGAACAATTTGATCCTTATCAATTTGATATGAGCATCAAAAAAAATAACAGCAATTTAGAATATTCAATTAATCCTGAACAAAGCTTTTCAAACAATAAAATTCGGACTAGAATTTTTAGCCCTCAAAATAATATATTATTATATGGTATATCTAATAATCTTCCTGGAAGTGGTTATTTGGAAATATATGAAGATAATTTAATCTTAATATCAGCTAGTGGTATTTTAGCTTATTCTAATAATCCGATTCAAAGCATAAAAAAAGATTTACATTTTAAACAAATAAAAACAAATATTAATAAATTCATAGGCGAAGAGCAATTTAAAAAATCAAGAGTTCATGATTTTGACTGGTTACAAGGAGGTTGGTTTTCAATAAAAGATATTAATATTTATAAAGATCAAATTTATGTATCGTATACAAGAGAAGTTAAAGAAAATTGTTGGAATACAAGTTTATTATATGGGAAAATAAATTATAAACTTATTATATTTGATAATCTTTTTACATCTGATGAATGTGTTCATTTTTATGATAACATTGATGGTGAATTTAATGCTCATCAATCAGGAGGAAGAATATTTAATGTTGATGATCAAAAACTACTTTTTTCTACTGGTGATTTTAGAAGTAGATTTAGAGCTCAAAAAGAAGATAGTATATTTAGTAAAATAATTGAAATAAATAAAAATACCAAGGATTACAAAGTTGTAAGCATGGGACATAGAAATCCTCAAGGTTTATATTACAATAAAAATAATAATTTCTTACTAGAAGCTGAGCACGGTCCTGAAGGTGGTGATGAAATTAATTTAATAGAATTGAATAATGATGAAATACCTAACTATGGATGGGCTATTTCTTCATACGGTGAACATTATGGTGGGAAAAAAGCCTCCTTTAACAAAAAAAAGTACTTAAAGTATCCACTTCATAAATCTCACTCTGAATATGATTTTATTGAACCTGTTATTTATTTTAATCCATCTATTGGTATATCTCAAATAGTTGGCTTAGATATAAATAATAGCTACGTTGTAGCTTCAATGAAAGACGAGTCTCTTTATTTTTTTGAATATGATTATAATGATAAAAAAATAAATACTCCAAACAAAGTAAGTAACGGTAATTCCGACAATATAAAAATTGAAAGAGTTCACATTGGCGAAAGAATTAGAGATATGATTTATTACAATGAAAAATTATATTTATATTTAGAAGATACAGCATCTATTGCAGAAGTACATATTAACTAAATTGTATAATTTAAAAAATATATCCATTTTTATTTTAATTTTAATCCTTTTATTAAATTTGTTATTAGATTTTTCTTTTATTACAAATAGGCTAGGAAAAGAATATAGAGAATTTGCTTATGAATATTTAGTTCCTTTTAAAAATATAGAAAATTTAGAAAACAAGATTGAAAAATTAGAGAATAAAAATAGAGAGAATTTAGAAGCTACAATTAACGTTGATCAAAAAAATATAAATGATTTAGAAGAAAATATAAGAAATTTTAATAAAGAAAAAATATTAATAAGTGGAGATAGAGAAATATTTGTCAATGCATTTAATAACCTGAATGATAATCTTAATAGTAATTTAAAAAAATTAGAACAAAATCAAATAACCTTTAATCAAATTTTTAAATCAATAGATCCCTCTGAATTCGATATGATGTTTAAAGATCAAGGAAAAGATTTAAACTATGGTTATGATGGACGTTTTAATATCTATGATGATAATTTAAGTGTCAAATTTTACACTCCCATTGGAGATACTTTGTTATATGGAATAACTAACACAACACCTGGAAGTGGTTATTTAGATATTTATGATAATAATCTAATTCTTGTTTCTTCTAGTGGTATTATTGGATACTCAAAAAAACCATTAAATAAACCAAAGTTTGGAATATCTCTTAAACAGATTCAGAATAATCTTAATAATTTTATTGATGTTGAACAATTCAAAAAATCAAGACACTTTGATGATCCTAAATACTCATGGTTAAAAGGAGGTTGGTACTCAATAAAAGACGTAGAAATCTTTGATGATGATATTTATGTCTCCTACACAAAAGAAGTTAAAGAAAATTGTTGGAATACCAGCCTGCTTTCAGGAAAAATGAATTATGTTTATATTCATTTTAAAACATTATTTGCTTCAGAAGAATGTGTGAATGAATATGATAATATAGATAATGAATACAATGCTCATCAATCAGGTGGAAGAATTATTAATTTAAATAATGAAACTGTATTATTTTCAATAGGTGATTTTAGAAGTCGATATCGAGCACAAACGGAGAGTAGTATTTTTGGTAAGGTTCTTAAAATTAATAAGAAAATTAAAAATTATGAAATTATCAGTATAGGTCATAGAAATCCTCAGGGTCTTTTTTTTAATGAGGATGAAAATTTTCTTTTAGAGGCAGAGCATGGACCTCAAGGTGGTGATGAAATAAATGTTATCAAACTTGATAATAATACCATACAAAATTTTGGTTGGGCTATTTCATCTTATGGAGAGCATTATGGAGGTAAAAATGCCCCCGAAAATAAAAATAAATATGAAAAATATCCATTACATAAATCACATTCTGAACACGGATTTATAGAACCATTAAAATATTTCAATCCATCAATAGGAATTTCACAAATTATTGGTTTAAATAATAAGAATCAATATGTTGTGGCATCTTTAAAAGCCCATTCTCTATATTTTTTTGAATACAATTATAATAATAAAGAAGATAATTTTAATATTATAAAAAAATTAGATATTGGTGAAAGAATAAGAGATGTGATTTATTACAATGATAAATTATATTTATACTTAGAAGATACTGCTTCTTTAGCAGAAGTCTCTTTTAATTAAATTGATTAAACTTAAAGAAAAATGGCTTTGGGATTTTTGGATCAGTTATGATAACGATATTTGGTATTGTTATTTTCTTCAAGCTAATAAATCTCTAAAAGATCCTGATCTTAGGCATAATAATGTTACTCATGGATTAGCTACCTCAAAAGATTTAATTAATTGGGATCATCATGGCACCGTTTTTACTCCTTCTAAAAGTGAAAATTTTGATGATTTTACAATTTGGACAGGATCTATAATTAAAAATAATAGTAAGTGGCATTACTTTTACACTGGAAGGAATAAAAAGGAAAATGGTAGCAAACAAAGAATTGGTCATGCAATAGGTGAAACACCCTTTTCTTTTGAAAGATTTGGGAATGGATTAGCTTTAGATTTAGATAAAAATATTTACCAAGAGTTAAAGAGTGATAATTATTGGCAAGATCGTGCTATGCGTGATCCATGGGTAATGAAGCATCCATATGAAAATAAATTTATAATGGCTTACACAGCTAGAGCATCAATACATAATGATCCATATCAATGTGGTGTTATTGGAATGGCAGAATCAATTGATCTTTATAAATGGAAATCCATTAAACCTTTATTTGGTGGTTTATTCAGTCAGTTAGAAGTCCCTCAAATATTTAAAGCTAATAATAAATGGTATTGTTTATTTTGTAACCATCCTGAGGATTGGTCCAATAAATTTAAGAAAAATTATAACGGACCAAAAAAGCGAGGTACACATTATTTAATTTCTGATAAATTTGAAGGTCCGTGGAAATTAGCGCCAGGCCCCTACTTAACAACAAATTATAAAATAGAACTGTATGCAGGAAGAATTATTGAAAATGATGATAAATTTTTCTTTATGGCTTTTTTGCATGATGATCAAAATAAAAATTTTATAGGAGAAATATCAAATCCAATTCCAATTAGTTTTGATAAAAATGGTTTAATGAGTTTAGAAATTTAATTAATATTTTTCCATGAATATTTTGGCTTAAATCCTAATATTTTTTTAGCCTTCTCATTACTTAATAAAGTTTTATTTTTTCCAATTTCTCCTTTGATTTGAATGTTTGGAAATACTTTATCGAGAAGATATTTATTATCTTCTTCCATAACAGTATCATCTGCAGCGATAATAAAGATATCAGCACCTTTTAATTTACTTTCCATTGCTAATAAACAAGCTTGAGCAACATCTCTAGCATCAATATATCCCCAAAAATTCCATTTTCTTACAAATGGATCTTTTTGAAAAGATTGAAATTGTTTGTAATCATGCTCTTCCATTATATTTGAGTAGCGAAGTCCAAATATTTTCAATTCTGGATTTCTCCTACAATATTGTCTAGCCATTTCTTCACCCATAACCTTAGATAAGGAATAGCTAGTTTCAGGAAGAGGATCATATTCTTCATCAACTGGGACATATGGCGGGTAAGTGTCAAAAGGTAAGCCAAGAACAGTTTCACTTGATGCCCATACAATATTATTAATTTTTAATACTTTAGCTGCTTGAAAAATATTGTAAGTGCTCAGAGTATTCATTCTAAAGGTTTTATGATTTGTTTCTAAACCTGGAGCAGGAATAGCTGCTTGATGAATTATAGCATCTATTCCATTAATACGGTCATCTATTTCAGATACTGACTCCATTGCATCACCAAAATTTTCTAAATTAACCTTAGTAAAAGGAACATCTAATTCAGAATGATTAACCAAATCAACATTGAAGACATTAAAGTTATTTTTTAATAATAAATTAATTGTTGCTCGTCCAGCTTTACCAGAACCACCTGTAACTAAAATATTTTTCATTAATTACTATTTTAATAATTTTTTTATAAAGAATCATTAAAATTTTTGTTAATTATCTAAAAAAAAGGAGATTTTATGTCCCAACATATTCTTGAAGCTGGAGGAAATCTTCCCTTCACCTTTCATGTTTTGTTTATGCTTTTTAATTTATTTGTTATTTATCAATTTTTTTTTAATAATAGATTTTACGATGAACTTGGATTTTCAAATGAAGAACCTAAAACAATATTTAGAGGTGTTTTGGGTGTAGTTTTTTTAGCTATATTATTAATGTCAATACTATTAACTTTTGATGTTACTAACAATACTTACGAAGAAAACCTAATTCAATATGAATTTTGGTATTCGTTTTTAGCTATTCTTTTTGTGTTTGCCACTGTAAATGGTGCATTAAGAGTATTTAATCTAGTAAATAATTATGGTTTTAAACCAACTACTAGAGGGCTAATATTTCCATTGATAGGATTAATTCTTGTAATATTAAAAATAATTACAACTTAAATTAATTTATTAGAAAAGGCGGTTTTTATAAATCGCCTTTTAATTAAAATAACTTCTTATTTTATTTCTTGATGCATAATGCAAGATTAATGAAACAATAAATAAGAAAAGAACAAAATAGTATTCTCTAAAATCAACTTGACTAGTATAAAAAACAAATAAACAACAAACTGTAAGTGATTTAATATAAATTTCTAAAAACTGAATAGGATAAAGTTTTTCTGATTGAAAAAAAAGATATCTAAAACCAAAGTAAGCAAAAGTTAGAAAAACAGCTAATCTGATTGAAGTAATTCTATGATATGGTATTTCTTGTCTTTCAACAATAGTATATGGAAAATAGATAGTTACCCCCATAATCTCTGCAATTATAAATACCATTGCCCATAAGCTTAATAAACCAATGATAATTTTAGCTAAAGTTTTTACCATATTCAAATTTATGGTCTTTTTTTTACAAGGGTTTTGACCGACCTATTTTAATATTTTAACTATATTTTAATAAAAAATACATACATATTGATTTGATTGCAGAAAACTAAGTTATTTTTTATCTAAAGTTATCTTTAATTGGTGAAAAATATAAAAGAATCAAAATTGAGCCACTAATCAATCCACCAATTTGATCAAGCATACCACTAAAAGCAGTATAAATAACAGAACCACTAAAATAATTAAGAACTATGCCAGCTACAACTAAAAACAAATATAGAGGTTTTCCATAAGATATAAATCTATAAAGTAAATTTAAAGTAAATAGATATAAAAAGAATAGACTAATAGATATTATTCGAGAAAAATTTTCAAAATTAGATAATAATCCATCATTTAAATTTTCATAAAGATTTGTAATTTCAGATGGTTGATACATAGATGATATTACCATTAAAATTATAACAATAAAGTCTGCTAAAATAAAATTTTTAAAAATTTGTTTAATCTCCATTATCATATAGATAGGCTAGCTAATGTATAAAATAAAGCTAAATAATGATGATAATGAAGAAATTATTTTAAAAATCAGATATAGATTTATGTCTTTATTAATTTATATTGATTGAATGACATCTGAAGAATGAATAGTTACTCTTTGTTCACAATTTTTTGCAAATTCATCTAAATCATCTCTAAAATAGCTTCCATTATTTTGTGCAAGCATAAAATGATTATCTATTCCAGCCTGGTTTTCATAAATTTCTGTTAAAATAAGAGCTATGTTTCCTGTCTCGGCTCCTTCTTTAAATTCAGGTCCAATTGACCAATTTAATACTATAAGAGCCTTTTCTCCTTCTTTAGTGTGAGTTTCATTCATCCATTTAACATGATCTTCAGCTACACGCTTTGCAACATCTGAAAGTTCAGGTTTAAAAATCCATATAAATTGTAGTTGTTTTTTATTTTGGTACATATTTTTCCTTCTTTATTTGTGAAATTTAACAAATTTTTTTATTGTTGAGAACTATTTTCAAGTGTTTGAACGTGTATATCTAAGTTTTCAATCAAATTGTTTTGACCATTATGTCCGTAGAAAACCCCTTTTATAGGTGCAGCTTCACTTGCATCAAGACCACAAGATACTCTTATATATCTTTCATCAGGGCTGCAACCATTTGTAGGATCAAAACCAACCCAACCAAGATCATTTATAAAAAATTCTGCCCATGCATGTGTTGACTGAAATTCTGATGAATGTGAATTATTATGCATGTAACCGTTAACATATCTAGCAGGTATATTGATTGTTCTAGCAGCTGACACCATTATGTGTGCTTGATCCTGACATACACCTTTTTTTTGATTATAAGCTACCTGAGCTGTTGTTTCATTATTTGTTGAAAGAGGTTTATATTCAACTTTTTCTCTTACTAAATTCATTAAATTGTGAGAAATAAGTAATCTTTCATCATTGTTAAAACCATTTTTTGCTTCTAAAGCTAAATTTTTTATGTCTACATCTGGAATAGTTAAATTTGAATTCCTTAAATAAACACAAGGATCTAATTTATCATCTGGGTTAAAATAAACCCCTTTTGTATCAAAAGTTTCTACTTTACCAAGAACAGTAAACTGAATTTTTTTTACTTTTTTTAAACTAGTAAAACTTTGTATATTATTTGCTTCTCCGTCTTTATAGACTGCAGATTTTTCTGCTGAGTCATGATGAACATTCCAATCTAGAATTTTTAAACCATTATATTCAGATGGATAAAGTTTAGTTGATTGTATAAGTCCAGCTACAGGATTTTTATATTCATATTTAGTTGTATGCTCAATTATTATTTCCATTAATTAAAAAACTCCTTTTGAATATCAGAATCTACGCTTGAAATTTTATTAATAAATTGTGTAACAAATTCATGAAGGCCAAAATCAACGATTGACTCAATTTTCTCTTCTTGAATTTTAATATTAAGATCTTTTAGGGTATTATAAATTTTATTAACTTTCTCAGGACTGCAAGTCAAATTTGTTAAGTGTTTTACAATGTTTTGTATACAAAAACTAAGTGATCTTGGGCAATCACTGTTTAGTACTAAAAAATCAGCTATCTTTGTAGAAGTGACATCACCATCGTATGCCCAACGAAAAGCTCTAAAAGATGATAAAGATCTAAGGAGTATACTCCACTGCATATTATCAATATTTCCTCCGATATATTGAGGTTTAGGAAGTAAAACAAAATATTTAACATCTAATAATCTTGCAGAATTATCTGCCCTTTCAACAAATAATCCTAAATAAAGAAAGTTATAACCATCGTTTCTTAATAAAGAACTTAATGAACCTCTAAATAAATTTACTTGTTCAATAGTCCATTCAGTTAAATTAGGAAGGTCTGATGCATTAAAATTATTATTTTTTAATTTTAAAATTTCTTGATAAGTTTTGTTAATAGCTAGCCAAGATTCAGGTGTGAATGATGTTCTTACAACTAAAGCATTACTTCTAGCATTAAGAATACAATTAAAAACAGATGAAGGATTATCTTCATCGAAAAATAAATAATCTTCAACTTTTTTTTGTTCAATAATATTATATTTATTCTTGTATCCTTGTATTGCGCCTGCAGCAGCTAAAACAGATTCCCACTCATTATTGTAGCCATTTGGATTAGGAAATAATGACATTCTATAACCTACATCTAAGAGTCTAGCATTAGTCTCAGCTCTCTCCATATATCTACTAATCCAGTAAAGATACTCAGCTGTTCTACTTAACATTGTATCTCATTCCGCTAAAACCCATGTATCTTTGACTCCACCACCTTGACTTGAATTAACAACGAAAGATCCCTCGTTCATTGCAACTCTTGTTAATCCTCCAGAACTTAATTGTGCATTTTCTCCCATTAAACAAAAAGGTCTCAAATCAACTCTTCTTCCTTCAACTTGATTTTTTATCAAAGTTGGAGAGAATGATAGATCTAAGAGAGGTTGAGCAATATATCCCCGAGGATTTGCGGAAAGTTTTCTTCTAAATTCTTCAATTGAGGATTTAGAGGATTTTGGACCTATTAGCATCCCGTATCCTCCAGAGCCATCAACTTCTTTTACAACAAGATCAGATAAGTTATCTAATACATAATTAAGTTCATCATCTTTGTCACAACTCCATGTTTGAACATTTTCTAATATTGGTTGTTCTCCTAAATAAAATTTTATCATTTCTGGAACATAAATATAAATTGCTTTGTCATCTGCGATACCGGCACCCGGAGCTGAACAAATATTTACTCCTCCAGTTCTATACACATCCATAATTCCAGGTATTCCAATTACTGAATTTGGGTTAAAACAAAGAGGATCTAAAAAATCATCATCTATCCTTCTATATACAACATCAACTTTTTTGGGACCATCTACGGTTTTCATGTATAGAAATTCACCCTCAACAAACAAATCAGTAGACTCTACCATTTCAATACCCATTTGATCGGATAGAAAACTATGTTCATAATAAGCACTATTCAATGGACCAGGTGTAAGAAGAACACATACTGGCTCAGATGTGTTGCATTTTATTGGAGCTAAACTCATTAAAGTCTGAAGTAATCTAGTTGGATAATCATCAATAGGTGTAACTCGATTTGTATGAAATAAATCAGGAAACATTCTCATCATTATTTCTCTATTTTCTAACATGTATGATACACCGCTAGGTGTTCTACAATTATCTTCTAATACAAAATACTCATTATGATTTGTTCTTACTAAATCTATACCTACTATTGGACTATAAATTGATCTAGGTGGTGTAAAACCAAACATTGAAACTTCATAAGATTTCTTTTTAAAAATTAATTCTTTAGGTATAATATTAGCTTTTATTATTTCTCCTTGATTATAAATGTCTGCCAAAAAAGCATTTAAAGCTTTCGCTCTTTGAATTACTCCTTTTTCTAATTTAGACCATTCACTAAAAGTAAAAATTCTTGGAATTAAATCAAATGGTATTATTCTCTCTCTTGCTGTTTCACTATTAGTTGAGAATGTTATTCCTATATTTCTAAAATGAGTCTCTGCCTCAGCATTTTTTTCATTAATCACTTTAGCTGTCATTTTTTCTAACCATTCATTTATATTGTTATAGTGATTTCTGATTAGACTCTCAGATTGATACATTTCATTAAACATATTTAGTACGATGAAATGAATGAAGTATTTATAAATCCAAACTTAATACCTATCATATTTAATAACAGTCCTTTCAATCTGTTATAGTTCATGCTTAGCTATGGATTTTAATAAGATCCGCGTTCCTTCAGCTTTAGCTTACTTCCGATCTGTTAAAAACAGATTGAACGATTTAATAACTTGCATGCGTTCCTTCAACTTTCGTCTACTTCCGTTTTGAATTATTCAAAATGAACGATGTAAAATTAATAATAAAAATTATTTATATTTAAATTGATTATGATCATATTTAGATATGCAAAAAATGCATATATAAAAAAATAGCTAAATTGCTTACTAAGAGAAGTCTTTTAATGACTTATTTAAACAAATATATGAAAAATAACCTGTGCAGATTAACCAGATAATTAACACTATAGTATCATTTATAATTAAATTTATTTCAGATTTAGTAACTAATCTCAATGTTGTTGCTGACCATATTACGGTAAAAAAAATAGTTAAGTTTCGATAAGATTTTACTCTTAATGGATGAACAAATTTAAAAGGAATAAAAGTTAATATTGATAAAATAATAATTACAATAAGATTTATCCAAACATTTGAATTTAATATGAAAAAATAAAGTACTACAATATTCCAGATTGCAGGGAATCCTCTGAAATAATAATCATCAGTTTTCATATTAACATTAATAAAAGTGTACAATGAAACTCCAAATATTATTGCTGGCATTATAATTTCAAAACCATTTGGCACTAATTGAAACCAGTAAATCATTAAAGCAGGGTTAATTACATAGTTAAGATAATCGACTATACTATCTAAAATTATTCCATCTAAATTTGGTGCTTTTTCCTCTACCCCTATTCTTCTTGCTAATGTACCATCAATCCCGTCAATTAATAATGCTAAGCCTAACCATAAGAAAGCACCAGTTTGATCATTATTCAATATTGATATTAAGGCAAGGAATCCAAGTATAGCTCCTGATCCTGTAAAAGCATGGACACCCCATGCTGATATTTGGTCTTTATTAACTTTCATAAATTCCATTGGTCTTTATCACTAAAATAAAAGAAAATAAAATTTTTGAAAAAAATAGTAGAAAAATTAAGGATTTAGAGGATTTTAAAATTAGTCTTATAATAACTTTATAATATCACTATCACCTTCAGCAAAATTATAATTTTTAAATTCATTTTTTGTAATCCAAGCTGAGTCTTCGTGTTCACTCAAAATAATTTCACCATTAAAATGAGAGCATATAAAATAATGCAATTTTACATTTATTTTGTCATCTTGATAATTTTCTTCACCTAATTTATTTTTAATATTTATTTCTATATTAAGTTCTTCTTTTATTTCTCTTTTAAGCGCAATTTCAAAAGTTTCCTCTTTTTCCACTTTTCCACCTGGAAACTCCCAACTTAATCCCATATGTTTATTTCTATTTCTTTGCGCAATAAAATATTTACCATTTTTTATTATTATTGCTGCAACAACATCAAATTTATCCATTAATTGGTATTATCATGAATAAACTGATTTGCTTTCTTTATTATATGATTTTTCCTTTCTGTATTCATTTTATCATAGATATTAACCATCATATTTAAACGTGGATTAGATTGAAAAAATTTTCTATTTTTATTAATAAAACGCCAATACAATCCATCCATAATATCATTCCAATCACCCCTTTTAAAATTCATCATTTTCATAAAATAACTTGAACCACAAATATAAGGTTTGGTACTAAATATACCTCCATCACTAAACAATCCCATACCATAAACATTAGGTGACATTACCCAATCAGAGCTATCTACAAACATTTCCATAAACCAATTATAAACTTCATTAGGTTTAATTTCACATAAGTTCATAATATTACATAAAACCATTAGTCTCTCAATATGATGGGTGTACCCATATTTTTGAGCATTTTTGATTGAGTGATCTAAAGGATCTAATCCAGTTGTACCGTCATACCATTTTTTAGTAAGAGAATTTTTATGTCGAAAGAAATTATTTTTTTCTAATTGTTGATCATAATTTTGGTATATTCCTCTAATGAATTCTCTCCATCCAATAATTTGCCTGATATAGCCTTCATAAGAGTTAATTTTAATTTTATTTTCAACTTTTTTAACTCTTTCAATTATAAGTTCTGGTGTTAATAAACCTAAATTAATCATGGGGCTTAGAGCACTATGGAATAAAATGTTATTATTAGTATCAACTGCATCTTCGTAATCACCGAATAAATTAAATTTTTTAATAATAAAATAATCTAACCATTTAACAGCATCATCATAAGTTGTAGGTAGCCAAAAATTATCAACTTGGCCTGGGTGATTTTTAAAAATTGTGTTTATTTGTTGTTTTAAAACTTTTGTATGCTTTGTTTCTTTTGCAGTAATCATTTCTGGTATTTTAATATCTTTAGGGAGTTTTTTTCTATTATCTTCATCAAAGCTCCATTTTCCACCTTTGGGCTTATTGTTTTCCATCAAAATATCAATTTTTGCACGGGCAATTTTATAAAAATTTGCCATAAATGGTTTTTTTGTTTTACTTAAATAATTTTTAAATTCATCTCTTGAATTTAAAAACATGGGTGATTGTATAAAAGTTAATTTAATCTTATTTTTTTTACACAAGGTGCTTATTTTTTCTTCAAAAAATTTATCTTCAATTTCAAAAGAAGTTAATTCTTCAAATTTATTTTTTTTTATAAAATTTTCTAATTTTTTTTCATAGGATGTTTTAAAATCCTTTTTTAAATCAATATAATTTACTTTAAATTTATTTTTTTTTAATTCATCAGCATAAGATCTCATTGAGGAAAGAAAAAGAATGAGTTTTAATTTATGATGTTTTTGAAAAGTACAAAGATCAAAGCTTTCACACATAAAAATTGTTGAGTCTTTATATTTACTTAGGTGTTTATGTGGGAATAATTGATTTCCAAGGATTAAAAATAAACTTTTCATGAATGTTTAAATAGTAAGTTATTAGAAAATTTATATGATTTATTAAAATTAATTGCATATTTTAGACAATTTTTAACTATAATAATTTATATATTAATGACCAAATTAATAAAATTATTGGTAATTCCCCTTATAATTAGTTTTGCACTAATCTCTTGTAATACCACATCTTCAAATAAGGTAAAAAAATCTGATGCACAAAAAGTAACTAATATTGAATATGGAACAATCAAAACCTCTCTTCCAGTAAAAATTGAAGGTGAAAGTGATTGGATTGGAGCAACTGCTGGAGCAATGATAGGAGGTCTTTTAGCATCTCAAATATGTGGAGAAGAAGAAATATTAGGAACCAAATGTCAAGATATTGCTATAGTATATGGAACTATTGGGGGAGCTGCTATGGGCTCGGTAATACAAGCTAAAATTGGTAATCATGATGGCTTCCAATATATAGTGAATATTGATGAATGTGGTAATGACATTTCTAATTGCCAAAATGATCAAGAAAAAGCTTTTGTACAAGGAGATGATAATGCTCTTCCAAATGGTCAAAGAGTTGTAATTATCTACGGAGATGTAATAAGAGTTATACCCTATGAAGAATAATTTAGTAAAATTCATTTTTAGTATTTTTTTATTATTACCATTTCACCTCAATGCAGAATTAATATTTGAAAATAATTTTCCAAAAGATATGCAAGGTATTTGGAGTGATGATTGTAATGCAGAATATCAAGTATTCATAATATCAAATAACACAAGTATGTGGATTGATGAGACATATGTTGGATTTAATGTATCAAAAACTTCAAAGGTAAAAGATTGGTCTGCTTACAAATGGGGTGAACTAGATGGAAGTTATTATTATTTTTTAAAAAAAGATGGCGAAAATTTACTTGAGATTACTGCTCCTGATGATTGGGATGGTATAGATTATTCTTTTTTAAATTCATCAGATTATTCTGTTTATGAAAAATGTGAATCTATACCTAGTGTCTTTCAAATTATTTATGGTGAAATTATTAACTTAATGAATTCTCAATTAATTGAAACATGTAATAATGATAGCAATCCTGCAAATTGTATTAATGAAACTTTTGCTTTTTTAGATGTATCACAAGATGATGAATTATCTATAGCAGAATTAACACGTGCAGCAAGAATAGCTATTTATTTTACTTTTATTGATAAAAGACAAGACGAAGATAGAGACATAGGATTTGCAACTTACACAACTACATCACTAATATTTCCTGCATTATCAAAGATATTAATTGGGAATTATGATTATGATAATTCAAATACAATTTCTTTAAAAGAAATATATACAGATCGTATTGATACATTAGATTATCAAAATTTATTTAAAGAAAATTTAAAAGGACTAGATCCAGAAGAATTAAGGCGATTAATTGAAAACTTAGATTTTTTAAAATCATTAATGTTAAATTAATTTAGTATCTTGACTTTTAAGTATAATTTTAACTATAAATAGATATGAACAAGAGAAACTTATACGCAGCTATTGCGATAGTATTTATCTTTGCTGCTTTAAATTTAACTATATATTTTTTCTATTAAATTATGGTGATCAGAAGAAAATCTAGTATTTATAAAAAATTATATGAAATTAATGGTCAGAAAATGATGTTTGGTCACGATAATATACATTTTAAAACAATTAATTTACCTGCAAAACAAAGATATAAAAATCTATGCAGTAAATTTGGTTTAAAAAAAATTAAATCTTCGGTTAAAAAAAATTTTCAAATAATTAACATTAATTAAGTGAAAAATATTGCAATAATTGGAGCTGGGATGACTGGATTGTCTCTTGCTTATAATCTTCAAGAACATAATATTACAATTTTTGATAAGTCATGGAGACCAGGAGGAAGAGTCTCTACTAGAAAGCATGATAATTATCTTTTTGATCATGGTGCACATTATCTATCGACAAATCATTCTGTAAATCAATTAAATGAAGTAATAAGTAGATATAATTCGGGACGAGTAATAGACATAGATTTTGCAACAGATTATTTAAAAAATAAAAAGACTAGAAAAAAAATTATTATTGGTCAAAATGGAATGAATTCTATTCCACAGTCTATTTTTGATAATATTAAAGTAAAAAGTTATTTAAGTTCAAAAATAATTAAAATTTCAAAAAATAGTAATGATCTCTTCTCATTATTTTCTGAAAAGGAAGAGTTTAAAGATTTTAATTATGTTTTAATTTGTATACCTTACTTACAATCAAAAGAACTTTCAAAAAATTTTATTGATTTTACTCAGATTGTTAGCGAGCCATCTTATGACCCCATACATACTGTAATGTTATGCTATAAAGATAATAATAACATTAATATTAAAGCTGGATTAAATCTTCATAAAGATATTAGTTTCTTTATGAATCAAAATATAAAATTTAATGAATTATCCCATGATTGTTGGGTATTAAATATGAGTTCTGAATATACAAAAAATAATATTGATATAGACAAGATTGCACTAGAAAAATATGCTCAATCAATATTTGAAGAAACATTTGATATAAAGAATGAAATAAGTTTTATTAAATCACACAGGTGGTTATATGCGCAAACAAAATTCAGTTATAATACTATCTCCAAAAAAAATTGGATAAATTCTAAAGATAATAAAATATTTTTAAGTGGAGATTGGGTTCTAGGAAAAAGTCTAAGTGATGCTTGGGATGCAGGTGAAAAATTATCACATTATATTAAGATTTTATAAGTTTGATATTAAGTATTAAAATATCTTTTAATATTTTTTGCTGCTTGTCTTATTCTTTGAGTATTTTCTACTAGACCAATACGAACAAAACCTTCCCCTCCTTTTCCAAAAGCCAAACCAGGAGCTACTGCAACATCGGCGTTTATCATTAAATTTTTGGCAAACTTCATAGAACCTATTTTTTTATATTTTTTTGGTAATGGAGCCCATACAAACATTGATGCCTCAGGCTTTGGAATTTTATCCCAACCAGCCCTTTCAAAAGATTCTATTAAAACATCTCTTCTGTTTTTATAAGTCTCCCTTATTTCTTCTACACATTTTTGAGATCCATTAATAGCAGCAGTAGCTGCTACTTGAACAGGTGTAAAAGCACCATAGTCTACATATGATTTAATTTTTGTTAATGCTTCAATTAAGGTTTTGTTTCCAACAGCAAAACCTATTCTCCATCCTGCCATTGCATAAGTTTTGGATAAGGTCGTAAATTCAACTGCCATGCTCTTTGCTCCATTAACTTCTAATATTGATGGAGGCGGATTATTACCAAAGTAAATTTCAGAATAAGCTAAATCGGATAGAATATAAACTTGATATTTTTTTGCAATTTTTACTAATTCTTTATAAAAATCTAAATCAACTATCTGAGCTGTTGGATTTGAAGGAAAAGAAACGATAATAACTTTTATTGAAGAGTATTTTTTTAAATTATTAACTATATTTAATAAAAATTTATTTTTATCGAACTGTCCATTAAAAAATGTTTTCAAAGGTGTTAATTTAGCACCAGCAATCATAAAACCATATGGATGAACAGGATATGACGGATCTGGGCACAATATCCTATCACCTCTTGAAGTTATAGCTTGTGCTAAATTTGCTAAACCTTCTTTAGAACCAATTGTTACAATAACTTCACTCGATGGATTTAAATCAACATTAAATCGATTTTTATAATAATTAGCTTGAGCTTTTCTTAGTCCATTAATACCTTTAGAAACAGAATAACGTCCAACACCTGGCTTATCTATAACTTCTTTTAATTTCTGTCTTATGTGAAGGGGTGTTGGCATATCAGGGTTGCCCATACCAAAATCAATAATATCCCTACCCTCTGATCTTAATTTCATTTTTAACGAATTTATTTCTCCAAATATATATGGGGGTAGTCTATTAATTCTTTCAAATTTAGATTTCACTTTTTAAGCAATAATTAATAATTGTTAATAATACTAGTTTAAATAAAATTGATTTTTAATAATATTATTCCTATTTTTATATTGTGATTAAATTATTTTACTATTTTTTACCCTTTATTGCACTGTTTCTACCAAGTTTATGGGTAAATTTTATTTTAAAAAAATATAATAAAATTTTACCTGATATGCCCTTTACTGGGAGAGAACTTGGAAAAAAAATACTTGAAGAGGAGAAAATCAACAATGTATCAATTAATCCTATTCAACAACTGGATCATTACAATCCTAAAGAAAAAAAAATACATATAGCTACAGATAAACTTGATAAAAAAAGTATAACAAGTATAGCCGTTGTTGCTCATGAAATTGGTCATGCAATTCAAGATAAAGAGAAATATAAGCCACTTATCCTTAGACAATCATTAATTGAAAAAACAATGATCTTTCAGAGAATTGGTTCATTTTTATTAATCATAGGACTACCATCGATATTTGCCTTCACTAAAAGTCCATTTATCACTCTGATTGCTGCAATAATAATAATGGGATGTTTATCTACAAATGTGTTAATCCATATGATTACTCTTCCAGTAGAATTTGATGCAAGTTTTAAGAGAGCTTTACCAATACTAAAAAGATATGTTCCTAAAGAGAATATGTACCAATGTAAATCTGTTTTAAGAGCTGCTGCATTAACATATTTAGCTCAATCAATTGTAAGTATATTTAGATTAAAAATAATACTGTTGTCTTTTATTAATATTTTTAAGTCAATTATAAGAAGATAAAATTTTTCTCTTTATAAAAAAAGGAAAATTTATTAAGTTAGATAATTAATGAATTTAAGTGAAAAAATATCTTTAATACTAGTAGATAAAGGTTTTTCTTTATCTCCAAAAAAAAATACTGAAGATTTAATCAATTCAGGCACAGAATTACACAAAAGTACTGAAGACATCAAAATTGTAGAGCAGCATGGTATTGCAGATCAAATATTTATTCTTTTAAAAGGTGAAGCGGAATACGTAAAATATCATAATAATGTTTTTTATAAGTTAGCAACATTAAAAAATGTTGGATCACCTCTTGGTATTTCAGGATTAAATGCACCAGGTAGATATATGTCAGATATATTTATTAAAGGTAATTCAGAATATATTTCTATCAAAATAGAAAAATTAAAAGAGTTAGAAGAGATAGATCCTGACTATGCTAGTTTTTTTTATTCCTTTTTATTATATGAATCAATTAACTTAATCTGGTCATCTCGTAACTTAGAAAAATCCGTAAAGCAAAAAAATATTAATTTAGCGGAAGGTGTTAAAACTGGTGGAGATATTGTAAACACTAAAAGAATAAAGAATTCAGCATTTTTAGCTTTTCTAGATGATGATGATTTAGATGAACTGATAAATTATGCAAATATTAGGTTATTTTCTACCGGTGAATATATAACTCTAGAAGGTTCAAAATCTGATGGAATAAATATATTGTTAAAAGGGAAAGTTGAAGCTTCTTTTACAAATCTAAAAGATGATCAATTGGAAAATAATTCAAGATCAATAGCTAGAACTGGAGTGGCATTATCATTATCATCAGGATTGCATGATATAGAATCACCCTACTCATTGAAATCTACGCGAGATACAACAATTTTAAAATTTTCAAACGAATTTATCGATAATCTAATTAAAACTAATCCAAAATTAGCTATAAAATTTTTTAAAAGACAATTATGGCAATTAAGTCGTTATATTCAAAGCTCAACTGGTTTAACAACATATCCTGCTAAAAATGAAAAGGAGTTTTTTAAATATTTACTAGAAGATAATTCTTCAAAAATACCAAGCAATTCAAAACTTTACACAATTCCTCATTTGTTAGAAAATCATTTAACTCATTCTTTAGCATTTGATACGATTTATGATTTAATTGTTACAGGTAATGATGATGAAAAATCTATAGCTAGTCTTATGATAGATGCATTGAGTGGTTTGGAGAGAAAAAATAGATTTTTTAAACAACTAAATAAAATATACAACAGAGTAGCAACTTCATATGATTCAATAAATAAACAAGCATTACAAAAATTAACAAATTCAGATTTTACAAAAGCTTTTGACCAAGTTCCTTATGTTATTAAAGGTATGGAGAATTTACCTGATGAACCTACAAACATATTTTTTTATAATCATTTAGCAAGCATTGAAGAAAATGGTTTAGCTAATGGACATCAATTTAGTATAGATAGTCATTTCATAAGTGCAAAAATTTTATTTCCAAAATATGGTGATGGTGGTCAAAGAATTGCTCGATATTCTAGAAATACAGAATTTTGGAGATATAATTATTATGAGAATTTAGATTATATTTTTGTTCACACGCCGGAGTCAGACTATTTAAATGAAACTCAAGACCAAAAAAAGAAGAGAAAAAGTAAATTATTTATCGAAACTCAAAATATTTTTGATCAAAACAGACCTTTAGTTATTGCGCCAGAAGGCACATCTGAAACTGAAGATAATTTAACTCCAAATTCCCCTGGTCCTTTAAAGCCAGGGGCATTTTTATTAGCAGATCAATTAAAACCAGAACCTCTTCTTGTTCCAATTGCATTAGCCAATTTTGATTATTCAATTTCTGATACAATTTATTCTGCAGTTATTAAGGAGCCAATTAAAATAAAAGATTTTGTAAATGATATGAAAAATAAAAAAGAGTTAGAAAATTTTTTATCTAAATATAGAAAAACTTTTAAAACTTATGTTGAGGAAGCCGTTGAGTTAGCAAAATCTGCGTCAAAAAATAAAATTAATAATGAAGATATAGTAAGTAATTTAAATTTAGTTAGCCCTATTGAAGAAGAATTTGAAGCAGATGTGAGAGAATTAGAAATTAAATTACATTCAGATCAATATAAAAATAACCAAATAATCTTATTTGGAAGTTCAACATTTAGAGATTGGGAAAATGCAAAAACAGATTTATCATTTGATCGTTTATTAAATTTAGGATTTGGTGGATCCACTTTAGTATCATGCCGAACCTATTTTAATAGAATAGTAGTTCCAAATAATCCTGATAAGATGATTTTTTATGCTGGTGATAATGATATAGGTAGCGGAATGAGTGCTGAAGATTTAGAAAGTGAATTTTTATTATTTGCTTCTGAAGTTAATGAAAAATTACCTCATACGTTATGTTTTTTTGTATCCATAAAACCAAGTATATTCAGGAATAATTATTTAAATACAATTTTAGAAGCAAATGAACGAATAAAAAACAAAATTAAGAATTTTAGTCAATGGCGCTATATCGATCTTTGCTCTCCTATGCTTGATGCTGGTTTTGAAAAATTTTATTCAGAAGATCCATTACACATGAATGTACTTGGTTACAGTCTCTTAAGTAAATTAATTAGAGATGAAATCTCGAAATTTACAATTTAAACTTAAACAAAAAATTAAATTTTAATTTCTTTTCTTAGTATATCAGATTTATATGAATTGAAGACTAATGATAAACTCTTTATGTTATCTTCACCACTGGTATCGTGTTCAATATTATTTATTAGTGAATTAATGAAATGTTTGTGCGTATTAATTACACTTTCTTGAATTTGATCCCAAGGCTTTGAAATCCATTTATATTTCTTTGGTTTTCCATCATAAATCTTCTTCTTATTTTTTTTGTGAAGAGTAATTTTGTAATTGTAGTCCAAATCAATTGAGCCGTTAGAGAATTCTAAATTAACTAGTGTTTGAGCAAATCTATCTGGTTTTTTTATTGAAGAAATAGATGCATCAACAATAGTAATACTTTTATTTTTATTTCTTATCAGGGATATAAAATCGGTTTCACCTTTAAATTTATTATTTGTATTTTGATTTACTGTATAAATACTTTTTGCTTCTCCCATAAAAAATCTACTTAAATCAAATAAATGGATTCCTACGTCTAAGGTTAAATACTCTTTTAAATCGTATAAATATGTTTGATTGGTATATCCAACAGGATTTGCATGTCTAAAAGATATCTTGGCATAATGTGGTTTAGTTAACTGCTCTTTATTTATAATTTCTTTTAATTTTAATAGAGGGCTTTGCCATCTAAAATTCTCATGAACCATAAGCGGTGTTTTATTTTTTTTATATAAAGAAACAATTTTTTTTGCATTTGATAAATTTTCTGCAAATGGCTTTTGTATAGAAGTTGGAATTTTATACTTAGATAAAATTTTACCAATATTTAAGTGTGTTTCCATTGTTGTTACAACATCAACAAAGTCAATATTATGTTTTTTTAACATTAATTCTATAGATGAATAAGAATGTAAAATATTAAATTTAGATTTAAATTTATTAGCTTTTTTTATATCTAAATCACAAACACATATTATGTCTATATTTCTTAATTCTTTCCATGCTAAAATATGATTTTCAGCAAAGAAACCACAACCAATTAATGCTCCTTTTAATTTTTTCATTTATCTTCTATAAATTTAATTTCTAATGGCTCAAACTCATATGGATTTGTATCTTTTTTAAAGTTAAAAAAAGAAAAATCATTATTAAAAATATCAGTATAATTTTTTAAATTAAGTTTAAATTGATGAGTAAAATTTAATTCAGGAATATTAATTTCCTTTTTTTGTTTTGAGCAATTTACAAATAAATAATAATTTTTATCATTTTGTACGATTTTTAATCCATACACCTCGTTAATTGGATTAAATTTAAAAATTTCTGAATTTGATAATGATACAAGAAAATTATTTAAATGATATAATGGTCGCTTGGTATTATCTTTATTTAATATTCCGTGATTCCCATAAATAGAATTAAAAGTAAAAAATTTTGATTCTTTATTTATTGATTGAGTAAAAATTGCCAGTGTCCAAGTTAGTGAAAATAATTGATCATGCCTTGGATCGCTATCAGCCATTTCTAATCTTATTTTCTTTTTATTACTTACAAGATTTTCACCATACGGATTGAAATGCATACCAATAGAAATTGGACCAATATGAACATCGGCATTTTTAGAAAAATTTTTTAAAGTTTTAAGGATATAAGGTATAGTTTCAGGTGTATTTAACACACCAAAATCACTAGAATCATGAACAATTGGAGTGAAGGAAAAACTAACCAAATCATAAAACATTTTTGGCCTCTTTCTATTTAATTCTGTAAAATTAGTGACCATTCCAGAAACAATTTGGCAATTAGAAAACATTTTTTTCGCAATTTTATAGTATTCATTTAATTCCGGAACTTCAGGCCATACACCAGCTGGTTGAAAACTATTCAAATATATTTTTGGACAAATTAAAATTTTATCTAAATTAATAGTATTTTCAGCAATAAAATTATGAATTTTTGTTAACTCATCAACAGGTTCATTGGCATGATCAACCAAAGCTATAAGAAACACCTTGTTTTGAGATCTTGAAGTTACATTGCTAAAATCTTCAGTAAAATCAATAAGATAGTAATAATAATCAAAGTTATTTATTAAATTATCATTTGGAATAATTAGAGAATCAATTTTTATACCAATTTTAGGAAACTTATAAGCAGTAGTATGATCAATTTTTAGAATATTCTTAGGTGGGAATGATCTTTCTTTTTTATTTACTATATCTATTTTAACAGTTTGAGAGAAATTCGTGCCCCCTTTTTCTACGTATGGAAAAGGATCTAATAAAGAGCCACTATATATTTTGAAAGAAGCGTCACCCCAATTTCTTTGATCTTCCATCTCAAATAAAATACCTTGAAAATTTATATCCACTAACAAACTATCGTCTAAAGTGTAAGTAAGATTTTTAAATTTAAAAAATGGTTGGTCGGGTGTTATATTTTCTGGAAATTTTTTTTTCTCTTTTAAGTCGTTCCCTTTTGTTACAATGATGTTTGAACCAACATGATTTTGTAATGGAATTAATAAATTAAAGCCTATTCTATTAGTCCAAAAATCAGTTAAAAATTCTCCTTCAGAGGATAGAGTTATAGAATTTTGAGAAAATAATATAACATTTCTTGTTTTAAGAATTTCATCTATACCATATTCTAAATCGAATATATATTCTAAGGATGTATCAAAGTTCTCTTTATAATTTAGAATTTTAGGATCATAGTTATTCCAATTTTTGTCTCTTACCAAAAATGATATCATCTTTAAAATTTGAAAGTTTTGAAAAGTTATATTTCGAAAAAAAAGATTATCTTTTAATAAGGTAAAATTATTATTTGAATTTTTTATAAATTTTTCTTCTAATAATTGAGAGTTATACATATAATTTTGATACTGATTTATAATCATTATATTCTGATATTAAATCCGATTTATTTTTTTCATATTTTGTATTTTGGATTAAACTTAAAAAAATAAGTTCTCGTTGAGCAAAACTACCTCCTAGGTATTTAAATTGTGATTTAATTATATTTTCGTTTAATAATTCATTTGATTTCATATTGTTAATAATTGGCTTTAAGTAATTAATATAATTTTCTTTAAAAGAATTTTCTAAATAATTTTCTTCCATTCTTTCTTCAAGTTGTTGAAAATAATCTTGGTCATTATAGTATAAGTAATAAAAAATAAGATGATAATCAATGAATGGAAGTATGTGTTGATTTTTAAAATATTCAGCATAATCACTTAATTTATCCATTCTTTCTCTAACATCTACTCCCTTGTAATGAAGTCTTAATAAAAAAGAACAAGCATTACAAAAATCTAAATAAAAAATTTCTGAAGAAGAGAAATAATTATCAAATAGTTTTAAACTTTTCTCATATTCTTGATTGTAGAATAATATTAATGATTGGTGCCACCATATATGTCTCTTTATTGGCCCGTAAATTGACCAATTAATTTTATTGAAATTATCATTGTTATTAATTGAGTCGTTATTCTCATTATCGTGTACATGCAAAAGGGCGTGCCAACTCCACAAATCATTGGATGATTGATTTAGTGAATTTAAGGCTAAAAGCTTAGCTTTATCAATTATATTATTTTCCTCAAAAGCATAGCTAGTCATCCCTAATAATAAATTATAATGTTGATCATTTTCAGACCACTGACTTAGTATTTCCTCATGTTTATTTAAAAATTTACTATCAATACCTAAGAAAATATTATTAAAATGAAATAATCTGATTGCAAAAATATCTTTGGGATTATCTTTTATAATTAATTCCAATTTATTTAATAAATTTTTTAAATCATTTTTAATCCAGAGATTTACTATCTCTAAATATTGATGAAAATAATCATTTACTTTATCAGTAGAAATCGATTTAAATGTTTCTCTAGCCAATGAAATTTTTTGTACATCTCTAGAGAAAAGCAATAAAACTATTTTTAATAATTTTGGAGCATTAAATTCTGGTTTTTTTTTAATTAATTTGTTAGTTTTATAAAAAGCATCTTTCTTAAAATAAATGTATGAATCAATACATTCTTTGAAACTATTTATTTCATCATCTTTATTACTATCTATCCATTTATAAAAATAATTATTTTGCATTTACTAATAATACACATAATCTAACGATGTTAAATATTAATATTATGAATTAATATTTAATCTCTTTCTTGTAATTTCTTTATTTAATTGAAGTTCTCTGTAAGAAATTAGAAGTACACCACAAAAAATTACAGAGGCACCTAACCAGGTATAAAAATCAGGTTTATCACTAAAGACAAAATACCCAATTATTGATGAAACTATTAAGCCTAAAAATGAATAAGGTTGAGTCATAGTTACATCAACTAATTTATATGCATGATTTAATGCAATATGTAAGATCGTTCCTGATATTGCAGCACATAATATAAAAATAATTGTTTTTAAGTTTGGTTGATCCCAAAAATATATAACTAATGGAAATGAAAAAAGACTCATATAAACATACTGGTGTGATAATATTGTTATAGCACTATCATCCTTAGATACTTTTTTAGTTAAAATTATAACTACTGACCAAATTAGCGATGAAATAAGCGCCATATATATTCCAATAGAAATATCTATTATACCGGGTCTCAATATTATTAACATTCCTAGAAATCCCATCACTAATGCAATTGACCTATATAAATAAATTTTTTCTTTTAAAAATATCACAGCTAAGATTGTAACAATTATAGGAACTATAAAATGAATGGCTGTCATTTTCTCTAATGGAAGCATAGCTAAAGCTGCAAAACCAAGTAACATTGCAGGTAAGTTTAGTGCTGATCGTAAAATATGAATTTTAAAATTTTTTGTACTAAATACTTCAAATTTTGTTTTTAGAATGTAAGGAGTAATGATTAGAAAACCAAAGAAAAATCGTAAAAAACCAGTTGTAAATACATTTAATTCTTCTTGAGCTAATTTTATAAATGTACCCATTAGAGTACCAAAAATAATTGATATAATAATTAAAAAAATTGCGAATTGATTATTGTTTAACAAATAATATGCCTAACTAAAAAGAATTAGATAATCATAACACAATTTTTCCTTATTTATATCTCTATTAAAACAAAATTTGATTATATTTTAACGTTGTGGCACTTATCAAAAGAATAGTTCTTTTTTTCATAACATTAATTTTCATTATAATTCTCCTTGTAGGTGCCACAACTTCATTTTAAGATTAGAAAATGATAAATTTACAAGATGAATTGATAATTTCTAATAATGGACAGGGAATGTATGAAATTACAAAAAAAGTTTATGACTGGATTGTAAAAAATAATATTATTAAAGGTCAGCTAAATTTATTTATACAACATACATCTGCTTCTTTAACAATAATGGAAAATGCTAGCCCTGATGTTTTAGAGGATATTAATTCTTTTTTTCAAAAAATAGTTCCTGAAGATTCTTCATTATATAAACACGGTTATGAAGGAGATGATGATATGCCTGCACATATAAAATCTATGCTAACTCAAACTTCATTAACAATTCCTATATATAATAAGGAAATGCAATTAGGTATTTGGCAAGGGATATATCTAATTGAGCATAGGTACAGCAAATACAAAAGAAAGATAATTCTAAGCTATATAGGTGAGTAAATTATACTTTGACTTTATTTAAATTACTTTGATCTAAAATAATCTTTGATAAATTATTAGGTATAAAAAATGACGCGATTAAAGATAGAAGAGCGAATAAAGAACCTATTAAAAAAACTATTGAATGAGAATTAATCCAAACAAAACCTAATATTACTGGAATAAATACTGCAGCTATATGATTGATAGTAAATGAAACACCTGCAGTACTTGCAATATCTTTTGGATCAGCAATTTTTTGAAAATATGTATTAATTGCAATAGCTAATGCAAAAAACATATGATCAATAATATATAAACCTGCTGCAACATAAGCATTAGTCACGAATGCATAAGATGTAAAAACAATTACGAGTCCAATGTATTCAAATATAAGACATTTTTTCTCACCAAAAATATTTATTAACTTTCCAATTCGTTCTGCAAAAAACCAATTAAAAATATAATTAACCAAAAACAGTAAAGTAACCTGCGATGCCGAATATCCGAATTTTTCAACCATTAAAAAAGCTGCAAAAACTACAAAAATTTGTCTTCTAGCACCCGATAAAAAAATTAATATATAGTAAAGAGAATATTCTTTTTTAAGAATTATTTTTTTATGTTGCTTATTTTTGATTTCAAAAAAAGGAAATGAGATAAAAAGGTGTATGGAAATAAGAATACAAATCAATCCTGTAATTAAAAATATAAACTTATAATCTAAATTAAAGATTTCTAATAAACTCCAAATAATACAATACAAAAATAAGGACGTAATTGAGCTAACAGCTATTAACTTTCCCAAAACAGGTGGAGCCTCCTCTTTTGAAAGCCATTGCAAACTCAAAGAATTTTTTGCTGTTTCACAATAATGAAAGCCAGTACTCATAATAATTGTTGTAAAATACAAACCATAAACAGTTGGTAAGAAACCTGTAATTGCAACACCAAAACCAGTTAAGGCTAAAGAAAAAATGGCAAAATATTGTTCTTTAAAATAGAATAGTAAAAAAATAATAGTAAATGCTAGGAAGCCAGGTATCTCTCTGATACTTTGAAGTATTCCAATTTCGACTCCAGTAAAACTTGCTCTTTCAACTGAGAAATTATTTAATAAAACCATCCAAGTACTAAAAGCAATAGGCATAGCTATTGAAGATAAAATTAACAAAGCTATTGGGTTATTATTATTAATTGACAGTTTCATAAATATTAAAATAGTTTAATTTATTTGTTTATTAACACAATGTAGGAGATTTGGTATGTCAAACATAATGAGAAAATCTTTTTCTGAAGGAGAAATTAAAACACCAGATAAAGTTCATTCTTCAACCGTGACCTTGGGTAATGTATCAATGAGTCAGGTTACTTTACAACCAGGATGGAGTTGGAGTTCTTGTATTAAACCGCTAGTAGGTACTGAAAGTTGTCAGGCTGGGCATGTTGGTGTTGTTATAAAAGGTGAAATGAAAGTAAAGCATGATGATGGTAATGAAGAAACTTTTAAAGCTGGTGATGCTTATTATTTAGCACCTGGTCATGATGGTTGGATTGTAGGAGATAAAGAGTTTCAATCTTACGAATTTACATCTGATCAAAAAGATTTTGGACCTTGGAAAAAATAATAGTCTTAATGATGGGTTTTGTAATAACCCATCATTATATTTATTTATAAATTAATTTTTTTTTAAAGTTCGTAAATAAAAATTAGTTTTTTCTTATTGTTTCATTATAATGATCATTCAGTTCAAGCAGATGTTGATAAGCTTCATGATCAAAGTCATCTTTTGCTACCTTATCTGTCTTAAAATTTTTATGCTTATCTTCTCCTCTTATACAAATAGCACTATCATTTTTGCTTTTTAATTGTTTCATATCAGTAGAAATAAATTGAAAATTTAAACCTATTCTTCTGTCATTACTAAAATTAGGTTGAGATGCGTGTAATGTTAGACCATGATGAAAAGAAACTTCACCGGGTTCTAACGGACATGATACTGCTTTATTTATATCAATATCTTTTACAGTTTGACCTCTAGATAAAACATTATTTTTATCTTCAGTTGAATGATGTTCAAAAAATCCATTTTTATGGGAGCCTGGAATCATTTGCATACAACCACTTTGATCATTAGCTTTGGATAAAGCTAACCATGCGCTTACTTGTTTTTCATTATTATCAAAGCCCCAATAGGTAAGATCTTGATGCCAACTTACGTGTGTTTTTGTGTTTGGCTCTTTTATTATAAAAGTTGCATTATATAATAATATATTTTTACCTATAATTTCTTCAACAAAATCAAGCAATATTTTATTAGTTGCTATTTCATAAACCCATTTAATTATTGTATAAGTTTTCACAATATAATGAAGTTTACCTAGTTTTTTTTCTGAATCTTCTAATTTACTTCTAAAAAAATTTGCATCATTTAAATTGTAAATTTTTAATGGTGAAAAATAACCATTTAGATCATAAAAATCATTCATTCTTAAAATATTATTTAAATTGGTTATTTATTCAATAAAAATTGACAATAAATAAACCAATTAAACAAATAATTAATAAATCAAATATTAAAACAAATTCCATATTGGTTGTGACACTAATTCTTTATGGATAGAATACATTTACTCACTAAATATATATTGGTAGATTAGTGCCACATAATCTATGTACAAATTAATTTAGGCATAAATTGAGTTAAAAAGAGGCAAATTTATGAAAAAAATCAGTTGGGTAACACATGAAGATTATGACATTCCTCTGCCTGAAAATCATAAATTTACTGCTAGTAAGTTTTCAGATTTGTATAATGAATTAAAAATTTCAGATTTTCATCATCGTGCAAACATTCAAAGTCCTCAAAAAGCAAGTGTTGAAGAGGTTTCTATATGCCATGATTTAGATTACGTATTAAAAATTAAAAATGGCACTTTATCCGATAAGGAAATAAGAAGATTGGGTTTTAAATGGTCAGAAACACTTTCTAATCGTTCCTTTTTAGCAGTTAATGGAACTCTATTAACATGCAAAGAGGCGATTAAGAATGGTATAGCAAATCATTTAGCTGGTGGTACACACCATAGTCATAGAGATTTTGGTTCAGGATATTGTGTTTTTAACGATTTGGCTTATGCGTCATTACATTTAATAAGAACGCATCAAGTAAAAAAAATATTAATTTTTGACACTGATGTACATCAAGGTGATGGTACAGCTTCAATCCTTAAGAGTAATGATAAAATATTTACATGTTCTATTCATTGTAAAAATAACTTTCCTTTTAGAAAATCAATAAGTGATATGGATGTTGAATTAGATAATAATACAGAAGATGATGAGTATTTAGAAATATTAAATCAAACACTTAATAGTTGTTTAAAAAATTTTAATCCTGAATTAGTAATTTTTGATACAGGAGTTGATATTCATAAAAATGATAAATTAGGAAATTTACAAATAACAACAGAAGGTCTTTTAAAAAGAGAACTTACAGTGCTAGAATTTTTTAAAAATAAATCAATCCCTATTGCTACAGTAATAGGAGGTGGGTATTCAGATGATAAGTTTGAGTTAGCTAAAAGACATAGTTTAATTTTTAAAGCTACATCAATGATTTTCAATTAATTACATTTTGAAATAACTACCTGTATTGACTTATCATTATTGAGGTATTTAAAACAAATATTTTTAAACAAATGAAAATGATTATTTAAAATTTTAAATTTTCTTTGTTAATTTCTAAAAAAATATATTCAAATTTAATTTTTTCAACAACATCTTTAGAAAAAAATGGCATTGTAATTATTTCGCCATCATTAAATATTGATTTTAAATAAAATACATCTGAGTCACTATCTACTTTAGAAAATGAATTTTTTTTTATCAGGAAAAGAACATTTTCATTCCAATCATTCTTTTGAAGATCAAAAAGTAAATTAAAATTTTCAAGGTTTATTAATTTATTTGAATCTAAGGCGTAAGTATTAAGTGATAAAAAAATAAAACATAAAAAAAGTAATTTTTTCATAAAAACAAGTGTGATTTAAAGAACGATACTGATAGATATATTAATAATCTATTTATTTTCAAATATTTATGAAAACAAGAAATAAGGGGCTTATACTATCATTTGTTGGGGTTTTAATTCTTAGTCCTGATAGTTTATTTATTAGATTAGTAAATTTAGATGATTTTAGTTTAATATTTTATAGAAGCGCACTACCAATTGTTACAATATTAATTTTTCTTATTTATACTTACAAAAGATCTTTTCTTAAATCATTTTATCTAATTGGGGTGCCAGGTATAATCTATGCTATTCTCTATGCTATAACTCATATTTGTTTTGTGTATTCAATTCAAAATACTGCTGTAGCTAATACATTGGTTCTCATTGCATCAGCTCCAATATTTGCTGCATTATTTTCAGTTTTTATACTTAAAGAAATACCAAGTCTTTTTACATGGATAGTTATTTTAATTGCTATGCTTGCAATGATAATCATTGGAATAGGAAGTTTTACATCTACAGGATTATACGGAGATATTATGGCTCTAATTGTAGCAATAGGAATGGGTTTTAGTATGGTTCTTGTTAGATTATTTAAAAATAAAGATTTGGTACCAGCGTGTTTATTAGGATGTTTAATATCAGCTCTTTACGCTCTACCTTTTGGAATTAACTTTAATTTAAATAATGATCAAATTTTATTTCTTTTTATAATGTGCTTATTAATACTACCGATACCATTTATGATTTTGACAATTTCTCCTAAATTTACTCCAGCACACGAAGTAGCTCTAATATTTTTATTAGAAAGTGTTTTAGGTACTGCTTGGGTTTGGTTTGTTATAAATGAAATACCTCCTTTAAATACAATTATAGGAGGAGCCCTATTGCTTGGATCTGTTACAATATTTATTTATCAAACAACTAGAAAAACTAATTAGTTTTTTTAATCTCTTTTCTTTCTCTAATAAAAATATATATACCGCTAAAAACAATGAAAGATAATCCTAAATAAATCCAAATATCAGGCAAATCACCGAAGAAGGCATATCCAACAAGTATATTTGTGGAGATCTCAAAATAACCCAAAGGAGCTAGTTTAGAAGCTTCTCCAAGTCTTAAAGAAAGAATTATTAAAAAATGTCCTAAAGTTCCAATTGAAGCTAATGAGATGAGTAAAAATAATTGTCTTAAATCTAAATTTATCCAGTAAAAAGGAACAATGAGAGAAATAAAAATACAACCTACGATACCTGTAAAAAGCAAAGTAACAACAGCATTATCTGTAAAAGATAATTTTCGAGTATAAATTATGTAAAAAGCGTAAGAAATTCCTGCTGCAATAGCTGAGAAAGATGCGAAATTAATTTCTATAAAACCTGGTCTTATAATGATCATAACACCAAAAAACCCAATCAAAACGGCAGCCCATCGATGAATTCCAACTTTTTCTTTTAAATAAAAAATTGATAATATTGTCACTATTATTGGAGAGATAAATGCAAGGGTTAAAGCTTCTGCTAAAGTTATAACTGAAATTGCATAAAAGAAAAAAACGGTAGATAAAAATAAAAAAAAACTTCTAAATAGCTGTACTGAAATTGTTTTAGGAAAACTAATTTCTTTTCTAAAAAATATAAATGCCAATGGAAAACTAACTAAAAGCATAAAAAAATATCTACCCCAAACAACTTGTATGAAATGTATTTCTGAAGATAGATACTTTGCAATACCATCCATGAAAGGTAATAGCAGCCAGCCTGATATATTAAGAATATATGCTAACATTAATTTGATTTGAATGATGAGGGATCACAAATCTTACAAATTAAATCTCCAATTGATTTCTTAGGGTTGTAGGTTTGATAGAAAATGTCTTTTGTAGAAATATTATTTTCAGATAAATATTTTTCTATTTCCCAATAATACCTAAAACATTTTGAACATTGTGCAGCATTTTCTTTATGTGATGGTTTATATATTTCATTCCAAAGTTTGGACATTTCATTTTGTTTATCAGGGGAAATATTTTCTGAAATAATTGATGGAATATCCATAAAACACTTCGCGCATTGTATTTCAGATGTTACATTTTTATATGGCTCATCTTTATAGTTTTTTCCTATAGTGGTTTTCCCAATATATTTATCTGAACTACAATTTGGACAAAAAAAATTGATTTTATTGCTAAGCATTTTATTCTATGAATAAAATTTCATAACATTTATAAATTAAGAATAGTATTATTATTTATAATGAACCTATATCTTTCATATCTATTTATCTTTTTTTGGAGTAGTGCTTTTATAAGTGGTCAATTTATTGTGCAATCAGCAAGCCCTTTTGCTGCATTATGTTTTAGGTTTTGTATTGTAAGTGCATTTTTTTTAGTTTTATCTATTATTCTTAGGGAAAGAATAAGAATAGATCGAAATTTAATCTTTCAAGTTATGATTACTGGAATTCTTTTTCATGGATTTTATTTAGGTGGAGTATTTTTTTCTTATTCTATGGGGCTTACTGCAACATTATCAGCGCTAATTGTATGCCTCCAACCTATTTTAACAAATATTCTAAGTGGACCTATTTTAAAAGAAAAAGTTACTGTTACACAATGGATAGGAATATTTTTTGGTTTTTTAGGTACTATATTAGTTATAGGTTATGATATTGGAACAGAAATCCCAACAATAGGTATTATTGCTTCTATTGTTGCACTTTTAGGAGCAACCTCAGCTACTATTTGGCAAAAAAAATTTACTCATGAAATAAGTCTTTCAGTTAATAATTTTTATCAAGCATTAAGTGCTGGAATATTTTTATTTATAATTTCATTATTTTTTGAAATATCATTTATTAATTTTGATACACGTTTTATTTTATCAATATCGTGGCAAATCATTATGGTATCTTTTGGAGCGTACGCAATACTTATGTATTTAATAAAAAATGGAACAGCTTCTAAAACTAGCAGTCTTTTTTTTCTTGTCCCTCCAACTACTGCTGTAATGGCTTGGTTTGTTTTAGATGAAAAATTATTTATAATTGATATTATTGGACTATTAATTTGTTCATTTGGTGTCTATATAGCTACAAGAACAAATGTGAGTAAATGATGTATTTTTTTCTTAAAACTATAATAAGTGCTATTATAATTGTTGCAGTATCTGAAATAGCAAAAAAATATACTTGGACTGCTGCAATAATTGTTTCCTTACCACTAACATCTTTATTGGCTTTTATATGGTTATATTGGGACACAAAAGATTATCAAAAAGTAATAGAGTTATCTTATAGTACAATTGTTATGAGTATTCCTTCTTTTGTTTTTCTTATTGTTTTACCTATTCTTCTGAAATTTAAACAAAATTTTGTTTTTTCACTAATTGTTTCAATAATCAGTACTGCAATAGCTTATGCAATTTTCATGTTTATAATTAAAAAATCTAACTTTAATTTTTAATAACATTCTCTTTATTCATTAAAATTGGCCTTCCATCATGTGCAGTATTTAATGGGTAATAATCACCATTATATTTAACACATAATGTTAAGCCATTTCTTTTTTCTTTACCTAGATTTACCTCTAAATCGACTATAACTAATTCAGTTTTTTCTAAAACTTTAATAATTTTCATAACTATCCTTTCAAAATATATAAATATATTTAGTAAGTAATATAAGATGTATCAAGTTTTATGATTAGAGTTTTTCTAATATTTATTTTAATACTTTTAGTTAAGAATGCATTTGCTAATAAATATATAACCATAGCTAGCACAACTTCTACTCACGATACGGGTTTATTAGACTATATTAACAAAAAATTTGAAAATAAATATCAGATAAAAGTTAGAGCACTATCTCTAGGAACAGGGCAGGCAATTAAAGTTGCAATGGATGGCAATGTTGAAATTTTATTAGTTCATCATAAAAAATCAGAACTAGAATTTATGAATAATGGGTATGGAATTCTTAGACATGATTTGATGTATAATGATTTTGTCTTGATAGGACCAAAAAAAGATAAAAAAACATGCTCTTCAATTGAAAATAAAATGATTGAAATTAAAAAATCAAAATTGTTATTTGTATCAAGAGGTGATGAGAGTGGCACGCATAAAAAAGAAAAAGAACTTTGGGAATTATCAAACATAAGAGTACCATTTGAAGAAAATTGGTATCTCAGTGTTGGTCAGGGAATGGGATCAACATTATTAATAACTAATCAAAAAAATGCTTACACTCTTAGTGATCGTAGCACTTGGATAGCTTTTAATAAAAAAGAAAATCTACAAATTGTCTGTGAAAATTTACCGCCATTATTTAATCAATATGGAATAATTTTAGTAAGCAATAAGATAAATAATAATTTAAATATTGAAGAGGCTAAAAGATATATTGATTGGATTACATCAGAAGAAGCAAAAAAATTGATTAATAATTATAGAGTAAATGGAAAACAATTATTTTTCTTTAATCATAATTAGTTAATTCTACCAAAAAAGGTTAATCTTGCATTTTCTGAGAGCATTGTACCTTCCTCTTCATTATAATTTAGTGTTACTAATATTCTTGGTTTTTTTGACTCTACTGGTGTTACACGATGCAAATAATTTCTACCATAAAATAATATAAGAGTACCGGAATCAACATCTACTTTTTGTGGTAAAATTTTTCTATCTAAAATATCTTTAATATATAATTTATCGATATAGTTTTCTGAAAAATTTCTACCTTTACTAACATATTCAAATTCACCACCTTTATCTGATGACTGTATCATTAAAGTGATAGCGAATGATGCATTATCAAAATGCCATCCTAGCTGTTGTGATTTTTGATAAAAATTATAATTTATAGAAGATAAGGTATCACTGTATGGATAAATATTTTTTAAATTTAAGACACCTTTTAGAAAATTTTTAAAAATATTTGATTGATATAAAATATTTAATTTTGATTGCTGATTTAACAGATCATGAGGAACACAACCTTTATCACTTATAACCTCTCTATTTAAAGGATCATTTAAGTCACTTAATTTATCTTGTTTATTAAGTAAGATGGTATGATTTTGAGAACAATAGAATGCTTGATTTTGTAATCCATGTGCTTCAGTAATTAATTCACTTAAGCAGCTATTTGTTAAAAAATCATTTAATATTAGTATAGAATTTTTTTTAATTTCATCATTGCAATATTGAATATATTCATCACTATCTATAGGATGTTTTGACTGATTAACTATATCAATTATGGTATTCATTGCTGACTTAACACTTATATACTAAAGTTGTAGATGTTAAATTTAAAAAATTTATATATATTTATTCAAAATGGTTTGGAATTTTCAAGATAGTTATACGAAATTACCTAGTATTTTTTATAGTAAAGTTAATCCTGAAAATTTTAGTAATAAAAAATTAGTTTTGTTTAATAGTGATCTTGCAACGCAATTAAATTTAGATTTTACTAAATATGATGATAATGAAAAGTGTAATATTCTTTTGGGAAAAAATAAATTAAATAAAAATTATTTTTCTCAAGCTTATGCTGGACATCAATTTGGAAATTTTACAATTTTAGGCGATGGTAGAGCTGTAATTATTGGTGAACATATTACTAATAATAAACAAAGGGTAGATATACAGTTAAAAGGATCCGGCCAGACACCCTACTCCAGAAATGGAGACGGAAAAGCTGCATTAGGTCCAATGATAAGGGAATACATATTGAGTGAAGCTATGCATAATCTTGGTATATCTTCAACCAGAGCACTAGCTGTTATTACTACAGGTGAAAATGTATTGCGTGATAGATTAGAGCCTGGCGCAATTTTAATTAGAGTTGCGAATTCGCATATTAGAGTGGGAACTTTTCAATTTGGAAGCCTTTTAAAAAATAGAGACGAGTTTCAAAACTTTATATCTTATACAATTTCAAGGCTTTATCCTGATATAGAAAATAATAATGATAAATATTTAAAATTCTATGAAACAATCTGTGATTTACAAATTAAGTTAGTCGTAGATTGGATGAGAGTTGGTTTTATTCATGGTGTTATGAATACCGATAATATGTCTTTATCTGGTGAAACTATAGATTATGGTCCAGCAGCATATTTGGATGAATATAATCCAAAAAAAGTTTTTAGCTCAATTGATAAAATGGGAAGATATTCTTTTGAAAATCAATCAAAAATAACGCTGTGGAATTTAGCAAGGTTTGCTGAAACTTTTCTTCATTTAATTGATTCAAATGAAAAAACAGCAATTAAAAAAATCGAAGATATATTAAACAAATATAAAAAATCGTTTGATCAATCTTGGTTAATAATGATGTCTATGAAATTAAATTTAGATACTAATAATAATAACGAAGAAATTGTTAAAGAATTTTTAGATTTGATGCATATTTATAAACTTGATTATACAAATACATTTTTAGATTTAGAAAATAATACTCTTGATAAAAAGATTTTTAAAAATTGGGAAAAAAAATATAAAAATAATAAATTAAGAAAATTTAAAAATGTTAATCCTCAACTTATACCTAGGAATCATATTATTGAAGAAATAATTGATGAAGTGTACAGCAATAATTACGGTCAATTATATGAATTCGAAAAATTACTAAAAAATCCTTATGAGAAAATAGAAAATAAAAAATATATTACCCCACCTCTTGAAAGTGAAAAAGTATTTGAAACTTTTTGTGGCACTTAATTAAATAGCTATATTGTATCTACAATTTTTTTTTCATTAAATTAACTTTTAATTAAATCAATTTTAGAAGCTAATATAAAATCATTAACTGATAATCCTTCTATTGCGTGAGTATGGACCATAACTAAACAATAACCCCATCCTATTGATATATCAGGATGATGACCTTCTTTTTCTGCTACTTCTCCTACTTCATTTGCAAATGATATAGCTTTTTTAAAATTGCTAAATTTAAATTTTTTGAAAATCATTTCTTGATTGTCATTGACTGACCATTCATTAAGTTCAGATAAAAATTTACTAATTTCTTGATAATCTAATTTAGGAGTGTTCCCATTGCATGGTTCACACTTCCCTGAAGATAAAGGTTTATTCATAAAATCTGGCGCCTTGTTGATTTAATTCTATGGAATATAAACTAGTTGTAGCTGTTATGTACAAAATATTTCCTTCCACTCCTCCAAATTCTAAATTTGATACTAATTCAGGGATTATAAGTTGCCCAATTAATTCGTTTTGAGGATTAAAACATTTAATTGCTTTTCCTGCACTTGTCCAAATATTACCATCTTTGTCACATCTAAAACCATCGGAGAAAAAGGGTTTAAAATCATAAATTAATTTTCTGTTAATGGGTAATCCGTCAATTATATCATAAACATACAAATGTTTGATATTTTCTCCAGTATCTGCAACATATAATTTTTTTTCGTCTGGAGAAATGGCAATTCCATTTGGTCTATCAAGGTCGTCAATCATAACTTTTAAAATATTTAGTTTGGGATCAAAAGAAAACACATTACAACCACCATATTCTTGCTCACCAGGATATCCCTCATAATCTGATAGAATACCATAAGGTGGATCTGTAAACCAAATTGTATCATCCGATTTAACAAATAGGTCATTTGGAGAGTTAAGTTTCTTACCATTATAATTATCAACTAATACTTCCACTTCTAAATTATCATTAGTTTTATAGAGACATCTTCCTCCATGTGAACAAGAAATTACATTCTCCTCTTTATCAATAGTATTTCCATTACAATAGTTGGAGGGATTTTTATATTCAGATACTAAATCATTTGATAACTTTAGCATCCTGTTATTTGGTATATCGCTCCAGACTAATGTATCTAAACGAGGAATATAAGCAGGCCCTTCTCCCCATAACATACCCGAAAAAATTTTTTTAACTTCAGCAGACTTTACATAATTATTGAATTGATCAGTATTTTCTACATGTTCATTATATTTATTTTTGTAAGCATAACTTGGATTTCTTGGATCTAACTCAGCAGGTAGTAATTTTTTTTCTGACATTTTATACTTCTACACCTTTTTGTTTTTTTTGTTTATCAATTAATTGTTTTGGGAAATTTTTTGCTCTTAATCTAATTTTAGCATCTTTTTCAATTAATTTAATAATACTAGTACTAAATGACCTTTCCCCTAAAATTTTCATACCAAGTTTAAATTTTTTACTTAGATAATTCCCTAGTTCTAATTTTATATTTTTTCCAAGTTTATTAAAAAGATTTATATCTTTATTGACTAAATCCATTGTAAAACCAATATCATAACTACCTCCAAGTATTACCTTTGTTTCAGTTTCATTAACAAAACTATTTCCAGAGCTTATTTTTATAGCTTTATACGTTAAACCTAAGTCAATTTTATTTTTTTTTGCAACACTCAAAGCTTCACCTATACCTACTAAATGTAATGATGCTAAATAATTTGTAATTACTTTTAATATTGAAGCATTTCCAATATTTCCACAATATAAAATTTCATGACCAAGTAGTGATAAAATTGGGAAACATTTCTTGAAAGTTGATTTTTTGCCAGCAGCTAGAATAGATATATTTCCTGATTTAGCTCTATGCTCTCCTCCAGTAATTGGACATTCTAATACTCTACCACCTTTAGAAATAATTTTTTTGGATAAGCTAATCATATCATTTTTATCTGTAGTACTCATCTCAATCCAGATATGTTTTTTAGTTAAATATTTTAATATAGTTTTTAAAACTTTGCTTACCTCTTTCGGTGAAGGTAAACAAGTTATTATAATATCACTTTTTACAGTTAATTCTTTTAAAGTTTTACAAGGTTTGTTTTTTAAATTTTTTAATCTTGAAAAGGATTGATTGTTTTTATCAAAGACAAACACATTGTTATTTGATTTTAATAAATTATTTGCAAGCTTTGATCCAACATTTCCAATTCCTATGCAACCAATAGATACTGGTTTCATAAATAAATAATCATACCATCATATCCAGGTTTAATATTTGGTGGGCATTTTGTTATTAATTCTTTTTCATCTAGTAAAGCTGTCATGTGAGTAAAAATAGTTTGTTTTGGTTTTATATATGAAATGAAATCCATTATTTGATCAAATCCAGCATGTGCAGGATGAGGATCTTGTCTTAACAAACCAACTATCCATAAATCTAAATTTTTTAATTTATCAATATCTTGATTATAAAATTTTTTTAAATCTGTAGAATATGCAAAATTTCCGATCTTATATGTTTGAACATCAATTGACCCATGATTATGCTTAAATGTTTCAATATTTAAATTCTGGAAATTTATATTAGAATTTAATTCTTTAATTTCCATAAATGGCAAATAATCTTTTTCACCTTTAAAAATATATTTATAACTTGTCTCCATCTCAGGAATCATTTCTTTTGGCATATATGCAGGTATATTTTTTTTATTTATTAACGACATAGCTCTCATATCTGGTACTCCTGATGTATGATCAGAATGAATATGAGTGTAGAGTACTGCATCAATATTTGTACATTTAGCATTGTAAAGTTGCTGCCTAAGGTCGGGGCTAGTATCAATTAGTATATTTGTATTTTTGTATTCAATAAGTACAGATGATCTTGTTCTAAAATTTCTTTTATTATTAAGATCAATATTACCATGTCTATTCCATGCTAAAGGTGATCCGAAAGATCCACCGCAGCCTAAAATTGTTATTTTCATTACAGATAATTATCTCTTTTAGCTTTCGTAAACAAATTAAAAAAATTATTATCAGTGATTTTTTCGAATTCTTCTAAGGATAATTTAAAAAAATTTGCCAAATATTCAGCTGTGTATTTTACAAAAGATGGCTCATTAACTTTACCTCTCATTGGTTCGGGTGCTAAAAAAGGACTATCAGTTTCTATAAGTATAGAATTTAAAGGAGCGTTCTTAATTATATCTCTTAAATTTGATGCATTTTTAAACGTTATTATTCCAGAAATAGAAATGTAGTAGTTATTATCTAAACAAAAATTTAATAGTTGATCTGAACCTGTGAAACAGTGAAAAATTAATTTTAAATTATTTGATTGATAATTTTTTAAAATATCTACAATTTCTTTTTCAGAATTTCTTTGATGAATAATAATTGGTAATGAATGTTTTATTGAAGCTTCAATATGGGTTTCAAATACTTGTGTTTGTTCTTTAAGAAATTGATCGCTGTGATACAAGTCAATACCTGTTTCGCCTATTCCTATTACTTTTTCGTTATTACAGTATTGATCAAAGTTTTGTAATTCAATTTGGTTCATTGATTTAATATCACTTGGATGAAGTCCATATGAGAGATAAATAGAATTATAATTTTTTATTAAATTTAAATGATCCTGGAAATCTTCAGGTTTGGTATTGATTGATAATATTGAGCTAATATTATTTTTTTTGGAATTATTAATTATACTCTCAAAATTTTCTGATAATTTTTTAAAATTTAAATGACAATGTGAGTCAATCATTCAATATTCTTGGAAATATTGGTTCTGGATTATTTATTTTTATATTTTGATTTATTAGTTTAGTAAAATTCTCAAATTTATTATTTTGCATATTATAGTTAAAAATATTAAGAATTTTTATAGAACTAGTTGGTATTATTGGATAGAGCATAATAGCTGATTTAATAACTATATTTGTAACAATATATAAAACTTCTTCCATCCTAATTTTATTTGTTTTTTTCAGTGTCCAAGGTGCTTGAGTGTCAACATATGCGTTACCAGCAGATATTAATTCCAAGACAGACTTAATTGCTCTATCAATTTGTTGATTATTCATAAATTTACAATATTCATCAAATTTATTTTGAAGAATATTAATTAAATCCTGATCTTCATTAGTTAAATTTTCTGTTGGTTTTAGTAAAGAATCATTATTTTTTACCGCAAATGATGAAATCCTTTGTACTAAATTACCAAAATTATTTGATAAATCTGCGTTAATTCTATTTGCGATTGATTTTTTTGAAAAATCTCCATCATTTCCAAATGGTACTTCTCTAAATAAAAAGAACCTAATTTGATCCAACCCATATTCATTAATAATTTCGTAAGGATCGATGACATTACCTAGTGATTTAGAAATTTTTTTTCCTTCATTAGTCCACCAACCATGTGCAAATATTCTTTTAGGTGGCTCAATACCTGCAGCCATTAAAAAAGCTGGCCAATATACTGCATGAAATCTTAATATATCTTTTCCTACAATATGTGTTGCAGGCCAAAATTGCTTATAATTTTTATTATTTGTATCTGGATAACCAATTGCAGTTAAATAGTTACATAATGCGTCAATCCAAACATACATAACATGCTTAGAATTATTTGGAACTGGTACCCCCCAATTAAAAGTTGTTCTTGAAATAGACAGATCTTTTAATCCACCTTTAATAAAACTTAATACTTCATTATATCTCGTTTTTGGTAAGATTGATTCTGGATTTTTTTCATAATAATTGATCAACTTATCTTGCCATTCTGAAAGTTTAAAAAAATAACTCTCCTCCTTAACCCATTCTACAGGTGATCCATTATCGGTAACATATTTACCATCAACATTTTTCAATTCATTTTCTAAATAAAATGCTTCATCTCTAACTGAGTACCAACCTTCATAATTTGAAAGATATATTTGATTATTTTTTTCTAATTGCTTCCAAAGTTCTTGTGAAGCTTTTATATGTCTTTCTTGAGTAGTTCTTATAAAATCATCTATTTCACATCCTAAAAAAGGTATTAAATTAATAAAATTATCTGAAAGTTTATCGACGAATTCTTTAGGTTTTAAGTTTGAATTAATAGCAGCTTTTTCTACTTTTTGCCCATGCTCATCTGTACCTGTTAAAAAGAATACATTGTTTCCTAATAATTTATTATATCGCGCAATAATATCACAAGCTATACTTGTATAAGCATGACCTATATGAGGAATATCATTAGTGTAGTAAATTGGTGTGGTTATATAAAAATTCATTTTATTGAGTTAAAAAATTTAATATAAATATTTTTTTATCAAGATTTAAACTAAATAATTCTTTTTGGTTATTAGTTAAATAATCAAATCTATCAATAAGATTTTTTTTGGTAAGATTTATCGATAAAGACTCTAACTCTAGATAATTTGGCATATTAACCAAGCTTTTATCATTTTTGTTTACTTTTAGCTTATTAGCAACAATTAGAATAAATTTAAGCATTGATAAATAATTATTAAATTCATCATTAGTAAGTTTTGATAAAATATTAGATAAATTTATTTTATCATCATCTAGATCATTTGATAAAAGACATTTAATTGATAATTGGAAAATATCCAAGAAATCATTGTTATAATATAGAATAGTGGTTCCTGGTGATCCATACGTTAATTCAAAGTAAAAATTTATTTCTTCATTAGATATTTCATCAATATTATCTTTAATAATATTAGTAAAATTAGTTAAATTATGAGTATTAAATTTAATTTTTAAACATCTTGATCTAATTGTTGGCAAAAGTAATGAAATCTGGTTTGATATTAAAAAAATATAGGTATTTTCTTTTGGTTCTTCTAAGATCTTGAGCATACTATTTGCAGAACTAATGTTTAAATAATCAGCAGAATCAACCATAACTATTTTAGAAGAATTTTGAATTGTTGTTGTTGAATTTAAAAATGTTTTTAATCTTCTAATTTGTTCAATTGTAATATTAGATTTTATTTTTCCAGTTTTGCTATCAATCTCTTTTTCAATTATTTTTATATTTGGATGTGTATTATTTTTAAATAAATTTAAATGATGGTCCAAATTACTATCTTTAAATTCTATATTTATAATATTTTTTACTAATTTGTTGAGAAAAGTTCTTTTACCTATACCGCTCAATCCATGAATTAAAATTGAATTTGGAAGATTATTTGATTTGTATCTTTTAAGAAGATCACTATACTCTTTTTCAAAACCTATTAATTCAGTCATTAATTATAACTTTAGTTTTTTAATAATATTTTTATGAATTATATCTTTAGATAAAGAAGCATCTACAGTTATATACCTTTTTGGATTTGCTATTTTTTTATATCCTCGAATTACTTTTTGATGAAATAATAAGTTAGATTTATCATATTTGTTTTTAACTTTTCTTTGTTTTAATCTTTTGATTATTTCTTTTGGATTGATTTTAAAAATAAAAGTATAGTTAGGAAAGAAATTATTTAGAAGTTCTTTGTGAAGCTTTTGAGCTCTTTTAATACCAAACTTATTTACATATCCTTGATAAACAAATGAAGAATCTGCATATCTATCAGAAATGATAATTTTACCTTTTTTAAGATTAGGAATAATTACTTCATTTATATGATTTGACCTAGCTGCCATAAGAAGAAGCAATTCTTCTAAATTATTAATTGTGGATTTATTATCTAAAATTAGTTTTCTTAATTTTTCTGCAAAATCAGTTCCTCCTGGTTCTCTGGATACAATAAAAGGAATTTTATTTTTTTTTAAATATTTTGATAAAAGTAATATTTGAGATGACTTTCCACTAGCTTCGGGTCCTTCAAAAGTAATAAACAAACCTTTATTTAATTTCATCTAAACTTCTTCCAAAAATTAAGTATTTTGCTGCAGCAAAAATTTTAAATAAAGGATTGATTTCAGATACATCTTTTTCAGCAATAAGGGGTATTTCTATTTTTGGCTTTCCATCAATATCAATTATTAATTTTCCCAATTCGTCACCTTTTTTTATTGGAGCAGAAATAGGTTTGGTATATTCAATAGATGAATTCATTAATTGAATTTGATCAAATGATAATGTTGAGACTAATTTTTGTGCACTAATTAAATTTATACTACTCTCACTACCCAGCCATACATCTACTTCTTTAATAAATTGATCTTTTTCAACTAATGTTTGTTGCGAAGTTTGATTAAATGCCCAATTTATTAAATTAGAAGATTCATTTAATCTTGATCTAGAGCTATTAGTACCATTGATAACAACTGTAATCCTTCTATCATTCCTTAATGCTGTAGCAGCTATTCCCCACCCAGATTCTTTTGTAAAACCTGTTTTTAATCCATCTGCTCCTTGAACTTGATATAAAAGTTTATTTCTATTTGGTTGAGTAATATCATTATAAGTAAATTCTTCCATTTTGAAATATGTATAAAGATTTGGAAAATCTCTAATTATTGCATTTGAAAGAATTGCGATATCTTTGACAGTGGAATAATGATTATCATCAGGCCAACCAGATGAATTAACAAAATTTGTATTTGTCATTCCTAAGCGTTCTGCATAAACATTCATGAGTTTAGCAAAGTCTTCTTCGGTACCTCCTAAACATTCTGCTAAGGCTATAGAAGCATCATTACCAGATTGAACGATTATACCTTTTAATAAATCATCAACCGTTACATTATCATCTATTTCTAAAAAAGTTCTGGAGCCTCCCTTTTTATAAGCCTTAGGAGAAACTTTACATTCATTAGAAATTGCAAAATTTGTATTCTTTATTCTATCAAATGCAACATAAACTGTCATAATTTTAGTCATTGAAGCAGGTATTACTTTTGCATTAGAATTTTTTTCAAAAAGAACTTCATTTGTATCAAAATCAATGACAACGGCTTGCTCTGCCTTTGTATCAATGGCGTAAAGTTTTAAAGAAATAATAAAAAATAAAAAAAAGCTAAAAGTTTTTAACATAAATATTAATAATTCTTAATTATGACCTTTATTTGTTATTCAATAAGAATTTCAGTCTCCTTATAACCTTTTGAGATAAAGTATGAAACCAAATTATTTGCTTCTGTATTTTCTAAGGGACCAATAATTACGTCATATTTGGAATTATTTTTTTCAGAAGTATATTTTAGATTATTATCATAATTATCTAATACTGATCTAATACTCTCATAGTTTTCAAACCCAGTAACTCTTAAATATAATTTAAAATCAGTTATTTTTTCTGATTTAAGTTCAATTGGTTCTTCTGTAATTGTAGTGACCTCATCATTAGTATCCGTAATTTCATCAATTTCTTCAATAGATACAATGTCTGTTGGTGCAGAGGAGATAGTTTCATCAAAATTTTCTTCATTTAATGAATTTGCAACACTCTTCCATTGTTTACTAGCATCAGAAAGTATTTCTACTCTTACAGTAGCTATTTTAGATTTATAAAATCCAAGAAGTTGTGCAACTTTTCTTGAAACCTGAATAATAACTGCATTATCATCATGTCTATCTATTATTTTTACATTTATAGAAAGTCCATTATCCAGGTTAATTACCTTGACCATACTTGGAATAGGTAGAGTTTTATGTCTACCAAGTAATTCTGTGACTTTATTGTAATCATTATTTACAGTTTTAATATTGTGTAATTCCTTACCATAAAAAGAAGATAGTCCAATTTCTGAATAATTATAGTTTTCCTCTGGAGTATAACTAACTCCTTCAATAAAATAGGGTTCACCAACATAATAAAAAATATTATCTTTTGTTTGTTTATTGTTTGATAGATTTTTTTCTTTTTTATCTTCTTTTGTATTATCAATTATTTCTTCTATTTTGTTTGCGCTATTTTCTACAACATCCGAAACATTATTAAGATCTAATTCATTACAAGAAAATAAAAATAAAATTAAAATCAAATTAATTAGATATTTTATCACTTAGAAGACCTACTGATACAGCGTAATATGATGAACAATTGTAATAAAGAATATTTTTGTAATTTGGATAAACTATGAACATTCTTCCGTCTATCCCATCTGGCATTATTAATCTAGCCTCTAAATCATCCCTTATTGGTAATTGATCTCCATTAATTTTTGTAAATCCTAATTTTGACCATTCCGATAATGTTTTTGGAATTGATCTTCGTTTAACTGCACCACAACCTTTGGGATTAACTTGCTTTATAGACTCAAAAAAGGATGAGGAAATATTTTTTGGAGGGAGCACTTCTCTTCCCCAGGTGCTATCATTAGACCATGGATTTTTATCTAATGAAGTTAAATAATTTGCAGTACTAGCAAAAGCATCTGCATAACTATTCCATATATCTATTCCATCACCATCCCAGTCGTATGCTGTTTCTAAAAAAGTTGTCGGTATCATTTGAGTCATTCCAACTGCACCACCCCAACTTCCTTTTAATTCTCCACTAGGAACAAGATTTTTATCTAAAATTTCAAGAGCTGCAAATAATTGTTTTTTATAAAAATCACTTCTTCTTCTATCAAATGCAAGAGTTGTTATTGCAATTATGGAATTAATTTTTCCTTGATTTCTTCCATAATAACTTTCCATACCTAATACAGCTACTATAAACCTAGGTTGAATTTTAAAATGTTCTCCAATTTCTTTTAATAAAATTTTGTGTTTTTTTAAAAAATTTTTTCCCGCAAATATTTTATCTTTTGTAATTGTATAAAATAAATACTCATCTAAAGTCATTGTTGATGCTGGTTGGCATCGATCACGCATAATAATTTTACTTTGTGGCTTAACATTATTTAATTGTTTTAAGATAGTATTTTGACTTATGCCTATTTCTAAGGCTTCTTTTTTTATATTTGAAAGCCAACTATTCCATTCTTCATCAGTTGGCATTTTTGGTTTTTCACAATCTGCTGAGTAGAGGTTAAATGATATAAATAAAAATAATATTACAAATCTAAAAATCATTATATAAAAATACCAAAACTATCATTAATTAGGAAATGATATATACTTAATATTTTGACATTTTTATGTTGAAACTATAGTAAGCACTTAATCGGAGAGATGGCTGAGCGGTTGAAAGCACCGGTCTTGAAAACCGGCAACGGGGCAACTCGTTCGTGAGTTCGAATCTCACTCTCTCCGCCATGATTAATTAAAGATATTAATATTTTAAAAAAATTAATTTCTTTCTTCAAGTTTATCTA
>CABXWB010000006.1 GCA_902515745.1 uncultured Alphaproteobacteria bacterium | reverse complement strand
TTCAATAGATGAAATAATTTTGTTATTTGATAAAGATGTTATTGAAAAAAGTTTTGGTATTTTATTAATATTATCTCCGTGAGACATCCATACTTTGAATTTTTGTTTGTTAATTCCTTTAAATAAAAGTGAGTTTTGCTTAATATTTATAATTGTGTGACCATACTCTCTATGAGTGGAACGTTTTACTACACCCTTCAAATTTTTAGTTACTAATTGCATACCATAACAAATTGCTAAAACCGGTTTTTTCATTTTTAAAATTTCTTGATTTAATTTTGGGGCATTTTTATCAAGTACTGATCTAGGACCGCCAGATAATATAAATGCAGATGGTTTGATTTCATTTAAAATTTTTTTTGTGATTTTATTAAAAGGATAGACAAGACAGAAGACTTCTAACTCTCTGATTCTTCTTGCAATTAATTGTGTATATTGTGATCCATAATCTACAATTAAAATAGTTTCTAATCTACTCTTCATTCGATCTAAATCCTCTGGATAGTATAAATATTTCACTTGATTCTTGTCTTGATGATTTTGGCTTAAAATACTCAACTTTATCAAACTTTTTTTTAAGTATCTTTATAATTTCCTTTTCTTCCTCTCCCTTCCAAATTTTGAATATAAATGATCCTTGGTTTTTTAATATTATTTCTAATCTTTCTATAACTTCATATATTAACTGACTTATTCTCAGATGATCTGTTGATTGATGACCGGTGGTATTTGGAGCTACATCAGATAGAATTAAATCAAATTTAGTTTTTAAATTAATAAAATTATATTTTAAAAAATCTTCTCTATAGAAAGTAATGCGTTTATTATTCATTTTCATATCTAATAAATCAAAACAAGTTATGTTAGTTTTTGGATTGTAATTTAAGATCACTTGAGTCCAACCTCCTGGAGAAGATCCAAGTTCTAGTATTTCTTTAGAATTTTCAATTATTTTATATTTTTGCTCAATCTCTTCCAGTTTAAAAGCAGCTCGATTGATATACCCTAACTGTTTAGCTTTCTTTACAAACTGATCATTTTTTTGTCTATTAACCCAGTTTTTTGATTTCATAAAAGATAATAAAGCTAACAAAAAATTGTTTTTTACTAACTTTAATATATATGACATGTACGATATTTAATGAAAAGATCAATATTTATAGCTTTCATAATACTTGCCGCTGTTGTCGGATGGATTGGTTCTGGTCAATTTTCAAACAATGTTGTTGCACAAGACGATGATACAGAAACTAGTACTGAAACAGAAACTTTATATTCACAAGATACAGAAAATAATGATAATGAAGATTTTACATTTTCTGTTGAAACAAAGGTATTTACTTCCAGTTTAATTGATCAATCTATTGAATTACAAGGTCAAACTATTCATAATAAAAAAATTGATGTTAAATCTGAAACATCTGGCAATATAGATAATATTGAATTTGCAAGAGGAGATAGAGTATCTCAAAATGCTGAAATGATTACAATCTCCTTAGAGGATAGAAATGAAAAGCTTTCTAGTGCAAAAAAAGATTTAGAAAGACTTAATAAAGAACTAATTTTAAATGAAAAAAACAGAGATAATTTACTTAGACAAAATGTTGAAAGAATTGAATTGTATGAAATTGAATATGCATCTGCAAAACAACTAATTGATAAAGGTTTAAGTTCAAAATCAAAATTAAGTTTAGCATCTTTCAATCTTGCCAATGCTCAAGCTGATAGAGAAGATATTAAAATAAAATTTGAATCTGCCTTAGCAAACCTTGAAGCTCAAATTTCAAATGTAAAATCAATTTTAAAGAACATTAAACTTGATATAGAAAAAACTACTATCAAGGCGCCATTTGATGGAATTATTTCTGAAAAAATGGTTGAGAAAACTGAATTCATCTCAATAGGAACTCCCCTATTTACTATAATTGATTTAGACCCTATCAAGATTGAAGGTTATTTGTCTGAATTTGATGTAAATAAAGTGAGTGTTGGTACTAAAGCTTTAATCGAAGATAGTAATGGGATTAAAAAAAATGGAATAATATCTTTTATTTCTCCATCGGCTGAAACTAGTACTAGAACATTCGAAATAACTATTGAAGCTGATAACAAAGATCTTTCTTATAAAAGTGGCATAACAACTAAAATTGTTATCAAAGGTTCAGAACTTAAAGCTCACAAAATTCCACCTTCTATATTAACTTTATTAGACGATGGAACTGTAGGTGTTAAAGCTGTAGATAATGATAATAAAGTTACTTTTTATCCAACCAAAACAATTAAGGATACATTAGATGGCATGTGGGTTTCTGGATTACCCGAGAAAGTAAATTTAATTATAAGTGGACAAGAATATATAAGTATTGGTGAAACAATAAACTAATCTATATGAAAATTAATATTATAGACTATGCAATAAGCCATTCCCGAGTTTTCATGGGAATACTTATTTTTATTATTTTTTCAGGTGCATCTACTTACATCACAATGCCCAAAGAATCATCTCCTGATGTAAGCATACCAATAGTTTATATTTCACTAAGTCAAAATGGTATTTCTGCACAGGATTCAGAAAGGCTTTTAGTTAAACCAATTGAAGATGAAGTTAAAACTGTTGAAGGAGTAAGAGAAGTAAGATCAACAGCTTATTCAGGTGGAGGCAATGTTTTATTAGAATTTGATGCTGGATTTGATTCTGATCAAGCTATGGTTGATATTAGGGATAAAGTTGATAGAGCTAAGGGTGATCTACCTAGTGAAGCAGATGAACCAACAGTTAACGAAGTTAACATAAGTACATTTCCTATCTTATCCATTTCTTTAAGCGGAGATGTGCCTAATAGAACTCTTCAGGATTTAGCTGACATTTTGCAAGATGATATAGAAACAATTCCTAGTGTTTTAGAAGCAAAAATAGGTGGTAAAAGAAATGAGCAGGTTGACATATTAATTAATCCAACTGCAGTAGATAGCTATGGCATCAATCTTGAGAGCCTTATTAATATTGTTAGAGAAAATAATAAAATGGTATCAGCTGGTGGTCAGGACACTGGTGATGGAAGTTTTGATATTAAAGTTCCAGGTTTATACGAAACTATTGAAGATGTATTAAATACTCCTGTTAAAACTAACGGAGATTCAGTTATTACTTTCAGAGATATTGCTGAAGTTAAAAGAACATTCGAAGATAGGCAATCTTATGCAAATGTAAATGGATCTAATTCAATAACTATTGATGTTTCTAAAAGAATTGGTGAAAATATCATTAATACTATTGAAGAAGTAAAAAGAATAACTGCAATTACTGCTAAAAGTTTTCCTGAAAATGTTGAAATTTCTTTTGGAAATGATCAATCAAAAGGCATTAAAACTATGTTAAATAGTCTGCAAAATAATGTCATAGCAGCTATAATCCTTGTTTTAATTATTATTTTAGGAGCATTAGGCGTTAGGTCCGGTTTATTAGTTGGTGTATCTATTCCAGGATCATTTTTATCAGGCTTATTAGCTCTTTCTGTAATGGGTTTTACTATTAATATAGTCGTATTATTTGCTCTAATTTTATCTGTTGGACTATTAGTCGATGGAGCAATTGTTGTTGTTGAATATGCAGATAGAAAAATGAAAGAAGGTCTTAGTGTAAAAGATGCTTTCGCAAATGCATCAAAAAAAATGTCACTACCAATTATATCATCGACTGCAACTACCCTAGCTGCCTTTTTACCATTAATATTCTGGCCTGGTATAGCTGGTGAATTTATGAAATATTTACCTATAACACTTATATGTGTTCTTATTTCTTCTTTGTTTATGGCACTACTGTTTGTCCCAGTTTTAGGATCTATTCTAAATACTGTATCAAGAATACTTCTACAATTTATTGTACCATTACTAATATCATTAATTTTTTACAATCTGTTATCTTATGGATTTGGATTATTAGACCTTCAAGGATTTAGTTTATTTATAACAATTGGAAAATATTTACTAAGCTTTGCTTTATTTATATTTGTATTTATAAGAATTATACCAAGGGTTTATAAAATTTCAGAAAATGTAAATTCTACAGATAAATTAGTATCTAAAAATGCAAAAATCTTATCATCAGAATCAAATGAACCTGTTTTAAACGTAACTGGTTTCGTTGGATTTTATGCAAAAGTATTAAACTTCTTATTATTTCATCCTTTAAAGGTGATGATTAGTGCTTTAGTAATATTAGTTGCTGTAAACTATACCTATACTCAGGTTGGAGAAGGTGTAGAATTTTTCCCAGATGTTGAACCAGATCTTGCAAAAATCGTAGTTTTTGCAAGAGGTAATCTCTCTGTTGAAGAAAAAAAAGGTTACGTATCAAGAGTTGAGAATATAATTTTAAAGCTTCAATCAGAAAGGCAAGAATTTAAAAATATTTATTCTTTAAGTGGAAATGTAAGTGAACAATCAGAGGCATCAGAAGACTTTATTGGATCAATAAGTTTGGAATATACAGATTGGAATAAAAGAAGAAAATCAAAAGTAATTCTAGCAGAAATTTTGGAAGCCACAAAAACTATAAATGGAATCAAAGTAGAATCAAGAGAACAACAAGGTGGTCCTGGTGAAGGTAAACCAATAAATATTAAATTAACCAGTGATAATAAACAACTTTTAATTGCTGAAGGAATTAAGCTTAAAAAATTTATGGATAGTTATCCAAAGTTAATGAATGTAGAGGATAATTTACCAGCACCTGGTATAGAATGGGAAATTAATGTAGATAGAAAACAAGCTTCTAAATTTGGAGCTAACATTACATCAATTGGTAATGTTATTAAACTTGCAACAAACGGTCTTAAACTTGGTGAATATAGACCTGATGATAGTAATGAAAGTATACCACTTTATCTTCGTTATCCAAACGAAGGAAGAACATTGGATAGAATTGATAACTTAAGAGTAATTACTTCAAATGGTTTAGTCCCAATATCAAATTTTGTAGAAATTGTTCCAAATAGCAGAACAGGAAATATAATTAGAGTCGATTCAAAAAATGCTATAAATATTCAAGCAGATGTAGAGCCTGGAACTTATCCTGATGGAAAAGTAAAAGAACTTGAATACGTATTAGGAATTTCAGATACTGCTCCGTCTTGGAGAGGAAGAACATTAGATTTACCTCGTTATGATTTAGATAACAAAGTAAGGGCTGAACTTATTGGAGAAAATGAAGACCAAAAAGAAGCACAAGAATTTCTAACAGGAGCTTTTGGTGTAGCTTTATTTTTAATGCTAATGATACTTCTCTTGCAGTTTAATAGTTTTTATAGTGCATTCTTAATTCTTTTTGCAGTAGTAATGTCTACAGCAGGTGTGTTTATAGGTTTAATGGTAACAGCACAGCCATTTGGTATCGTTATGACAGGAGTTGGTGTTATTGCTCTCGCAGGTATAGTGGTAAATAATAATATTATATTGATTGATACATTTGATTTTTTAAAGACTAAAACATCAAATATCAGAGAAGCTATTATCAAAACAGGGGCGCAGAGACTGAGACCAGTTTTACTTACAACAACTACAACAGTATTGGGTTTATTACCTATGGTAACAATGACAAATGTTGACTTTATATCTAGAGAAATAACAAGAGGATCACCAGATACTCAGTGGTGGGTTCAATTATCAACAGCTATAGTATTTGGACTTCTATTTGCAACATTCCTTACATTGGTTGTTACACCATCTGCTTTAATGTTTAGAGAAAACATGAAGAATTGGTATAAGAAAAAAATTTCTAATTAAATTTTTTTAAATAAACTTTTAAATGTATGACAATTAAATCAATTACTATTTATTGTTCATCTTCAGATAAATTAAGTAATAAATATTATCAAGATGCAGAAGAAATTAGCAAATTAATATCATCATTTAAAATAAATATAGTCTATGGCGGAGCAAAAGTTGGTATTATGGGCGTGGTTGCTAAGACAGCAAAAAAATTTAAAAATAGAGTTATTGGAGTAATTCCAAATTTTTTATCTGAGAGAGAAATAATTTTTGAAAATATAGATGAGTTAAAAATAGTGGATAATATGTCTGAAAGAAAAAAGTTACTCTTTGAGTTAGGTGATGCGTATTTAGCATTACCAGGAGGAACAGGAACTTTGGAAGAAATAGTAGAAGTTGTATCTTGGAAAATAATGGGGATTCATAACAAGCCAATAATATTTTTTAATAAAAATAATTTCTGGGATAATTTATTTCAACAATTTAAATTTTTTGAAGATGAAAAATTTTCAAATAAAAATTTACAAAACAGTTTTCACATTATAGATACGGTTGATCAATTAAAAAATATATTAATTAAATGGCAAAAATAAAAGTTAAAAACCCTGTAGTTGAAATGGATGGAGATGAAATGACCAGAATCATCTGGGAGTACATCAAAGAACAATTAATTTTGCCTTATCTTGATATAGATATCAAATATTTTGATCTTGGAGTGATTAAAAGAGATGAAACAAATGATCAAATCACAATAGATGCTGCTGAGGCTGTAAAAAAATATAGCGTAGGAATAAAATGTGCAACAATTACTCCTGATGAAAATCGAGTAGAGGAATTTAAATTAAAACAAATGTGGCGTTCTCCCAATGGAACAATAAGAAATATATTGGGAGGAACTATATTTAGGCAGCCAATTATATGCAAGAATGTTCCAAGAATAATCACAAACTGGAACCATCCAATTGTAGTTGCTAGACATGCCTTTGGTGATCAATATAGAGCGACTGACACGTTAATTAATAAACCAGGAACACTTAAAATGGTTTTTGAACCTAAAGATGGATCTGAAGGATTTACAAAAGATGTATATGAATTTGAAAAATCTGGTGTAGCCCTATCAATGTATAATTTAGATAATTCAATTAAAGACTTTGCTAGAGCTTGTTTTAATTATGGACTTAACCTTGGTTGGCCAGTTTACCTTTCTACTAAAAATACTATTTTAAAAATCTATGATGGAAGATTTAAAGATTTATTTCAGGATGTATATGATACAGAATTTAAAAATAAGTTTAAAGAAAAAGATATAGTTTATGAACACAGATTAATCGATGATATGGTGGCATCTGCATTAAAATGGGAAGGTAATTTTATTTGGGCTTGTAAAAATTATGATGGAGATGTTCAATCAGATTCTGTAGCTCAAGGATTTGGATCACTAGGTTTAATGACAAGTGTGTTAATGACCCCAGATGGTAAAACAGTAGAAGCTGAAGCTGCACATGGAACTGTTACAAGACATTATAGAAATCATCAGAAAGGTATAGAAACTTCAACTAATCCAATTGCATCAATTTTTGCTTGGACAAGAGGTTTAAGTTTTAGAGGAGAATTTGATGGTAATAATGAATTAATAAATTTTGCTAAAAAATTGGAAAAAACGTGTATTAAAACTGTAGAAAGCGGTGAAATGACAAAAGATTTAGCAATATTAATTAATAAAGATAAGAAATGGTTAAACACTCAAGATTTTTTAAGCGCAATAAAAAATAATTTTCAAATTAACTAATAGAATTTAATTTATCTTCTATATATTTTATACTTTCATTAATTTGACTGACATCTGATCCTCCTCCTTGAGCAAGATCTTTTCTACCACCCCCGCCCTTTCCACCTAGAATAATAGAAATTTCTCTTATTTCTTTTGAGGCATCAAAAAGATCTGTAATATCTTCTGTAACTCCTAACACTATAGATAGTTTGTTTTCATTATTTGAAATTATTAACGAAACACTATTTTTATTATATTGTTTTTTTTGCTCATCAATAAATGTTTTCAAAGATTTATTAGGGTAATCTTCAGCAATCAAGTATATAAAATTTAATTCTTTGATTTTTTTTACAACAATATTATCAATATTTTTTGATATAGACATATTTTGTTTTAATTTTTCGTGTATCTGGATTAATTCTTTAATTAATAAACCTTTATCTTCAGATTGATTTTTAAAATTATAATCAGCATTAATCTTTTTAATTTTATTCTTTAAATCTTCAATTTGATTATCTTGGTTTTTATTTTTTTCTAATAAATTTCTTTCTATTTCTTTGATATATTTATCTACTGCAACATTAGATACAGCCTCTATTCTTCTTATTCCAGACGCAACACTAGATTGATTAGTTATTTTAAATTTACTTATTTCCCCTAATTTAACAACATGAGTTCCTCCACATAATTCTTTTGAAAAGAATGGTTCATTTTCTTGACCCATTGTTACTACTCTTACTTCATCGCTATATTTTTCTCCAAATAATGCCATCGCACCTTCTTCAATAGCTTTTTTTTGATCAACAATTTTAATTTCAACAATTCCATTTTTTTGAATTTGATCATTTACAATTTCTTCAACTTTTATGAGTTGATCTTTTTCAATTGGATTATTGTGACTAAAATCAAATCTGAGTTTTTCTGAATTTACAAGTGAACCCTTCTGCGTAACATGCTTGCCCAGTATTTCTCTTAGAGCAGCATGTAATAAATGAGTTGATGAATGATTATATTTAATAAAATCTCTATTCACTGTATTAATGCTTGCTTTAATGGTATCTTCAACTTCGCATTCACCACTAATTACTTTACCTTTGTGAAGAAAATAGTTTCCAAATATTTTTGTTGTATTGATAACTTCAAACTTAAAGTTATCATTTTCAAAAAAACCCTGATCACCCACCTGACCACCACTTTCTCCATAAAAAGGTGTTTGATTTAATATTATAATTGCTTCTTGATCTTTTTTAATATTATCTACTGACTTACTTTCTGATATGATTGAAATTATTTTGCAATCAGCTTCCATATCTGAATATCCTAAAAATTCTGTTGGCTCTATTTTAGAAGTTATTTCAAACCAAATGCCTTCATCCTCGATATCTCCTGTACCTTTCCAGCTTTGTCTGGCTCTTTCCTTTTGATCTAACATTTTTTGTTCAAATGTTTTTATATCGACTTCAATATTTTTACTTTTCAAATAATCTTGAGTTAAATCTAATGGAAATCCATAGGTATCGTATAATTTAAATGCTACTTCTCCATTAAATATATTTGTTGAGTTAGAAATTTCTTCATCTAAAATTTTTATTCCTTTTTCAACAGTTTCTTTGAATTTAGTTTCTTCATTCATTAATGTATTAGTAATGAGATCTTTTGCTCTATCTAATTCAGGATATGAATTTTTAATTCCATCTAAAAAAATAGGTAACAGCTTATGAAATACAGGCTCTTTATTACCTAAAGAATGAGCGTGTCGCATTCCCCTTCTCATTATTCTTCGTAAAACGTATCCTCTCCCTTCATTTGAAGGCATGACTCCATCAGCAATTAAAAAAGAGGAAGATTTTAAGTGATCTGCAATTACTCTGTGACTAGGATTTGTTATTGAACTTTCATCGCCACATAGTTTTGTTGACTCATTTATAATCGGTTGAAATAAATCTGTTGAATAATTATCGTTAGAACCATCTAGAAGAGCTGTAATTCTCTCTAATCCCATCCCAGTATCAATTGAGGGTTTTGGAAGATTTATTCTCTCAGATTTAGATATTTGCTCAAATTGCATAAATACTAAATTCCATATTTCTATAAATCTATCACCATCTTCGTTTGGAGAGCCTGGAGGACCTCCTTCGTATTTATCACCATGATCATAAAATATTTCAGAACATGGACCACAAGGACCAGTTTCACCCATTGACCAAAAATTATCAGATGTACTAATTTTAATAATTTTATTTTCAGACAAACCAGCTATTTTTTTCCATAAATCAAAAGCTTCCTGATCATCAGAATAAACAGTTACTAATAGTCTATCTTTATTTATTGAATATTCTTTAGTAATTAGATTCCAAGCTAGTTCTATGGCCAGCTCTTTAAAATAATCTCCAAAAGAAAAATTACCTAACATTTCAAAAAAAGTATGGTGTCTTGTTGTATATCCTACATTTTCTAAATCATTGTGCTTACCACCTGCTCTTACACATTTTTGAGCAGTAGTTGCTCTGTTATAATCTCTTATCTCTTTACCTGTAAAAATATTTTTAAATTGCACCATTCCAGAGTTAGCAAACATTAGAGTAGGGTCATTATCTGGTACTAGAGAACTAGAATGAATAACCTCATGTCCATTTTTTTTAAAATAATTGAGAAATGTTGACCTAATCTGATTTGAATTCATGAAAAGGTATTATAACTTGAAAACTCTATTGTCTAAATAAAAAAGCGCCTATTTTTAAATAGGCGCCAAACAAAAATAATATTTACTATTCTTTTATTTCTTCAGCTTCTTTTTCTTTTTCTTTTTCTTTATTCTCTACTTTTCCTTCCATCATAGCTTTTTCAACTATTCCAGCATTTTGCAGAATTTGATTTTCAATTTCTTTAGCTATAGTGGGATTGTCGTTAAGAAAGTTCTTAACGTTTTCTCTACCTTGTCCTATTTTAGTATTTTTATAAGCAAACCATGATCCAGATTTATCAATAATTTCTGCTTTGACACCTAAATCAACTAATTCACCTAATTTAGATATACCCTCTCCATACATTATATCAAATTCAACAACTTTGAATGGAGGTGCAACTTTATTTTTAACTATCTTTACTCTAGTTTGATTTCCAATTATTTCATCTTTATCTTTAATTGCACCAATTCTTCTAATATCCATTCTTACAGAAGAATAAAATTTTAAAGCATTACCACCTGTAGTTGTCTCAGGACTACCAAACATAACGCCAATTTTCATTCTAAGCTGATTTATAAATACAACTAGAGTGTTTGATTGAGCGATAGAGCTTGTAAGTTTTCTTAAAGCCTGACTCATCAATCTAGCTTGTAAACCAGGTAATGAATCTCCCATATCGCCTTCTAGTTCAGCTCTTGGTACAAGTGCCGCAACTGAGTCAATAACTAGCACATCAATACCCCCAGATTTAATTAAAGAATCAGCAATTTCTAAACCCTGTTCACCTGTATCAGGCTGGGAAATTAATAATTCTTCTAAATTTACACCTAATTTCTTTGCATATGCTGGATCTAGAGCATGCTCAGCATCTATAAATGCGCAATTTCCGCCTTGTTTTTGTGACTCTGCAACAATATGAGTGGCTAAAGTAGTTTTACCAGAACTTTCAGGACCATAAATTTCAATAATTCTCCCCTTTGGAACTCCTCCAATACCAAGAGCTATATCAAGCCCTAATGAACCGGTAGATATTGCTTCAATATCTACATTTGTTTTAGAGCCCAATTTCATTATTGAGCCTTTTCCATAATTTTTCTCTATTAGGCTTACAGCGGCTTCTAGAGATTTACTTCTGTTTTCTTTATCCATTGAATTTTCGTTATTTACTACTTTTAATTTAGCTTGAGACATTACATTTCTCCATTAATTTCCTATGTTTTAATTAAGATTCTTGCAAATCATGTTTACTTGTACACGTTTTGTTCTATTTTTAAAAGTTCTATTTTTGTTCTTTTATAAAAATTTAATTAAAATATTGAAAAATATGAATTATTTATAATTAATAATATTTCAATATTGCTTGAATAAATAAAATCATTTGATAAATCAGCAGCGTTTTAAAATTATGACTAAATTATCTAAAAATTATAAACCAACTCAGAAAGAAAAATTCATGAATGCCAAAATGAAAGAATATTTTAGGCAAAAATTAGTAAGTTGGAAAAAAGATTTGCTCAAGGAGTCATCTCAAACTTTAAATAATCTTCAGAATGAGAATGAAGCAAAACCCGATATCACTGATAGAGCATCTGAAGAAATAGATAGATCTTTCGAACTTAGAACTAGAGATAGAGAAAGAAAGCTAATTAATAAAATTGATGCCGCCCTTCAAAGAATTGAAGATGGTTCATATGGTTATTGCGATGAAACAGGTGATCCAATTAGTATCAAAAGATTAGAGGCAAGACCAGTTGCAACATTGAGTTTAGAAGCTCAAGAAATGCATGAAAAAGCAGAAAAAAGAATTAGTTAATTTTTTTTAAATGTCAGATTTTTATATAGGTGATCTTACACCAGGTACTTTTGTTGTAAATGTCAGTAAAGAAAAAGAATGGGGAATTGGTCAAGTACAATCATGTATTAATAATATCGTTACAATTAATTTTGAAAATGTTGGAAAAAAAACTATAAACCCTAGAGAAGTTGAATTAAAAATAATTAATATAAATGAAACTAATTGATCAGTATTTAAGAAAAGTAAATTATCTAAGAGTATCTGTTACAGATAGATGTGATCTGAGATGTGTTTATTGTATGAAAGAAAAAATGCAATTTCTCCCTCGAAAAGACATACTCACTTTAGAAGAAATTGAAAGATTATGTGACAACTTTATAGAACTCGGAGTTGAAAAAATTAGGTTAACTGGGGGTGAGCCTTTGGTAAGAAATGATATTATAAAATTAATTGAAAAACTTAATAGCAAAAAAGAAAAAACAAATCTAAAGGAAATAACACTGACAACAAATGGTACATTATTAAAAAAATATGCAAAACTACTGAAGCTAAATGGTATTAATAGGATTAATGTTTCTCTAGATACAATTAATCCTGAAAAATATAATAAAATAACAAGATTTGGAAATATTGAAAAAGTTTTTGATGGAATTAATGAAGCACTTGATAACAACATTAAAATTAAAATTAATACTGTAGTAATTAAAGATTTTAATGAAAATGAAATTGAAGAATTAATAAATTGGACTAGTAATAAAAAAATTGATCTTACATTTATTGAAGTAATGCCAATGGAAGAAACAGATATATCAAGAGAATATCAGTTTATCTCACTATCTGACACTTTTGAAAAACTAGACAAAATATATAATTTTTCTAAAATTGATTACAGTACTGGAGGCCCAGCTAGATTTTATACTAGTGATTTGGTGTCTAATAAAATTGGGTTTATAAGTCCTCTAACAAATAATTTTTGTGACTCTTGCAATAGGGTAAGAATATCAAGCACTGGTAAACTTTTTATGTGCCTTGGTCAGAATGACTTTGTTGATTTTAGAGATATAATGAGAAAAGATTATAGTGATGATCATATAAAAGAAAAAATTAAATTTGCTCTTAATATTAAACCAAAACAACATGATTTTATGATTGGAGCAAAGATTAATAAATATATGAAAAGACACATGAACGTAACAGGTGGATAATGAAATTTCATTTTTTATCATCAAACAATCCTGAGGCAAAAAATACAGAAAAAAAACTAATAGAATTATTTGGGCAAAATTCTGTTGAAGACGCCGACTACATTATTCCAATTGGAGGCGATGGATTGCTTTTAAAATCACTTCATAATTTTAATAAGTTAAACAAACCTTTTTTTGGAATAAACTTTGGTTCAATTGGTTTTTTAATGAATAATCTAAGTAATGAAAATTTAAATGATATGATTGCCAAAGCTAAAAAATCTACATTTAAACCATTAAAAATGATTGCACAAAGTGTTAATAATGAAATCTTTGAGGCATATGCATATAATGAAGTTTCTCTTATGAGGCAGACTCATTTAGCATCAAAAATTAAAATCAAAATAAATGAGAAAGTAAAAATGGAAGAATTGATATGTGATGGCGTTTTGTTATCTACATCAGCTGGAAGTACAGCTTATAATCTATCCGCACATGGTAGCATTTTACCTTTAGACTCAAAAATACTTGCATTAACTCCAATCAGTGCCTTTAGACCAAGGAGATGGAGAGGTGCTCTGTTATCTGAAATTAGTAAAATTGATTTTGAAGTGTTAAATAATGATGAACGCTCATCTAGCGTAACTGCAGACAATGTTGAGTTTAGAAATATTAGTAGAGTCAATATTGTATCTTCAGATGAAAATAAATGCACTGTATTGTTCGATAGTAAACACTCTATTGAAGATAAAATTTTGAATGAACAATTTAATTTTTAAGATCAAATTTTTTTAAAAATACAAATCTTGTTGCCATCTAAATCCCTTAAATATGCATAATAATCTTTACCATGTCTGGGCCCAGGCATTCCTTCATCTTTTGCTCCAAGACTAATTCCAATTTTATAAAATTCATTAACAGTTTTTTTAGAATTAGCTTTAAAAGTGATCATTGTACCATTTCCTATGGTTGCTTTTTTTTTGTTATGAGGTCTAATCAAGTATAATTCTATTTTTTTAGGAGTTTCTTTTTTAGCATAACCATAATATCGATTATGAGATAAAACTTTTTTAATTTTTAGAGGTTTTAAAATTTTATTATAAAACACAGATGATTTTTTTAAATTATTTGTTCCAATTGTAATAAAAGCAAACATAATTTAGAGATTGGTAGCCTCGGCCGGACTTGAACCGGCACTCCCAAAAGGGCAAGGATTTTAAGTCCTTTGTGTCTACCATTCCACCACGAGGCCTAATTTTGGACTAATATCAAACTATAGAACTTTTTCCACCATTTAATTCAATCATCTTAGTTATATCATCAACTATTGGTTGGATAGATTTCATATCCCATGATGAAACAACTATGTTAACACCACCTGTTTTAGCTGCAAGATTAAAATATGGGTAACTACCGATTGATGCATTTGCATAATTGTTTTGAATATTTTTTAAATTTTTTGCAATTTTACTTTCGTATAAATTAGTATTAATTGTTGTAACAAGTTTTGGGTTACCTTTTTTAATTTTTTTCAATAATTCCTCAAACATAACTTGCATTATTTCTGGCACACCTGGTAAAACATAAATATTTTTTATAATAAATCCTGGTGCAGCAGTCATTGGATTTAAAATAAGCTCAGAACCATATGGCATTTTGGCCATTCTTTGTCTACTTTCATTAAATTCACCTTTTGGATAATAATTTTCAAGAATTTCAAATGCCATTTTATTTGTTTCATATTGTAAATTAAAGGCTTCAGATATACTTTCTGAAGTTATATCATCATGAGTTGGTCCAATTCCTCCAGTAGTAAAAACATAAGAATATTTTGAGCTATATTTTAAAACATTTTCTATTATTGTTTTTTTCTCATCCTGAATAACAATAACTTCTTCTAACTTAATTCCAGCTTCTAATAATTTTTTTGCAATATAATTTGAGTTTGTATCTTGAGTTCTGCCAGAAAGTATTTCATCACCAATAACAATAACTCCTGCAGTAAAAGAACTCATATGATTAATTGATATTTTCTATATATTATTTATTAATCGTAAGTAATAATTTTTTAAATGAGAAACAACAATATCCCAATACATACGAAAAAAGATTTTGAGGGCATGAGGGAGGCTGGTTCTTTAGCTGCTGATGTTCTAGATTCTTTAAGTGAAAAGATTGTTCCAGGAATAAGTACTCAAGAAATAAATGACATATGTCATGATCAAATTATTAAAAATAAAGCAATTCCTGCTCCCTTAAATTATAAAGGTTTCCCAAAATCAGTTTGTACATCTGTAAATCATGTTGTTTGTCATGGAATTCCCTCTGAAAGAAAAATTCTATCTAATGGTGATATAGTAAATGTAGATGTAACAGTTATTCTAAATGGTTGGCATGGTGATAGTTCGAGAATGTTTGTTGCAGGCAAAACAAATAAAAAAAATTATGAATTTTTGAAAATAACTTATGAATCTTTATTAATTGGTATTAGTGAAGCTAAACCTGGTAAGCATATTGGTAATATAGGAAATAAAATTCAGAAACTTGCAGAAGGAAAAGGTTATTCTGTGGTAAGAGATTTTTGTGGTCATGGAATTGGAAAAGAATTTCATACTCCACCAAGTGTTTTGCACTTTGGAGAACCAGGTGAGGGACCAATATTAGAACCTGGAATGTTTTTAACAATTGAACCAATGATTAATTTAGGTGGATGGCAAACAAAAATATTGAATGATGGATGGACAGCTGTAACAAAAGATAAATCTTTATCTGCTCAATTCGAGCATACAATTGGAATAACAGAAGAAGGAAATGAAATATTTACATTGTCTAAAAATAATACAGCTTTTCCAATAAAGGATGTATAAGTAAATAAATGATACCTAGATATAATAGACCTAAAATTGAAAAGATTTGGTCTTTAGAAAATAAATTTACAATTTGGACAGAGATTGAGTGTTTGATTGCAGAAAAACAAGCAATGCTCGGCGTTATTCCAAAAAAAGCTGCAAAAGAAATAAGAAAAAAAGCTAAATTCAATGTTAAAGAAATAGAAAAAATTGAAAAAGAAACAAAGCATGATGTTGTTGCTTATATTAATAATGTAAGCAAATATATTGGCGAATCATCAAAGTATTTTCATTTTGGTGTAACATCAAGTGATATTATTGATACTTCATTTTCTGTACAACTTAAACAAACCTCTGAAATAATACGAAGAAATTTAGTAGAATGTATTGAAAGTTTAAAAATCAAATCTAAAAAATATAAAGATACATTAATGATTGGAAGAAGTCATGGAATACACGCTGAGCCTATTACTTTTGGATTAAAATTATCTTCATTTTATTTTGAGTTTAAAAGAAATTTAGAAAGACTTGATCAGGCGATCAACGAGATATCTGTTTGTGCTATTTCTGGACCTGTTGGAACATTTAATTCTATAAACCCACGAGTACAAGATTATGTAGCAAAAAAACTTAAACTAAATTCTGAAGATGTATCAACTCAAATAATTCCAAGAGATAGGCATGCGTATTTTTTCTCAGTACTAGGAATTTTAGCATCTTCTATTGAGAGATTTGCTGTTGAAATTCGAAATTTGCAAAAAACAGAGGTATTAGAAGTTGAAGAAAGTTTTTCTTCTAAGCAAAAGGGTTCTTCTGCAATGCCTCACAAACGTAATCCGGTGTTGAGTGAGAACTTAACAGGTATTTCACGATATATTAGAAGTGGTGTAATACCTTCACTAGAAAATGTCGTACTTTGGCACGAGAGAGATATTAGTCATTCTAGTGTTGAAAGAATCACTACCCCAGATATTACAATTGCAACTGATTTTGCACTGAGTCGTTTAAATGACATTATAAAGAATTTAAAAGTCTATCCAAAAAATATGTTGAAAAATTTGAATATGCTTGGGGGATTACATAGAACTCACAATATTATGTTAAAATTAATTGAAAAAGGATTGAAAAGACAACAAGCTTATAAAATTGTTCAAGAAAGTGCCATGGAAACATGGAATAATAATAAGAATTTTTCCCAAGTTTTAAAAAAAAATAAAGAATTGAACAAAAAATTAAATACAAAAGAAATCGAAAAAATCATTAAAGATGATAACGATCTTAAGAAAATAGATTGGATTTTCAAAAATAAAATTAAATAGTCTTTATTTTTTTTAATATCTGAACTATTTTATATTTATGCCAATGACTGTTAAACAAATTGAACAATTTATTAAAGAAGCTATACCAGATGCAACTGTTGAAATTGAAGATCTTAAAGGGGATGGTGACCATTACAGCGCTACAGTAACATCAAAATCTTTCACTGGAAAAACAAGAGTAGAACAACATAAGATGGTTTATGATGCTTTTAATGGTAAAATGGGTAGTGATTTGCACGCACTTAAACTAAAAACTGTATCGGAGTAATAATGAATAATAACGACCATGTATCTCAAAATATAGAAAATGAAATTAACTCAAATGATGTAATGCTTTTTATGAAAGGTACCCCTGTATTTCCAATGTGTGGATTTTCTGCCAGAGTAGTTGAAATATTAAATAAAGTAGGTGTAAAATTTGGAAGTGTGAATGTGTTAGAGAGTGACGAAATGAGAGAGGGTATTAAAATATATTCTAATTGGCCAACTATACCGCAACTTTATGTTAAGAAAGAATTTATAGGTGGGTGTGATATTATAACTGAAATGTTTGAAAGTGGTGAATTATTAGAATTATTCAATACAAATGGAATAGACGTAAACCCATCTTAGATTGTTTAATAATAAATTTTCTAAAGGTGTAATATTTTCGTGTATTGCAGCAATTTTTTGGGGGCTTCCACAACCACTTTTTTTTAATGAATTAAATCACGTTGAGACTATTGAAGTAGTAGCTCATAGAGGTTTCTGGTCATTTATTTTTTTATTTTTATTATTACTTTTAATTTCAAACATAAGTAATTTTATTGAAATATTTAAATATAGAAAAAGAATTTTTATTTTAACAATTACAGCTTTTCTTATTGCAGGTAACTGGGCAGGTTTTATTTATTCTGTAGGACAAGAAAGAGTTCAGGATGCATCAATGGGTTACTTTATTACTCCAATGATAAGTATTGTTCTTGGTTATTTTTTTTTAAATGAAAAAATAACTAAGCCTAAATTTGTATCTGTATGTCTTATGTTTTCAGGTATATTATTCTTATTTATTAATTTAAATCAATTTCCGTTCCTAATAATTTGGATTGGAACCTCATGGGCAATATATGGATTATTAAGAAAACAAGTTAATGTTAATCCTTCAATTGGCTTACTTTATGAAACTTTCATAATATCTTTAATATCTATCCCATATTTACTTTATTTATTTTGGCAAAATGAAAATAGTATCTTTAGTATTGATTTGAAGACATCATTATTTTTAATTCTAACTGGAGTTGTAACGATTTTTCCATTATTTTTTTTTAATTTAGGTTTAAAATTTATTCAATTAGGTCTTGCTGGGGTTTTATTTTACTTAGCACCAACATTTCATTTTATAACTTCAGTATTTATACTTAATGAAGAAATTTTACAAATTAAGTTATTATCATTTATAATTATATGGATAGCAATTATTATTTATATTTATGATAGTTATAAAAAAGAAATTATCTTGAATAATACTCAATAACTAAATTAGGTTCCATAGTTACAGGATAAGGAACATCATGAATTAGAGGTGCTCTTAAAAAACGACCTTTTAACTCTTTTACATCAACTTCTAAGTACTCTGGAATTTCTCTTTCTTGAGAACTAACTGATTCAACAATTATGTTAATTTCTTTACTTTGATCTCTTATTGAGATTTCATCTCCATCACTAACACTATAAGATGGAATATTAACCCTTTTTCCATTAACCTTGACATGACCATGATTAACTAGCTGTCTTGCAGAAAAAATTGTAGGTACAAATTTCATTCTATAGACTGTAGCATCTAATCTTCTTTCTAAAAGTTCAATTAAAATCTGACTTGTATCACCTTTAATATTAGAAGCTTTTTTAAAAATATTCCTAAATTGTCTTTCAGTTAAATCACCATAATAAAATTTAAGTTTTTGCTTAGCAAATAACTGATTTCCATAATCTGATAATTTTTTTCTTTGTCCTTGCACACCATGCTGGCCAGGCTTTGAGTTTCTTCTATTAAAAGGGCTTTTAGGTCTACCCCACAAGTTAACACCTAACCTTCTATCAATTTTATATTTAGCGTTATGTCTTTTTGTCATTATTATGAGGGCTATATAGTGATTTAAAGTACTATGTCAAATTTAATATACTCAATTTTTGGCTTATTTGTTTAGTTTTTTAGTAATTCCCCATAAAGTCTGTAATTCTTTCTTTGTGAGAGGGATTTTTGTGAAAATACTATAAATATTATTTTTCATACTTTCTTTTTTTTCACTTGGATTAAAAAATTTTTTATTTTCAAGTTTGTCAATCAAATAATTTAAAAATTTAGATAATTGATATTTACTAATATTATCTTTTTCAATTGAAATTGAATTAAAAATTTTAACTTTATTCAATTCAAATAATTTATGACTTAAAATAGTAACTGCATGAGAAAGATTTAAAGAATTACTTTTACTACTTGTTTCAATAGTGAAGATAATATTAGATAATCTCAAATCCTCATTCGAAAGTCCTGAATTTTCAGGACCAAAAAGTATTGCTGTTTTTTTATTATCAATAATTTTTTGTTTAATAAATTTAAAATCATTAGTAGAATTTTTTTCCAAATATCTTCTTCTATTCGTAGTGGCAACAACATAAGAAAAGTTAGAAAGCGCAATTTCTAAATCATTATAAACTTTAATATTCTTAATAATTTTAGTTGCTTTTTTTGCAGCATTTATTGATTTATTATTTAACCAATTATCTCTTGGGGAAACAACAATTAGATCTTTTAGACCAAAGTTGTGCATTACACGAGCAACCATTCCAATATTTTCAGGAAGTTGAGGTCTAACTAAAATTATGCTTGGATTTTTTGGAGTCAATTTTTATTCTTTAAATCATTAAATAACTTAAAAGTAATACTATCAAAAATAGCACTATAAGATGCATCGATAATATTTGGAGATACACCAATAGTTGTCCAATGTGTATTTGTGGAATCAGATGATTCAATTAAAACTCTTGTGATAGCACCAGTACCTTTTTCTGATGATAGAATCATAACTTTGTAATCAGTTAACTTTAAATCTTTGAGATCAGGATAATAATCAATTAGGGCTTTTCTTAATGCACTATCAATTGCATTTACTGGACCATTTCCAGTACCTACTGTCATCATATTTGAATCTTTAACTTTTAAAAATACTGTAGCCTCTGCTTCAGTAACAATTTCACCTTTAGCATTCCATCTTCTTTCATCTGTGACTCTAAATTTTTCTAAGTTATAAAAATCCTCAAAATGACCAAGGTGACGTCTAACTAATAGTTCAAAACTAGCTAAAGCAGTATCAAATGAATATCCTTCTGATTCTTTTTCCTTGATAATCTCTAAGATATTGTTGATTTCATTTTTAGGTAGATCAATATTAATTTTATTTAATTGATTTAATATATTAGATCTTCCTGCCTGATTTGAAATTACTACGTTTCTAGAATTACCAACTATTTCTGGCTCAATATGTTCATAAGTTGAAGAATTTTTTTCTATTGCAGATGCATGCAGTCCACCTTTATGAGAGAAAGCATGATCTCCAACATAAGGAGCATTTTTTCTTGAAGGCATGTTAAGAATATCATTTAATGTTCTAGAAATATGAATTAAATTTTTTAATTTATCTTTTGAAATATTTGTTTTATATTTTGTTTTTAAAACCAAAGATGGAATTAAGGAAATTAAATTTGTATTTCCACATCTTTCTCCTAAACCATTAATAGTTCCCTGTATCTGTCTTGCTCCAGCATTAATAGCTGCTAATGCATTTGCAACTGCATTATCAGTATCATTGTGAGCATGTATACCAACATTTTGACCTGGTATATCCTTTACTACTTCTGAAACAATATTGTAAATTTCATCTGGAAGAGTTCCCCCATTTGTATCACAAAGAACTACCCATCTTGCACCAGCCTTATACGCTGCTTTAATACAATTCAATGCAAACTCTTTATTTTCTTTAAAGCCATCAAAAAAATGTTCTGCATCAAAAATTGGCTCTTTGTTTTTATTTTTTATTGTTTGAATACTATCACTGATCATTTTTAAATTTTCATCTTCAGATATTTCTAAAGCATTTTTTACGTGAAATAATGATGATTTACCTACAATACAAACACAACTTACACTTGAATTAATAAGTGCATTTAATCCTGGATCGTTATCTGCACTTCTACCTGGTCTTCTTGTCATACCAAAGGCAGTCAATTTACTTTTTGCAAATTTTGTATTTCTTGAAAAAAAATCATTATCGGTAGGATTTGCTCCCGGCCATCCACCTTCAATGTAATCTATCCCTAAATCATCAAGATGTTGGGATATATTCATTTTATCACTAACAGAAAAATTAACTCCTGTTGTTTGCTGACCATCTCTAAGTGTGGTATCGAATAAATATACTTTATCTTCCATAATTACTAGATCGCTAATAGAGTATAAAATAAAATTTACTAGATTTTTCCAAGTTTTTGCAAGATTTCGTCTCTATCAAATAATGGTAGTAGATATTTTAATTCGGGTCCATGAGATTTTCCTGTCAAAATCAACCTCAAAGGCATAAATAAATCTTTTCCTTTAAGCCCAGTTTTTTTGTTAATTTTTGATGTCCAATGGTCCCATGTTGTTTCATCAAAAGGATCTTCGGGTAATTCATCAACTGCCGTATTAATAAAATTATCATCAATATTTAAATCTTTGGCATTATTTATTTTTGTAATTACTTCTTCCCATTCTTTAGCCTGATTAACAAATGAAATATTATTTTTAATAAAACGCCAAAAACTTTCTTTTTGAAAATTAGATTTTATATTTTTTAACTTATGACTAATCTCATTATAACTAAATAATTTAATGGTATTTTCATTAAGGTTTCTTAGGGATTCAATTGAAAATTTAGCAGAAGATCTAGATAAGCTTTGAATATCAAATTTTTTTACTATTTCATTTAAATCTTTGATTGGATCAATATTAATGCTCGAACCAATAAAAAGAAAATAATTAAGTAAAGATATATTTTCGTATCCTTCGTCTCTAAAATTTTCAATTGAAAGACTTCCAAGTCTTTTGCTAAAACCTTTGCCAGTTTCATCAACTAAGAATGGATGATGAGCAAATGATGGAATATAAGATTCAAGAGCCTTAAAAATTTGAATATGATAAGCAGTATTAGCTATGTGATCTTCTCCTCTAATAATATGCGTAATTTTTTCTTCAATATCATCAATGACTGAAGGTAAATGGTATAACAATGTTCCATCAGCTCTAATTAAAACAGGATCACTCAAATTTTTTGCATCAAATGAAACATCTCCTTTAATAATATCTTTCCAACCAATATTTTCATGATCTAATTTGAATCTCCAATGGGGTTGGATTCCAGATTCTATTTTTTTTTCTACTTCTTCATCACTTAGATTTAATGATGATCTATCATAAATAGGTGGTTTTCCAGATGATAACAAAGATTTTTTCTTTAAAGCTAATTCCTCTTCTGTTTCAAAACATGGATAAAGTCTTTTCTTTTGTTTTAGAATTTGGATTTTCTCATTGTAGATATGTTGTCTAGAGGACTGATTAAAAGTGTAACTCCAATTTAATCCAAGCCATTTAAGATCATCTTTGATACTTGTCTCAAATTCTTTAGAACTCCTATTGGCATCAGTATCATCAATTCTTAATACAAACTCACCTTGATTTTTTTGACAAAAAATCCAATTCAAAATTGCTGATCTAGCATTACCGATATGTATTTTTCCTGTAGGGCTAGGAGCGAACCTACACTTCATGTTATTCTTTAGGAATTTCGCAAACGGGAATGGGCTTCATCTTATGAAGATTTGGCTTTCTAATTTCTTCGTATCTACTGTAGTATTCACTAGACTTATTTTCCATTGCTTCTTCTAATTGCTTATATGAAAGACCAAGCTGGCTTTCATCATTTCTACTATCATCCCATAAACCATCTGTCGGTGCTGCGCTAATAATATCTTTTATAACCCCAATTTCTTCGGCTAATTCCCACACCTCAGTTTTAGTGCAATCTGCTATTGGCGATATATCTACACCTCCATCACCATATTTTGTATAAAATCCAACACCAAAATCTTCAACTTTATTTCCAGTACCAACAACTATACCATTATTACTTTGAGCTATTTGGTATAGAGTTACCATTCTTAGTCTAGATCTTGAATTTGCAAAAGCTAACTCACTATCAAAATTTTGCATCGTATTTTGAAATGTTTTAAAAACATTATCTAACTCGATTATTTTTGTTTCTACATTTGGGTAATTTTGCTCTAAAAATTTTAGATGTCTTAAACTTAAATCATGTTGTGATGAATTTTGCTTAATAGGCATTGAAACAGCTATAGTTTTTAAACCAGTTTGAGCACATAAGGTGCTAGTAAGAGCTGAGTCAACTCCTCCTGACACTCCTATTACTAGGGTAGTTTGATTATTATTTATAGATTTAGCGTAATCTATAATCCAGTTAGAAATGTATACTATTTTATCTTTTGAATTCATAAGTATTATATAAATATAAATTTATAAATTTGAAGATTGCTTTGAAAGCATTTTTTCTTCTTTTAAAAAATCTGATAATAAAAAAGCCAATTCTAGAGACTGCGAGGCATTTAGTCTCGGATCACAATATGTATGATATCTATTTTTTAGATCTTCATCAGTTATTTCTTGAAGACCTCCCATACATTCTGTAACATCTTGACCAGTCATTTCTAAATGGACGCCGCCAGGATATGTTCCTTCACTTCTGTGAATTTGAAAAAATTGCTGAATTTCAGAAATTATATCTTTTAATGGCCTAGTTTTAAAACCCGTGTTAGATTTTATAGTATTTCCATGCATGGGGTCACAAGTCCAAACAACATTTTTACCAGCTGAATTAACCTCCCTAATTATTTTTGGAAGTATTCCGCTAACTTTTTCATGACCCATTCTACATATCAGCGTTATTTTGCCTGCTTCATTATTTGGATTCAACACATCTAATATCTTTAATAGTTCTTCTATCTTTGTGCTTGGACCAACTTTAATACCTATAGGGTTTTCAATACCTCTTAAAAATTCAATATGTGCTCCATCTAGTTGTCGTGTTCTGTCACCTACCCATAACATGTGAGCTGAAACATCGTACCATTTACCTGAAGTGCTATCTATTCTTGTTAATGCTTCCTCATATTGAAGAAGTAAAGCTTCATGACTTGTAAAAAAGTCTGTTTCATTTAATTGTCTTACACTGCTTCCATTTATTCCACATGCCTCCATAAAAGATAAACACTCGTCAATTCTAGAAGATATCTGTCTAAATTTAGCAGCATTCTCACCTTTAACAAAATTTAAGTTCCATTGATGTATTTTATTTAAATTAGCAAAACCGCCTTGAGAAAAAGCTCTTAAAAGATTAAGTGTTGATGCAGACTGATTGTAGGCCTGAATTAATCTATCTGGATTAGGATCTCTGTCTTTTTGATTGAAATCTATCCCGTTAATTATATCGCCTTTATAAGACTCAAGTTCTAAATCATTAATAACTTCTGTGGCAGATGATCTTGGCTTTGCAAATTGTCCAGCAATTCTCCCCACTTTAACAATTGGGCAAGAAGCACCAAATGTCAAAACAACAGCCATTTGTAAAATAACTTTAAATGTATCTCTAATATTATCAGGATGAAAATCTGCAAAACTTTCTGCACAATCTCCACCTTGTAATAAAAAAGCATTTCCGTTTGCAACTTCTCCAAGTTTCATTTTTAATAGTCTCGCTTCTCCAGCAAAAACTAAAGGTGGATATTTGGAAATTTCATTTAGAGTTTTATTTAGATGATCTTCATTCTGATAATTTGGCATATGAAGAGCATCTTTATTTCTCCAACTATTGGGTGACCATTTATCGCTCATAATTTGAAAAGGCTCATAAACCCTAATATATCTTGAAACAAGGGTTATTATTTAGACCTTTTATTTCTTAGAATTTTTAAGGCTGATCTTTCAATAGCAAGTGAATTTTTGGGAATATTTTTAGTGATAACACTACCTGCACCAATTCTAGATTTAGACTCAATTACAACAGGAGCAATAAGTGATGTGTTTGAACCTATAAATACATTATCTTTTATTATCGTTTTATATTTTTTCTTTCCATCATAGTTACAAGTTATTGTGCCGGCACCTATATTCACATTGTTTCCTATTTCTGAATCTCCAACATATGAAAGATGAGCAATAGAAACATTATTTCCAATTTTAGAATTTTTAATTTCAACAAAGTTACCAATCTTTGATTTTTTTCCAATTTTTGTTTTTGGTCTTAATCTTGCACTTGGACCAATATGTGAATTTTCATCTATTGTAACTTCTTCTAAGTATGAATTACTTTTAACTATTGAACCTTTTTTAATAATTGTTTTTTCCTTGATTGTAACATTGCTTTCAATTGTAACAGTAGGTTCAATTTTGGTGTCATAGCTTAAATAACAAGTATTAGGTTTTAAAAAATTGACTCCATTTTTTATAAAATATTTAACGTATTTTTTTTGCAAGATATTTTGTACAATATTAAAATCATCCAATGTATTTATGCCCAACATTGTTTCTTTATTGCACTCAATATAATTGATAGGAATATTTTTTTTTGAAAAAATTTTGCATATATCAGGAAGATATCTTTCTTTTTTAATTTTATTTTCTTTAATATTTTTTAAATTATCAAATAATAATTTAGTATTTGCTATCAAAATACCAGAATTACATAAATTGATTTTTTTTTGTTCAGTTTTTAAATTGATTTGCTCAATTATTTCTTCAACATAGTTATTATTTAATAACAACCTACCATAACCATGTGGTTCTGAAGTATTAAATGCAATTAATGAAGCTTTCGCTTTACTTTTTTTAAATTTACTTATTAGTTTTCTTATATCTTTAACTTCAACTAAGGGTGTATCACCAAATAAAATCAAAATATTTTTCGATTTTACATATTTTTTAACTTGTTCAATTGCATCAGCAGTTCCTTTTTGTTTTTTTTGCACAGCTAACTTAGAGGTATTTAATATTAACTTTATTTCTTCTTTATTTTTTTCATTAGATACAATTAATATATTTTTACCTGATATTTTTTTTGCAATATTAAAAATATGTGAAATAATTGGTAACCCACATAATGGATAAACAAGCTTTGATTTACTTGCTTTAAATCTTGTACTATTGCCTGCAGCAAGTATAACAGTTGTAATATCAGACATTAAAGTTAGAAATTTCTTAAAATTTCGTTTCCAACATTAATTATTTCTTTTGAGGCGTCTGATGTAACACTTATATCAACTACACCCCTTCCAACTGAGAATGTTTCTGCAAATAATACTTTGCTAGACAGTCGGGAGCGAGCAATTTTAGCACCAGCATATCTTAAGCGCAAAATCATTGCGTCAGTTAATTTTGCTCTCGGCATCACTCTATTAAGAATAATTATTGGATTTTTTCTTTCTTGTTTTGCAATTTTTAAAAAAGGCAGTGTAGCCATTAAATCTACTGGACTTGGTTGTACTGGAACAAATACCCTGTCAGAAGCTTTTACAACCTGCATTGTTTCAAAAGTTATAGATGGAGGGCTATCAATTATTATAAAATCGTATTTTCTTTTTATTGCTTTAATTTCATCTATTAAATTCCTTATATCGAAATTTAATTGAGTTATTCCAATATCATCTTCACCATAATAAGATTTTCTAGCTTCAAGCCAATATGATAGACTCTTTTGTGCATCAGCATCTATAACAGCTACTTTGTAACCACTATTGCTCCACAAAACTGATAAATTTGCTGAAAGAGTCGATTTACCTGAACCACCTTTTTGATTCGAAAATGCTATAACTTTTCCCATATACAAGTATTGATAATAACTATTTTAAAGATAGATGGAAACATTTTATAAAAAAATATGAAAAAAAATAAGTTAGATATTGCAAAAAATTTATTAAGCAGTGGAGAACTTGTAATATTTCCCACAGAAACAGTATTTGGTCTTGGAGCAGATGCAACAAATGATGAGGCTGTAAAATCTATTTTTAAAGTAAAAAAAAGACCACGAAGTAATCCAATTATCTGTCACTTTAAAAGTATTGAACAAATAGAAAAATATTTTATTTTAAATAAATTTGAAAAAAAATTAGGTTCAAAATTTTGGCCTGGTCCTTTGACAATAATATTAAAGAAAAAGAAAAATTCTAAAATATCAAAATTAGTCTCTAATAACTCAACTTTAGTTGGCTGTAGAATTCCCGGTAATAAATTAGCTAAAAAATTAATAACTTTATTTGACCTACCTATTGCAGCTCCTAGTGCTAATCTGTCAGAAAGAACTTCCGTAACCAATATTATGGATATCGACCCTATTCTAGAAAAAAAAATTTTTGTTTTAAAAGATAGACAGTCTTCTCATGGACTAGAATCCACAGTTGTTAGAATAGATACCAATAATAAAATTGAAGTATTAAGATATGGCAGTATCACTGTTGAAGAACTAAATAAATATGGAAAAGTAAAAATTAAAAAAAACTCCTCTATTTCTCCTGGCAATTTAAAAAAACATTATTCAACTTTAAAGCCAATAAGAATGAATGCTAAAAGAATACTTAAAAATGAAGGTTTATTAAATTTTGGAAATAATAAATTAAAGTCTAAAATAATTAATTTAAATTTGAGTAATAAAAAAAATTTAAATGAAGCAGCAAAAAATTTTTATCATTATCTTCATAAATTAGATCAAAGTAGATGCAAAAAAATTGCTGTAGTAGAAATACCTGATAAAGGGCTTGGCAGAACTATAAATGACAGATTAAGAAGAGCAATTAAGTAATTATAATCTATTTAAATAATCCATTAACCTATAATAAATAATAGCAGAGGAATACAATGGTCTTCTAAACATGTTGCCACCTGGAATTTTAAAATGATTAATTTGCTCAAACATATCAAAATTATTTGATTTATTTAAAATTTTTTCAGCTACCATTTTTCCTCCCATAATACTCATAGCTAACCCATGCCCAGAGTAAGCATGAGCATAATATAACTTTTGATTCATTATAGTTCCAAAAATAGGCAATCTATTAATCGATATTGCCAAGGTACCTCCCCAAGAAAATTCAATTTTAAATTTTTTTAATTCAGGAAAAACTTTATACATTCGTTTAGAGACAAAACTCTTTGCATCTTTTACAAAATGCGATGTAATTGTTTCAGGTCCACCAAAAAGAAGTCTATAGTCTTCTGAAAATCTATAATAATCAATCATAAATCTAGAATCTATTACGCCACAATTTCTTTTGATTAATTTACTTGCGAGATCTTTTCCGAGAGGTTCTGTGGCAATAATATAATTATTTATAGGCATAAAATAATTTCTCTTTGATCCTAAAAGATTGTCAAGATAACCATTGCAACCAATTATTACTTTCTTTGCTTTAATAATATTTTTTCCAGAGTGAATTATAACTTCTTTTTGATTATCAACAATTTTATCAGCCGAAGAATTTTCATATATATTTATACCATTTGCTAAACACTGTTCTGCTAAACCATATGTCAGTTTTAATGGGTTTAAATGATAAGAATCCTTTAAAAGCATTCCAGAAAAATATCTGTCACTATTAACTTCATCTCTTATTGAATTATGATCAAAGTATTCATAATTACTATAATTATAATTTTTCTGCATATGCTCAATTTCATCTTGAAAATATTTATAATCTTTTTTTGTGTTGCCTACATGAAGAACACCTTGTCTAAGTGCACAGTCAATTTTGTATTTTTTAATTAAATTAACTACATTTGAAACAGCATCTAATCCAACTTTCCAAAAAAATTTTGCTTTTTCAATACCAAATTTTTTTTCTAAATAGAATTGATCTTTTCTCATTCCAATTCCTAGTTGACCGCCATTCCTACCAGAAGCACCAGATCCAACTTTATTTGCTTCCAAAATCGTTATTGATAAACCTTGATTAGATAAATTTAATGCTGAAGAAATACCTGTTAAACCACCTCCAATAATACATACATCAGTTGAAATATTATCATTTAATTTAATTTGATTAGGAAAATTAGGTGCTGAAAATTTATAAAAACTCTCTTTTTCATTATCATGTTGATTAAAAGTCCTTTTTTTTGTAGTAAACATTAACTTATCTTTAATGGTTTAGTAATAATTAGTAAACAAACACTCTCAATATGATTGAAAAATTTCAAAATTGGTTTCATGAAAACTCTATTACTGAAGTTGAATGTTTAGTTCCAGATCTTGGAGGTATAGCAAGGGGAAAAATTTTACCAACTAATAAATTTTTAAAAGGACTGGAAGATGAAAGTCACAGATTACCTCAGTCAACTTTTATTCAAACGATATCAGGAGATTATGCAACTGAGGACTCTGCCGGTGCTTTACCAAGAAGTGTTTATAATCCAACTGACATTGATGTAATTTTAAAACCAGATTTTGATACAATGAGAGTAGTGCCATGGTACGACGACCCTACTGCACAAATTATCTGTGATGCAATAAATCTTAACGGAGATGATGTTATAAATTCTAGCAGGAATGCTCTAAAAAATATTTTAAAACTTTATAAAAAAGATAAATTAACTCCAATTGTTTCACCAGAGTTAGAATTTTATTTAGTGAAACCTAATGCTGACTCAGATTATCCCCTTGAAGTGCCAGTGGGTCAATCAGGTAGACAAGAAACAGGTAAGCAGGCCTTGGGTATAGATGCTGTTAACGAATTTGATCATCTTTTTGAGGATGTATATAATTATTGTGAAGCACAAAATATTGAAATTGATACTATTAATCATGAATCTGGCTCAGCTCAGATGGAAATTAATTTTCAGCATGGTGATCCTTTAGATCTAGCAGACCAGGTATTTTTATTTAAAAGAACTTTAAGACAGTCAGCTTTGAAACATAAACTTCATGCAACATTTATGGCAAAACCTATGGAGAACCAACCTGGTAGCGCAATGCACATACATCAATCGATATATAATGAAAAAAATAAAAATATTTTTTTTAATCAATCAACTAAAATTTCAAAAAAAATGAAAAACTATTTAGGTGGTTTGGAAAAATATACTCCATTATTAATGCCAATATACGCTCCAAATATAAATTCATTTAGAAGATTGTTTGCAACTTGGGGTGCTCCTAAAAATGTTAAATGGGGAATAGGTAATAGAAGTTGTGGTTTTAGAATTCCATCAATTGAGGAAAGGAATATACGTATTGAAAATAGAATTCCTGGATCTGATACAAATCCATATCTAGTTTTTGCAGCTAATTTAGCTTCAGGATATTTAGGAATGAAAAATAATTTAAAACCAAATCCAGAAACTAAAGATAGTGCATTTAAAGATAAAAATTCTAATCTACCTAAAAATATGGATGAATCGTTAACTCTCTTTGAAAATGATGCGGATATAAAATCCATATTTAATGAAAAATTTGTAAGGTCAATTGCTGCGATAAGAAGAGTTGAGTATCAAGCTTATTTATCAGTAATAAGTTCTTGGGAGCGAGAATATTTATTACTTAATGTTTAAATTTTTTATTAAAATAAAAATAAAATAAACCAATTATTATTAAAGCAAACATTAAAATTGCTGATAATGCGTTTACTTCAGGACTCAGTCCTAATCTAACTTTAGAAAAAACTACAATTGGCAATGTGTTAGCTCCAGGCCCAGTAGTAAAACTCGCAACAACTAGATCATCTAAAGAAATTGTAAATGCCAATAACCAACCAGCAATAATAGAAGGCAAAATTATTGGTAAAGTTATCTTATAGAGTACCTTGGTATAATTATAGCCTAGATCCATCGCAGCTTCCTCAATATTTTTGTTAAAGTCAGTTAATCTTGCTTGAATAATAATTGCGACAAATGCAATACAAAAAGTAACGTGTGATATGAAAATAGTTAATTGTCCTCTAGATGATGGAAATCCAATAATATTATTTAAGCTTATAAAAAAAAGTAACATTGAAAGACCTAAAATTAATTCTGGTAAAACCAAAGGTGTTGAAGAAAGAAAAATATAAAATGATTTAAAAGGAATTTTTTTTATTCTTACAAGTGAATATCCGATCATAACTCCTAAAATTGTAGCAAAAGTTGCAGACAAAGCTGCAATTTTAATACTAATAATAAATGCCTCAATTATTTGTTCATTATTAAATAATTCATTGTACCATCTTAAAGAAAATCCTTTCCAAACCATTACTCTCTTATTTTCATTAAATGAGTAAAAAATTAAAACTAAAATTGGGAAATATAAAAAAAATAAACCTAAAAAAATAACTGTACTTTTGATTAAGCTAGATTTCATTTTTTTGACTCCAACGAGAATAAAGTAATTGAAAAATAACAATTGGCAAAACCAAAATAATAATTCCACTAAAAGCTAAAGCACTAGCACCTGGCCAATTTCTATTAACAAAGAATTCCTCCCATAATATTTTTCCATAATATAATCTATCACTACCACCTAACATTTCAGGTATAATGAATTCTCCAACAACAGGTATAAAAACTAATAAAGATCCAGCAACAATTCCTGGAACAGACAAAGGAAGAATAACTTTAAAAAAGGTTTTAATACGATTTAGTCCTAAATCTTTTGATGCTTCAATTAAATTTAAATCAAATTTATTTAAGTATCCATAGAGTGGTAAAATCATCAAAGGTAAATAAGTGTATACAATTCCCATAATGACAGCATATTGATTGTATAATAATTGAAGTGGCTCTGAAATTATACCTAAGTTTAGAAGTATTACATTTAAAATTCCATTATTCTGTAAAATTATTTTCCATGCATATACTCTTAATAAAAATGATGACCAAAATGGAATAACTACTAAAACTAATAGGATATTTCTTAATCTGATATTTGAAGTCGCAATATAAAAAGCTAATGGGAAACCAATAAGTAAACAAAAAAAAGTAGATATTAGAGCTAGTATCAAAGAGTTTACAAAAGATCCAATGTAGTAATAATCACTAAATATATAAACATAGTTTTCAAATGTAGTATTGATCTTAAATCCATTATCAAAAAGAAAAATATCTTGATAAGGAGGCATACCCCATTCTGATACCGAAATTGATATTTTAAAAATTATAGCTAATGGTATAAAAAAAAATAGAACAAGCCAAAAATAAGGACTAAAAACAAAATATTTTTCAAATAATTTATTTTTCAATTAATCCTCTAAAACCTTGATTGATTCACTTTCCCAACTACAAATGACTTTCTCCCCTTTTGGGAAATTATAATTTGAGCTGGAGTTAAAATTCTGATCTAAAACTGAAATTATCATATTTTTAATTTTAATTTCATAACGTGTAAAACTTCCCAAATATGATTTTTCTAAAATTTCTCCACTAAAGGAATTAAATGAACTTGTTTTCAAATTATTTATTGATTGTATTTTTATTTTCTCTGGTCTTAGTAAAATATTAGTTTTTGTATTTTTTAATTCTTTGTTTAATTTAAAATTTATACCTAAATCATCAGAATAAAAATTTTCATCTTTCTTATAAATCTCAATTATATTTGCAATTCCTATAAAATTGGCAGTATAAAGACTTTTAGGATTTTCATAAATCTCTTCAGGGCTAGAGCATTCCAAAATAAGACCATTCTTCATTATTGCCATTCTATCAGATAAGGACATTGCTTCTTCCTGATCATGGGTGACAAAAACAAATGTAATTTTTAGTTTCTTTTGGAGTGTTGTTAACTCTAATTGCGTTTTTGATCTTAGTTTTTTATCTAGTGCTGCAAGAGGCTCATCTAATAATAATAACTTAGGTTTTTTTATTAAGCACCTTCCAAGAGCAACTCGTTGCTGCTCTCCCCCTGATAATTGCTTAATTCTTCTATTTAATAAATCTTCAATAGATAAAAGTTCGGCAATATTTCTTACGTTTATTTCAATTTCTTTTTGGGTAAAATTTTCTTTTATTCCAAAAGCTAAATTATTAAATACGTTTAAGTGAGGAAATAGAGCATACGATTGAAACATATAATTTAATGGTCTGTCAAAAGGCTCAAGGTTTGTTATGTCCGTTCCGTCGAGTATTACACGTCCTGTATCTGGTTTCTCAAATCCACCTAGTATTCTTAGTAAGGTAGTTTTGCCTGAACCCGAAGATCCTAAGAGACCAAAAAATTCAGATTTTGAAATATTTAAATTAATATTTTCTAAAACTTTGTTATCTCCAAAGGATTTAGAGATATTTTCAATTACAAGAAAATTTTTATCCATCTTAAATCAGCACTAATATTAATATATTAGTGCTGAAATGAAGTATATTTTTTAATTTGATTTAAATTTATTAAAATATTTAGTTGATAATTGTGCTTTTTTAGGTGAGTCAGCAGTATCAGCAAATAGCATACTTAAAGTTGCTTCATCTGGATAAATAGCTGGGTCTCCTAAAATTTCTGGATCAACTAGCTCATTAGCTGCTTTGTTTGGATTAGAATACCAAACATAGTTAGTAATATCTGCAGCAACTTCAGGGCGTAAAATATAATTTATAAACTTATGAGCATTTAAAACATTTTTTGCATCAGCTGGAATTGCCATCATATCAAACCAAATTACAGTTCCCTCTGAAGGAATAGAATACCAAACTGGTTCTATTTCTTCGTAAGCAGCGATAAAAACATCACCTGACCATCCCATAGCTAGACAAATTTCACCATTAGCAAGATCATCTATATATTGAGAGGAATCAAAATACCTAATGAAAGGTCTAATTTCCTGTAACATTGAAAGAGCAGCCTTATAATCATTTTCGTCTTCAGTGTTAGGATCTTTACCTACATATTTTAAGGCAATTTCCATTACTTCAGATGGTGCATCTAACATTGCTATACCACAATCTTCATATTTAGAAGCTATAGCTGGATCAAATAAAACGCTCCAACTAGTAACCTCATCTTCATCAACCTTATCAGTATTGTAACCAATGCCAGTTGTGCCATACATATAGTTTACTGAATACTGACCGCCTGGATCATGTGCGTCTATCTTTAATAAAACTTCTGGATCTAAATTTCCTAAGTTCGATAATTCAGATTTATCAAGTTTTTGAAAAACTCCAGCCTTGATTTGGTTTTCTAAAAAAGAACCTGAAGGCACAACAATATCATAACCAGACCCGCCAGCTAAAAGTTTAGCTTCAAGAACCTCATTTGAATCAAAAACATCATAAGTTACATCAATGCCAAATTCATTTTCAAAATTTTCAATTGTATCTTCGGCAATGTAGTCAGACCAATTGTAAATAAATAATTCTTCTTTAGCCTGAGCTGAAAAAGAAATTAAAACAAATAGAGATATAAAATACTTAAGCATTATTCCCCTCCTAAATAAAAATTACATTAAATAAAATAAATTAAAAATCGAGAATTTTTTTATATAGATCAGGTCTTCTGTCTCTAAAATTACCCCATAATTTTCTATATTCTCTAGAAATTAACAAATCTAAAGTCGCAGTTATTATTCCCTCATCCCTATCATTCATACGATTTATTACATTTCCAAGATGATCCAATATAAAAGAATTACCATAAAAATTTAATTCAATATCAGCTTCGATCTCCTTCCCTATTCTATTCGAAGTTATTATAGGGATTTGATTTGCTGCAGCATGTCCTACCATTGTGTTAATCCAATGATCTTTTGAATTTAATTCAGGCATGTGTGGCTCAGAACCAATTGCTGATGGATATAAAATTAAATCTGCACCCTTCAACGTTAGTATTCTTGCGCATTCAGGAAACCACTGATCCCAACAAATCGCACAGCCAACTTTTGCTAGAGGGGTGTCAAATACCATAAAACCTGTGTTGCCTTTTTCAAAATAATACTTCTCATTATATCCAGGCCCTTCAGGGATGTGAGATTTATTATAAACTTCACTTATTTTTCCAAAATAATCAATCATAACTAGAGAGTTAAAAAACTTATTTTCTTTTTTTTGAAAAAAACTAATTGGTAATGAAATCTTTTTATCTTTACAAATATTAGATAATTTTTCGAACATTGGATGAGAAGGAAAATCAATTGCAAGATCAAAAAATTTATCATTTTTAGTTGAACAAAAATAATAATCTTGAAATAATTCTTGCAAAAGTAAAATATCAACATTTTCATTTGAAGCTTTTTCAACTAAACTAATTGCTTTATTTAAATTAGCGTCAAAGTCCCCCTTAAAAGCCTTAAATTGTGATGTTGCTACTTTTACTTTCATATCTTTGGTACATTCATTGTTAAACAATGAATATTTCCTCCACCATAATTTATATTTTCTGTTTCTAACATTATAATTTCTCGATTTGGGAATAACTTTTCAAAAGTTAATTTTACCTCATTGTCTTCCTTAACATTGAATTTAGGTAAGATAATTTTATTTTTACTGAAATAGAAATTTATATATGAGCTAATAATATTCTTATTATTAATTTTTTTTCTTGTAGGTAAAGGAACTTCAATTAAATCAAATGTCTGATTAGTATTTTTAAAAAATTTAATAAGATCATCTTTGTTTTTTTCTAATATTTCATAATTAGGATCTAATTTGTGAGTTGTAGTAATTAAATATTTATTTTTTCCTATGGGGCATAATAAATTATCTACATGACCATCTGTATCATCCTCTATTAATCCATTTTCAAATAAAAAAATATAATTTAAATCAAACAAGAGCTTTAATTCTTTAATAATATATTCACTATTATGTTTTTGTTTTCTATTTTTATTAAATATTACATTTTTAGTGCTAAATAAATTTTTTTTATCATCATAAGTTATTGCCCCTCCTTCAATAACTAAGTCAGAAATTTTTGTTGGGATATTTAAATAGTTTGAAATAAATTTTGATATTTTATTATCATTTAAATAATCTGGATACTTTCCATAACCATTAAATTCAAAACTAATTGATTTTAATTTTTCATCTTCGTTATAAAAAATTGGTGCAATATCTCGCATCCAAGAATCATCTAATTTACATTCTACAATATTTATATTTTTATGATCAGTTTTATTTACAATTTCATTAATGTCCTCTTTATTTGACAACACAATAACATGCTCAGTTTTTGCAATTTCATTAATTACATTTGCAACTTCATCTCTAGCCTTATTAATAATATTACCATAAAGATCTTTATTACATGGCCAAGCAATCAAACAATATTGGTGTTCATACCATTCAGGAATTAGTTTCATAAAATTTAAAAATATGTATAATTATTTCATGTCTAAAGATGAAGTAAAATTCAATGAAATGAAACATGGTGATAAAGAGGATTATGAACTTCTTGCTAATTTTGAAGATAAATTTATTGAAGGTACTGCTGATAGAATAGTAAGAGTACTAGAAAGTTTAGACAATTCTTTAGGTGGCTATAAGGTATCTAGATTAGAACACTCTCTTCAAACTGCATCAAGAGCGTTACGTGAACAAGCTTCTGAAGAAATGGTGGTAGCTTCCTTATTGCATGATATAGGTGATGAAATCGCACCTCTGAATCATTCTGAGCTTGCAGCTGCAGTATTAAAACCTTTTGTTTCTGAAAAAACAAGATGGATTGTAGAACAACACGGTTTATTTCAAGCCTACTACTATAATCATTATTATGGAAAAGATAGAAACCTAAGAGATAAATTCAAAGGTCATGAATTCTTTAAATACACTATAGATTTTTGTGAAAGATGGGATCAAGCATCATTTGATCCAAATTATGATACAATTCCTCTAAAAGAATTTGTACCAATGGTTCAAAGAATATTTAACAGAACACCTTATAGAAATTTATAATTATTTTTTTAGCTTGTTGATTAGAGTAAGGTCACCTGGATCAAAGTTATTTTTATTTTCCTGAATAAATTTATCTATATCTTTTTGCTTTTCTAATTCTAATTCAGAAACTTTTCTAACATTTAAATCAACATACAAAGAACAAACCTCTGTTGTTGCTGCTCTATAACCTTCAAGCTTATGTGTCATTTCTAATTTATAAATTAATCTTTTTTTATCCCTATCAAGAAATAATAAATTAATATCTACTTCATCGCTCTCTTTCACCTCTTTGTCATAAGTTGTGTGTGACTCTACGGCAAAAGTAGTTTTCTTCTCTGTTTTTGCAGAAGCTTCTCCCATATTAAATTTTTGTAAAAGAACTTCCCATCCAGCATCAAAAAGATGAATATAAAATGCCAAATTCATATGACCATTGTAATCGGTCCATTCCTTTTTAACTCTTCCTGAATTTAAATATATCTTCATTGTTTTTCTTTATTAATTCAAAAAATATAGTAGTTTAAAATAATGAATAATGAAGTAATAATTTCGTGTGCCGTAACTGGATCAGGAGATACAGCAGGTAAACATCCTGAATTACCTATAACGCCAAAACAAATTGCTGATGCTTCAATTGAAGCTGCCAAAGCGGGTGCAGCAATAGCTCATGTACATGTAAGGGAACCTGATGGCAAACCTTCTAGAAATTTAAATTATTATAAAGAAGTGGCAGATAGAATTCGCTCTTCTGAAACTGATGTAGTTTTAAATTTTACTACAGGTATGGGTGGTGATTTTGAAGTTGGATCAGGTAAAGATCCTTTAAATCCAGTGGGAGCAAATACAGATATGATCCATGCATTAAGCAGATTAGAACATGTTGAAGAGTTATTACCTGAAATTTGTACTTTAGACTGCGGATCACTAAATTTTGGTGACTCAAACATGACATTTATTCATACACCGATACAACTAAGAACTGCAGCAAAAAAAATGCAGGAGCTAGGAGTGAAACCAGAAATGGAAGCTTTTGAAATGGGTCATTTATGGTTTGCTAATCAACTTTATAAAGAAGGTTTAATTGATGGCCCTCCTTTTTATCAAATATGCCTTGGCATACCTTGGGGATCACCTGCAACTACGAGCGCAATGAAAGCTATGGCTGAAATGGTACCTTCTGAAGGTATTTGGTCTGGATTTGGAATAGGAAGATCGCAAATGCCTATGGCTGCACAAGCAGTTATTTTGGGAGGAAATGTTCGTGTAGGACTGGAGGATAATCTTTATTTAAAAAAAGGAGTTTTTGCATCAAATGCACAGTTGGTTGAAAAGGCAAGATGTATTGTTGAAGATATGGGAGCGTCTATATTATCCCCGCAACAGACAAGAGAGAAATTAAAACTAAAAAAACATTTTTAATTTGAAAAATATTGCTGTCATTGGAACTGGTGTAATTGGTGCCGGCTGGATACTTAGATTTCTCGCTAATGGTATAAAAGTCAAAGCATTTGATAAAAATTCTCAGCAATTAAATTTTCTAAAAGATGAAATAACAAGAACAAACTTAATTATAAAAAAATTATATAATACAAAGGTCAATTTCAAAAATTTGGAAATCGCAGACAATATTGAGGAAGCAGTGAAAAATGCAGATTTAATTCAGGAAAATGTACCTGAACGACTATCTTTAAAAAAAAATGTTATAAAAAATATAAGTAAATATGCACCCAAAAATTCAATAATTGCTTCTAGTTCATCTGGCCTACTTCCATCAGATTTACAATCGAAATGTATTAATCCAAAAAGATTAATCATAGCTCATCCCTTTAACCCTGTATATATTCTCCCATTGGTTGAGATTGTAAAAGGTAAAAAAACTACAAATTTATATCTTAATAGAGCAAAAAAATTTTATCAAAAAATTAAAATGAAAACATTGCTGGTAGAAAAAGAATTGCCGGGCTTTTTATCAGATAGATTACAAGAAGCTCTGTGGAGAGAAGGATTACATATTGTAAATGATGGATTTGCTTCAACAAAAGATTTAGATGAAGCGATTACCTATGGTCCTGGTATGAGGTGGGCTCTAATGGGAACTTTTCTTACATTTCATCTAGCTGGAGGAGAAATGGGCATGAAACACATGTTAGATCAATTTGGACCAGCATTGAAACTTCCATGGACTAAACTGAAATCTCCAGAACTAACAAAAAAACTTAAACAAAAAATCATCAAAGGAACAAAAAAACAATCAAAGAATCATTCTATAAAAGATTTAAGTAACATAAGAGATAATTTCTTAATAGATTTGCTAGAATTAAAGAAAAAATATAAATTATAATTATGACAATAATCTCAAAATATGTAGCTTTAAAAAATTATATACCAACTGGATTACCTAAAGAAGATGATTTTGAAATTAAATCTAAAACTTTAGAATTAGATGAAACAAATAATATTCATGTTCTTAATTCATGGATATCTGTTGATCCATATATGAGAGCAAGAATGACAGAACGTAAAAATTATAAACCACCCTTTTTACTAGGGAAGGAAATGGAAGGTTATGCAATTGGTTCAGTCCAAAAATCAAAAGATTCACAATTTCAAGAAGGAGATATTGTTTTCAGTAATTTTGGCATGAGAGATAACTTCATTTGCAAAAGCAGTGATTTAAAAAGAATCAAAAATTCTGATTTGCCATTGCAAACTTATCTAGGACCTTTAGGAATGACAGGGCAGACTGCATATATTGGTCTTTTTAATCATGGAAAAATACAAAAGGGACAAAATATTCTTGTATCTTCAGCTGGTGGAAGTGTTGGATCAACAGTTTGTCAAATTGCAAAAAATTTAGGATGTAAAGTTTATGCTAGTACAGGATCAGATGAAAAAGTTGATTGGTTAAAAAATGAATTAAATGTTGATGTAGCATTTAATTATAAAAAAATTGATAACCTTGTCCTTCACTTAAAAGAAATTTGCCCTGAAGGATTTGACTTATACTTTGATAATGTTGGAGGTGATTTCTTAGAGTCTGCAATTTTTCGAATGAAAAATTTTGGAAGAATTATAATTTGTGGAAGAATATCTCAAATGAATTCAACTTCTACTCCTGCTGGACTAAAAAATATGGCTCACGTATTGGTAAAAAGATTAACAATAAAAGGTTTTTTAATTTTTGATCATGAAAATGAAAACGAGCCTTTTGAAACAGATATGCGAAATTGGCTTTCAGAAGGAAAAATAAAATTTAAAGAAACAATTTATGAAAATATAGAAAATGCTCCAAAAGCATTTATAGATCTACTAAATGGTAAAAATTTAGGCAAAATGTTAGTTAAAATTTAACTAAATTGTAACGTAGGGTGACGTTCCCCGATATTTTATATCTAATTTAAGTTCTTTATCAATCGGGGGAAAAGCTCTTTGCTGACATTCCACTCTAGGGCATATCCTGCAAGAAACTCCAATTGGCATTTGTAATTTTTTATTATTTAGATCAATTCCTTCAGAATAAATTAGATCTTTAGCGTATTTCATATCACAACCTAGACCAATCGAAACAAAACTTTTAGGCATTCCATGTTTTTCAATTCCTTTCTCAAAAGCTCTTGCGATACAAAAATATACTTGTCCATCAGGCATCTTAGATATTTGAGGATGAATTTTTCCAGGATTTAAAAATGCAGTATACACATTCCATCTAGGACAAGAACCGCCATGTCTTGGTATATGAATACCAGATAAAGAAAATCGCTTTGACACATTTCCAGCAATATCTGTTTTTAAAAAATGAAATGGCACTCCTTCGTATCCAGGTCTTTGAAGATTTGTTAATCTATGTGTAACTTGTTCAAAACTACAAGCATAATGGTGCATCAAAATTTCTACATCATATTTATGTAATTTAGCACTCTTTAAAAAATCGTTATAAGGCATCATAAAAGCAGCAGCATAATAATTTAGTAAAGATAGTTTAAGCAAAGGTTCTACTTCTTCTGATTCAACGTTATTATCTTTAATAACTTTATTGATAACATCGTTAGCCTCTAAATAAGCAACTTGTGATGCTAAATGAAAGTTTCTTGATGTATAAGTTAACATTTCAGAAAGATAAAAAATCTTTGAATTTTCATCGAATCTTTTAACTATTTTTTCATCTTCGTTTATGGTTACTATTTTAACTTCAATTCCATGTTTTTCTTTGAGATAAAGTGATAATTTAGATCCAGAATCAATGTTAGGTCCAGTTTCAAGACCTATTTCTTTTCTTAGATTTTCAGAACTTACTTCTAAAGCATGAAAGTAATTTTTATTTTCTTGAAGAATATCTGAAACGATTTCTACAGGTAGTCTTGTTAGTTTTTCAATTTGATTTGAATTGACATCCATTGTTTCAAGTCGATTTTGCATATCCTCTTTAAAGCTTTTAAAAGAATCATTTATTGTCAGTAATGCTTTAGCTATGTTAGGATTTGAGCCAATGAAGTCACTTGTATCGTGATTGGTTATCTTTAAATCATCAAAAATTTCATTGCTTAAAACATCCATTACGTCTGAAAGAAGTCGTTTGCTAGATTCTGTTGAGAAGTCTTTAATTGATAAATCTAATTTATCAGCTGCTTTAATTAGTAAGGAAAGCGGTATTTTTCTTTTTCCACTTTCAATTAAATTTAAATAACTAGGAGATATTCCAATAGTTTTTGATAATTCAGCTTGTGAAATACCTCTGCTTATCCTTTGTTTTTTTAACCTAGGGCCAAAATTTATGTCAGATTCAATATTCATTTACAAAATTTACAAAATTAATAAATTCAAAGTAATTTTCTTTACATTAAAAATACAGAAAACTCTAGTTTTTTTTTATATTATTATGTATTTGTAAAATCTGTAAATATGAATAGCAAATTAACAGAAAATATTAATAACCAAAAAGACAGCCTAGAGCAGAGTTCTATTGAGAATAAGGTTCTTGAAGGATCTATAGACTCAAATTATGACCTTAATCTTGCTGATGGTATCGAAGCATACTACAGCGAAAGATACGGTTGGACTCTTAGAAGAAAAACTATCTAATTATATTAGATTTTAGTTCTCTAACTAACGGTACTCTTTATTTGGTCGTAGGCTTTTTCAGCAATCATAATAGTTGTTGCATTTAAATTAGCACTAACAATATCTGGCATTACAGAAGCATCAATAACCCTTAAATTTTGAATTCCATAAACCCTTAGGTTTTGGTCTACAACTGAAGTTTTATCCTTACCCATTTTATTTGTGCATGACGGATGATATGCAGATTCAGATGTATTTTTAATAACTTCATCTAACTCATTTTGATTAGATACATTCTTCCCAGGCCTAATTTCTGTGCCAACATATTCTTTTAGTGCTTTTTGAGACAAAATTTTTTTAGCAATTCCTACACCTTCTCTCATTTGTTTTAAATCGTCTTCATGCTTAAGATAATTAAATTGTATTTTAGGATCGTCTTTATAGTTATTTGTTTTAATTTTAACAAACCCCCTACTTTTTGGTCTATTTGGACAAACATGGAATTGAAAAGCTTCAAAATTAGGATTTTCTAAACCATGATTAATAACTAAATATGGAAAAAAATGAAATTGTAAATTTGGATGATTATATGATTTGTCAGATTTAACAAAACCTCCTAACTCTAAGTGTGAGTTTGCTAATCTGCCTTTTTTAAATAAAAACCATTTTGATCCCTCAATAGCTTGATAGAGAAAATTTGTTGCTAGAGAATGTAATGTTTCATTTTTTTTAGATTTATATTGAATATACATCTCTAAATGATCTTGTAAATTTTCTCCCACCCCAACTAAATTATTAATTACTTTTATTCCCAAGCTTTTAAGATGTTTTTCATTACCTATTCCGGATAATTGAAGAATTTTGGGAGAATTAATTGAACCAGCACAAAGTATAACTTCTTTATTTGCAAAAAATTTATTTGTTATATTTTTTTTAATTGTTTCAACGCCAATTGCAGTTTTATTTTTAAAAAGAATTTTTTTCACATCAATATTATTTATTATTCTAAGATTTTTTCTATTTTGTATTGGTTCTAAATATGCCTTAGCAACACTTTGTCTAACACCGTTGTTTATTGTCACATCAAAAGTTCCAAAACCTTCATTATTAGTATTATTAGAGTCATTAAATATTTTATATCCAGCTTCTTGTGTAGCTTCTAAAACTTTTTTAAATAAAGGATATTTTTTATCTATGTTTGATTTATTTACTTTTAATGGTCCCTCTTTACCTCTTTCATTACTATCATGAGACCAAGTTTCTAATTTTTTAAAAAAAGGTACGACTTTTTCATATGACCAATCAGTTAAACCACTTGAAGACCATCTATCAAAATCCTCTTTATGACCTCTAGCAAAAACCATGCCGTTATGTGATGAACACCCTCCAATCATTTTACCTCTTGGGCAATATAAAGATCTATTATTTAGAAATGGCTCAGGCTCTGTATAATATTTCCAATTATACTTGGGATCATGCATTGCATATAGAAGTGCGCTTGGCATATCAACTTTCCAGGTTTTACTCGATGGACCAGCTTCTAATAAAATTACAGTATTCTTTGATTGTGAAGACAATCTGTTAGCTAAAACACAACCTGCTGACCCTGCTCCAACAATGATGTAGTCAGCGTTTTTATTCACTAATTCATTCTTTCAGTGTTTCCATCAACAGTCATAATTTGACCAGACACATTTTCTGAGGCTTCACTTAATAAAAATAAAGCCATTGAAGCAATATCTTCTTTTTCTACAAATGTGTTTAATGAAACCATTGACTCTAATTCTTTTCTTACTTTTTTATTTGAAGAATTTATTAATTTAGCTTTTGCATTTATTACCCTATCCATTCTATTGCCATTAACAGAACCAGGACAAATTGCATTCACACGTATTTTAAATTTTCCTAATTCAACAGCTAATGTTTTAGTTAATCCAATTACTGCCCATTTACTTGATGCATATGGTGAACGTTGAGCAAAACCATATAACCCTGCGGTTGAAGATAAATTAATAATAGATCCTTTTTTAGCTTTTTTTAAAAATGGAATAGCATATTTTGAGAAATAAAAATGTGAACTTAAATTGGTTTTTATTGTGTTATCCCATTCATCTATTGAAATATTTTGAAGATACTTTGTAGGTCCTGCAATACCTATATTATTTATTAATCCATCTATTTTTTTTAAGTTAGATAGAGATTTAAAATATTCTTTAATGTCTTTTGGATTTGTACAGTCTAAGTGTTTAGCAGATATTTTATTACGATATTTTTTATTTGAATTTATTTTATCAATTTTTGATTTACTTATATCAGATAAGTATACTTTTCCACCTGAACTGATTATTTTATTTGCTATAGCAAAACCTAAGCCATCTGCACCAGCAGAAATAACATAATTTTTTTTTCTAAGATTAATTTTCATTTATTGAATATTATCTATCTCTTTTTTAGAAATATATCCAATAGTTTTACCTTTATTGTCAGTAACTACTATTGTTAAGTTGTCTTTAAGAATTTTATTTTTAAAATTTTTTAGTTTTATATTTTGATTTACTTTGTAAATAGAACCTAGTGTTAAATTATCTTTATTAAAATTGTTCTCAATTATCATTATATTTTTTGCTTCTAGATTATCTATTCTATTTTCTTTGCTAAAGAAAAAATTAAGTAAAAATTTAAATATTTTCATTATTTAAAATATAGATTTACTAGGAAGATCTTTTATTCAGAAGATTGGTTAGCCAATCAGGATCCATTTCTGGGACTGAAGACAATAAAAGTTCTGTATAATCAGGATGTGGTGGATTTAAAATTTTACTTTTCAAACCCTGTTCCACTACCTCTCCTTGATACATAACAACTATTTCATCTGATATTGCTTTAACTGTTGCTATATCATGGGTTATAAAAATATAAGTTACACCTAGCTCTTTTTGTAATTTTTGGAGTAATTTTAATATTCCTTCTTGAACAATTTGATCTAGCGCTGATGTCACTTCATCACAAATAATTAAATCTGGGTTAGCTGCTAAAGCTCTTGCAATGCATATTCTCTGTTTTTGACCTCCAGATAATTCGGATGGCAATCTATCTAAAAAAGTTTCATCTAGCTCAATCATTTTTAATAATTCAATAACTTTTGCTTCTCTTTCTTTCCCTTTTATACCTTGATAAAATTCTATTGGCCTTCCTATTATTTCATCAACAGTTTGACGGGGGTTCATTGCAGTATCAGGCATTTGAAAAATTATTTGAATTCTTCTTAATTCTTCTTTTGACCTTTGCTCAAGTTTTGGAGACAATTTTTTTCCATCAAAAATTATTTCACCTTTTAATTGAGGAAGTAAGCCTGTAATTACTCTTGCTGTTGTTGATTTTCCTGATCCACTTTCGCCAACTATAGCTACTGTTTTACCTTTAGGAATATTTATAGAAACATTATGCAGAACCTTTGATGATCCATATGCTGCATCAATATTTTTTATTGATAAAATATAATCTTGATTTGTTTCTTCTGGCTTTATTAACGATCTAACTGACCATAGAGATTTTGTATATTCTTCTTTTGGGTTTGATAACATATCTCTAGTTTCTGCTTCCTCAACTTCTTCACCGTATCGTAGAACTTTGATTCTGTCAGCCATTTGCGCAACTACGGCTAAATCATGAGTAATATAAATTGCTGCTGTATTAAATTTGTCTACTATAGATCTCATAGCAGATAATACTTCTACTTGAGTAGTTACATCTAAGGCAGTAGTTGGTTCATCAAATATTATTAACTCTGGTCTTGGTGACATAGCCATTGCAGTCATAATTCTTTGTAGTTGCCCTCCAGATACTTGATGTGGGTATCTATCTCCTATATTTTCCGCATCTGGAAGCTGTAGTGATTCATAAAGTTGAACAGCATCTTTTTTTAGTACATCAATAGGATTTATTTTTAATCTATTTGATGCACTTATTGTTTGATCCATTAATCTATGAGCGGGATTAAAAGATGCGGCTGCTGATTGAGCAACATAAGAAATTTTCGTGCCCCAAATTTTTCTTTTCTCAAATTCAGTTAATTTTGCAAGGTCTGTACCATTAAAGTTAACCTCTCCCTTTATAATCTTGCAACCTGGTTGTGTATATCCCATAGCAGCTTTACCCATAGTTGATTTACCAGCACCACTCTCCCCTATCAATCCTAGTATTTCTCCTCTATATAAATTCAAATCTACACCCTTTAAAATTTTATGCCATCTCTCATCTGAAAATCCATCAATATGGATATTTTTCATTTCAAGTAAAAGTTCTTTTGAATTATTTGACGTCATCTTTTAATCCACTAGTAATATAGAGATACCAATCAACAACAAAATTGATGGATACACAAAGTAAAGCTATTGCAAAAGCTGGAATTAATGGTGTCAAGCCTGCCGTTAAATCATATTGAGCATATTGAATAAGTATTGCATTTTCTCTTACCATTGATGCCCAATCCGCAGATGGAGGTTGTATTCCTATTCCTAAAAAACTTAGACTAGATATTGTAAAAATTATAAATATAAATCTTAATCCAAATTCAATAATTAAAGGTGATGCTATATTTGGAAGAATTTCTTTAAAGATTATATATGGTAAATTTTCACCTCTTAATCTTGCTACTTCTACATACTCTAAAACAACTTGACCTACTGCAACTGATCTTGAAATTCTAAAAAATCTCGTAGATTCTAAAATTCCTAAAATAACAATTAAATTAAAATTTGTTGGTCCAAAAACTGATAAAAGAATGAAAGTAAAAATCATTACAGGTATAGCCATTAAAGTATCTACTATTCTGCTTAATAACTGATCTAAATACTTTCTATCAAGAGCTGCAATAATTCCTAAAACTGTTCCTATGCCTAGAGCTATAAATGTAGCCAATAAACAAATACCAATAGTATTTCTTGCAGCATATATTATACGAGAAAAAATATCTCTTCCAATTTGATCAGTTCCAAAAATATGCCCATCACCCCAAGGAGCATAAGCAACAGGAAATATTTCTGCTTCTCCATGTGGTGCAATTAAGGGAGCAAATATAGCAGCAAAAAAATAAACAAATAAAACAGCCATTCCAAACCATGCAGAAATTGGAGCTTTAGATAAAGCTATTTTTAATCTTTCAACTCTCGTTCTTCTTTTAATTAAATTTGCAACTTCACTTTTCGCAGAATAAGATAAATTTTCACTCATTTTGGATATAATAACCTTGGGTTAGAAATAATACCAATCAAGTCTGCAATTAGGTTTAATATTACATATGTTGATGCAAAAATTAATGCACAAGCTTGAACAACAGGAAGATCTCGATTGTAAACAGAGCCAACCATCAGTCTGCCAATACCTTGATAATTAAAAACGTATTCAACAACAACTGAGCCAATCAACATATAAGCTAAGTTTATTGCAATTACTTGAGAAATAGGAGCCCATGCATTTGGAAGTGCGTGCTTAACAATTACTTCGTATCTTGAAGCACCTGATAATTTTGCCATCTCAATATATTCACTTGATAAAATATTAATTATAGCTGACCTTGTCATTCTCATCATGTGACCCATTGTAATTAATGTTAATGTAAAAACTGGAAGTGCCGTCCTGTAAAATCTTTCAACTAAAGTTGTGTCCTCATCGACAGTTGCAATTGTTGGAAAAACTGGAAATAGAGTCGCTAATAAAAGAATAAAAATATAAGCAGTAAAAAATTCTGGTGATGATACAGTCACTAAGCTGACTCCAGTTGCAGACCTATCATAATAAGAGTTTCTGTATAATGCTGCTGAGATACCTAAAATTAAGGATAGAGGAATTGCCAACATGGCGGCAACTCCAGTTAAAAATAAAGTATTCTTAAGCCTTGGAATAATTAATCCAACAACCTCTCTAGATCTATCACCTTGATCACCCTGGACTTTAGATCTTCCAGAAAAAGAACTTCCAAAATCTCCTTGAAAAACATTTCCTAGCCAATCAAAGTATCTTGTCACTGGAGGTTTATCTAAACCTAATTCTGCTCTTAGAGCTTTAACTGCAGATTTTGTTGCACTTTGACCTAATATTTCTGTGGCAAAATCTCCTGGTAGAAAAGAGAATGTACTAAATATTATTACCGAAAATGCAAAAACGGTGACGAGACCAAGAGTAAGTCTTAACAAAATTGTTCTAAATATTGGATGAATCCTAGTAATGTTACCCTCCTTAAAGATACAATTGTAGTTCTTAAAGTTTTGTCAAAATTGACTCAACATACAAGCTAAAATTAATAATTAATTAATAATTTATACGTTGAATTAAAATGTTATATATGTTTTTATATATTAACTTAAGTTTGTTTTTTGTTAAATTTCTAGAAATTATGAACAAAAATCTTAGGTTTTTGTTCAATTATAAGGGAGGACAAATGAAAAATAAGAAAATAGACAAATACATTGAGGAACAGTCTTCAAAGCTTACAAAAGGGCTTATTGATAGAAGACAGTTCATGATGTCTGTCCTTGCTACTGGGGTTACGCTTCCAATTGCATTATCTTTAGCAGATAAAGCGGTTGCTGCTACACCAAAAAAAGGTGGACATTTAAGATGGGGTAACAGTGCAGCAGATGCAACTGATACTCTTGATCCAGCGACTTATCAGAGCTCGTTTATGCAAGCTACTGCTTGGTCATATCAGAACTGTCTAACAGTTGTTGATTCAGATCATACAATTGTTGGAGAGCTAGCTGAATCAATTGAATCAGATGATGCTCAAACTTGGGTGTATAATCTTCGTAAAGGAGTTGAATTCCATAATGGTAAATCAATGACTGCAGAAGATGTTGTACTCAACTACCAGTATCATATGAATCCAGATACTGCTTCGGCAGCAGGTGGGTTGTTATCTCAAATTGATACAATTTCAGCTGATGGAAATGACAGAGTTATTTTTAAGCTAAAAGGAGCTAATGCCGATTGGCCTGCAATAACAACTGACTATCACATTATGATTAAACCAACAAAAGATGGAGTGGTTGACGCTCAATCTACGATTGGAACTGGTCCATATATTATGGATGAATTCAACCCAGGTGTTGGTGCAAAATTTGGAAAAAGAAATCCAAATTATTTTAAAGGTGATGGTGTTGCACACTTTGATTCAGTTGAAGTAATTGGAATTAATGATCCTGCAACAAGACAAGCAGCTTTATTAAATGGTGAAATTGATTGGATGAATGGTGTTGATCTTAGAACTGCAAATCTATTAACTAGAAATCCTAGTGTAGAAATCACAGCAGCTTCTGGGTACGCTCACTATACAGCGCCAATGAGATTAAACGTTCCACCGTTTGATAACTTTGATGTTCGTATGGCATTAAAATTTGCAATTAAAAGGCAGGAAATTGTTGATAAGATTATGCTTGGATATGGTACTGTTGGTAATGATCATCCGATCTCTACCGCGCACCCATATCACAATGGTGCTTTAGAGCAAAGAGAGTTCGATGCTGATAAAGCTTCTTATCACTGGAAAAAATCTGGTGTAAGTGGACCAATTGAAATTAGTACTTCTGAGGTTCCTTATGCAGGTTGTACAGATGCAACTAACTTGATTGCAGCTTCCGCTCAAGAATGTGGTATCGATCTTAGGGTTAAAAAAGAGCCTGAAGATGGTTACTGGAGTAACGTATGGAATACTAAAGGCTTCAGTATGAGTTCTTGGGGTGGAAGACCTACAGAAGATATGATGTGGTCTGCTGCATTCACAGATGATACTGAATGGAATGAAGCTGCTTGGGGTAATCTAGTTCAAACTGATTCAACTGTTCGTTTCAATGAACTTGTTAGATCTGCTAGATCAGAACTTGATGCAGAAAAAAGAAAATCAATGTACTGGGAAGCACAAGCTCTTTGTAACTACGATGGTGGTGCAATTGTTTATGCATTTAACCAATATGTTGGTGCTGGTTCTAAAAAACTTGCTCACGGAGAAGACGTTGCTGGTAACTGGGAAAGTGACGGTAACAAACTTTCTGAACGTTGGTGGTTTGCATAAAATATTAATTTTCTTTGTGGCGCATTTAAATGCGCCACATTATTTCAACTAATCTCACAAAAAAATGTTTTTAAAAAATAAGAAATACCTCTTTGATGGTGGTTCCGGTCAAACTTTAATGGAAATGGGTTTAGAAACTACAGGTGATCTTTGGTCTGCAGAAGCTTTATTAAATGAAAATAATCACTCAATGGTCGTAGAAATGCATAAAAATTTTATAAATGCGGGATCACAATTAATCGTTACATCAAATTTTAGTGTTAGAAGGAGATTATTAAAAAAATACAATTTACTTGATAAATTTGAATTTGGAATAAGATCTGCTGGAGCACTCGCATTAAAAGCAAAAAATGAAAGTGATAAGAAAATTATTCTCGCAGGCTCTCTACCAAACCAAGGAAATACATATTCCCCAATACATTTTGAAACTGATGAAACAATGTTTAATTATTTTCATGAAATTGCAAAAATATTAAAAGATTACGTCGATATATTTTACTTAGATGTTTTGTGTTCCATCAAAGAAATAAAAATTGCTTTGGAAGCTTCAAAAGAATTTAATAAACAAGTTCTTGTAGGTGTGCACTTACGTTATGATGGGAAATTACCATCTGGAGAAAGTCTTGAAGAACTTTTTGAAACTATTCAAAAATTTAATTGTTGCGGCATAGTATCAGCCTGCGTATCACCTGAAATCGTAAATTTAAGCATTCCTATATTTAATAAACAAAAGCTTCCTTTTGGTTATAAAATGAATTTATTTAAACAACTGCCTACTAGTAATGAAGAAAAATTCAATTCAGAAGGTTTTGAAGGACATTATGATTATATTGATCCCGTTGAGTTACTTGGGACTCGAAAAGAGGAATTTAAAGAAGAAAAATATAAAAAGTTTGTTTTAAAATCTTTAAATGAAGGTGTTACTCTAGTTGGTGGATGCTGTGAAGTAAAGCCACGACATATTGAAGCAATTAAGAATTTATTTTAAAATTTTTTTTTCATTATTTTGTGATAAGTTGAACAAATTTTATGGGAGATTTAGTTAGTAATTTCAGATTTGTTGTAAAGCCAGTGGTTAAAGAAACTGGTAGATCTTTAGATTTGGCTAGGCCTATGAAAATACATCCTCTTACATATCAAGAGTTACCACTTAACCCAGAATATACTAACTACGCCGATGGCAGATTTACGCTTGAAAAATTATCTCATGCTACAGCAGATGAAATGTATTGGAAAGCTAGACGAGAAATAATTTTACGTCATACGGGTGAGCATCCATACGAAATCTCTGGTCCGGATGCTGAAAATTTACTTCAACAAATATTTCCTAGGGATATTTCAAAAGTAAAAATAGGACGATGTTCTTATCAATTTGCTTGTTACCATGATGGGGGAATGATTTCAGATGGATTATTATTAAGATTAGAAAAAAATAAATTTTGGTTTGCACAAGGTGATGGACATTTATATAGTTGGTACAAAGCTCATTCGAAAAATTTAGATGTTGAAATTAAAGATCCAAACGTTTGGGTCAGTCAAATACAAGGCCCTAAATCTTTAAAACTTTTAGAAAAACTAGTTGATCAACCATTAAAAAATAATTTTAATTATTTTGATTGGGTTGAAACTTCAATTGATTCAGAAGAAGTGCTTATAAGCAGAACAGGCTTTACAAATGAACTTGGCTGGGAAATTTATTTAAGACCAGAAAATGATTCAAAAAAAATTGGAGACTTAATACTCAGTAAAGGTGAAGAAATGGGAATGATTCTAACAGCCTCACCAGGATTTAGATGTAGAAGAATTGAGGCAGGTCTCTTATCTGCAGGGAGAGATTTTACGAGAGATCGATCTCCATTTGCCGTTGGATTAGGAAAGTTTATAGATTTTAATAAAGGAGATTTTATTGGAAGAGATTATTTACTTAATGCAAGCAAAGATTGTTTAACATGGGGTATGAGAGTAGAAAATAGCTTTGCGTTGGTTGATTCTGAAATTTCTATTGATAATAAAAAAGTTGGAATTGTAACTTCAAGTACATGGTCGCCATTTCAAGTTTGTGGTGTTGCTATAGTTCATATGGATAAAGCAGAGTTTGGGCCAGACACAATAGTAGATGTTAGATGTGATGATGGTAGTGTGCAAAAAGGTGAAATATGTACTTTACCAATGTATGATGAGAAAGGAGAAATACAAAGAGGTATAAAAGAAGATATTCCATCTAGTCCAATACCTTGGAAGGGTATTTCAAAAAACTAATATATTTTATAATAGAATTATAAATTATATTAGAATACAAATATTAAAATGAATGAGCTTATTAGACCTAGCACTAAAATCTATACAATAGATGATGCGATAAGATTATCTAAAAAAAGATTACCTAAATTAGTCTTTGATTTTATTGATGGAGCATCAGGAGATGATAAACTTGCTGAAATTAATAGTACTGCATTAGATCAAATTAGACTTGAACCTAAGGTTTTTAGAAATGTTGAGAATAGAAATTTAAGTAAAAAAATATTTGATTTTCATTTTGATTATCCATTTGGATTTGCACCAATGGGAATGACAAATCTTTCATGGCCTGAAGCAGATAAAATGATAGCTAAAGAAAGTGCATATAATAATATTCCAACATGTGTTTCAATGGCTTCGAGTACAACACTTGAAGATATGTTTACTTTTTCAGAAGGTCATTCATGGATGCAAATATATATTTTTCAAAGTGAAGAATTTATTATGGAATTATTAAAAAGAGCAGAAAGTATTGGATACAAGGTTTTGATCCTTACTGTTGATGTTCCAATTCTTTCACGAAGAGCCAGAGATGATAGAAATGGCTTTGGTTATCCCTTTAAAATTGGCCCAAAACAATTTTTAGATTTTGCACTACATCCTCAATGGAGCTTAACAACTTTGTTCAAAGGCGCTCCACAACCAATGAATTATGTTACCTCTAAAAGTGGTGATCAAATTTTTAGACGAAAAGAAAGTAGAGGAGCAACTGATTGGAATACTCTAAAAAGAGTTCGAGACGCTTGGAAAGGAAAATTAATAATCAAAGGAGTAATGAATTTTGAAGATGCTTTGAATATTAAAGAGGCTGGTGCTGATGCAATTCAAGTATCAAATCATGGTGGAAGGCAATTAGATAGTGCTACTGCTTCTATTAATGCTTTGCCATTAATACGAAAAGCTTTGGGAGAAGATTTTCCAATATTTTTTGATAGTGGCATTAGAAGTGGTAGTGATATTTTACGCGCATTAGCCCTGGGAGCTAACTTTGTTATGTTTGGCAGACCTTTAATGTATGCTATTGGAGCAGATGGTGCAAGAGGTCTTAGAAGAATCATTAACCTAATTAAAGAAGAGTTAAGTACAAATCTTGGCTTAGTGGGATTAACCGATATAAATGAAGTTGATAAAAAAATTATAGCAGAGAAATTTTTTAAGGATATAAAGTATTAAGATGGGAGATAAAAAGATTAGAGGTGGAGCATTAGTTGCAAGAGCTATTAAAGACAAAGGTATTGATAATGTTTTTACACTTTCTGGAGGTTTTTGTAATCCGGCACTTGAAGGATTTATGGAGTGTCAAATTAATGTAATTAATTGTCCTCATGAACAAATTGCTGGTCATTTAGCTGATGGTCATACTAGAATATCAAGAAAACCATCTGTTTGTATTGTTGGGCCAGAAGGTTTCGCAAATGCAGTACCCTCAATGATGGAAGCTTGGGGTGAAAGATCCCCTGTTATTTTTATAACTGGATCTAGTAGCTTAAAAAGACAAGGATCAGGCGGTTTTAAGGAAATAGATGATGTATCTATTGCTGCACCTTTAACAAAATACAGTGCCAGTATAACAGATGGCAATAGAATAAGGGAGTTCGTAGATAAAGCTTATAGAATAGCAACAAATGGTTATCCAGGTGCTGTACATTTAAGTGTGCCAGTAGATATAATGTTTTCATCATTTGCAGATGATGCAGGTTTAGAAGAAAGACCGTTTACTCAACAAAAAAAACCTTTAGCAAAAGCTTGGCCCGATCCTAAGAGTTTAAATGAAATATTTGATCTAGCAATTAATGCTAAAAAACCAGTTTTTATTGGAGGGCATGGAGTTTGGTGGTCTAGTGCAGAAAAAAAATTAGAGCAAGCTGGGTTTGAATTAAATATTCCAATATTTAATATACCATACCACCAAAAACTTTTAGGTGAAGAGGCAGATACATATATGGGTCTTGCAGATATTCATCAATATCCCCCATCAAAGATGGCTCTCAATGAATCAGATTTGGTTCTTATGATTGGTGCACGTCTTGATAATCAAATGAATTTTGGTAATCCTCCACTTTTTCCAAAAAGCACAAAGCTTGTTTGTATTAATGGATCACATGAAGAAATAGAATTAAATAGAGCTGCAGATATTAATTTACTTTGTGATCCTGGAGTCTTTTTGGATAAACTCGTAGAATTAAAGAAAAATAGTAAATGGAAATTAAATAATGAATGGTTTGATAAGAATAAAAAAGAGAAAAAAAATTGGATTGATAAAACATTAGATGATTTAAATAAAGAAACTGAAGAGGCTAAAAAAGAAGGTGGAAAAATTCATCCTCTTCAGTTAGCTTTAGATGTTCAAGAAGTATTAACTGAAAATGATTGGTTAGTTATTGATGGTGGAAACACACATTTCTGGTCTGAGATTGCAATTAATATTGCTGGATCAAAAGGTAAAAAACTTGGAGGAATATTACATCCAGGCACTTTTAGTATGTTAGGTGTTGGAGTTCCTTTTGCAGTATCAGCGAAAAATCTTAATCCTAAATCTAATGTTGTTTTAATAAGTGGAGATGGTGCATTTTTATCTGGCGGATTATCAATTGAAGCTGCATTTCAAGAAAAAAAACCTATTGTTGTAGTTATCGATAACAATGGAGGTCTTGACTGTATTTCTCAACAACAAGAAAGGTTGTTTGAAAGTGGGAAACACTTTGCAACTGATTTTAGAGATATTCCATTTCATTCAATTTTTGAGGGTTTTGGAGGACATGGAGAATTAGTTACTAAAAGAGAAGATTTAGGCCCCGCTTTAAAAAGAGCGTTAGAAAGTGGTAAAACTGCATGTTTAAATGTTAAGGCTAAAGGTGTTATCAGTCCAATAGTTGCTGCAGTAAGTGATAAAAGAGATAAAGCGTCTATAGAGTAGGTTATGGCAATTTTTTCAACACATTTACTAAACTCAATAGATGGTACGCATGCAAGTGATGTAGAAATTGTTATTTATAAAGTAAATAATAATAACAAAGTCGTATTTCTAGAAGATAAAACAGATAGTTCTGGAAGAATGCTTAAAGAATTTGAATTAACGAAAGAAGATTGTGAAAGTGATTATGAAATGATAATTAATTCTGGTAAATATTTTAGAAATACTAGTGAAATAATTAATTCAATCAGTGTTAAATTTAAAATGAAAGATCCTCTTAAAAAATATCACATACCTTTAATTATTTCTCCAAATGGATACTCAATATGGTGGTCTAAATAAAATGAGTAATTCAGGATTAAACATGTCTAGACGTATTAGGAGGACTCCCTATACAGAGAAAGTAATTGAGGCTGGTGTAAGTGGTTTTACTGTAGTTAATCATATGCTTCTTCCAAAATCATATAAAGCAACAGTTGAAGAAGATTATTGGCACTTATCTAAAAATACTCAAATTTGGGATGTTTCATGTCAACGACAGGTTCAAATAATAGGAGAAGATGCTACAGAATTAATACAACTCATGTCTCCAAGGTCTATAAAAGATATGCCTATTGGTAAATGTTACTATTATCCAATGATTGATGAAAATGCAGGGATGATAAATGATCCTGTACTTTTAAAATTAAGTGAAAATAAATATTGGCTATCAGTTGCAGATTCAGATGTTCTTCTTTGGGCAAAAGGATTGGCTGTAGGAAGAAATTTTAAAGTTGATATTATAGAGCCAGATATTTATCCCTTAGCAATTCAAGGTCCAAAATCTGAAAAATTAATGTCATCAATATTTGGAGAAAAAATTAAAAAATTAAAATTCTTTCATTTTTCTTTTTTTGAATTTGAAAGAACAAAACAGATAATTGCAAGATCAGGATATAGCAAACAAGATGGTTTTGAGATTTACCTTAAAGGTTTTAGTTTAGGAAAAAAACTTTGGGAAACTATTTGGGAAGCAGGAAAAGATTTTAATATTTCACCTGGATGTCCAAATTTAATTGATAGAATAGAAGGTGGTTTATTATCCTATGGTAATGAATTTACTTTAGAAAATAATCCAATTGAATGTGGATTTGATGATTATTGTAACAATTTATCGCATGATTTCATTGGAAAAAATGCACTAAAAAAAATATTAAAAAATGGAATAGAAAAAAAAATAAAAGGAATTACTTTTGATGGGTCGCCGACTCCTTCGTGTACAATACCTTTTCCTGTATACTCAAAAAATAGATTTCAAATTGGTAATATCACCTCTGGTATTTATTCACCATTTTTAAAAACCAATATTGGGCTATCAATGGTTGATAGAGATTATTGGAATGATGGGCAGGATGTTATCGTATTAACACCAGACAATATCGAGAGAAAAGGTAAAGTGTGCTCACTACCTTTTAATTATTCTTAAAATGAGTCATTCAATCAAATTAAAGTGGGAATTAGGAGATCAAAAACTCGAATTTGGAAAATACTTGACTGATCACACAGTAATGCTTAACGAAAATGTATCTATTGATGCGGGATCATCTCCAGATTATGGAGGAAGCGAAACTAATATTAATCCAGAGCAAAAACTAGCTGCAGCTGTAAGTAGTTGTTTTATGATGACATTCTTAGCTTTAGCTGCAAAAATGAAATGGCCAGTTATTAATTATAAAGATAAAGCAATTTCTTATTTAGGAAAAAATGCAGAGGGAAGAATGTACGTCAACAAAATAGAGCTAAATCCAGCTATAGTATTTGAAGATAATTTTAATATTTCTGATGAAGAAATGAAAAAGATGAAAGAGAGATCACATAAGTATTGTTTTATTGCTAATTCACTTTCTAAAGATGTTGAAATTCAAATCAATTAAATGAATTTTAATCTAATATTAACCAAAAAAAATAATAATATTTTTAATATTATTCTTAATGACCTGAAAAACCAAAATACTTTAACTGAAAACATGATCAATGAATTAACATCAGCACTAGATATTGCTGATAAAGATAATGATGTAAAAGTAATTATTTTATCATCAAAAGGTAATATTTTTTGTGCAGGACATAATTTAAAAGATTTAAATTCACAAAGATTGCAAAATGACAAAGGTGAAAGCTATTTTAAAAAAATATTTCAAATGTGCTCTCAACTTATGCTGAAAATTAATAAAAATAATAAACCAGTTATAGCTATGGTTGATGGTATTGCTACTGCAGCAGGCTGTCAGTTAATTTCTAGCTGTGATTTAGCTTACTCAAGTAGCAGAGCAAAATATGCAACTCCTGGTGTTAATATTGGATTATTTTGTTCTACACCAATGGTTCCATTATCAAGAACTGTGGGTAAAAAACAAGCAATGGAAATGCTTCTCACTGGAGATCTTATAGATGCAAATAAAGCATTAAGGATTGGTTTAATAAATGATGTCTTTGAAGAAGATATTTTAAAAGAAAATGTATTTCAAATTGCTAAAAAAATATCTTCTAAATCTTTTAATACTATTAAAATTGGTAAAGAAGCATTTTACAAACAAAAAGATATGAATTTAGAAGACGCCTATACATTTACTTCAAAGGTAATGACGGAAAATATGTTACATGATGACTCCAAGGAAGGCATTGAAGCTTTTTTAGAAAAAAGAGAACCAAACTGGAAAGAATAATTGCTTTTTAAAATGGGTTTGGTTGATATGGATTGGTATCTAGCCAAGTAGATTTAGTCTGCATGTAACTTTGCATTCCCTCCCATCCATTTTCTCGACCGTATCCTGATTGCTTGAAACCTCCAACTGGAGATTGAGTAGAAGCATTAAAATAATTATTTATATAAACAGTTCCAGCCTCTATCTTATCTGCTAAACGTATAGCTTTATTAGTATCCTTAGTCCAAATACCTGCTGCAAGTCCATAAATAGTATCGTTTGCAATTTTAATTACTTCATCTTCATCCTCCCAAGTTTGTATTGAGGCTACAGGACCAAATACTTCATTTTGAGCTAAATCATCTTCATTTGGAACATTATCAAAAATAGTTGGTCCAATATAATACCCTTCAGATTTTTGTTCTCTTCTTCCATCAATTAATAATTTTAAACCTCTTTTTTCAGCAGATTCTATTTTAGATAAAATAAAATCATATTGCTCTTTATTTGCTATCGGTCCTATTTGTGTTTCTGTATCATTTGGGTGACCAACTTTAGCCTTTTTAACAATTTCTAATAAATTATGAGTAAATTTATCTTTTATATCTTTATGTACTAATATTCTTGATCCTGAAATACAGCTATGACCTGAAACTGGAAAGATTCCTGATGCAACTCCATTAACTGATAAAGTTAAATCAGCATCTTTAAATATAATTTGTGGTGATTTTCCTCCTAGTTCCATAATAATAGGTTTAACATTTTTGGATGCACTTAAACTAGCTGCACTCCCCCCTTTTGTTCCACCTGTAAAACTTATCATTCTAACATCTTGGTGTTCAATAAGAGGTGCGCCAGTAGTAGGACCAAAACCAGTAACAACATTAATCAATCCTTCTGGTAGATCGGCTTCTTCTAAAATTTTCATTAACTCTAATGAAGAGCACGATGCTCTTTCTGAGGGTTTAATTACAACTGTATTTCCAGCTGCTATTGCTGGAGCTAATTTCCAGATTAATGTTCCAATTGGTGAGTTCCAAGGAAGAATGAGTGCAACAACTCCAAACGGTTCCCATTTTAAGTAATTGTGCATATTTGGAACCTCTGAAGGTATCAATCTACCTTCATACTTGTCACACATGCCTGCATAATAATAAAAACTCTCAGTCTGCCAGCTGGTTAAAGAAGGAGTGATATTTTTTGGAAGTTTGCCGTTGTCTTTAGTTTCTATTTGCCCAATATGTTCAGCATTTTTAGCAATAATATCTCCAATTCTAGTTAATGTTCTCCCTCTTTCTGCTGGATGCATTTTACCATAAGGACCTTCATAATAAGCCTGTTTAGCAGATGATACTGCAAGATTAATATCTTTTTCATTACAATCAGGGACCTTTGCCCATACTTTTCCTATAGATGGATCCTCACTTTCAAAATATTTTTCAGCAGAAGGTTCATGCCATCTATTTCCTGCATAAAATTTGTATGTTTGAATTTCAGACATAATTTATTAAAACTTAAAAATTTTCATTGGTCAACTTATTTGTGATTATTTAAATTTTTACTACATTTCTATTAGATTGGAATGGTAAAAATAAAATAACTATTGATACAATAGCCATCATTATTGCATTAATTAAAAATAAATATGTAAATTCCAATGTAATAGAATATATTTCTGAAATTAAGAATACTGAAATTGGTCCTGAACCAAAAGCTAAAATAAATTTAATTCCATATACAACACCATGATACTTTTGAGGTGTAAATCTTCCAAGAAGTAGATTTTCTGTTGGTAGAATACTGGCATTAAATATAGCAGCTAGAATACATAAAACTACTAATGAATAGCCAGATATATAAGCTATACCTAAGTAGGAAGGAAACTGGAGAAATATTCCAATTAAGTAAATGGCTTTTAAATTAAATCGATCAGCAAGAAGACCGCCAATAAATGTTGTAGCGCCTGAAATAAAATAGATAATTGCTATCATAAATCCAATTTGAATTGAGTTTGTGTTACCAATTCTTATCTCAAAAACTTTAGGTAAGGCTGTTTGTGTATTGTGAAATGATAATCCAAGTGCAAACATTGATAAAAGCATTATTAAGGAAATTAAAATCATTTCGTTACGCGAATGATCTTGATCATCATTTTTAATAAAATAATTTTTGTAAGATATTTTGTCAATTAAGATTAAGTATATCAGAATAAATCCAAATATTATCGAAATTAAACCAGGTAATATAAAAGCTAGTTGCCAATTTAATAATTCTGTTAGAGTACCAGCAACAAATGCTCCAGACCCAATCCCTACTCCACCAAAAATACCATTTAAACCAAGAGCTCTTCCTTGTTTGTTTGCTGCATGAATTACCCAAGGAATACCTACAGGGTGATAAATTGAACAAAAAAATCCAAGTAGCGATAATGAAAAAAATAAAAAAGAAATTGATGTACTAAAGCCACACAATATGGAAGCTAATCCCATTCCAATAAACATAATTGTCATTGTTCCTGAGCGAGACCACTTGTCACTTAACCACCCAAAAGGAATTGCCCCTAAACCAATCAGTAAAGCTCCAAGAGACCATAATCTAATTAATTGATCATAAGAAACATTCCATTCTTTTTCTATAGTCAATACAATTACAAAATAAAATGCAGCAAACATGTGCATTAATGCATGGCCTATTGATGAAAATAGGAGTGTATAAAAAGTATTATTCAAACTCTTCGTAATTAATAGAAAGAGAATTTACACAATATCTTTTACCTGTTGGCTCAGGACCATCATCAAAAACATGACCTAAATGTGCATCACATTTTGCACACATAATTTCAATACGAACCATTCCATGGGATCTATCAATCTCTGTTTTAATTGCTTCAGGTGATATTTGTTCAAAAAAACTTGGCCAACCACAATATGAATCATATTTTGTTGAACTATTAAATAATTCATTGCCACAGCATTTACATTTAAAGATACCACCATTAGTAATTTCAAAATTTTTACCTGAGAATGGGGGTTCTGTTCCCTTTTGCCTTGTTACATAATACTCGTCCTCTGTGAGCAGAGATTTCCATTCTTGATCTGTTTTAATTATCTTTGACATATTTTAAATTTAAGTTTGAGAGTATTATTCCCAATAATATAAATATAGTTCCAATTAAATGAAATAAAGCAAATTGTTCTCCTAAAAAACTAATTGCCCAAATTGAACTAAATACAGGTATTAAGTGTAAAAATAATCCAGCTCTGTTAGCGCCTATAATTGAGACTCCCATATTCCAAGAAAAAAAAGAAACAATACTTGCAAATATGGCTACATAAATAATTATTAAGTAATCAGTACTATTATCAGGAGTGAAAGTAGAATTTGAAGACTCTATTAAATATAGAGGTATGAGGAAAATTAGACCAATAAATATAAGCACTTCTAAAGTTGCAAATTGAGAAAGATTTTTATCTATTTTTCTTAATAGTACTGAGTATACACACCATGAAAGTGCAGCAATAAACATCCAAATATCACCACTTGTAAATTGAAAAGAATAAAGATTATTTAAATTCCCTTTTAAAATAATACAAAATGCACCAATAACAGACAAAAATATTCCAATAAATTGGAGTAAACTTGTTTTCGTTTTAAATATTAACCATGAGAAACCAATTATTAGAACTGGTGTTACAGAATTCATAAGAGCAGAATTAATTACAAGTGTAGTTTGTAAAGATATATAAGTAAAAGAATTAAAGATAGTTACACCAAGAAATGCAATCAAACTAATTAATAAAAAATTTTCTTTATAATATTTTAAATTTTTTTTTATCTCCTTATATGTAAAAGGTAAAAGTATAATAAAAGCTAAAGTCCATCGAAAAAAACTTAATTTAAACGGAGACAAGTCTGTATTATATGCAATTTTACCAGCAAAAAAATTTCCAGACCAAAAAAAAGAAGAAGTAATTAATAAAATAATAGCTAATAAATATTTATTAACCACTATTTATCAACTAGCGTCATTAAAGATGACGTGTCAAATCTATTACCACCATTTTTTTGGACTTCTTCATAATATTTATCTACTATTTTTGTAATAGGAAGGTTTGCACCATTTTTATTAGCTTCATTAAAACAAATTGATAAATCCTTACGCATCCAATCTACGGCAAAACCATAATCAAACTTTCCTTCAAGCATAGTTCTATATCTATTTTCCATTTGCCACGATTGAGCTGCGCCTTTGGATATTACGCTAAGAACCTTTTCCATGTCTACATTGGATTTTTTTCCAAAAGCCATTGCTTCAGATAAACCTTGAACTAATCCTGCAATGCAAATTTGATTTATCATTTTAGCTATTTGGCCAGATCCAGATGGACCTATAAGTTCAACCGCTTTGCCATAAGATGTGAGAACTGGTTTAACAGTATTATAATCTATTTCATCGCCGCCAATCATAATAGAAAGAACGCCATTTTCTGCACCTGCTTGACCACCGGATACAGGAGCATCAAGAAAACTCAATTTTATATCTTTAAGTTTTTGATAATAATTTCTTGCTATCTCTGCGGAAGCTGTTGTGTGATCAACAATTATTGATCCTTCAGTTACTTTTGAAAGAATTCCATCTTCACCTTCCATAACTTCAATAATATCTTCATCGCGTCCAACACATATAAAAACAATTTCAGAATTTTGAGAAGCTTCACCAGGAGTTTTAGCCATGCTACCTTTATATTCTTCTACCCATTTTTCTGCTTTAGCAGTTGTTCTATTATACACAGTTACATTATAACCTTTGTTTTGAAGATGACCTGCCATTGGATAACCCATTACTCCTAAGCCAATAAAAGAAACATTTTTAATACTCATGAATATTCTCCTAATTTTTCTAAAATTTTTAAATTCAATTCTTCTGAATTACTTACAATTAAATTCTTATTCTTTTTTGTAAAGTCATATTTATTTTTATCAAAATCTATATCTGCACCACCTGCTTCTCTTACAAAAAGAATACCCGGAATGTGATCCCAGGGGGATAGTTTTGATAAAATAGCAAAATTTCTAATCCCTATGCCTATATCTATATATTCAAAACCAATGCATCTATAAGAGTTAACTTCTTTAAATATGTTTTTAAACATCTTTAACTTATCTTTAAATCCTGGCTCCCAATACTTTGTACTTATTGATCCTATAGTTTCTTCAACTATATTTTTTGCTTTTGTAACAATTTTATTATTATTAATATAAGCACCTTCATTTACAACAGCGGAGCACATAATTTTTTCTAATGGCTTATATATCCAAGAACGCAAAATTTTTTCTTTAAAAGTTAAAGCAATCATTATTGCAAATTTATCTCTACCGTTAGCAAAATTTGTTGTTCCATCTATTGGATCAACAGTCCAACAATATGCATCTTCCTTATAAAGATTTAATATATTTTCATTTCTAGAATATTCCTCTTCACCTACGAAATTTGAAGTAGGTAATATTTTTAAGAGATTTTTTTTTAATTCTTTTTCTGCTTCTATATCAGCTGCTGTTACTAAATCAGATCCATTTTTATAATTAATATCATCCTCTGATAAATTTTTAAATTTTGGCAAGATAATATTTTGACTTACATTAAAACAAATGTCCTCAATGTCATCTTGCTTTATATTATCCATTTATACATACTTCAGTATACATTTCTGCTAGTTTCAATGTGATATTGCCAATTTTACCATTATTTATTTTTTTATTATCAATTTTTAAAATAGGAGTAATAAAACTTCCAGAGCTTGTTAAAAATACTTCGTCAGCATTAATTAATTGCTTATGGGTAAATTGTTTTTCTATTAGTTTAAGGCTAGTTTTTTTTATAATTTTTAAAAGAGATGTTCTAGTTACTCCTTTTAAAATATCAGAATTAGCTGGATGAGTTATTAAATTATTTCTTTTTATAATCCAAATATTAGAAGATGTGCCCTCAGTTACTTTTCCATTTTGTATTAAAATTGCCTCATATGCGTTTTTCTTTTTGGCCATATTTGCAGCTATAATATTTGGAAGTAAATTTACTGTTTTAATATCACGTCTTTTCCATCGAAGATCTTGGTATGTAATTGTTTTTACTCCTACAAATTTTTTTCCAGGTAAATTAAAACTTTTATTTCTTGTGTATACAATCAAAGTTGGGATTAAATTTTTTTGAAATTTGTGTTCTCGAAATTGAATACCTCTTGTAATTTGTAAATATATTATACCATTTCTTGTTTTATTTTTCTTTATTAGATTTAGAAAAATATTAGTTAAGTTTTTTTTATTGATTGTAAATTTAATCTCTAATTCACGAAGAGAATATTTTAATCTCTTAAGATGAAAATCTAAATCTATTAAATTATTACCTAAAACTGCGATAACTTCATAAACACTATCTGCAAATTGCAATCCTCTATCCTCTATATGAATTTTTGCTGATTTAAAATTTACAAATTTGTTATTTATATAAGCAAAATTTGGCATTAGATTAAACTTTTGATAAAAGTTTTTCTAGTTTTTTTATGCAGTCTGTTTCCGCAAAAAAAACAACATCATCATTTTCTTTAAAAATAGTTTGGCTATTAGGGATTATAATTTTTTTATCCCTTACAATAGAGCCAATACGTATACCTTTTGGTAATTCTAATTCTTTAAGATTTTTATTACAAAGAAATGATTTAGACTGAATATCTGCCTCTATTACTTCTCCAAAACCTTCACCTATAGAGTAATCGTTTCGTATTTTTACACCTCTTACCTTTTCTAAAATTTTAGAAATTGTAATTATTTTTGGATCTATGGTCATATCGACACCTATATTAGACAACAAAGATGAATAATTACTGTTATTAATCAAAGTTATTGATGTATCAGCTCCTGCTCTTTTAGCTAGTAAGGATGATAGTATATTAACTTCATCGTCTTCTGTAATTGATATACAGTATCCTGAATCTGATATGTTTACCTCTTCGAGTATCTGATTGTCCAAACCATCTCCACATGTCACTGTGATATTTTCTAAATTTGATGCAAGAAATTCTGCGCGTTCTTTATTAGCTTCAATTAGTTCAGTTTTAATATATGTTTCTGAATTTTCAATTAATTGTGCAAGTGAAAATCCTATATTTCCACCTCCAATAATCACAGCTTTTTTTGCCTGCAATTCTTGATGACCAAATTCAGATAAAACGTCTGTCAAATTATCAGTTTCTACAACTAGAAAGATAGTATCTTTTTTTTCAATTTTAGTTGAAGAATTTACTGTAAATTTTTGATCACCTCTAAATATAAACATTATGTTAGCTAAATAGTCAGGAAATTTTTCTGATAATTCTCTTACAGATAGACCTGAATGTAAGAAATTATCCTCACATTTTAATCCAATTAATTTCAATTTTTTATCCGATAATTCAACCATATCAATTGTGCCAGGAGAAATTAATCTTCTAAATATACCCTTAGCAACTTCTTGTTCGGGAGAAATAATTGCATCTATTGGGAAATTTTCATCATTATATAAATTTTTCCAATCATTTTTTAAATAATCTTGTTGTCTTATTCTTGCAATTTTCTTTTTTATTTTAAATAAAGAGTGTCCAATTTGACAAGTAACCATATTAGTTTCATCACTCTTAGTAACTGCAATAAGTATTTCACAGTCATTTGCACCAGCGCTATCTAAAACTGATGGCATACTAGGAATACCATTTATTGTTTTGACATCCAAATTTTCAGATACCTTATTTAATCTATTTTCATCTTCATCAATAACTGTAACTTCAAAGTTTTCACGTGATAGTTTATCAGCTATGCTATATCCAACATCTCCAGCACCACAAATAATTGTTTTCATTGAATAGTTATTCTACTTTTATATCTAGTGATTTAAATTTTCTATAAAGAGCAGTTCTTTCCATTCCTGTAAATTCAGAAACTTTGGTTATATTACCATTAAATCTCTTAATTTGCGATATTAAATAATTTTTTTCAAATTCGGATCTTGCTTCTTTTAAAGACAAATCCAGTGAATTATTGGAAGAATTTGACGCAGTTTCATCTCCCATTTGCAAAGCTAAATCATCAACCTCTAACTCTTTTATATTTTGATCTTGGTTAAGTATCAGACTTTTCTCTACATAGTTTATTAATTGGGATATATTTCCAGGCCAATCATACATTTGTAACTTAGTTAAGGCTCTAGAAGAAAATTTAAAATTTAAATTTCCTCCACTTTTTTCATTTAAATAAAAATCAAGGATAGGAAGAATATCATTTCTTCTATCAGACAGAGATTTAAATTTTATAAAGTCTGTTGAAATTCTATCATATAGTCTTTTAATAAAATTACCTTTTTCAATTTCTATTTCTAAATTTTTTTCAGTAATTGTAATAATTTTAAGATTTAATTTAATATCAAGATCTTCAAAAAATTTTTTATTTTCTAGAAAATTTAAAAGTTTTTTTTGATAAATATTTGGAAGAGTTTCAATATTGAGTAGTATTAATGAATTATTGTTTGATCGGTAAAAAATATTTTCATTAATTGCGTTTTTATTTTCCACAAACATATTATCCAATGCTTCATTTGTAAGTTTTTTAAAATCAATTGATATTGGAAGCTTATCTTTATATTGTGAATTTTGATGTATTAGATTTGTAAAATGTTTTTTTCCTGTTCCAAATGGCCCTTCAATTAATAATCTTGAATTACTTGAACTCTGCTCATTCAAATCTTTATTAATTTTTTTAATGAATTCCGAATTCCCTATTAGGGGTATAGTTTTAATTAAGTTATCTTTTAAATTTTTATTTTCACTCAATAATGATGAACTTTCTATTGCTCTCCTAGTAAGAATAATTAATTTATCACTATTGAATGGCTTTTCTAAAAAGTCATACGCTCCATTTTTTATAGATTTCACTGCAAGATCAACAGTTCCATGACCACTAATAATAATAATTGGAATATTGCTATTAATCGATTTGAATTCTTTTAAAATTTCGATACCATCTAATTTACTGTTAGATAACCATACATCTAAAATAACTAAATCAGGTTTAATTTCATTAAATTTACTAATTGCTTCTTCAGAATTAAGAGCAATTGAAGTATTATAGTCTTCATCTTTTAAAATTTCAGAAATAAGAAAACAAATATCTTTTTCATCATCTATAATTAAAACTTTATGCATTGTATTCAAAATTAATAAGTGATTTTGTGCCTGCCATATTTTTATTTTTCTCAATTTTTATTTTACCACCATGATCTTCAATAATTCTTTTTACAATAGATAAACCAAGACCAGTTCCTTTTGTTTTAGTTGTAAAATAAGGCTCAAATATTTTACTCAACATTTTTTCATCAATTCCCACGCCATTATCCTTTATTTCAATTTTTATATTTTTAGAATCAGTAGCCATTAATACTTCTACTGCAGGGTTGGGTATTTTTTCTACAGCTTCAATAGCATTTTTAATTAAGTTACTGAAACATCTTGAGATTTGGAGTGTGTCAAAATGAAAATAAATATCATTTTCAGGTTTAATTAAATTAAGCTTTATATCCTTCCTTGTATTGAAATATAAAAGGTATGCTTCTTCTAAACATTTTGTTAAATTATCAAGCTTAATTTCTGCTTCAGGCATTCTCGCAAAAGATGAAAATTCATCGACTAACTTTCCAATATCATCTACCTGTCTTGATATTGTTTTAGTTAAAATTGAAATATCATCCTTATGTGTTTTTGTATCTAAAAATTTCTTTTCTATTCTTTCAGCAGAAAGTTTAATGGGGGTGAGAGGATTTTTAACTTCATGTGCTATCTTTCTTGCTATATCAGACCAAGCAGCATGTTTTTCAGCTAAAATTAAAGATGTAGCATCATCTAGAGCAACAACATATCCTTCAATTTTATTATCATTAATCTCTTTAATGACTCTAATATTAAATTTCCTCTGATCATCATATAATGTAAAATCATATTGAAAATTTAATAATACTTTATTTGAGGTTTCAAAATTCTCGAATATTTTTTTCCATTCAGGGAAATAGGATAGAAAATTATCATTTATTTTAAAAGTTTTAGTGTTTCTAAATAGTTTTGTTAAAGTTTTATTGTATAACAAAATATTAAAATTTTTATCTAAGGAAATTACGCCTATTGTTAAAAGGCTTAAGATCGCCTCTATAAATATTCTTTTTTCTTCATCTTCTTGACTTTTTGATATTAACTCATTTTGTTTATTCTCAATTTCAGAAATCATTTTATTATAAGATGATAGTAATACTTTTATCTCTTGAAATTGATCTGCCTCACTTACTTTAGCATCAAAATTCCCCTCTGATATTTTATTCGCTGATTTTATTAAGTTTGTAATTGGTTTACTAAGATTGCTAGCTAGATTAAATCCAATCAAAATAGCCACTAATATAAAACAAATGGAGAAAAGAACAAATATCATTGAATAAGTTATTTGAATTCCTGAACTTTCCTCTTCTTTCGTAGTATAAATTTCAAATGCCTCTTTTGTAGCGCTGATATGATCCCAGATATTGGTATTTAGATTTCTATTAACCTGCATGTAAACATCATTTAAAAAATTTATTTTTTTATAAGCTGTAATAGAATTTTTATTTAATTGAAAAATATAAACACGATTTTGATTAACAATCTTAAATATTTCATTTGATGGCACTGAAAAATTTTTATTATCAGGATCTTTTAAACTTAAATATATATTGCCTTCCGTATTAAAAATATAAATACTTGAAATTGTTCTTAAGTTAATAAATTCACTTAAAGCTGTTCTAATTGATTGAATATTAACCTCATTATTTTGAGAAACTTTTAATATCTCTCTCATAATTAACTGAGTATCAGACACAATTTCTGCCTGTATTTCATTTTCATAATTTCTTGCTACGATATTAGAATTTACAACCGCATCCCTTACAGCATCACCATACCAAGTTCTTAATTCTAAATTAAAGAATAATGATGTTATAATAACTAAACCAATGGCTGGTCCTAAAGCCATTGCAGCAAATAAATTTACAAATTTTATATATAATCGAGATTCATCATAACTTTTTCTTCTTCTCACTAAAATCAGAACAATTTGTCTAATAATTATGGATATCAATAAAATGACAAAAATTACATCCGCCAATAAAAAAAATTGTAGTCTTCTTGGATCTTTTACTAGATCATTATTTGGAATCATTAAGTAGAATGTGATCGAAAAACTCAATATGATTAAAAAGATTAAAAAATAAAAAGATAATCTTGAAAGATGAATTGATTTAAGTAATTTTGATAGGTTAAACACTGTATACTTTAGTTAGTTTTTAAATAATGATAGTAAAACAGTATAGTATATAAATTAAAATGATGAAAAATGCACTTGTAATTCTAGCTGGTGGAAAAGGAAAGAGATTTGGTCAAAAAATTCCAAAACAATTCTTAAAAATTGGGAATACAAATTTTTTAAATTATTTTATTTCAAATTTAGATTTATCAAACTTCGATATTATTAATATTTCAATAGATAAAAAATATCAAAACACTTACTTTAATCATAAGGCTATTTCTGAAAAAATAAAAATTACCTATTCAAAACCTGGGCTTACAAGACAAATTTCATCTTTTAATGCTTTAAAAAATTTAAAAAAATTTAAAATTAAAAATGTATTAATACATGATGCTGCACGTCCTTTATGTAGCAATAAATTAATTAAAAAAATTATATCCAAATTAGGCAAAAATACTAATGCAATTCCATATGTTGAATATAATGACAGACAATTAATAAAGAAAAATAAATTGGAAACAAAAGCAATTAACGTACAAACACCTCAGGGTTTTAATTATAATTTAATATTAAAAAAACATATCAAATATAAAGATTTTGAATTTAATGATGATGCAGGGCTATTACAAAAATCAAAATTAAAAATAAATTTTATCAAAGGTGAAAAAAATAATATTAAAATTACTTACCCAGAAGATATTCAGTTATTTAATTCATACAGAAAGCCTATAACAAAATACGGTATTGGTTATGATATTCATCAAATTGATAAAAAAACCAAAAATGGATTAAAATTAGGGGGTGTAAAAATTCCTTTCTCTAAATTACTTGGTCATTCTGATGCGGACGTTGTACTGCATGCAATTTGTGATAGTATTTTTGGAGCGCTCTCTATGAGAGACATAGGTTATCACTTTCCAAATACAGATAAAAAATGGAAAAATGCAGATTCATCTAAGTTCATTATTTATTGTAGAAATAAACTCAAAGAAAAAGGTTATTCTGTAATCAATCTAGATATAAATATAATAGCTGAAAAACCTAAAATTAATAAATATGTTTCAAAAATGATTAAAAATATTTCAACATTACTTCAAATTAAAAATAGCTCTGTGTCTATTAAAGCAACTACAAATGAAAAAATTGGTTTTATTGGTAATGGCGAAGGAATTGCAGCAGAGTCAATAGTTCATATAACAGATGATAAAATTAGCTAATTTTTTTGTATCTTTATCTTTTGCTGGATATATTAAATTAATACCATCGGGAACCTTTGCATCTTTTTTGTCAATAGTTATTTTATTTCCTATTGTTGAATACAAAATCATTTCTTTAGAAATATTTGTAGCTGTTTTTATTATAATTTTTTTACTATCATTATTTTTTATTAATCAATTCTCTTCTCACACCCAATCACAAGACTCAAAAATAATAGTTATTGATGAATTCTTAGGAGTATACTTAATTTTAATATTTTATGATCAAATTAAAATAATAAATCCTTATGTAACAATAATGTTAATTTTTATTTTATTTCGTTTTTTTGATATATTGAAAATTTTTCCAGCCAACATAGTAGACAGGAAACTTAAATCAGCTTTTGGTGTAATTCTTGATGATTTAATAGCAGGAATATATACAATAATAATTCTTTATATTGTAAATGCCTATTATTAAAAAAGTTATAGATAAATTAATAAAAAAAAATATCTCAATTTCAGTTGCTGAATCATGCACAGGTGGGTTAATAGCAAACACTATCACAAAATATAGTGGAGTTTCAAAAATTTTCTCTTACGGGATTATTAGTTATTCAAATAAAGCTAAATCTAAATATTTATCTGTTAAAAAAAGTAATCTCTCTAGATTTGGAGCTGTAAGTAAAGAAGTAGCGGAGGACATGATAAATGGTCTGTACAAAAATGAAAAAACAAAAATCTGCATTTCTACAACTGGAATAGCAGGTCCTAATGGTGGGACAAAGTTAAAGCCAGTAGGATTAGTGTATATTGGAATTAAAGTTAATAAAAGTAATTATATATTCAAGAAAATATACAAAGGGAAAAGATTGTACATACAGAGAAAAACTAGGGATTTTATATTTAGAAAAATTAATGAATTAATCTAAAATTTCATCAGCACGAACTTTAAATGATTCGATCATTTTATTTTCAATTAATGGAAAAAAAGCTTCAGCAATTTTTTGGTGAAAAAATCGTTTAAATTCAAATTCAACATTAAAATGAATTCGTGTTTGATTTTTTTTTAATGATTCAAAAATCCAACTGGTTTTTAAATCTTTTAAAGGACCTTCAATATAAGTTGTGCTTATTGAAAGTTTTTTTTTATCAAAAGTCACGTGAGAACCAAAAGTTTGGGGCATAAAATATTTATACCATACGACCATATCAGCATATATTTCATTTTTATTTTTTGAATGAATTCTCATTGCTGAACACCAAGGAATAAAATATGGATAACTTTCAATATCTAAAACAATATCAAAAAGTCCTTTTGCGTCGTGATCGACTATTTCCTCTCTATTTGAAGATTTCATTGAATTGAATAAAGTTTATTTTTCCTATTTTCTTGCATGATTTTAAAATCATCAGAAGCATGATAACTTGAACGAGTTAGCGGTGATGATGCCACCATTAGAAATCCTTTTGCGTATGCCATTTTTTTATATTCATCAAATTCTTGAGGAGTAATAAATTTTTCTAGCTTAGCGTGTTTCGGTGTTGGAGGTAAGTATTGCCCTATTGTAATAAAATCAACATTAGCTGCTCTTAAATCATCCATTACCTGATATACTTCTTCTTTAGTTTCACCTAAACCAACCATTAGACCTGATTTTGTAAATATACTTGGATTTTTTTCTTTAATTTGACTAAGTAAATTTAAACTTACAAAGTAACGTGAACCCGGACGAATTGATGGATATAATCTTGGCACTGTTTCTAAGTTATGATTGAAGACATCAGGTAAATTTTTTGATAAAATATCTATAGCTTCAGGTTTATTTTTAAAGTCAGGAGTTAAAATTTCAATTGTGCAACTTGGATTTAAAGATTTAATTGAATCTATTACGTTGATAAAATGTAGTGCTCCACCATCTATTAGGTCGTCTCTGTCAACACTTGTTATTACAACATGTTCTAAATTCAATTGCTTAACTGACTCAGCAATTCTTATAGCTTCACCGTGATCTATATAATGAGGTTTGCCAGTTTTAATATTACAAAATGCGCAAGCTCTAGTACATATATCTCCGAGTATCATAAATGTTGCATGTTTTTTTTGCCAACATTCAGCTATATTTGGACATGCAGCTTCTTCGCATACAGTTACAATTTTTTTATCTTTTAGGAGTTTATTTGTTTCTTTGAAAAATTTTGAAGTTGGTGCTTTTACTCTAATCCAACTTGGTTTTTTAGGAATTGGATTTGATTTATTTTTAACTTTTTCAGGATGACGTGGTCCACTCATGTAGGTTAAATAACTTCCATATCCTTGCTATTCAACCATATTTGGAAGGGATCTTCCAAAATATCGCTAAAATCTTTGAGTAATTTTGCCGCAACGGCACCATCTAGTGATCTATGATCTGCTGAAATAGTAGATTTCATTGTATGCCCTATTTCAATACTGCCAGAGTTCACAACAGGTTTTTCAATTATAGATCCAATTGCAATAATACTTGATTGTGGCGGATTAATAATTGCTTGAAATTCTGTGATTCCAAACATACCTAAGTTTGAGATAGTTATAGATCCTCCACTATATTCTTCTGGTAATAATTTATTTTGATTAGCTTTTTTTACTAATGATTTAATTTCTGTTGAGATTTCAGCTAATCCTTTTGTATCGGCTTCTTTAACAATAGGTGTAATCAATCCTTCTTTTAACGCTACCGCTATAGCAATATCGATATTTTTATATTGATGAATTTTACCATTAACCCAAGAAATATTTGTTTCTGGATTTTTCGCTATTGCCATTGCGCACGCTTTTACAATGAGATCATTAAACGAGATTTTGATATTACTATTTGAATTTATTTTTTTTCTTAAATTTATTAGCTTATCCATTCTTGTTTCAATTGTAAGATAAAAATGTGGAACCTCATTTTTTGTTTGTGTTGTTCTTTCAGCAATTATTTTTCTAATACTAGATGGCTCAATTACAGAAATATTTTCATCATTGATATGAAGTTCAAAATTTTGAATATCTTTTTTTATTATCCTACCATCAGGTCCAGACCCTTTAATAAGAGTTAGATCAATATTGTTATCTTTCGAAAATTTTTTAACAAACGGTGAAGCAAAATTAGTATTTTGTTTAGTGTTTAAATCTTTACTTCTTTCTATTATTTGACTTTTATCTACTTCAGTATTTACTTTAGGTGTTTCTGAAATTTCATTTTTTTCTTCACTGCTTACAGTTTGATCTTTATCATTATAATCTTCTAATCTTTCATCTTTGCTACCATTGATTAGAGCAATGACAGAATTGACTGCAATTTGTTTATCTGGTGTTGTATCAATTAAATGTGTAATTTCTCCCTCATCAACTGCCTCAACTTCCATTGTTGCTTTATCTGTTTCAATTTCAGCTAATATATCTCCAGCTGAAACAGTATCACCAACATTAACTAACCACTTATTAATTACACCCTCTGCCATTGTGGGTGATAATGCTGGCATTAAAACTTTAATTGCCATTTATTTTATATAACTTACTTTTTTTGCAGCATTTATAATGTCATCAACTTGAGGAAGATATAATTTTTCTAAGCTCAATGCGTATGGCATTGGAACATCCGCACTATTAACTTTTATCACTGGTGAGTCTAAATAATCAAATGCATCCCTTTGAACAATATTTGCAATTTCAGAACCAACACTACCAAATGGCCATGACTCTTCGACAGTGATTAGTCTATTAGTTTTTTTAACTGAATTTAAAATTATTTCTGTATCTAAAGGTCGTAAAGTTTGTAAATCAATAATTTCTATATCTAAATTGTATTCCTCTTTTAGTCTTAATGCAGCTTCTTTTGATTTCTGCAACATTATTGAATACGTTACGATCGTTAAATCTTTTCCTTCTTTTTCTATATTTGCTTTTCCAATTGGTATTGAGAAGTTAATGTCATTATTAACGGGACCTTTTAATCCATAAAGAATTTCATTTTCTAGAAAAATTACGGGATTTGGATCTGATATTGCAGATCTTAATAAACCTTTTGCGTTATAAGGAGTAGATGGCGCAATGACTTTTAAACCTGGCACTTGAGAATACCAGGAAGAAAAATCCTGACTATGTTGTGCAGCAACTTGGGCCGCAGCACCATTAGGTCCTCTGAAAACAATAGGGCAATTAATTTGTCCTCCAGACATGTAAAGTGTTTTTGCAGCAGAATTTATAATTTGATCAATTGCTTGCATAGAAAAATTAAAAGTCATGAATTCTAAGATTGGTCTCAATCCCTTAAATGCTGCTCCAACTGCTAATCCGGTAAACCCATGTTCAGAAATAGGAGTATCTAATACTCTTTCTTTGCCAAATTCCTGAAGAAGACCTTGTGTTACTTTATACGCACCTTGATATTCGGCAACTTCCTCTCCAAGTATGAAAACTTTATTATCTTTTCTCATTTCTTCGGCCATTGTGTCTCTTAGTGCTTGGCGCATAGTAATTTCTTCTGAACTTAAATTTCTATTTTCTTCTATTTTAGGTGATGGTGTATCGATTATATCAGCTTTCTTATTCTCAATTTTTGTCTCAATATTTTTTTCAATTTTCTTTTCTTCAATCACTTTTTCAATTGGAGCTTCTTTTTTTACTTCAACTTTTTCATTTGGATCACCAATAATCGCTATAACTTTATTTACTGGAATATTGGCTTCTCCTTCTTTAAATAAAAGATCAAGAACAACACCTTCATCTACCGCTTCTACTTCCATTGTTGCTTTATCAGTTTCAATTTCAGCAATCAAATCACCAGCTTTAACAGTATCTCCTTTTTTAATTAACCACTTAGACAGATTCCCTTCTGTCATTGTTGGAGATAATGCGGGCATTAAAATTTCTGTGCTCATAATTTATAAATAAACATCCGTATAAAGTTCGCTGTCCTTTGGAAAAGGACTATTGGTTGCAAATTCTGCTGCATTTTTAATTTCTTCTAAAGTATCTTTATTAATTTTTTCAATTTCATCATTAGTTGCAATTTTTTTCTTTAAAATTTCAGCTTTGACTATTTCAATAGGATCAGTTTGCTTATAATTATCTAATTCTTCTTTTGTTCTATATTTTGCAGGATCTGACATTGAATGTCCTCTATATCGATATGTTTGTACTTCAATAATATATGGCCCTTTCCCTTCTCTGACATACTTACCTGCTTTATCTGCTGCTTCTATAACAGAGAAAACATTCATCCCATCTACCTTCTCACCAGGAATACCAAATGCCTCCCCTCTTTTATATAAGTCTAATCCCGCCGCCGCTCTATCTACAGATGTGCCCATTCCATATTTATTATTTTCAATAATGTATAAAACAGGAAGCTTCCATAAAGCAGCTAGATTAAAAGCTTCAAAAACTTGTCCATTGTTCATTGCTCCATCACCAATATATGTTCTGCATATATTTTTTTCTCCATTATATTTATGCGTAAATGCTATACCGGTTCCTATTGGTACTTGAGCTCCTACAATACCATGACCGCCATAAAAATTATTTTCCTTAGAGAACATATGCATTGAACCACCCTTACCTGCTGAATAACCATCTTCTCTACCAGTCAATTCTGCCATAATACGTTTTGGATCTAATCCCCTAGCAATCATATGGCCATGATCTCTGTAAGTTGTTACAACTGAGTCATTCTTATCAATTGTCATTAAAATACCAACAACAACAGCTTCTTGACCAATATACAAATGACAAAAACCACCTATTTTACCCATTCCGTAAAGTTGAGCTGCTCTTTCCTCAAATCTTCTAATTTTGAGCATAAAAGAATACATTTTAATGTAATCGGCTTTTTGAAGTTTCTTCATATGATAATCTTTAATTATAATTAGGGTGATTTTTTGTCAAATAAATCAATCTATTCTATAATTATAACCGTTTCGTTTACTGAAGTAAATCCTGTAACTTTCCTAAATGTCTCATCTAAATAGTCCAAATCTATAGTATTTGGTTGTAATCTTTTAATTCTATCTAGGTAAAATTCATTTTCTTTTTTTAAGGACATATAGTGTCCATTGTATTGAGCATTAAGATTTTTAAGACTAAAATATTTCAGTAATCCCCTCTCACCATTTATAAGAAAATAGAGAAGATAAACAAATAGAAAAAAAGTAAACAAAAAAGATAAATAGAAATAAAATTTATTTTTTAAAACTAAAGATTTATTCATTTTTATACAAATAGCATATTTAAGATCGAAACTGTCAATTATTTATTATTTAAGATAGATGATCCAGCATAATTTGCTTTACCTTGTAATGCTTCTTCAATTCTTAACAATTGATTATATTTTGCTGTTCTATCTGTTCTAGATAATGATCCTGTTTTAATTTGACCTGCTGAAACACCAACTGATAAATCAGCAATCGTCGTATCTTCAGTCTCACCAGAACGATGTGAAATTATAGTAGTGAAATTATTTTCTTTTGCTAATTTAATCGACTCCAAAGTTTCTTTTAGTGTACCTATTTGATTTACTTTAACTAAAATAGAATTACCCGCACCCTCTGCAATACCTTTTTGTAATCTTTTTTTATTTGTAACAAATAAATCATCACCAACTAATTGAACTTTTTTTCCTATTGTTGATGTTAAATTAGACCAACCATCCCAATCATCCTCAGACATTCCATCTTCAATAGAATAAATTGGATAAGCATTTACCAATTTCTCTAAATATTTTATCATCTCATCAGAAGACAAAACAATTTTTTCTCCTCGTAAATCATATTTATTATTTTTATAAAATTCAGTTGATGCAACATCAAGTGAAAGAAAAATATCTTTTCCAGGTTTAAAACCTGCATCCTCCACTGATTTCAAAACTGTTTCTATGACTTCACTAGAACTATTTATGTTAGGAGCAAATCCACCTTCATCACCAACATTTGTGTTTAAACCTTTTGATTTTAAAAGTGACTTTAATGAATGAAATATTTCGCAACCATATTGAAGTGCATCTGAAAAATTATTTGCACCTATAGGAGCAACCATAAATTCTTGAATATCAACGTCGTTATCTGCATGTGATCCTCCATTAATAATGTTCATCATTGGAACTGGAAGACTCATTGTATGTTCTTTACCAAGAAAAGAATATAATTCATGACCTTCAGAAGAAGCTAAACATTTTGCAAAAGCTAAGCTTGCAGCAAGAGTTGCATTAGCACCTAAATTTGATTTATTTTCCGTACCATCTAGTTCTAATAAAAAATCGTCAAAAGAAGAAATATCTTCAAATGATTTTCCAACTAGTTCATTAGAAATTGTATCATTAATATTTCCTACCGCTTTCAAAACTCCTTTACCTATATATTTGGATTTATCATTATCTCGCAATTCTAGAGCCTCATGCACTCCAGTAGATGCTCCACTTGGAACCGCAGCTCTTCCAAATGTAGAATTTTCAAATTCTATATCACATTCAACAGTAGGATTTCCTCTGCTATCTATTATTTGTCTTGCTTTTATATTAGTTATTTTAGGCATCGTTTTTCGCTATATCATCAAATTTTTTAAGTTTAACTAATAAATTTTTTAAATCTTTTATATTAATCATGTTTGGTCCATCACTAGGAGCATTATCTGGATCATTATGTGTTTCTAAAAATAAACCAGCTACGCCAATAGATATAGCAGCTTTGCATAAAGAAGGGATATGTTCTCTTTGACCGCCACTTTTATCACCTAATCCTCCTGGTTGTTGTACGGAATGAGTTGCATCAAAAATTACCGGGTATTCATATCTTTTCATAATATCCAAACCTTTAAAATCATTTACTAGTGTGTTGTAACCAAAAGATGTTCCTCTTTCAGTTATCATAATGTTTTTATTATTTGTAGTTTCTATCTTAGTGAATATATTTTTAACATCAGTTGGTGATAAAAATTGACCTTTCTTAACATTAATAATTTTATTTGTTCTACCTGCAGCTAATAATAAATCTGTTTGACGGCATAGAAACGCAGGAATTTGGATAATATCGATAATACTATCTTGATTTAATTGATTACATTGGGCCTCATTATGGACATCAGTTAATATTGGTAAATTAAAATTAGTTTTAATTTTTTCAAAGATTTTTAATGCGTCATCGAGCTTAATACCTCTATCACTATTAATACTTGATCTATTTGCCTTATCAAAACTAGATTTAAAAATTAAATTAATTCCAACATCATTGCATATTTTATTTAGTTCTTCTGCAATCATCAAGGAGTGGTTTTCATTTTCTATTACACACGGACCGGCTATTAATACAAATGGAGAATTATTTGAGATAGAAAATTTTTTTAGATTGATGTTAATCATTAATTGTAGCCTTTATAAATGATACGAAAAGGGGATGAGGGTCTAATGGTCTTGATTTTAATTCTGGATGAAATTGAACTCCTATAAACCATTTATGTTTTTTACTCTCTAGCACTTCAGGCAATAACCCATCTGGTGACATACCACTGAAATAATAACCTTTGTTTTCAAATTTTGATAGAAATTTCTGATTTACTTCGTATCTATGTCTGTGTCTCTCGCTAATTACTTTATTTTTATATATGGAAAAGATTTTTGAATTTTTTTTCAAAATAGCTTTGTATGCTCCAAGACGCATCGTTCCACCCTTGTCACTATTTTTATCTCTTTTTTCGATCTTATTTTTATTTACCCATTCTGTCATTAACCCTACAACTGATTTAGTGGTTTTCTTAAATTCTGAAGAATGAGCATTTTTAATTTTTAGTAGATTTTGTGCTATTTCAATAACAGCTAACTGCATTCCAAGACAAATTCCAAAAAAAGGAATATTATTTTCTCTCGCATATTTGATGGCATTAATTTTTCCATTAATACCACGAATACCAAAACCACCAGGAATTAGAATTCCATCACAACCTTTTAATTTTTTCATTAAACTAATGTTGTTTTCTTTTTCAGAATTAATCCATTGAATATCTACATCAGCAGAATTTTCTATACCTCCGTGAACCAATGCTTCATTAAGCGATTTATAACTATCTTTAAGATTTGTGTATTTTCCTACTACTGCTATTTTTACTTTATGTTTTCTTTTTTTAATTTTTTTTTGAAGATCGATCCAAGGCTTTAAATTTAGTTTATGATTTTTTGGTTTATAACCCAATTGTTTAAGAAGAGCTTCATCCAAACCATATTTAGAATATAATGAAGGAACTTCATAAATTGATTTAGCATTCAATGCAGGAATTACCGACTCTTTTTTAACATTACAAAATAAAGATATTTTAGAAATTGAATCATTATCTATTGGTTGTTCAGATCTACACATAATTATATCTGGTTGAATACCAGCATTGAGAAGTTCTTTAACTGAATGTTGAGTAGGTTTCGTTTTTAACTCACCTGCTGAACTTAAATATGGAATATAAGTCATATGAATTAATGCTGAAGAAATATTTTTATCATTTCTAATTTGTCTTATTGCTTCTAAAAAAGGTAGGGATTCAATATCTCCAACTGTTCCCCCTATTTCATAAATTGCGATATCTTCATTTTTTAAATCACTATTAATAAATGATTTTATTTCATTGGTAACATGAGGAATTACCTGAATTGTTGAACCAAGGTAATCTCCCTTTCTTTCTTTTAGGAGAACATTGGAATAAATCTTACCTGACGACACGCTATCTGATTGTTTAGCAGATTGATTTGTGAATCTTTCGTAATGACCTAGATCTAAATCTGTTTCTGCACCATCATCAGTAACATAAACTTCTCCATGTTGATATGGACTCATTGTTCCTGGATCCACATTTAAATATGGATCTAACTTTCTTATCCTTACTTTAAATTTTCTACTTTTTAGAAGAGTTGCTAGAGCAGCTGAGGCTATACCTTTTCCAAGAGATGATGCCACTCCACCCGTAATAAAAACATAATGCATTACGGAATACCGTGATACATAATAGATCTATTTATAGCAAGATATAATTAATTATTTTCTGGTATAGATGGTTCCTCAGGAGTTTCTTCAGTGTTAATAGAAGGAAGTGATTCTAATACATTACGATCTGATCCAACTGAAGCAGTTATTGTTAGCACAACGCTCATGATCATGAATAAAGTTGCTGTAATAGCTGTTAATCTTGAAAGAAGATTAGCTGAGCCCCTAGCTGACATCATACCACCAAAAGTTCCACCACCAAGGCCTAAACCCTCATTATCTGATCCTTGTAATAATACTAAAATCACAAGAGCAATTGCTAGTACAAGTTGAATTACAATAAGAGTAGTCATTTGATGGCTTATATTTATTAGATTTAAATTATCAAGATATAATTATATTGAATTCATCAACTTTTAGAGAGGCTCCACCAATTAAACAACCATCAACATGATTTAAATCATTAATTTCTTTAGAATTTGCAGATTTTACAGAACCTCCATAGAGAACCTTAAATTTCCTAAATTTAGTATCAAAATTTTTAATTAATTCGTGCACTTGATTTATTTCATCTAAGGTTGGAGTTAATCCAGTGCCTATTGCCCAAACTGGTTCATATGCAATTAATATATTTTGATGATTTGCTGAATTTGGAATACTATCCTTAATTTGTGAAGATAATATTTCTTCTGTTAAATTGTTTTCTTTTTGCTCTAATGTCTCACCTATGCAGATTACAGGAATTATATTTTCTTCAATAAGGTTTGAACTTTTGATACTAACATTATCATTTGTTTCAGCGAAATATTGTCTTCGCTCAGAATGTCCAACTAAGCAAAAATCAATATTATTATCCTTTAGCATTGAGGCAGATAATTCTCCCGTATAGGCACCTTCTTTATAAGAGGAGACATCTTGCGCACCACAAAATAAGTTTTCATTATTTCCTTTTAGTGATTTTAAGTAAATTGAAGGCGAGCAGATAATCGTACAATTATTAGAATTAACTTTTAATTTTTCATAATAATCTTTTAAAAATGAGGAATTTCCATTTAATTTCCAATTTGCTATGAAAATCGAAGAATATTTTTCAAGATTTACCATAATTACTTTTATTTATAGAAACTAATATTATAGAAGCAATAGAAAATTTATGAGAGCTATTAAAAATTCATGGATTGGTATAGGATTAGCTATTCTGTTTGCGGCAAGTTTGTTCTTTTTTAGAGGATCAACAAGATATTCAAATTTATTTAATTCTGATAATTTTGTTGCTGATATTTCAGGTACGCCAATTTCAACAACAAAATTTCTCAGATCAATGGATATGAATATTAATCAATTTTCTCAAATGATTGGAAGTAAATTAACTGGTGATCAGATTAGAAGCTTCCAAGTTCATCAAATTGCACTTCAGAATTTAGTCAATAACGCGATCTTTGAAAATGAGTTTGATGAAATAAATTTTATTTTAGATAACACGACAATTGCAAAAGAAACAAAAAGAAATTTTCCAGATCTTTACATTAACAATAAATTAGATGATGAAATGTTAAATACTTTTTTAAGAAGGCAAGGCTTAAAAATTGAAGATCTTGTTGATTTAATAGACTTTGAAACTAGATCGATTGTATTTGATCAGCTTTTCTTTCAAAAAAATTATCCTTTACAATTGCAAATAAATTTTAACAAGTATGATAATCAGGGTAGAGACATAGATTTGCTTAAAATACCTTACGACGAAATCAAACTTGAAAACTATAGTAAAGATCAAATTTCCAAAGATAATAATGAACTATTAAATTACTTTAATAATAACTCTGCTGCATATATGACAAAAGAAGAAAGAGATATTTCATATATATTAATAAGCAAAAGTGATTATCGCAACAATTTTTCACCTTCAGAAAATAATCTTAATGATTATTATAATAACAATAAAAACTTATTTATTAATCCAGAAGAAAGAAGTTTTAAACAATTTAATTTTAAATCAAAAGAAGAAGCGGATGATTTTAAAATAAAAGTTTCTGGAAAAACTAATGAAGAAATTATTAAATATGCAGAAGAAAATAATATAGTTTTTAATGATTTCAAAAATGTTGATAAAAATAAAGTTTTAGAACAACTTGCAAATGCAATATTTGAATTAGACAAAGGAAGTATGTCAGATGTAGTTCAAACAACCTTGGCATATCATATAATTATTTTGGATGAAATTTATCCAGTAAAAGAATTAACATTTGATGAAGTGAAGAATGAAATAAATAATACATTAATCAATTTTGAAGTAGATAATTACTTTAATGAATTAAAATCAAGCCTCGACCAACAAATACTTGATGGGTTTTCAATTAATGAAATAGCAGATCAAAATAATCTGAAATTAATCATTAAGAAAAAAATTATTAATAATACTAACGAAGATGACCCTACTTTAAGCAACTTAATTTCATTTTCTTTTACACAAAATAAAGATTTTGTTAGTGATTTAGTAGATATTGATAATGATACTTCTTTTATTGTAAACATTGATGACATTTATCCATCAAAAATAGAGAGTATTGATAATATCTTTGAAAGTGTTTTAAACGATTTTATTTTTACAAAAAAAACTGAACAAGCAGAAAATATTTTTGAAAATAATAAAGAGACCTTCACAGATATAAGTAAATTTTATGTAACTAATCCGGAAAATTTAATTTTATCTTTAAAGACTAATGATGAATTACCAATATCTTTTAAACAAAAGATTTTTGAAACTGATATTAATAAAGTAGCTTTTGGATCAGATGAAAATGCTATTTATTTTGCTAATATTAAAAGTATAAAGATGCCTGAAGAAGGTGAAAATACTTCAAATATTAATTTAATAGGCGATTTGAAAACAGCATTTGGTAGTGAGATTATTAAGACAAAAGAAATTTCGTTCAATGATGAACTGATAAATGGTCTTTTATCTCAGTATAAATGAGTCTAGAAAAAAAAAATTTTATAAGTCAATATAACAAAGGCTTACCTCAGATATTAAAAAAAAATCTTATTGCTGATATTGAAACACCATTTTCATCATTATTAAAAATTAGTAAATCGGAAAAATATTCCTTTCTATTAGAGTCAGTAGAGGGTGGAAGTAAAAGAGGACGTTACTCATTACTTGGTTGTGATCCAGATTTAATTTGGACAGTTGAGAAAGGTAAGGCAAAAATAAAATATTTGGATCATAATTTTGATTATAAACTAGATCAAAAGCCAATTCATAGTCTTAAAGAACTTGTAAAAATTTCAAAATTTAAAAATAATGAAATTGACGTTCCTTTCCCAACACTAGTTGGATATCTAGGATATCCAATGATTCAATATATTGAAAAAATTAAACTAAGTAATAAGGACAATATAAAAATACCTGATGCAATTTTAATCAGACCAAAAATAGTCGCAGTTTTTGATAATATTAAAGATATTATTTCCCTTATGACAGTTACGTATCCAAGTAAAAAAATCTCGGCAGAAAAAGCCTATAGAAAAAATAAATTACTTATTGATAAAACAATTAAAAAGTTAGAAAAAAGTATTTTAAAACCTGCGCAAAAGAAAAATAAAAAATCTAAATTAAAATTTAAATCAAATTTCAAGAAAGAACAATTTTATAAAATTGTAAATAAAGCAAAAGAATATATTAAAAATGGAGATATCTTCCAAGTTGTGCCTTCACAGAGATTTGAAACAAAATATAATTTAAAGGCAGTCAATCTTTATAGATCGTTAAGACGACTAAATCCATCTCCTTATCTTGTAAATCTTAACTTCGATAAAATTGGCCTTGTTGCATCTAGTCCAGAATTAATGGTTCAATTAAGAAGCAAAAAAGTTACGATAAGACCAATTGCTGGAACAAGAAAAAGAGGGAAGAATGCCTCTGAAGACCTTTATTTATCTAATGACTTACTGAATGATAAGAAAGAACTCGCAGAACACTTAATGCTTTTAGATTTAGGAAGGAACGATGTTGGTCGCGTTGCAAAAAAAGGAACAGTGAATGTTACTGAAAAGATGATTATAGAATACTACTCTCATGTAATGCATATTGTTTCAAACGTTGAGGGAAAAATAGATAATAATTTAGATGCTCTAGATGCTTTATTGGCTGGATTTCCAGCAGGTACAGTTTCTGGTGCACCAAAAATAAGAGCGATGGAAATCATAGAGGAACTTGAAAATTTAAATAGAAGTTTTTATGCTGGTTGTATGGGTTATTTTGATTCTAATGGAGACATGGATACTTGTATTAGTTTGAGGACTGGGCTTGTAAAAGATAATAAATTATACATTCAGGCTGGTGCTGGAATAGTTTATGACTCAGTCCCAAAAAATGAACATCAAGAAATTTTGAATAAAGCTGGTGCTTTAATGGCAGCTGCAGAGGATTCATACAAATTCGATATATGATATTACTGATAGATAATTATGATAGTTTTACTTACAATGTAAAACACTACTTATTGGATTTAAATCAGAAGGTTGTTGTTTTTAGAAATGACAAAATTTCTATAAATAAAATTCGTAAATTAAAACCTAAATCAATAGTTATTTCACCAGGTCCGTGCACACCAAATGAAGCTGGAATAAGTCTTAATATTGTTGCAGAATTATCAAAACAATTTCCTATACTTGGCATTTGTTTAGGACATCAAACTATTGGTCAAGCTTTTGGAGGTAAAATCATTAAATGCAAAGAAATCATGCACGGAAAAGTTGATACAATTAATCACTTTGGACACTCTATATTTAAAAATGTAGAAAGAAAATTTAAAGCAACTAGATATCACTCTCTTATAATTGATAAAAGAACTATGCCTAAAGATTTTTTAATTACTGCTGAAACAAATAATAAGATTATAATGGGTATTGCACATAAAAAATTACCAATATTTGGACTACAATTTCATCCAGAAAGTATAGGTACTGATATGGGTAAAATTATTTTAAAAAACTTTTTAAACTTAGCAAAATAATGGATCAAACTTTAATATTAAATAAAATTCTCGAACAACAACATCTGAATATTGAAGAGAGTATGTATATATTCAATAAAATTATGAGTGGAGAATTAGATGATATTAAAATTACATCAATACTAATTGGTTTAAAGTTAAAAGGTGAAACAAAAGAAGAAATTATAGGTGCAGCCAAAGTAATGAGAGAGAAATCTCTAAAAATAAACTCTCCTGAAAATACAATTGATACTTGTGGCACTGGTGGAGATATGAAAGACACATTAAATATATCAACAAGTGCAGCAATAGTTGCTGCAAGTGCTGGCGTTACTATAGCAAAGCATGGTAACCGTTCGGTTAGTTCAAAATCAGGTTCTGCAGATATGCTAGAAAAAATAGGTTATAAGATTACAAATAATGTAGAAGATTTAGAGAACTCATTATCAAATAAAAATTTTTGCTTTTTATTTGCTCAAAATCATCATTCTGCCATGAAGAATGTAATTAATGTTCGTAAGAATTTAGCTACACGTACAATTTTTAATTTATTAGGCCCTCTTACAAATCCTGCTAAAGCAAGTAAACAGCTTCTAGGTGTCTATTCAAGAGATTTAGTTTCTATGCATTGTAATTGCTTAAAAGAATTAGGTTCTGAAAAAGCTATGGTTGTTCACGGATTGGATGGTTTAGATGAAATAAGTTTATCAGACAATACTCTAATAAATGAATTGAAAGATAATAAAGTTCTGGAATATAGTTTTGATCCAAGAAACTATGGTTATGATTTAATTAAATTAGAAGATATAAAAGGTGGAGATCCAGAATATAATGCAAATTGTTTTAATAAAATGATTAATGGTGATTATAGAGAATTTCAAATGATTGTAGAAATAAATGCAGGAGCGGCAATATATTTATCCAATTTAAGAAATAATCTAAAAGAGAGTTTTGATTTAGCAAAAAAAACAATTGAGGAAGGAATTACAAAAAATTTTGTAAATTCACTAATTAATGAGTAATATACTTCAAAAAATTTGTGAAGATAAATCTAAAGAATTAGAAGAAACAAAGAAAAGATGTTCTTTTAAAACATTAGAAAAATTAATTTCCTCAAAATTAGAGAGACGAGAATTTAAAGAAAAATTACTTTCAGCTCAAAAAAATAAAAAAAATTTTATAATTGGCGAAGTAAAAAAACAAAGTCCAAGTGCAGGTGAAATAATTTCAGATTACAAACCAGAAGACATTGCTATTTTTTATGAAAGATCAGGTGTTGGAGCATTATCGATTTTAACAGAAAGTAAATATTTTTTAGGCAATATTGATCATTTATCTCTGGTTAAAAACAAAACAAATTTACCTATTTTAAGAAAAGATTTTATTATTGATAAATATCAAATTTTAGAAAGTAAGATTTATCAAGCAGACTGTATATTGTTAATTTTATCAATATTATCAGATGATCAGGCAATAGAATTTATAAATTATGCAAATGAATTAAAATTAGATTGTATTATAGAGGTTCATGATGAAGACGAACTGAAAAGAGCAATTAAATTAGACTACCCTGTTATCGGAATTAATAATAGAAACCTTAAAAGTCTTGAAATCAATTTAAATAACTCAATAAATTTGAATAAAAATTTAACTAATGATTATATTTTAATTGCAGAAAGTGGAATTAAAACTTCTGATGATATAAAAAAATTCAATTCAACAGGGATATATAATTTTTTAATTGGGGAAAGTTTGTTAAAATCTAAAGATAAAGAAAAGAAAATTGGAGAATTACTTTTAAATGAGTCATATTAATATAAAAGGAAATCCTTATATAATTGACATATCAAATAAAGATGTCACAGAAAGAGTAGCAGTTGCCTCTGGTGAAATTAAATTTGATAAAGAAACATATAAAAAAATAAAATCATTTGAGACAAAAAAAGGGAACCTAGAAAAAACTGCAATAATTGGTGGTATTATGGGTGCAAAAGAAACTTCTAGATTGATACCGCTTTGTCATAATATTCCAATCAATCACATAAATATTGAGGTTATAAAAAATGATAAAAAATTTACTTTTATTGTCAAAAGTATAGTTAAAACAAACGCAAATACTGGTGTGGAAATGGAGGCATTAACTGCCGTTACAGTTAGCTGTCTGACAATTTATGACATGTGTAAGTACTTAAATAAAAAAATTAAAATACAAAATATACGGCTTGTTTCGAAAACAGGTGGTAAATCTAATATTTAAATAACTGAAAAATATAGATATTTATATTTGTTCTTGTTTTGATCTTAAAGAACATATATAGAACGTTAATGCTTACTAAAAAACAAAAAGAGCTATACGATTATTTAAAAAATTACATTTCAAGTAATGAAATTTCCCCTTCTTTTGAGGAAATGAAAAGTGCAGTTAATCTGAAATCAAAGTCAGGTATTCATAGATTAATAACAAGTCTAGAAGAAAGAGGTTTTATTAAAAGATTAAAGCACAAGGCACGAGCAATGGAAATTATTAATAAAGATAATATTGATAATGAAAATTCTTTGTCGAATAGCATTAATATCCCATTAATTGGTGCAATAGCTGCAGGTGAAGCAATAGAAGCTATTGAAAATGCTGATGAATTTGTTTCTGTACCCTCTTCGATGACATCGCCAAATGCTAAATATTTTGGATTAAAAGTAAAAGGTCTATCTATGATAGATAAAGGAATATTTGACGGTGATATTGCTGTGATAAAAAAGACAAACAATGTTGAAAATGGAAAAATCGCAGCTGTGATAACACAAGATAACGAGGTTACTCTAAAAACTATTAAATTTGATAGAAACAAGGTCATTTTAATACCTGCTAATCAAAGTTTTCAGACAAAGGAATATGAAGCAGGTGAAATCCAAGTCCAAGGGACTTTATCTGGTATTATAAGAAAATATAATTAATAGTTTATCTTAATTTTAAGATGACTATATTAAAAACACGATTTGCACCCTCTCCTACTGGCAATCTCCATCTTGGAGGCGCTAGAACCGCTTTAATTAATTATATTGTAAGTAAAAAATCAGCATCATCTAAATTTTACTTGAGAATTGAAGATACAGACCGTGAAAGATCAAAACAAGAATACAGTGATAACATAACTAATTCTTTAAAATGGCTTGGGCTTAACTGGGATGAAGGCATTCAAGTTCAGTCTAAAAGATTATCTAGACATCAAGAAGTTGTTAAAGAATTACTTCAAAAAAAACGAGCATTCAAATGTGTATGTTCTGAAGAAAAAATAACTAACCAAAGAAAATTAATTAGAGAAAATAAAAACTATTCTAAAAAAATATGTAATGAATGTAAAAATGACAATGATATTCAAAGTAAAGATGAGGATTTTGTTGTCAGATTAGACGTGCCAGATGAAGGAAATTTAAAAATTAACGATACAATACAAGGAGATGTTTCTGTCGCAAATTTAGAGTTAGATGATTTTATTTTACTAAGAAAAGATCAATCGCCCACGTATATGTTATCTGTAGTAGTTGATGATCATGATTTAGGAATCAATTATATTATTAGAGGTGATGATCACTTTATTAATACTTTTAGACAATACTACATTTATAAATTTATGAATTGGGATATACCTCAATATGCTCATATGCCACTTATTCATGGAGAAGATGGAACAAAATTATCAAAAAGACATGGAGCAGTTAATATTTTAGATTTGAAAGATAAAGGATATTTAAAGGAAGCTATAATTAATAATCTTATACTTTTAGGCTGGTCAAATAATAACGATAAGTCAGAAGCTATTGAATTAGATGAAATAATTAAAAATTTTGAAATATCTAATTTA
>CABXWB010000005.1 GCA_902515745.1 uncultured Alphaproteobacteria bacterium | reverse complement strand
TTTAAGCTTCCAAGAGTAAAAAATAAAAAAGTGTTAATCCTAGACCCAATGTTAGCAACAGGTAATTCATCAATTGCAGCTATCGACCTTATCAAAAACAAAGGCGTTAATATTAAAGATATATTTTTGGTGTCTTTGCTAGCTGCTCCTGAAGGTATAAAAAATATCCAAAAAAAGCAAAAAGGGATTCATATATTTACATGTAATATCGATGCGAAGTTGAATAAAAATAAGTTCATTGTACCGGGCTTAGGTGACGCAGGCGATAGGTACATGGGTACTTGAAGTTATCCATAAAAAATCCTATTATTTTATCCATAATCTCATTTTTTAATGCATTTTTTTATCAAGAAAATGTTATCAATGAGATATCTATAATTCATATTTAAGGGGGATTTTTGGTATGAAGAAAATTTTAAGTATTTTTACAGTTTCTTTCGCTCTTGTCTTCTCTTCAAGTGCGTTCGCAAACACCATAGGAGTTGTTTATGACTCTGGTGGAAAATTTGACAAATCATTTAACGAGTTAGCATTCAATACAGCTGAGAGAGTTGTTAATGAACTTGGCTGGGGTATGATTGAGTTTGAATCTGCAAACGACAATCAGATCGAGCAGGGTATGCGTAAGATTGCTGATAGAGGAGCAACAATGATCGTAGGAATGGGATTTGCTCAAGCTGATGCAATTGCAGCAGTTTCAGCTGATTACCCAGATATAAAATTTGTTGCAGTTGATGTTTGTTGGTTGGATGATCCAAACAACAATATTTATCAAGCTTGTTATAAAGAACATGAAGGTTCTTTCTTAGTTGGAATGATGGCTGCTATGGCCTCTAAAAGTGGAACAATTGGTTTCGTTGGTGGAATGGATATTCCTCTGATTAGAAAATTCCAAGGTGGTTATGAGCAAGGTGCACAATATGTAAATCCAGACATAGAAGTTATTGCTAATATGACAGGAACTACAAACGAAGCATGGAACAACCCAACTAAAGGTGCTGAACTAACAAAGGCCCAAATTGATGGTGGCGCAGATGTTGTTTATCAAGCTGCAGGTGGAACGGGAATTGGTGTTTTACAGGCTGCTGCTGATGCTGGCATAATGGCAATTGGCGTTGATTCAAACCAAAACTGGATGCATCCAGGCACAATGCTTACTTCAATGCTGAAGAGATTAGACTTAACGATCTTTGAACAGGCACAAAATGTAGGCAAAGGTTCTTTTGAGTCAGGAATTAACATCCTAGGGCTTTCAGAAGGAATGCTTGGTTACGCAACAGAAGATGGAATGGTAACTGCTGATATGGCTGCTGCTGCTGATTCAGCTGCTGCAGATATTGCAAGTGGTGCATTAGTTGTTGCTGATTGGTCACAAGAATAATTAAAATATAAACAATTGGCGAGACCAAAGATTGATAAATAATTTATGGTCTCGCCTATCTTAGAGCTTACAAATATAAATAAATCTTTTGGCCACGTTCAGGCCAATAAAAATATTAATCTTAAAATTAATAAAGGAACAATTCACGGTATAATTGGGGAAAACGGCGCTGGTAAATCTACCCTAATGAGTATAGTTTTTGGCCTTTATCAGGCGAATTCAGGATCTATTAAAATTAATGGTAAAGAAATAAACCTTAGATCACCAAGAGACTCTATAGTAAATGGTATTGGAATGGTTCATCAACATTTTATGTTGGTCGAAAATTTTACAGTATTAGAAAATATTATACTTGGTTTTGAAGGTGAAACAGTTTTTGGAGAAAAACTTGCTAATGCAAAAAAAGATTTAGAAAAACTTTGTAAAACTTATAATTTCAATATTGATCTTGATGCAACAATAGCAGATCTATCAGTTGGGTTCCGACAAAGAGTAGAAATATTAAAATCTTTATACAGAGGGGCAGAAATTCTAATCTTAGATGAGCCTACTGGCGTGCTTACACCACAGGAAGTTGATGAATTATTCAAAATTCTTAGATCATTAAAAGATGAAGGAAAAACAATTGTATTAATTACACATAAATTAATTGAAATCATGGATCTAACCAGTGAAGTTTCAGTTATGCGTCAAGGCGAAATGGTTGGACATACAAAAACTAAAGATACAAACAAAGAACAACTAGCCGAAATGATGGTTGGTAGAAGTGTCTTGCTTAGAGTTGACAAGAAAGAAATAAAAAAAGGAGAAGTTATTTTTAAAGTTAACAATCTTTCAGTCAAAGATGATCTAGATGTTGCACGCGTTAAAAATATTAATTTAGAAATCCGTTCTGGAGAAATTTTAGGTATTGCAGGTGTAACTGGAAATGGACAAACTGAATTATTAGAAGCACTTTCAGGAATTAGAAAAGTAGAATCAGGAAATATTCAATTATTTGGTGAAAAAATTTCTGACCAAGACAATTTTCTTAACCCAAGAATGCTAAAAGAGAAAGGCCTTGCGCATGTCCCAGAGGACAGACAAAGAATGGGTTTAATAAGTGATTTTAAAGCTCACGAAAATTTAATTTTTGGATATCATGATCAAGAACCCTTTTCAAAATCTGCAGTTTTAAATAGTCAAGAAATTACAGAATATTCAAGTAAGATAATGCAAGAATATGACGTTAGACCAAACTCTCCAAACTTAATAACATCAAATTTTTCTGGAGGTAATCAACAAAAAATTATTTTGAGTAGAGAACTTAATGAAAATCCAAAAGTGCTTTTAGTAGGTCAACCAACAAGAGGTGTAGATATTGGTGCAATTGAATTTATTCACCAAAGACTTATTGATATGCGAGACAGAGGAGCAGCAATATTATTAGCGTCTGTTGAGTTAGATGAAATACTGTCCTTATCTGATAGGATTATAGTTATGTTTGATGGTAAAATTGTTGGAGAAAAAGAAAATAAAAATGTTACTGACCGTGAACTAGGATTACTTATGGCCGGTGTTGCGTAATGAGTAACATAGTAGTTGATAAATCCAAGGTACCATGGTGGGTGTCTAACGTTATCGTACCTTTAGTAAACTTAACATTAGCATTACTAGTATCAGGTCTGTTTATTTTTATAGCAGGTGAAAATCCAATTGAAGCAGTTAAGTTAATTATTTTTGGTTCGTTCGGTTATATCCAAGGTTTTGCATATACACTTTATTATACTACAAATTTTATTTTCACTGGACTTGCATTTGCTGTAGCTTTTCATTGTAGACTTTTCAACATTGGAGGAGAAGGTCAGGCATATATAGGGGGCTTAGGTGTTTTTTTAGTAGCTATAAATTTAAGTTTTCTTCCAATTCCAATTGTCTGGCTTTTATCAATTTGTGGAGCTTTCTTATTTGGAGCGGCTTGGGCTTATATACCAGCTTATCTTCAATCAAAAAGAGGAAGCCATGTTGTAATCACAACAATCATGTTCAATTTTATAGCCTCTTCATTAATGATTTTTTTACTAGTAGATGTAATTAGAGATACCAATCAGATGGCTCCACATACTGTTAAACTACCTGAAGCAATCTGGCTTCCCAGTTTTGAAGCATTTTCTGGTATCCTTGGCATAAAGATAAGGTATTCTCCTCTTAATCTTACTTTTTTATTAGCTATTGCTTCTTTATTCTTTGTTTGGTTTTTAGTATGGAAAACAAAATGGGGTTATGAGATGCGAGCTGTTGGTCACAATACTCAGGCAGCAATCTATGCAGGTATATCCCCCCATAAAAATATAATTATAGCTATGTGCATTTCAGGAGGTCTAGCAGGGTTGCTTGGTGTTAATGAAATTCTTGGAGTAAGCCACAAAATACAAGCCGGCTTTCCAGCTGGATATGGTTTTACTGGAATCGCCGTAGCTTTGATGGGTAGAAATCATCCAATTGGAATTTTACCCGCTGCATTTTTATTTGGAATTTTGTACCAAGGTGGTTCAGAAGTAACATTTGAGATGCCTAATATCACTAGATACATGTTTGTTGCTGTTCAAGGTTTGATAATTTTATTTAGTGGAGCATTAGAAAATCTATTTAGACCACAAATTGAAAGTTTTTTTGTGAAAAGACTTAATAAAGAGGTAAATGCATAATGGAATTTTTGTCTGATATTGCTTCTTTAATTAATTCTACATTAAGAATATCTACACCTTTAGTTTTTGCTGCCATGGCAGGTATTTTTGCTGAACGTTCAGGTGTAATTGATTTTAGTTTAGAAGGTAAAATGCTCATGGCAGCTTTTGTTGCAGCTGTCGGTTCTTATTATTTAGGCAATCCGTGGCTTGGGTTATTATTAGCTATTATAGTATGTGTTTGTTTATCAATGTTACATGGTTTTGCATCAGTAACACATAAAGGTGATCAAGTAGTATCATGTGTTGCTATAAATATTTTAATTATTGGTTTAACAACAGCTTTAGCAGCTGCTTGGTTTGGGCAAGCAGGTCTGACACCAACATTAAATGAAGAGCAACGTTTTCTAGAAATCAATTTACCTTTTGCAGACTCTGTAAGAGATATCCCAATTATTGGAACACTTTATAGTGATATTTTAAGTGGCCATTACGTATTTGTTTATTTAGCTTATTTATCAGTCCCAATTGTTTTTTGGATTGTATTTAAAACTAGCTTTGGTTTACGTCTACGAGCTGTAGGTGAAAACCCAAGCGCTGTAGATACTGCTGGCATTAATGTTTTTGCTATGAGATATAAGGCCCTTGCCGTTAATGGTGTACTAATTGCTTTTGCCGGTGCTCATTTATCAACTGCAGTTAATGCCAATTTTTTTAGAGAGATGTCTGCTGGTAGAGGTTACTTAGCATTAGCTGCAATGATTTTTGGAAAATGGCATCCTAAAACAGCTTTGATTGCATGTTTATTATTTGGTTTCACAGATGCACTTCAAATTAGATTACAAGGTGTTGAGCTACCAGCTATAGGAGAGATACCTGTTCAGCTAATACAAGCGATACCATACATATTGACAGTAGTATTACTTGCGGGTTTTGTTGGTAAAGCTATTGCGCCAAACGCAATCGGCCAACCCTATATTAAAGAAAGATAATTATTATTTCATTTTAATAATTTTTAGTCTTTTGAAACCTATATAGTTAATAAAAAAGGAGTTAATATGTTGGTTAAATTAACACAAGATTTAAAAAATGGTTTTGGACCATGGAAAGAAATGCTTCTTGCAAATGGTCATAAACTTAAAGAACATGGAATGACTTGTATATTTGCAGCTACAGAAAAAGATAATGATAACAAGTTAACTGTTATTTTAGATTTTGCTACACCCGAGGGTATGATGGGTTTTAAAAATGATGAAGAATTAACACAAAGAAGAATTGAAGCTGGTGCTATGGTGGAAACTACAGTAATGACGCCGATGACTTCTGAAGCAGTCACGAATTTTTCAGCTTAGTTAAGAAAGGAAAAAGATATGAGTTTAATGGAAAGATACCAAAAAGCCATGAATGATAAAAATGAAGATGAAATGAACGATATCTTGCATGATGATTTTAAATTCACAATGCATGCATCTGGAAATGTTCTATCAAAATCTGATGTAGTTAGTTGGGCTATGTCAGACGATATTAATTCTGATAAAGATAGAATTGTATATGAGAATGACGAAATAGCCGTTCTTCATGCTTTTGTTACGTTTAATGACGGCAACACTCAGGCAGTAATGTCTGTTTTTAAAATTGAAAATGGTAAAATTGTTTCTTTAGAAACAGGTGCAACGAATATGCCAAAATAAAAAAAGTGGAACTTAAAGTTCCACTTTTAAACTAATTAAAACTAATTTTATTGCTCTAGATCGAAACGATCAGCATTCATCACTTTATTCCAAGCTTTTATGAAGTCCTTTTTCATTTTTTCTTCACTATCATCACTTGCATAAAGTTCTGCTATAGCTCTTAATTGAGAATTAGATCCAAAAACAAGATCTACTCTAGATGCCGTTCTTACCTTTTCACCTGTAATTTTATCAGTTGCTTCATATGAATTACTTCCAGTAGGTTTCCAGCTTACACCCATATCTAAAAGCTTATCAAAGAAATCGTTAGTAAGTTTACCACCAGTTTCTGTAAATAAACCTCGCTGATCTGAACTGATACCCATAGATCTCATGCCACCAACAAGTACTGTCATTTCAGGAGCTGTTAGCCCAAGAAGTTGAGCTTTATCTAACATTAGTTCTTCAGCTGTTACATCGTAGTTCATTTTTAAATAATTACGAAATGCATCTGCCTCAGGTTCAAGAACACCAAAAGAATCAATATCAGTTTTGTCCTGAGTGGTATCACCCCTACCTGAAGTAAAAGGTACTTCCAATCCAGTTGCTTGTTCTACACCCACATTACCAGCAAGGACGATTACATCAGCTATTGAAGCTCCTGTCTCTTTTGCAATAGGCTCAAGAATACCAAGAACTTTTTTTAATTGCTCAGGCTTGTTAACTTCCCAATCTTTTTGAGGAGCAAGTCTAATTCTTGCACCATTTGCTCCACCTCTCATATCTGATCCTCTAAATGTAGAAGCACTCGCCCAAGCAGTTTCAACCATTTCTTGAGTTGTTAAACCACTTTTTAAAATTTTAGCTTTAACAGCTTCAACATCATAATTTGAGTGACCTTTTGGAACTGGGTCTTGCCAAATTAATTCTTCTTCTGGAACTTCAGGCCCCATGTATCTTGTTTTTGGTCCCATATCTCTATGAAGAAGTTTAAACCAAGCTCTTGCAAACTGATCAGCAAAATATTCTGGGTCTTTATGAAACTTTTCAGAAACTTTTCTATATTCTGGATCTTCACGCATTGCCATATCAGCAGTCGTCATCATGGTTGGAACTTTTATTGATGGATCATCAACTTGTGGTGCCATATGTTCTTCTTTTTGATCAATGGCATGCCAGATTTGAGCTCCAGCAGGACTTTTTACTAACTTCCATTCATAGCCAAGAAGTAAATCAAAATATCCATTATCCCACTGTGTAGGATTTGCTGTCCAAGGACCTTCAATACCACTTGTTGTTGCGTCTCTTCCAACGCCGGAAGCATGTAAATTATTCCATCCTAAACCCATTTGTTCTAACGGAGCACCTTCTGGTTCAGCTCCAACTAAAGCTGGATCACCTGCACCATGTGCTTTTCCAAAAGTATGTCCTCCTGCGGTTAAGGCAACAGTTTCAGTATCGTTCATTGCCATTCTTGCAAAAGTTTCTCTAATGTCTTTTGCACTTGCAAGTGGATCTGCTTTTCCATCTGGTCCTTCAGGGTTAACATAAATTAATCCCATTTGAACTGCTGCAAGCGGGTTGTCTAAAATTCTATCACCTGTGTATCTTTTGTTTTGAAGCCATTCTTCTTCAACTCCCCAATAAATATCTTCTTCTGGCGCCCAGATGTCTGGTCTTCCTCCACTAAATCCAAATGTTTTTCCGCCCATAGATTCAATAGCAACATTTCCAGTTAGAATAAATAGATCAGCCCAACTAATTTTATTTCCATACTTTTTCTTTATAGGCCAAAGTAATCTTCTTGCTTTATCTAAGTTTCCATTATCAGGCCAACTATTTAAAGGAGCAAAACGTTGAGCACCTGTTCCACCACCACCACGACCATCTCCTGTTCTATACGTCCCTGCAGCATGCCATGTCATTCTAATAAAGAAACCACCATAGTGTCCATAATCAGCAGGCCACCAATCTTGTGAATCAGTCATTAAGTCATTGAGGTCTTTTTTTAATGCAGCATAATCTATCTTTTTGAATTCTTCACGGTAGTTAAACCCAACTTCCATTGGATCGGACTTACGATCATGTTGATGAAGTATATTTAAGTTAAGTTGATTAGGCCACCACTCGCGGTTTGATGTGCCTTCTCCCATATTTTTTGTAATTGCTCCATGCATTACTGGGCATTTACTTTCTGCATCCATTTAGAACCTCCGTTATATTTTACTAATATATAAAGAATTTAAATTAAAGAAAAGTGAAAACTATAAGTCAATTCTGAATTTTTCAGGTCGCCACGTCGCAGGGGCAAGCTCAAAATCATTAAAATCAAAAGCAGGTGCGACAGTGCATCCAATTAAGCTGTAAGATCCAGCAGATCGCATAGCAAACCATGTATTTGCTTTTACTGTGTAAATATAATTATCATCTAATCCTAAGTAGAAAAGCTCATAATCAACTCCATCGCTAGATGTAAATACTTCTAGAGGATCCCCAGAATAGAAATGCAATATTTCATTTTTTGTTAGTCGATGCCAATGAGATTTTTCATTTTTTTTTAATAAATAATAAATTTGACTTACATTATCATTCTTGAAGTTTTCAGCATAATGTCCACCCTCAGGGTGACTAATCATATTTAATTTACTTATTAAACTATCTGCTTCCACTTAAATTAAATGACCAAGTTTACTTTTTTTTGTAGAAATATATTTCTCATTATATTTATTAGTATCGGAAAAAAGAGGAATTCTCTGATTTACCTCAATACCCATATCTTTAAGTGCTTTTATTTTTTTTGGATTATTTGTCATCAAGTCCAATTTTTTAATTGCTAGATATTTCACCATTCCAGCTATATTTTCATAATTTCGCTCATCATCTTTGAAACCTAATTGATGATTAGCTTCAACGGTATCTAGTCCTCTGTCTTGTAAGCTATATGCCTTAATTTTATTTGAAAGACCAATACCTCTTCCCTCTTGCTGAAGATAAAAAATTACTCCTCTGCCATTTTGGGCAATTTGTTTTAATGATTCTGTTAGTTGAAATCTACAATCACATCTCATACTAAAAAATGATTCACCTGTAATACACTGCGAATGAATTCTTGATAAAACTGGCTCATCAGTAAGCAAGTCACCCATACAGATTACTAAATGATCTTTAGATTCATTGTCATCTGTAAAGGCATGTACAGTGAACTCCCCAATATCTGTTGGAAGTTTACTAGTTTCAATAAACTTTAATTTGTCTGACATTATAGTTTAGTTGGATTTGCAGCACCTTTGTATACTTCTTCAGGATCAAAAACTTTTTCTTTCTCTTCAAATTTAAGAATAACTTTAGAGCTAGAACTATCCAAAGGAATGCTTCTATAAAAACATGATCTATATCCCACATGACAGCTGGCACCACCTTCGACATCAACTCTTAACCAAACACAATCTTGATCATCATCAATTCTTATTTCTTTTATTTTTTGAGTTAATCCACTTGTTTTACCTTTATGCCAAAGAGTATTTCTACTTCTAGAAAAATAAACCGCTTCGCCCAAACTTATAGTTTTTTTAAAAGCTTCTTCATTCATATAACCTTGCATAAGTAGCTCGCCAGATGAAAAATCTGTTGTTACAACTGGTATAAGACCATTCGAATCAAATTTTGGAGCAAGCTCGTTTGATTCCTCAACTTGTTCTATAGACTTTCTTTTTTCAAATTGAATGTTATTCATTTTTTAATTTTTCAGCAGCTTCTAATGCAAAGTAAGTCAGTATACCATTTGCTCCAGCTCTTTTAAAAGACAAAAGAGATTCCATTATAACTTTCTCATTTAGCCAACCATTATTAATTGACTCTTTTATCATCGAATATTCACCAGATACTTGGTAGGCAAAGGTTGGAATTTTAAATTCTGATTTTATTCTAGAAATAATATCAAGATAAGGCATACCAGGTTTAACCATTACCATATCTGCTCCTTCACTTATATCTAATCCAACTTCTCTAATTGCTTCATCACTGTTTGATGGATCCATTTGATATGTTAATTTACCATCTTTACCTAAATTAGAACCAGAGCCTATAGCATCTCTAAAAGGACCATAAAAACCTGAAGCATATTTAGCAGCGTAAGAAAGTATAAGAGTATCTGTAAAATTATTTGAATCTAATGCAGTTCTTATTCTTCCAACTCTTCCATCCATCATATCTGACGGGGCGATTACATCACAACCAGCATTCGCTTGGACTAGAGCCTGTTGTTCCAAAACCTCCAACGTTTTATCATTATCTATTTTATCACTTATAACTAAACCATCATGCCCATGATCAGTAAAAGGATCTAAGGCAACATCACATATAATACCAATATTTGGAAAATCCTTTTTGATACTTTTAATTGATCTGCACACCAAATTATTTTCATCTACAGCTAAACTTCCCTCAGAATTTTTAAGATCACTTTCAATTTGTGGAAATATAGCAATAGCAGGAATATTAAATTTAACAGCTTTCTCTACTTGATTTAAAAGATTATCAATAGAGTATCTGCTAATACCAGGCATTGAATTAATAGGATCATCAACTTTGTTTCCCTCACATACAAATAGAGGTAAAATTAAATCATTAACACTAAGTGTATTTTCAGAAACTAAACGACGAGAAAATTCTTTCATTCTATTACGTCTAAGTCTTGTACTTGGAAACTTACCTTGCATGTTATTCATTGTTTATTCTATTGGTGATTTTGCTTCTTTATATAAGCTAGTAGCAATATCTTCTAATTTAAAGGTCTTTGTTTCAGAAGATCCAATTCTTCTAACAGATACTGTTTTATCTTGAGCTTCTTTTTTTCCAACAGCAATAATTGCTGGCACTTTGCTATTACTGTGTTCACGTATCTTATAACCAATTTTTTCATTACGAGTATCTATTTCGGCTCTAATCCCTTTTGACACTAATACCTTTTGTACCTCGTAAGCATACTCATCAGTATCAGATGTAATTGTAGCAACTACAGCTTGCAATGGTGAAAGCCAAAACGGAAGATGACCTGCATAATGCTCAATTAGAATACCGGTGAATCTTTCTAAAGAACCAAATAGAGCTCTGTGCAACATAACAGGTATTTTCTTATTACCATCTTCTCCAATATAAGTGGCACCTAATCTTCCAGGTAAATTTAAATCTACTTGCAGTGTGCCGCATTGCCAGTCTCTGCCAATTGCATCACGTAAAACAAACTCTAATTTTGGACCATAAAATGCTCCTTCTCCTGGGTTAAGCGAGTACTCAAGGCCTGTTGCTTCCATAGCTTGCATTAACGCAGCCTCAGCTTTATCCCAAACAGCATCATCTCCAACGCGTTTTTCAGGACGATCAGAAAATTTAATTCTAACATTATCAAAACCGAAATCTTTATAGATACTAAGTATCAGATCACATACAGTTTTACTCTCTTGTGTAATTTGATCCTCTGTACAAAATATATGTGCATCATCTTGTGTAAATGCCCTCACTCGCATTAATCCATGAAGGGCGCCCGATGGTTCATAACGATGTACTTTTCCAAACTCAGATAATAGAAATGGTAGATCCCTATAACTTTTTAATCCTTGTTTAAAAATTTCTACAGCACCAGGACAATTCATTGGTTTGATTGCATAAATTTTATCGTCTTTTGCTTCAGTTCTAAACATCATGTCACTAAATTTATCCCAGTGACCAGAGGTTTCCCATAGAGACTTATCCATCATGTCTGGTGTATTAGTTTCCACGTAACCTGCATTGTCTTGTCTCTTTCGCATATAATTTATTAAGGATTGGAATAATGTCCAACCTTTAGGATGCCAAAACACCGCTCCAGGAGCCTCTTCCTGAAAATGAAATAAATCCATTTCTCGTCCTAGTTTTCGGTGATCTCTTTTCTCTGCTTCTTCAATTTGTAAAAGGTGTTGTTCAAGATCTTTTTCTGTTGCCCAGGCCGTTCCATAAATTCTTGTTAACATTGCATTGGATGAATCACCTCGCCAGTAAGCACCAGCAACTTTCATTAATTTAAATGCTTTACCAATTTGTTTAGTTGAAACCATATGAGGGCCTTTACACAAGTCTAACCAATCACCTTGTTTATAAATACTGATTTCCTCATTATCAGGTAGATCATTAATTAATTCAACTTTGTAGTTTTCACCTTTATCTTTAAAATGTTTTATTGATTCTTCTTTAGACCATACTTCTCTTATAAAATTTTTATTTCTTTGAATGATATCATGCATCTTCTTTTCAATTTTTGGAAGATCAGCAACAGTAAAAGGTTCATCTCTTGCAAAATCATAATAGAAACCATTTTCAATTGCTGGACCAATCGTAACTTGTGTTCCTGGGAACAATTCTTGAACAGCTTCTGCCATTACATGAGCACAGTCATGTCGAATTAACTCAAGTGCTTCCTCGCTATCCCTTTTTAAAATTGCTACACATGCATCACTATTAATAGGTAAACTAATATCTTTTATCTCATTATTAATTTTTATAGCGACTGATTCTTTGGCAAGAGATTTAGAAATTTGTGATGCCAACTCAAGACCATTGATGCCCTTATCAACTTCCTTATTATTTCCATCTGGAAATGTAATTGTTATCTTTTCACTCATCTAGATTTCCGCCAAATCGTTCCTTTATTAGTATCTTCTATTTCTATACCTTTATCTTTTAATGTGTCCCTAATAGTATCTGCCAAATTAAAATTTTTACTGCGTCTAGCTTCATTACGTTCATTTATCAACCTTTCAATTTCTTCTGCATTTTCAGTATCTTTTTGATTATAACCTAACCAATTTCCTGGATCATCTTCAAGAATACCTAATATTTTACCTGCAGAAAGAAGATTATTTTTGATTTCTTTTTTTCTTTCATCAGATGCAGATGAGACATCATTTGCTTCCTCATTAAGTTTTGCAATGACTTTAGGTGTATTCAAATCATCTAAAAATGATTCCATTATAGAATCAGAAGGTAATTTAGAATCTGCTTCAACTTCTGATAGCTCTAATAGAACTCTATAAAGTCGATCGATCATTTTGCTATTTTGTTCAATGATTTCTTCTGTCCAGTTCAATGGTTGTTTGTAATGAGCTGATAATAAGGTTAATCTCAAAACCTCTCCCTTGTATTTTTTGTTGAGATCATGCACGAGTTTAATATTGCCAATTGACTTTGACATTTTTTCTCCCTCAACATTAACAAATCCATTATGAAACCAATAAACTGCAAAATCTTTAGGATCTTTATTTTCTGATATGGAACAAGTTTGTGCTATTTCATTTTCATGATGAGGAAACACCAAGTCAATACCACCGCTATGGATATCAAAAGGAAGACCTAATGATTTTTCTGACATAACAGAGCATTCTAAATGCCATCCTGGTCTTCCAAATCCCCAAGGTGAATCCCAACCTGGCAGTGAAGAAGGGGAAGGTTTCCACAAAATAAAATCAGCTGGATCTTTTTTAAAAGGAGCAACCTCAACACGACTTCCAGCTATTTGTTCATCTCTATTTCTTTTTGAAAGAATTCCATAATTTTCAAAAGCTGGCACATGAAATAAAACATGCCCTTCTTTTTCATAAGCTTTCTCTTCCTCAATTAATTTTTTTATTAACTCAATCATTTCTTTTATATGATCAGTTGCTCTTGGTTGAATATCAGGAAGGTTTACACCAAGGGCACTCATATCATTATTGTATATCTCAGTATATTTTGATGTAATAACACTGATGTCCTCACCAGTTTCTTTAGATGCATCTATAATTTTATCATCAATATCAGTAATGTTAGATACATATGTTACTTTCTTATATTGGGTTTTTAAAACACGAACTAATAGATCGTTTACCACTGCCATTCTTGCATTTCCAATATGTGCAAAATTATAAACAGTTGGGCCACATGCATAAATTCTTACATGATCAGGATTAACTGGTTTAAATAATTCTTTTTTACTACTTAGTGTGTTCTGTAATTGTAATGACATCAATATTTTTTTAATAATTAAGTTCTATTACCACGGGTTCGCCGTGAACTAAAATAATTGCCGCTTTTTCAAATGATGGAGGGCCTTTAGGCTGATAATTATTGCTAAAAGCAAAACCTTCTTTTGGTCGCCAGAACAAACCTGTCTTTAATTCTCCATTAGAATCTTCATCATGATAAGCAACTATTGCAATTTTTCCTTCATGTATTTTACTTAAAGGGACCACAACCTCACCTTTTTGAACTCTTTTCCTCACACTCTCAATAGCTAATTTCTCATCTAAAAAACTCTCTTTAGAGTCATATATTTTGACATCTATATACCCCTCTCCATGTTCAACATTGGGAAAAATTATTGTTCCATGACCATAAAGATAAGATGACCATGTGACGGATAAGCAAAAAAAGAATATTTTAGTTAAAATACTTTTCATATAAGTATCCTAATTATAATAGAATCCAGTGCTGAACAATAAAGAATATTTAGATAAATTATATCAATCTGATAAGTCTATCATTATTTATAAAAATGATACCGGCTTTGAAGTATATACCGATTTTTCTAAAAAAATAATTATAGATAAAAAAAATATTAAAAATTTTTTAAATATACAATCTAAAGAAAAGAGCTCAAGAATTGACGGTTTAAATTGTTACATAGGTTTTTTTGGATACAAACTACTTTGCGAAAATATTGGAATAAAACTTCCAAAACAAAAAACTACAAATTTTTATAGTGGACTTTTTTACAAACCTAAAACAAAAATTAGTATTGGTAAAAAAATTATAATTAAAAGTACTAAAACCAATTTTAGAAATATTAAAACTAATACAAAAAAATACTCGAAATTAAATAAGAATTTTAATTTAAATTTAACTCTACAACAGTATTCTAAACTGTTTGATGATTTCTCAAAAAATATTAAGCAAGGGAAAACTTATCAAATAAAAATTGCTCAGACTTACTCAAAAAAAGGCAATATAAACGCGATAGATCTTTTCTGGCAATTAATGCAAATAAATGAGTCTCCTGAAAGTTTTCTAATTAGAGATAAAGGCTATAGTATAATTAGTTGCTCACCTGAAACACTGTTATTAAAAAAAGGAGATCTGATAAAAACTAAACCTATCGCAGGTACTTTAAGAAAAACGAAAAAAATAAATCACAATAAAGCATTGGCTTTTTTTAGAAGAAATGAAAAAGAAACTAAAGAACACAATATGATAGTGGACATGGAAAGAAACGATCTTTCAAAAATTTGTAAAACTGGTTCAGTAAAAATAGATAAATTAAAAAAAGTTGAAGAATATAGAGATCTCTTCCACTACGTTACAACAATCAAAGGTGTTTTGAAAAACAAAATAACTAACCATGATATAATCTCATCGTTAATGCCTGGTGGATCAGTAATTGGTTGTCCAAAAATAAGCACAATTCAACTTTTAAATCAAAAAGAAAAGTCTGATAGAAATATTTATACTGGCAGTTTTGGTATCATACATTCGAATGGAGATATGCGTTTTAATATAATGATAAGGACACTACTTAATTTTAAAAATGCTATTGAATTATCTGTTGCCAGTGGAGTTATATTGGGAAGCACTGCAAAAAAAGAATATAATGAAAATTATATAAAGGCTAAATCTCTATTAGATTTGTTTAATTAATGATTTATTTAATCGATCACGAAGACTCATTTACATACAATCTTGCACATTTATTAGATAGTATCGAGCCGACTGTTGTATCTAATTACTATGAAATTAATTATAAAAAACTTCATAAAGCTTCAACAATAGTTCTTTCACCTGGGCCTGGTGAGCCAAAAGACTATCCCTTAACTTCAGAGATTTATAAAAAATATAAAGGAAAGAAAAAAATTCTTGGAATCTGCTTAGGTTTCCAACACATAGTGCACTCTGAAGGAGGTAAAATAGTTCAACAAAAAAATATCTTACATGGCTATCAAAGTCGTATAAAAATTATAAGTGACAAATCAATTTTTAACAAAAATTCAGATCTCCTTGGTGGCAGATATCATTCACTTAAATTAGAAGAGCCATTTATTTCAAAATCAATGACAATCACAATGCGTTGTACAAAAACAAACGTGGCAATGGCAATTGAAGATGATATTAATCAAGTATATGGATTTCAGTTTCACCCAGACTCTTTTTTAACTCCAAATGGAAAATATCTTATTAAGAAAATCATATCACGTTAAAGATTTAAAAACTGTAAAGTTTAATTCTCTATGGGGATATAATGGTGTTTTTACAACCATAAGGATTACAGGAAAAAAACCAAACTTAGTTTTAATAGATCAACATTTAAAAAAACTTAACAAAGATTCAAAATTCTTTGGTATCAGTTTTAAAATTTCAAAACAATTTCTAATTAATTTTATAAATACTAATTCTAAAATTAAAAACTATGATCACTTATTAAGAGTGGCAGTTACAAAAAAATTAATTTCTTTATCTTTGCGAAAAAGAAATAAAGAAGAAAAAAATTTTAGTGCTCATATCTATAGATATCAAAGAAGCTTACCTTCTTTTAAAAACTTACAATATAAAAAAATACTTTCTTTACAAAAAAAAATTAATTTACAAAAAGAAGAAATTCTTTTTTATAATAAAAGTAAGATTTTAGAGGGGTCGACCACAAACTTAATTTTTGTAAAAAATAATCAATTATTTATTCCGAAGAATTCATATTACTTTGGAATAACTTTATCATATTTAACTAAAACAATTCCATACAAGATTAAAAAAATAGATATTTTGATATCTAACTTTTATGAATACAGTGAAATACTTTTGGTTGGATCTGGCAAGGGGGTTGTAAGTATTTCTTCTATTGATCAATTAAATTGGTATAGATCCTCTCTTAAGGTGTACAAGTCTATATTAAAAGAATATTCAAAAGTTTTATAAAATGAAATTGGGTAAACATAATTTTAAATTTAATAAACCAACAGTTATGGGCATATGTAATGTTACACCCGACTCTTTTAGTGATGGTGGAAAGAGTTTTAAGACAAAGGATGCCCTAAATAATATCAAGAAAATGACAGAAAATGGAGCAGATATTATTGATATTGGAGCTGAAAGTACGAGGCCTGGTTCTGAACCTCTTACCCATAAGGAAGAAGTTAAAAGGCTAGATCCTATATTAAAAAAAATACCAAAAAACAAATTTATTATCTCTGTTGATACTAATAAAATTGAGACACAAGAATATGCATTAAACATGGGTGCTCATATAATTAATGATGTGTTTGGTGGTTCCGAGGATTTATTTTATTTATCTAAAAAATTCAAAACAGGTTTAATCTTAATGCACACACCTGCTCCACCTAAGACAATGCAATCTAAAATTAATTCCTACAAAAATGTAGTACAAGATATTAAGAAAATTTTTTTAAAAAAAATTAAACAACTAGAAAAATTAAAAATACCTTCAACTAAAGTATGGTTTGATCCAGGAATAGGTTTCGGAAAAAATTTAAATCAAAATATCGAGATCATGCAAAAAATGGAACAGTTTAAGTTTAAAGGTTATGGATTGCTGCTAGGCTCTTCAAGAAAAAGTTGGATAAATCTAATTGATCGAAGCAATGCTGATGAAAGATTAGGAGGCTCTATTGCTTCGGCTTTATATTGTTATCAAAAGGGTGTTGATATATTTAGGGTGCATGATGTTAAAGAAACTTCACAGTCATTAAAAATTTTTAAAAAATTATGTTTAAAGTAGAAATAAAAAACTTATCAATAAGTGCAAATTTAGGCATCACAGAACTTGAAAGAAAGAAAAAGCAACTTCTCAAAGTTACCCTATCCTTTGACTATAAAGTAAAAGACTCCATAAATTTAAATAATATCAACAATGTTAAAGATTATTCTGCCATTACAAAATTTCTTAAGACTTATATTAAAGAATCAAAGTCACACACTCTTGAACATTTAATTTCTAAAATATCAAAGGCGCTTGAAAAAAAATTTAAAATCAAAAATATAAAAATAAAGATAAATAAAACAGCTGTTGCTAAAAAATATAGAGCAGAATCAGTAAGTGTTTCAAACTGAAACTATTATAGCCCTTGGGTCAAATGTTGGTAATTCAATACTTAATTTACGTAGTGCAGTAAAAGAGTTAAATAAAATTGGGCACATAAGTAAGTTTGCTAATATTTATATATCTGCGCCATATGGCTATAAATATCAGTCTAACTTTTACAATAGTGCTATTATCTTAAAAACAAATCAACAGCCTATTCAATTAATCAATTCTATTCAGAAAATTGAAAGAAAATTAAAAAAAAATAAAAGAATAGTTAACGGACCAAGAAATATTGACATTGATATAATTTTTTTTGGAAATAGTAAGTATCATTTCAATAGTTTAACTATTCCACATCCAAGGGCAAAAGACAGAGATTTTGTTCTATATCCTATATTAGATATTAAACCCTTTCTTCTCCATCCAGTTGAAAAAAAATCTATCAATCAATTATCCAAAGAATTAACAAATAAATATATTATTAAAAAATTATCCTATAGAAATTTGATTTAACAAATCTTTAAGCTTTTCTTGAGATATTAAATTACGGTTATTTTTTAAACCTCTCGAAATATCTAAACCAAAAGGTGAAGTGTGTTTAAGAATATTCGAAACATTTTTCTTATCTATACCACCACCAATATAAACTGGAATATTTTTATCTTTAATAAATTGAATTTGATTTATGCTTTTCTTTAAAGAATATTTTTTGATACTTTCTTTTTTATAAACATTCATATCAAAGTAAATTACATCAACCACTTTACGAATAGATTCTATATATTTCTTATTAAAATTTTCAGGATTAATAGAAACGCCTATCCTTAATCTTTTAAAAACCCTTTTAATTTTTAAAAGCTCATTTTTTGAAAAATGATATGAGCATGAAATTGTTTTAGGTTTTGTAAAGTCAACTTGATTTATTATTTCATCAATCGAATAAAACTTTGTAAGCAGAACAGACTCAATTTTATAATAATTACATTCTTTAATTAATTTTTTAATATTTTTATCGTTTGTAGTGTTTGGCCCATTAAGATTATTGCTAGCAAAGCCAAGGCTTTTGACATTATTTTGATGAGCTCTTACAATAGATGCTTTGTTTGTTATGCCACAAATTTTCAAATTGATTTTACTCATACCTTTATTTAAGTTAAGTAATATTAATCTAAAAAATTACAAAATCTATTATGATTTCTAAAAATTTTGACAATTTATTTAAAGCTGCCTCTCAAGTTAGATTACAAGCACATGTACCATATTCTAACTTTAAAGTAGGTGCTGCTTTTCTCACTGAAGATAATCAAATTATTTCAGGGTGTAATGTTGAAAATGCTGCATACCCTCAGTCTCAATGTGCTGAAGCTACTGCAATTGGCAATATGATATCTAATGGAAACAAAAAAATTTTAGAAGTCGTGGTTATTGGTTCTGGAGATTTATTATGTTCACCTTGTGGAGGATGTAGACAGCGATTAAGAGAATTTGCGTCATTAGATACTAAAATCCATATGTGTAGTGAAAAAGGGCATATGAAAACTTCAACTCTTGAAGAATTACTTCCAGATTCTTTTGGTCCAGAAAATCTTTAATGTTTCCATCATCTAAAAAATTTTTAGAAATAACAAATAATAATTCGCCCGATGTAGCGGTAATTTTAGGAAGTGGGCTAACAAATTTCTTTGATGATCAAGATATTATAGAATCTATATCATATAAGGAACTAGAAGATTTTCCTCAACCAACCGTAAAAGGACATGCAGGAAAATTAGTTTTAGGAAAGATTAATAATTTAAATGTCGTCTGCATGTATGGAAGGTCTCATATTTATGAAGGACATAATCCACAAAGTTTAGCAGCCCCAATACGTGTTTTAAAAGATATTGGATCTAAACTTTTAATTGTAACTAATGCTGCTGGAAGTCTTGATGAGAATATGCCGGCAGGTAGTTTAATGGCAATTAAGGATCATATCAATTGGAGTGGCTTCAATCCACTTATTGGTGCCAATGCAGAAAGTTATGGCCCCCGCTTTCATGATATGAGTGATGGATACCATAAATTTTATAGAGAACAATTAATTGATATAGCTAAAAAAACGAATCAAAAATTATATGAAGGAATTTATTGCATGTATTCAGGCCCTAACTTTGAAACACCAGCTGAAATAAATGCCTTAAAAGTAATTGGTGGAAATGCCGTTGGAATGTCAACAGTGCCAGAAGTATTAGTTGCAAATCATTGTAGCTTACCTGTGATTGGAATTAGTGTAATTACAAACTTAGCTGCCGGAATGAATAAAACAAAACTCAGTCATCAAGAAACTTTAGAAAACGCAAGCTTAGCAGAGAACAATGTTTTAAATTTAATTAAACAATTTATACAAGAAGTTCAATTCGATGATACCCCAAGAGATAATTAGAAAAAAAAGAGATAAAAAATCTCTATCAAAAGAAGAAATTAATGAATTTGTAAAGGGTTTAACAGACGGATCTTTTTCTGATCCTCAAATTGCTGCAATGAGTATGGCCATATTTTCTAATGGCATGATTCCAGAAGAGACAGTTTATTTAACCGAAGCAATGACAAACTCAGGCGATACAATAAATTGGTCAGACACGGTTGATAGTGAACTTGTTTGTGATAAACATTCAACTGGTGGAGTTGGTGACAAAACTAGTATTGTATTAGCACCACTATTAGCTGCATGTGGTTTATATGTTCCTATGATTTCTGGAAGAGGACTAGGTCATACAGGCGGAACATTAGATAAATTCGATTCAATCCCAGGATATAACACACAACCTAATTTAGATATGTTTAAGAAAGTAGTTAAAGAAGTTGGTTGTGCTATAATTGGTCAAACATCAAACTTAGCACCTGCTGATAAAAAACTTTATTCCATAAGAGATATTGTTGGAACAGTGGAATCATTACCATTAATTACCTCCTCCATTTTATCTAAGAAAATTGCCTCTGGGCTGAAGTCACTTATTCTAGATGTAAAAGTTGGGAACGGATCTTTTAATAGCACTATAGAGATATCAAGAGAATTATCACAATCTTTAGTTAGTGTTGCAAAGGGGGCTGGGCTTAAATGCGAAGCTATAATTACAGATATGAATCAAGTCTTAGGAAAAAGCGCAGGTCATACTTTAGAAATGATAGAGTGTATAAAGTATTTAAAAAATGAAATTAAAGATTATCGCTTAGAAAAAATCACGAATGAATTAATCTCTTCACTTTTAATGATGGTGCATAAAATTTCTAAAGAAGATGCCCTTAAAAAAATTAAACAAGTGCTTTCAAATGGAACAGCAGCAGAAAAATTTGAAAAGATGACTTCAGCTTTGGGAGGACCAAAAAATATTTTATCAACTTACGAAACAGATTTACGTAATGAGTCAAAAGCAAGAGATATTTTTCCTGATAAAGAAGGTTGGATCGAAAAAATTCATACAAGAGAATTAGGTTTAATTTTAATAGAGCTTGGCGGAGGACGTAAACAAGTTTCTGATAAAATAAATTATGGTGTAGGATATGACAGTGTTATTTCTGTTGGTGAAAAAATTGATAGCACGAAACCATTATTGCAATTACACTCAAACACAGAAGATGATTCAAAAGAATTGGAAGAAAGAATAAAAAATTGTTTTATAATTTCAGATAAAGAAATGAAAAAATTACCACAAGTTTATGAGTACATTAATTAATGAGTACACAAACTAAAATAGATGAAAGCTTAGTAAAATATCTACAGAATGTAGGTTATAGAAAAGATAAAATAATTGACGATCTAGCAGATGAAACATCTAAGCTTGGCAGTGTATCTCAAATGCAAATTGCAAAAGAACAAGGTCAATTTTTAGAAATAATCACAAAATTATCGAAAGCAAAATCTTGTCTAGAAGTTGGAAGATTTACTGGCATGAGCACTTTATTTATTGCAAGAGGTTTGTCAGCAGAAGGAAAAATTACAACAATTGATAATTCAGACGAATTTCTATCACTAGCTAAAAAATATTGGGATTTAGATAATATGAGTTCAAAGATCGAATCTATGATCGGTGATGGGGTTGAAATAATGCAAAGTATGATAGACCGTCAACATTCTTATGATTTTATCTTCATAGATGCTGACAAAAATAATTATCCTAATTATTATGAATTATCTTTAAGTCTTGTTCCATCAAATGGCATTATAATTATTGATAACATGCTTTGGCATGGTGATGTTGCGGATGAGAAAAAAAATGACTCTCAAACAAATACCATAAGAGATTTAAATACAAGAATTCAAAATGATTCTCGTGTAGACTTTTCTCTTTTACCTCTATCAGACGGCTTATCCTTTATAAGAAAAAAATAATCACATACTTGAATTAATCATAATCATCCCCACATCATAAATGTCAGTATGCCATTGTGGGTGCCGACATTAATACTTGCTTATAAAGGAGTTATTATGACTAGAAACCTATCCGTTTGGAATTCTCTAAGACCATTTTCTGTTGGATTTGATTCGATTTTCGATGAATTTGATAGAATGTTAGAATCCACTGAACGTTATAATACAAACTATCCACCTTACAATATTCATAGAGTTGATGATCACAATTATAAAATTGAAGTTGCTCTTGCTGGATATAGTAAAGAAGACATTGAGATTGAATTAAAAGAAAATAATCTTACTGTTAGAAATAAACCAAAAGAAAAAGTGGTTAATGATAATGGTAATGGAGTAATTCATAAAGGAATCTCAACGAGACAGTTTGAAAGATCGTTCACTATTTCAGAAGACATCAAAGTTAAGGATGCTGAATTAATTAATGGACTTTTAACAATTGATCTTGAGAGAATTATACCAGAAGAAAAGAAAGCTAGACTTATTTCTATAAAATAGTCTTGGATAGGGGCCCTTTGAGGCCCCGCCTATAATGAACGTCTATTACTTTTAATTAGAATAGTTCTAAAACTCTCAAATATCTATTTTATGATATCAAATTAATTTTTTTTTACACAAATATTAATATTAACATATTAAAAAATCTACTTCCGTTCCATGGTGGTTAGTTTTTATAACATTATAACTCACATTTAATATTACGATTACTAACCACCTATTTAAAAAATCTTTAAATTAGAATAACTCTAAAAACATTAAAAATAGCCTTTAAAAGCGGGTAAAATAAAATAAAAAAAATTTTTTTTTTAATTATTATAAAAGAACCTCAGATCCTTAGTAATAGGACGTGGAGATGAGAAATCTTTTTTAAAGGTAAAGGCGCATCTTAACCAAACGAGTTTCAACTCATCTCCACACCTTTTAAACTAAGAAAAAATTTACAATTAAGGAAAATATATATGAAAAAAATATTACTCATAGCTACTGCTTTAGTTTTTTCTTTCAGCTTTTCTAAATCTTTTGCCGATGGTCATGGTCCAGAAGTTTATGGACCTTACCCTATTACATTAAAAGGTTATGATGGCGATAAAACAAACTCAGTAAAATATACAGGTCAAATGGCTAGACAAGTCTTACATGATAGTCTGAAGAAACTTGTCAAAACTGGTGATCTCGATAAAATGATGGCATATTATAATGGGGAAGATGGTTTAGAGATTATTGCTCCAAAATCAAAAGATGGTTTCCCAGTAATGCAAACTATGGTTTCAGAGATTGGTAGTGGAAACTTATCTGGCAAAATGTACAAAGGCGCTATTCCAGGTTGGGGCGGACTATCTGGACCTGAAGCTCTTGAGCACATGATGCAGAAAGCTAGTGAAATTGGTAGTGATTTTGATCCTGCTACAGGATTCGATTACACTCAATTAATATCTAAGTTCGCTATGGGCGCAGTTTTTTATAACCAAGCCGTAAATAGTTATCTTGGAAGTAAAATGGAAATTGGTCAAAAAGAAAACCGTAAGCCTTATAAAGAAGGCGCTTATTATACTGGTAAAGAACATAGTTGGGACGAAGCATTTGGATACTGGGGTGCTGCAGCCCACTCTTTAACATTAACAGCAGAACAAAATTATAATGTTGCTAAGATGAAAGATTTAGCTGCTGCTGACTTTAACGGGGATGGTGTTGTTGATCTATATTCTGAGATGACTTTTGCACACGCTTACTATGCATCAAGCTATGACAAAGGTGGTAAGACTAATTATCTAGCTACTATTAACCAAGCATTTATTGATGGTAGAAAAGTTATTAGAGACGCTGGTGGAAGAAACCTCAACTTTTCTGAAAGAACAGATATGTTAGAAGCTAGAGATACTATCAGAGAAAATTGGCAAAAAGTTATTGCTGAGTCTGTGTTCAAGTATGCTGGTTCTACCTATAAAGATATTGTTGCACTTGAAACAATTATGGATGCCAATGGTGATACCGAAGAAGCATTTAGAAAGTATGCTAAACACTGGGGTGAACTCAAAGGGTTTGCTTTAGCTCTTCAATGTGGACCAGAAGATTTGGGTGAAACTGCAGAAAAGATGAATAGAATGATGGGTTTTGGACCAGTTCTATTAAATGCTTCTCAAGTTGTTGGAGTTGATTCAAATGGTAACTTCATTAAAGATCAAGCTCAGGATTGGGGAGAATTTAAAATGCACATGATTAAAATTCAAAAACTGATGGTTGATGAATTTGGGGTTACTGCAAGAAATAATGATCAATTAGCTGCTATGGAAGAACTTGCCAGCTCTATGGGAAGTTCTGACTCAGCTGAAAACGATTAATTCAATATTATAGTGTGGCTTTATATAAAGCCACACTGCTGAACTGGGATGGAAATTTTAACAGAATATATATCTAATATTGGTAATCAATTTATTGATCCAAAAAAAAGAGTCTTTGTAGCTTACATTGGTATCTCAATATTAATTGCATTTCTATGGTTTATCTTATTAAGAAAATATTCTCTTTTTGCAGCATTTAAGAAAATTTTTGATAAAAAAATATTTTTTTCTAAGTCAGCAAAATCCGACTACAAAGTTTTTCTTATTAATCAATTAATTATGATGACTATTTCACCATTTTTAATTACTCAATTAACAATTGCCACAGCACTTTACTTTTATTTTCACACCATTGATTGGTTAAGTGTTGGAATGTTTAAAGAAACCCTTCCAATTCTTGTGATAATTGCTTTCACTACTTTTCAATTTACTATTGATGATTTTAGCAAATATATAGTTCATAGGTTTATGCACAAATGGCCAATTTTATGGTCACTTCATAAGGTGCACCATTCTGCTACCGTTTTAACACCAATGACTGTTTTTAGAACTCATCCTTTAGAGGGAATAATTTTCTCTCTTAGAAGTTCAATCACACAAGCAATAAGTATTTCTTCTTTTATTTTTTTATTTGGTGATTCAGTAAGCTTATATACAGTTCTTGGAGTAAACATTTTTGTATTTATTTTTAATATTCTAGGATCAAATTTACGACACTCGCATGTAGGAATTAGATATTGGAGATGGGTAGAGTATATATTCATTTCTCCAGCTCAACATCAATTACATCACTCTATAGCAAGAGAACACCATGATAAGAACTTTGGAGCAGCTTTAGCTATTTGGGATTATGTATTTAGATCACTTCATCATTCAGTTGAATTTGAAACTCTAGAACTTGGAATTGAAAAGAACCAAAAAGATGAAAGTCATAATTTAAAAGATTTATACATAAATCCATTTATTGAAATTAAAAATTATTTTTTAAGAAAGTTTTTAAAAATAAAACTTAAATTTAGCTCAATTAATCAAAAAAGGAGATCTTTAAATGAAAACTAATTTATTACATTTTGTATTTTTATTTTTTATATTTATTTTTACTCCGTATTTAAATGCAAAAGAGATAAATATTTATTCACATAGACAGCCATTCTTAATTAACCCTTTTCTAGAATTATTTACTGAGGAAACTGGCATTAAAACAAATGTTGTTTATTCTAAAAAAGGCTTAGCCCAGAGACTGAAGGCTGAGGGAGAAAATAGTCCAGCGGATGTTATTCTTACAGTAGATATAGGAAGACTGTATATTTATGATGATCTTGATTTACTCTCTCCATTAGATTCAAAACAGTTACAAAATAATATTCCTAATTACCTGAGGAGCCCTGACAATACATGGTTTGGTCTTTCCAAAAGAGCTAGAGTTATTGTAGTTCACAAAGAGAAGATTGCAGAAGGTGAAATAACTAGAATTGAAGATTTGGCGGACCCCAAGTGGAAGGGAAAAATTTGCTCAAGACCTGGAAGTCATGTTTATAACCGTGGAATAATGGCATCAGTTTTAGCAGCGCTTGGAGAAGATGAAGCTGAAAAATGGGCTAAGGCTATGGTGGCTAATTTTGCCAAAAGACCACAAGGCAATGATAGAGCGCAGGTTAAAGCTATTCATGAAGGGGAGTGTGAACTTGCTCTTATAAATAATTATTATTATGGAAAACTGAAATTCTCAGAAGACCCTGAACAAAGAAAATGGGCTGAAAGTGTGAGATTAGTTTTTCCTAATCAAGCTGAGGGTGACAGAGGAGCTCATGTAAATATTTCAGGTGGAGGTGTAGCTAAGTATTCTAGTAACAAAGAAGAAGCTCAGAAGTTACTTGAGTTTTTAACAAGTGAAAAGGCACAAAAACTTTACGGAGAAATAAATTTTGAGTACCCAGCAAATCTAAAAATTGAGCCTGGAGAAGAATTACAAAGCTGGGGTAGCTTTAGAGAGGATACACTTCCAATAATAAAAATAGCAGAACTTGCTCCTAATGCCCAAATGATAATTGATCGGGTTGGCTGGTAGTTTATAACCAAGTGAATTTGTATAATTGGAATAGCTCATCTACATTAGCAACTTTTCTTGCTCTTTTTATTATTTGTCCAATAGTTGCTATTTTTTACTCCGCATTTTTAGGAGACACCAGTCTATGGCCACATTTATTCTCAACCGTTCTACCAAGATATGTTTACAACACAATTGTGCTCATGATCGGAGTAGGTATTCTAAGTATGATCTTTGGTGTTTCTTCAGCATGGGTAGTTACAAGATATAACTTTATAGGTAAAAATTTTTTTGAGTGGGCACTATTATTACCTGCTGCAGTACCTGCATATATCATTGCTTATACATATACTGATTTTTTAGAATACGCTGGTCCATTACAAAAACTACTAAGGGAAATTTTTAACTGGAGTAATGTTGACGACTATTGGTTCCCAGAAATACGATCAATGGGCGGAGCTATTTTAGTTATGTCGTGTGTTCTTTATCCATATATTTACATGATGACCAGAGCATCTTTTTTAACCGTGCCCTTATCTTTTTATCAAACAAGTTTAATTTATGGACGAAGCAGTTTTTTTTCTGTTGCCCTGCCACTTGCAAGACCGGGAATATTTGCTGGCCTAGCACTCGTATTAATGGAAACAATTTCTGATTTTGGAACAGTTGAATACTTTGCTCTAGAGACTCTAACCCTTGGTGTATTTAATGTTTGGTTGGGAATGAACAGTCTATCAGGTGCAGCACAAATATCTTCAGTTTTATTTATTTTTGTTGTTGTCCTTTTAACTATTGAATATTTAGCAAGACGTAGACAAAGATATTTTGAAAAAAGTAGTGGTCAAAATATGCTTGAGTCAGAAACAATTTCATTTTCTGGAAAGTTACTTTGTTTTTTAATTTGTTTGACCCCAATTACTCTTGGATTTGTAATTCCTGTGCTCATTCTTTTAAATTTCGTTTTAAGTGGTTTTTCTATAATTAATTTTAGTGAAGTTATATTTGCTGCAACAACAAGTATATCGCTTGCACTTGCAGGAGCTGCTACTGTCATGCTAGTTTCTATAATTCTAATTATTGTATCAAATTATAAATCAAATACTTTTCAAAAAGGATTAATTTTTGTAGCTTCATGTGGTTATGCTCTACCAGGTACTATACTTGCAGTTGGCATTGTTATATTTTTTGGATGGTTAAACTCAATAACTAATATAGAAATGGGTTATGCTGCAGGTGGTTTCTTAGTATTAATTTTTGCTTACACAACTAGATTTTTAGCAGTTGGTAACGCTGCCCTGCGATCAGGAATACTTAAAGTTCATCCAAATGCAGTTGATGCTTCCCAAACAATGGGAAAAGGTTTTCTAAATACAATTAGAGTAATCGTATTACCCTTAATTTATACAAATATCTTAATAGGAGGCATCCTAGTTTTTGTTGATATTTTAAAAGAACTTCCAATTACTCTACTGCTAAGACCTTTTAATTTTGAAACTTTAGCTACTTATGTCTACCAATATGCATCCGATGAACTTTTACAAGAATCATCATTTGCTGCTCTAATAATTATTGTAGTTGGTCTTGGTCCAGTAATATTTTTAAACACAACTCTTCAAAGAGTTTCACAAAAAAAAGAAAGCAACTAATTTTTAAAAATAAAAGCTTGAGATTGATCTATCTCAATTTCGACAGCAGATGATTGTTGAGGATTAAATTCTGGCGGCATGTGACTATGAACATGAATAACCTCATTATTGTCATCAAGCACTGAAAGATGCACAAAACTAAAAGACCCCATTAATTTTGAGGCCATAACAGTACCTTTTATTCCATTAACAGGTGTTGGTTGTTGTTTTAATTTTACTCCTTGTGGTCTTACATGTATTTCTACATTTGTATTTTCAAGTTCATTTGGAGCTTTAATTTTTCCTACTGGCGTATCTACAAAAGAGTTATTAACTTTTCCATGAAACCTATTTGTTTCGCCAAAAAATTCAGTCACATACGAATTTTTAGGATTTTTATATAATTCTGCCGGGCTACCAGATTGAATAATATATCCTGAGGTATCCATAATATTTATTTGATTAGAAATGAACATAGCTTCAAATGGATCATGAGTAACAATAATCACTGATATGTTAGATTTTTGTAATAAATGCAAAGTATCATCCCTGACCTCTTCTCTTAAATTCAAATCAAGACTCGAAAATGGCTCATCTAATAAAAGTAAATCAGGTTGAGAAATAATTGATCTTGCTAATGCTACTCTTTGTTGTTCGCCACCACTTAACTCATGGGGAAATTTATTTAGAGAGTTTGGAAGTTTTATTAAATCAATAATATCCTCAATTCTATAATTTGAATTTTTATAATTTATGGGATACTCTAAGTTTTGCTTGACTGTTAAATGTGGAAACAAAGCATAGTCTTGAAATAAAAATCCAATTTTTCTCTTTTCAGTTGGCAAATGTTTTTTTGTACTACTCACCTCTTCGCCATTTATTAAGATTTCACCAGATTGTACTTTTTCTAAACCTGCAATAAGTTTTAATAATGTTGTTTTTCCACTTCCTGAAGGACCAAGAATACAAGAAATGCTATCCTTGGTTAGATTGAACTCAATATTATTTAAGATTTTTTTATTATTAATCTCATGAGTCAGATTTTTAACTTCAACAGCTAACATAACTTTCCTAATACACTAAAAATTAAACACGAGTAAATTTATCTACAATTTCACTTTCCCATTCAAGAAACTTTTTAGATCTATTATCTGGTGTTGGATGAGATTTCATAAATTCTGGTAATATATTAAAGTTTTTTTTACCCATTCTTTCCCATAATTTTGAGCACTCTTTAATATTAAAACCTGCAAGATTCATAAAACCCATACCTAAATAATCTGCTTCACTTTCCATTTTTCTACTATATGGAAGAAAAATACCGAATTTAATTAAATCACCAAATACACTTGCACGTTGACCCTTAAGATTTTTATAAGTTTGATTAAGTAATTTAGTTCCTGTTTTTGTGTTTGACAAACCTATTGCGGCCATTTGCATCATTGAATATTGAGTTAGTTTTTCAACAGTGTGTCTTGCAAATGCGTGTGCAATTTCATGACCCATAACAGCAGCTATACCATCATCATTTTCACATACTGGAAGAATTCCAGTATAAAAAGCAATCTTTCCTCCTGGCATACACCACGCATTTACAGTTTCAGATTCAACTAAAGCAAATTTCCAATTAAAAGTACCCACTGGATTTTCTTCACGTTTATTAAGGTAATATGTGTCTAGAGATGTATAAATTTCTTTACCTATTTCTTCAATTTTTCTAGATTCATCAGTATTGTCCAAAAGAATATTCTGTGCCTTTGCCCTAGATAAAAACCTTTCGTACTGTCTCTCTGTATCTTTATTTAATGAATCTTCATTACCATATATCTCTGGCAGGCCAAGGGTTCCGCCACCTAAAATAATTATGGGGGCGTTACTATCAAATGCATTTAATTGTTTTCTATTAGTTAGAGGAACTGTTGAACAAGATGGTAAAATCACAGAACCACATAAAGAGCAACTTGCTCCAACAATAAAATTTCTTCTATTTGTTTTTGTTTCCACTAATTTATTATATACATAATTTCAATTATATGAAAATTTTTAATACAGTTAAAAAAGCAGAAATTCATGTTCATCTTGAAGCTACCATTACACCAGATCTTTGTAAAAAATTTGCTATGCGTAACAATCATGAAATACCAGAAGAAATGTTTGGATCAAAATATGCATACCAATGGGATGATTTTTATGATTTTATAAAAAAGTACGACATTGTCACTTCTGTTATTTACACACCAGAAGACTATTTTGAATTAACGTATGAGTATTTAAAAGAATGCGCCGCCAACAATGTCCTCTATGTTGAAGCGATGATTTCATCAACTCATGCCAAAGCAAAGGGAATGACATATCATTCATTTATTGAAGGAGTATACGAAGCTTCTAAAAAAGCTGAAGAGGATTTTGGTATTGTGTCTCGATATATAATGAATGGAATTAGACATCTTGGACCAGAGTCTGTTCAAAATACAGCTAAAGAAGTCCTTGATAACCCTCATCCATGTTTAGTTGGTTTTGGTTTAGCTGGTGATGAGTTACATTTTCCTCCAAATCTATTTGTAAAAACATTTGATATGCTGAAAGAGATGAATTTTCCCATTTCTGTTCATGCTGGTGAGTGGGATGGTCCAGAAAATATTCGTAATGCTATCAATTTATTACACCCGACTAGATTAGGTCACGGTGTAAGATCAATTGAGGATCCTGATCTTGTAAAAGAGATTATTGAAAAAGATATCATTCTTGAAACTTGTCCAACAAGTAATATCGCAACAAAAATTTATGAAGATTATGAAAGTCATCCAGTTAAATCGTTATTTGATCAAGGTGTTAAAGTTACAGTTAATTCAGATGACCCTCCTTTTTTCAATGCCACTATTCAAGGTGAATACAAAGTTATGGAAGAATTAGGTTTGAATGAAAAAGAACTTACGTCACTAACTCATAATGCCATTAAGTATTCTTTTTGTGATGATGAAAATAAAAATAAATTATTATCTAAATTAAGCTAGATAGTTTTACTAAAGGTCTTGCTCCGTAGTGCGAAATAATTTCTGCTGCAGCAATCGATGCATAGTTTCCACATTCTTCCATGCTCTTATCTTTTGAATAACCAAACAAAAAGCCAGCTGCAAATAAATCTCCTGCACCAGTAGTATCAATAACCTTTTCTACTTTTTTTGCCGAAACTTCAGTTACTTCACCTCCCGATACAATTACTGATCCACTACTTCCTTTAGTAATAGCTGCAACAATATTTAATGATTTTGCATATTCTAAACCTTCATCAAAACTATCTGTTTCTGCCATAGCTTTGATTTCATCTTCATTGGCAAATAAAATATCAACATTCTCTGTTATTAATTCTTTAAAAGAGTCACGGTGTCTATCAACACAAAAAAGATCTGAAAGAGTAAAAGCAATTTTTTGATTATCGGCTTTACAAATATCCACCATTTTTTTCATAGCTTTTTTTGCATTTTCATTATCCCACAAATATCCTTCTAAATAAGCAATCTTATGATTTTTAATATCATCCTCTTTGATATCTTCAGGGCCAATCAATGTTCCCGCACCCAAAAAGGTACACATTGTTCTTGTTCCATCTTCTTCTACAAATATTGTACAACATCCTGTTGAAATATCAGGTGATGTAAAACCTAAAGGAAATTTTAATCCTTCACGAACCATATCTTTTTGAAGATAAATACCAATTTCATCATTTTTTATTTTTCCAATAAAGCTTCCATTGCCACCGAATGATGTAATGCCAAACATAGAATTACCAAGTGATCCGCCACCTGCCATTTCTCTGATTGAATAACTATCATGTAAATTATTTTTCAAACCTTCATCAATAAGATTCATAGAATCTCTATTTATTTCATGTTTTTCAATTTCGCTTTGATTGGATGGAATAATCGCATCAACCATTGCGTTTCCAATTCCTACTACGTCTAATTTTTCACTCATTTTTGTTTAATTATTATTGGTACAAGTTGTACTATAATCACTCCAATAAATATTGCAAGGCATCCCAGTATTTTTTGTGTGTCTAAGATTTGATTTAAAAGTATCCATCCTGCAATTGCTGCAAATACAGATTCCATTGATAATATAATTGCAGCTGGCGCAGGATTAGCTTTTTGTTGAGCAATTATTTGTAATGTATAACCAATTCCTGCAGAGAAAATTCCTGTATACAAAATTTCAAACCATTCAATTTGCATATTTGATAGTTTGGGTTCCTCCCACCAGAAAGCTAGAATCATAGATAATATAAAAACTATAAAGTATTGAATGCTACCAAATAAAAAAGGACTGTTTAGATCCTTCATAAAAATATCAATACAAATAATATGCAAAGCAAAAAACAAGGCCGCTATAAATAAAAGACTATCAGATTGTTGTATGTCAACTGATTGATTTGAAGATAAGAGGTAAGACCCATACAAACACAGTAGTATTGCAACCCATATAATCCAGTGAACTTGTTTTTTAATTATAAATCTTGAAATGATTCCAACAAATGGAACATACAGAGTACTTAGAAAAGCTGCATTTGATATTAACGATTTTTGAAGAGCATATTGTTGTAGGCCCATACCGCCAAAAAGAAAAATTCCCGTTGCAATACACAGATAAATTTTTTTTCTATCTTGCAAAATTTTTGAAACATTTTTTTTTTCCAGGTAAATAGCAAAGGGGATCACAGTTAAAAAAGCAAAGAAAAATCTTCCAAAACTAAAAGTAAAAGGTCCAATTGCACCCATTCCAGTCGTCTGACTAACAAATGCTGTTCCCCATATAAGTGATGCAATAAGCATCATTATATTTGCTCTTGTATGACTCATAGAAAATGTATGTAAATTTATTGTTTATCTTTATTAATCCACCAAGATTCAATTACTATCCCATAAAGTGGAATTTCATCGGGATACTCAAAAAAATCCCAATAAGCAATTCGATCTTTGTTACTATGATAGAGTGGAACAACATAGTGACCCCATAATAAAACTCTATCAAGAGCGTGAATTGCAGTAGTTAGTTCTTGTCTATTTGAGGCATTTATTAGCTTTTCAATTAATGCATCAACTGCTGGACTATTAATACCAGGATAATTTCTGCTCCCATCTTTTTGACCAACTTCTGACCCCCAATAAAATTGTTGCTCATTTCCTGGACTTAAACTGACTCCCCAGTATCTTTTAATCATATCAAAATCATAACTTAAAAGACGTTCTTGATACTGTGAGGAATCAACTGTTCTTACCTCCATAGTAATACCAAGTTTTTTTAAGTTACTTTGATAGGCTAAAGCTATTTTTTCATCTGAAGGACTGACAATTAAAAATTCAAATTTAAATTCTTGCCCATCTTTGAACAACTTTCCATTTTCAACATTCCACCCCTCTTTTTCGAGTATCTCTTTTGCTTTCAATAAATTTTTACGATCATTTCCACTTCCATCTGTAAGAGGTGGGGTAAATGTTTCCGTAAATACTTCTGCTGGAATTTCATCTTTCCATACATTTAATAATTCTAACTCATTTTTTGATGGTAAGCCTGAAGAAGCTAATGGAGAATTATCAAAATAACTATCCGTTCTTACATAGGCATTTTGATAAATTGTTTTATTAATCCACTCATGATCATAAGCATAACTGAGTGCTAGGCGCACGTTTCTATTGTTAAATATGTCTCGTCTAGTATTCATCACAAGACCATTCATTCCAACAGGTCTATCGTTATTCATTTCTGTAAGTATTACTTTGCCATTCTGGACAGCTTTAAAATCATATTCCGATAACCAACGTTTAACGTTGTACTCTCTTCTAAAGTCGTATTCACCAACCTTAAAAGCTTCAACTAAGACATTTGAGTCTTTGTAATAATCATAAATAATTGTATCAAAGTTATAGAGACCTTTATTTACTGGTAAATCTTTTGCCCAGTAATTTTCAACACGTTTGTATTTTATTTGACGCCCAGGATCGAGACTATCAACCTGGTATGGCCCACTGCCTAGAGGGATATCTAAAAATGTTTTTGTAACATCTAGATTTTCATAAAACTTTTTTGGAATGATAGGAAGAAAGCCTGCAATAATAAGGGGCAATTCTTTATCTTCATTATTTTCAAAAATCATTTTTATTCCGTCATTTCCAATCAATTCAGTTTCAACAACTTTGCCATAAGTTTTTTTCTGATTTGGAGTGCCTTTTGTTTGAAACGTTTCTAAACTAAATAATACATCATCACGTGTTATTGGTGAACCATCATGAAAGGTTGCATTTGCATTTAAATAAAAAGTTATAGATGATCTGTCTTCAGGTAATTCAACCTTCTCAGCTATCAATCCATAGAGAGAGAATGCTTCATCCCAAACTCTTCTCATTAATGTATCATTGACGTACCCAAGGCCAGCAGCTTTAGAGCCTTTAAAAGCCACCCTATTAAGATTATCAAAAGATCCATATGATCCAAATTTCACAGTACCACCCTTAGGTGCGTTTGGGTTTACATAATCTAGATTTTCAAAATCACTGGCATACTTTGGTATTCCGTGCATAGCAATACCGTGAACCTTTTCACTGTATGCATGATTATTAAATGAAATTATTGATGCTAAAAGGAGAAAAATAATGAGAGTTTTTTTCATTAATTCATCCTATCAAAAAAAAGAGAGATTTGTAATGAAATATAAATCTAAAAAATTATATAAATAGAATGCAATGTCTTAAAATAATTTCCCTAATTACAATATTATGTATTGGGCCAAGTATTCATGCGGCAGAAATTGATATTTTTAAAGGGATGAAATTATATGCCGAAAATTGTGCTGGCTGTCATATGGGTAATTTAGCCGGTCATGAAGAGTGGAATAAATCTTTAGATGAAGACGGTCATCGAAGAGCGCCGCCACTTAATGGCACAGGCCATACCTGGCATCACTCCCCTAAATATTTATTTCAGGTCACTAAATATGGTTTTAAAAAAATAATTCCTGATTATGAAGGAAAAATGCTTGGTAATGAAACGTTATCAGATGATGATGTTTGGTCTATTATCGAATTTATTAAAAGTACATGGCCAGAAAAATTACTAAAAAAATATAATTCCCATTTTAAGAGTTAGAATTATTGAAGCAAAACTTCAATTTTAATATTTAAGATATATATTATTAGTATGAAAATTTTAGGATCTGAAATTACACCCTATAAGACATATTTAAATAGACGAAAGTTTATAAAGGGATCTTTGGCTAGTGCTATGCTAGCTACTGTTACATCATCAGCACTTGCAAATCATGAAAGCGATCCTTCAATTTATAGTAAAAATTTAAATGAAAACGATAAACTTAATTCTTACGAAGAAATCACTACTTATAATAACTTCTATGAATTTGGTACTCACAAAAAACATCCTCATTTAAACTCTGGAAATTTTAAGCCTAGGCCATGGACAATAAAAATAGATGGTCTTGTGAAAAAGCCTCAAACATTTGACTTAGAAAAAATTTTATCAAACGTAACAATAGAAGATAGAGTGTATCGATTAAGATGTGTTGAGGCATGGTCCATGGTTATTCCTTGGCAAGGCTTTCAATTATCTGAACTTATAAGAATGGCTGAACCTTTAAGTTCAGCAAAATATGTTCAATTTGTAACTGTCTTCAGGCCCGAAGAAATGCCAGGACAGCAAAAAAGAACAATTATTTGGCCATATAGAGAAGGGCTTCGAATTGATGAAGCAATGAATCCTTTAACAATATTAGCAACTGGATTGTATGGTCATGAAATGCCTAATCAAAATGGTGCACCCATTAGATTAGTTGTTCCATGGAAGTATGGTTTCAAATCAATTAAATCAATTGTGGAAATTAGATTTTTAGATACTCAACCTGAAACATCTTGGGAAACTTTAGCTCCTTGGGAATATGGTTTTTATGCTAATGTTAATCCTAATGTTAATCATCCAAGATGGAGTCAAGGAACAGAGAGACGAATTGGAGAGTTTAAAAGAAGAGAAACACTTATGTTTAATGGCTATGAAGAAGAAGTAGCCCATCTCTATAAAAATTTAGATTTGACTAAATTTTATTAATGAATGTTTTCAACAAGAAATTTTAACCGCAGTAAACCTGTCTTATTTATTTTAATTCTATTTCCTAGTCTACTCTGGGCGTACCAATTTGTTATTGGGGATCTTGGAGTAAATCCAATTGAAAAACTAATGGATGAGTTAGGTCTAATGGCACTCAGATTAATAATAATAACTCTTATGATTACTACTCTATCAAATATTAAACCTTTTAAATCGATAGTTGTCTTACGAAGAATGATTGGACTTTTCGCTTTCTATTATGTCTGTTTGCATTTCTCCACTTACATAGTTTTAGATCATTTTTTAGATATGCAATTTATCATACAAGATATTATAAAAAGACCATTTATAACTTTTGGTTTTATAAGTTTTCTCTTTTTAATTCCACTTGCTAGCACTTCAACAAACAATATGATTAAACGACTAGGTTTTAAACTATGGAAGAAAATTCATTATTTAATTTACCCAGTAGCCATTCTAGCTAGTATGCATTTTTATGTTTTAGTTCGTGCTGATAAAACCGAACCAGTCATTTATATGGGAATAATTATTCTCTTGTTACTTCACAGAATGTTTAAAAGACTTACTCGTCCTCAGTTGTCTCAGTAACGGGGTTCATTTCCATACCGGCAGGGCTAATATTTCGTGGTAAAGGATTGTATTGTGATTCAAGATCACGTGGTTTAGTTCTTTGTGTCATCCTATACAAACCAAATAATCCTAATAGTCCGTGTATTAAAAATAAATAGATATAAAAACCTACCGCTCCCAAAATTTCCATGAATCCAGAAACAAACAAAGGTCCGATAATTGATCCAATACCAATAAGTATGCCAAAGGTTGCACTCGCTGATACTATCTCATTAGGTTGTAAAAAGTCATTTGTATGAGCAATCGTTAATGAATACATTGGTAAACAAGCAACTGAAAAAAGACCAGTAAAAATTAAGAATAATGTTAGTGGCATAAAGTTTGCAAAAACAAAAAATAAACTCAAACCAGCAGCCATAAAAGAAACACCAATAAGAATAACACGTCTATCAATTCTATCTGACAAATATCCAATAGGCCACTGCGATAGAGCCCCAGCTGATGTTATAATCATCATATACAGAGAAATTTCAAATAAGCTTAAATTTATAGATGATGCATAAATTGCACCGTACCCAAAAACAGCACTATGGGATAAACCAGTTGCTAACGCACCAACAAAACCTAAAGGTGACAAAGCATAAAATTCGCTTAAAGAAAAAAATTTAGGACTTTCTGTATTAGGTTGTTCTGTTGAAGATAAAAGAATAGGAAGAAGTGCAAATGATAATAAGATTGAGACTAAAATAAATAAATCAACTTTAGCTGGATCACCTAAATTTAATAAAAATTGACCTGCTCCAACAAACACAAATGTAATAATCATATAAACCGAAAGTAATTGACCGCGAGTTTGATTAGTTGATTTTTCATTTAACCAACTCTCCATGATTACATAAATCCCAGCAAGACTTAAACCAGTTAATATTCGTATAAACATCCATGAATAGGGATGAACAAATATTGAGTGTAATAATATGGCAATAGAAGCAAGTGAAGCTAAAGCGGCAAAAACTCTTATATGACCAACACGTTGTAAAAAAATTGGAATTGTTAACGCGCCCATTAAGTATCCAATGTAATAACCAGCTATTATAAATCCTGATGCAAAAAAACTAAAACCTTCTAAAACAGAACGAACACCAATTAGTGTTCCTTGCAAACCATGACCAAGACTAATTAAAGCAAAGCCAAAAAAAAGAGCCCAAGTGTTTTGTAGTACCTTAAACATCTTCTGAATTTTTATTGAATTTTTAGTATTCTTCTTCGCCGTCGTCTTTAGGCTTAATACCTTCAGCTATTGGATCAATTTCTGTTTCGTCTTCTAATAAAACAGTATCATCTTCGAGATTGTCTTCATTGTCATCTACATCCAAATTATCGATGTCAAGATCATCATCTTTTTCTTTTGGTTTTGGAGGAATAGGGTTTGTTAAAGGAGCTGCGTTTGTACTTCCTGGTTTTCTTCCACGTCTTGGTCTGGTTAATGTCGTAACTTCAATTAATTTACCACATTCTGGACATTCAAGTTCAGTTCTTCCCAAATCATAGTATTGCTTACTACACATTGGACAGATTCTTTTACTACCCCAGGATTCTTTATACATTTTAATTTTCTTTTCTTATAAATATTTTACCACAATAACCACAGACAATTTTGTTCTCATTATTGAAGGTATAATAAACTGCGGGATGTCCTAAACCATCTTCTCCACCATCGCAAGAGATAGTTTCAGTTTTAGGATCAACTTCAACAATATCATCTGCCATAAAACTCATATAAAATTTTAACTAAAAATGTCTATATTTTTTAACTATAGAATTTGAAAATAAACCGCTGAAATACCACTTACTATTAAAATAGAGGGAATAATTCTCGATTTCGCATTTCTCTCAAATAAGAAAACCATGCCAATAATGGAAGCAAATACAATGCTTATTTCTCTAATACTAGAGACATAAGCTATTTCTATAAATTGCATACTCCAAACAACAATTGCATAACTACTTGTTGCAAATATACCTGCTGCTATGCCAGAACTAAAATTATACGTTTCTGTTTTTCGCAATCCATTCTTAGAAATTAAACCTATAACTAATAAAGGAATACCATTTAGAGTGAAGAGCCAATAAATATACGAAAAACCGTTTTCCGAAAGCCTAACTCCGACTCCGTCAACTAAAGTATATGCAGTAATTAAAATAGCAGTTGAAATCGCAAGAGCAAAACCTCTAAAGTTAAAAGATAAATTTTTCGAATACGATATTAAAAATAAACCAATACAAACAATTAATATTCCAATAAAGCCAGCAACACTAATATCTGAACTTAAAAACAAAATACTAATGATAGCAACAAATAGACATGAACTTCCCCTAGAGATTGGATAAATGTAGGACAGGTCACCGTACCTATAAGAATAAATTACATTCAATCTATAAAAAACATGAATGATAACGGTTGCTATGAGAAAATACCAAACTTCTATTGAGGGAAAAGGAACAGTGAATGTTAAAGGAAAAAAAATGACTACTTCTAAGATAGAAGTAATTCCCATTAGTGATAAGGGATTTTTACTTGATTTAATTATGGCACTCCAAATTGCGTGACACAGTGAAGATAAAATAATTAAAAGAAAAATAAAATTGATAGACAAAAGACTATCTTACTTCATTCCTGTTAAAGTAATTCCTTCAATAAATCTTTTTTGCGCAATTATAAAAGCAACAATGAGAGGTACTGTTACTGTAACAATTGAAGCCATCATTGGACCAAACTCATCACTATCAATTCCACCTCTAAATTCTCTGATACCAAGAGGTGGCGTAAAGAGATCTCTATTTCCAGTAATTACCATTCGAGGCCAGAAATAATCATTCCAGTGTGCAACTACTGAGAAAATAGCAAAGGCAAGTAATGCTGGTATCGCAGTTGGAAGCATTACTTTCCAGACTATAGCATACTCTCCCATTCCATCCATCCTGGCGGCGTCAATTAATTCATCTGGGACTGTCATAAAAAATTGCCGCATTAGAAAAATTCCAAACACCGATATTGTCCAGGGGAGTATTAAGGCAGAATAGGTATCGACCAAACCTGCCTGGGCAAGCATGACGTAAAGTGGAAGTGCAATTCCATGCACTGGGATGAGTAAACAAAATAACACCATGGAGAAAACAAACTCTCGTCCATAAAATCTAAGTTTGGCCAGAGCGTAGGCACACGGTAAAGCGACAAGAACTTGAATGATAAAAATTGATAAAGTTACAATAACACCATTCATCAAGTATCTTGGAATGGGAGCCTTTTCGAAAGCAAACCAATAGTTGTATTTATATGGTTTCATTGTGCATTCTTCTTCTGAGTATCCAGTTTTTACACATACGGGAAATGTCTGAGTTTCTTGAGCACCAATTAGGCCTCCAGAAATAGATTGAATTTCTTGTTGAGATTTTAATGACATTGAAACCATCATATAAAAAGGCAACAACACAACAATTGCACCAATAATCAATATTGCATGTTTCCAACCTTCCCCAATATACTGTTTAGCTTCCATTAATAATGAACCCTTTTCTCAATGATATATCTTTGGAAGAAAGTTAATATCAATATAAAGCCAATGAAGACAACTGTGATAGCTGCACCAATACTTGTTAAATTTTGTTGAATAGCTTTTTCAAAAATTGCATACATCATAACATAGGTTGTTTTAGATGGACCACCTTTTGTGAGTATTTCAATTGTATCAAAAACTTGAAAGGTTCTAATAGTCGTTATGGTTACAACAAATAAAGTTGTTGGACCAAGCATTGGCCATGTCACAAGTTTAAATTGTTCCCATGTTGATTTAGCTCCATCCATTTCGGCAGCTTGATATAGTTCTCTTGGTATACCTGTTAATCCGGCTAAATATAAAACCATATTGAAACCAAAGGCTTGCCATATTCCAATAAAACACACAGTCCAAATTGCAGTATTTTTTTGTTTTAACCAATAAGGAAAGTCCATGTTATTAGCACATGCCACTGCATACCAGCTTTGTTCTGAGTTTACCCATGGTAACCAATGAAAACCAAAAATAAATTCTCTTGCTCCACCACAACCATTAGCTAAAAAACTATTTACTATTCCAAGAGTTGGGTGAAGAGTGAATTCCCACGCAATAGCCATTGCCAGAAGCGTCGCCATAACTGGAAGAAAGAAAATAGTTTTATATATGTCAGCACCAAATCGTAGAGAATTTAAGAGCATTGCTGCACATAAACCAAGTATAACTGAAATAGGCACCACAACAATTACATACGTTGCTGTTGCCCAAATCATCTTCACATAAGTTTTTCGGTTAAACATTTTGTCATAGTTCTCTAACCCAATCCATTCAAATGTTTTGTTGCCTAAATTATAGTCAGTAAAGGAAATCCCACCTGCAAGAAAAAGAGGAAAGATTAAAATAATTATCATGAGTATTATTGCAGGGGCAATAAACCATAGATGAGCCTTTGAATTATGCATTAGTAAATATTATCCTTATCCCATTGCATTATTAAAATGAATCCTCATCCCTGTTTGATTAAATAACAATGCTTTATTTGAATCTCTCTTGATATTTACACTTGAACCATTTGTAATTTGATGTGTAAATTGAGGTAAGCCTCTTACAATTATTTTTTTTGAGTTGTCTTCTATATTAACATGGAAGTATATATCTGATCCTAAATTTTCTCTGTAAGCAACAGTGCCACTAAATGTGTTTTCATCTTTATTATTAGTAATTTCTAAATGTTCTGGTCGAATTCCTATGTGTAAATCTGAATTACTTTCAGAACTTTTTCTTTTTAGGTTAACATTTAAAAAATTAACAGTTCCACTAGAATCTGAAGATCCATTAAAAATATTTATTTTAGGACTGCCAACAAATTGTGCAACACTTAATGATGAAGGATTATCATATACTTCTTGTGGTGTATCAAGTTGTAATAGATTGCCATCAATCATTACCGCCATACGAGAAGACATTGTTAATGCTTCTGCTTGATCATGCGTTACATAAACAAATGTTGTTTTAAGTGAATTGTGAAGTTCCGATAATTCAGATCGCATATGCACTCTTAGAGCGGCATCTAAATTTGACAGTGGTTCATCCATTAAGAATGCAACAGGTTCTCTTACCATTGCGCGACCAAGAGCTACTCTTTGTCTTTGGCCCCCTGATAATTGTCCTGGTTTTCTATCCAGTAGTTCAGAAATCTGAAGTGTTTCAGATGTTTTATTAACTAATTGATTGATAGACTCAGTTTTATTTTTTTTGTTTGGAGAAAAATTCCCTATTAAAGGAAGGCGTTCAAAAGCATTATAATCTCTCAGTCTTAGAGGTGTTTCTAAATTTTTTCTTACAGTTAAATGTGGATATAAAGCGTATGATTGAAATACCATTGCAAGATCTCGCTCGCTGGCTCTAATTTTATTTACATTCTTATTATCAATTAATACATCGCCTGAAGTTTGTTGTTCTAATCCTGCAATGATTCGGAGTAAGGTGGATTTACCACAACCAGATGGACCAACTAATGTTAAAAATTCACCCTCTTGTATATCAACATTTAAATTGTTTAATACTTGCGTAGACCCAAATGACTTTGAAATATTTTTAAGTGATATTGTGCCCACTTAATCTCCTCCCCTTATAATTATATTTAATCTACAAAATTTTATTAAATTTGAGAATATTATAAATCCAATTATTTCAGTTTTATTTCAATTTTATTAACAAATATTCAAATTATGATTGAGTTTAACAAGTAGATAACTATAAATTCGTATTTTTAATGATATATATTAGTTTAAATCGTGTCCGATAATTTAGAAATTAATAAAAGAGAATATCCAACCTCTTTCTCAAAAACTGCTATTGTTATATGCCTTGATGGTAGTCAAAAAGAGTATCTCGACGAAGCATCAAAATCAGATCTTACACCAAATCTTGATAAATTAATTGCAAACGGTGAAAACCTACTTGTCCACAGCGCTATTCCAAGTTTTACAAATCCTAATAATATTTCCATTGTAACTGGGCAGCCAAGTTCTGTTCACGGTATATGCGGAAACTTCTTTTATACACCTGAGACTGGTGAAGAAGTAATGATGAATGACCCAAAATATATGCGAGCACCAACTATTTTTGAAAAATTTTACAATTCTGGTTCTAAAATTGCTCTTGTTACTGCAAAAGATAAGCTGAGAACACTTTTAGGAAACGGATTAAGTTTTAATGATGAGAGAGCTATTTGTTTTTCTGCTGAAAAATCTGATCAAGCAACAAAAGATCTCAATGGTATAGATAATGTAAACGATTGGTTGGGAATGCCAGTGCCAGAAGTATACTCTGAAGGACTTTCTGAATTTGTAATGGCCGCAGGTGTAAAGCTTCTTGAAGAGTTCAAACCAAATATCATGTATTTATCGACTACGGATTATATTCAACACAAATATGCACCAGGAAATGAAACAGCAAATAAATTTTATGCAATGTTTGATAAATATATTGGTCTTTTAAATAAGGAGAATGTTTCTATAATCATTACAGCAGATCACGGTATGAAACCAAAATCAAAAGAAGACGGTTCACCTAATGCAATATTTTTACAAGATTATTTAGATAATAAATTTGAACCAAACATGGCTAAAGTTATTCTACCAATTACAGATCCATATGTCGTGCATCATGGTTCACTTGGTTCTTTTGCAACAATTTATTTAGAAGACAAAAGTAAGGTAGATTCAGTTGTAAATGCTATCAAAGAAATAAAAGATATAGAAGTTGTTTTAACAAAAGACGAAGGATGCTCTACTTATAACTTACCCCCTGATAGAATGGGAGACATAATATGTATGTCTTCAGAATTTATGACCATTGGTTCATCGAAAGATAAACACAATCTTTCTGGATTAAATGAACCTTTGCGTTCACACGGTGGACTTCATGAAAGAGAAGTGCCATTCATATCTAATTTAAAATTACAAAACATAGATACTAGCAAACAATTATATAACTATGATGCATTTTATTATGCAATAAATGGAGCCCTATGATGCACAAAAAAATGATTAATGAAGCAATGCGTATTGCTGGAGAAAAAGTTACTTCAGACAAAACAATAAATGTTGAGTACCCTTTTACAGGTGAAGTAATCGGCACGGTCCCTGCCGGTACTGCTGAGCATGCAAGAAAGGCTCTAGATATTGCTGCAAATTACCAACCTAAACTTACAAGATATGAGAGACAAAAAATTCTTCAAACTGCTGCAGAAGTACTTGTTAAAAGAAAAGAAGAAATTTCTGATATTATTACTTTAGAACTTGGAATCTCAAAACAAGATTCTTTATACGAAGTAGGAAGAGCTTTCGATGTATTTTCATTAACGGCTCAACTTTGTATTCTAGATGATGGAGAAATATTTTCTTGTGATTTAACTCCACATGGAAAAGCCAGAAAAATATTTACTATAAGAGAACCATTAACAGCTATTTCAGCAATCACTCCATTTAATCATCCTTTGAATATGGTAGCGCATAAAATTGCGCCTTCAATTGCAACAAACAATTGTACTGTTTGTAAGCAGACAGAGTTAACTCCCTTAACCGCAATGGTTCTTGCTGATGTTTTATATGAAGCTGGTTTACCACCAGAAATGTTTTCAGTTGTTACAGGCTGGCCTCAAGATATCGGATCAGAAATGATCAAGAATCCAAATATTGATCTAATTACTTTTACAGGCAGTGTAGGTGTAGGAAAATTAATTGCTGAACAAGCTGGATATAAAAGAACAGTTCTTGAGCTTGGTGGTAATGATCCATTAATTGTTTTAAATGACTTAGATGGTGATGATCTTAAAAAAGCTGTTGAGCTAGCTGTTACTGGAGCAACGAAAAACTCTGGTCAACGTTGTACAGCTGTTAAAAGAATATTAGTACAAGAATCTATCGCAGATCAATTTGTTGAAATGGCTCTAGAGCGTGCTAAGAAAATTAAATTTGGCGATCCTATGAATATGGAAACAGACTTAGGTACTGTTGTTAATGCTCAAGCTGCAGAACTTTTTGATAAAAGAGTTTCTATGGCTGAAGAAGACGGTGCAAAAATTTTATATCATCCTGGAAGAAAGGGTGCTTTGTTACCTCCAATAGTTGTAGATAATGTTGATCCTAAAAGTGAATTGGTTTTAGAAGAAACATTTGGTCCAGTTATCCCAATCATTCGTGTGCCTAATGACGATGAAGCTGTAATGAAAATATCTAATTCAACTGCATTCGGATTATCATCTGGTGTATGTACAAATAACTTCATGCGAGCAAAAAAATATATTCAAGGTTTAAATGTTGGTACGGTAAATATTTGGGAGGTTCCAGGCTATAGAATTGAAATGTCTCCTTTTGGAGGAATAAAAGATTCAGGTCTTGGTTACAAAGAGGGTGTTATTGAAGCAATGAAAAGTTTTACTAATGTAAAAACCTTTTCGCTACCTTGGTAAATAAATCAGTTTTTCTCTAATTTTCATTAATGCTGTGGAAAAATAAGCATATTTTTTAGTTATATTTTCGTAATAAAATTGTAACCCTCTAGGGCTACATGATAGATTAAACTATTATATTCAATCGGGAGGATTAAATGAAAAAATTAATTACAGGATTGGCAGCCGTATTAGCTTTTGGTTTTTATGGTTCTGTTAATTCAGCTAAGTCTATTGAAATAGAAGTAGCTTATCCTTATTCAGGATTATTCGATGTTACGTTTCAAGCTATTATGCCAGAGTTTGAAAAAGCACATCCAGATATTCAAGTTAAATTTAGAGCAACTTATGAAAACTATGAGGATGCAACCGCAACAATCTTCAGGGAGTCTACTTCAGGTAATTTACCAGATGTAACAATGCAAGGTCTTAACAGACAAGCACCACTTGTTGATAAAGGGATTGCAAAATCATTAGAGCCTTTTATTGCAGGAGAAGCTGACTTTGAAAAAGATGGTTATCACTCTGCTATGTTAAGTCTATCTACCTTTGGTGGTGACGTATATGGGTTGCCTTTTTCTGTATCAACACCAGTTGGATACTATAACATGGATCTATTAGCTGAAGCAGGTATAGATAGCATCCCAACTAACTGGGATGAAGTTATCGCAGCTTGTAATAAATTAGAAGCAGCTGGAAAAGGAACTTTATATTTTGGTTGGAATATTACAGGTAACTGGTTTCACCAAGCATTAATGCATACCCAAAATGTTCCAATGGTAAAAGATGGTGCTGTTAATATGGGTGGAGACGCTGGTTTAGCAACTTTACAACAAATGCATGACATAATGAGTGGTTGTAATATGCCAAACTATTCAATTGCTGACGGTCAAGCTGCATTTAATGCAGGCACTATTGGTATGTTTTTCTGGTCAACATCAAGCTTAGGTTCAGTGAACGCAGCCAAAGCAGATTTTGAACTTAAAACAGCACCATTTCCAGGAATGCCAGGTGTAAATGGAGGAACTCCAGCAAGACTTCCAGCGGGTGGAAATGCTGCGATGTTGGTTTCTACATCTGATGATCCAGCAAGAGTAGATGCTGCATGGACTTTCTTAAAGTTTATCACTTCTGGTATAGGTGCAGCTTTAGTTGCTGAAACTACTGGATATGTTCCACCAAATAAAGCAGCCAATGATTTGTTAGGTGATTTTTATACTAAAAATCCAAACAAGCTAACTGCTGTAAATCAATTACCTTTATTGGCTGATTGGTTTGCATATCCTGGTGAAAACGGTCTAGCAATAACTCAGGTAATATATGATTACACTGAAGAAATTGCTACAGGCAGTGCAGATAATATGGCTGATCTTCAAGAAGAGATGATGGAAGAAATAGAGGATCTTTTATAGAGATTACTTTATTGTTAACTTTTTACTACAGCGGCTTTATAAAAGCCGCTGTTTTATTTTAAGATATTTGGGAGAATAAGTCATGCCTCTTACAACTACTACCATAGGTGCATATCCAAAACCAAAACAGACGCCGATTCAAGATTGGTTTTTAGGGACAAAATCAGAAGAAGAGAGAAAAGCGTCAAAAGGATTATTATCGAATTGGTCACCTGGTGCATATGAAAAAGCGTTAGAGTCTGCGGGTGCGGATGCTGAAAAATTATTTTTAGAAGCAATTAAAGAAGTTATTATTGATCAGGTAAATGCGGGAATTGATGTTCCAACAGATGGAGAAGTGAGACGTGAGAGTTATGTCTTATATCAATGTCGATTTTTAAATGGAGTAAGTTTTAAAGAAGTTACACATAAGTCAGTACGACAAGGTGCGTTCGAAGCTGATCTTCCAACTATTGTTGCACCGATTTCAAGTAAAGAAATACGTATGCATCTAGACTGGAAGAGCGCACAACAATTTACAAAAAATCCAGTTAAAATTACCCTACCTGGACCAATGACAATAACAGATTCAATTGCGAACAACTACTATGATGACATGAAAAAACTTGGTTTTGATTTAGCATTAGCACTTAATAAAGAAGTTAAAGCACTTGTAGATGCAGGCTGTCAGTATATTCAAATTGATGAACCAGTATTTGCTAGAAAGCCCGATGAAGCTCATTCATATGGTATGGAAAATTTAGAAAGAATGATGCATGGTATTCCTAAAGAAGTTCAACGTGTATGTCATATTTGTTGTGGTTATCCCAACTCACTAGATTCAGAAGGTTATAAAAAAGCTGATCTAGATGCTTATGATAGAATTGCATCACTTGTAGATGATTCAACTATTGATGAAGTATCTTTGGAAGATTCCCACAGACATAATGACTTAAATCTTTTAGAAAAATTTACAAAAACAAAAGTAATTTTTGGATTTATTGATATTGCAAAAAGTAGAATGGAGTCTGTTGAAGAAGTAAGAGTCCGTATCAAAGATTCACTTGAACATATTGATGAAGACCGTTTAATAGCTGCACCAGATTGTGGTTTAGGTTTCTTTACGCGAGAACAAGCAATTGAGAAAATGACAATTTTAACTAAAGCGGCAAAATCAATTTAATGTAATGTGGAATTATTTTAACCCTGTTGAAATTATTTTTGGAGAAAATAGATTTAAAGAAGTACATGATGCTCTTAAAAATAAGAACTACATCATAATCACACATCCAGAAGAAATATTTAAAAAATATAGCGATGAATTAAAATCTTCTTCAAATCCACCACTATCCATTATGACGGATGTTCAGCCTAATCCAGACTATAAGGATATTTTAGAGCTACAAAATAAATTTTCTTCAATCAATGAATCGGTAGATTATATTTTAGCTATAGGTGGTGGTTCTGTTACAGACACAGCTAAAGCAATTGCTGCATTTAAAGATAAACAAGAATATCTAACAGATTTTGTTCGTAATAAGAAAAGTCCAAGAGTCGAAAATCCAATCAAGATTATTGCAATACCTACAACTTCAGGAACATCAAGTGAGCTTACGTGTTGGGCCACAATTTGGGATAAAGAAAAAAACAATAAATTATCTTTGGCGCACAAATCTCTTTATGCAGAAAAAGCAATTATTGATCCATCTATTATGGTTGATAAGCCTTTAGGCTTGACCATTTCAACTGGTTTAGATGCTCTCTCCCATTCGATGGAAAGTATTTGGAATATTAATGCGAACCCAATTTCTGCTTCTCATGCAATACAAGCATCAAAATTAGTATTAGAAAATTTACCACTTCTCACTAAAGATTTAAGAAATGTTGTATTACGCTCAAACATTGCATTGGCGTGCGTTCATGCTGGCTTAGCGTTTTCCAATACGAAAACTGCTATTGCGCACAATCTATCATACCCTGTGACACTCAATTACGGTATTCAGCATGGTATTGCTTGTTCATTTACTTTACCCATGATTACTAAAAGTATGGTTGGAATTGATAGTGTAGCTGAAGAAAGACTAAAGTTAATTTTTAACGATAACCTAGAGAATGCCGCAAATCATTTGAGTGAATTTATGCGTTCTTTAGAGGTTCCTCTTAACTTAAATGAAATAAAAGTTCCTGTTCAAGAATGGAATAATATAGTAGATGATGCGTTTTTAGGGGAACGAGGTAAAAACTTTATTGGCAATAAAGAAGCATTCATCTCTTCTGCTAAATCAATGGGACTTTATTAGTAATGAAAAAAAATTTCAGGTTTTATGATAATAGACAAAAATACTTATTATTTGTCACAACAACAAATGAAAAAAATCAAATTGCTGATGCGATACGCCCTCACGTAAATAAAATTAAACCTCAAAAACCTGGCATAAAAATATTTGATGCTGGTATGGGTGATGGCTCCTTACTTATGAATGTTATGCGTCAGTGCCACGAGGCTAAGCCTAACGTACCTCTATTAGTTTGCACAAAAGAAATAAGCATAGAAGATGTAAGATTAGGTTTAGAAAAATTACCCGACAGGTTTGTTGAACATAAGAATACGGTTTTTGTCATTTCAAATCTACACTACGCTGAAGCCGCAAACCTAAAATCAAAAAATGAAGTTAAACAGAAAAAAATTAATTGGAATATTATTAAATTAAAAGGAGATACCTCTCTTGAATTTGCCCAACAATTAAGAAAACAAAATGAATTTTTAGAAAAAAAATGGAATATAGAAATTAATAAAAAGTCAGGTAACCATACTTATAAAGAGCCTTCAGTCATGGTTATCTACCGCGAAGATCAAGAATTTAACGTAAATGAATTAATACCTACCAAAAAAAAATCAGATAATAAATTTGATCTTATTATTGCTTCACAGCCGTATCGGTCAAGAATTTCAGCAGAAAAGAAATCAAAATATGTCATCGAACCAATGATTAGAGCGTTAAAATCAAAAGGGAAATTATTAACTATTCATGCTTCAGGAAAAGATCCTGCTAATGAAATAATTCGTAAAATTTGGCCAAAAGAGGACCCATTTCCTTCTCTTGGGAATAGTATCATTTCTTATCTTAAGAAAAATTTAGATAAAGATTTATTAAGAAGTTTATCTTTTGGAGAAAAAAGAATTATTAAATGTAAATTGAGAGCTCTACCAACAGAAATCAGCGGAGGTATAGCGACATCATTAGTTTTTTCTGCTTGGAATGCCTCCATATATGTCAATCAAATGGATGACGAAAAAGTAATGAAAGTAGAAAAAACTAAAAACTATGAAAAAATTGTTCAAAACATTGTTGCTAAAAATAAAGGTCTTTATTTTAACAATGAAATATTTGTAATCGAAAAAAAATAATTTTTTATTTAAACCAATTAACTTCTGTTTTTAAAAAATCCTCTGTATGAATAATTAAGGCGTCTGATCGAATTATTGCAACATTATAATTTGTATCTGTATTAGCCGTTCCTAAACGATATTCATTTGAAAAGTTAGGTATTAGAGGAGACCAAGTACTTCTTGGGGAGGAAAAAGTAATACCACAATAAGAACCAGAACTTGTAATGTGTTGATGACCAAAAAAAATATGTTTTATTATCTTATTATTTTTAGTTAAAATTTGTTGAAACTCTTTTTTTTGTTGTAATCCTATTCCATCACTTTCCTCTTTTACTAATGCTAGTGGATTATGATGCATAAAGATGTACGTATCCGTATTAGTCTTACTTAAAATATTATTTAACCATTCTTGCCTCTCTTTACAGTAATGTCCTTGGTGAGTGTTAATCAGATTAGTATCTATAAAAATTAAACGTTTATTATCTATATCCTTAAAGTATTGAATAAATCCATTTGGATCGGTTTCAATATTAGGAAAGTTTATTTTAAACTCGTCTCTGTTATCATGATTACCTATAATTAATTGAGGATTTAAATTCTTTGGCAGATTTGCTTCATCAATTATTTTTATAAATAACTGATAAGAATCTTTATCACCTAAGTCTGTAATATCACCAGTGATGGCAAATAAATCCGCATCACCATGATTATTTTTTATATGACTTAATGCTTTTTTAAATTTACTGACAGGATCTATGCCATGAATCTTATCTATATAAATATGGGGGTCTGAAAGGTGAATAATTTTCATTATTAAATATAAATTTATAATTAGATCGCAGTTTTAAAATAAATATATTTATTAAATTCCTCTTTTAAGTCGATGCTAACTCTTGCATGTACTTTACCTTGTTTTCCTTGAAACGATTGTTTTTCTGTAACTGGAAACACCCCTTCATGCCAAATGTTTGGATGAATATACAAACCTTTTGATCCATCACAATAAAATGCTTTAAAATGTTCTGGTTCAATGTCGTCTGTTGGTAAGGCTAAAGGACAAATAAATGGTTTATTTTCTTCAGGAAAGAAAAGCTGACCTCCATCAGGATGATAATTTGCATGCCATAGAAATATTTTTGTTGGATCTGAATATTTATCTTTTTGTAATTCTTGATCAGGATTATTGGCATAACCCAGTATATATTTTCCATCTACTTCATAATCACTTTTATGTTGCACAGCATTATTTTGTCCAAAAAGCACGTCACCTTGCCACCATGTATCAAAAGAACCTTCGGTAGTTCCACCTTCATTACCAGTTCCCTCTTCTATTTCGCGCCATCCTTGTTTTGGCCAAGTAACAATTTCAATATCACTATTTTCAAAACTATCGATTAAATATCCGTATCCTTTAAGATTTTCATTTGTTGCTTTAACTAATGGTATTTCAATTTCTTTTGTCATTATTTTGTTAGTTTAATGTTAATCCCAATTCAGTAACGACTTCTTTTACAGCTTTTATTGTATCCATCATGTCTTGTTCATCTAAATTACCAATACACCCAATTCTAAAAGTTTCTGCTACTGTTAGTTTTCCTGGATAAATTAAAAAATCTTTTTCACTAAGAGCATTATAAAATTTCTCAAAGTTAAATTTAGGATCATTAGGTTGTTTAAAAGTAATAATAATTGGTGCTTGCAAATTATCAGGAAGTAGTTGTTCAAATCCCAACTCTTTCATTCCATTACAAATAATTTCACAATTTTTTTTATATCTTTTACCTCTTCCCTCTACCCCACCTTGTTGTTTATGTTCCTCAATCGCTTGATTGAATGCAGCCAATACGTGTGTAGGAGGTGTAAATCGCCATTGTTTATTTTTTTCCATTGCTTGCCATTGATCATATAAGTCTAGACTTAGTGAGTGACTATTGCCTTTTGCATTTTGAATAACTTCATTTTTAACAAGAATGAAACCAACACCTGGCACACCTTCTAAGCATTTGTTTGATGAAGCGGCAACAGCATCAAAAGTAATTGTTTTAGAACTTAAGGGTAATGCACCAAAGGCACTCATTGCATCGATGAATAACGATAAATTTTTCCCTTCAACCAATTTTGCAATGTCTTCAATAGGATTTAAAATACCCGATGTTGTTTCACAATATACAGTAAAGACGTGCGTTAAGTTGTTGCTATCAATTAACTCTTCAATTTTATTGATGTCATGTACTTCATGTTCAGCAACTTCATATTCAATAAAATCTCTCCCTAAATATGTGCACATTTTTTTCATTCTTTGTCCGTAAGCACCATTGATCAGAATCAGAATTTTAGAATCTTTTTGAGTAAGAGAGCTCACCATCGACTCTACAGCAAAAGTTCCACTTCCCTGCATTGGAACACATTGATATTTATCTTCACCATCTATTAATTTAACAAGAGAATCTCTAATTGATGCATTGAGATCAATAAATTTTGTATCTCTCGAACCCCAATCATGAAGCATAGCTTCTTTTGTTGACATCGATGTCGTGAGAGGCCCAGGGGTTAATAATTTTTTATCCATTAAATATTTACTTAATAAATATTATTATAAATTTGATCAATCTTATTAAAGTTGGAATTGAATTTATTTTCTAATAAGTTAATTATAAATGAGAATGGAAGAAAATATTGTAGATTATCTCTTAGATCTTTTGAAAACAAAAGGTGCTGATATTCAATATGGTAATGAGGATGTGACCCAACTTGAGCACGCACTCCAATGTGCTGAACTTGCTGAAAAACATAAATTACCAGGACCAACAATTGCTGCAGCATTACTGCATGATGTTGGCCACCTTATCTATGAGGACGGTGATCCCATTCATGAAGGGAAAGATGGTCATCATGAAAATTTAGGTGCTGATTTTTTAAAAAAATATTTTGGTGAGGATGTTATTCTACCAATTAGAGCACATGTTGACTCAAAAAGATATTTATCAAGTGTTGAAGAAGGTTATTATGATAGTCTATCAGAAGCATCGAAACTTTCGTTAAAAGTTCAAGGTGGTCCTTTCACAAAAGAAGAAGCAGATGCGTTCATAAGCAAACCTTTTATGGATGAAGCAGTAGAGCTTAGAAGATTTGATGATTTAGCAAAAGTTCTAGATAAAAAAACTCCCGATGTTGAACATTTCCGTTCCTATTTAGAAGAAGCAAGACAGTCTTTTTTAGCTAAACAAGCGTAAATGCAATTTAGCAATTATGATTTTATTGACTCTAAGTCATTTGCAGGCAAAATTATATTAACTTCTTTTCCAGGCCTTAACTCTAATGGTTTATTTGAAGAAACAATTTTAGCAAACGAATTAGAAATATTTAAAAATAATAATTGTAGTTCTATTACTTCTTTTGTTGAAGATAGCGAATTTGAAAAATTGTGTGATAAAACTTTGTTTGTCAAAAATATTTATGAACATAAATTACATTGGTACCATTTACCCATTTATGACATGGGAGCACCAGATAAAGATTTTAAATATAAATGGGAAACAACAAAAGTTTTATTAAAGAACGAATTGATAGATGGTAAAAATATAGTTTTACATTGCCGTGGAGGCAAAGGAAGAGCTGGCACTATAGCTGCTATTTTACTTGTTGAATTTAATTATGAAAAACAAGAAGCTATTGATCTAGTACGATCAAGAAGAAAAGGAGCTATTGAGTCAAAAATCCAGGAAGATTTTATTTTTTCTTATCGAGCAGTTAATTAAAAAGAGACCGTTAAATTAAAAATATTTTCTAGAATAAATAAAACAATTAAAGAAATTAAAGCTGCAATTATAGGTAGCGTCATCCAACCCAAAGAAATTCTACCCGCAATTGACCATTGAACCTCTTTTCCTCCTTTTAAAAGACCAATTCCAATTACGCCGCCGACAACAGCTTGGGAACTTGATACTGGTACCAAAGGTATAGAGGGAAGATTTATAGATTGTAAAAAAGCACTTATACCCTGGGATGCAAATAAAAATAAAACAATAGAATGTGATATAACAACAATAAATGCTGCTACTGGTGTCATTTTTAAGAGATCATTACCAACGGTAAACATAACTCTTTTCGAGTAAGTAAAAACACCAACAGCTATTGCTAAACCACCTAGAAGAAATAATTGTTCTTTTGAGGAAAAGACAAATAAATTTCCAATAGTAACATCAGTAAACGGTGATATAGGTACGAAGACACCCATTACATTAGCAATATTGTTTGCACCTAAACTATAAGCACCAAAAGCACCTGCTAAAAGTAAAGCTGTTCTTGTATAGGCATCAAGTCTGAGAATATGTAACTTTCTATTGAGTATAACTTTTTTTGTAAAAGTAAATAAACCCATTGCAATAACTCCTGCAATAATAGGACAGAGTATCCATGTTCCTAAAATAGTAATTAAAACTTGAAGATTAGTTGAAGATCCCGTGTATAAATTCCAACCAACAATTGCTCCAACAATCGCTTGCGTTGTTGAAACAGGCAAGCCAACTTTGGTCATTAAATAAACAGATATTCCCGCAGCCACACATGCTGCAAAAGCACCAGGCAATGCATTAATAGCACCTAACTTTCCTAAAGTTTCTGTTGTACCTGCTCCGCTAATAATTGCACCTAGAATAACAAAGACACTACAAATTATTGCTGCAGTTGTGAAACCAACCATTCGCGTCCCAACAGCAGTCCCAAAAACATTTGCTGCATCATTGGCACCAAGTGACCAACCTAAAAAAAGACCACCAAATAAAAAAATTAGAATTGTAATTTCCATTGAAAATTAAACGGAACGTTTAATAGCGTAAATTTGAACCTCGTCAGCTATGTCTTCTGCTTGATCACAAATACGATCAATCTTCTCTACAAAATATCGAAGATGCATTTTTTGATCTAGAGGTAATTCAGAATCAAAAATTCTTCTTGCAAGAGAACTAAATTTTATATCAGATTCTTTTTCATAAAAAGTTACTTTATGTGCATTATCTCTAACAGATTTAATATCTCTAAAAAATGATCTTACGGTTAAACATAATGATTCAACACAATTTACAACAGTCTCTGTTAACTCAATTAAATCTTGGTGAAACTCTTTTGGAAAATTAGGTTTTTGAATAGAGAAGTGATAACAATTACCTTGGTACATTCCAATTAACTCATCGATGTGTTCTAGAAGTCGTAACACATCACTTCTTGCATCTGGGATTAGTGTTTCTTCATAAAGAGTATGCTCAACATCTTTTGTAATTTTGTCGGCCTTACTTTCCATTTCTTTTACTTTTTCAACCATTTCCTCAAATTTACCGTTGGCGGAATGATTGAGATAAGTTGGAACAATAGATTTAAATACCAAACCTACTTCAGAGACAATATCGACAAATTCATCAATTTCTCTCTCAAGTTTCTTGGTATCACCAAATAATGATGCACTTTTTAGTCCAAACATGGCGTGCTTATAGAACTTTTCAAAAAAAAATAAAGAAATGTTAAAAATTCGTTACAATTTGATTAATATCTTTATCTTTAGGATACATATATTAATGAATATTTTCAGTATTTAGGAGTTTTATGACAGATATATCAATTAATAGAATTAAGTGGTTTAGTACCTTTTTAATCTTGTCAGGAATATTATTAACTAACTTAAATGCATATCCATATAATATTATTATACATGGAACAGGTGCAGTTGGTTGGTCAGTGGTTGGTTATATGACAAGAGATAAAGCGTTATTAACAAACTTTGGATTACAATTACCCCTTTTTCTTTTTGGGTACGTCTATTTATTTGTTTAAAAAAGTTATTAATTTTTAGAATCAATTTGTGAATCTAAAAATTCATTAGCACAATCTTCCCACGTAAATTTCAAAGCAAAATCACGACAATCATTTCTATTCACTCTAAGAGCTTTTTCTACTGAATTACGTAGTCTGTCATCAAGTGTATTTATTTTAGAATCTTTTAGAATATCTTTTGGTCCAGTAACAGGAAATGCAGCAACTGGTGTACCGCAAGCTAGAGCTTCAAAAATTACATTCCCTAAAGTATCCGTTTTAGAAGGAAAAACAAATACATCAGCATTTGCATAATATTCTGCAAGTTCATTACCTCGTTTCAATCCAACAAAATTTACATCAGGATACTTATTTATATATTTTTGTAATTCAGGACCATCACCCACTACAGTTTTATTATAATTTCCTTTTAGTTTTAAAAATTCTTCAATATTTTTTTCAATAGCAACTCTTCCAACATAAGTCAGTTGAATGTCATTATCATTTCTATTTCTTTTATTTGGGTCAAATAATTTAGTATCAACTCCTCTATTCCATACTTTTAAATTTTTGAAATTATACTGCTCTAATTCTTCGACCATGGAAAGTGATGGAACAAGTACGTTTACAGAATTATCATGAAGTCTTCTTAATATTGAATATGTTAAACTTTTAGGAATATAAGCTCTCTGTTTAATATAATCAGGAAAACGGGTGTGAAAAGAAGAAGTGTATCGTAGTTTATTTTTAACACAGTATTTACGACCAGCAAAACCTACTGGACCTTCAGTCATTATATGAACAATATCTGGATTAAATTCTTTAAAAAATTTTTCCGTAACTTTTTTAGTATTGTAAGAAATTTTTATTTCTTTGTACCAAGGATAACTAAAATTATTAAACATCTCAGGATGTAATATTTTAATTTCAAAACCTTTTTTTTCTAGAATAGATATAACGCTTTGAAATGTCGTAACTACGCCATTTACCTGAGGAACCCACGCATCACTAATTAACGCGATTTTTTTAGGCTGCATCCTCTTTTATTTTTCGTCTTTCTTCAAAAGAAATTAACTTTAATTTTTCTCTTTCTTCGGGCCAATTAAGAATTGATAAATTGCCAATTTCATCTTCAACGAGTGCTGTACAACTTTCAATCCAGTCACCATCATTACAATAGAGAACACCATTTAATTCCTTTATTTCAGGTCTATGTATATGCCCACAGACAACAACATCGGCATTTTCTCTTCTTGCCCTATCAGATACAGCAAACTCAAAATTGCTAATAAAGTTCGTTGCATGCTTTGTTTTCTTTTTTAAATATTGAGACAGTGACCAGTAAGATAAACCCATCTTTCTTCGAATAAAATTAAATACATTATTTAACTTTAGTAAATATTCATAAAGTGCTGATCCCACTTTGGCTAACCATCTTGCATTAATGATCACAGCATCAAACTCATCTCCGTGTGTAATCAGTACTTTCCTTCCATCAGCTAATTGATGCGTATCTTCGTTTTTGATTGAAATTTCTCCAAAGGAGAAATTTGTAAAATCTTTTAATACTTCATCATGATTTCCTGGGATAAGCACTACCTTAGTTCCATTTTTTGCTTTCTTTAAAACTTTTTGAACCACGTCGTTATGTTCTTGAGGCCAATACATTTTCTTACGCATGCGCCATCCATCAACAATGTCGCCTACTAAAAATAGATATTCTGAATCTGTTTCCTCTAAGAATTCTAAAAGCATTTTGCTTTTACAACCACTAGTTCCTAGATGGGTATCCGAAATCCAAATTGTGCGGTAAAATTTTTTATTTGTTTCAAATTTCATTAATTAAAGAATTGTTCTTATACATAAAAGTATCATTTTATAATACAATTTATTATTATATGTGTGTATTGTAAAAAAATAACAGTATGACACAGAAAATTTGGTTTAAAAAAAAATCACCCCTTCACGGGTCTGGATTATTTGCAAAAACTAATATTAAAAAAGGCCAGAAAGTAATCCAATATATTGGTGATAAAGTTACTAAAAGAGAGGGTGACAAAAGAGCAGATAAACAAATCCGCAAAGCAAAAAAAGATAAAAATAACGGCATGGTCTATGTTTTTGAATTAAACAAGCGATACGACATCGACGGTGATGTTGATTATAATTTAGCAAAATTTATTAATCATTCATGTAATCCTAATTGTGAAGTAGACATCATAGATAATGAAATTTGGATCTCATCTATTAAACGAATAAAAAAAGGTGCCGAACTTTTTTATAACTATGGTTATCCTTTTGATACAGATTTTGTGGATCACATTTGTAAGTGTGGTTCTAGAAATTGTGTGGGTTATATTTTAAGCGATAATGATTGGCCTAAATTAAAAAAAGAACTCAAAAAGAATAGAGGTAAGCTTTAAAAACCGTTTGGTATCAAAACATAATGAATTGATAAAACAATTCCAACAGATACTGTTAATCCAAAAATCATTTTAAGAAAATCTTTTCCAATTAATGGAAAGACATAGCGAAGTTTGTAATCTTTGTTCATTGTAGAAATCGCAAGTTCTCTTCCACATAATAAACCAACAAAGACCCATGTAGTTGACATTGGAATATCATTGTATTGCTTAAAGTAGAGTAGAATGACTGCATAAACAAAATCAATTATAGTTGCTGAACGAGTATAACGTGTTCCAGTTTTTGAATAGACAACTCGTTGAATGCGTCCACCTCTATCCCAAAAGATATAAAATAAGAGAACACTTAATAAAACAATTATTGCTATTAATAAATTTACTGGAAGTTCACGAGGAAGAAAAACAGCTATATTCGCAATATCATGACTTAACCAAGTGTACCAAAGAAAACCAGTTGTACACCATTGAGCTATTACCCATGGTTTTCTGTGTTTATCTTGAACTTTATCAAATTTTTCATTTATAAAATAACTTACACCAATCCAAACCACATACGCTATCATTGCTGCTAATCCGTATCCAATTACAGATTTCATCAGAACTTTTTCTAATACGACTGTTGATGCAAAAGCAGACAAAACTAAGAAAGTAGTAGATACTGGAATTCCACCTCTTGTAAGAAGTACTAAAATTAATGGAGCACAAGCATGATACCACTGAATAGTTTGATATGGAATTTTATTTAAACGTCCAAAAGTAATATCACCGTCGTTAATGGTCCATCCATATATAAGTGTAAATGCTAGTACAGCAGAGCCAGCAGTAGCTAACCAGTACCATTTAAAGCGTTGGTTTGAAGCTATAAATGTTCCGAGAGTTTGAACAGAGTCGTTTGCGATAACAGAATATGCTGCAAGTCCAAAACCTATTATAGTATAAATTAAGGTTAACTCCATATATTAAATCATATATTTATCTAAAATTAGATTCGAAAGATAATTTTTTTTATTTAAAAAAATAATACTTCTGTTACAAACAAGAACCGGAAGATCTACAGGTTATAGCTTTGGGCATAATTAGGCCCTAAAATTCATTTATACAAATCACCATTCAAACTATAAAACTATCCTATGAAGAGTCTTTTTAGATCATTCTTTACTGTCAGCTTCTATACATTTTTAAGTCGAGTATTAGGTTTTATCCGAGACATATTAATAGCAAAATATCTTGGATCAACAGTCATTGCTGATGCATTCTTCGTAGCATTTCGTATTCCTAATTTCTTTCGTCGTGTCCTAGCAGAAGGAGCATATAGCGCTGCATTAATCCCTGTTTTCTCCGGTGTTGTTCTCAATCCAAAAGATGAACGTGAAGCGTCTGATTTTGTTGAAAACACGACCTCCATGTTACTATTTGCTACGCTAGTTTTAACCATCCTTTTTTTCTTTGGGATGCCTTATATCATTCAAGTTTTAGCACCAGGTTTTACTGATAATAAAGAGGCGTATGAACTTGCTGTGCACTTTGGAAAAATAATTTTTCCCTATATAATTTTTATTTCCTTAGCCGCTCACTTTGCCTCAATTAATAATGTTCATGAACGTTTTGCGGCTGGTGCATTTGCTCCTGCGATTTTGAATATAAGTTTTATTCTATCATTATTCTTTTTAACACCTTTTGTAACCACTGCAGGTCACGCATTATCGTACGGTGTATTAATAGGAGGAGTTTTACAATTTCTATATTTATACAGAGCAGTCTTAAATTTTTACCGACCACGTATTCGTATCCCAGTTTTAAATGAAAAACTAAAAAAGTTTTTTACATTATTTTTACCAGGTGTTTTCGGCTCAGGTGTTATTCAATTAAATATTGTGATTGGTACTATCATTGCTTCTTTTTTACCCGTTGGTGCAATCAGTCATATTTATTATGCAGACCGTCTTAACCAATTGCCACTTGCGATATTTGGAATAGCCCTTGGTATTGTTCTTTTGCCAAGTTTATCAAAAGCCATCAAACAATCTGATTTAGACACAACAAATAATATTCAAAATAGATCTATTGAATTTTCATTATTAATTTCTTTACCATCAGCTATAGGATTATTTATTTTAGCTGAACCTATTATTCATATTTTATTTGAACGAGGTGCATTTTTAGAAGAAGATACTTTTTATACAGCTAAAGTTCTCAGTTACTTTGCCTTAGGCCTACCTGCTTATATTATTATTAAAGTCTTAGTTTCTTGTTTCTTTGCAAGAGAGGATACGAGAACACCTCTTTATATCTCAATTGTAAGCGTAATTAGTAATATTGTGTTATCGCTTCTTTTAATTGGATCGATGAGAGAAATGGGGATTGCTGTTGCAACAGCAATCAGTGCATGGATAAATGCTTTGTTACTCTATGTCTTTTTATATACGAGAAACCTTATCCAATTTGATGATATTTTAGTTAAAAATTCATTCAAAATATTTGTTAGCTCCACCATATTGTTTGTAGGAATATATGTATTAAACGGAGCCCTCTTTAATAATATTATTGAGAATTCAGCATTGGTAAACTCAGGTCTTTTACTTCTAATGATCTTTTTAGCTATAATTATTTATTTTGCCTTAGTAATTGTGTTAAAAGTCTTAACCATTAATCAATTAAGAGAATATTTAAAAAATTAAAATGGATAAGCCAACTAAAAGAATTTTATCAGGAGTACAGCCTTCAGGTGATCTTCATTTAGGAAATTATCTTGGTGCGATAAAAAATTTTGTTACGCTTCAAAAAGAATATGAATGTTTTTTTTGTGTTGTCGATTTACATGCAATCACAGTATGGCAAGATCCTAAAGTATTGGCAGATAAAACTAGAGAAGTAACAGCTGCCTTTATTGCCTCTGGCATTGATCCAAAGAAAAATAATATTTTTGTTCAATCACAAGTTCCCCAACATGCACAGCTTGGTTGGCTATTTAACTGTGTTGCAAGAATGGGCTGGTTAAACCGTATGACGCAATTTAAAGATAAGGCAGGAAAGAATAGTGAAAATGTTTCAGTTGGTCTTTTTTCCTATCCAACTTTAATGGCAGCAGATATTTTAATTTATTTAGCCACTCACGTACCAGTTGGAGATGATCAAAAACAACACTTGGAACTGACCAGAGATATAGCGCAAAAATTTAATAATGATTTTAAAACAGATTTATTCCCCATTCCTGAACCACTAATTTTTGGTGAAGCAACAAGAGTAATGAGCCTTCGTGATGGGTCAAAAAAAATGAGTAAGTCTGATCCATCTGATTATTCAAGAATAATGTTAACTGATACAGCAGAAAATATTGTTCAAAAAATAAGAAAAGCAAAAACAGATCCAGAACCACTTCCTGAAAATAAAACTGATTTAGAAAAAAGACCTGAAGCCGAGAACTTAATTTCCATATTTGCTTCACTAAAAGATACTTCAGTTGAAACTGTCATTAATGAATATTCTGGAAAAGAATTCTCAATTTTTAAGAAGGATTTAGCTGATTTATCTGTCTCAAAGTTGGAGCCAATTACGAGTGAAATGAATAAACTTATGAATGATATTTCGTATATCGATTCTGTTCTAAATGCCGGAAAAGATAATGCAACTTCAGTTGCAGAACCTGTTTTACAAAAAACAAAAGAAATTATTGGTTTTTTGACATAAAAACTCCCCAAATTTAATATTTTTTTTTATAAAATTCATACTAAAGACATATTAATAACTATATATACAGCATATGTTTATACAAACTGAACAAACACCAAATCCGCAAACGTTAAAGTTCCTTCCCGGTAAAGTTGTGATGGAAGAGGGAACAGCTTTTTTTCAAAATGTTGAAGAAGGATCAAACTCTCCGTTCGCGAAGCGTTTATTTGAATTAGAGGGTGTGGAAGGTGTATTTTTTGGCAGTGATTTTATTACTATAACAAAAAACCAATCTTTAGACTGGCAAGTTATGAAGCCATTAATTTTGGGATCTATTATGGATCACTATAATTCTGGTGATGTAACAATCAATACTCAAAAAAAGAATGATGTTACTTCGTTAAAGGTTGATGAAAATGATACAGATATTGTTAAACAGATTAAAGAACTACTTGATACAAGGGTCAGACCAGCTGTAGCAATGGACGGTGGTGACATTGTTTATGACAGTTTTAAGGACGGAGTCGTCTATCTGCATATGCAAGGTGCATGCTCTGGCTGTCCAAGTTCTACCGCTACACTTAAAATGGGAATAGAAAATATGCTCAAGCATTATGTTCCTGAGGTCCAAGAAGTTAGACCAATTGATGCATAAACTTTTTTTATATCCAGTTCTCATCATTGGGCTCGCAGCTGCAATTCCAACTATTGCCTTTGAAGAAAAACCTTCAACACTAGATGTTAAATACAAATTAAATGCAGAACTAGATGAGCTTGTTTTAAATTATTGTAAGACTTATGACTCATATACAATTAACAAACTTTATTCAGAAAAAGATATTCTTAAAAATGATATTCTAAATAAACTAAAGAAAAAAAAATTTTTAGTTAATATTAAAACTAAACCTTTAAATCCAAAGTCATATTCTGGTATTGAAAATAATGCACGAGTCAATGTAGTTACAAATTTATCTGAAATAGACTTTCAGCATTTAAATCAACAAAAACGACAATTTGTTAAAACAGTTCTACCTTTAATCATAAATGAAAACCAAAAAATCTTATCAAACAGAAATGATCTAATTGTTTTACGTTCTAAGCTTACTGAAAACAATTCACTAAATAATTATGAAATAAATAAATTAAGAAAATTATCTAAAAAATATAAAATACAATTTGATAATGAGCATAAGATGGAAATTATTGAAAGACTTCTTGTAAGAGTTGAAATAATTCCAAATTCTATTGTTTTAGCTCAAGCTGCAATTGAAAGTGGTTGGGGATCATCTAGATTTGCACAGGAATATAATGCATTATTTGGTGAATACACATATGACAATTCTAAAGGAGTTGTTCCCCTGGAAAGAGAAAACGGTGATACTCATTTAATCAAAGCATTTAATTCTTATAATAATAGTGTTACCTCGTACTTCAATAATATTAATTCTCATTACGCATATGAAGATTTTCGTGAAATTCGAAACATAATGAGAGAAAGAAATAATTTCTCAAATGTTAGCCTACTTGTTGATAGATTATCTACTTACGCAGAAGATGAGAATTATATTAGAACAATCAAACAAGTAATTAAGACTAATAACTTTAGTATTTTTGATCAAAAAATTATTTCTTATTAATTAAAAATAGAATTGGTGACCAAACCATCTCCAATTCCCATTACTATCTTTAACAGTACAATTCATTCTTGATCTTCCAGGTGACAATTCTCTCGCAAGTCTTATCTCAATCCTTTCATTAAATTTATAAACTTCCTTATCAACTTGACCTTTGCTATCAAAAACAAAACAATCTAGAGATTGTGCCTTCTTATCATCAAGAAGAGAAAAACCTATGAACGGAGGGTTTTGCTTAATTGTTGGATTTTGAGGTATAAAGTCATAAACTCCTAAACCCTTGGATAATGCAGCAAACTTAACTCTGTCTATTTCACCATATCTTTCATTTAAGGAAAATCTTGGCAGGTAATACATATTAGAAGTTTCATTAATTATTCCTGAATGCTGTCCAAAAGCAACTTTAAATTTAAATTCCTTTACTAATTCAATAATTTCATCTGTTGTCTCCCCATAAGGAAATGCAAATAAAGTTGGTATTTCTCCAAGTTCTTTAAGAAAAATTTTATTAGAAGTTTCTATTTCATTTCTTACTTCTTCGATACTAATATCTGGCATGTGAGCATGTGTATGAGAGTGTGCACCAATTATTACACCTTCTTCTTTGAGCTGTCTTATTTGATCCCAGTTAATATATTTTTTATTATTTGAAATTGTCCCCGTCGTTACAAATAAAGTTACAGGAATATTATTTTTTTTAAATAAAGGCCACCCAACTTCTAAAAAAGACTTATCAGCATCATCTACACTTATACCAATAGTATTTTCTGGAAGATCACCATCATTAATAATTGTATCAATAATAAAATCTAATGATTTAATGGTATATTTTTCTTTAGTTAGTTCTTCAATGTGACTGTTAAGTTGATCAATAGTGACACTTGTTGAAGGATATTTTGCAACTCCAAATTTATGATACATAAATACAGTAGCTGAATTTTTTACTTCATTTGCAAAAGCTCCACTTACTAATAAAAAAGTTAAAGAAATACTTTTTAAAAATAGTAATAGAATGTAGTTATGTAATTTCATATGTTGTTATTTCTAGATATTATATCATCAATACCAGAGTTTTGTGTAATTGATGACAACAAAATAATATTACAACAGAAAATTACTCAATCTGAAACAGATAAGTTAAGTGATAATATAATAGAAACCTATATAGAAATAGATAAACGATTAAATTTAACTAAAAATCTCAAAAAAATTTCTACAACAATTGGTCCTGGATCTTATACAAGTTTAAGGGTTGGTTCAGCATTTATATCTGGTCTTATGATCTCTCGTAATATTCCTTATTACCCACTAACTATTGAGGATATCTTAAATTTGAACACAATAAAACATTCCAAAAAAAAATTGGGAGTTTTTATAACCTCTTCTAATAATCAGAAATTTTTCTGTTATAAAACTAAGGATCACCACATGGAATACTATAAAATTGAAAATAATAAATATTCAATTCCAAAAAATATCGATTTGATTCTTTTTAATAAAAGTAAAATTAATGAAAACAATGAATTAGAACAAATGCAGTTTTCTTTTTTTGAAGAATTTTACACCAATTATAATAATTTTACTTTTAAAAAAAATATTATTATTGAACCAATATATATATCAAATAATCAATTACTAAATTGAATAGAATTAGCTTAATAAATAAAGAAAACCTATTATCAATAATCAATTTTATAAATGATAATAGTGATGAATTTAATTATTTTAAAAACATAGGATGGAATACAAAAAATATTGAAAGTCAATTTAGCAAAGATAATAATTACTCTCTTGGATATTTTCAGGATAATAATCTTGAAGGAGTCTTAATTGGTGATAAAATTAAAAATGATAAAGAATATGATTTAGAATTGCATATTTTATTTGTATCAAAAGATCAAAGAAGAAAAAAAATTGCAACAAAATTATTAAATTATATTGAAACAAATAATCTTAATTTTTCAAAGATTTTCATTGAAGTTGCTGAAGATAATGTAGAGGCAATAAATTTATACCAAAAAAACAACTTTGTTTTTTTAAATTTTAGACATAATTATTTTAGGTATAATAACAAAAATATTCATGCTAAATGCTTCATAAAAAAAATTAATCATGAGTGATAAATACATTTATATCAAATCATATGGTTGTCAGATGAATGTATATGACAGTAACCGTATTAAAGATTTGTTTTCGAATAAAGGCTATAAATTAACAAAGGATATTTCTAAAGCAGATTTAACAGTTTTGAACACCTGTCATATTAGAGAAAAGGCAGTTGAAAAAGTTTATTCTGATATTGGTCGAGTTAAAAAAATTAAAGATAAAAAAAGTAATATGAAATTAGTTGTTGCAGGTTGTGTAGCTCAGGCTGAAGGTCTTGAAATTAAAAAAAGATCTCCATCAGTTGATTATGTTGTGGGACCTCAATCATATCACAAATTACCTGATATGATTGATAAAGTTGATGAAATTGAAAATAGTGAATTTTTGCAAAATGAAAAATTTAAAAACTTAATCTTCAACTCTTCTAATCTATCATCTGAATTTTTATCTATTCAAGAAGGGTGTGATAAGTTTTGTTCTTTTTGTGTAGTGCCATATACAAGAGGACCTGAGTTTTCTAGACCAGTTGATGATATAGTAGAAGAAACAAAAAAATATGTATCAAATGGGATTAAAGAAATAATTTTGCTAGGTCAAAATGTTAATGCGTATCATGGTCTGGGTCCAGATGGAAAATCAAAAGATCTAGCTTACTTAATTAATAAAATCAGTGAAATCGAAGAAATTAAGAGGATTAGATATATGACATCTCATCCTATCGATATGAAAGATTCTCTTATAAATGCACATGCTGATAATTCAAAACTTATGCCTTTTCTTCACCTACCTATTCAATCTGGCTCAAATAAAATTTTAAAAAAAATGAATAGAAAACATACAGTTGATGATTACTTAAAAATTGTAGAAAAAATAAGAAATGTTCGTCCTGATATTGCTCTTTCATCAGATTTTATTGTTGGTTTCCCGGAAGAAACAGATAAAGATTTTGAAGACACAATGAAATTTATTGAAAAAATAAATTTTGTTATTGCTTATTCATTTATTTATAGTCCAAGACCAGGAACACCTGCTCAAAACAAAGATAATATTAGTTTGTTAGACAAAAAAGCGCGCTTAAGCGCTTTGCAATCTTTACTTACACAACAACAAATAAATTTTAATAAATCATTTGTTAATAAAGGGATGGAAGTATTATTTGAAAAGGTAGGCAGGCATAAAGATCAATTTATAGGTCGTACAATCTACAATCAAAGTACATTTATTAACTCAAAAAAAGATTTATTAAATCAAATTATGGATGTTAAAATTACAAACTCAACTAATTTTGCACTTGAATGTCAGATATAGTAAATAAAAACGAAAATTTAGAATTAGAATTAGAAGATAATACAATTTTAAGTAACTTATTTGGTATCAATGATAGAAACTTATCTCTTATAGAACAAATTAATCAAGTTAAAATCCAATACCGTGGAAACAAAATTAAAATATCAGGTAATAAAAAATCAATTTTTGAAACTAAGAAAACCATTCTTAATTTATTTAAAGAAGCACAAAATGGTGCAGAAATAGATGAGGATAGAATTAGAGATAATAAAAGTTTAATATCTATGAATATTAAGTCAGACAAACAGATGGATTTATTTATTCAAACTAAAAAAAGAAAAATTATACCAAGAACAGAAATACAAAATAAATATCTTCAACTACTAAATACTAAAAACATCACATTTGCTATTGGTCCTGCTGGAACTGGAAAAACTTATCTAGCTGTTGCAAAAGCAGTTTCAGCCCTACAAGATGGAAAGGTAAATAAGATTATTTTATCAAGACCAGCAGTTGAAGCAGGAGAAAAATTAGGATTTCTCCCAGGTGATTTAAAAGAAAAAGTAGATCCTTTTTTGAGACCTATCTATGATGCATTATATTCAATGTTACCATATGAACAGGTCGAAAAAAAATTACTTAATAACACAATTGAAATAGCACCTATTGCATTTATGAGAGGAAGAACTCTTGAAGATTGTTTTATAATTTTAGATGAAGCCCAAAATACTACAAAAACACAAATGAAAATGTTCTTAACAAGACTAGGTAAAAATAGTCAAATGGTTGTTGTGGGTGATATTACACAGATTGATCTTGTAAGTGAAAAAGATTCAGGACTTAAAGATGCATTGAAGAAATTATACAAAGTTAACGATATAGGTTTTATTGAATTATCAGAAAAGGATGTTGTTCGACATGATTTAGTAAAAAAGATTATTAATGCATATGAAAAACATAAAAGTTGAATTTTTTTCACAATCTAAAAAATGGCCGAGAAGAATACCAAAAATTAAAATTATTACAAAAAAAACTATTAATAAGATGAGCTCTTATTTTAAAAGAGATCATAGATTTGAATTAAATATAATTTTATCTGATAAAGAAAAAATGATAAAACTTAATAAAATCTATAAAAATAAACAACTAGACACAGATGTTCTTACTTTTATTTTAAAGAATTCAAATAAAAATGTTGGAAAAATTTTATATTGTGATATTTTTTTCTCTATAGATACTATTGAAAAATTCATATACAAAAATAAAGTTAGCATATATGATCATTTTAACCATTTACTAATCCATAGTTTATTGCATATTAACGGATATGATCATAAAAAAAATTCAGATTTTAAAAAAATGAAAAACGAGGAGATAAAAATTTTAGGATCATTTGGAATTAATAATCCTTATACAACTTAATGAATACAAATAACGCTGATAAATCATCGAGCTGGAAAAATTGGATAATTAAAAAATTATTATCTAATGATTCAACAAAAGAAGATATCTTAAATTTTATTGCTAATGACGAAGATAATAAAGATATCGAAAATTTAAATGATAATAATGAAAAAAATCTAATTAAAAACATAGTAAATTTGAATGAAAAAAGTGTTGAAGATTTAATGATACCTAGGAGTGAAATAGTAGCCTTAGAACATGATAAATCTTACAACGAAATTTTAGAAGTTATTAAGGAAGAGGGACATTCTAGAATTCCAGTATTCAAAAAAAATATTGATAATGTAATTGGCTTTTTTCATATAAAAGATTTTATTAAATCATCACAGGATACATTTCAGATGAGTGAAATAATCAGAGATGTGTTATATGTTGCCCCAAAATCTCCGATCTTAGATTTACTGAAAACCATGAGATCATCTAGGATTCATATAGGGCTAGTTGTTGATGGAGTTGGAGGTGTTGATGGATTGGTAACGATAGAAGATTTAGTTGAAGAAATTGTTGGTGAGATTGAAGATGAACATGACGCAGAAGATGATGAAGAATTAGTTTATAAAAAATCAGATAATTCAATAACTGTAGATGCTAGTTATAGAGTGGAAGATTTGGAAGAATTTTTTTCAATTAATATTTCAAGAAATGAAGATGATGAAACCTCTTCTGTAGGTGGTCTTGTATATGAAAAAATAAATAGGATACCAAAAAATAATGAAGTAATTGATTTTAATGATGAACTTAGGATTAAGATTATCAAATCAAATAACAGAAAAATTGAAATTGTTGAAGTAAACAAAAATAATTGAGTATTTTAATTTATTTTATCTTAGGACTTTTAACATCACTTTTATTTCCTCCTTATTTTTTTTTACCTTTAGGATTTATAATTTTCCCCTTTCTTTGCCTGCTTTTAGATTTAAATAGAAAAAATAAAAATAAATTAAATATCTTTAAAAATTTTTCATTTTTTGGCTTTGGATTTTTTATAAGTTATTTATTTTGGATAAAAAATCCTTTTTTTGTTTTTGAAGAAACAAAAAATTTCTTTCTAGTTTTTTTGTTATTAATAATCTTATTATCTTTAATTCTAAGTTTGGTATTTACAATAATTTTTAAGTTAGGAAAAAAAATTCCAATAATTTTTTTAATTCCATTTATGTTCACTATTAGTGAATATATAATTTCAGTATTTTTTTATGGATTTCCATGGTTTACCTTTTCTTTGGTTGTTTCTAGTAATGAATCTCTACTTTTTTCATTAAAGTTTTTTGGAACATTAATCTCAAGTTATCTGATCATTCAGATATTCTGTCTACCTTTTGTTTTTATTACTAAAGTGAAATTCAAAAAGGAAATTGGGTTCCTATCATTTTTTATTGTTCTACCGATAGTTTTTATAATAATATCAAATTTTAATTCTAAAAATAATAATTTTAATACAAACACAATAGATTTAGAAATTTTTCAACTAAATTTTAAAAACAATGATGAATCACTAACTCCTGAAAAAAAACTAAATACAATAATTAATAATATTCAAGAAAGTACTGCAGATTTGTTAATATTTGGTGAAAATAATTTTCCTTATCTTTTAGATAATCTTGATCTAAAAATCCTAAAAGAATCTTTAAAAGAAAATCAAGTATTGATTATTGGTGCTACAAGATTTGATAATAATAGATACTACAATAGTTTAATCAATATTACCAAATCAAAAGTAACTTATTTTGACAAAATAATACTTGTTCCTTTTGGAGAATTCTTACCTCTTAGAGATTCACTTACTTTTCTAGAGAATATTGTTGGCCCAAACAATTATTCAAGTGGTAAAGAAGAAAGAATAATTAATTTACCAAATAATATAAGTTTTATTCCTGTAATTTGTTATGAAATAGTTTTTTATTGGAAGCTGCTAAATAAGTTAAATTACAAAAGTAATTTTATTATAAATATAACTAATGATTTTTGGTTTGGTAAATATATAGGACCATACCAGCATTTGTATTTAACTAAAATTAGAGCAGCAGAGTTTAATAAAACAACAATACGTGTATCTAATAATGGAATATCTGCAGTGATAGATAATAACGGCAGTATAATAAAAAACACTAAACTAAATAATATTGAAAAATTTGAACATAAATTATTTCTTCAAGAAAATACTAATTTTGTTAACCAGCATTTAATACTAAAAATTTATTTTTTTATTATATTTCTTTTAATTACTTTCTATTATTTAAGGAAAAATGTTTAGTAGCAATTATACAAATCGATTATTTGGAAGAACAAGGGGGAGAAGTAAGAAAAAAATTAATTTGAAAAATTATTATGAAAAAGTTGATAAATATAAGTTTCAAAATTTTAATAAAAATTCAGAATATATTTTAGATGTAGGTACTGGTTATGGTGAAACAAGTATATTTCTTGCTAAACAATTTTCAGACAAAGTTGTTATATCTTGTGAAAAATATATTGATGGAAATATAATCTTACTTAAAAATATTGAAACAAATAATATAAACAATATTCTACTCCATAATGGTAATGTTTATAATGTTTTAGATATTACAAATAAAAAATATTTTAGACTCGTATGGATTTTTTTTCCTGATCCATGGCCAAAAAATAGACATGCTAAAAGAAGATTGATAACTAGTGAATTTTTAATAAAACTACATAAAATTTTGAAAAATAATGGTGAGATATATATAGCAACAGATTCAATAATTTATGTAAGATTTATTTTAAACTCACTTTACAAATGTAAGGATTATTTTCTTTGGGTTAACCAGTCTAAAATTAATTTAAGTATAAAAGATTATTTCGATATTGAGACGAAATATTATAAAAAAGCAATTAATTCTCAAAGAAAACCATCTTTATTCATTTTACGAAAATTATAAGCTTGAAATTTTGTAAAATATTAATATACGCAATATTATTAAGGTGGGTTATCCCACCTTTTTTTTATAAATATGGCTAAAAAAAAATATAATGTAATTAGGGAAGAGATGCTTCAAGTTGCATCTAATGTAGCTTTAGAAAAGAATATTGATCAAGACTCAGTTTTCTCAGCAATGGAGCAAGCATTAGAAAAAGCTGCTAGAGTTAAATACGGTCAAGAAATCGATATAAGAATCTCTATAGATAGAGAAACAGGAGATATTAATTTAAACTCATATTTAGAGGTTGTTCAAAACATTGACGAAGAATTACAATCTAGGCAAATACTCTTGTCAGATGCCAAAAAAATTAATCCAGATATTAATTTAGGAGAATTTATTATTAAAGAATTACCACCTATTGAATTAGGAAGAGTTGCTGCACAAAACGCTAAAGGTGTAATAATTCAAAAAGTAAGAGAAGCTGATAAATCTAATCAATATGAAGAGTATAAAGATAAGGTAGGTGAAATAGCGGTTGGTATAGTTAAAAGAACTGAATTTGGAAACTTAATTATAGATTTAGGTAAGAGTGAAGCAATAATAAAAAGAGAAGAACTTATTCCAAGAGAAACATTTAAGAATGGAGATAGAGTAAGAGCTTACATATATGAAGTAAAAAATGATGTTAAAGGATATCAAGTCTTTTTATCAAGAACACATCCTCAATTTTTATCAAAATTATTTTTTCAAGAAGTTCCAGAAATATATGAGGGAGTTATTACTGTGAAAAGTGTTGCGAGGGATCCTGGTTCCAGAGCTAAGATTAGTGTTTTTACAGAAGATTCTACGATAGATCCTGTAGGTGCTTGTGTTGGAATGAGAGGTTCTAGAGTACAAGCTGTTGTAAATGAATTACAAGGAGAAAAAATAGATATAGTTACATGGTCTGATAACCAAGCTACTTTCTTAGCAAATGCACTTGCTCCTGCAGAAGTAAGTAAGATTTTCTTATATGAAGAAAAAAATAAAGTTGAGGTTGTTATACCTGACGATCAATTAAGTCTGGCTATTGGAAGAAAAGGTCAAAATGTAAAATTAGCTTCAAATTTAACTAGCTTAGAAATAGATATCTTAACTGAAGATGAAGAATCAGATAGAAGACAAAAAGAATTTAAGGAAAAAAGTCTTTTATTAGCCGAGACACTTGACGTTGAAGATGTTATCGCCCAACTTCTTGTTACTGATGGATATACAACAGTCGAGTCAGTAGCTGCTGAAACTTTAGAAAATTTAGAAAAAATAGAAGGGTTTGATTCTACTTTAGCTCAAGAAATAATTGATAGATCTAAAAGTTTTGTTCAAGATAAAGAAGAATCTGACAAAAAACTTATAGAAGAAAATATCAATGATGAAAAATTAAAAAATTTGAAGGGTATGAATAATAGTATTTTAGCAAAACTTGCTAAATCTAATATTCTAAACGTTAATGATTTTGCTGATTTAGCAACTTTTGAACTTATAGATAAAGAAGAGGGAATTTTAAAAGAATTAGAGGTTGATGAGGAAATTGTTAACAATATGATAATGGAAGCAAGAAGTTTCTGGACCGAAGAACAAAATAAGGATTAAAATTGGATAAAGATAAAGATATAGGTAAAAAGAAAAAACCATTAAAACTATCTTCATCAGGTAGGTTACAAATAAGAAAAAATCTTGGTCCAGCAGATGATAAGGCAAGAAATAGTGGGAATAAAAAAACAATTCAAATTGTTTTTAAAAATAAAAATAACCAACAGAAAAGCTCATCAACTACTCAATCAAATTTTAGAGGATCATCTAGCTTAAGAACTCCTAGACCAGGCATTAACTCTTCGCCACAACCAAACTTTTCATCACCTAACAAAACTAGAAATTTTGAAAATAAAAATAAAAAAACTGTTGATAAAAAAACACAGCAAAAGAAATCAACCCTAAGACCACTTGAAGACGACTTTAGTAAATCTGATGCAAAAAAAATATTAGAACAAGAGGAACAAGAATTTGATAGGTTCCCAAGTTTAGCTAAAATAAAAAGAGCTAGAGAAAAAGAAAAACTTAAATCAGCAAACGACAATGATGAGAATAAAATTTCTAGAGAAATTTCTATTCCTGATTTTATCACTGTTCAAGATTTAGCTAACAGAATGGCAGAAAAAACAGCGGACGTAGTAAAAGTTCTTATGAAAATGGGCGTTATGGCTAATGCTACTCAATCACTGGAATCTGATACAGCTCAATTAGTTGCTGAAGAATTAGGTCATAAAGTAACTGTAGTTAAAGATGATGATGTATTAAATGATATCAAAGATCATGAAGATCATGAAGACAGTCTTATTACAAGAGCTCCGGTAGTAACAATCATGGGTCATGTTGATCATGGTAAAACATCTTTATTAGATGCTTTTAGAAAAAGTAACGTAGTATCTGGAGAAGCAGGAGGCATTACTCAACATATCGGAGCTTATCAAATAAATAATAATAATAAAAGAATTACATTTATTGATACTCCAGGTCATGCTGCCTTTTCAAATATGAGAGCTAGAGGATCTAAAACAACGGACATAGTTATACTTGTTGTGGCTGCTGATGATGGAATTAAACCTCAGACAATTGAATCAATTGCTCATGCAAAATCAGCTGAAGTACCAATAATTGTAGCTATTAACAAAATTGATCTTCCTGGAGCCGATCCTGATAAAGTAAGAAATGAATTACTAAGTCATGAAGTAATTGTTGAGAAGCTTAGTGGAGAAGTTTTAGATATAGAAGTATCTGCAACTAAAGGAACAAATTTAGATAAACTAGAAGAAGCAATTCATCTACAAGCAGATATTCTTAATCTTAAAGCTAACCCTGATAGAAAAGCTAGAGGGTCTGTAATCGAATCTAAGCTTGAAAAAGGTAGAGGTTCAGTAGCAACAGTCCTAGTACAAAAAGGAACCTTAAAAGTAAGTGATATTTTTGTATCAGGATCTGAATGGGGAAAAGTTAAAGCTTTAATTGATGACAAAGGAAAAAATATTAAACAAGCTGAACCATCAGTACCAGTAGAAGTACTAGGATTTGATTCTAACCCCTTAGCTGGTGACGATTTTATTGTTGTTGAAAATGAAAGTATTGCTCGTAAAATTGCAGAATTTAGATCTAGTAAACTACAAATTCAAAAAAATACAGTTGCAAAATCAAATGTTGAAGAAATGTTTGCTCAAATTAATAAAGGTGAAGCAACAAGTCTTCCAGTAGTAATTAAAACTGATGTACAAGGTTCGGCAGAAGCAATTGAAAATTCAATAACTAAACTTTCAACTGATGAAGTTAAGGTAAATGTTATTTATAAAGGCGTAGGTGCAATTACTGAGAGTGATGTTACCCTAGCTAGCTCTGGAAAAGGTTTTATTGTTGGCTTTAATGTCAGGGCGCTACCTCACGCAAGAGATATAGCAAAAAGAGATGGTGTAGATATAAAATATTATTCAATCATTTATGAACTAATTGATGATGTAAAAAACCTATTAACTGGTTTATTAAAACCTGATATCTCTGAAAATATTACAGGTAATGTAGAAATTAGAGAGGTTTTCAGTATTTCCAAAGTTGGAAATATTGCAGGATGTATGGTTAAAGACGGTCTAATTTCTAGAAAATCTCAGATTAGAATTCTAAGAGACAATATTGTAATTCATAAAGGACTAATTAGTAGTCTAAAAAGATTTAAGGAAGAAGTATCTGAGGTTAAGTCTGGTTTTGAGTGCGGTGTAATGCTAGATAATTATAGTGATATAAAAGTAGGTGATATTATTGAAACATTTGAAGAAGTTTCTACAAGTAGAAAGTTATAATGTTTTTTTACAATGGATACACAAAGGCAAATTAGATTTGGAGAATTGATAAGGTCATTATTAAGTGATTGTTTACTAAAAGAAGATTTTTTTGACGAAAATATTAACTCTTCTTCAATAACAATATCATTTGTTAGAATGTCTAAGGATCTAAAAATTGCTAATGTATATTTTATGCCGCTTGGCGGTAAGGACAAAATACAAATTTTAGAAGTTTTGAAAGATAGAAAATATATTTTTCAAAAATTTTTATCAAAAGCAAAAATTAATTCTAAATTTACACCAAAACTATCTTTTTATTTAGATGATACCTTTGACGAAGCAGAAAAAATTGAAAACCTATTATTAAACAAAAATGTCCTTAGAGATATTAAGTAATGATTTCAAAACAAGGTTGGATAAATTTATATAAACCTAAAAATATTACATCTTTTAAAGCAATTAATTCTATTAAAAAAAAATTTTCAATTGATAAAATTGGTCACGCTGGCACCTTAGATCCTATGGCCGAGGGTGTGCTACCTATTGCTATTGGAAAAGCAACAAAACTAATCCCATACATCGGCATTATTAACAAAGAATATGAGTTTACAATCACATGGGGAAGTCAAACAACAACAGATGATGCTGAAGGTGAAATTTTATTCGAATCTAATTATTTTCCCAAAAAAAAAGAAATTGAAAAAAAAATTGATAATTATTTGGGTTATATTGATCAAATACCTCCTAAAGTTTCAGCAGTTAAAATTAATGGAAGAAGAGCTTATAAATTATTTAGAGATAATGAAATATTTGAGATTAAACCAAAAAAAGTATTTATTGAAAATTTGACTATTATTAATCATAGTACAAATAAAACCTCATTTAAAATTTTATGCGGAAAAGGTTTTTACGTTAGAAGTTTTGCTCGTGATTTTGCATTAGACCTAAAAACATATGGTCATATTTCTTCATTAAAAAGGTCAAAAGTAGGCAAATTTACTGAAAAAACATCGATTTTACTGGACGATCTTCTTAAAATAGGACAAAGGCACAAAGAAATTAATTGTATTTCCCCATCAATCTCTATGCTGGACGACATCTTGGCTTATGAAATTGAAGAACAACTGGATATTGATAATTTATCTTTTGGGAGATCAATTAAGATTGATGAAAAAAAAATTTTTAATTCTTCATCAATCAATTTAGATAAAAAAAATATTTTTTTATTTAAAAATGGAGACATAGTCTCAATAGGCAAATTAGATGGTAGTTTGTTTAAACCAAATAAAATATTAATATAGGAGAACCGATGTCGATAACTAAAGAAAATAAAAAAAATCTTATTAATGAATTTTCTAAAAATGATAAAGATACTGGATCAACAAGTGTTCAGATAGCAGTTTTAACAGAAAGAATAAAAAACTTAACTGAACATTTTAAATCACATAACAAAGACAATCATTCCAAAAGAGGTTTGGTTGCTTTGGTCAATAAAAGAAAAAAATTATTAAATTACTTATCTAAAAAAAACAACTCTGAATACTCAGAGTTAATTAAAAAGCTAAATATTAGAGGATAATAAAAGAGGAAGAATAGAAATTATGTTTGATGTAAAAAATGTAGAAATTGAATGGGCAGGTAGAAAACTTAAACTAGAAACTGGAAAAATAGCAAGACAAGCTGATGCAACGGTATTAGCCACTTATGGTGGAACTACAGTCATGGCAAATGTAGTGGCGGCAAAAGAAGCAAAACCAGATATTGATTTTTTTCCACTAACAGTAAACTATCAGGAAAAATATTACTCAGTAGGTAAAATTCCAGGCGGTTTTTTTAAAAGAGAAGCTAGACCTACTGAAAAAGAAACTTTAGTCTGTCGTCTAATTGATAGACCCGTTAGACCATTATTTCACAAAGATTTCAAAAATGAAACTCAAGTTACATGTACAGTTTTATCACATGATCAAGAAAATGACTCAGATGTAGTAGCGCTAGTTGCTGCAAGTGCAGCATTGACATTATCTGGATTGCCATTTTTAGGACCATTAGGCGCAATAAAAATTGGTTTTATTGATAATGAGTTTGTTGTTAACCCAACAAAAAGTCAATTAGCTAATACAAAACTAGAGTTAGTGTTAGCAGGAACAAAAGAGGGTGTCTTAATGATTGAGTCTGAAGCACATGAGCTCTCAGAAAAACAGATGTTAGATGCCGTTGTTCTTGGCCAAGATAGTTACAAAGCAGTAATTGATGCAATTATAGCTCTAGCAAAAAAAGCAGCAAAAGATCCATGGGAATTAAAAGAAAAAGAAGATGAGATTAAAAATCTACCAACAAATATTAGTAGTGAGTTTGGTAATGATTTTATAGATGCATATAAAATAATAGAAAAACAAAAGAGATCAGATCAATTATCTTCTATTAGAAATTCAATTTCTGAAAAATATACATCTGAAACACTATCAGCAGTAATAATAGCTGATGCTATCAAAAATGTTGAGAAAGATATTGTTAGAGGTGAGCTAATCAATACTGGTAAAAGAATTGATGGAAGAGATACAAAAACTGTTCGACCAATTGTATGTGAAACAGGTATTCTAGAACGTACACATGGATCAGCATTATTCACCAGAGGAGAAACGCAAGCAATTGTTGTATCAACTTTAGGCACTGGTCAAGATGAGCAAAGAATTGATGCTATTGATGGAGAATATACTGAAAAATTTATGCTTCACTATAATTTTCCACCATACTCAGTTGGAGAAGTCGGTAGGGTCGGTTCAACTAGCAGAAGAGAAATTGGTCATGGAAAACTAGCATGGAGAGCAATACATCCAATGTTGCCTTCAAACGAAAAATTCCCATACACTTATAGAGTTGTCTCTGAGATTACAGAATCAAACGGATCTAGCTCAATGGCAACTGTGTGTGGCACATCTATGTCTTTAATGGATGCAGGTGTACCATTAGAAAGACCAGTAGCTGGAATTGCGATGGGGTTAATTAAAGAAGATGATAAGTATGTAATTTTGTCAGATATCTTAGGTGATGAAGATCATTTGGGAGATATGGATTTTAAAGTAGCTGGAACTTCAGAAGGCATTACGTCTCTTCAAATGGATATTAAGATAACAAGCATAACGCCTGAAATAATGAAAGAAGCTTTAGCTCAAGCTAAAGATGGACGTTTCCATATATTAGGCGAAATGGCTAAGGCAATTGATAAACCAAAAAAATCAATTTCACAATACGCACCAACAATAACTAACCTTCAAATAAACAAAGATAAAATCAGAGAAGTTATTGGTAAAGGAGGAGCTGTTATTAGAGAAATATCTGAAACAACTGGAGCTAAAATTGAAATTAATGATGAAGGTTTAGTGAGTATTGCAGCTGTCGATCAAAAATCTGGAAATGATGCATTAGAATGGATCAAAGGTATTGTTGAAGAGCCAGAGATTGGGAAAATTTATGATGGTAAAGTTATAAAGATAATGGACTTTGGTGCTTTTGTAAATTTCATGGGGTCTACAGATGGTCTTGTTCATATTAGTCAATTAAAAAATGAAAGAGTAGAGAAAGTTGAAGATGTTATTAGTGAAGGAGATATCGTTAAAGTAAAAGTATTGGATATCGACTCAAGAGGAAAAATAAAACTTTCTATGAAAGCAGTTGACGCAGAAGAAAACGCTTAAATTACCTAAATTAATTGGGCACAGAGGTGTAAAAGATCTGTGTCCAGAAAACACTTTAGAATCTATCTTAAAGGCATTCGATTTAGGTTTAAGTTTTGTAGAAATAGATGTTAAGATTTCTAAAGACAGAGTTCCAATTTTATTACATGATGACACACTTGATAGAACTACTAATGGAAGTGGGCTTGCTATTGATTATGATTATGAGAACATAAAAAGACTTGATGCGGGAAAATTTTTTTATAAAGAAAATACAAATATTTTTGTTCCAAAGTTAGAAGATATTCTTAGTTTGTGTACTAATTATAATGGTAATTTAAATATCGAATTAAAACCCAATAAAAATTTTGAAAAAGAAAATGTTTATCAAATATATAAAATTATAAAAAATATTAATCAAGTAGATATTTTTTTCTCCTCATTTGATATGATTTCTATTTTGGAAATTTCAAAACTTTACCCTCAATCTATACGCAGTTTTTTATTAGATGATTTTAAAAAATATAATATTGATGATTTGATTAGTATTTCAATTAATCATGATTTAAAAATTTGTGGATTAAATATAGATCTTGTTACTGCTGATATTATAAAAAAAATTAAAGAATCCAATATGGCAATAACTGTTTATTCGAATAAAAATATAAATTTATCTAGTGCTAATGATATTTTCTCCATAGGTGTTGATAGTATTTTTGTTGATAATCCTTTAGATTTATTGGGAAAATTTTAGAACTTATTGGGCATTCCGATAATATTGTAACCACAGTCAACATAATGCACTTCACCAGTAACTGCAGAAGATAAATCACTAACAAAGTATAAAGCAGATTTACCAATTTCATCTAGTTTTGCATTTCGTTTCAATGCTGAATGTTCTTCTGTAAATTTAAACACCTCCCTAGCATTATTTATTGCTGCACCAGCAACTGTTCTCATAGGTCCTGCTGAGATTGCATTAACACGAATATTTTTTGTGCCTAAATCCACACTTAAGTATTTTACACTTGTTTCTAAAGCGGCTTTTGCAATTCCCATTAAATTGTAATTTGGTATTACTTTATTTGACCCGTAAAAAGTAAGGGTGAGAATACTTCCTCCATCATTCATTATAGGTTCAAAATTTCTTGCAAGACTAGTTAAAGAAAAACATGATATTTCCAAACAATTAATAAAATTATCCTTCGTAGTATCAACATATCTGCCATTTAACTCTGACTTATCTGCAAATGCAACAGCATGAATTATAAAATCAATTGTGCCCCATTCTTTTTTTATAATTTCTACAGATTTGTTTATTGAGTCATCATTATTAAAATCACATTCTATTAATATTTTTGAATTAATTTCTTCAGAAAGCGGTTTCACTCTCTTCAATAATATTTCATTTTGATAACCAATGGCTATTTCAGCACCATTTTTAGCTAGTTGTTTTGCTATTCCCCATGCAATTGAATGATTATTTGCAATACCAAATACTAAACCTTTTTTTTTATTAAGCATGATATTTTGAAAAAACTAATGTTGCATTTGTACCACCAAAACCAAAACTATTCGACATAACATGCTCAATTTCAAGGTCATTTTCCGTTTTTAAAAGAATATTACAATCTTTGGCACTATCATCTAGATTTTCAATATTAGCAGAACCACTAATAAAATTATTTTTCATCATCAATAAACTATAAATTGCCTCATGCACACCAGTTGCCCCTAAAGAATGACCAGTCAAAGATTTTGTTGAGCTCATTTTAGGAATATTTGAACCAAAAACATTTTTGATTGCTTCCAATTCTTTTACATCTCCTATTGGAGTGCTTGTTCCATGTGTATTTATATAATCAATTTTATCATCAATATTTTTTAATGCTTGCTTCATGCATCTTTCTGCTCCTTCTCCAGAAGGCTGTACCATATCGTATCCATCTGAGGTTGCTCCATATCCTGTTATTTCACCATATATTTTAGCACCTCTAGCTTTTGCATGCTCTAATTCTTCAAGTACTAAAGTTCCACCCCCACCAGCAATTACAAATCCATCTCTATCTGCATCATATGCCCTTGAAGATTTGTTTGGAGTAGAATTATATTTTGATGACAAAGCACCCATTGCATCAAATAAAATTGATAAAGTCCAATGGAGCTCTTCACCTCCTCCAGCAAAAACAATGTTTTGTTTTCCCATCTGAATTAGTTCGTACGCATTACCAATACAATGTGAACTTGTAGAACATGCTGAAGTAATTGAATAGTTAACTCCTTTAATCTTAAAAGGAGTCGCAAGTGTTGCAGAATTTGTACTAGACATTGCTCTTGGCACCATAAATGGTCCAATTTTTTTTGAACCCGAACTCTTCCCAATTTCAGAAGACTTAAATAAATTTTGAGTAGATGGACCACCTGAACCAACAATTATACCAGTCATTTCATTTGAAATATCACTATCGTCCAGCCCTGAGTCGTCTATAGCATCTTTCATCGCAATATAGTTGTAGGCAGCTCCATCACCCATAAACCTTAGTAATCTTCTATCAATTTTGTTACTAATATCTATATTTGGTTTACCGTGTACAAGACTTCTAAAAGAAAACTCCTCATACTCTTCTGCACTTGTTATCCCAGATTTCAAATTTTTAAGACTGTCTATAACATCCGATTGATTATTACCAATACATGATACTATTCCTAAACCTGTTACTACTACTCTATTCATTACTTATTTCTCAGGTGAAAATAAACCGACTTTCATATCTTTAGCTTCATAAATTGTTTCACCATCAGCTTTTAAAACACCATCTCCAACTCCTAAAATCAATTTTCTTAGTATAAGTCTTTTAAGAGATATATGATAAGTTACTTTTTTGACTTTTTGTAATACCTGACCGGTAAACTTAACTTCTCCAACTCCTAAAGCTCTACCTTTTCCTGGTTGACCAAGCCATCCTAAATAAAAACCAAGTAATTGCCACATAGCATCCAAACCTAAACAACCCGGCATTACGGGATCATCTTTAAAATGACATTCAAAAAACCATAAGTCTTCTTTAATATCTAATTCTGCAATAACCTCACCTTTAGCGAATACTCCTCCATTCTCATTTATTGAAGTAATTCTGTCAAACATTAACATAGGAGGCATTGGAAGTTGTGCATTCCCTTTTCCAAAAAGAACACCTTTTGCACAATCAATCAATTGATCGTAGGTAAATGAATTTTGTTTCATAATTTTAATTAAACTTTTTTTATGTATTTATCAATTAACTTAAACTGATTTTAAATAACAATCATGTTTACTTTTAATAACAATATTATCAATGCTTAATTTTTTTCCATCAGAAATTGTCATTATATTAGTTTCATCCTTTAAATTTAAATAGAAATTAATTATTTTTTGAGCAGTAATCAAACCTGCTAACCCTGAAGAAATACCTGAAATACCTACTACATCACATCTGGGAAGATCAACTTCATCTTTGTTAGGAAAGATACAATTTAAACATAGATGATTATTTTTATTTGAATTATTGAAAAGAATTATTTGTAAATCGTGTCTTAATGCAGAGGAATATAAAAAATTGATTGAGTTTTTAAGACAATATTCATTTAACAATTTAGAACTTACCCAATCATCAGTTGCATCAACAATTATAGAACATTCTTTTAAAGAATTTAAATTTAAAGAATTAATATTTTCATCAATAGTATGAATTTTACATTCAGTATTAATTAATCGTAATTTATTTTTTGCTACATCAACCTTTTTTCTTCCAATATCATTTAAATTAAACAAAATTTGTCTATTAAGATTACTTTTTTCAACAATGTCTCCATCTACTATTAACAATTCTTTTATTCCAGAGTTGACTAAATATTGACTTAAAGGACATCCTATACCTCCCATACCCACAATACCAATTTTTATATTTGATAATTTTTTTAGATTTTCTTCAGAAAATTCTTTTAAAATAAATAATCTGCTGAAAATTTTATATTCTTCTTCAGAGTAATTATTCATAATTCTATACAGAATTATAAATTTGTTTTATAATTTGCTTTGCACAATTTACCTTTGTCATTTTCTTAAATTTTTTTATCTGGTTTTTTGTAATTATTGATATCCGATTATAATCTGAACCAAAAACTTTATTTTTACTATCGATTTTATTGTAAACAATCATATCACATTTTTTATCTGCTAATTTTTTTTTAGCATTATTAATGCCTCCTGTTTCAGCTGCAAAACCTACTAAAAATTTAGGCCTTTGAGTTTTGCTTTTTCCAATTTTTTCTAAAATATCAATATTCTTATTAAGACTAATATTTAATTTTTCATTTTTTTTAATCTTGGATTTATATATATTTTTATTTTTGAAATCAGATACTGCAGCTGTAAAAATTCCTATATCAATTTTAGAAATTTTTCTAATTTTTTGATACATTTCGTTTGCCGATTTTATTTGAATAAATTTCAAATTTGGTGGAGGATCTAATTTTGTTGGTCCAGATATCAAGGTTACATTCGCTCCATATAAAACTAGTTGTGAAGCAATTTCATAGCCTTGTTTTCCAGAAGATTGATTAGAAATAAACCTAACTGGATCAATCATTTCAATTGTTGGTCCTGCAGTTACTAGGCATTTTTTATCTTTTAATAAATTAATATTTTCTAATCTGCTTAAAATTTTATTTACTATATTTTTTGAGTTATCAATTCTTCCTAAACCAAATTCTCCACATTTTAGATATCCAATTTTTGGACCAATAAACTCATGACCATTATCTTTTAATAATTTCACATTTTTTTGATTAATTTTATTATGCCACATAAAACTATTCATTGCGGGGACAAACAAAATTTTTTTATTTGCAGCAAGCAATGTATTAGAAGCTAAATTATCTCCATATCCATTAGCAAATTTTGCAATAGAATTAGCTGTAGCTGGACACACAACTATTATATCATTACCTCTTGATAAATTAATATGGAGCATCTTATTTTTTTTCTCATCTTCATCTGTAAATATTCTATTTTTAAGTAATTTTTTTATATCTGATGTTTTTATATATTTTTTAGCCTCGTTAGTTAGAATACAGCTAATCTTAATTTCATTGATATTTAGCAAAGTAATAATTTCTTTACATTTGGATGCAGCAATAGAGCCACTTATAATTAATAAAATTTTATTCATTACAATTTGTAACCAGTGTGTATAGCAACAATTCCATTGAATAGATTAATAGTCTCGACTTTAGTAAATCCACAATCACTTAGATTTTTACTAAGCTCTTCTTGTGATGGAAATAAATCAATACTTTCACTCAAATAATTATAAGCATTTTTATCTTTAGCAACTATTTCTCCTAAAAGAGGTAAAATCTTTGATTTATAAATTTTATATGAACTTGATATCAACGATGATTTAGGTGTACTAAATTCTAAGCAACAATATTTACCACCAGGTTTAAGAACTCTGTAAGCTTCTTTTATAGACAATAAATACTCTGTCACATTTCTTAAGCAAAAAGAAATAGTATATTTATCAAAAAAATTATTTTTAAAATTTAACTTTTCAGCATTACCAATAAAATATTTTATATTTTTTTCTTTTTTTAATCTTTTTCTTCCCTCTAATAACATTTCTTCATTTAGATCTAAAAGATAAAGACTAGTTTGTAAATTTTCTTTTAAAATTTCGCTGGCAATATCACCAGAACCAGAACCAACATCCAAGACTATTTCATTTTCTTTTAGATCCACTGTCTCTACAAACCTTTTTTTCCATAATCGATGCATACCTAAGCTCATTAAATCATTCATTATATCGTAGTTTTGTGCCACGCTTGAAAATACATTCTGAACAAGTTTAGTCTTTTGTTTAGGGTTTACTTTTGTATAACCAAAATTATAATCTTTTTTCATTATGCCAGAGTTACCTGAAGTTGAAACTACAGTTAAGGGACTTAGTGTAATATTGAATCAAAAAATATCTAATGTCAAAATTCATACATCAAAACTTCGTTTTAAAATTCCTAATATTATAACTAATATACTACGTAACTCCAAGATATCCAACCTAAGACGTATAGCAAAGTTCATTATAATAGATTTAGATACAGATTATTCTCTTGTAATACATCTTGGAATGTCAGGAAGATTAAAAACTGTCGATAAAAGCTACAAAAGAATAAAACATGATCACTTTGTACTTTACTTTTTAAGTAAAAGGATACTTGTTTATCATGATCCAAGGAAATTTGGATTTATAGATATAGTACAAACAAAAGATTTACATAAACAAAAGTATATATTGAATTTGGGTGTAGATGCACTAAGCCCAAATCTTACTCCACAAATGATATTTGAAAAAATTTCAAATTCTGAGGTTCCAATAAAGCAGATTTTATTAAATCAAAAACTAATTGCTGGTATAGGTAATATCTACGCATCGGAAATTCTATTCGATTCTAAAATTTCACCACTTACTTTGGGTAAAGATTTAGAAATTAGTCTCATTATGAAACTAATTAAGTCTATCAGAAAAATTTTAAAGAAGGCAATTAAATATGGGGGTTCAAGTATAAGAGATTATAGGTCTACTGATGGCACTTTAGGAAATTTTCAGTCTAATTTTAAAGTTTATAATAAAGAAGGAAAAAAAATAGAGTATGATGAGGTCAAAAAGATTGTACAGTATGGAAGATCTACATTTTATTGTCCAAAACTTCAAAATAATAAGTAAATCTTTAATAAATATTAATTGACTTAATTTATTTTGAATTTATAGCACGTATATGGCTAACCACGCTTCGGCAAAAAAAAGATCGAGACAGAACAAAAGTAGAAATACTGTTAATTCTCAATACCTATCTAAGTTTAGAAACGCTCTAAATAAATTCAAATCTTCTATTGAAGCAAAAAATGAGCAAGAAATTCAAAAATCCTTTAGTAATGTCAACTCAATAATGTCCAGGGCTTCAAAAAGAGGTATTTTTAAAAAAGAATACATATCCAGAAAGTTATCCTCTTTATCAAAACAAATTTCAAAAAAATAATTTTTTTTTAATTTTTTCACTTTTCTTCTTGCTAAAAATACATAAAGGGTGTTGATTAAGAAAATAATTTGGTGATTAAATTTTACGACTTTAGATTTTTTGCGTAAAATTAATTAAGTTATAAAATCGTCATGTTGGGGGAAAATGGATAATACATCTGCTATATTTGATGAAAGTAAATGGTTATCCTTTAAAAAAAATTTAAAAAAAAATGTTGGTGACTCCGCATTCAACAACTGGTTGAAGCATTTAAATTTTGTTTCTTTAGATAACAATACAATTACTTTTTCAGTTCCAACAAAATTTTTAAGAGATTGGATAGTAAACAATTATTCAGATAAAATAAAATCAGAGGCAAAAAATCATATTCAAAAAGTTGATACTATTAAATTTGTAGTTAAGCCTTCTGGTGGAAGAATAGTGCCAGGTACCACTAGAACTATTAAAAGCAATGATAATCATTGGAAATCTACTATGGATCTTAGATCTAACCAATCTTCAACATATCCTAATGAATTTGGTGCTCCATTGGATCCAAGATTCACATTTCAGAATTTTGTTGTAGGAAAACCTAATGAACTTGCTTTTGCTGCTTCTCAAAGAGTTTCAGAAGCGGATAAAATAACTTTTAACCCACTTTTCCTTTGTGGTGGAGTTGGTTTAGGAAAAACACATCTTATGCATGCTATTGGATGGAAAATAAAACAACAACAACCTGAAAGAAAAGTTATTTATTTATCAGCCGAAAAATTTATGTATCAATTTGTAAGAGCATTAAGATATAAAGATACTTCAGCATTTAAAGAACAGTTTCGGTCTATAGATGTGCTAATGATAGATGATGTTCAATTTATAAGTGGAAAAGATAATACACAGGAGGAGTTTTTTCATACTTTTAATGCGTTAATTGAGCAAAATAAACAAATTGTTATATCAGCAGATAAAACACCAACAGACTTAGATGGTGTGCAAGAAAGATTAAAATCTAGATTAGGTTGTGGTTTGGTTGCTGACATACATCCAACAACTTATGAATTAAGGCTGGGTATATTAATTGAAAAAGCACATAAAAGAGGTGTTGAAATTCCACCAAAAGTTTTAGAGTTTCTTTCACATAGAATTATATCTAATGTTAGAGAAATGGAGGGTGCTTTGAATAGATTGGTTGCACACGCTACTTTAGTAGGTACTTCAATAACTATAGAAACAGCACAACTAGTTCTCCAAGATTTATTAAAATCTTCAAATAAAAAAATCACTATTGAGGAAATTCAAAAGAAAGTTGCTGAACATTTTAACATTAGAATAACTGACATGCATTCACCAAGAAGATCTCGTTCTGTAGCTCGACCAAGACAAATTGCAATGTATTTAGCAAAATCAATAACTTCTAGATCATTACCTGAAATTGGTAGAAAATTTGGTGGAAGAGATCACACAACAGTTATGCATGCTGTTAAAAAAATAGAAGAACTAAAATTATCTGATGTTAACTTTAATGAAGATCTTGAATTGTTGAAAAGACTTATAGATTCTTAATTCTTTTTATCATATGTTTAGATATGAAATTTAAAATTTTAAGATCTAGTTTTTTTAAGACTCTTTCACATCTACAAGGTGTTGTTGATAAAAAAAATTCACTCCCAATTTTAGCAAATATCTTAATAGAGGCAAAAGATGATCAATTAAAATTATCTTCTACTGACATGGATATTTCAATTGTAGAAAAAATTGATTGTAATGTTGTGGAAGATGGATCAACAACCATAAATTCACAAATTTTGTACGATGTAGTAAGAAAGATAGATGATAATAGTGAGATAGAAATAATCTCAAATAATGGTAAATTGCTAAGCTTGAGATCAGATGGATCAAGATTTTCTTTAGCATGTTTACCCAAAGAAGATTATCCAATAATCGAAAAAGATAACTCCGGAGTTAATATTACTTTAAATTCTAAGATTTTATTTAAATTAATTGATAAAACTAAATTCGCTATTTCAAATGAGGAAACAAGATATTTTTTAAATGGTCTTTATTTCAATGTAACAAATGAAGATAATAAAAATATTGTGACCCTTGTTGGCACTGATGGACATAGACTTGCTAAGTTCAGTCATGAAATTAAAGGAAAAATTGATCAAATATCTGGAGTAATTATTCCTAAAAAAACAATATATGAATTATCAAAATTGTTATCTGATATTGATATTGATATCATCATATCAATTAGTTCAACCAAAATAGTTTTTATAATTGATAATATAATTTTTATCTCTAAATTAATTGATGGAAGCTTCCCTGATTACAAAAGAGTAATTCCAAACGATAATATGAACATTCTAAAAATCAATAGAGAAAAGTTGTTATCTGCTGTTGATAGGGTAAGCACAATAGCAAATGAAAAATCACCAGTAATTAAATTCAAATTACTACATAATGTTCTTAATTTAAATACTATTAATAATGAAAGTAGTACAGCTTCAGAGGATCTAAAAATAAACTATAATGGAGATGATATAGAAATAGGATTTAATTCAAAATATATAATGGATATCGTTAATAATCTCGATGATAATGAAATTTCTATTAACCTAAAAGATAACACCTCTCCTGTTATTGCAAGGGAAAACTCAAATACTAACCTAGTATATGTTTTAATGCCGATGAGAGTATAAAATTTGGCAAAAATCAAAAACATTGAATTTAAAAATTTTAGAAATTTTGCAAATTATAAAAAATCATTTGATAATAAAGTAAATATTTTATTTGGAGATAATGGAAGTGGCAAAACAAATATTTTAGAAGGTATTTCTCTAATGGCAAAAGGAAGAGGAATTAGAAACTCAAATATTTATAATTTAATAAAAATAAATGAAGATAATTTTTTAATAAAAAATAGTTTAGAAATAGAGAATAATAATACTAATATTACAATTTTAAGTGAAAAAAAAAACAATAAATACAAAAAAGTAATTAAGATTAATGACGATATATCTAAAGAGTCACAAGATTTTTTGAATAAATCCTTATCATATCTAATCTTTGTGCCTGAAATGGAAAGATTATTTCAATCTTCACCATCTTACAGAAGAAATTTTTTAGACAGATTAATTTTTTCAAGTAATAATAATTATAATAAAATTATTAATAAATATAAAAAATTTATACTTGAAAGAACAAAAATACTTAAAAATAAGCCTTATGATAATGATTGGTTAAATCAAGTTGAAATAGAAATATGTTCAATAGGACTGGAGATATATAAATTAAGATATTCTCAACTAAATTCAATAAATAGTAATATACATACTTTAAAAAATGATCATAAATTTCAATTCAATGTTGAACTTAAAATTGTCGATAATTTTTATGACAATGTCATTACTTTAGAAAATTATTCATCAAAATTAAAAGAATCACGTTTTTATGATCAGAAATATGGGGTAACTAAAATCGGCCCACATAGATCTGATATCACAGCAATCATTAATAACAATTTTGATGCATCTTTATTATCTACAGGACAGCAAAAAACTGTTGTATTAATGATTTTATTGGCTCAATGTAATGACTTGATAAATTACAAAAATATAAATCCAATTTTGTTATTTGATGAAATAGGTTCACATTTAGATTCATACAATCGTCAAATATTATTAGATATGATTAATAAATTTGATATTCAGTTTTTTCTGACCGGAACAGACAAAAATTTATTTTCTTTTGTATCAACAAATGCAAATTTTTATAATATAACTTAGTTATGAATTCTGACTACTCTTCTGATTCAATTAAAGTACTTAAAGGCCTTGAAGCTGTTCGAAAAAGACCTGGAATGTATATTGGTGATACTGATGATGGGTCAGGTCTACATCAAATGATATATGAGGTACTTGATAACTCCATAGATGAAGCATTAGCTGGTTTTTGTGATAAAATAGAGGTAATTTTGAATGCAGACGGCACAGCAACTATTACTGATAATGGTAGAGGAATACCTGTTGATCTTCATAAAACTGAAAAAATACCAGCAGCACAATTAATAATGACAGAGTTACATGCTGGAGGTAAATTTGATCAAAATAGTTATAAAGTTTCAGGAGGATTACATGGAGTTGGAGTATCAGTTGTAAATGCTTTATCAGAAAACTTAGTTTTAGAAATTAATAGAGATGGTAAAAGACATAATATTGAGTTCAAAAATGGAATAGTAAGTAAAGAATTGAGTGTAGTCGGTGATTCAGAAAAAATTAATAATAATTTTTTTACTGGAACAAAAATAACATTTCTTCCAACTACTACTATCTTTAGGGATATAAATTTTAATTTTAAAATAATAGAAAAAAGACTAAGAGAATTAGCTTTCTTAAATACAGGCATTAGTATTTATTTAATTGATAAAAGACAATCTGAAGATAAGAATATTCATTTTAAATATGAAGGAGGTATTAAAGAATATGTAAAATATTTAAATGAAGGAAAAAACCTGATTAATCCAAACCCAATATTTTTTTATGGAGAAAAAAACAATATCTCAATTGAATGTTCTTTACAATGGACTGATAGTTATCATGAAAATACAATTTGTTTTACTAATAATATTATTCAGAGAGATGGAGGTACTCATCTTGCTGGTTTTAGAGGTGCTCTTACTAGATCAATTGTAAATTATATAAATAAAAATACAAAAAACTCCAATAACATTTCAGGTGAAGATGCCAGAGAGGGATTAACGTGTATAATTTCAGTAAAATTACCTGATCCTAAGTTTTCAAGTCAAACAAAAGATAAGCTCGTATCTTCTGAAGTTCGCCCAGTAATAGAATCAACTAGTTTGGATAAGTTAGAACAATGGATTGAGGAAAATCCATCAGAAATTAAAAAAGTAATTGATAAGATAATTGAAGCCTCCAATGCACGAGAAGCTGCACGAAAAGCTAGAGAGTTAACTAGAAGAAAAACAGGTTTAGAAAATACCTCTCTTCCTGGTAAACTTGCAGATTGCCAAGAAAAAAATCCAGAATTATCTGAACTATTTATAGTGGAAGGAGATTCAGCAGGAGGATCAGCAAAACAGGGTAGAGATAGAAAAAATCAAGCAATACTTCCACTAAGAGGTAAAATTCTAAATGTTGAAAGAGCAAATGATAAGCAAGTTTTAACCAGTAATGAAATAGGAGCTTTAATCACAGCTATAGGTGCTGGAGTTGGAAATCCAACAGATGATATTGATCAAAATAAAATTGATGGTAAATTTAATGTTTCTAAAATGAGATATCATAGAATAATAATAATGACTGATGCTGATGTAGATGGAAGTCATATTCGAACTCTTTTACTTACTTTCTTTTATAGGCATATGAAGCCTATAATTGACTCTGGTAGATTATACATAGCACAACCACCTCTTTACAGATTGAAAAAAGGTAATTCTACTGTTTATAAAAAAGATGATAACGACTTAGAAGATTATTTAATTGAAGAAGGTTTAAAAAATACTTTTTTTGAAAACACTTTACACTCACAAATCGCTGGAGAAGAATTAAAGCAAATTATTTATCTATCAAAAAAAACTAAAGATCTATTAATGCCATTATTAAGAAGAGTTGATAATAGCAATATAATTGAACACGCAGCAATTGTAAGAGCATTAGACTTAAGAAATCTTAAAGATAAGAAAATAGGTCAAGAAATAGCAAAGTACCTTCAGCAAAGATTGAACTTAATATCTAATATTTCTCAAAAAAATTGGAAAGTAATTCATAGAAACAATTCTATTTTTTTTGAAAGAACGATTAGAGGTTTCACTGAAAAGTATACTATAGACGAAAACTTTCTTGTGTCTCCTGAAGCAAGAGCATTAAACGAACTTAAAGATCAATTAATGGAAAACTTTTATCGTTTAAAAGAAACGGGTTGTGGTATTCTTAATCATAAAAATGAAGAATATAAAATTTTTGGACCTTTAGATCTAATTGATAAAATATTAGAAATAGGAAAATCCGGGCTTCAAATAAATCGATATAAGGGATTAGGTGAAATGAACCCTGATCAATTGTGGGAAACAACATTAGATCAAAATGAGAGGGTATTACTAGCTGTCAAAATAAATGAAATAGATGCTGCGAACAAAGCATTTGAGGATCTAATGGGTGGAGAAACAGATGCAAGAAAGAAATTTATAGCTGAAAATTCTCTTAAAGTAGCTAATCTTGATATTTAATACTTAATATTTAATGAATACTATTCTTCTTGGTAATCTTATTAAAATAAGATGGATAGCAATTTTTGGACAACTTCTAGCAGTTTTTTTTGTTTCGTATGCAATCAAAATTGAAATACCTTTATTTGAAACCTTAGCTATAATATTACTTTCAGCTGTTATAAATTTTTATTCATATTTTGAAGAAAGAAAAAATAAATCTATAAGTAATATTAAAGCCTTCTCTTTTTTACTTTTTGATACTTTACAATTAGGCTTTTTACTCTTTTTAACAGGAGGAATAATTAACCCATTTTCTATTTTAATTTTAGCTCCAGTAATAACCTCAGCATCATATTTACCAGCTTTAATGACTGTAATTCTATCCACCATATCAATAATTATTATAATAATATTAAATTTTTATTTCGTACCGCTTGATCTTGGTCCAGGATTTTATTTACCTGAAATTTATAGTTTTGGTTTAGTAGCATCATTAATTATAACTGTAATTTTCATAGCAATTTATGCATACTTGTTCGCAAGTTCATCAAGAAAAATTTCTAATGCATTATCTGTTTCTAAACTTCAAATTCTTAATCAAAAAAAAATTACCGAGGTTGGTTCTCTTAGTGCAGCTGCAGCTCATGAATTAGGAACTCCATTAAATACTATATTCTTAATTCTCAACGATTTATTAAAGGAAAAAAAATTAATTGAGGATAAAAACATTTCCAAAGATATAATTTTACTAAAATCACAGGCAGAAAGATGTAAGGAAATTTTACAACGATTTTCAAAAAATCCTTTAAAATTAAAAGATAAGTTTTTAGATAAAGTAAAAATTACTGATCTAATAAAGATTAATTTTGAAAAATTTAATAAAAATAAAAGATTAAATATTAAAAATATTATGATTACTGATGAACCAGAAATTATTTTTAAAGATGAAATAATGTATGCTTTAGGGAATATTATTCAAAATGCAATATTTCATTCTAAAGAAATTATAACGGCTGAATTAAATTATAATAAAACAAATCTTAAAATCATTATAAGTGATGATGGTGAAGGTTTTTCAAAAGATATTATTGATAGATTAGGTGAGCCATATATTTCAAAAGATAGCCAAGGAATGGGCTTAGGTATATTTATAGCTAAAAATTTAATAGAAAATATGGGTGGAAAGATTAATTTCCATAATTCTAAGAAAGATAATGCAGTTGTTGAAATTACATTTGATAACTCTATCTTATCTATATGAATATGAAACTTTTAATTGTAGACGATGACTTACCTTTTAGAGAAAGATTAAGTAGATCAATGGAAAAAAAGGGATTTGAAGTAATTTCATCCTTTGGATTCAAAGATTCCCTTACTAAAGTGTCTGAAAATAATTTTGATTATGCAGTCGTTGATATGAGATTAGAAGATGGATCTGGCTTAGAACTCATTAAAGAAATGCAAAAAATTAGTCCTGATACTAAGTCATTACTCTTAACAGGGTATGGAAATATAGCAACTGCAGTTGCAGCAATAAAATCAGGTGCCATAGATTATCTTCCAAAACCAGCAGAGATTGATCAAATTTATGATGCTTTAACAAATTCAAAAGAAATTTTACCACCTCCACCTGAAAATCCAATGACTGCTGATAGAATTAGGTGGGAACATATTCAAAGAGTGTTTATACAGTGTAATAGAAATGTTTCAGAGACTGCACGTAGACTTAGAATGCATAGAAGAACATTACAAAGAATACTGAATAAACATGCGCCGAGAGAATAATATAAAGTTATCTATCATTATACCTGTTTTTAACGAGAAAAACTTTCTAACTAAACTCTTTCAAGAAATTAAACTTTACTTTGATGACTCTAAAAATGAAGTAATATTTATTGATGATGGTTCAACAGATGGCTCTACAAAAATTCTAAAAGAGCTTAAGGAAACAAAAGACTATCAATTTTTATTCAAATTTATAAAATTAGATATAAACTCTGGAAAAGGAAAAGCTATACAAACTGGTATAAAAAATTCTGAAGGTGAATTCATTTTGCTACAAGATGCAGATTTAGAATTAGATACCAGAGATGCTAGAGAAATGTATGATATGATAAAAAATAATTCTGAAATTAAATGTATTTTTGGTAGTAGATATCTTTCTGGAAAATTAAAAAAAAATAATTATTTTTTTAATAGTTTAATTGGTAAAATAAATTCATTAGTATTTAACATATTTTTTGCACAATCACTTAGTGATGTTCATTGTGGATTAAAAATTATTCATAGAAATGTCGTTGAGAAGATTAATCTTACAGTTAATGACTTTGGTATTGAAATTGATTTAGCATCACAAATTGTTAGAAATAATTTTTATATTTATGAATTTGGTGTTTCATATTTTTTTAGATCAAAAGCCCAAGGAAAAAAAATTACATGGATTGATGGTTTAAAATCATTCTATTATCTTATTAAGTCAAGATTTTTTGATAACTCTGTATCTACAAATCTATCTATTTTATATTCATCTATTTATATGGCCTTTGTAGGTTCACATTTTGGTATGGGTCTTGGAAATACAATTTTTATAATTATTTTTTTTATAATTGGTTCAGTAATTGGAATCCATTTTAAAATTTTAACATCTAGTTTAATTTTCTTTTGTATATTTATTGGTTCATTATTCAGTAAAGGTAATGGTACAACTTTTGCAGTTATTCTCTTTTTTATTTTAGGTATATTTGCAGCAAGAAGTGTTAAACAATATTTTTTAAAAACTAAATTTAATCAATATCTCTAAATTTACTAAGTCTCATTGAAATTCCAATAATAAAAAATGTAATAATCCCATACCAATTTTTTACTAAGCTTCCTGTGGACATAATTGGCCAAAACATAATTAATAATATGACAAGTGATATTATCTTATATTTTTTTTCACCTTCGTTTTTAATAATAAAATTTATCAAATAAAATAAATAAAAAATAAATATAAAAAAGACAAATAGACCTCCTTCTGACAACCATTGAATATAAATATTATGAGGATGAGATGCACAATTATAGTTAATCATTAATTTTTTATAATTATCATTTGTTTCACATATATATTTAAAGTTGTTTATCCCAATTCCAGTAATTGGATTATCGGCAAACATTTTAAAAGATAACGAATAAATTTCACCATAAGCAGACGTATTAAAGTTCGAAATTATTTCTTTAAAACTTGGTTGCAGTTCAATTATTTGTGAACAGACTTCTTCTGTTGTATCATTACATTTGTAAAATTTTTCTACTTTTAAACCTTGATGATATTGCGTTGATTCAACCACTTTAAAATCATTATAAAAAGGATGTAATTGTATTATTATAAATAAAGTTAACAATCCTAACAAAATAGATACAAAAATAGATTTTCTATAACCATCTAAAAATATTAATAAAAAAGATAATCCAAGTGCATATGTAGCAAATGCCATTCTTTCACCTGTTAAATAACTTACCACAAATAATAATGATAAATAAATAGAATGAATAAAACTATTTTTCTCAAATTTTTCACTTATAATAAAATAAGCATATCCAAAAAGTCCAAATTTTGAAATATATGAGCCAGGTATTAACTCATCCCCAAAAGGGCCTGTTAATCTCCCATACCAATCTGATTTAAATCCTATTAAATCTTTTCCAAATCCAGTTTCAGGATTATAATTAAAAAATTGAAAGAGTGTGTCGATACTCACAAAAATAACCAATATTAAAATTAAAATTAATAAACGTTTAAATATTTTATCACTTTTAATAAAAATGAAATATGCAGAAAATGGAATTAGTAAAAATCTTATAAAAATTATAGAGTCTTGAAAAGAATTAACTTTATTGTATGAAAAAAAACTTATTAATATGAGACTTCCCCAAAAAAAAATTGTTAATTTAAAAAAATTTATTTTTAAAATTTCTTGATACTTTTTTAAAAAAATAAAATAAAAAATACTAAATATAACACTTGTTGTAATTATAATGTCTGGAACAGCAGGTCCAGTTATTAGGAATAAAGGTATAAATAAAAATAAATATTTAAAAAATTTCTCAATTTGAAATATCATTTTTAACTACTTTTATAAAAACATCTTCTAAATCACCTTCAAATGTATTTATTTCCTTAAATTTAATGTCATGTTTAAACAATATATCTATAATATTTTTTATATTTGTTTCATTTTTATCATAGCTTAATTTTAAAACACCATTATCTAAACTCGGTATGAATTTCTCTAATTCTTCTGGAATATGTGAAACATTATCTAAAACAAATGAAACTGACTTAGAAGATATAATATTTAAAAGTTCATTTTTTGATCCCTCAATAATTTTTTTCCCATAATTAATTATTGAAATATTGTTACAAAGGTTTTCAGCTTCTTCTAAATAATGTGTAGTCAAACAGATTGTTTTTCCTTCTTTACTAATTCTCTTTATATAATTCCAAACAGAAGTTCTTATATCAATGTCGACACCTGCGGTTGGTTCATCTAGTATTACTATTTCTGGATCATGAACTAACGCTTTCCCAATTAGCAATCTTCTTCTCATTCCCCCAGACAGTGTTCTAGCGTATGCATTTCTCTGTTCAGTTAATTTTAGATTATCAAGTATTTCATCAGTTTTTCTTTTACTTTTTGGAACACCATATAAACCTGCTTGAAGTTCCAATAACTCAGCAGGTGAAAAAAATGGATCGATGTTAAGTTCTTGTGGAACTATCCCTATTTTGAATTTGCTCAATTTAGTATTTTTATCTATATTTAATCCACAGATGTTAATTGTACCCGAATTCTTTTTTACAAGACCTCCAAGTATATTTATAAAAGTTGATTTTCCAGCGCCATTAGGACCTAGTAGACCATGAATAGTACCTTTTTCTATTTTGATACTAAAATCAGATAAAGCACTAACTTTTTTTGACTTTTTATAAAAAGTTTTATTTACATTTCTAGCCTCTATTGAATATTTATAATCTGACATTTATTTAAAATCTTATATATTTAAAATTACAATGAATAAAAAGAGTAGATTAATATTAGTTGATGGTTCAGCTTATATTTTTAGAGCTTATTATGGCCTTCCACCAATGAATCGTGCAGATGGTACTCCGATTAATGCAGTTTTTGGATTTACCAACATGCTTGTTAAGCTCATAGAAGATTATAGTGATGATAAAATGATTGTCATTTTTGATGCTGCAAGAGAAAACTTTAGAAATAAAATTTATCCAGAATATAAAGCTAATAGAGGAGAAGCTCCAGACGATTTAATTCCGCAATTTCCATTAATTAGAGAATGTGTAAGAAGCTTTAATATTCCCCAATTAGAAATAGAAGGATTTGAAGCTGATGATTTAATTGCTACTTATGTAAAGTTGGCCGAAAAAGATGAAATTGAGACTATCATAGTTTCCTCAGATAAAGATTTAATGCAGCTTGTTAGTCAAAATGTGACAATGCTAGATCCAATGAAAAATAAAAACATAGAAATTAAAGATGTCGAAGAAAAATTTGGAGTTCAACCAGATAAAGTTATTTTTATTCAAGCGTTAACAGGAGATAAAGTAGATAACATTCCAGGTGCTCCAGGTATTGGCCCTAAAACAGCATCTCAACTAATAAATGAATTTAATGATATTGATGGATTAATGAAAAATCTAAATAAAATTAAACAAGAAAAAAGAAGAAATATTTTAACAGAAGCAGAAAATGATATTAGATTAAGTTTAGAACTTGTAACATTAAAAAATGATGTCAAAATATCTGAAAGTATTAATAAAATAAGAACGTATAATGAATTAAAAAATGAAAATAATAATATTTTTGAGTTTCTTAAAGAGCAAGGCTTTAGATCAACATCTGAAAGATTAAAATCAAATTCTTTTATATCTAGTGATAAAGATAACAATATTCAAAAAAAAGAAATAGAACCAAAATATCAATTAATTAATTCAAAGAAAAATTTCGAAAAAATTTTAAACGAAATTGAAAAAAAAGGTATCTGCGCTATTGATACTGAAACTAACTCACTTAATATAGAAAATGCTAAATTAGTTGGTATATCAATATGTTATAGTGAAAACCTATCATATTATATTCCCTTAAACCATACTACTCCAGATGGGTCCCAAAAAATTGATAATCAGTTAGAAGAAAATTATGTAATTAATCATATTAATAAAATTTGTAAAAATGAATCAATCTTAAAAATTGGTCAAAACATAAAATATGATATTAGAATTTTAAATAAGTATGGAGTAATTTTTAATTCAATTGCAGATACAATGTTAATTTCCTATTCAATTGATAATGGAATTTTTAAACATAATTTAGATGATCTATCATTTAATCACTTAAATCATACTACAATTAAGTATAAGGAAGTTGTTGGAACAGGGAAAAATGAAATTACTTTCGATAAAGTAAATATTGATAAAGCAATTAATTATGCTGCAGAAGATTCTCTATTAACATTCAGGCTTTTTCATCATCTTTATCCTCGTTTAATAAAAGAAAAGGCTAATTTTGTTTATCAAAATATTGATTTACCTCTTGTAGAGGTATTATCTTCAATCGAAGCAAATGGCATTGAGGTAAATAAAGAGTTTTTAACAAGTCTTAGTAATGAATTTGAAAATGAAAGTAAAAAACTTGAAAAGAATATTTATAAACTTTCAAAAGAAGAGTTCAATATAGGCTCACCTAAACAATTAGGAGAGATATTATTTGTTAATCTTAAAATACCTGGAGGTAAAAAAACAAAATCAGGATCATATTCTACTGATTCATCAACTTTAAATAATTTAGCCTTAGATGGATTTGAAATTGCACAACTCGTTCTTGATTGGAGAGAATTAACAAAACTTAAATCAACTTATACAGATGCTTTATTTAGATTAACAGATGATAATAGTAGAGTTCATACATCATTTGGTTTAGCTAATACTTTAACAGGTCGATTAAGTTCTACAGATCCAAATCTTCAAAATATCCCAATTAGAACAGAAAATGGAAAAAAAATAAGAACAGCTTTTGTTAGTAGAAAAGGAAAAAAATTAGTCAGTTTTGATTATTCTCAAATAGAGCTTAGATTAGCCGCAGAAATTTCTAGTGATAAAAATTTTATTAAAGCTTTTAAAAACAATGAAGATATTCATGCATCAACTGCTAAAGAAATATTTAATTTAAACGATAGTCAAATAAACAACGATTATAGAAGAAAAGCAAAAGCAATTAACTTTGGTATTTTATATGGAATCAGTCCATATGGTTTAGCTAAACAACTTGATATTTCCAATACCGAAGCAAAAGATTACATAAATGAGTATTTTATTAAATATCCAAAAATTAAAAAATATATGGAGCATCAAATTGATTTCGCAAAAACAAATCAATACGTTGAAACAATTTTTAAAAGGAAAATTAATATTAAGGGAATTACCGATAAGAATTTTGCTGTTAGAGGTTTTGCAGAAAGACAAGCTATTAATGCACCAATCCAAGGTAGTGCAGCAGACATTATTAAGTTAGCAATGATTGAAATTCATAAGGAAATAAAACTTAAAAATATTGAGGCTGAAATGCTTTTACAAGTACATGATGAACTAATCTTTGAAGTCGAAACTAAAAAATATGACAATTTAGTAAGTAATGTAAAAAAGATCATGGAGTCTGTACATTTAAAATACAAAGATTTTTCAGTTCCACTCACTGTTGATTTTGGTGCTGGTGATCATTGGGGACAGGCACATTAGAATATATTTTATGGAAATAAAAAAAAAAATTAAGAAAAGAAATCCCTTTGCTCAAGATTTAAAACTACCTAAGTACAAACAAAGAATTGTTAGAGATAAAAAAACTTACTCAAGAAAAGGAAAAAAAAAGGTTATTTAGAATTCTTCGTCAAAGGTATTCATTTCAAACCATTTTTCAAGTTCATGATACCCTCCAATTTTTTCACCATTTAAAATTATTTGAGGAAAGGTTTTAGCGTTCGGAAACTTTTCAAAAAAATCTTCTCTCGTATAATCTGTATCAAGCATATAAATCTTTGGATTAAATTTAGCTAACCGTAGTTTAGCTCTATCACAGTATCCACAATTAGTTTTAGAGTATATCTCTGCTTCCATCAAAATGCTTCATCAAAATGCTTCATCAAAACTTAAAGCTCTATCTGTAGGTCGTTGATATTCAGATACCCTTTTTTCAAAAAAGTTAGTAACATTTTGTACATCTAAAGCTCTCATAAAATCAAAAGGATTTTCTGTTTTAAAGACTCTGTCAAATTCAAATAGGTCAGCAATTCTGTCTGCAACAGCTTCAATATATTGACACATTAAGTCTTGATTCATACCAATTAAATCTACTGGTAGTGCATCTTTTACAAATTCTTTTTCAAAAGCTACTGCTTCTCTAACAATTTCTTCAAACTGTGATTGAGGCACGTCTGAAGGAATCAAAGATAAATCACTTATATCTGCATCAGTTAATGTTTTGTTATTAAACTTGTCTCTTAAAGTCCTAAACATTAAAGATGAGAAGCTAAAGTGCATTCCTTCATCTCTTGCAATCCAATCGTTAGATAAGGCTAAACCAGGTAATAAACCTCTTTTTCTAAAATAATATATTGCACAGAAAGAGCCTGCAAAAAACAAACCTTCAACTAATCCAAAACCTATTAATCTGGTTAGGAGGTTTTGACTACCATTAAGCCATTTTGATACCCATTGTGCTTTATGGTTTATACATGGTACGTTTTGTATTGCATCAAAAAGCATGTCTTTTTCTTTTGCATCTTTTACATAAGCTTCAATTTGTAGACCATACATCTCTGCATGAATTGATTCATTTAACATCTGTATTGAGATAAAGCATCTTGCTTCAGGTATTAGTATTTCTTTATAGAACCTACTTGCTAAGTTTTCATTAATCATTGCCTCAGAGTTAGCAAAATAAGCCAGCACATGTTTTATAAAGTGCTTTTCACCATCATTTAAAGTTTCAAGATCTCTTAAATCATCTTGCAAAGATACTTCTTCGGTTGTCCAAAAGGCTTGAATATGTTGTTTGTACCTATCCCAAATTTCTTGGTTTTTTATTGGAAATATTGATTTAACGCCTTTTGATATCATTCTTTACTCCTTCTTTATGCACTGCAAGTTTCGCAATCTTCTGGTTCATTGTTTTGTTTAATAGCAGTATTTATATAAGCATCTTTTGCTGCTTTTTCTGATGAAACTGTAACTTTTACAGCATCAACTGCTGATCTACTTCTTAGATAATACATTCCTGTTTTAAGACCTTTTTTCCAAGCATACATATGCATTGAATTAACTTTCCCAAATGTAGGTGTTGAAAGCCAAAGATTCATTGATTGGGTTTGATCAATAAATGGTGCTCTATCTGCTGACATATCTATGACAGTTTTTTGTGATACTTCCCAAACGGTTTTATAAATTTCTCTTAGCTCAGTTGGAATTTCATTTATGTTTTCAACCGATCCGTTTTCTAAAATTATTTTGTCTCTCATATCTTTATTCCACAGTCCTCTTTGAGAAAGTTCGTTCACCAAATATCTATTTACAAGAAGGAACTCACCTGAGAGTGTTTGTCTTTTATATATATTAGAGGTTTGTATTTGGAATGTTTCGGTGTTACCTAATATAATGCCTGTTGACGCAGTTGGCATACAAGCTGTGGTTAAAGAGTTTCTTACACCCTGCTTTTTAATTTTAGCTCTTAGTGCATCCCAATCCCATTTTGAAGAAGGATTAACATTCCACAGATCAAATTGAAATTTACCTTCCGAAATTGGTGAATTTTTAAATGTTTCGTATGCTCCCTTTTCTTTTGCTAATTCACATGAAGCTTCTAAAGCTCCAAAGTAAATCGTTTCAAAAATTAATTTATTTATTTCTTTAGCCTCGTCAGAATCATAAGCTATTCCTAACTTGAAGTAGACATCTGCAAGACCCTGTATTCCTAAACCTATTGGTCTGTGTTTATTATTAGATCTTTCCGTTTTATCAGTTGGATAAAAATTAATATCAATTACTTCATCTAAGTTTTTTGTGGCCAATTTTGCTGTCTCATAAAGAGCATCATAGTCATATATTAATTTTTTATCTGATTTTTTTACAAATTTTGGCAGAGCTATAGAAGCCAAGTTACATACAGATGTCTCGTTCTTATCAGAATATTCAACTATTTCTGCACACAGGTTAGAAGATTTAATAACACCAATATTTTTTTGGTTAGACTTGTTATTGATTGAGTCTTTATAGAGCATATAAGGCTGTCCTGTTTCTATTTGCGCTTCTATAATTTTAGACATTAGATCTCTTGCTTTAATTTTTTCTAAATGCTGCATTTCATTTTCATACTTAGTGTAAAGTTTTTCAAATTCGTCACCATAAACATCAGAAAGTCCTGGACATTCATGTTCACTCATAAGTGTCCATTCTTCATCATTTTCTACTCTTTTCATGAATAAATCTGGTATCCATAAAGCGTAAAACAAATCTCTTGCTCTAAATTCTTCGGCGCCAGTATTTTTTCTAAGTTCTAAAAATTTCTCAATGTCAGCATGCCAGGGCTCTAAGTAAACCGCAAAAGAACCTTTTCTTTTACCTCCACCTTGGTCAACTGATTTAGCAGTCTCATTAAAAATTTTAAGAAATGGAATAAGACCATTAGATTTACCATTTGTTGATTTTATTCTACTTCCACTACCTCTGATGTTGTGTGCGTGCATGCCAATACCACCTGCAGTTTTAGATATTAGAGCACAATCTTTTATGGTGTTAAAAATACCTTCAATAGAATCATCCTCCATACCTATTAAAAAGCACGACGATAATTGTTGCATTTTTAATCCACTATTAAACAAAGTTGGCGTAGCATGTGTATACGTACCAGTTGATAAATTTTTATAAGTTTCTTTTATTTTATCTAAATTAAACTCATTACCGGTAACTGTTAAAGTTACTCTCATCCATAAGTCTTGAGGTCTTTCAATTGTTTTATTATCAAACTTTAATAAATATGCCCTAATTAGTGTTGTAAGAGCAAAATAATCAAAAGTATAATCTTTGTCATAATCAATCACTGATTCTATTGCATCAGCATTTTCCATCACTTTTTTATAATAATTTTCTCTCAATAAACCATCATCGTATAAGTTCTTTGTAGCTATTATGAAGCCTGGAGTTTCTTTATGAAGAGAATTAACTTTTATCCTTGCTGCCAGGTAAGAATAATCAGGATGTTCAACTGTTAAAGCTGCTGCTGTTTCAGCAAGATAAGTATCAATTTCAACAGAACTAATATCACTATACAATCCTGGAACTGCTTTTTGAACAACTACAATTGGATCAATATTTAAACCGGTCGATAGAACAGAAACTCTATTGGTAATTTTATCAAGTGAAATTGGTTCTTTACTTCCATCTCTTTTAGTGACCATCATTGAAGAAGCTTTTTCTCCAACTTGTTCTTTTAGTTTTTTAGTATGATATCTTGAAGCCGCTCTTTGTTCTCTATACAAAACATATGCTCTAGCAACCTTATGATGCTCATCCCTCATAAGAGCTAATTCCACTTGATCTTGTATATCTTCTATGTGAATCATGTCTCCATCAGCAATCCTTCTGGTTAGTGCTGAGACAACTTTATGTGTTAAAGCTTCGACGGTTTTATGAATTCCATCTTGTTGTTCTTTTTCCTTATTTTTATCATTTCTAATTTTTGTTTGTGCTAAGAAAGCTTTTTTAATAGCGTTCGAAATTTTCTCTGATTTAAAAGGAGTAATAGCTCCGTCACGACGTACAACACTTAATGTTAAAATATTTACACTTTTTTCTTCTGAGATTTTTGCTGATACCTGTAGATTGTCTGCCATTTAAATTCTATCCATTTTTAAAAAATTATTGTCGAAAAACACAATATGTAGTGCCGCCGAAAAGGGACAATACAACATTTGCTCAATATCGCAATAAGAACAAAATAAGAACATAAATATTTTTTTTATCATGTCAATCCCTTACTTAATCAAAATTTTTATGAGGCAAACAAGTTATTGAAATATTTACATTTACTTATCAACTTAAGTCACATTTTGTTAACCGAGTCATTTTTCCTTTGAACTTAAATCTGCCATAAATTATTAATAAAAAGCGGTATGCCAAAGATAGCATTAGTTGACGACGAGCAGTCGATTCTTACATCAGTATCTCTTTCTCTGCAAAGTGAAGGGTTTACAGTAGATACATTTCTTAATGGAGTTGAAGCCTTAGAGGCTCTTGAAAGCAAATCTTATGATTTGGGATTATTTGACATTAAGATGCCTAAAATGGATGGAAATGAACTTCTTTCAAAAGTACGTTCGAGCAAGATTGAAAATCTAAAAGATCTTCCGATTATCTTTTTAACGTCAAAAGATCATGAACAAGATGAGATTATTGGATTAAGAATGGGAGCTTCAGATTATATAAAAAAACCTTTTTCACAAAAATTATTAAATGAGCGCATAAGAACAGTACTAAGAATTCATAACAATAGAAATGAAGAACAAAAAGATAATAGTATTAAAAAACAAAATTTTATAAAAGGTGATTTAATACTAGATGAAGATAAACAATTATGTTTTTGGAAAGGTATAGAAATTGAACTTACGGTTGCAGAGTTTAATTTAATTAAATCTCTTGCTCAGTACCCTGGAGTAGTAAAGGATAGAAATCAATTAATGGACGCTATGTATGGTGATTCTATATACGTTGATGACAGGACTATTGACAGCCATATAAAGAGATTAAGAAAAAAATTCAGATCTTATGATAATTCTTTTGATCAAATAAGAACGAGATATGGTTCTGGATATTCTTGGCGTGATTAAAAGATTATTTAGCTTATCAAGTTATAATTTAACATTTCAACTCATTATTCTTAACTTAATTATTGTATTTTTAGGTTTGGTATTTTTATCTTATTTTAATTTCAACTTAATTCAAAATAATAAATTCATAGATAATAGGGATCAATTAATAAGATTAAATTTATCTAATATAACAAAATATTTAGAAAATACTTCAATATTAAGAGTTCCAATTTTTCAGTATGATTATCGTTGCAGATACCTTCAAGATATTAAAGCATACAAGGAGAGTTGTGACTTGGCAGATAATATTAATCCTCTCGAATTATCAGAACCTGAGTTGGAAAAGTTTACAACTGAACAATTTATATTTCAAAACTTTGGTGATAAAGATTTTAACACTGTTATTTATAATGATAATTGGATTAAAATTGCGGACTCAACAAATTTATTTCTGAGTACAGATGTTGAGGAGATAGATTTATCAGAAACACCTGAAAGTATAGTTGATTTCTCTAATTTTTTTGAAAAAATTTATATAAATAATTTTAATCATATAAATAATTACATTCTTAAAAATAAATTTACTAAAAATTTAGATAAAAATGTTCATGAAATTATCTTGATTATTGATACCATTAAAGAA
>CABXWB010000004.1 GCA_902515745.1 uncultured Alphaproteobacteria bacterium | reverse complement strand
ACAATTTTATTAAAAAAATTACCAAAACCCAAAATGCTTATTAATATAAAAAATGTTAAAATTGGAAAAGAAATAAAATTTAGGTATTCTATATTCATAATTAAATTAACATTTATAAAATTTTTCCAAGAACTTAGTTGTATTTAAAGAAGCATCAATTAATCTTTCTGAAGTATCAAATTTTCTTAGTCTTATCGCTTTTTCAAAGTTATTTAAAAGTGATGTAATTGGAGTTCTCATACTCTCAAAAATTATTTCATTATTAAAATATAATTTGTGAACAACCATATCATTGATAATATAGTCGCCATTTTTCATCTTTATTTTAATTTTCCTTAATTTTTTTTTAAATAAATTTCCTGTTATAATTTTTACTTTTATTTTATTATTTATTTTTAGATCAAATTTAGTAACTATTCCTTTCTTTTCTAATTTGTTAGATAAAATTTTTTTTTCAACAATCTCTGAAAAGTCATCTTTTTCAAAGAGTAAATATAGAAGAGATATGCAATGATAGCCCCAATCCCATATTGGATGAATATTCTTTCTAAAAGGTCCATATCCTCCTTCATAAATTATTATTTCATTTATATCTTTGTAGTTATTTTTAATTATTTTTTTTAATTCTATAAATGTTTCAGAAAAGTAATTTGTTAGATTAGGATAAACTATTAAATTATTATTTTTTACAATTTTTTGTAACTCTTTTAAGTTTTTTAATGAATCACTTGTCGGTTTTTCTAAAATTAATGAAATATTATTATTTTTTAAAAGTTTAATTACTTTTAAGTTCAAACTGGGCTGTGCAGCAACATAAATACTGTTATTAATATTAGAATCAATCATTTTATCTACCGAACTAAAAATCTTTAGTCTTGTATTTATTTTTTTCTGTTTTCTACAAACTATAGAAGTTAAATTAAATTTATTATTTTTATTTATTTCATTAATTATTTTTGTTGACCAATTACCACATCCAACAACACCAATATCTATCATTAATAAATTTCGTAATTAACTTTTGCCCACTCTAAAAATTTTTTGAGTCCTTGTGCTAAATCAACTTTGGGATTATATTTTAGATCTTTTTTTGCCTTACTAATATCAGGACATCTTCTTTGAGGCTCATCATCAGGATATGATTTAGGATGATTTATTAATTTTGCTTTAATTTTTTTATTATGTATTTTGTTTAAGATATTATATATTTGTTCCACTGAAACTTCTGGTTTACTATTTCCTATATTATATGCATCACCAGACTTTCCAAAACATATCACTCTTAAAAAACCCTCAATAGCATCTGTTATATAACAATAAGTTCTTGTTTGCTTACCTGTTCCATAAATATTTAACTTCTTATTATTTAAAATATTACTAATAAAATTTGGGAATATTCTATAATCCTTCTGACCCATACCCGGCCCATAAACATTAAATGGTCTTATTATATTAGTGTGTAAATTGTAATAGTTGTTGAAAATATAACATAAAGTTTCACCTACTCTTTTACTTTCATCATAACAAGCTCTTGGTCCCATTGAGCTAACATTACCTCTATATACTTCTTTTGTAGGGACATTTAACTGATCTGGATCACCATATATTTCACTAGAACTAAAAAAGATAAATTTAGCTTTTTGTTTTTTTGCAAATTCTAAAAGATTTCTAGTACCATTAATTGCCACATCAAGGGTTTCTATAGGTTTTTTTCTATAATAGAATGGACTCGCAATTCCAGCTGCGTGAATTATTATATCAATTTTTTTATTTATATTAAATTTTTTAGAAACATCTTTTTTTATAAATTTAATATTTTTGGAGTCTAAAAGTTGTTTTTTATTTATTTTTATATCATAAATAAATAGCTTAATCGGTTTCTTTAAAAAATAATTATATTGATTAAAAATTTCAACAAAATATTTTCCTAAAAACCCGTTACCCCCAGTTATTAAGATTCTCTTGCCACTGAATTTTTTTGATATTTTTTTTGTATTCTTAATTATTTTACTTATGTCACTATCTAAAAAAGGATACATTATAATTTACCGAAGGGAATTGGTTTAAAAAAATTAACTTTTTTATCCTTAAAAAACTTTTTTATATCTTGAAAATATTCATATGCAAACACAATAACAATATCAATTTTTTTATTTAAATTACCTTTTCTAGGTAATATTTTTATGTGTGTTCCAGGTGTAAATCTATTTTGTTTTAATGGACTGTCATCAATAATATATTTAATTAAAGATGAATTAATTTTTGATACATTTGTAATTGTTGAGACTCTTGCGGGGCAGCCATATCCTATAACGTTATAACCTTCATTTTTTAAATTAATGAGTTTTTCCCTGAGCATTTTAGAATTTTTAAAGATATCTCTATTGAAATTACTAAATGCCTTAAGATTCAACTTTTCTTTTTCATCAGATAATATTTTTTTACATCGAATAGTTTCTTTATGATTTAGGGAGTTTTTTATATAACATCTTAAAGAACCACCATGAATATTTATTTTTTCTATATCATATAATTGCATTCCTACTTTTTTAAAAAGTGTTTTTATAGAATTGGCAGAGTAATAATAAGGTCGATCAAAATAAAATCTTTCATATTCTAAGTTTTTCAAAAAATTTTGAAGGTATTCTATTTCAATTATCAATGTTCCGTCTTTTTCTAGAAAATTTTTAATATTTTTTGCAAATTCCTTTGGGTTTTCTAAATGAGTAATTACACTAGATGCAACAACTAAATCTGGTTTATCATATTTTTTTAATATTGATTTAGTTATTTTCTTGTCAAAAAAACCTATAAAAGTTTCTAAGCCTCTATCATTTGCAATTTTGCCAACATTTTTTGAAGGATCTACTCCTATACATTTTACTTTTAGTTTTTTAAGTGGATCTAATAATATTCCATCATTCGAACCAATGTCTACAACGAAATTATATTTTTTAATTTTTTTTGCTAGTTTTTCAAAATGCTGTTTTAATTTAAGATTAACAGAAGAAAGATAATAGTAATCTTCAAATAAAACATTTCTATTAATTATTTTTTTTATTTGACCTGCCTTACATTTTTTGCAAAACATTATTTTTAAATTAAATTTTTTTTCTTTTAAGATTTGTAATTTATTTTTAGGATATTTATTTGCTAAAGGTTGTTTACCTAAGTCAACAACCTCAGTTATATTTTCTGCATTACAAACTCTACATCTCATAGAAACAATTTTTTAACTTTTGTTGTAATAATCCAATAGATAACTGAAAATACATCATAATATCTTATTTTTTTACCTTCTTTATAAGTTCTTCCATGATAATTTACTCCTATTTCATATATTTTTGAATTTTTATTAATCAAATATGTAAGTATTTCAGCTTGCTGTCCCCAATTATTACATTTTAAATATTTAACGTTGATCAAGTCTCTTCTAAACATACAATAACAACAATAAATATCAGTAAAAGTTGTATTATTTAGAAAATTAAATAAAAAAGTAATAAATTTATTACCCAGCATATGCCAAAAATGAAGAACTGATCTTCGAGTTCCTATAAATCTACTACCCATTATCAAATCATATTTATGTATTTTGATTTCCTCTAAAAATAATAATATATCTTTAGGATCATATTCTAAATCTGCGTCTTGTATTAATATATAATCGTAAGAGCAATTTTTTATTCCTTCAATAACTGCTTTACCTTTGCCAGAATTCTTAGTTAAATGTACTGCCTTGTTAAATAATTTATTATTCTTATCAATTATGTTTTTTGAATTATCTTTAGACCCATCATTAATAATTATAATTTCAAGCTGACACTTTTTTTTTAGTAATTGAACTTTTTTTAAAACATCTAAAATAGTTTTTTCTTCATTATAAACAGGAATGATAATACTAAGTTTTTGCATTAATTTTTATTATATTTTATATAATTAATAACAATAAGTTTTATATATTTTATTAAACTTAAATACATATATAATTTAATTATAGGAGAGATGTGAGAGCGGTTTAATCAGCACGCTTGGAAAGCGTGTGTAGTAGCAATACTACCGAGGGTTCGAATCCCTCTCTCTCCGCCATACTTTTTATAATTAAATATAGTAAAACTATATTATTCTTAATTAAAAATTGGTATTAAGTTTTAAACAATTAACTTTTTACCTATTGAAGAGTTAGAAAGTTTGTAGTCTCAATACCGTAGAAATATTATTCCGTAATCTCTATTATAAAATTAATATAATATATTTTGATTCATAAAACTATAGCAAGAATCGTCGTTCTTACGATTATAAATTAAATATCCATATTTCTTTTTTTGATCACCCAAACAAATCTCTTTTCCATCTGGAATACATGGAAATTTTATATTTCCACACATTAAAATATAATCACTATTATTATCAAACAACAATTTTTCAGAGTAAATTCTTTTATTAAAACTTAAATTATTTTTTCTATAACTAATAAAATCTTCATTGATTTTAAGTTCATATAAGTTCGGCCATGGAAAATTATTATATAATTCAGCATGAATACCATCATAAATTCTACTTATATTTTTATATTCCACATAAATGAGTGCCATTAAGACTAATATAATCATGTTAATAGTCATAATATGCCTATTAATTGTTTTATTAATATACTTAAAAAAAACTGAAAAAGAAAAAATGAAACAAAAGGCACCACCGTATCTAATTTGAGGAGATAAATAAAACCACAACAAACAAGAGACTAAAGAAAATATAATTAATAAATAATATTCTTTATTGCTGTAAGTAAATATTGGCTTCTTAATTTTCTTAGAATAAATTAACAAAAATATATTTATAACCAACGCTAAAATAAGTAAGTTGATAATTTTCTTATAGTTCGGATCTTTAATCCAGTACTTTATCCAAAATAATGGATTTTTATTGGCATACTCACTGTATGAATAAAAATTATCATCTTTCAAATTCTTCCAAACAAACTTTTCATTAATATTGAAATAATGTTTAGCATAAAATGGCCATCCTTTAGAATCTGCTTGAAGTTTATTATTTTTTTGAATAACTATTTTTTCATCCATAGTCCAAGTCAATTTTGTAAAACAAGTATTATGAATTGGATAAAACATACATCCTGAATGCATTACATTTTTAATTATGAATAGAGATGTAATTATAAATAAGCTTATAATCAAAAAATAATTTTTTTTTAAATATTGAGAAATTTTGTAATAATAAAAAAAAAATAATAATAAAAAAATTGGTAGAATTATAACACTATTTATTCTTAAAATAATTGCTAAAGTTAAAAGACACAGCAAAAAAGAAATGTTTTTATTACTATATCCTATGATTATACATTCATAAATTAATACAGCACACATTATTAAGATTAATTGTGGGGGTATACTTGTTCCAAAATCTCTTAAACTTGAAAATGATATCAGAGATAATATTAATATAAAAAAATAAAAAACATCTTTAGTTTCTACTAATTTGTTCAAAATAAAAATTAAAAAGAAGAGGTAGAACGATAAAATTGGAATTGAGTATGAGTTTTTAAAAAAAAAGGGATATTTAAAAAAAATTAAAATATCATAAAGGCTATTTGATGAGTAAGCTAGAGTATCATTAATATTTACAAGACCTAAAATTATTTTCGATGACTCTAAATACTTCATATATGGCAAATAATAGTGAAAAAAATCTTCGTTAGATTCTGGAATAATTCCTAATGGTAATAAAAAAATACTTAAAATTAGTATCTTAGTAATTTCTTGTTTTTTTAATTGATTAGTAATTAAAGCATAGAAAAATAATATGACTCCAATTACTTGAATAGTCAAAATATTTAAATTGCTAAAATTTAAAAAAAAATGTAACAGATTTGAAATAAGATAAAGAGTTAAAAAACCCATTAATCCTAAAAAGCCTAAATCATAAAACTTATTGTTATTAATTAAAACTATTTTACAAAATATATATCCATATCCGATAATAATTAATGGAACAGTAAAATAGTAAAATAAAAAAAGGATCATTATATTGGCTCAAGACCTACAACATCTAATTTGTTTCTTTAATAACTTTTTTAATATCTTTTGCTAATTTAATAATGGTCTTAGGATTTAATCTTTTTGATGAAATACCTAACATAAAACCAGATTTATGTATTTTGTCTGCACCAGGAAATTGAGATTTTGTTAAACTTTTAAATTTTTCTTTAATTATTTTTTGTTTTGAAAAATCACCACTAATTATAGGTCTTGTTTCTACACCTAATTTATAAAGTTTTTCACAAATAATATCTCTTTTTTTATTTTTTAATTTTTTTAAAATTATTGGAAAGTTAAACCAACTTATTAATGCTTTATTATAATTTGTAATAAAATTGATATTATCATTTAAAAATTTATCTTTTTTAAATATTTTATTTATAAGATTATAATTATAAAGCCTATTGTTTCTATATTGATCTATTTTTTTTACTTGATTAAAAAGTAATGCTGCTTGAATATCTGTTAGTCTTAAATTATATCCAAGATTTATAAAATTAAATAATTTATTAAAACTTTTAGATTTATTGTGCTCTAAATCATCTATTTCTCTAGACCAGCCATGCGCTCTTAAAGATAATAAAATTTTGTAATCATTATAATTTTTACACAAAATTAAACCTCCTTCACCTGAAGTGATATGGTGAGAAAAGTAAAAAGAAAAGGAAGATATTGATCCATAACTACCAAGATATTTATTATCAAATTTGCTTCCTAGGGCTTCACATGTATCCTCAATTAATATCAAATTATATCTTCTAATAATTTTCATTAAAAGAGACATATTTGTGCAATTACCAAGTGCATGCACAAGCATGATAGCTTTAGTTTTTTTTGTTATTTTTTTTTCAAGTTTTTCTAAATCAAGATTTAAAGTATTAATATCTATATCTACAAATACAGGTTTCAAACCTGTTTGAATAATTGGATATAGTGAAGTAGACCAACAAAGAGTAGGTATAATTATCTCATCAGCTTTATTAAAATTATATTTGCTTTTATTATTTGTTAATAATGATAAGGCCAGTAAATTTGCTGATGATCCAGAGTTTACTAGTAAAGCGTATCTATTGAATTTTCTTGAAAAATATTTTTCTACTGATTTATTATAGTACCCTCTTGTTATCTTGCCACTTTTAATAACTTCAATAGCAAGTTTTTTATCTTCATAATCTATTGTATTAGTTGTTAATGGATAATAAATCATATTTTTCTAAATTTTATTTTAAAAATCCCTAAAAGAGAATTTATAATTTCTTTAAACTGTACTGAACTATTTCCAAATTTTCTATTATTAAATACTGTTGGATATTCACCAATACTATATTTTTTCTTTTTTAATATTATTAATGTTTCAGTCAAATATATAAAGCCATTGTTTTTAATTTCATATTTTAAAAGTTCATTTACTGATCTACTACTATATATTCTATATCCATTAGTATAATCACTAATGTCAAAACCAAATAAAATTTGTGCTAAAAAGTTTGCAAGTCTTGAAAAGATTTTTCTTTTTAAGGGCCATCCAACTATTTTACTTTTTTTTAAATATCTACTTCCAATTACTAAGTCATAATTACCATTCATAATTTTTTGGAGAAGAAATTTTATTTCATTTGGATTATGTGAGCAATCAGCATCCATTTCAATAATATAATCAAAAGAATGTCTAGTTGAATATTCAAAGCCATATCTAATAGCACTTCCTCTACCTAATTTCACATCCCTTTTTACATATTTCAAATTAGAAAATTTATATTTTTCAATATTTTGTTTTGTTAAAAAGTTGTTAGAATCATCAATTAAAATAATTTGTATATTTGTATATTCATTTTGAATAATTTTAATTAATTTAATAATATTTTCATCTTCATTATAAGCAGGAATTATTATAAGTATTTTCATGGTATAAAATGATTTTAGGAATAACTGGTCATAAAGGAATTTTAGGAAAATCTATCATAAATTATATAAAAAAATATGAAAAAAGTAATTATAAGATATCTTTATACCAAAATAATGTTCTTGATTTTGATAAATTTGGAAAATGGATAGATAAAGTAGATATAATTCTCCACCTAGCAGCAGTTACATCGATTAATGCGGTAAATAAAAATAAAAAGTATGCTGAAAAGGTTAATTACTTGTCAGTCAAATTTATCGTTGAAAAAATACAGAATACTAACACTAAAAAAAAATTAATTTTTATTTCTTCTTCTCATGTTTATTCAAGTTCTAGTAAAAAAATAACTGAAAAATCATTTATTAGTCCCATAACGTATTATGGAAGATTAAAATATAAATCTGAAAAAGAAATACAGAAGAGGTTATCAAACTTCTTAATAATCAGATTGTTTAGTTATTATTCACCAAAACAATCAAAGCAATTTTTAATCCCTGCTCTAATTGACAAAATTAAAAATATAAAAGAGAAAAAATTAAAAATAAAAAACTATAATAATATTAGAGATATATCTAGTATTGATTATGTTACTAAACAAATATCAAATTTAATTTTTAATAAATATAATGGAATTATCAATTGTGGATCAGGAAATGGAATATCACTTGAAAATCTAGCTATAAAAATTGCTTTTAAAAAATTTAGTAAAAAAATAGAAATCGATAAAAGGTTTAAAATAAAAAAACCTAGTAAAATTATATGTAATAATTATAAATTATTACAAATTACTGGTATTAAAAAAAGAGATAATTTAATGAAAATAATATGAAAAGAAAAACGGCTTTTATTACAGGAATCACAGGCCAAGATGGGTCTCTATTAGCAAAATATCTTTTAAATAAAAATTATAATGTTCATGGTATCAAGAGGAGAGCCTCTTCATTTAATACAAAGAGAATTGATTCTATTTATCAAGATCATCAGATTAAAGGTAAAAATTTATTTTTGCATTATGGAGATCTTACTGATTCTTTATCATTATATGATCTTTTAAATAAGATTAAACCTGATGAAATATATAATTTAGGTGCTCAAAGCCATGTGGCTGTAAGTTTCATTAACCCTGAGTATACTACCAATGTAGATGGAATAGGAAATTTAAGATTATTAGATGCAATTTCAAAATTAAAATTTAAAAAATCAATTAAATTTTTTCAAGCTTCTACATCAGAGATGTATGGTAATCAAAAAAAAACCCTAAATGAAAATTCCATTTTTGCACCTGTCAGTCCTTACGCTTCTGCAAAATTATTAGCCTATTGGAATACTAGAATTTATAGACAAGCATATGGTTTATTTGCATCAAATGGGATAATGTTTAATCATGAAAGCTCAGTAAGAGGTGAAAACTTTATTTCAAAAAAAACTACTAAAGCAGTAGCTGAAATTTCTCTTGGACTAAGAGATACACTTTATATTGGAAACTTAAACTCCTTTAGAGACTGGGGGTATGCAGGTGATTATGTTGAGGCCATGTGGAGGATTATGCAACATAAAAAACCAGATGATTTTGTAATAGCAACCAATAAGACACATAGTGTAAGAAAATTTATAGAATTAGCGTTTAAAAGAGTTGGTATAAAAATCTCTTGGAGAGGCAAAGGGTTAAATGAAGTTGGATTTGATACAAAATCAAAAAAAATATATGTCAAAGTTGATAAAATATATTTCAGACCAAATGAAGTGGAGCATTTAAAAGGGGATTATACAAAAATAAAAAAATTAATAGGCTGGAAACCTAAAATGAAGTTTGAACAACTCGTAAATAAAATGGTAGACTATGATCTTAAAGAATTAAAAAGAAAGTAATTATTTTTTGCACCAAAACTGGTACATACCTGAAAAAATTCTTGAATTATTTATTTCAAAATCTTCCCATTTATCTAAATTATATAAATCATTTAATTGATCATATTTTTTTTTGAATCTATCTAAAACATATGTGTCTTCAAAACCTAAGAATTTTATGTTTAATTTTTCTATTATCTTTTTAATTTTAGGAATAGTAAATCTATGCTCTTTAACATGAAATAATAAATCTCTAACTCCACTTGTTGAATAAAAATCTGGACTATATTTTATACTATCCAATTTTGGGTTATAATTTTCAAAAATATCTTTTCTAAAATTAATAATATTTTTTTTCTCTGTTTTGATTTTTAAACTACTAATATTTTTTCTTATATTGGCAATATTTTCTCGAGCTTTCTCACTATATAAACCAATTAGCATTAAAGCATCTTTTTTTAAACAATCAGTCAAGGTTTTCCAACCTACTAACGGATCGTCCATATGATGTAGTACACCAACAGATTCTATAATATCAAATTTTTTATTTAATTTTCTTATATCTAATAAATCTCCCTGAATAAAATTAATATTTTTACAATTTAACTCTTTAGCTTTTCTTTTTGCATAGGCTAAACTATTAAAGCTTAGATCCAAGGCAAAAATTTCTGCATTTTTGTATTTAGATGCTGTAGTTATTGCGTGTTGGCCAGTACCACATCCTGCAATTAAAATTTCTATATTTTTAGAAAAATTAATTTTTTTTAAATCAATGTCTAAATTTATATCTGCAATGACTTCCTTTATAGCTCTAGGCTTAATACTTAGGCCAAGATTGGTCCATCTAGGATATGGATTTTCCTCATATTGATTTTTAACCTTAATTGAAACACTATCATTAATGTCTGTTATTGATTTAATTGTTTTAGCAAGTTTTTTCTCTTCATAATGATTTTTGTATTGCAATATAAATGTTTCCTTTAATTCATTTGAAGGATAAATTTTTTTGCACCAATCAAAGCTATATAAAGGAGAATAGCATGATAATATAAGTATCTCTAAGTCTTCTATATTTTTAGTATTAATATTGTTTTTAATTCTTTCACTAATCTTATTAACTTTAAAAATTTCTTCATCTGTTTCATTATATACATATTCATTTAAAAAACATTGTGCCGATAATGCAATTAAAAATTTTAAATAAGTTTTTTTAAAATTTAAATTATAAATTTGATTTAAAATTTCATTTCTAATTTTTATAAAATTTTTTTCGAAATAATAATTTGGAATAGGACAAACTTTCATAAATTGTAATAAAAGTGTATTATTGCTTAACCCTTCAATAATTTTATTTAAATTTTTTGGATAGTTATTATTTTCAATTAAAGAAAAATTATCTTTTAAATTTGTATTTAAAAATAAACCATTTATTACATTTGAAGCTATAGCATTTGGTCTAACAATTATTTTTTTTTCAAGAAGATATAAAAAAAATTTGTTTATGTATTTGTTTTTCTCATCTAATATGAAATGTTGAAGAACACCTGCTAAATTATAAAATCCTCTAATGTAATTTGGGTTTATGGTTAATGTTAATATATAATACTCAAGAGCTTTTTTATTTAAATTTCTTTTTCTAAATATATTTCCTAAATTATTGTAAGCTTTATAATAATTCTTATCTAATTCTATAACTTTTTCGTAATTTTTGATTGTATTTTCTTCTTCACCAAGTTTGTTATAAATATTTGCTAGATTATAATATCCATCATTGTATTTTGGATTTAAATTTATAACTTTAATAAATAAATTTTTTGCTAAAATATAATTTTTTAGTTCAGTATGAATTACTCCTAAAATATTATTAATCAATATTGAATTAGGATATTCATTTATAATTTTATTAGATAAATCAAGAGCGTTTAAATACTTTTTTTTATTAAATAAGAGTATTATTTTTTCAATTATTTTTTTATCAGGTTCTTGTTTTACCATTTATATGACTGAAGATATTAGTTTCTTTGTATATTCTGATTTTGGTGAACTAAAAATATTTCTACTATTATTTTCTTCAACAATTAAACCATCTTTTAAAACAATGATTTTATTAGCAATGGCTCTTATAACTCTCATATCATGACTGATAAAAACATAACTTAAATCTAATTCTTTTTGTAAATTATTTAATAAACTTAATATTTGATTCTGGATTGTCACATCCAAAGCAGAAGTTGGTTCATCTAAAATTAAAATTTTAGGTTCTAAAATTAAAGCTCGAGCAATCGCTATTCTTTGTCGTTGACCACCAGAAAATTCATGAGGGTATTTTTCTATTGTATTTTCATATTCTAAACCGACTTTTTCCAAAATATTTTTTAATTTTTTTCTTTTTTCTACTAAACTAATTTTGGGATAATGAACCATTAAACCTTCTGATATAATATCTTCGATATTCATTCTTGGACTAAGAGAAGAAAATGGATCTTGAAATACAACTTGTATATCTCTTCTTAAATTTAAAACCTCTTTTTTACTTAACTTATTTAAATTTTTTTTATTTATTATTATTTCTCCTTTAGATTGTATTAATTTTAGAATTGCCAAAATAAGAGAAGTTTTACCTGAACCAGATTCACCCACAATTCCAATAGTTTCTCCAATTTTTAAATTAAAGCTAACATTGTTAATTGCTTTTACATAGTCAATAGTTCTTTTAAGCAATCCTTTTTTTATGGGATACCAAACGTTTAGATCTTTAACATTTATTATTGATTCACCTTTTTGATTTTTATCTACTTTAATATTACTTTGATTGGATACTAATTCTTTAGTATATCGATGTTTAGGATCATTAAATATTTTTTCTTTTGTCCCAAATTCAATTATCTTACCATCTTTCATAACATATATGTAATCTGATAATTTTTTTACAACTGAAAGATCATGGCTTATAAAGATCAAAGACATTCCCATTTTTCTTTGAATATTTTGTAATAAATCTAAAATTTGTAACTGTATCGTTACATCTAAAGCTGTAGTTGGTTCATCTGCTATTAATAAATCTGGCTCATTTGCAATACTCATTGCAATCATAGCTCTTTGTCTTTGTCCACCAGACAGTTCATATGGATATATTTTTGGTCTTGATGAAATATTATTAAGGCCAACTTCATCTAGTAATTTGATAGTTCTTTTTTTAGCTTCTTTTTTACTTATCATATTATGAGTAGTAATAATTTCTTCAATTTGCTTATTTATTGTATGTAGAGGATTCAAGCTTGTCATTGGCTCCTGAAATATTGTTGAAATTTTATTTCCTCGTATATTTTGAATTTCTTTTTGACTTAAATTTAATAAATTTTTATTATTATATTCTATTTTTCCTGTCTTAATCTTGGCTCCATTAGGTAATAATTTTAATATGCTTAGTGCTGATAATGTTTTACCTGATCCAGATTCTCCAACTATTGCGGTGGTTTTACCTTTTACTACATCAATATTGACGTTTTTAACTACTTCAGTATATTCATTAAAAGCTATACTTAAATTATTTATTGATATTATTTTTTCCATTTTAATTAAAAGTCTTTCTTGGGTCCAATGAGTCTCTTATTGCTTCACCAACGAAAACTAAAAGTCCTAACATTAACCCTAAAGTTAAGAAACTTGTAATTCCAAGCCAAGGAGCTTGTAAATTATTTCTTCCTTGATTAACCATTTCTCCTAAGGATGCAGATCCTGGAGGTAAACCAAAACCTAAGAAATCAAGACCTGATAATGCTGTGACTGATGCACTTAAACTAAATGGGAGAAAAGTAACAGTAGCTATAGTTGCGTTTGGTAACATGTGTCTTATCATAATTTTTGTATTTGAAACTCCTAACGCTCTTGCAGCTCTTATGTAGTCAAAATTCCTTGCTCTTAAAAACTCTGCACGAACTACGCCAACATAGCCCATCCAACTAAAAAGTAATAAAATAATTAGAAGCCACCAAAAATTTGGTTGAATTACACTAGCTAAAATTATTAAGACATATAGGGTTGGTATTGCTGACCACACTTCCATAAATCTTTGGAAGAATAAATCAGTCTTTCCACCAAAATAACCCTGTATTGCTCCAGCAGATACTCCAATAATCATTGAAAAAAATGTTAAAGTAAATCCAAATAATACGGATATTCGGAAACCATAAATTAATCTTGATAGAACATCTCTTGCCTGATCATCAGTACCAAGCCAATTTTTATTTGAAGGTGGTGAGGGAGCAGGAGCAGATAAATCTCTTATTATAGTATTATATGAATATGGAATTATAGGCATAATCATCCATCCATTTTCATCAATTAAGTTTTTAACATATGGATCTTTATAATCTGCCTCTGTTTCAAAATCTCCTCCAAATGTTGTTTCTGCATAGAAAGAAAATATTGGATAATAAAAATTTGATTTATATTTAACCAATAAGGGTTTTTCATTTGCAATAAAATTAGCAAACATAGAAATAATAAACAAAAAACTGAATATCCAAAAAGAATGATAACCTCTTTTGTTGCTCTTAAAATTATTTAGTCTTCTTTGATTTAATTTTGATAATTTCTTCATTATCTTGAATCAAAATCTATACGTGGATCAATAATTGAATACATAAAATCACCAATTATTCCCATAACCAAACCGAGTAGTGAGAAAAAATAAAGTGTTGCAAATATTACTGGATAATCTCTAGTCAGAGCGGCTTCGTATCCTAGTAATCCCAAACCATCTAAAGAAAAAATAACCTCAATAAACAGAGAACTTGAAAAAAGAATTCCAATAAATGCTGATGGAAAACCAGCAATTACTATTAACATAGCATTTCTAAATACATGACCATAAAGAACCTTTCTTTCAGTTAAACCTTTAGAACGTGCCGTGATTACATATTGTTGATTTACTTGATCAAGAAATGAATTTTTTGTTAAAAAAGTCAATCCAGCAAATCCGCTTACAAGCATTGCAGTCAAAGGTAGTGCTAAATGCCAGAAGTAATCTACTATCTTTTGAAATAATGTTAAATCATCAAAGTTTTCAGAAAATAAACCTCTTAGAGGAAAAATATCATAAAATCTCCCTCCTGCAAAAAATACAATTAGTATCACAGCAAATAAAAAATTTGGTATTGCATAACCAATTGTTACAATTGAACTTGATACTATATCAAACCTTGATCCATCTTTTATTGCTTTTCTTATACCAAGAGGAATAGATATTAAATATACTAATAATGTTGTCCATAAACCAAGTGATATTGAAACTGGCATTTTATCTAAAACAATAGAAGTAACTTTTTGATCTCTAAAAAAACTTTCTCCAAAATCAAAAGTTAAATAATCTTTTAACATTTTCAGGAAACGTTGATGTGCCGGTTTGTCCATTCCATACATTTTTTCTATTTCTTTTATAACATCTGGATCGAGGCCTTGTGCTCCTCTATATTTACTATCATTAACTGGTGTAGAATTATCTTGATTAAACTCTAAAGTTTCACCCTCGCCACCACCAGAAAATCGAGCTGTTGATTCAACAGCTGTACCAGTCATTTGTGCAATCATTTGTTCTACTGGGCCTCCTGGAACAATTTGAATGATTGCAAAATTTATAATCATTATCCCAAAAAGAGTTGGGATAATTAAAAGAAGTCTTTTTATTAAGTAAGCACCCATATTGTGCTATTTTATATTATTTCTAATAAACTTTAATAATTAGTTTGATGTTCTATTTGATTGGATTGTTTCAAATTTATTCTGATTAATCCACCATGTATCGAATCCTAAAGAATATTTTGGTTTTATTTTTGGTTGATCAAAAAAATCCCAATATAGGACTCTGTACGAGGAGATATGCCATTGTGGAATAACATAATAATTCCATAGAAGAACACGATCTAGAGCTTTGGTTATTGTAATTAACTCTTCTCTATCACTAGCATTAATTAGACTTTCAATTAATCCATCTACAGCATAATTTTTTATACCAACAACATTTCTAGAGCCATCAGTATCTGCTGCATCAGAACCCCAAAAATTTCTTTGCTCGTTACCTGGTGATAAAGATTGACCAAAGGTTTGTACAACCATGTCAAAATCAAATGTTTCCATTCTTTTTTGATATTGTGCACTATCGATTGTTCTTACTTCGGCAATTATTCCTAATTTTTCAAGATTATCTTTAAATGGGAAAACTATTCTCTCAAAAGCGGGTGATCGTAATAAGATTTCAAATTCAAAAGGTTCTTTTGTGCCAGAATGTAAAAGTTTACCATTAACTAATTCCCATCCAGATTCTTCTAAAAGTTTTGAAGCTTCTTGCAATTGCATTCTCATATAACCAGAACCATCTGTGACTGGATTTGAATATTCTTCTGTAAATATTTCTTTTGGTAGTACATCAAAATATGGATTTAAATAATTTAATTCTTCTTTTGAAGGAAGACCTGAGGAAGCAAGTTCTGAATTTTCAAAAAAGCTATCTGTTCTTTTATATGCATCAAAGAATAAATTTTTATTAGACCATTCAAAATCAAAAGCATAAGAAAGAGCCTTTCTTACTCTTCTATCTTTAAATTTATCTTTTCTAATATTAAATGCGAAACCTTGCATACCTTGTGGATTTTCATGACTTATTAATTCTTTTTTAATTAAGCCTTCATTCACAGCATTTATATCATACGCAGTTGCCCATTCTTTTGATGAATTTTCTGAGAAGAAATCAATCTCACCAGATTTAAAAGCTTCTCTTTCAATACCTCTGTCTTTGTAATAATCATATCTAATTGAGCCGAAGTTATCTTTACCAATTTTTATTGGTATAGATGCACCAAAACCCCAATAATTTTGATCTAGTTCGTAAGTAATTGATCTCCCACTATCAAATGATTTAATTTTATATGGACCACTTCCAATTGGTATTTCCAGAGATGTTTCTTCAAAATTTTTATTTTCCCAATAATGTTTTGGTAGTACAGGAAGTTGACCAACAATTAATACTAATTCTTTATTCGTGTTTGTTGTAAAATTAAATCTAACTTTATTTTCTTGTTCCTTAATAACTTCTTTTACATCTCCATAGTAATATTTATAAAATGGGTGGCCTTTTTCCATCAAAGTATTAAATGTCCAAACAACATCGTCAGCTGTAATTTTTTTCCCATCGTGCCAATACGCTTCTTTTCTTAATGTAAATGAAACCCAAGATCTATCATCTGGCCATTCAATCGTTTCTGCCAATAATCCGTATTCCGTAAATGCTTCATCACTTGATCCCGTTGTTAATGTTTCATACAATGCTCCAATTCCAGCTGCCGATGTACCTTTTAAAATAAAGGGATTGAAACTGTCATAGGTTCCAATGGCACTTCTTACTATTGATCCACCCTTTATTGAATTTGGATTAATGTATTCAACATTTTCAAAATCTTTTAAGTATTTAGGCTCACCATGCATTGCAATTGCATGTGATATATTAGTATTTGCTTGTGCTTTTAATTGTAAAATTAGAGTAAACGTAAAGATCAAAGTTAGTATTTTCATAGTTATAATATATGTCTATTTATTAAAAATTAAAATAAATTTTAGTTTATTAATTTAATTATTTCATCATGAAGAAAACTTGTACTGGAAGCAACTAAACTGCCATCTGAGTCTAGCGATATATCTTGTCCGTACTTATCTGTAATTACTCCACCAGCTCCTTCAATTACATTTACAAGGGCCATATAATCATGTACTTTTAATGTATCCTCTAAAACAATATCTATTAGACCTGAGGCTAACATTCCATACATGTAACAGTCACCACCAAGTCTATAATATCTTGATTGTTCTTTTAGTAATTCTAATCCTTTACTAATTTGAGGTTCATCAAAATATAATCCAGATGTAAAAAGATAGGCATCTTTAATTTGTTTAATTGCACTAGTTTGAACATCTTTTCCATTACATTTTGTTTGTTGATTTTTTATTCCCATCCATCGCTCATCATGTGCAGGGCAATTAATAATTCCTAAAATCGGTTTTTTGTTATGAAGTAATGCAATTAAATTACCAAAATCTTTATGTCCGGCTATATAGCTTCTTGTGCCATCTATAGGATCTAATACCCATATAAATTCAGCATCTATTTTTTCATTTTCATACTCTTCACCTAAAATTCCATGATCAGGATATTCTTTTCTTATTCTCTCTCTTAATACTTGTTCTGTTTCTTTATCTGCTAGAGTTACAGGACTTTCATCATCTTTAATTTCTATTTCAATTTTGTTTCTAAAATAATGCATTGAAGTTTTAGATGCATTATCGGCTAAAGAGTTTGCAAATTTTGAAAACTCTTCTGTATCTAAGATCATTACTTTAGTTTATGGAAGTGGTGCTGGATTATCTGAGTGTTCTCTTAAGAAATAAACTAAGTCTGCTCTATCTTTTACTTTTTTCAAACCTGCAAAGTTCATTTTTGTACCTTTTATATATTTTTTTGGTTTATATAAAAATTCTGCTAATTCTTCATATCCCCATTCTCCACCGTATTCAGCTAAAGCTTTAGAGTATGCAAAACCTTCAACATTTGCTTTTGGTCTATTTATAATGTTCCATAAGTGTGGACCTACTTTATTTGCACTACCTTTTTCGTAATTATGGCACGTAGCACATTTTTTGAATAATTTTTCTCCATTATCGAGAGAAGCACTTGCTAATAATATTGAAATTGGCTCTATTACTTCTTCTTTTTTTTCTACTACTCCAGCGCCAGTAGAATCCTCAGGAACGTCTATTTTATAAGCTGTTTCTTTTTTTTCATCATGATCAATATCAATGACTAAATCTCCAAAATGCCCGATAAGGGTAACAATTAAGACTGCTAATATAATAGATGCTAAAATTTTATTAACTTCAAGGCCAGACATGTATAAGTACATATACAGATTTTTTAGAAGAAAGAATATATTTGTCGTAAGTATGAAATTTAAATTCTCTTGCTTAATTGTCGCATAAATTATGAAAAATGTTGTAATTATACCTTCACGAATGGCGTCTACTAGGTTGCCAGGTAAACCATTAATGCTCATTGATGGTATTCCAATGATACAACGAGTTTGGCAACAGGCAATTGAGTCAAATGTAGGAGAAGTGTTTGTTGCTTGTTCTGAAATTGAAGTTCATGATTTAATTGTAAGTAATGGAGGCAAAGCTATTATGACTGATCCAAATCTCCCTTCTGGAACTGACAGAGTTCACTCCGCTTTTTTAAAAATAAATAATAACAAAGACATTAATATAATAATCAATCTACAAGGAGATATGCCTCTTATAAATCCAGAACATATTTTTAAAGTCATTGACCCAATAAAAAGAAATTTTACTATTGGCACACTTGCAACAAACTTAAATGATAATGAATTAAATAATCCCAATGTAACAAAAGTTGAAGTTGATTTTAAAAAAAATGAAATAGCCCAGGCGTTAAGTTTTTATAGAGAAGTTACGATACAAAAGAAAAACTTATACCATCATGTTGGTATCTATAGTTATACTCCAGATTCAATAAGTACATTTATCAATCTACCTAAATCAAAAAATGAAATAGATCTAAGCCTAGAACAAATGAGAGCTATGGATTCTAACATTCCAATTGGAGTTACGTATGTTCCTGAAGTTCCAATGAGTGTAGATACAAAAGAGGATTTAATAAATATTGAAACTAATATAAGAGAGCACAATGATAAAAGTTGATAGTTTTTCATTTCAAGGTGTAAATGGTGCTTATAGTGAACAAGCTGGAAAAAATATCTTTCCAAACGCAACAAGCATATCTTGTGCAACTTTTGAAGATATGTTTGAACATGTTAGATTAGGAAAATCTGCAGCAGCAATGGTTCCAATAGAAAACTCTCTTGCAGGAAGAGTAGCGGATACTCAAAGATTGATACCTGACTCTGATTTAAAAATAACTTATGAATATTTTCATGAAGTAAATCATAATTTACTTGGAATTAGAGGTGCAAAAATCTCAGATATTAAAAGAATAAGAAGTCATGAACAGGGAATAGCCCAATGTCGAAACAAAATTATAAAATTAGATAAGCAAATGATTGTTGAGGCAGATACAGCTGGATCCGCTAAATTAATTTCAGAGTTAAATAATATTGAAGATGGAGCTATCGCATCTGAACTTGCTGCTAATATATATAATCTTGATATATTGGAAAAAAATTTCCAAGATACTCAAAATAACGTAACTCGATTTCTTGTCATGCAAAAAAATTTATTAGATATGAATTCAGAAACAAAGGATATCCTTACAACACTAGTATTTACAGTTAGAAGTATTCCAGCAGTTTTGTACAAATGTCTCGGTGGATTTGCTAGTAATGGAGTAAATATAACTAAGCTTGAGAGTTACATTCACCCACAGGGTTTTGATGTTGCACAATTTTATATAGATTTTGAGGGACATCCTGAAAATACATCTGTAAAATTAGCATTAGAAGAGATGAAATTTTTTTGTAAGAAGATAGAAATCCTTGGAGTATATGAGAAATCTTCATTCAGGAAAAAATAGGATTTTTTAAAAAGTCTATTTATATTTTATTTACATTAATGTTATATTGCTACAGGGAGGATTGAGGGCAAATAAATTGCTAATCCAGTCAGATCTGAAAAGAAGCAGCTGTAACAATCTTGTTTGGGTCTCAACTCCTTCCATTAATTATAATGACAGAAGAAAAAAAATATAAAGTTTTAGCTAGAAAATACAGACCTCAAAAATTTGAAGATTTGATTGGTCAAGAATTATTAGTAAAAATTCTATCAAACGCTATTTATAATGACCGGCTAGCTCACGCATATATTCTAACAGGTGTCAGAGGTGTTGGAAAAACCACCACCGCTAGACTTATAGCGATGAGTATTAATTGTAAGAATAGAGATAAAAAAAATTGTGAACCATGTGGAACTTGTGATTCATGTAAATCAACAACTTCAGACAGTAATCTTGATGTTATTGAGATTGATGCAGCATCAAATACTGGTGTTGATGACATTAGAGAGATAATTGATAATGTAAAATATAAACCTGTTATTGGTGATTATAAAATATTTATAATTGATGAAGTTCATATGCTTTCAAAAAGTGCATTCAATGCTCTTCTTAAAACTTTAGAAGAACCACCAGAACATGTTAAGTTTATTTTTGCCACAACAGAAATTAAAAAAGTACCAATAACTGTTTTATCGAGGTGTCAGAGATTTGATTTACATAGAATAGAGAATAAAATTTTATCAGATCATTTATTAAAAATTTCCAAACTAGAAAATATTGACATTGATTTAGACGCTATTTCGTTAATTGTTAGATCGGCAGATGGATCTGTAAGAGATGGTCTTAGTTTATTAGATCAAGCTATAACTAGCCCAAATGAAAAAGTTGACTCGCAGACTGTAATAAGCATGCTTGGATTAGCAGATAGAGAAAAAATATTTAACTTAGTTGAAATTATTTTAGAAGGAGATGCGCTTGGTGCAATTAACAAGTTTAAAGAATTGTATGAACTAGGTGCAGATATACCAATGATATTTGATGAACTATTAAACGTAGTACATTTCCTTGTTCAAATAAAGATAGCACCAGATTTAAAAAATGACATTTATATTCCTGAATTTGAAAGAAATAAAGGAGCTGAATTGTCATCAAAAATGACATTAAATAATCTTAATATTATATGGCAAATTTTATTTAAAGGTTATCAAGAATTACAAAATAGTTCTCATTTATACCAACATGGAGAAATGATTATTTTAAGAATTATTTATTTGCATGATGGCCCTAGTCCAGAAGATCTAATTAAAAAAATAGATAAAGAAGTAGTAAAAAAAGAACCTTTAGAAAAAAATCTTGAACTACAAAATGTATCTAAAGAAAGTAACAAAATTCTAAACTTTAATGAAAATAAAAAAGAAATTTCTCCTAAAGAAAATGTAAATATAAAATATGTTCAAGACTTTAGACATTTTGTCGATATGTTTTTTAAAAATAGAGAAGGATTACTTCACACTAAGTTATACAATGATGTGCAGTTAGTCTCTTTCAAAGAAGGAGAGGTTACCCTAAACACATCTAAAATTAATGACACTAGCTTCAATAGAAATATTGCGAAATTAATCTCTAAATGGACTGGAAGAATATGGCAGATACATTCATCTACAAGCAATCTTGGAAAAAGTTTGCACGATGAAGATATTATAAACCAACAAAAAGAGATTGAAATAATGAAAAATCATCCAGAAGTAAAAAAAATATTAAAAGAATTTCCTGAAAGTAAAATTCACGCTATTACAGAATTAGGTGAAATAAACGATGATGATACAGATATAAATCAACCAAAGATGAAAAAGGAGAAATAATGGTCAATTTAGGTAATATGATGAAGCAAGCTCAACAGTTGCAAAAGAAAATGGCTGAAGCACAGAATAAATTAAATGATATTGAAGTTGAAGGTACTTCTGGAGGCGGTCTTATTAAAGTAACAGCTACAGCAAAAGGTATTTTCAAAAGAATTTCAATTGATGATAGCTTGATTAAACAAGATGAGAAAGAAATACTTGAAGATCTGATTGTAGCTGCAATAAATGATGCCAAAGAAAAAGGAGAAGCTGCAGCTCAAGAAGAAATGAAAAATCTCACAGGTGGCCTACCATTACCTCCAGGAATGAAACTTCCTTTCTAAAAATGGAGCAATCCCCAATAGATAAATTAATAAACGATATTTCAAAACTTCCAGGATTAGGAAGAAGATCGGCTCAAAGAATTGCTCTTTTTTTATTAAAAAATAAAGATAAAAATTTATCTCCTTTAATTGAGAGTTTAAACTTATCTTATAATAAAATTATTGAGTGCTCAGAATGTGGAAATATAGACATGGTAAATCCATGCAATATTTGTGCAAATCCTAAAAGGGATAAAGCAACTATTTGTGTTGTTGAGGATGTGTCAGATTTGTGGACATTAGAAAAAGTAGGCTTTTATCGAGGTCTATATAATGTATTAGGTGGCTCTTTATCAGCTATTCAAGGTATAGGAACTGATGAATTGAAAATAGAACAACTACTAAAGAGAATTGAAACAAACAATGTTAAAGAAATTATTCTTGCCTTAAGTACAACTATGGAAGGACAAACAACATCTTTTGTTATTGCAGATAAGCTGGAAAAATTTAAAGATTTAAATGTAACAAGACTTGCACAAGGAATCCCTATGGGTGGAGAAGTACACTACTTAGATGAAAACACATTAAATACAGCATTCCAATCTAGAAAAAAAATTACATAAATAAAAATGGATAAATTACTTTATGTACCAAATCCACTATTACGCCAAAAAGCAGATAAAATTCAGTCTGTTGGAATTAAGGAAAAAGAAATTGCCAAAAAAATGATGCAAATAATGATAAAAGCCCCAGGTGTAGGTTTAGCAGCAAATCAAATTGGAATTTTAAAACAAATTGTGACTATATTTTTTGTAGATCAAGAGACTAAAAAAAAAACACAATATACATTATTTAACCCAAATATTGTTTCATACTCTCAAGAAAAAATTATTATGGAAGAGGGTTGTTTATCTCTGCCTGAACAATTTGCAGAAATTGAGAGACCTCAAAATATAGTAGTAGAGTACTTAGATGAAAATAACAAACAAATAACAAAAGAAGTTAGTGGAGTGGAATCAAGAATTTTACAACATGAAATTGATCACCTTTCCGGAAAGTTATTTGTAGATTATCTTTCTTCGTTAAAAAGGAATATAATGATCAAAAAAGTACAAAAATTTTTAAAAAACAAAAAATAATGAATAATAAAAAAATAATTTTCATGGGCTCGCCTAAAATAGCTTCTGACTATCTTGAGGCTTTAATTAAAAGTAATTTGATAATTTCCGCAGTATTTTCACAACCCCCAAAAAATAAATCTAGAGGAATGAAAATAATTGAATCCGAAGTCCATCAACTTGCAAATAAAAATAACATTGAAGTTTTTTGTCCAAATAGGTTTGATAAAAATACAATTGAGATAGTGAAAAAGTTAAATCCTGATTTAATTATTGTTATGGCATATGGTAAAATATTGCCAAAAGATATTCTAGATCTTCCCCCATTTGGTTGTATCAATATACATGTATCCTTGTTGCCTAGATGGAGGGGTGCAGCACCAATAGAGCATTCTTTAATGAGTGGTGATAAAGAGACGGGTATATCAATAATACAACTAATTGAAAAATTAGATGCTGGACCAATTATTAAGCAAAAAAAAGTAGATATAGAAGATGATTGTAATAAAAATGAATTAAGTCAAAAATTAACAGAGGTTGGAATCAAATTATTAGTGGAAACTATTCCCCTTATATTTGATAAAAAAATTTCTTATTCTGATCAGGATGATAATGATGCAACATATGCAAATAAAATTTCTTCACTAAACAGAAAAATTAATTTTAATAAATCTGTAAATGAAGTTCTAAATCTTATAAGAGCACATTCACCTAAACCTGGTGCTTGGTTTACTATACAAAATGAAAGAATTAAAATCATTAAAGCAAGAAAATCAAATTCTATTGGTAATGCATCGACAATTCTTAATGAGACCTTTGATATTGGGTGCAATGACGGAAGTATTGAGCCACTAATTTTACAAAGAGAAGGCAAAAATGCTATTTCTAAAGATGATTTTCTTCGGGGATATAGTTTTAAGGTTAATGAAGTAATAAATGCCTAACTACAAAATAACATTAGAATATGATGGAACTAATTATGTTGGTTGGCAACGTCAAGAAAATGGTCCCTCTGTTCAACAATTGGTTGAAGAGGCAATAGAAAAACTATCAAAACAAAAAATAACATTACTTGGAGCTGGTCGAACAGATGCAGGCGTTCATGCAAGAGGACAGGTAGCTAATTTTGAATTAGAGCAACATTTTGATACTGATACTATTAGAGATGGAATTAATCATTATCTAAGACCCCAACCCATATCTATTTTACATGCTGAAGAAGTAGATAAAGACTTTAATTCTAGATTTTCAGCAAAATTGAGATGGTATCAATACAAGATCTTAAATAGAAGATCACCAATTACGTTAGAGCAAAACAAAGTTTGGTGTGTACATAAAAAAATAGATGCTGAAAAAATAATAAAACAATCACAACAATTTATAGGAAAATTTGATTTGTCTGCTTTTAGGTCAATAAATTGCCAATCGAAATCACCAATTAAATCTATTAATTCACTGGATATAAATTTTAATCATGATGAAATAAATTTTTTAATATCAGCTAAATCCTTTTTACATTCTCAAGTTAGAATCATGGTCGGTACACTCGTTGATATAGGGCTTAGTAAAATAGAAAAATCTATTTCAGAAATTATTCAATCCAAAAAAAGAGAATTTGCTGGAGTTACTGCGCCACCTGAAGGATTATATTTATTGAAAATAGATTATTAATAAAAGCCAATCTCTGATAAACAAATATCTGCTTGAAAATCTTTAAATCCAGCAACCAGCCCTAATGTCTTGATATTCTGACCAACTAATTTTTTTGGTTGATAAGCATTTGATTTTTTAAATTCACTAAAGGGTGCTTTTATTACTGTCCACTCAGAATTTGTTTTAAAACTATATTTATAATATTGCCATGGAGCCATTGTTAAAGCGGTTCTTACATGAATTGAATACTCTTCATTATTACCAAACACTTTAAAATAAACACCTTCAAACTCCTCTGTTGATATTGAAGGTTTTAATTGATTTCTTATTTGTATAAAGCCGCCATTATTTTCAGTCGTTACATTTCCTGTCATATGATAACAATTAACATCATTAACTTTTGATATAATTGCTTTACCCTGGGATAATCCACCCATTACTCCATCAGTAAAAAAAGCCCAATTTTGGCCTTGAGAACTTACACCAGGGTTGCTGAGATTATCTAAAATCATTGCCTTACTTTCACTAGCATGAAGAAATGAACTTTTAGATAGAAAAATAGAAAAAACAATGAGTTTCAAAATATTTTTAAACATATTTAACATATAGTTTTTATAAAGTTTTTTTAAATTTATTTTTAAAAAATTGATTGATATTCATTAAATTACCAATATTTTACAGATTATGGAAACCATGAAAACTCTTCTTTCAAGAAGATCAATATCAAAGTTAGCAGAGCCATACCCTTCCAAAGAAGAAATGGAAAATGTTTATCAGGCCGCTCTTAGAGCACCAGACCACTCATGGTTGAGACCTTGGAGATTTATAGAAGTTGTAGGTGATGGTAGAAAAAAATTAGGAAAAGCATTTATTGAATCTACAAAAAAAACTGAAGAGTTAGATGAAGAAAGAGAGAGTAAAATTGCAGCTTTGCCAATGAGATCTCCAATGATTATTGTCGTAATAGCAAAAATCAATCACGAAAAACCTAATGTTCCAAGGTTAGAACAGATTCAATCCACAGCTGCTGCAGCACAAAATATTTTAATTGCTTTGCACGATTTAGGTTATGGAGCTTATTGGAGAACAGGAAAATATTCAACTGAGAGAAACGAACATATATCTTCTGAACTATCACTTGAGAAAGATGATGAAGTATTAGGTTATTTATATGTTGGAACACCTGAGGTCGAGGCTTCAAAAATACCTGAACTGGATAATAAGGACTTTGTAACTATCTGGGATTAATATTAATAACATTAAATTTAATATTTATTTTTAACTATAAACTATTAACCAATTTCCTTACACGATGCATGTGTGTGTTAAATTTTGTCTTCGAAATACCTGGTAGTACAGAATAAAATCTTATATATTTAGTTTTCATTCCACCTAAATTGAAAACAGCTTTTTTAATTCTTCTATAAGGGATATTATCAAAAATAGAAAAATTAAAATAACTAATCATTGGCCCACCATAAGTTATAGAAACAATTCCTAGTTTTCCTTTCATTGCTCCTGGAACAGTGTAACCATAATTTTTAAAGAATCTGCTATTAGGCATCATGCTTTTATAGGAAAAAAACCATTTAGGATGCAAAACCCAATCTACCCAATTTTCTAAAATAGAATTTAATCTTAGGTTATTACATGAGCCTATTAAAAACATTATATCACATTTTTCTAATCTGTTTCTGTAATCAATAACTAGCTTCGGAGGAGGATTAAAATTTGAATTATAGAAAGGTAAGTATTCTTTTTCATCAAACAAATTTACTAAATCAATTGTATGACCTAGTTTTTCAGCTTCATTTATAAAAGTGTCTCTTATTTGAGAATTAAAAGAACCACTAATGTTATGATGCCCAAAGACAATAAATATTTTTTTCACTACAGTATTTTTTTGAAACCTTCAAATTCTGGGTGTCCAAGGTATAAATGTTTATTATTGCCAGCATTTTTATGGGCCAATCGAAATTCTTCTGATTTAGTCCAATTAATAAAATCTTCTTCACTATTCCAAATACTATGTGATGCATAAAGGGTATATTCTTCAGTAGTTTTACCTTTAATTAAATTAAATTTTTTAAATCCAGGAACTTTTTCGAGATGAGTTTCTCTAGATTTCCATATTTCTTCAAAATCAACTTCTTTTCCAAGTATAATTTTAAATCTGTTCATAGCAATGTACATATAATCAAAATATATTAAAAATCTAAACTTTAAAGACAGACTAAAAAAACCTTAATACTATAAAGAAAATTAATAATTTTATAATTATTCTTAATTAAAATAATTTGATATAAATTTTTAAAATTTTAGAATAAGAAATAGTGCAAACAAAATATATATACTTTAAATGACATTAAATCATAAAAGAATCGAAGAAGCTTATAATCTTATAAATAAGAAAATAATCAAAACTCCACTTGTATCAAATGATTACATAAATAATTTATTAAATTCAGAAATATATTTTAAACTTGAAAATCTTCAGAGCACTGGATCTTTTAAGTTAAGAGGAGCAACCCATAAAATCTTAAAATCTTTAAATGATATTTCAGAAAATGGAGTAGTTGCTTACTCTTCAGGCAATCACGCACAAGCAGTTGCTTTTTCAGCTTCTCAAAATAATTTAAGTGCAAAAATAATAATGCCTAAAACTGCACCTCAAATAAAAATTGAAAATACAAAAAAATATGGAGCAGAGGTAATATTATATGACACTTACTTTCAAAGTAGAGAAGAGATAGGAAATGAAATTCAAAAGAAGGATAATAGAGCTTTAATTAAACCCTATGATGATGAAGATATAATTGCTGGTCAGGGAACTGCAGCTATCGAAATTGTAAATGATTTGAAAGAGCAATCAATTGAACCTGATCTGTATTTATGTTGCTGTGGAGGTGGAGGTCTTATTGCAGGAACATCAACATACTTAAAGCATATCTATCCAAATATAAGATCATATTCTGTGGAGCCCGATGAATTTGATGACACAAAAAGATCTTTAGAAGCTGGTAAAATTATAGAAAATAAAAAAAATGCTAAATCTTTTTGTGACGCACTATTAGCACCACAACCTGGTAATATAACTTTTCAAATTAATTCAAATAATCTTGAAGGAGGACTAAGTGTTTCTGATGAAGAAGTAACAAAAACTATAATTTTGCTAGCTGAACAACTTAAAATAGTTGTGGAGCCAGGAGGAGCCGTTGCAGCTGCAGCAGTATTAAACAATAAAATTGATGTTAAAAATAAAAAAATTATAGTTATGATTTCCGGTGGAAATATCGATCTAAGTTTATTTAATAAGTTATAATGAATCAATCAAATTTAAAAAAATTACAAAATCTATTAAAAGAAAAAGATATCGATATTTTTGTCATTAATAGAAGTGATCAATATTTAAATGAGTATATTTCCCCAAATGCGGAAAGATTAAATTTTATAACAAATTTTTCTGGTTCAGCAGGAAGAGCAATTATAATGCCAACAGATGCCTTCTTGTATGTCGATGGACGATATACTTTTCAAGCGAATAATCAAATTAATGCCAAAGAAATTCAGGCAAAACATTTAAATAACTTTTGGACAGATTTAGAAAAAATTTTATTAGAAGAAGAATATAAAATTGCATTAGATCCAACTCTTCATTCAATTATAGAAATTGAAAAAGTGGAAAAAATGTTAGAGAATTCAACATCTCAACTCCAACTAATAGATAAAAATTTTGTTGATTTAATATGGGAAAATCAACCAAAAACTCAGTATACAGATATATTTGATCACCCAACAAGTTTTGCTGGTCAGGGCAGAAGTGAAAAACTAGAAATTTTAAAAAAATTTTTAGATCAAAATGAGATTGATCATTACTTTATTTCTGGGCTTGATAATATTGCTTGGCTATTAAATTTAAGAGCAGATGATATTAAATATACACCGCTGCTTTATTCTTATCTTCTAATTTCAAAAAATAATAAACACTCTTTGTATATTAAAGAGTATGCAATGCCAGAAATACTAAAAAAGGAAATCCAAACATTAATAAATATTAATAATATTGAAAACATCGGATCAATTTTTAATAATATTAATTCATCTGATTCAATTGGTTTAGATTTTAATTCCACCACTTATTATTTCTTAGATCTTTTAAGAAAAAAAAAAATAAATACTAAAAATTTAGCAAATCCATGTATTTTGTTAAAAGCTATCAAAAATGAAACTGAACTAGATGGAGCCAAAAAAGCACATATAAGAGATGGTGTTAGTATTACTAAATATATTTATTGGTTGAAAAATATCATGGATCCTAAATCAAATGATGAAATAAGTGTTGCACAACATTTAGAAAATCTTCGAAGAAAAAATGAATTATTTCATTCTCTATCTTTCGATACAATATCAGCAATTGATAAAAATGCAGCCCTTCCTCATTACCGTGTTACTAAAGAAGGAAAATCATCTTTCTCAGATAATAATATTTACCTTGTTGACTCTGGAGGGCAATATTTTGATGGAACAACCGATATAACAAGAACTATAATTTTAGGTGAAGCAACAACAGAACAAAAAGATAGATTTACGAGAGTTCTTAAAGGTCATATTGCTTTATCAAATCATGTTTTTGACAAAGGAACAAAAGGAACTGATATTGATTATCTAGCAAGAAAAAGTCTGCAAGAAATTAATTTAGATTATGATCATGGAACAGGTCACGGTATAGGAAGTTTTTTGAGTGTTCATGAAGCACCACAACGTATTGCAAAAAAATCAATGTTTGATAGCGTTGAGTTGCTTCCGGGAATGATTTTATCCAATGAACCTGGATACTATAAAGAAAATGAATATGGGATAAGAACTGAAAACTTAGTTGTGATTAATGAAAATTCCAATAAGAAATTATACTTTGAAACTATTTCGTGGTGTCCAATAGATTTGGATCTTATTGATGGCACTCAATTAAATGAAATTGAGAAAGAGTGGCTAAATAAATATCACTCACAGGTGTATGAAAAATTAGAGTCTTTCCTTGGAGATGAAGAGAGAAATTGGCTTAAGAAAGTAACTTTAAAAATTTAAGTTAAGCCGCCGATTATGCGGCTTTCTTATTTATATCAAATTCAGTTCTTAAAAGATGTCTATCTAATTCTATTTTCCATTCCTTTCCGTATTCAGATTTAAAATATTTAATTAAATCCTCATCTTTATTAAAGTTTTTGTCACTTATATCTTCGGTTACTTTGTTAAAAAAATTAAAAAAATTGAACATATTATTATCCTTTTATGATTATAATTAGTAAATATTACATGCAATTAAAGTATAAATTTATTAAGATTGTTATGCATTAAATGCATAGATAAGTTTAAGTTATAATTATTACAGAACATCAAAAAAGGAGATATTTAAATCAATATTTAACATTAAAATTTAATCTATCAGAATTTTGAAAATTTAATTCGTAACTCATTGACTTTACATTTTAAATAAGCTTCAATAATTCTATAATCATTTTAAGGAGGGTAAAATGAAAAAAAAGATCTCTAGGAGAAAGTTTATTAACCATACAGGTTCTGCTGCTCTTGCAGGTGCTCTAGTATCGCAAGTTGGTATGAAGTATGCATTTGCCGCTAACACTAAACCAGTTAGTCTTTTGCTCGGTTCACATATGGATTATTTGCAAGCTTTAGCTCCTGCTTATGCAGAAAAATATGGTGTTACACCAAGTATAGAAACAGTAACAACACCAGATCTATCTGTTAAACTAAATTCAGCTTATATTGCACGAAAAAGTGTAGGTGATGCAATATTTGTGACTGCTTCAGAAATTGCTGGTTTAGCTGATAAGGGTTGGTTGATGGATATGAGTGATTTTGTCAACGATACATTAAAACCCAATGGTGTTATGGAAAACAGTCTAACTGCTGCAACTTACAAAGGCAAAGTATACGCTGCCCCAATTACCATTGGTTGCCCAGTACTGCACTGGAATAAAAATTTACTAGAAAATGCAGGATTGGATACAGAAGCGCCTAATAATTGGCATCGTACAAAAAATTCTTGGAATGAACTTATTCGTTTTGCCAAAGAAATTAACGATCCTGATAATGATATTTATGGTATTGTTGACGCTTGGGCAGGTACTCATAGTTTTTGGACTTTTGGAGCTTTACTTCAAGCAAACGGAGGAAGTTTCTTAGACGGAAATCTTGATCCGATCATGAATAGTGATGCGGGTGTTGAAGCATTAAATATGATGGTTGATCTTTTACATAAAGACAAAATTATAGACCCAGCTACACCAACTTACACTTGGGTATTTGATGCATCTCCAAGCTATATGGCAGGGAAAAGAGGATTTTTCTTAACATGGCCATTTATTAGTGGAATTGCTAATTTCACAGAAGATTCTCAAGTGCAAGGTATGAGTGGTATAGCACCACTTCCTGCATTAGAAACTTCTGCATCTGTAGATGGATCAGAATTTTTAGCAATACCTAAATATTCAGATAATCCTGAGGCAGGAATGCAATTTATTGAAATGGCTTTGAGTCCTAATAATCAGATATTGCAAGGTTCAACTTCACCTTGGGCACCATCATTAGAGCCTGCTCTAGATCATCCAGATGTTCAGAAAAATATATCAATGGCAGGAGTTATCAAAGACTCATATCTTTATCCTGTCGATGCAGGTTTTTCTGCAGATAGAAATCAATGGGTTGAATTATTATCAAATGAAGTATCATTAGCATTAACTCAAAAGAAAAGTGCTAAAGATGCTTTAAATGATGCTGTTAAGCAAATTAATGCAAGCAGATCATAATTAATAAAATACACAAATTATGAAAGTTAATTTGGGTAATTATACCTGGGAGGAAGTTAAGGACTTATCAGATAAAGATCCGGTGGTTCTTCTTCCTCTCGGTGCATTTGAGCAACATGGAAAACATTTACCGCTCAAAGTAGATGAATTTATGGTTAATAATATTGCCAATGAGTCTGTAAAAAAATCTCACCAAAAGAATATTAATGCAGTTGTGGCTCCAGTTATCTGGTCAGGTTATTCACCACATCATATGGACTTTCCTGGCACGATTTCTATTAAAGATGAAACGTTAACAAATGTTATATTGGATATAGTTGAGAGTTTGGTAAAAAATAAATTAGAAAGAATACTTATTTTGAATGGGCATGGAGGCAATATTGCTATTCTTAAAAATGTTGGACAAAAGTTAAAATACGATAAGAATATTTATATAGCTACTGCATCATATTGGGATTTTGCTATGAAAGAAATTAATGAGTGGAGAGATTCCGATCTTGGTGGAATAAATCATGCATGTGAAATGGAAACAGCACTTATGTTACATATGCAAGAGGAGATAGTTAAAAAAGATAAAATTGTCGACAACCCATTAAAAAGATCTTCATATACTGGAGTTGATCTTCTATCAGGTGGTTCAGTTGGAGTAAGTGCAAGCTTTAAAGAGCTTTCAGATCATGGAGTGATTGGCTCACCAAGTCTAGCTTCGAAAAAGAAAGGTACTGAACTTTATGAGATAATAACAGATAAAGTTTCAGATTTTATTGAAGATTTTTCAAAATGGACAAAACCTTTAAATGGTAAAAATGAATAAAAAAGATTTAGCCTTATTTTGTTATCCCTGGGACGTAATTGATGAAGGCTATGATGCAATTATTGATGCAGTAAAGAGAAGCGGACTTAATGCAATTTATATTACTGTAAATTATCACTCAGGAATGTTTTTTTTACCTCATAGTAAAAAAAGAAAAATATATTTTCCTGAACCAGGAGCTTTATACTTCAATCCAAGTAGTTGGCACAACAATCATAGTTTTCAATCACCTATAAGTAATCTTACTGAGAATTGGAGTCAGTTTTGGGAAGAATTATCAAATCAATGTAAAAAAAATAATATCAAATTATGTGCATGGATGCTTGGTACTCATAATTCTGGAATTGGAAACAATTATCCCGATACATCTGTATATAATGCTTGGGGTGATCCAATCACACACTCTCTTTGTCCCTTTAATTCGGACGTAGTTGATCATTTTGTCAATTTATCAAGAGATGTAGTAAATCTGGGTGTATTTGATAAAATTCTAATTGAATCTCTTGAATATCTTCCCTTAAGACACGGGCATCACCATGAAGTAATTGGAGTAGATTTTTCAGCAGATATCGATTTTCTTATGTCACTTAACTTTAGTAATAAATGTTTAGAGACTTTGAAGCAAAAAAATATTGATGGTGAAATGATTAGAAACTGGGTTAAAAAAACTACAGATGATTATTTTAATCAAAAATCAAATAAAGAAGTTATGAATTGGTCTGATTTTCAAAGTATTCTTGATGGTGAGTTTTGGAGTTACTATTTGGCAAGAGAAGAAAGTATAACAAAAATCAATACTTTAGTAGTCAATGAATTTCGAAAAGATAAAAATTTAAAAATTGGTTTAGTTGACTTTGGCCCATTATATCCACTTGGTCCTAATAATCAGAGATGGCAAAATGGTGTAAATTTAAATTCTCTATTACCCTTGATTGATGAAATTCATCCGACTTTTTATTTTGCAGATTTAAATCTTATAAAAGAAAAATATGATGTTTATACAAAAGTATTAAATAACAATGTTGAAATGATACCTGCAATGAGAACAATCCTCCCACAAGTTTCTAATCAATTAGATCTTAAGGACCAACTTCAAGTATTTAATAAAAATGCATCAGGATTTAGCTTCTATAACTACTCCTTTATGAATTATGAAAACTTAGACTGGATAAATCAAAGTCTGTCTGAAAATGGAGATATTTAGGTATGAATACTTCTGTTGATATTTTAATAAATCCTGTAACTTTAAGATTTAGTTATCACAATAGCGAATTAATTTATATGTTTGCTTCACATCCAGAACAACAACTTGATGAGATGGAAAAGCTTATGGGTGTGACTACCGATGATGGACCAATTTTTGATACAAACGTTGGTTTTTTACCAGTAGCTTCAACTACGTTAATTAGAGGTGAGAAAAATATTTTAGTTGATCCCGGTAATTATCATATCGGTTTCTATTCTATATTAAAGAGAGCACTGGCTTCAAAAAATTTAACATATGAAGATATCGATATAGTAGCTACAACTCATACACACTCAGATCATGCAGCTTCTATTGTTCATTTTAGAAACAAACCTTGGATTATTGGAAGCAAAGAATTTGATGACATGGTGGCTATTGAGGGGAAAGAAATTGTAGATGCTAAAAAATCAATGATGGGAGAAATAATTGAAATCTCAAATGATAATGAGACAAAAATTATGGAAAATGTCTATGCAATAACCACTCCGGGACATACAAGTGGCCATATATCTTTTATAATTAAAAGTAATGATGAAACTATTTTAATTGCTGGTGATCAAACTATGACTAAGGAAGAGTATTGTGAAAGAAAATTTTCTAGATGGTATCCAGAAGCAAATTTAAAACAATTAAACGAATCACTAGATAAAGCACAAAGCTATAAACCAGATCTTGTAATTCCAGGACATGACAGATCTTTTAAACCAACCAAGTAATTCTCAATTCAAATTTTCAAGAGAAAAAATTCTTGCTTTCACACTAATACTTCCTTCTTTAATTCTAGTTTTTATAACTTATTTATATCCAGCTATATTTACTTTTGTAATAAGTTTTGCCGAATATGATATAATTCGCTTAAAAATAAAAAAATTTATTCAATTTAAAAACTTTGAATTTTTAATAAGTAATTATTTTTTTACAAGTTCTGTCTTAAGAACCATTTATTTTGGGTTTTTGATCTGCGTGTTTACAACAATACTCTCTTTCTTGATCGCACTTCTTTTAAATGAAAAATTTATTGGAAAAGCATTTTTAAGAGTCATGATTGTATTACCTTGGGCAGTACCATCTGTAGTTTCTGGTGTGCTGTGGGGACAAATGTTTCATGCTGATACTGGGTTTTTAAATGCTTTATTATATCAATTAGGAGTCATATCAGGTTATAAAATTTGGCTGGCAGATCCATTAGTAGCCCTTCATGTAATAGCTATTGCTGAAATTTGGAAAGCAATTCCTTTCATGACATTATTTTTTTTATCGGGGCTGCAAAGTTTACCCTCAGAAGTGTTTGAGGCTGCTTCAGTTGATGGAGCAAATGTATTCCAAAGGTTTTCTAACATTCTATTTCCTTTAATGTTACCAATTGCGATACCACTTTTCTTGATACAATTTGTTTTAGCTATGAAATCATTTGATACAATTTTTGTTCTTACAAGAGGAGGTCCTGGGGGTGGAACAACCACATTAAATTATTTCATTTATCAAGAAGCATTTGAAACTTTTAATCTAGGTAGAGCTTCAGCAGCAGCCTATGTTTTGCTAATAATTACTTTAGCTGTTGTATTAATTCCAACTATATCAAGATTTTTATTGAAATTTTTTTGGGGTAATAAATGAAAAAAAATTTAATTCTAAAAAATTTTTTTATTTATTTTTCTGCTCTCATAGTATTTTTAATAATGTTTTTTCCACTCTACGGTTTGATATTAACAAGCATACAACCTGAAAATATAATTAGATCTAGAAATTTGTCTTTTTTTCCAACAGAAATTATATTTACTCATTTTGCTGAGGTTTTGAAACCTAATCATATATCTAATATTTACGAAGGTATTAAAAATAGTCTTATTGTTTCATTCCTCACATCTTTTTTATGCATAATTTTAGCTTTTCCAGCAGCCTACTCACTCGCAAGATTAAATTTACCAGCCAAAAATATTATTCTTGGAACATTAATCTCTATTTATTTTCTTCCAACAATACTTTTTGTAATCCCCTTATTTGTTATATTAGTTTCATATCAACTAGATGATACAATTTTAAGTCTAGTTGTTCCGTATACTGCCTTTACATTACCTTTTGTGATTTGGATTTTAAAGTCATTTATTGATAAACTACCTGTTGAGGTGGAAGAAGCTGCAAAAATTGATGGTTGTTCTACTCTACAACTTTTAATTCACATCATTTTTCCTTTATTGAGACCTGGTTTAATAGCAGCCTTCATATTTGCATTTATTTTATCTTGGGTTGAATTTTTAACACCTTTAATATTTACTAATAATTTGAAAATTTCTACAGTAGCTCTTGGATTGTTTAGGAGCACGATAGACATTAAAATTGGTCAACAAGCTGCAGCAGCAATAATTACTTTAATTCCAGTAATAATACTAATGATTTTTTTCCAACAATATATTACAAAAGTAGTATTATCGGGAAGTGATAAATAATGAGTAAATTAAAAATTGCAGTTATTGGAACTGGTCTAGTTGGCAAATTTCATGCAGAAGCTTTTTTTAGAAATCCTAATTCTGAGCTTGTTGCTGTTTGTGATGTAGATAAAGAAAAGGTTAATTCTGTTGCACAATCATTTAATTGTAAAGCTTATGAAGATTTTATAAAATTAATAAACACTGAAACTTTAGATGCTATTAGTATTGCTACACCTGAACAAATCAGAATAGAGCCTGCTGTTATGTCAGTAAAAAAAGGTTTAAAAATTTTACTAGAAAAACCTCTCGGTAGAAATTTGGAAAAAATACATGAGTTAGTCGATAAAATAAAAGATCATAACAAAATTATTTCTGTAAATTTTATTCTTCATGAAGATCCTCGATATAAATTAATGAAAGAAAAAGTTAAAAATGATGAAATTGGCAATATAGTATCTTGTTTTGCACGAAGAAGAGGTAACAGGTTTGGAATTGAAATTTATGCTCCATGGACTGACCTTTTATCATCAACTTTAATCCATGATATTCAAATGACTATGTCCATTAATAAATCAAAGCCAGTAAGAGTTTTTGCAGAGGCAGTTATTAGAGAATGTAAGGAATATGATTCGCATGATGCTGTAATGGCAATCATGAAATTTGATGATGGAAGTTTGGCTTCCTTTGAAACATCTTGGGTTTTGCCTAAAAATCAACCTGAGCCACTTGATCCAGCACTTCATGTTGTTGGAGATAAAGGATCAATTATTATAGAAGGATCATCAATGGGCTTGCAGATGCAAACAGAAACGAATTATATGAAGCCGGATATTGCTAATTGGCCAACTATAGACTCAAAATTAGATGGGTGTTTAAAAAGAGGTTTAGATAAATTTATAGACGACTGCGTTTTTGGTCAAGAACCAGCGGTAAATTTACAGGCTGCTTTAGAGGCAGAAAGAGTCGTATTTGCGATGAAGGAATCAATTGCTAAAGGTATGCCAATCGATATTAATATATCGTAAATTTTAAATTCTTTAAATTTTAATGATAATTATATTAACACAATGTTTTCCATCAAGAGTTGGAGGGATAGAAACACTAATGTACAATATAGCATTGCATCTAAGTCGTTCTAAAGATGTAATTGTATTAGCAGATCAGCAAAATTTTAAAGAAGATAATATTTTTGATCAAAATGAAATAAATTTTTCTACAAAAAGATTTCGAGGTATAAAGTTTTTAAGAAATAGAAAAAAATTTAATGAACTTAAAAAAGTACATGGTTCATCAAAAATTGATGCAGTAATTAGTGATAGTTGGAAAAGCCTTGAAGTAACAATAGATTTTCTTAAAAAAAATAAAATACCAGTTATCAGCTTAGCTCATGGTAATGAAATAATAATTAAAAACGATAAACATCATAAACGTGTAAAAAAAATATTAGAACATGCAAATGCAATAGTAGTAAATTCAAGCTACACGAAAAACTTACTAAATAAAATAAGTAATAATTTTAAAAATGTTAAAATAATATACCCAGGTATTAATATTAAAAAAAATTATATTGAAGAAAATATAAGTTTAAATCAAGGCTCACCAACATTACTTACTCTTGCAAGACTTGAAAAGAGAAAAGGTCATGCTTTAATTTTAAAATCTATAATGAACTTAAAAAAAATTTTTCCTAATATTCAATACATAATTGCAGGGGAAGGTGATGAGCTAGATAGTATTAAAAATAAAATTAAAGAATACAATCTTCAAGATAATGTAAATTTAGTTGGTACAGTAAATGAAAACCAAAAAAATTATATATTCTCTAATACTGATTTAATGATAATGCCAACTCTAGATGAGAGTTCAGCGAAATCAATTGAAGGATTTGGTATAGCCTACATCGAAGCAGCAAATTTCAAAATACCATCAATAGCATCTGATATAGGTGGTACTCCTGAAGCAGTAATACACAATAAAACAGGCTTAATAATAAAAGATTTTAATGAATTAGATGAAGCAATAAAAGGCTTAATAGATAATAAAGAAAACAGATTAAAACTTGGTCAAAATGCTAAAATTAGAGCAGAAAATGAACTTAATTGGGATATTCAAATCAAAAAATACAATGATTTAATTAAAGAAATTCAATGACAATATTATTTCATAATACAACATTTGATAAAATAGATGTTTGGAAAAAAACAATAAAAAAATATTTTAAAAACGAAAAAATAATTTCTATAAAAGATTATAAAAGATTTAATGATGTAAACTGTGCGATAATTTGGAATCTACCAGATGACATTCTTTCAAGACTAAAAAATCTTAAAGTTATTTTTTCTATGGGTGCTGGTGTAGATCACATTTTAAAACTAAAGAATTATAATAAGAAAATTCCTATAATCAGAATAAAAGATGAAGAAATGGCGGAGAGAATAGCTAATTATTCCCTAGCTCAAATACTAAATTATCAATTAAATTTTAAAATTTTTCAAAATTCTCAAAGTAAACATTACTGGTCTGGCGATAGGACACCAACTGATAATAAAAATTTAACAGTAGGTATTTTAGGTCTAGGCTTTCTTGGTAATCATATTGCAAGATTACTAAATAAATTAAATTATAATGTTATTGCATATAAAAAAAATCAAACAAAAGTAAAAAATATAAAAATATATACCGGTAAAAATATTATAAGTTTTATTAAAAGCTCTGAGGTTATCATTTCTATTTTACCATCAACACCTCAAACGAATAATATAATAGATAAAAAGTTTTTAAAGAATATGAAAAAAAATTCTTGCTTAATAAATATAGGTAGAGGTAATGCAATTGCAGAGAATGACCTTTTAAATCATTTAAAGAAAAACAAAAATTTTTATGCTTATTTGGATGTCTTTAAAAATGAACCTTTAAAATCAAGTAGTCAATTTTGGAAATTACCAAATGTAACAATTACACCACATGTAGCAGGTGTAACCGCTATAGAGCCTTCTGTTAAATATATGTACTCCAAATATAAAAAACTAAGGAAAAATAAAAATGTAAAATCAGATGTTAATCCATCTAATGGATATTAATTGACATCAAAATAATTTTCTAAAATTCTAAAATAAATACTTTCTAGTTTAATAATATCTTCAACAAAAACAAATTCATCTACTTTATGAAGAGTTTGATTTCTAAGACCTAACTCTACTACTTCACAATAGTTCTTTATATATCTTGCATCAGAAGTACCACCATCGGTTGCTTGCTCAGGTGGGCTATTTCTGCCTGTAACATCAGAAATTGATTTTGAAATAATATTATATAAATCACCGGCTTTATTCAAAAATGACTCAGCCGTTGCATCATATGTATAAGTGCAACTAGCATTTTCCAATTTAGAGAAAATCGTTTCTATTTTATTATTAATCCATTTTATAAGTGAGTCAGATGAGTGCATATCATTAAATCTAATATTAACAGTTGCTTTGGCTAATTCTGGGATTACGTTTTGAACAGGATTCCCAATGTCAATTGTTGCAATTTGAACAGATGTCGGTAAAAAGTTTTCATTACCTTCATCTAGCGGCTCTTCTAATATACTATTTAATAAATTGACTAAGTGATGTGAAGAATTCTCAGCTAAATGAGAATTAGCTGTATGTCCTTGAATACCTTTTACCTGAAAAAAGAAACTTACTGATCCTCTCCTTCCAATTTTTACTTTATCGCCGACCTCATTTTTAGAAGTTGGTTCACCAACAAGACAATGATCAAACTTATAATTTTGTTTACTTGCCCATTCTAGAATTCTTGGTGTGCCGTTTACAGAATCTCTTTCTTCATCACCTGTAATTATAAAGGAAATCTTACCAGGAAGATTTTTATACTTATCAACAAATCTTTTAGATGCACTGATGAAACAAGCAACACTGCTTTTCATATCTTCACTGCCTCTTCCATAGAGTTTACCTCTATCTATTTGTGCAGCAAAAGGAGGGTATTTCCATGAACTTTCATTGCCTACAGGAACTACATCTGTATGACCAGCATAAGCAAAATGCTTTCCTTCATTTCCTATCGTCGCAAATAAATTTTTTACTTCATAAGAATTGTTTCCAGAGAAAGTTAATGTATGACAGTCACATCCTATAGCACTTAGATGATTTTCAACGACTGTTAAAGCACCCTCATCTTTTGGAGTTACACTTGCACATTTAACTAAAGATTGTGTAAGATTAACTGGATCAAAATTAATTTCTGACATTAATCTCTTAAAAGATCATTGATTGATGTTTTGCTTCTAGTTTTTTCATCAACTCTTTTAACAATAACAGCACAGTATAAAGAAGGATTAATATCCCCTTCTTTTTTTCCTGGTAACGTACCTGGTACCACAACTGAATACGCTGGAACTTTTCCCATATGAATTTCTCCAGTTGATCGATCAACTATTTTTGTAGATGCTCCAATAAATACACCCATTGATAAAACCGCACCTTCACCAACAATAACACCTTCAGCCACCTCACTTCTTGCTCCAATAAAACAATTGTCCTCAATAATCACAGGATTTGCTTGAAGAGGTTCAAGTACACCGCCAATACCAGCACCTCCAGAAATATGACAGTTTTTACCTATTTGCGCACATGAGCCAACTGTTGCCCAAGTATCAATCATTGTTCCTTCATCAACATATGCACCAAGATTTACAAAAGAAGGCATTAAAACAACACCTTTAGCAATAAATGCAGATTTTCTTACAACTGCGTCTGGCACATATCGAAATCCTGCTTTCAGATGATCATCTTTGGTCCAATTTGCAGTTTTACTTTCTACTTTGTCAAACCAAGTGGCATGGGATGCTTTAATAATTTCATTATCATTTAATCTGAAACTTATAAGAATTGCCTTTTTAATCCATTGATTAACTTGCCATTCATTATTAATTTTTTCACAAACCCTTAAGCTTCCATTATCAAGTTTGTTTAAAGTTTCATCTACTGCATTTCTAATATCACCTGTAGTATTGACATTAATATTATCTCTATCCTCAAAGGCATCATTTATAATTTTTTCGAGATCACTCATATTTTACCCTCATTTACATCTTTTAAAAATAAACTCAAATCTCTTGTTTGAAAATCTAAATATTCTTTAGATGCTTCAATATCATCGGAAAAATTCTCATAACCAGCATCAACCCAGACAGGTGTAAAACCAACTTTTTTTGCTGGAACTAAATTTTTTGCGATATCATCAAACATTGCTGATTTATTTGCTTCGATATTAAATAAGTCAATAATTTTTTCATAGGGAGAAATTTCTGGCTTAGGAATATAATCAGCCATTTTAATATCATATATTTCATCAAAAAAATTCGTTAGATTTATTTTTTCTAATACATCTAAGACATGTTGCTTATTTGCATTTGTATAAATAATTTTTCTTCCCTCAAGTTTATATAATTCATCATTAAGATTCAGATTTGGACCAACAATTGAGTAATCTAACTTATGAACTTCTTCTAAAAAATAATCAGGATCTACGCCATGATTATCCATCATACCTCTAAGAGTTGTGCCATGTTGCTTGTAATATTTTGCTTGTAGTTTTTTTGCTTCAGCTAATTCCATATTTAAATTTTTAGCAACAAATTCACCCATCAACTTATGTACTTGCTGAAAAATTCCACTGTCTGCAGAGTAAAGTGTGTTGTCTAGATCAAATATCCAGGTATTGATGTTATCTTTAAAGCTCATTTAATTACTTGTTATTTGTGTACCAATTCCATGCTCAGTGAATAACTCTAATATTACTGAATGAGGAATTCTTCCATCTAAAATAGTAGATTTTTTAACACCTTTTTTCATTGCATCAATACATGTATTAATTTTCGGCTTCATACCTCCAGAAATATATTTTTTATTAGCAATACTTTTAGCTTCTTCCAAAGTTATTGATGAGATTAATTTTTCATCTTTGTCTAAAATTCCAGGTACATCGGTTAGTAGTAATAATTTACTTGCCTGTAACTCACCTGCTATAAAACCTGCAAATGTGTCAGCATTAATATTATATGTAAAATTATTTTCATCCTTACCTAAAGGAGATATGACAGGTATTTGACCATTTTTTATAAAGTTAGTTAGCATATCTTTGTTTAATTTTTTTGGCTGTCCAACAAAACCAATATCAACTATTTTTTCAATATTTGAATCACTATCTTTAATTTCCACGTTAAATTTAGTTGCAGTGACTAAGTTATCATTACCAGATACTCCTATTGCTTTTCCTCCAGAGGCACTTATAGATTCCACTATTTCTGAATTGATATCTTTAGATAAGACTTCTTCAACTACCTTGATTGTTTCTTTATCAGTAACTCGTAATCCTTCAACAAATTGTGTTGATATATTTTTTGATTTAAGTCTTTCACCAATTTGAGGCCCTCCACCATGAATAATAATTGGCGACACACCTACTTCTTTTAATAATCCAATATCTCTGGAAAAACTCTCTGACAGTTTTTTATCTCCCATTGCATGTCCACCATACTTTATAACAATAGTATCTCCACTATGTTCTCTTATGTAAGGAAGAGCTTCAACTAATGTAGAAGCTTTATGAATAAAATAAGCTTGATCACTTTCTGATAAAAAATCAAATTTCATGATGATTGTGAAATACCGTATATAGATCTTTGGATTTCAGTAATACCATTATTTTTCTTTGTTTCAGATTGATAGATATTTTCAAAAGAATCTTTATAATTTTTCATTAAACTCAGAATTGATTTTTTTTGATAATCTAAATAACTTTTAGAAACCTTATCAATTTTTGTTAAAATTATAGAGAATTTTCTTGAACAATTACCCAATAAATCAAACATATCTATATCAGAATTTTTGACTCCAACCTTTGAGTCTATAAGTAAAAAAACATGATCTAATTTATCTCTATTTTCAATATACTCTTCTATAAGTATCATTAGATTTTCTCTTGCAACTTTTGATACTTTAGCAAAACCATAACCTGGCAAATCTATCATATTAATTTTTTCACTAATGACAAAAATATTTATCGCTTGTGTTCTTCCCGGTGTTTTACTTGTTTTAGCTAATTTTTTAGTTCCAGTTATTGAATTTATTAAACTTGATTTTCCAACGTTTGACCTTCCAATAAAACAACATTCTCTTTTAATCTCTAAGTAAGGAATATCTTTGTACGAAGGAAATGAACCTACAAACTTATTGTTATTGAAAAACTTATTTAGATTTTTATTTAGGCTAGCCATTTTTGGCTAGTATTCTTCTTTGAATGAACCACTGTTGAGCAATTGATAAAATATTATTTACAGACCAATATAAAACTAGCCCAGCTGCAAATCCAGCTAGTACAAAAGTAAATACAAAAGGAAGTAATGCAAAAATTCTAGCTTGTGTAGGATCAGCAGGTGCTGGATTTAATTTTTGCTGTAACCACATTGTGAAACCCATAATTATTGGAAGAATTCCAATATCAATTATGGAAAGTAATGGTGGTACATCCCAAGGAACTAATCCAAAAACTGTCATTAAACCTAATGGATCAGGAGCAGAGAGATCATGTATCCATCCATAAAAAGGTGCATGGTACATTTCAATGGTTACAAATAAAACTTTATATAAAGAAAAGAAAATTGGTATCTGAACTAATATTGGCAGGCAACCTGCTACTGGATTAGCACCTTCTCTCTTATATAAAGCCATTAATTCTTGTTGCATTTTCTGTCTATCATTAGGATATGTCTCTTTTAATCTTTGCATATCTGGCTGAAGTTTTTTCATTTTTGCCATTGATTTGAATGATGCTTGTGCAAGAGGGAACAAGATTAAACGCATTAAAATTGTAAATGCAATAATTGCCAAACCAAAATTACCTGCATACCCAAAAAACCAATTAATTGCATATGAGACTGGTTTTGTTAAGAAACTAAACCATCCCCAGTCGATAGCATCTGTAAATCTTGGGATAGAAAGTTTTTCATCGTAAGCACTTAAAACATTTAATTTTTTCGCACCTACAAATAATTTTCCACCGTATTCTAAACTTTCACCAGAACTAACTTTGTATATTTGTCCTACGTATCCAGCTCTGTAACTATCCCTTCCATTATTGCCATATCTATAATTAACATTAATTGACTGATCGGCATCAGGTATTAAAGCGGACATCCAATACTTGTCTGTAAACCCTAACCAACCACCTTGTGCTTTGTTATCACAAAATTCCTTCTTAGATGGCATTGATGAATTACAATCATCAGCAATATCATCATAATTTTTTTCTAATAATTCATCATTAATTAGACTTATAAAACCTTCATGAAGAATAAAAAAATTAATAGTGTCTGGAGTATTTATTCTTTTAATTAATCGGTAAGGAAATACTTCAATATTACTATTTCCTTTATTTTCAATTTCTTGAGTAATTGAAAACATATACTCATCATCAATCGTATAATTAATTTTAAATGTTATATTTTGATTATTTGTCCAACTTAATGTTACAGGGTTAGAGGGAGTTAAGTTAGTAGAGTTAGTTTTCCAAATTGTTTCCAAATCTGGTAATTCTACCTCAGTATCTTTCAATTCTTTCCACCCAGTTTCAATATAATAGGGATTTGATGTTCCTTCTGGTAATAGAAGTTGAATATTATCAGAGCCAGGTTCTAAACTTGTTTTATATTTTGATAATATAAGATCATCAAGAATTGCACCTTTAAGATTTATAGAACCCTCAATTGATGAATTACTAAAAATAACTCTATCTGTTTCAATTAAAGCCTCATCCCGACTTTTTATTTCTGAAATAGATTCATTACCTTGCCCATCAATAGACGTAGCAGGTTCTAAAACTTCATCTTCTTCAAAGGATGTTGTTTGAATGGGTTGAGTTGGAAATAAAAATTGAAAAAAAATAATGATTGCAATTGAGATACCAATAGCAAGATATAAATTTCGTTGTTCGTTCATTTGTTTAAATCAGTTTTCTTTGGCACTGGATCAAAACCATGTGAACCCCAAGGATGACACTTTGAAATTCTTTTTATTGATAATATTGATCCTCTAAATAAGCCATGTTCTTTTAATGATTTAACTGAGTATTCTGAACATGTAGGTAAATATCTACAGTTTTGACCAAGAAGGGGTGAAATAAAAAGCTGATATAATCTAATCATTAAAATTAAAGGGAATGAAATATATTTATTAATCATTTGCTTTTTCTTTAAGTTCTAATAGCAGTTTTTCAAATTTTTCTTCAAGTAGTGAAGATTTAGCTATTAACACATAATATGAATTTATTTTACCATTAATAAGTATTTTTCTGGCTAATTCTCTCATTATTCTCTTTGCTCTATTTCTTTTTACTGCATTTCCAATTTTTTTAGATGCTGTGTATCCTATCCCAATACAATTTTCTAGATTTTGATTATGTAAAATTTGAACATTCATATTTTTACTTTTAACAAACTTCCCTTCATTTCGTATCTTGACGAAAGTAGATCTTTTCTTAATTGTAAATATTTTATGGGCCATTAGGCCTATTAAGCGCTTAACTGAGCTCTTCCTTTTGCACGACGTCTGTTTATAATCTGACGACCTGCCTTAGTAGCCATTCTAGCTCTAAAGCCATGCCTTCTTTTTCTAATTACTCTACTAGGTTGGTATGTTCGTTTCATATTAAATCTTTGGGCCTAATACGAATTCATTATATATAAGTCAAATATTTACTTGAATATTCAATGAAAATTATAAGAAAAACTAATGAATTACAGCAAATCTTAGTTTTAATTAAAGACAAAGGTCAATCTATCGGTTCAGTCCTAACAATGGGTAACTTACATGATGGACATTTATCGCTAATCAAAGAAGCACAGATAAATAATGATTTTGTTGTAACTTCAATTTTTATTAATCCAACACAATTTAATAATGAAACAGATTTCAGTTCTTATCCAAAAACAATAGATGATGACATCGCTAAATTAGAAAAAATAGGTTGTGATTTATTATTCTTGCCAGAGATACAAGAAATCTATCCAGGAGATTTACTAAAACAAAATATTGTAAACAATTTTAGAGGTATTCTTTGTGATAAATATAGACCAGGCCATTTTGATGGAGTTACTACAGTTGTAGATATTTTCTTTAGTATAATTAAGCCGAATGCAAGTTACTTTGGTGAAAAAGATTTTCAACAAATAAAAATAATTCAAGAGTTAGTAAAAATTAAAAATCACAATATTAAAATTGTTTCATGCCCTTCTATTAGAGATGATAGTGGTATGAGCTTATCCTCAAGGAATTCAAAATTTACCAATGATCAATCAAAAATATTTAATCAATTAGGAAGTAAAATTTATGAATTTATAAATTTTTGTAAAAAAAAATCTAGTAATATCAATCTTGATAATTTTAAAAAACAAATATTAGAAAATAGTATTAACAAGATTGATTACATTGAGATCAGAAATGAAAATAACTTAGACATAACAAACGTTTCTTCTAAGGCGCGACTTTTTATTGCTTTATACATTGGTGAAATAAGAATTATTGATAACTTTAAATTATACTAAGGTATTAACCATTCGTATTCTGGTTCATTATTAATAAATTTTAATTTCAATCTACGATGACCTGAAATTTCTAAATATAACCAATCAATTTCATCAATTTTATTTTCAACTACTGTAAAATTTTTATAACCTTGCTCACTTTCTTCAAGACTTGGTTCTTTCCCAGTCAGATGTTCTGGAATTCCATCTTCTGGAAACTCAGTAACTGAGCTTGGGTCTTTTAATGTTAAATAACATTTTCTACTAAACAGTCTTGTCTTATCCCACATTTCTTTAGCTCTCTCGTTTTGATTATTAATTGAAGAAGTTGTTTTGATACGCAATTGAATCTTCAGTTTATGATCATAAAAAACAAAAAGAGATTTATTATTTTTTTGTAAATTAAAAACTTTTGGGGATCTAAAATCTGTATGAAAATTTAGTATTAAATTAGTAGGGTCGAATTTTCGTAAAACTACTACTCTCGAGTCTATTCCGCCCTCAGCATCAACATTGCTAATTACAGGGGTGTGAAAAGCATGTTTTCTATCCTTTACCCCTCGGGTTAAATTTTTCTTTATATCTTCAAATATTTCTTGAGTATTTTCTTTTGAAGAAGTCGACATGGTTCCTGTAATATAAATTGTTTTGAAGAAATAGCTAGATGATGGAAATAAATAAAATAGCGAATTTATTGAATCTGGAGCATGTTAAGTTTTTAATATCTATATTTGAAGAAAATAATATTGAAATTCGATTAGTAGGAGGATGTATACGAGATGCTCTTCTTGAAAGAGAAATCAAAGATATTGATACAGCAACAACTTTGGAGCCTCAGGATGTTTTGTCATTACTAAAAGATAACAATATTGAATATGATGATTTTGCTATTCAATATGGATCTATAATTGCTTATCCTCATAATCGAAAAATACAAATTACAACTTTACGTGAAGATATTAATCAAATGGGAAGACATACAAATGTAATTTACACCAACAGCTGGAAAAAAGATTCATCCAGAAGAGATTTTACTTTCAATGCTTTATATGTCGGAAACAATAATAAACTACATGATTATTACAATGGCCAATCAGATTTAAATGAAAGTAAAATTACTTTTATTGGTGAAATAGATGATAGAATAAAAGAAGATTACTTAAGAATCTATCGATACTTTAGATTTAGAGGTTTATTTAATTTACCTAAAACATCTTTAAGTGATCAAAAAATCGTAGAAAAATATATTCACGAATCTTTGGCAGTGTTGACCAACGATGTAATAAGGCAAGAAATATTAAAAATGTTCAATATGTCTTTTCCATTAAATTGTTTTTACATATCTCATCAAACGTTACAAAAATTTAAATGGGTTGAAATAGTTAAAGAGCATTTCATACGAACAAAATACAATCTTGGATTAAATAAATGTCTGAATAAGATTGATAATTTAATAAATTAGTTTTTTAGTTTACAATTTTCGCACAAACCAAATATTTCTAAATTATGTTTTTTATAATTGAAGTTATTCTTTTCTGCTTGTTTTGAAAAATAAGAAATCAAATTATTTCCAGTTAGTTCAGTAACGCTATCACAGTTTTCACATATCAAAAAAGACGTAGAAGTTTTTGCATTACAACCTTCATGCTTACAAGCAACATATGAATTTCTACTTTCTATTTTATGCACTTTGCCAATTTCAATAAGCTTATCTAAAGCTCTATAAACTTGAAGAGGAGATTTAATTCCTTTTTTTTGAATATCAAAAAGGATTGTATATGCCTTAAGAGGTTCTGATGCGCTTTCTAAAATATCAAGAACTGTTTGTTGATTTTTAGTTAAGTTTAAAGTTTCTAAAGACATATTATAGATTACCAAATTGCTATCGTTTTTGCAACTGACCCTTAATTTCAAGAGGAACCAATGAAATAATGAAAAGTATTAAAGCCACCACTATTATTGAAGGTCCTGAAGAAGTATTTATTTCCAAAGAAGCAAATAATCCAACTACTACTGATAAAATACCTGATAAGATTGCGATAACAATCATTTGTCTAGGACTGTTGCTAATGTTTCTGGCAATAGCCGCAGGAATTAAAAGTAAACCTGTAATTAATAGTGCTCCAATCATTTTAATAGACAAAGCAATTACTCCTGCCAATAAAAGGGTAAATATAAAATTAGAAACTTCCGGCCGCATACCTTCAGCAGCTGACAAATCATAATTTACAGTTGCTGAAAATAATGATTTCCAAATAAAATATAAGATAATTAATATTATGCTTCCACCTATCCAAACTAAACCAATGTCTGCAGTTGTTACTGCAAGAATATCGCCAAATAATAATCCCATGAGATCAAATCGGATATAAGATAAAAAACCAATCAATACTAAACCGATGGCAAGTGTTGAGTGAGCAAGAAGTCCAAGTAAAGAATCGCCAGCTAGTTTTGTTCTTTTTTGTAAGCTCACAAGAAGTAAAGCAACAACAGCTGATATTACAAACACAGAAAAAGCAATATTTAAACTAAATGAGTATGCTAATGTTACTCCTAAAAGGGCTGAGTGAGATAAGGTGTCACCAAAATATGATAACCTCCTCCAGATAACTAAGCATCCAAGTGGTCCAGCAACAATAGCTATACCAACCCCTGCAACAAGTGCACGAATAAAAAAATCATCAAACATTAATTTTTAACACTCCCATCTGTCTGATGTGAATGATCATGTTCATGTTGATAGAGTGATAAGGTAGCAGCATTATGTTCTCCAAATAATTCTATGTAGGAAGAATTTTTTACTATTGATTTAGGTGATCCAGAACAACAAATGTGACCATTTAAACAAATTACATGATCTGTTGCAGACATAACAAAATGGAGATCATGAGATATAAGAAGGATGCCACAATTAAATTTGGTACAAATTTCTTTTATAAGATTGTATAGAGCTATCTCTCCATTAAAATCTACTCCCTGCACAGGTTCATCTAAAACAAGTAGATCTGGTTTTTTAGCAATTGCTCTTGCGATTAAAACTCTCTGAAATTCCCCACCAGATAAGTTATGAATCTCATTGTATATTAAATGCTGAACCCCTGTTAATTCTAGAGCTTCAATAATTTCACCTTTATTAATATGACTTGTTAGATTCATAAAATCTATAACTCGAAGGGGCATAGTCCAATCAATACTAATTTTTTGTGGAACATATGCCATTTTTGTTGAATAATTTTCAATTGAACCTTCATTTGATTTTAGAATATTAAGTGCCATTTTAGCGGTAGTTGTTTTTCCTGAGCCATTTGGGCCAATCAAGGTTACAATTTTGCCCTTATGAATCTCAAGAGAGATACCTTTTACAATCCATTTTGAAGATTTTTGGACACCGCAATCTTTTAATCTTACCAATAAACTATTATTTTCATTCATTTTTATATTTACAATCTAAAATGTAATATTATAACATTACGTTCATTAACAGACTTAATTATTAATAGGAACATTTTTTATGAGACAAAACAACATTTTTTTGATGCTTTTGAAAGTATTTTTCTTTTCATCAATTTTAGTTGCAACTTCAGCTGTAAGAGCAGAATTAAAAGTTGTAACTACAATTAAACCACTTCATTCACTAATTGCGAATGTAATGGATGGTGTAGGTGAACCAGCACTTATAATTGAAGGAAGTACTTCCCCCCATAGTTTTACATTAAAACCTTCTCATGCCAAACTTTTAGAAGAAGCAGATATCATATTCTGGGTTGGTGAAAGTATAGAAACGTTCATGGAAAGACCTCTTGAGTCAATTGTCAAAAATGCAGAAGTTATAGAGTTCATGGAAGTTGAAAGTATTAATAAATTGAAGTTTAGAGAAGAATCAATTTTTGAAGATCACGATGACCATGACGATCATGATGATCACGATGACCAAGATGATCACGATGACCATGACGACCATGACGACCATGACGACCATGATGATCACGATGACCATGATGATCACGATGACCATGACGACCATGATGATCACGATGACCATGATGATCACGATGACCATGATGATCACAGTGGACACGACGATCACGGTCATGCACATGGTGAATTTGATGCCCACATTTGGTTAGATCCAATGAATGCAAAAGAAATGGTTCATGAAATTGCTCATGAGTTAAGTGATTTAGATCCAGCAAATAAGGATAAATATGAAGCTAATGCACAAGCTACAATTCAAGCACTAGATCAATTAGTTAAGGATATTGAAAAAGAAATAAATAAAGATGCAAAGTTTGTTGTCTTCCATGATGCTTATCAATACTTTGAAGAAAGATTTGAAACTAGAGCTGCTGGAGCGCTTACTTTGAACACGGATGTTTTACCTGGTGCTAAACAGATTGCTGATATTCAAGATGTAATTAAGGATAGAGGAATTAAATGTATCTTTTCTGAACCACAGTTCAATCCAAAGATAATTACAACGATTGCTGAAGACATGAATATCAAAACAGGAGTTTTTGATCCTCTAGGTGCTAATATTGACTCAAATAAAGATCTTTATTTTAAGTTAATACAAAACTTAGGAAATGAACTTAAAGGTTGTTAGAAATATATTTTAAATATTAAATTTAAATTGAGGGTGTTAACTAACAGCACCCTCCACCTTCACAAGTACAGCAACAGCTACAACTGCAACCACACTTTGGTGGGTTTGGATTTTGATTTTTCATAATGATACCTATATCTATATCTGAATAATTTTTAAACAAATTTATGAGAAAAATAATAGAAATTAAAGAGTGTATGAAGACTTTCGAGGGTGACGGGATACCTGTAACGAGAGCTTTCCCTGTCCCCGGAATGAGAGAAAATGATCCATTTCTTCTTTTTGATCATTTTGGTCCAATTAATTATGAACCAGGAGGTGCAACTGGTGTACCAGCACATCCTCATTGTGGATTTGAGGCAATTACTTACATGCTTGGTGGTGAAGTAGAACATAGAGACTCATTTGGAGGACAGGCAGAAATTGAAACTGGTGATGTACAATGGATGACAACTGGATCAGGTTTAATTCACTCTGAATTAGTAACTGAAAAATTTAAGAAGAGTGGAGGTGTCATGCAAGGATTACAAATTTGGGTAAACCTTCCACAAAAAAATAAAAAAGTTAAACCTTGGTATCAACATATTAAAAGAAACACTATTCCAACAGTATCTGAAAATGCAAATATAGAAATTAAAGTTCTTGTAGGTGAAATAAATGGAACCAAATCCAAAGTTCAAACATATTCACCTGTATCAATATTTGATATTCAATTTTCAAAACCAGATATAACAAAGTTTAATGTTGATACAGAACAAAATCTTATGATCTATATTATCGATGGTCAATTACAATTTAACGAGGAAGATAAAATCGCTAATAAAGGTGATATGATTTACTTTGATCAGTCAAGTAATGAGATTCAACTCACGTCAATATCAGAAAAAGGATCCTACCTAGTTTTAGCAGGTAAGCCGCTTAAAGAACCTGTAGCACGTTATGGTCCTTTTGTGGCAAATTCTGAAGGAGAAATCAAGCAAGCAATGATGGACTATCAAGATGGCAAGATGGGAAGCTTAACTTAATTTTAATTGCCTTAACATTTCACCCGCAACTATAGCTACAGAACTACTAAGATTAATTGATCGTGGACCATCAATCATGGGTATGGTTAATCTCTCATTTACAGAGTCGTGAACATAATCAGGTACTCCTGCACTTTCTCTTCCAAATAAAACAATATCATTTGATTGAAATTTATAATCAAAATAACTTTTTTGACTTTTTGTTGTAAGTAAAATTAATCTATAAGAATTTTCTTTTGACCATTCTTTAAATTTTTCCCAACTCAAATGTTTTGTAAGATCAAGATAATCAAAATAATCCATCGAAGCTCTTTTTAATCGTTTATCATCAATTATAAAACCTGCTGGCTCAATGATATCGATAGGTATTCCAAGACAAGCACCCAATCTAAAAATGTTTCCAGCATTTTGAGGAATATCAGGTTCAAAGAGTGCAATTCTCATAAATTTATACTATATTATGTAAACCTTGCGTCACGCTGGCACATATATATTCAGTATTTTTTTTATTAATTCATATATAACAAAAACATAAAAAATGGCTAAAAAACCTAAAAATAAGAGAAGAGATTTCCTTCAACTAAGCACCGTAACACTTGGTGCCGTAGGTACAGCTGCATTTATATGGCCATTTCTAAAAAGTATGAGTCCAGCAGAGGATACTTTAGCAGCGGGATCTACAGAAGTAGATATTAGTGCTATAGAAGAAGGTCAAAGTATAACAATAAAATGGCGTGGAAAACCTGTCTTCATTAAGAAAAGAACAAAAGAAGAGATAGATGCTGCAAAAATGGTTCAAGCTTCTGATTTAAGAGATCCACAAGATGATGCAGATAGAGTTCAAAAAGAGGAATGGTTAGTTTTAGTAGGAGTATGCACACACTTAGGTTGTGTTCCACTTGGTCAGAAAGTTTCAGATATGAAAGGTGAGTATGATGGTTGGTATTGCCCATGTCATGGTTCACATTATGATACATCAGGTAGGATAAGAAAAGGGCCAGCGCCAAAAAACTTGGACGTTCCGCCCTATGCTTTTTTAAATGATAACACTATAAAGATTGGATAAGTATGGATAAGAATAGAAAAGTACATCAATTTAAAAATCCTGTCCTTAACTGGATAGAATTTCGTCTGCCAATTATTTCTTATTTCAAAAAAGAATACGGTGATTATCCAATGCCTAAAAATTGTAATTATTTCTGGAGCTTTGGTGCATTAGCAACAATTACACTAGTTACAATGATTGTGAGTGGAATTTTTCTTGCAATGAATTACACACCGCACACAGATATGGCTTTTGATAGTGTTGAGAGAATAATGCGAGATGTCAATTACGGTTGGTTAATGCGGTATATCCATTCTAATGGCGCATCCTTTTTCTTTATTATAGTTTATATTCATATCGTAAGGGCAATGTATTTTGGTTCCTACAAATATCCAAGAGAGCTTAATTGGATTTTAGGTGTATTTATATTTTTATTAATGATGGCAACTTCTTTTCTTGGTTACACATTACCATGGGGACAAATGTCTTATTGGGGAGCAACAGTTATAACTAATTTATTTAGTGCTATACCGATTATTGGTGAAGGACTAAAAACATGGCTTCTTGGTGATTACAACGTAGGAAATGCAACTTTAAATCGATTCTTCGCTCTTCATTATGTTTTACCTTTTGTTATTTTTGGTGTTGTAGGATTACATGTCGCCGCCGTTCATGTTCATGGCTCAAATAATCCAGATGGAATTGATATTAAAACCAACAACGATTCAGTAAACTTTTTCCCTTATATGTTAATTAAAGATACTGTTGCAATGTGCGCCTTTGGGGTTGCCTTATCTGCAGTAATATTTTTTGGACCAAACTTGATGTCAGAAGTTGATAATTATATACCTGCAGATCCACTTGTTACCCCTGCGCATATCGTACCAAATTGGTATCTTGCCCCTTTTTATGCAATTTTAAGAGCTGTACCCGATAAACTTGGAGGAGTTCTTTTGATGTTTGGTGCAATTGCAATTTTATTTGTTTTACCTTGGTTAGATAGATCAAAAGTAAGAAGCTGTAACTATAGACCAATATATAAGTGGTTTATGATGGGCTTTTTTGTTAATTTTTTCGCATTAGGTTATGTTGGTATGCTTCCTGCTGAAGGTTTATATCTTTTAATTGCAAGAGTTGGTTTACTTTACTACTTTGGTTTTTTCTTCATTATCACACCATTTGTTGGTTGGATAGAGAAGCCAAGTAAGTTACCGCTCAGTATTAGTGATGTTTATGCTAAAAACATAGCCCCTAATATTGGTGGAGGAGAAAAAGGAATGCCTGCACCAGCAATGCAAAAAGATACAAATCTATAATGCGCCTATTACTTATTATTTTTCTATTCTTCTCATCAAATATATTTGCTGCAGAAATGAGTTCGGAAAAAATGCCAAAACATGATTGGTCTTTTAAAGGTGTTACAGGAACTTTTGATAGAGCTGCAATCCAAAGAGGTTACAAAGTCTATAGAGAAGTATGTGCGGGATGTCATTCAATGAAACTACTTTACTACAGAGATCTCATCGACGTTGGTTTTTCAGAAGCTCAAGTAAAAGTAATTGCTTCTGAATATACTGTTTTAGATGGTCCAAACGATGATGGTGAAATGTTTGAAAGACCAGCTAGACCAGCAGACAGATTTGTTAATCCTTATGCCAATGATAATGAAGCAAGAGCAAATAATAATGGAGCCTATCCTCCTGATTTAAGTGTAATTACAAAAGCTAGAAAATATGGAGTTGATTATATTTACAACTTGCTTCTTGGATATGTTGAACCTCCAAAGGGAATGGAGGTTGGTAATGGAATGTGGTACAATAAATGGATGGCTGGAAATCAAATAGCTATGCCAGCACCCATTGCAGATGGAAGTGTAGATTATGATGATGGCACAGATAATAATGCACAACAGTTATCAGCTGATGTAACACATTTTCTTCACTGGGCTGCTGAACCAGAAATGGAAGAAAGAAAAAATTTAGGAATTAAAGTAATACTATTCTTTATTATTCTTGGAACGATTGTGTATTTAGCAAAAAATAGACTCTGGCGAGATGTTACTTAGACATTAAATAAAAAGTTCATTACATCACCATCTTTGACGACATAATCTTTACCTTCTTGTCTCAACCTTCCTGAATCTCTACTCCCAGCATCACCATTATTTTCTATATAGTCGTCATAAGAGACAGTCTCTGCTCTAATAAATCCTTTTTCAAAATCAGTGTGAATTTTTCCAGCAGCTTGTGGTGCAAATGTTTCTTTTTTTATTGTCCATGATTTTGTTTCCTTTGGACCACATGTAAAATAGTTAATCAAACCTAGAAGTTCATATCCTGATTTTATAACCTTATTTAATGTTGTTTGATCTAAATTAAGTTCTTTTAGAAATTCAAGTTTTTCTTCCTCATTATCTAATTCTGCTATTTGTGCTTCTATTGATGCAGAGATTAAAACTACAGAATGATCATTTTTTTTGGCAAACTCGATGACTTTTTTTGATAACTCGTTTCCAGTGTGAATAGATTCTTCATCTACATTACATATGTACATAGTAGGCTTTAGACTAATTAAGTTAAGACTATTTATGAAGTCAATTTCATTACTAGCAAATTCATCAATTTTTAAGACACTATTAGCATCTAGCATTTGTAAAATTTTATTTATTATATCGAATTGATGTTTAGCTTCTTTATTATTTGCTTTTAATTTTTTTTCTAAACTATTTTTTTTATTATTTAAGCTTTCAAGATCAGCCAATTGTAATTCTAAATTTATTGTTTCAATATCATCTAATGGATCAATTTTTGATGATACATGAGTAATATTAGTATCTTCAAAACATCTAACAACATGTGCTATTGCATCAACTTCTCTTACATGTCCTAAAAATTTATTCCCCAAACCTTCTCCTTGTGAGGCTCCTTTTACTAATCCTGCAATATCAACAAAATCCATAAAAGAAGGAATTATTTTTTCACTCTTTCCAATGATCGCTAGTTTATCTAATCTATTATCGGGCACTGCAACTCTTCCTATATTTGGTTCTATAGTTGCAAATGGATAATTTGCAGCTTCCGCTTTATTTGATTGGGTAAGAGCATTGAATAAAGTGGATTTACCAACATTTGGTAATCCAACTATCCCACACTTAAATCCCATAATTAATTTTGCTCACTTATTTTTGTTAAAAATAGAGGAATATCTGAAAATATTAATTCTATATTTTTAACCATTTTATCAATTTTTTTATTTATTATTTCTTCTTCTGATTTTGAAAATTTATTTAAAACATAACTTGAAACTAAATCTTTATGCCCAGGATGATCAATTCCAATACGTATTCTAAAATAATTTTCTCCTATAAATTGGTCAATACTTTCCAATCCATTATGACCACCGTTTCCACCACCTTGTTTTATTTTTACTTTCGATAATTCTAAATCAAGGTCATCATGGATAACAAAAGTATGGTCTAATTTTATTTTATAAAAATTTACAATTTCTGATACAGCTTTTCCAGATAAGTTCATGAATGTAAGAGGTTTTAATACAAAAATTTTTTGATTATTTATCACACCTGAATATAATTCTTTAATTTTATCTTCTTTGATTTTGTCTAAATTAAAATGCAAGATTATATTATCCACTAAATGGAAACCTACATTATGCCTGGTATTTTTATAATTTACACCTGGGTTCCCAAGTCCACAAATTAAAAACATATAGTGAAATATAAAGTAAAGTTACTTAGATTCTTTATTTTCTTCTTTATTATCAGAAGATTCTTCATTCTTTTCCTCTGACTTCTCTTCGCCACTTTCTGCAGCACCTTCTTCAGTTGCTTCTTCAGTTTTAGTCTCAACTTCTACAGTTGGAGGAACTAAAGTAGCTATTACGAAATCTCTGTCTGATATAGTAGGAGCAACTCCCTCAGGTAGTTGAATATTACTAATTTTAACTGTATCACCTATTTCACTTTCAATTAAATCAAATTCTAGTTTGCTAGGTATATTATTTGCATTACATGTTAGTTCTACAAGTCTTCTAACAGTATTTAAAACTCCACCTTTTTTCAAACCAGGACATTTATCTTGATTTAAAAACTCAACAGGAATTTCAACGTTTACTTTTGTATTTTCTTGAACTCTTAGGAAATCAAAATGTATAAGTTGATCGCTTACAGGATGATATTGTAATTGTTTAGGAAGTATTTTTTCTTTTTTTCCATCGACATCAAGATCGATAATTGTTGAATAAAAAGAACCAGTACCCATTAATTTTTTGAGTATTTTATCTTCTAGAGCAATTTTCTTAGGCTCAGTACCCTTGCCATAAATAATGCCAGGGACTAATCCCTTCATTAAAAGACTATGACTTGAACCAAAATCTTTATTTCTTTCTATAGCTTTAAAATCACTCATAAAATAAAAAAATTTAATCGAAAAGAGCAGACACTGAAGTATCAGTATTAATCCTTTTAATCGCATCACCCATTAAAGGAGCAATACTAATATGTCTAATGTTTTTTGAGCTTTTTATCTCTTTAGAAGGCTCTATTGTATCTGTTAATACCAATTCTTTTATGCTTGAATCTTCAATCTTTTTTAGCGCATCTCCTGATAATACACCGTGAACAATATAAGAATAAATTTCTTTAGCTCCATTTTTACTTAGAGCTTCAGCAGCATTACATAGCGTGCCTGCAGAGTCAGCTATATCATCTAGTAAGATACAAGTTTTATCTTTTACATCTCCGATAATATTCATTACTTCAGACTCACCAGCTTTTTCTCTTCTTTTATCGGCAATTGCTAGTCCAGCCTCTAATCTTTTAGCAAAAGCTCTGGCTCTAACAACACCACCAACATCAGGTGAAGCAACAACTAAATCTTTGTTTCCATTAAATTTTGCTTTAACATCATCGATTATTGGTCTTACAGAAAAAATATTATCTAAAGGAATGTCAAAAAAACCTTGAATTTGACCAGCATGTAAATCCATTGTTAATACCCTATCAGCGCCCGCGGATGTGATTAAATTTGCAACAAGTTTGGCAGTAATTGGTGTTCTAGGCCCAGTTTTTCTATCTTGTCTTGCATATCCATAATATGGGATAACAGCAGTAATCCTTTTTGCTGATCCCCTTCTTGCAGCATCTATTGTAATTAAAAGTTCCATTAAATGGTCATTAGCCGGATGTGATGTGGATTGAATAATAAACACATCTTCACCTCTAATATTTTCATTTATTTCCACAAATATTTCTCTATCATTAAAAGTTCTAACAGAGGCATCTGCTAATGGAACATCAATATGTTTAGAAATTTTTTTTGCTAGGGATTTGCTACTATTACAGGCGATTATTTTCATATAATCAAATTAATTACTATATTAGAATAATAATAGATCAACCAAAATTAATCATTAAATGCAATGATATTGAGCATTCTTCCAGTATCCCTAAATTTTTGTGATTCTCTTCGATGGCTAAAAAAAACTCTATTATTTGAGAAGGTATCTTTGTTAATATTATATATATTTTTAATACCCAATTCCTTAAATTGATAGTTAATCAATCTTCTTAAATTAAATAAATCTTTGTCTTTATTTTTGTGTTTGAAGAAAATAGAATATTTTTTATTTTTGCTTATAAACTTATTTTTAAAGTCTTTTGATACTTCAAAGTTTTTAAAGCTCAAACAAGGACCAATAAGAACCACAATATTTTTTTTAATTATTTTTTGTTTAACAAAATATCCTATACCTTTAGCAGCTATATTTTTTAATGCCCCTTTCCAACCTGAATGAAGAGCACAAATATATTTTCTATTTTTATCAAAAATAAAAATTGGACAGCAATCTGCAGTTAATACTCCTAAAGCTATTTCCTTATTGCTTGTGATTAATCCATCTCCAGAATATTTATTACCAATATTTTTTTTATTAATTTCTACAATTTTGCTGGAGTGTATTTGACTAATAAATTTAATTTTTTTATTGATTCTTAAATTTTTTAGACAGATATCAATATTTTTATTTACATTTACCTTTGTATCTTTGCTGTTTAAGCTACAGTTCAATGAATAGTTTTCTTTTTTTGATACTCCACCATTTCTAGTAAAAAAACCAGCTTTAACAAAAGACTTAATGTTTGCATGTGTAAAATAATTTTTAGTAATCATAAGTTGGAAACAACAAGACATTTAAATAAGTTTCCCATCCTATCAGCATTAATTAATCTATCCACTTCTTCATCTAATAAATTTTTATTTAAATTTGAATTTTTAGTTATCAATTTTTTCTTTCGTTCTAGTATTCCATATTTTATTAAAAAATCTCTTTGTGTAACAAATTCGTTGATTTGTAATTTGTTTTGTTTTGCTACTTCAATTAATTCATTAAAATTTACATGACTTGAAATGTCTTGTTTGCCTATATTTTCAAATATACTTGTTTTTTTATGATTATATATAGCTTGTAACGTAAAGTTTTTTAATTTTTTATTATATCCATAATCGATTAAAATACATATACCTCTATTTTTTTTTAGATATTTACAAATTTGCTCAAAATATTTATTTCTTGAAAAAGAAACTTCATAAATTTTTTCTCTTTTATATAAATAATCTAATATTTTTTTACTAATTACTCGTTTATTTATAGAATAATATTTATTTTCTTTTTCATTGAATTTTACATATATTTCAAACCATTGATTATTATCATTTAAAAATTGCCTTACAGGAAAGCAGTCAAAAAATTCATTTGAATATATTATTGAAGGTAGTTTAGATTTGAAATTTAAAGCTTTTGACCATCTAATTTTTGATTGTTTAAAATAATTTAAATTTTTTTCTTGTATTTTTCTTAATTCCTTATTTATTTCTATAAAATTGACATCAGCATTTTCAAAAAAATTTGGAAGTATCTTTGCAGTTCTTTCAATATCTTTAAATAACGTGCCATTTCCTGGGCCCAATTCAATTAAATTAAATTTCGAGTTAATTTTTTCTTTCCAATGATAAAGTAAATACACACCAATAATTTCACCAAACATTTGTGAAATTTCTGGAGATGTAACAAAGTCAAATTTTCTTCCTATGGGTTTTTTGCTTAAGTAATAACCATTTCTTTCATACAGCGCCAAGTCAATAAATTTATCTAAACGCAAATTTTTTTTATTATTAAGTAGTTTTATTTTATTAATTTTTCTTTTGCTTAACATTTTGAATTATCAATATTCCAAAAATAAAAAAAGGTATACATAGTATTTGACCCATTGAAATAAAATTAAAAAATAATCCTAGGTGCAAATCTGGCTCTCTGACGTATTCAATTAAAAATCTAAATATGGAATAAAATATTAAAAAGAGACCACTAATTGCTCCATAAATTTTGTATTTTTTTATCTTATAAAAATAAATTAATAATATGAGAAATAAAATAATTCCCTCAAGAAAAGCTTCATATATTTGAGAAGGATGTCTTGGTATATTATCTATTGATGGATAAATAACTGATATATAAAAATCAGTTGGTCTACCTATTAGTTCTGTATTAATAAAGTTTGCAATTCTACCGAAGAATAATCCAATAGGAGCAACGATTGAAACTAAATCAGATAGGTAGAAAAAACTTTTTCCATTAATTTTTGCAAATATTAAAGTACTTATTATTATACCTGTCAGCCCACCATGAAATGACATTCCTCCATTCCAAATTTCAAATAGATAAAAAGGATTAGTTAAAAATTCATTAAGTTGATAAAAAATGACATAACCTGTTCGTCCTCCGATAATTACACCTAATACTGCCCAAATAAGAAAGCTATCTATATTTTTATTACTGTATTGATTTCCATATATTGCGTTTAATCTTTTAATAATATAAATTCCTAATAGAAATCCCAAGATATATGCTAAACTGTACCATCTTATTTCAATGAAACCCATTGATAAGATGATAGGATCTATTGATGGTTGAATAAAATTCATTTATCTATATTTAATATTATAACATGGTTGATAGAAACAAAATACTTTCCGATTTATCAAAATTTGCAGTTGATGCTATGAGCACTTTTTCAGGTGTTAAAGAGGAGATTGAAACAATTGTATCTTTACGAGTTAACAAAATAATAAAAAAAATGAACCTCGTTAAAAAAGATGAATTTGATGCGCTGAAAAAAATGGTGCAAAAAGTTATGATGGAAAATGAAAAGTTAAAAAAAACACCTTCAAGATCAGTAAAATCTAGGAAAAAAACAGTCAAAAAGAAAAAAACTGTTAAAAAGAAATCAAAAAGTTAGGAATCCTCAACTAATTCACATTTTTTATGGATTTTGCCTTGCAAAATACGAGTCCAATTTAGTAATCAACATATTGTACTAATTGTATGTGCCATGACTACATAGTGTATGGAAAATGAGAATATATTGTTAAATCCTATAGATATCATTGAAGATGTTATTCATCAAAAAAAATGGAATTTTAGTAGAGCTGCAGATCATGAATTAGTTGCTGAGATTGCATCCCAATGGTGCGCTTACAGATTATATTTCACATGGTCTGAAAATATTAATGCTCTAAGTTTTTCAATAACTTTTGATATTAAGTTTCCTGAAACAAAACTCAATAAGGCATATGAACTGCTTGGACTTATTAATGAAAACTTATGGATTGGACATTTTGATATAACAAGTAAAAATGGTATCCCAGCGTTTAGACATACTTTATTATCAAATAATTCAACAGAAACATTGCACAAAAAATTTGAAGATCTTGTTGATATAGGAATTTATGAATGTGAAAAATTTTATCCAAGTTTTCAGCAGGTTCTCTTTGATGACATTCCTCCTAAAGAAGCTATAAAAATTTCTAATTTTGAAGTTATTGGTAGAGCTTAATTTTATAATAAAACTACTATATAATAAATAGATGAAAAATATCTTATTAATTGGATGCGGTCACATGGGTGGATCTTTAATGTCTGGATGGTCTAAATCTAAAAATTACACTATCAGTGTTATAGATAAAAAAAAATATGCAATTCTAAAAAAAAGAAATAGAAATAAAAAAATAAAATTTTTTAAATCAATTGATGATATCAATAATCAAAATAATCATGATTATATAATATTTGCAACTCGACCTCTTGAATTAACAAATGTTTTTAAAGAATTAAAAAATGTAAATTTTAACAAAAAATCTATAGCAATAAGTGTAATAGCTGGCAAAAAAACAGAAATTTTTAAAAATAATTTATTAAATATTAATAAAATTGTAAGAGTTATGCCAAATATGCCTGCATTAATAGGAGAGGGTGTTCATTGCATCTATACGAATAAATATATTAATAATAAAGAAATTAAAGAAATTGATAAATTATTCTCTTTGAGTGGCAAAGCTCTTTTTTTTAATAGTGAAACTTTTATAGACAAAGCAACCGCTGTATCAGGGAGTGGTCCAGGTTTTATATTTCAATTAATTGATATTATGGAAAAATCTGCAATTAATTTAGGTTTTTCCAAAAACACAGCTAAAATTTTAATTAATGAAACTTTTAGAGGTTCTTTAAATCTATTAAACTCTAATAATATTTCTGCTGAAAAAATGGTTGAAACTGTTGCAACAATAGGAGGTACAACTGAAGCAGGAATAAAGAAAATGAAAATAAATAAGGTTGATAATATTTTTAATCAAGTTTTTAAGGCAGCATACACAAGAGCAAAACAACAAGGTAAAGATAAGTGAATCAAAATAAAATATCTCTAGCAAAAAAGACTTTACAATATTTAGAGAAAAAAAAATTAAGAGATATTAATCTTAAAAATTTTTTATCTAATAGTAAAGTGCCAAATATGAATAATAAAATTGATTTAATATTAAATATTAGTGACTTCTTTGATTTTCAATTAAAAAAAAATCTTGTTAATATAGAAAAGTCATCACAGAGAGATATGTTATTTGAAATTATGATGGCACGTTATGATATATTAAATGAATATAGAGCCTCTGTAAAAAATATAATTAATTATTTTATATCTAGACCACAAGGAGTATTGAAACTTATTCCTAAATTAATTGAGAGCAAAATTTTAATTGCTACTTTTGCAAATATTAATCCTAGTGGTATTCAGGGTGTTATAAAAATAAAAATTATTTTTGCTCTTTATTATATAACTCTATTTACTTGGTTTAATGATGAAAATGAAAGTTTAGAAAAAACAATGAGTGCCTTAGATAAATATTTAAACACTATTGAAAAAGTTATAAAATTTTCATGAGTTCTCATATTTTTATAAATTATAAAGAATTTGAAAATGTAGATATAAGAATAGGAACAGTTATTGAAGCATTCGAATATAATGAACTTAAAAAACCATCTATAATTTTGAAAATAGATTTTGGTGAAAAAGTTGGTATAAAAAAAACTTCTGCACAATTACAAAAATATTATAAAAGTGATGAATTAATTAATAAGCAAGTTATAGCTGTTGTAAATTTTGAACCTAAACAAATTGGTAAAATTATTTCAGAAGTATTAGTTCTTGGTGTGCCAGATTTAGAAAATGAACCAGTTTTATTGTCTCCAGATAAACCGGTAAATAATGGAGGCAAATTATTTTAAAGTCAAAGAGGAAGTAAAACTTTAAGTTGAAGACCTCCTAGACTTGAGTCAGATAATTTAACATCACCTCCATGTGATCTAATTATATCTCTTGTAATTGTTAATCCTAAACCGCTTTCTCCTTTAAGTTTGTTCCTGGAAGGATCTAAAGTAAAAAAAGGTTTAAATACATCTTCATATTTATCTCTTGGTATACCCTCGCCATCATCATTAAATTCAATGATACAATCTTTTTCATTTGTATACAGAATTATTTCAATTTTTTTTGAATATCTTTGTGAATTATGAATTATGTTATTAAAAGCTCTTTTAAGTTGAATCTGTCTACCAGAAGTTTGAATAGTATTTTTTTCTTTTATAGTTAACTCAAGACCATTTTTTTCAACAGTTTTAACAATATCACCAATTAATTCATTTATTATAATTGTTTCTATTGGCTCAGGTGATTCTGTTTTTACAAAACTAACATAACTATCTAACATTGAAGTCATTTCATTAATATCTACTTCTAGTTCAGATTTAGCTTTTTCATCTTTCATTAATGAAATTTGCAATTTCATTCTTGTTAAAGGGGTTCTAAGATCATGGCTAACACCAGCAAGCATTTCAGTTCTTTGCTTTAAAAATCTTTTAATTCTTGTTCTCATCTGATTGAAAGCATTGGCAGTTTGCCTTATTTCATATGCACCTGCGGTCTTAATATCTGGGGCATCTAGACCTCTTCCAAATGTCTCAGCAATTATTGCCAGTCTTTTTAGTGGTCTTAATTGTCTACTCATTAAAAAGTAAGACATAAAAAGAAGAATAATAGAAGCAAAAATCATCCAAAGCAGAAAGACAAAAGCAGATTCACTATATAGTCTATCTTTATCAACATTAATTTCTAAAATATCATTATCAATCTGAATGTATATTAAAACACCTTCTTCCAAATTAGATAAATCATAATCAAATTTTTTCTTTAAATTACTTAAGGATTGATTTAGTCTGTTAGATAATATTCCTGAATTTAAACTAAATTTTGAAGATAATAATTGTTTATCATTAATAATATTGATTTTCATTTTGAAATCGTGATTTGCTATATTAATCGCATTGTTAGTAAGATCACTATCAATTAGTTTTACTAAAACATTAATATCTGCAGCTACAGACTCAGTTAATCTTTTAGAAATAATACTCCAGGATGTTTGATAGAAAACAAAAGAAGTAATTAAGACTATAATAATTATAGGAACAAAGATTATAATTATTGATCTTCCAATTAGTGTAGAAGGTATTATTTTTCTAATCATTAAATTTCATTACAAATTAATTTATAACCTTTACCTCTAATTGTTTTAATAAATTGAGGTTGTTTTGCATTTGTTTCAATTTTTTGTCTTAAACGTGTAACTTGTACATCAACTTTTCTAAGCTCAGTTTCATCAAATTCTTGGTCTGCTAGTTCTTCTCTTAAAACAATATCATTTCTTTTATTAATTAATTTTACAAGTAAATTATTTTCTCCTTCTGTTAAATAAATTAATCTATCATTTTTTTGTAATTTAAAATTAGATGTATCAAAAGTGAATTCTCCAAATGAAATCTTAATTTTTTTGTTTTTAAGGTTTTCAAATAAATCTAATAAATTTTTAATCCTTAAGAATAATTCTTCTGGTTCAAATGGTTTAGATAAATAATCATCAGCACCAATTTTTAATCCATTAATTCTATCTTTGTCCTCCCCCATTGCTGTAAGCATAATTATAGGCGTATTAGAAAATTGTTTTATATACTCAATAAGCTCTATACCATCACCACTTGGCATCATTCTATCAAGAATAATTAAATCAAACAAAACAAGAGATAAAATTTCTTTCGCTTCATTGTAATCCTCACTTTGATAAACTTGTAAATTCTTTTCTGTTAAATAATCTTTTAACAGTTCTCGCAATCTTTTATCATCATCAACAATCAAGATATTTTTATTCATTATTATCTATTTATTTCATAAAATTTTTCTTTATTTTTATCATTGACCATCTCATACAATATTTTTTTAAAACCATTTATATCCATCTCATTAAATTTTAATAAAACATTGCGTATTTTTTTTATTTGAATTTCAGATAATCTTTTCTCTAATTCCTGACCTTTTTTTGAAAGTATTAATTTTTTAGTACGCTTATCTTCACCAACAGATAATATAATATATTTCTCTTTTACAAGTTGGTTTAATACTCTAGACAAACTTTGTTTAGTTATTTTCAATATTGAAAGGAGTTCTTTAATTGTAAGATTTTTTTGTTTTCCAACAAAATATATCACTCGATGATGCGCTCTACCAAAATTTATTTTTTCCAATACTTTATCAGGACCTTCTGTAAAATCTCTATATGAGAAAAATAATAACTCAATAATCTTTCTAATTTCGCCCTCATTTAAAAAAAGAGGTGTTAACAATTTATTTAGGTCAGCCATATTGACTTAATTATGCATCACTGATAATCAATTGTCATTAAAAAAGTTAATGAAGAATATGCTTAAATCATTTGAAAACAGAGATGGATGGATATGGATGAATGGTAAAATAATTCCATGGCAGGATGCAAATTCCCATATAATTTCCCAGGGTCTTCATTATGCAAGCGCAGTATTTGAGGGGGAAAGAGCATATAATGGAAAGATATTTAAATCAGAGGAGCATACAAAAAGGTTTTTTAAATCTGCTGAAATAATTGGAATGGAAATTCCATTCACGCATAATCAAATTAATAAAGCAAAATATGAACTTATTGATAAAATGAATTATAAAAATTGTTATGTAAGACCACTTGCTTGGAGAGGTGGTGATCAAATGGGTTTATCAACAGGCAAATCAAATATCAATGTAGCAATTGCTGTTTGGGATGACTGGGCAACTTATTTTAAAATTGAAGATCAAAAAGCAGGTTTGAGATTAATTACATCTCCATGGAAAAGACCTGCGCCAGATACCGCTCCATACGAAGCAAAAGCTTCTGGACCCTACATTATTTGTACTCTGTCAAAAGAATTTGCAGAAAAAAAAGGCTATCACGATGCCTTGATGTTAGATTATAGAGGTTATGTTGCTGAAGGGACAGGAGCAAATATTTTTTTTATTAAAGATAATAATATTCATACCCCTATCCCAGATTGTTTTCTTAATGGGATTACACGTCAAACAGTTATTGAAATGGCGACTAATCAAGGTTTTGAAATAACAGAAAAGCACATAATGCCCGACGAAATTGGAAATTATGATGAAGCTTTTTTAACGGGAACTGCAGCAGAAATTACCCCTATTAGATCTATTGATGATTTTAAATATAATACTGGTGATAATACAACTACTTTTAAATTTATGAATGATTTTAGCGAAATGGTTAAAAATACTAGCTAGAATTTTCTAACCATTCATCGTCTTTATAATAAAATTCATTTTTCCAGAATGGAGCGTCTTTTTTTAAATAATCCATAATAAACTCACAAGCTTCAAAACTATTTTTTCTATGTTGTGAAAAACAACAAACTAAAACAATTTTTTCATTAACAATTAATTTTCCATATCTATGAATTATCAAAGTATCAATTAAACTCCAATTTTTAGTCGCATTATTTTCAATTTTTGATAACTCCTTAAATGCCATTTCTTCATAAACTTCCAAATTTAAATATTTAACATCTTTATTGTTATTTAAATCTCTTACATAACCAACAAAAGAGGTAAGAGCACCTATGTCTGAATGTTTATTTTTAATTTTCTCTATTTCTTCTTCTAAATTAAAATTTTTTTTTTGTATTTTTATCATTACCCACCACTAACTGGTGGAAAGATTGCAATTTCATCAATTGGCTCTAGATTCAAGTTTTCTGAAACATATTCCTGATTAACTGCAAATCTTAAAACATCTTGTAAAAAATGTTTTTTTAGCTCTGGATATATATTTACTAAATAACCTTTTAATTCTTCTAAAGTTTTAGGATGATTAATATCAATAATTTCTTCATCTTTTTTTGTCACATCTTTGATCCAAGCAAAATATCGAATCCTCATTTTAAAAATGTTTTATTGATCCCTTAATATAATCATAGGCTGTATAGAGAGTTAGAATTCCAGCAATCCATAGAAAAGTCTTACCTAAATAAATAACAAATAATAAATTTAGATTACTCTCGGATAATATAAGTAATCCAAGTGCTGCTAGTTGAAGGAAAGTTTTTGCTTTTGCAATTCTTGAAACTGGTATACTAATTTTTATCCCGGCTAAGTATTCTCTTAAACCTGATACTGTTATTTCTCTTAATAAAATTATTAGGGCTGGAATAGTATCCCAGTCTTTTATTACACCCTTAGAAGTTAAAATAAGAATAACTGCTGCTACTAATAATTTATCTGCAATTGGATCTAAAAACGTCCCAAAATTTGTTACTTCATTTCTTAATCTTGCTAAATAACCATCAAAATAATCTGTTATTCCAGCTAAACAAAATAATATAAAGGCAATCCAGCCAAAGTATGGTTTCGTAAAATATATACATAGAACTATAATTGGAATTATAGCTATTCTAATTATTGTTAGAATATTTGATATATTCATTTCTATTCTTTGTAGATGAAGAATTTTTTAAACGCTATGAAAATATTCATAAATTTTTGTTAGAATTGACTCAGGTATAGATTTAACTTCTTTTAATTCATCTAAACTAGCTAATTTTAATTTTTCCACTGTACCAAAGTGTTTTTTTAAAATTTTCTTTCTTTCAGGACCTACTCCTTCTATATCATCAAACACGGACCTGACGCTCATCTTTGCTCTTTTTGATCGATGTGTTGTTATTGCAAATCTGTGCACCTCATCTCTAATATTTTGTAAAAAATGAAGAAGTGGATTATTTTCATTTAATCTATGTATAAATTTATCATGTATAAGAATTTCTCTACCTGCATCTCTTTCCTCGCCTTTTGCCATTGAGATAATTGGTATATCTAATTTTAAACTATCTAAAACTTTTTTTGCAGAATTATATTGTCCTTTGCCTCCATCTATAAGCAGTAAACTTGGCAAATCTAATTCATCTTGAAATTTTAAATTGTTAAATCTCCTAGTAAGCATTTCTTTCATCATATAATAATCATCAACTTTATTTTTGTTTTCTTCAAGATCAAATCGAATATTAAATTTTCTATAATTTGATTTTATAAATCCATTTTGATTATAGGCAACCATTACACCTATAGGATGCTTTCCAAATGTATGACTATTATCGAAAGCTTCTATTTTTATGATTTCATCTTTGAGTTTGAATATTTTTTTTATTTCTGCATTAAAATTATCAAAAGATTTAAGTTTATTTAATTTGATGTCTAAATTTATTTTAGAATTTTTTTCAGCAAATTTAAGTAAATTTTTTTTAGGCCCTTTTAATGGTTTAATGAATTTTGTTTTATCAAAATTATTTCCTAAAACTTGTGAATTATTATTTTTATCAATAACTATATTAGTAATGATTATTTCAGGGATATCTTTTTCTGCATAAAATATATTTAGGAAACCCAACATTATTTCCTCGTGATCCAATAAGTTATCATGATCTGGATAGAAAGCTTTTCCACCATAGGATGTATTATTTCTAAAAAAACTTCCATAAATACATGTTTTGCCTTCACTTGATGTTATTGCAAAAATGTCTGCATTTTTTATATCCTTAATCTTAATTGAATTATTTTGTTCAATATGTCTTAAAGCTTTAAGCCTATCTCTTAAAGATGCTGCTAATTCAAAATTATTTTTTTTTGACGCCTTATACATTTGATCTGCAAAATTTTTTTGTATTTTTTGAGAATTGCCACTACTTATAAAATCATCTGCTGCCTCTATTAATTTTGAATAGGCTTCTTTCGTTATTTTTCCTCCACAAGGACCAGAACATCTTTTAAGATAATAATTGAAGCACAATTTATTTCCTGCATTTACCTCTTTATCTGTGCATGACCTTAAAAGAAATATTCGTTGTATTGTATTAATAGTTCTATTTACAGCATCTGGACTTGCAAATGGTCCATAATATCTACCTTTTTTCTTTTGAGGACCACGATGTTTTTCAATTCTAGGAAAATCATGTTCTGATGAAATAAATATATAAGGGAATGATTTATCGTCTCTTAGTAGAACATTAAATCGAGGTTTATGTTTCTTAATTAAATTACATTCAAGTATGATCGCTTCTAACTCTGTATTTGTTACAAAGAAGTTCATTGATTTAGTTAAACTAACCATTCTTTGAATTCTTCTGGTTAGGTTATTTAAAGATAGATAATTCTTTACCCTATTGGACAATACTTTTGCTTTTCCAATATATAGAATGTTACCTTTTTCATCTTGCATTTGGTATACACCAGGTTGGTTAGGCAAAGTTTTAGATGTAGCCTTAATAATCTCTTGTCCAAGAAGCGTCATTTTATCAATCGTAATTAATCATTTTTTCATTAAATAGGAATTTTATAAAATTAATAAATAACTAACAAGATTATTGTAGTTCATTTAATAAATAATTTAATGTAGGTAAGATTAATATATTAAGGATTGATTATGGCAAAAATGACAACAGAAGAAGCTTTTGTAAAAGTTTTACAAAAACACGGTATTCAACACGCTTTTGGAATAATTGGATCAGCGTTTATGCCAATATCAGATCTTTTTCCTAAAGCTGGAATAACGTTTTGGGATGTTGCTCATGAGTCAAATGGCGGAATTATGGCTGATGGCTATACAAGATCAACTGGAAAAATCGCAATGTGTATTGCTCAAAATGGTCCTGGTATAACTGGCTTGGTTACACCTATAAAAACTGCTTTTTGGAATCATACTCCAATGCTCTTAGTTACTCCTCAAGCAGCTAATAAAACTATAGGTCAAGGAGGTTTCCAAGAAGTCGAGCAAATGAACTTATTTAAAGATATGGTGTGCTATCAAGAAGAAGTAAGAGATCCTTCCAGAGTTGCAGAAGTTTTAAATAGAGTTATTACAAAAGCTATTAAAGGCTCTGCTCCTGCCCAATTAAATATTCCAAGAGATTTTTGGACCCAAGTTGTTGATATAGATCTGCCACCTATAATTAAATTTGAAAGAGCTTCAGGTGGAACAGAGGCAATAAAAGAAGCCGCAAATCTTTTATCCAATGCAAAATTCCCAGTCATTTTATCTGGCGCTGGAGTGATTTTAGCCGACGCTATTGATGATTGCAAAAAACTTGCGGAAAAACTAAGTGCTCCAGTTGCTTGCGGATACCAACACAATGATAGTTTTCCTGGAAAACATCCCCTTGCGGTTGGTCCTTTAGGATACAATGGATCTAAAGCAGCAATGGAAATAATATCTAAAGCTGATGTAGTTTTAGCACTTGGCACAAGATTAAATCCCTTCTCAACTTTACCAGGTTATGGAATAGATTATTGGCCAAAAAATGCGGATGTCATTCAAGTTGATATCAATTCTGATCGCATTGGTTTAACAAAAAAAATAAGTGTTGGTATTTGTGGAGATGCAAAACTAGTTGCAGAACAAATTTTAGAAAATCTTACAACAAATGCAGGTGATAAAGATAGAAAAGAACGAGAGGAGTTAATTCATAAGACAAAGTCTGCTTGGCTTCAAACATTAACTGGTCTTGATCATGAAGAAGATGATCCTGGCACATCTTGGAATAAAGATTCACGAGATAGAGAACCAGAAAAAATGTCACCAAGAATGGCATGGCGAGCTATTCAAGCAGGACTACCCGAAGATGCAATTATATCAAGTGATATAGGAAATAATTGTGCAATAGGTAATGCTTACCCAACATTTGAGAATGGTAGAAAGTATTTAGCACCTGGGTTATTTGGACCATGCGGTTATGGTTTTCCATCTGTAATTGGAGCAAAGATAGGCTGTCCTAATACACCAGTTGTTGGCTTTGCGGGTGATGGTGCATTTGGAATTAGTATGAGTGAAATGACTTCTTGTAATAGAGAAGGTTGGCCAAACATTACAATGATAATTTTTAGAAATTATCAATGGGGAGCAGAGAAAAGAAATACTACTCTTTGGTATAATAATAATTTTGTTGGAACTGAACTTGATCCTAAATTAAGCTATGCAAAAATTGCAGAGGCATGTGGATTTAAAGGTGTTAAAGTTTTCACTCAAGAGGAACTAACAGAAGCTTTACAGCAATCTTGCAAAGATCAAATGGAAGGCGTAACTACTTTTATAGAAGTTATGTTAAATCAAGAACTAGGAGAACCTTTTAGAAGAGATGCTATGAAGGCGCCAGTCGAAGTTGCTGGAATTGATCCTAAAGATACTGTAGTTCAATAATTATTTTTGATCTTTAATAATTAAGTCTGATGCTTTTTCAGCAATCATCATAGTAGGAGCATTGGTATTACCAGATGTTATAGTTGGCATCACAGAAGCATCAACAACTCTTAAATTATTAATTCCTTTTACTTTAAGATTACCGCTTACAACAGAGTTTTCATCATTGCCCATTTTACAGGTACTGACTGGATGAAAGATAGTGTTTGCAAATTTACCAGCTTCTTTTGCCAGAGATTCATTATCTTTAAATTGTATTCCTGGTCTATATTCTTCTGGTTCATAATTTTTATATGCCTTTGATTCTAAAACTATTTTTCTTACAATTTTAATAGACTTTGCTGCAATCTCCCTATCTTCATTAGTAGATAAGTAGTTCATTTTTATTTGAGGATAAATTCTTGTATCTGAAGATTTAATTTCTACAGATCCTCTACTTGTAGGTTGTATATTTGTTATTGTAGGAGTGAATGCTGGAAATTTATGTAGGTCTGCTTTTCCTAATAAATCAGTACTAGCTGGTGAGATATGAAATTGTAAATTAGGATTTTCTAAATACGAATCACTTTTAATGAACCCACACAAGTAACTAGCCCCAACTGTTAAAGGTCCTTTTTTATAAATTAAATAATTTAAACCCGTTAAAAATTTTTTTGTAAAACTATGATATATGTCATTTAACGTTTCTAAGTTTTTAATTTTGTAAACTGGTCTTAACATTAAATGATCAGTTAAATTTTTTCCAACACCTTCAATTTCTTTTACAACATTAATATTATTTTCATTTAACAGTTTACCTGGACCAATACCCGAAGCTTGTAATATGTGAGGAGATCCAATTGTTCCTGCAGACAATAAAACTTCTTTATTTACAGAATATGAAAATTCTTCATTATTTTTCCATACATTTACAGTTTTTACTTTTAAATTTTCAAAGGTTAAATTTTTAACATGTGCCTTAGTTATAATTTTTAAATTTTTTCTATTTTTTATAGGATTTAAGAAAGCAACTGCAGCACTACATCTATACCCTTTATCAATTGTCATTGGAAAATAACCCATTCCTTCATTGTCGCCATCGTTAAAGTCTTCATTTTTTTTGTATCCAAATTCTTGAGAAGCCTCTAAAAATAAATCCAATAATTTAAAATTTGATCTAATTTTCTCTACTTTGATAGGTCCGTCGGTACCATGAAATTCACTTTTAGAAATTCTGTAATCTTCAGATTTTTTAAAATACGGTAAAACATCTTCCCAAGACCATCCAACATTACCTAATTGTCTCCAATAATTATAATCACTAGCATGACCTCTTATATAAAGCATGCCATTAATTGATGAACTTCCACCTAAAGTTTTTCCTCTTGGGATAAGCATTTTTCTGTTATTGCAAAATTCCTCTTCTTCGGTTGTAAAACACCAATCAGTTTTAGAATTATGCATAGTTTTAAAATACCCCCCAGGAATATGTATCCAAGGGTTAGTGTCTTTTCCTCCAGCCTCAATCAAAAGTACTTTGGTATTTCCATTTTCTGAAAGTCTATTTGCTAATATGCAACCTGCTGTACCTGCACCAATAATAATATAGTCAAAACTTTCGTTCATAATTTAGAATAATTTATTTATTATATACTATTTAATTTAAACATATAACTAACTTAAATAATTAAAAATTTTCAATGGATATTTTATTTTCGATTATTGGATTAGGGCTTCTAGTTTTAGGTGCTGAAATAATTATAAGAGGTTCAGTTAGCTTTGGAAGAAATATTAATATTTCATTGTTTGCAATTGGCGTTGTAATTGTAGCTGGTGGAACATCATTACCTGAATTGGCAAGCAGTATTAATGCTGTTCTTAATGATTTTTCGGATCTTGCTTTAGGTGCAGTAGTTGGAAGCAATATTGCAAACTTGATACTTGTAATGGCCACTACAGCATTAATTTTTCCAATTGTGAATATAAATAAAAATCAGATTAACCAAGCTTGGATAAATATTATTTTAGGAATTGTATTAATTATTATGACTTTTTTTTATTTTAATTTTATTTTTGGATTAGTTGCAATTACATCATTAATTTATCTAATGTATGTTCAAATAAAAAAAGGAGAAATTGATAATTTAGAAATAGATAAAAACGATTATTCAATAACAATTTCACTAATATTAATTATAATAGGTATAGTATGTTTGGTAATTGGTGCAGATTTACTTGTTGATTCAGCAATTAATATTGCAAGAACGTATAATGTTCCAGCTTCTGTAATTGGATTATCATTAGTAGCGTTTGGAACTTCACTTCCAGAACTTGCAGTTGGTATTGTTTCTGCATTTAGAAAAAAGATTGATTTCGCTCTAGGAAATATTCTGGGGTCTAATATTTATAATGTTTTAGGTGTTCTTGGTATTAGTTCATTTTTTGGTAATTTTAAAGTTCCTGCAGTTTTAGCAAATCAAGACTTATACTTCATGTTATCAATTACAGCATTAATTTTAATGTTTATGATTTTTGCAAAAAAAATTGGACGTATTTATGGAATTGTCGGCTTAACTTTGTATTTTGGATATATGTATTTCATTTACATATAACTTTAATTAATAAAAAAATTCTATTAAAAGAATTATGAACTTAGAATTACACAAATCAAAAAATTTATTAAAAATATTAAATACTGCTATAGATGCAGGCAAAGAAATTCAAAAAGTATATAAAAAATCTTTTAATATAGAAATAAAAGATGATAATTCACCTATTACTGAAGCTGATATAAAATCAAATAATTTAATTTTAAAAAGATTAAAGTCTTTTAGCCCAAATGTTCCTATATTAAGCGAAGAAAGTCTAGTAGGATGGCAAGAAAGAAAAACTTGGAATTCATATTGGTTAATAGATCCACTAGATGGGACCAAAGAATTTATTAACAAAAATGGGGAATTTACAGTTAATATTGCATTAATAAAAAATAATTCACCAATATTTGGAATTATATATGCGCCTGCTAAGTCTTTGCTTTATTATGCTTTAAAAAACTATGGCGCATATAAATTAATTACAGAATCAAATATTGAAACAACTAAAGATTTTATAAAAATAAATTCTGTTAAAGACAAAGGTAATTTAACAAAGGTTATTGGAAGTCGATCACATTCTAATAAAGATTTTGATAATTGGATAAATGATAATTGTAATAATTTTGAATTAATCCAAATTGGTAGTTCTCTTAAATTTTGTTACTTAGCTGAATGTAAGGCAAATATCTATCCAAGACTAGGTCCAACTTCAGAATGGGATATTGCTGCTGGACATATTATTCTTGAAGAGGCAGGAGGTTCAGTTAAAGATTTCAATAAAAATATATTACTATACAACACTAAAGAAAGTGTTATTAACCCTAATTTTATCGCAAAAATTTAAATTATAATCTTATGAAAATACTTATTTGTGGTCTTCCTGGTGCTGGTAAAACTTGGTTAGCTGAAAGGCTTATTAAAGTAATTGATAATTGTGCTTGGTATAACGCAGATGTAGTCAGGAAATCAGCAAACGATTGGGATTTTACGATGGAAGGAAGAATACGACAAGCTAATAGAATGAAAACATTTGCCGATTTCGAAATACAAAATGGAAGATGGGTAATTTGTGACTTTGTAGCACCAACTGAAAAAGCAAGAGAAGCTTTTGAGCCTGATTTTGTTATCTGGCTGGATACTATTAAAGAAGGTAGGTTTGAAGATACAAATAAAATGTTTGAACAACCACATAAAACTGACATTAAAATAACTAAATTTTTGTCAGATGAAGAAATAGAAAATCTAGCAAAGGAGATTAAAAATGTTTGATTGGAAAAAACCAACAGTACAAATGTTAGGTAGATGGCAACCATGGCATGACGGACATACAGAATTATTTAAAAGAGCACTTCAGAAAACAGGTCAGGTATGTATTATGTATCGTGACGTAGGAGGTGTAGATGCAGGTGTAGAAGGTCAAGCTGACAATCCATTTCAATTTGAAGAAGTAAAAGCAAAAATTAATGAAGGTTTAGCTCAACATGGTTTTACTGACGGAAAAGAATATGTAGTTGTTAAGGTTCCAAACATTATTGATATTTCTTATGGAAGAGGAGTTGGTTATTCATTTACAGAACATGATTTAGGAAAAGAGATACATGATATCTCGGCAACAAAAATTAGAAATGAAATGAGAGTTAAAGGAGAATTAAAATAAGCTAAATTTTTTCTCCTGCTGGTTTTCCATATCCAACATTTTTTTTCCCATATCGTCTTACTCTTACATTACATTGTTCTGCATGACCTATAAAACCCTCTAAATGTGAAAGCCTAGATCCATATTCTCCAATGAGAGTTGCAGCTTCATCTGTCGTAATCTTTTGATAAGTGTGTGTTTTAATAAACTTACCAACCCATAAACCGCCAGTATATCTTCCAGCTTTTTTAGTAGGAAGTGTATGGTTAGTGCCTATCACTTTGTCACCGTTAGCAACATTAGTTCTAGCACCCAAAAATAAAGCACCATAAGAAGTCATATTTTCTAAAAACCAATCATCTTTTTTTGTCATAACCTGAACGTGCTCTGAAGCTATTTCATTTGCTTTAGATAACATCTCTTCATAGGTGTCACATAAAATAATTTCTCCATAATCTCTCCAGCTTACACTTGCTGTTTCTTTAGTTGGTAAAATTTCTAAAATTCTATCAATTTCTTTAAATGTTTCTTCTGCAAGTTTTCTTGAGTTTGTTATCATGACAGCTGGCGAATTATATCCATGCTCTGCTTGTCCTAATAGGTCAGTTGCACATATTTCACCATCAACTGTTTCATCTGCAATAACCATTGTTTCAGTTGGACCAGCAAATAAATCTATACCAACTTTGCCATACAATTGTCTTTTCGCTTCAGCAACAAATGCATTGCCAGGTCCAACAAGCATATCAACAGCTTTAATAGTTTCTGTACCAATAGCCATTGCGCCCACTCCTTGCATTCCTCCTAAAACATAAATTTCGTGAGCACCGCCCATTTTCATTGCTGTAACAACTGCTGGATTTGGTTTACCTTTAAAAGGTGGAGTAGTGGCTACAATTCTTGGTACACCAGCAACAGAGGCAGTAACAACTGACATATGGGCAGAAGCCACCATTGGAAATTTACCGGCCGGAACATAGCAACCTACTGCTTGTACAGGTATATTCTTATGACCAAGAATAACACCTGGGTGCGTTTCTACTTCTAATTCATTTAAAGTTTTTAGTTGTGCTTCAGCAAATGACCGTACTTGTTTTTGAGCAAATTTAATATCTTCTTTATCATTATCAGAGACTTCACTGATTAATTGATTAATTTGATCTTCATTTAATCGAAAACTATCTGGTGAATAGTTATCAAATTTTTGTGATAACTCTCTAATATGTTTATCGCCTTCTGATTCAATTTTACTTAATGTTTCCTCAACAATTTTTTTAACTTTATCATTATCTTCAATTCTTTGTTTTTCATTTAAACCTTTTTTTAAATATGCAATTGCCATAATTATTTTTTATGAATTAATTCAAATATATCAACACCTATTTGTTTTAAAATATAAGCTATATCAATTGGAACCCAATTTTCACGAATTAAACCTTCGTGATGTAAATAAAAATCCATTACTCTCATTTCTACCATGATATTATTTGGCTCAAAACCTAACCAATGATTAGAGCCGTACTTACTCTTAATACTGTGCCATCCTCCAGTCATTGAATAATTACCATCTCCAATTTCAACATAATGACCGATTGTATTATAGTCTCTTTCTTTAAAAGTTAATCTAAATGGAAGTTGATGATGATCAACAAAACCTCTCAAACCCCTAGCCGTACCTACTCCTGAAGGACCAAACCACATCATTTTAGGATGCCAATATTTTTTTTGTTCATGATCATTAATCAAATTATATCTTATATTATCGGTAGAAAAAGTAGGTTCCATTTCAGGTTTAGTTCCTAAACTTATTTGCATTGTAAGTGATTGATGCAAAGATTTCACAGATAATTCTTTGTCTAAATTTGAATTATTTTCACCATCTCCAGTGATTGGTGCAGGCCACATACCTTCAGTCCCTAAAGATTTGTGAATTGGCCAATAACCAGCTTGACGAATAAAATCCACAGTATCAATTAAAATATACGATTTAATAATTTTATTATTCTTTATTTGATGACAATGACATGTTCTAAGGTAAATTGTTTTATTTGTTGGGGGCACACCTAACCATTGGTTAATAAATGTTCCAGTAAGGTGACTAACAAATGAAACAAAAATTTTATCTTTATAAGCGCCACCAATTACAATATTATTTCTAATTTCTAAATCAGCAAATGCTCTTTTAAGAGGATCCCAGAGTTTATTTTTAATTTCACCAATACCTTTAATTTCATTTACTGGATAAAAAGCATTTAACTCAGCATCTTTGTGATAAAATTTTTCTAATTTTTTTTCTAAATTTTCATTCGAAGATTCTACAATTTCTTTTAATAAATCTTTAAAGTATGCTTTATTTTTTATGTTTTCTTGTGGATCAAGATCAATATGGAAAATAGGATTTCCTTTTTCAGCAATCTTTTCAAATGTTTCCATACTTAATGATTAATACCTTTAAAAAATAATTGATTTATTCAATATATTGAATATTATTCAATAAAAATGAATAAAATAATCTAAGAATATGTCAATTAATATTACAACAAGACTAGCTAAATTCGATGACTTAGTTCCAAGTACCATTCCTTTTGTTGAGGGTAAGTTAAAAGGTCATCAAGATAGAAAAAATTACTCTGTTATTGGGCCAGGTGTTAGTGAAGATGCAAAACAAAATGTAAAAATTGCAGAAGCTCATGGATTTAACATTGGCGCTGTAAGTGCGGCCCCTATGAATGGTTCTGGTTTGCACAGTCACACAACAGCCGAAGTATTTATTATTCACTCAGGAGCCTGGCGCTTCTACTGGGGCGTAGATGGTACAGAGGGAGAAGTAATATTGTATAAAGGTGATGTAGCATCTTTCCCAACAAATATGTTTAGAGGATTTCAAAATGTTAGTGATGAGGAAGCTTTAATGTTTGTTGTTTTAGGTGAAAATGATCCAGGAGTGATTACATGGACTCCAAAATTATTAAAAGAAGCAAAAAAATCAGGAATGGTTCTGCTTGATGATAATTCTTTAATTGATACTGAAAAAAATAAAATTGCAGATGAAAATAAAATCATTCAACCATTACAAGATAAAGAACTTGAAAAATTTGATCATTACACATCTTTAGAAATTGAAAAATTTGTAATACGTTTAAGTGATAGGGATAAATATTTTACTGATGATGAGCATTTTAATTCTAATAAAATCATTAATTATCTCGATCAATTTAATATTCACAATAAGTCATTTGATCCTTATATTCCTCACAAAACCGGCTTTAGTCTTTCTCTGCTGAATGGAAAAAATGCTCATGTTCATGAATATACATTTGAGAAATCAGAAGTATTTCATTGCTTGTCGGGCAGTTGGGAAATTAATTGTGATGGACAAAAAATCGTCATTAATTCAAGAGATACCTTTTCGGTACCAAAAGATGCATCAAGATCTATAAAACAGATAAGTGAAAATGATGGAAGCTTATTTATAATAAGACAAACTAATTAAACATAATTACATGAAGGGTTTTGATAATAAGTTCAAAGACTTACCTGATTATATCTTAAAAATAACATATGAAATTTGGGAGAATAATGATGTTGAGGCTATAAGAGATTATTATGCTGATACTCCTAATGTTAGCTTACCCACTCCCACAAGATCTCCCTCAGGAGTAATTTATGGTGCTGAACCAGTAATTGAAAGCACTTATGCTAGTAAAAAACTTTTTCCAGACAGAACTCTCTTAGGTGAAGATGTAATTTGGACTGGTAATGATGAAGAAGGATATTTTTCGTCTCATCGAATATTATCAACTTCTACCCACTCTGTTGACGGTATGTATGGTGAAGCAACTGGAAAAAAATTGTATTACAGAACTATTGCCGATTGTGCATGTATGAATAATCAGGTTTATGATGAATGGCTTGTTAGAGACCAAGGGGCCATTGTTAGACAAATTGGAATAGATCCTAAAGAGTTTGCAAGTAATTTAATTAAAAATGAAGGTGGTCCAGAAAAAGCGAGTAAACCTTTCAATGAAAACACTCCCCTTCAATCAATTTACACATCACCCAAATTAGCTTCTGGTAATTGTGGTGAAACTTATGCAAATCTTTTAACATCAATTATGAATATTAATTTAGAGAAAACTATTAATGATAATTATGATAGGGCAGTTCAACAATTTCAACCTGGTGGTAATACTCACTATGGTAAAGATGAAGTTATTAAATTCTGGAAACAATTAAGAAATGCTTTCCCAAACTCTTTATTCTCTATTGATCATATTGCTTTTACTGAAGAAATTAATCAACCTAAAAAAGCTTCAGTTAGATGGTCTTTAGTTGGAAAACATGAAGGTAATGGTATTTTTGATAAAGCATCTAATGCAAAGATATATGTAATGGGTATTAACCATGTTGAATTTGGACCAAGAGGTATTAAAAATGAATGGGTTTTGTATGATGAAACCATGATTTGGAAACAAATTTTATTAAAAACTGGATAGAATAATATGTCATCAATTCAAACAACACATGTAGGAAGTCTGCCTCGATCAAAAGAATTATCTGAATTTTTATTTGCCAAAGATAAAGGTGAAAATTTTAATCAAAGTAATTTTGATAATATTTTAAAGGACAATGTTGAAAAAGTTGTCAAACAACAAATTGATGTTGGAATTGACTTTGTCAGCGATGGTGAAATGAGTAAATTTAGTTATGCTACTTATATTAAAGATAGAATTGATGGATTTTCGGGTGAAAGTGAGAGAAGAGCACCCGCGGACCTTGATGACTTCCCAGAATATAAAGAAAAGATTGCCAAGAGTGGAGGTACTCCTACCTATACAAGGCCATGCTGTACAAATGAGCTTAAGCTAAAAGATGAGAGCTCCCTCATTAATGACTTAAATAATTTTAAAAGTTCACTCAAGAAAAATAATCATCACAAAGCATTTATGAATGCTGCTTCTCCAGGTGTAATCAATGTATTTATGCCCAATAAATTCTATAATTCTGAAGAAGAATATTTAGATAAGCTATCCAATATAATGGCCAAAGAATATGAAACTATTACAAAATCAGAAATCCAAGTTCAGTTGGATTGTCCTGATCTTGCTCTAGCTAGGCACATGAATTTTAAAGATTTATCTGAAGATGAATTTATTAAACGTGCAGAAATACAAATTGAATGTTTGAATGCAGCTATGGAAAATGTTGATGTTGAGAAAACAAGAATGCATATATGCTGGGGTAACTATGAAGGTCCTCATACTCATGACATTGCTTTAGAGAAAATTTTACCTATTATTTTAAAATCTAAAATAAAATATTTCTTAATTGAGTCTTCAAATCCTAGACACTCACATGAATGGAAGGTTTTTCAAGATATTAAATTACCAAAAGATAAAATTTTAGTTCCAGGTGTTATTGATTCTACCTCTAATTTTGTAGAACATCCTGAAGTTGTGGCTGATCGATTAATTCAATATTCTACAGTAATTCCTAAAGATCAATTAATGGCAGGTACAGATTGTGGTTTTAGTTCATTTGCAGGCTTTGGAAAAATTGATGAAAAAATTTGTTATGAAAAGCTTCATGCATTAGTTGAGGGTACTAAACTTGCCTCAAAAGTTATTTAATTACTGATTTAAAAATTTTGCTCTTTCTAAGAGATCAACTCCTAGTTTTTTTAAAAAATGTAAATGATCTATAAAGATCCAATTTTCAGCTAATTTATCTCCTTGTCTCCTATATAAATCTACAACTCTCATTTCTGATTCAATATTGCTAGCATTTGTTAAGCCTAAATATTCTCCCTTAGGTTTCATAATTAAATTTGGCCATCCAAACCAACCACCTAAATCATCTTCAGCACTACTAAGTATATGCCCATTAAATCTTACAAACTCTAAGCCATCTTGAAATGGTTTAGTATGTCCTTTTTGATAACCATCGATTGTATATGATGCTCCTATACCTCCTGGCCCCCACCAAATCATATCATTATGCCAATCAAGTTCTAATTCTTCTTTATAAGATTGCATTTTAGACCCTTTGACAAGGCGATCTCGCATTCTATGGATTAGATCTAACGTTTTTTGACTTTCATTTTGATTAGAAGTATTAAATTTTAAACCTTTATGATTCATTGGTCCTGGTGTAACACAAACGAGACCTGAAGATTCAGGAATTACAGAAAGACCTAGTTGCTGCATAAAATTCATTACATCTAGAAAAATAGCTCCTTCAGTAATTTTATTATTTTCAACTTTATAAAATTCTGCAAATCGTAATAAAATAGATTTATAATTAGGCTTAAGACCTAAAAAAGATTTATTAAATACACCCATAAAATGACCCATACTTGAGATCCATTTACCCTCATTTTTATCAAGAGAATTTATTCCCGCATAGAATATGTCTAATCGACGTTGTATAGGTGAGAATGAATCCTTAATTGGTCTCCAAAGATTATTTGCAACAATATCTGCACTACCTAACTCGTTGAAAGGATGGGTACACTTCATACTAAAATCTTCAGATGCATATTTAGAGATAACTTCTGTTAAAGACTCAATGTCGCAACTATCTATTTCGCTAAAATAATTTAATACTAATTTTTTTTCTGCTTGAAGATCAGCCATTAAATTTTGATTATATCAATAAATTAAAAAAGACAATATTCATTTTTTTGAATAAAATTTCATTGCTTTGAAATATTTTTAAATGTATCTCAAATTTAATACAAATTATGAAAATAAAAAAAATTAAAGATAAAAGACCACAGACTCTTAAAGATCATCACATGCCTAAGAGTTACGATATTTCATTAAAAGCATATGGAGGTGGAGGAACTGCAAAATCTTTAAATCCAAAACCTAAAAAACTTAAACATCAATCAATGAAAGGATTTGAAGAACAGTATAAAAATATCATAGATTATATAGTAAGAATTACTTATCAAATTTGGGAAGAAAAAAATATTGGGTATATTTATGATACATACAGTAAAGATTGCAGAGTTTGGGATGAATTTGGTTTGCAATCTGGATCAGAGAAAATAGTAGCTGATACAGTTCACACCAATAATGCTTTTCCAGACATTAGACTTTTTGCAGATGAAGTTATTTGGGCAGGAGATGAAAAAGCAAGTTTTCATACATCACACAGAACAATTATTACTGGAACAAATACTGGTTTTAGTAAATTCACCAAACCAACAGGAAAAAAAGTTAGACTGTTTTGTATTGCAAATTGTGTAGCAAAAAATAATGAAATTTATTACGAAAATGTTGTGTATGATACAGCCGGTTTAATCAAACAGCTTGGATTAAACCTAAATGAAGTTGCTAAACAACTTGTAGATGAAGGAATAGCAGGGCCATTTGCACCTAATTTTAAAAATTCTAAGCCAAAAAGAAATATTACTAAATTAAAGCCAATCAGTTTTGAAATTCCAGATAAAATTAATAATGTACGACAATTTGTTCAAGCAGTTTATGATACAATTTGGAACAGAAGAAATTTTTCTGCAATAAATAAAGCATACTCGAGTAGTGTCGAATTTGAAGGTTCCACAGGACGTAAATTTAAAGGAGTTTTGCAATTGAGAAAGTTTATAATATCAATCTTGGCTGCATTTCCTGACCTTGCACTAAGCATTGAAGATTTATATTGGATGGGAAACACCAAAGATGGTTATTTAGTTTCAGTGCGTTGGGGTGCGGTAGGAACACATAAAGGGAATGGTTCATATGGTCAACCAACTAACAGAGAAGTTTATCTTTGGGGAATCACTCAATGGGAAATTAAAAACAACAAAATAATGAAAGAATGGACTGGCTTTAACGAGCTTGCAATTTTAATGCAAATTTTAGGAGATAAAAAATGACTTTAGATGAAAGTAAAAAACTATTAGAGAATATGTATGATGCACTTAATGCACAGGATCTAGAAGCTCAGCATAAATACTGGCATGATAATATGGTTTGGCACGGCCCTCCAGGATTTGGCGATATTCATGGTATAGAAAATTTCAAATATAAAGTACTGAAACCTTTTTATGAAGCATTTCCTGACTACCATGTAAAAAATGATATCGTGGTTGCAGAGGGTGAATGGATTAGTGCCACAGGATTTTTAACAGGGACGCATAGTGGAACTTATCTTGGTGTAGAAGCGACAGGCAAATCAATAAAAATGCAATTTTCAGATTTTTGGAAAATTAAAGATGGAAAGTTCTTAGACAATTACGTAATGGTTGATAATCATGGTGTTTTTGAACAGATGGGACTAAAATTTAAATAATCTATTTTGTTGTTTTTCTTTTAATCAATCTACCTTGTACAATATGATTAATAGGTTCAAAGTCTGGATCTTTTATAAATTCATTAATTAATTGCGTAGCAAGTTTTGACATTTGTCTAATAGGCTGTCTCACAGTTGTCAGATCATAAGACTTCCAGCTAGACATTGAAATATCACCATACCCGATAATTTCAATTTGATTTCTAGCTTTAAGACTTTTACTATTTTTAATAAAATCCTGACAACCAAAAGCCATTGTATCATCGGCACAAAAAATGGCACTAACATTTTTTTTAAGTATCTTTTCAGCTGCTTGGTAGCCACCATCATATGTAAAAAAACCTTTTTCTATATGAAGCTTTATTTTTTTATGATTTTTTAAATGTTGCTTAAACCCTTTACTTCTTTCATCACTAACAAACGATCCTCTAGGCCCTTCAATTAATCCAATATTTTGATGTTTATTTTGTAAAAAATAATCAGCAACTATCTGACCTCCATTTTTGTGATCACAGGCAACTGAGCTAATAGTAGGTATATTCCAACTTCTATTATAGGCAATAAATTGAATTCTTTTTTGTATACAACTTTCAACAAATGTATCTGTTGGTTTTGTTGCGGAAATAATAGCAATCAATTTATCTTTTAGGTAGGGCTGAATCAATTTTTCATCAAGCTCTTCACCATCGTCAGTTGTTATTAATAAAATTCTAAAACCTGCTTGTCTTAAAGCTTCATGCAATTCAATTAAGACCTCTGGATAATATCTACTGGTAACATATGGTAAGATTACCCCAACCAAACCACTATTTTCATTCAATATTGAATTACTTAATAAGTTAGTTGGTTTATATTTTAATTTTTTAGCAGCTTCTAAAACTCTTAATTTTGTTCTAGTTGATATACTAGCCCCTTTTGTAAAACATCTTGAAACTGCTGACTGGGAGACTCCTGCTAATTTCGCTACATCCTGTGATGTCGCAGGCTTTATAAAATCCATTATTTATCCCCTCATTTTTAATATTCAAAACCTTGAATATTAATTCATATTATTGCAATATTTACTAATACTAATATAAAGGATTTATTCATAAATGTGAATTTCACATTTTAATACTAAGGGGAAATATATATGAAAAAATTATTAATAGCTTTATTATTCTCTTTTGTTAGCACAAGTGCGTTTGCTGGCGGGCATTCTCCTTGTGGAGTAACAGATGGATCAATAAAGATTCTAGCAAACGAATTTACAACATACAGAATTTTCATGGATGAAGTAAAAAGTTGTGCAGGAGAAGGTGCAGATTTTTCTGTAACTCACTCCGTTGATCATAATAAATTACAAGTTGCGGCTCTATCAGCTAACCCAGCTGAATTTTCTGCAAAACTTGTAACAAACGGTTCAATTACAACTTTAATGAATGATAATTTAATTCGTCCACTTGATGATTTAGTTGCTAAATACGGAAGTGCATTACAAGATAATCAAAAGATTATGATTGATGGAAAGATCTATGCAATAGCTTTTATGGCTAACGCACAGCATCTTTGGTACAGAGAAAGCATCCTCAATGATTTAGGTATCGCAGTTCCTTCAACATATGAAGAAGTAATTGCAGCTTCAGAAAAAATTAAGGCATCTGGCAAAATGGCTAACCCATATGCTGGAGCTTTCAAATCTGGATGGAATCTAGGTCAAGAGTTCGTAAATATGTATCTTGGTCACGGAGGTGACTTCTTTAAAGCAGGAACAGCAGAAGTAAGTGTTAATAATGCTAATGGAGTAGCTGCTCTTAATATGCTTAAAAGATTAACAGAAGTGAGTAATCCTGATTTCTTAACTCAAGATACCAATGCAGTTAAAGAAGAATGGGAGTCTGGTAATGTAGCATTAATGCATATCTGGAACTCAGGAGCAGCATCATTATTAGATGACGAAGGTGATCAGATGATTAAAGCTGATACAAGACTAGCTCCATCTCCATCAGTTGGTGGTGGAATGAAACCTGCAACAACTCTATGGTGGGATGGTTTTGGAATAGCTACAAATACTTCTGATGAAAATGCAGAGGCATCTTTTAGAGCTCTTTTAGGTGCAGCAACTTCAACAGAAATGGCAAATGCTAATCCAAATGCAACTATTTGGTTGATTGATGGCTATTCACCTGGAGATACAGCAGGACCAGTTGTTGACGCTGCTAATAGAGGTGCAACACCTTACCCAAGCTTACCATACATGAGTCTATTACATGGTGCTTTGAGTACAGAACTTGTAGAATTCCTTCAAGGAAATGAGTCTGCTGAAAAGGCATTAGCTGATGTAGAAGCTGCTTATGTAGCAAAAGCTACTGAGCAAGGTTTTCTATAAGCCATATAATTATTTATGTTAAAGTGGAACATTATTATGTTCCACTTTTTTTAAAAAAAATAGATGCCTCACAGAACATTCTTTTGGTTTTTCTTTCCAAGTGGATTGGCAATGCTGATGTTTATTGGCCTTCCAATTATCTCTAGTTTCTTTCAATCTCTTCATATCGAACCTGAACAAATTTTAATGGAAGTAGAAAAATGTGATCCATTTGGATGTAAAACTGAAACAAAAGTAGATATTGAGGCTACAAATAAATTACAAGAGGAACAGCCTCTTGGAAGGTTTAATGGTTTGGGAACTTACGGAGATAGAAACCATTTAGCTTTTGATGAAATTAAAGAGGCCTGGACTAATTCATCATCAATAGCTGAGTTCACAGATATTTTACTTAATCTCCCATTTTATAAAGCATTACTGTTTACACTTACATTTTGTTTTGCAGTTACACCACCAGTAGTAATCTTAGGCTTCATAGTAGCATTAAGTGTAAATACGATTACAAAAAGCTTAAAAGGCCCAACCATTTTTGGTGTTATTTTACCAATGATTGTAACACCATTGATTGGATCTCTAGTTTTATTTTGGATGATAGATGCAAAGGGAATATTGGGTTCATTTATTCAATTCTTATTTGATGATCCAAACTTATCACTAAAGTCTTCAAGTCAATTGACATGGATAACTCTGATTATTTACGGTATCTGGCATAACACACCTTTTGCTTTTGTTGTTTTTTATGCTGCATTGCAGACTGTACCTCAAGATCCAATTGAAGCTGCAATTATCGATGGAGCTTCAAGATATGAACGAGTAAGACACATTGTTATCCCACATCTTTATCCAGTTGCAACGTTTATAATATTAATTTGCCTTATGGATAATTTCAGAGTTCTTGAACCTATAATTGGTTTTGCTGCTGAAGGAGTTGCTCAATCACTTTCTTGGATGATTTATAATGACTTAAGAAGTGAAAACAAAATGTTATTTGGGTCTGCAGGAGCAACATCTATGTTAACTATTATTGGTGTAGCAATCTTATTAACACCAGTACTTATAAGAACCTGGAGAGAATTTAGAACAGAGAGATAATATGGAATCAAAAATTAACAGATACTCAAAGCAACTAATTTTAATAAATAGTTTTTTTATTCTTGCTTGGTTAGTTATTTCTGTTTTTCCCTTTATATGGACCTTTTGGGGATCATTTAAAGTAAAAGCAGATTTTTTCTCAAGAGCTGACTGGATGTTTGCTGTAACAGGGGTTAATACTTTGATTGAAACAGGAGATACTTCTACAGTTAAGGCATATGTAGAGTCTTGGACTGAGGGTGAATTTTGGAAAGCAACAATGAATACAATTATTATAACTGTTTCTGTTGTCACAATCTCTTTATTTTTAGGAACATTAGGTGCTTATGCATTGTCTAGATCAACATATAAATATACTTTTTGGATTTTAATTGCTGCTTTGATTTTTAGAGCTATGCCTCACATCACACTTGTTTCAGGTTATCTATTTCCTTTTTTTCAATTGAATGTTTGGGGCATACTGCCAACTACCATAATAGTTTTAGTCGCAATCAATCAACCTTTTACACTATGGCTTCTATATTCTTTCTTTAAAACAGTTCCCAAAGAATTAGATGAAAGTGCACTAATTGATGGTTGCTCTTATTTTCAAGCATTTCGCTTTGTTATAATGCCTGTAATGTGGCCGGGAGTTGTTACAGCAGGTTTATTTAGTATGATGTTAGCTTATAATGATTTTACAGTTACTTCACTTCTTTTAAATCAGCAAAATTATACAATGGTTCCTAAAATTAATGCCTATTTGGGTACAATTGAACATAGTGGAAATTATATGTGGGCAGTATCCAGTGTTGTTTCTGCAACTGCACCTTTATTTATGATTATAATGTTTTTTCAACGACAACTAATAAGTGGTTTAACTGCTGGGGCAGTGAAAGGTTGATATAAAAATTAAATTTCTAATAATATGAAATATAAGGCCTTACTATTTGGATCAATTGGAACACTAATAGAGTCATCAGATATACAACGTAATTCGTTCAATGAAGCTTTTAAAGAAGCTGGTCTAGATTGGTATTGGGATGAGCAAGATTATAAAATTTTATTAAAAAAATCTGGTGGTACAAAAAGGGTAGAAGATTTTGCAGAAAAAAATAATGTTAACGTTAATGCATCAAAAATAAGAAATAGAAAGACTGAAATTTTTAGCTCTTTTATAATGAAAAACAAACAAAAATTAAGAAAAAGTGTAAATGAAATAATTAACTTCACAAAAAAAAATAATGTTAAACTAGCTTTATCAACTTCAACAACAATTAATAATGTTGAGGCAGTATTCAAAAGTTTATCCAATCAAATTTCAAAAGAGGATTTTCATTTTATTGGAAATAGATCATTAGTTAAATATGAAAAACCTAATCCTGAAATATACAAACTAACATTGGAAAAATTAAATTTAGAACCTGATAATTGTTTAGCTATTGAGGATACTGAAGAAAGTAGCAAGTCTGCGGTAAGTGCTGGAATAAAGTGCATTGGTTTTCCTGGCGATTATCATTCAGATGATAGTTTTGAAATGTGTATCAAAAAAGTAAAAATATTAGATCAATCATTATTTTCACTATAAAGATTAAAAAAGATTTATGTTTTTAAAAGATATAAACGTAAAAAATAAAACAGCATTAATAACTGGGGCTGGTAAAGGAATTGGTAAAGCCTGCTCTATAGCATTAGCAGAAGCTGGTGCTAATATAATTATAATTAGCCGTACAGAAAAAGATCTTATGGAAATTCAAAGTATTGTTACAAAATTAAAAAGAAGGTGTAGCTATTTTGTTTGTGATGTTACTAACATTGAAGAGATAAAAAAAATATTTTCTAAAATTTCTAGATTGGATATTTTGGTTAATAATGCTGGAACAAATAGACCTGAATTTTTTACAAAAATAAAAAGAAAAGATATGAGTGAGGTGGTAGATTTAAATATCAAAGCTTCTTTTGATATCGCTCAGCTTTCTACTAAAATAATGCTTAAATCCAAAAATAGAAAAAAAATTGGTGGATCAATAATTAATTTATCTTCACAATTAGGTAAAGTAGGTGCTCCATTGAGGAGTGTATATAATATGACTAAATTTGGTATTGAGGGTCTGACTAAGGGCATGGCCATTGACTTAGCAAAACATAATATACGTGTTAACTCAATATGCCCTACATTTGTTGAAACACCTATGGTAAAAAATTTTTTTAAAAATAAAGATTTTAAAAAATCTGTTATTAAAAATATTCCTTTGGGTAAGGTTGCAACTGAAAGTGATATTGCAACAGCCGTCGTGTATTTAGCATCTGATGCTTCTTCAATGATGACAGGCTCTTCTTTAGTTATTGATGGAGGCTGGACAGCAAAATAATGACATCTGAAGAATTAAAAAAATATTTTATTGACTATCAAATTTCAACTCAAACTTTTGATATAGACATCATCAAAAAATCATTAAATAAATATTTTTCAAATGATACTTTAATGCATTTTTGTCATCCGTTTGGAACTTTTAAAGGTTTAGACCATTTATTAACAAAATGTTTAATTCCTCTCTTTGATAGTATTCCAGATCTTGAAAGAAGAGATATGATTGTCATGGCTGGAACAACTCCAGAAGGCAGAAATTGGATTGGAACAATGGGTAATTATATGGGAACATTCCTTAAACCATATTTAAATATTCAACCGACTGGAAATTTAATACATATGCGTTACCATGAATTTTTTCAGGTAGAAGATAATAAGATTGTCCAAGTACAAGCAATTTGGGATTTACCTGAATTGATGATGCAAGCAAATGCATGGCCGATGGCACCTCAGTTAGGTGCTTTTTTATGTACACCATCACCGATGACATCTGATGGTCTTGCCATAAAAGGAGATGGTAAAAAGAATTTTGATCACGTCATTAATATGCTTCATGATTTATCTATTCATCCAACTGACCCTAATCCTAGAGTAATGCAATTAGAAAAATATTGGCATCCTAATCTGAATTGGTATGGGCCAGCAGGAATTGGGACAGGAAGGGGGATAGCTGGATTTAGACATTGGCACCAAATACCTTTTTTAAGAGCAATGCCTGATCGTAAAGGTGGATCTTCTAATGAAAAATTAGCAATAGAAGGTATGGAAGATTTAAAAACACATTGGTTACACGAAGGTAATTATGTTTGTGAAACAGGTTGGCCTAATATGAGGTTAACTATAACTAATGATGGTTGGATGGGTATAGCACCATCAAATCAGCCATTAGAAATGCGTAGTTTAGATTTTTGGAGACTTGAAGATGGTTTGATCAGAGAAAACTGGGTCTTAATTGATTTACTGGATATTTATAGGCAAATTGGTATCGATGTCTTTGATCGAATTAAAGAATTTAATAAAGCTCGCCAAACAGGAAATATAAAAATTTCTAATGGATTGGATGTTTTAAAATAATTAATTTTCCTTATTAATATAATAAGTTGCCACGATTACAATTATACCACCAACAACAGTAATTAAAGTTGGTATTTCATAAAAAATTATAAATGTTAGCAACACACCAAATACAGGAAATAAAGCGTAAAATGGAAATACTCTATTAACAGGATACGTCCTATACAAATAGAACATCGACATGTGTGCAGCGATTGAAACAAAGATACCTGAATGCAATATTAATAACCACGACTGAAAACTAATATTTTTTATTTCGTTTATTGTTTGTCCTTCAAAAATTGATGATGAAATAATTAGTAATATAAATCCTACTAATCCCATTACTGCATTTGTGAGTGTGACTTCTAAATCTTTTAGGTATCTGGAAAATACTTGAGCACTAGCATAGAAGAATGCCATTAACGTAATTAAGATTAACGCATAAATTTCATTTCTTATAAATGGATCAAAGCCTAACAAAATAATGCCAAAAAAAGAAATAAATATAAGAGCCCATTTTTTAATACTTACTTTTTCTTTTAAAAAAAATGAGCTTAATAATATTGCAAATGGTACAGCTAGTTGAGAACCAATAATTATTGGAGAAACTATGTTTGCTTCGTTTAAAGATAATGTCATAAAGACATTTGCCAAAAAACCCATAGAGATTGAAAAAAAGAGAAGTGGTAACCAGTATTTTTTTTTAGGAATTCTAAATCTCCAAAAGGGTAAAAGGCAAACGAAAACCACTAACATTCTTAAGCTTCCCATTAGTAATGGAGGTACATTTTCATTAAAAATAACTTTTTGAACTGGGTAGGCACTTCCAAATAAAAAAGTGATTATTAAAATTAAAAAGTAGTGTCTCAATAACATTCGAGTAAAAATTTATTTATTAATTAGTTATTTGTTGCAACGACAGCTGCCATAATTGATGCAAGTTTAGAATTTTTACTATCAGCTCTACTAGGGACCACAACAGGCACTTTACCACCAATTACTATTCCTGCAGCACAAGCGTTCATAAAATAAACCATTATTTTAGATAAAGAATTTCCAGTTTCTAAATTAGGTACCAATAATATATCAGCATCACCAGCAACATCATTTTTAATTCCTTTTATTTTAGCTGCTTCCTCAGAAACAGCATTATCTAAAGCAAGCGGCCCATGAACAAAAGCATTAATTTTTTCTTCTAACGCAAGTTTCATAACTTTTTTGGCATCAACTGAACTTGGCATGCTTTCTATTGGATCTTCTGTACCTGATAAAATTGCAACTTTGGGTTTGTTAATGTTTAGTTTATTACAAAACTGAACAGCATTTTTGAGAATCTGTAATTTAATATCAACTCTTGGTAAAACATTCAAGGCACCATCAGTGATAAAAAGAGGTTTTTTAAGTTTTGGTGTAGTCATATGCCAAATATGACTTAATCGTCTGCCATCAAGTAAATTAAATTCTTTTTTTAAATAAGAACGCATTAAAATATCAGTATGAAGGTCCCCTTTAATTATGATTTTACTTCTATCTTCATTAGACATTTGACAAGCAACTGAAGCACTATCTTCTTCATCCTTGGCTTCTAAAATATTTAAATTTGAAATATCCAAACTTAAATTTTTTGCCGTTTCAGCAATTAAACTTTTATTTCCAATTAAAGTTGGATCGATGAGGTTCATATTTTTACCATCAATTACAGCTGATAAGATGCTTTCTTGATTAGGGCACACAACAGCTGCGGGTATGTTAGGCGTCTCTAAAGCTTTACTTTTAAGATCTGCTGGCAATGTGCTCATATTTGGTATTCTCTCTATACCACTGCTACAATTTTTCCTATGATATTTCTTTATTGTGTAAGAAATATTCTTTGATTTATCGATAATTTCATATACTCAATCTTTGATAAGGAAAAAAATGGACTTAGAAAAAAGAACTGAAATACCTAATTCATTAGAAGAGCATTGGATGCCATTTACATCTAATAGAGACTATAAAAATAGTCCAAGATTAATGGTTAAAGCAGAAGGTGTTTATTATACTGATCATTATGGAAATAAATTAATTGATGCTAGCTCAGGATTATTTTGCAGTCCAGCGGGTCATTCAAGACCAGAAATAAGAGAAGCAGTATCAAAACAATTAGAGCAATTAGATTATGTTCAACCATTTCAACAAGGTTTTGGAGGTTCATTTGATTTAGCGAGAAAAGTTTCAAAACATACACCCGAAGATTTAAATAAAATATTTTTTACTATTTGTGGTTCATCAGCTGTTGAAACAGCAATTAAAACAGCGATAGCATATTTTAAAGCAAAAGGAGAAGGTCATAGATCTCACATTGTAGGAAGAGAAAGAGGTTATCATGGAATGAATATTGGAGGAATTTCTGTTGGTGGAATGATTGCTAATAGAAAAACTTTCTCAAATATTCTCATGCCGAATGTACATCATCTAAGACATACTCATTTACCTGAAAATTTATTTGTAAAAGGCGAACCTGAAACAGGCGCTGATCTTGCAGATGATCTTGAAAGAATTGCAGGTAACATTGGTGCAGAAAATATTGCTGCATGTATTGTTGAGCCAGTAGCAGGATCAACAGGCACTTTGGTACCTCCAAAAGGGTATTTAAAAAGACTAAGACAAATTTGTGACAAACACGGTATTCTTTTAATTTTTGATGAAGTTATTACTGGTTGGGGACGAATGGGTGCTCCATTTGCAGCTCAAGCTTTTGATGTTTGCCCTGATATCATGACAATGGCTAAAGCAATTACTAATGGTGTCGTACCTTTAGGAGCAGTAGCTTCACGTGATCATATCTATGATACTATTATTGATGCTTCACCTACAGGAGCTATAGAATTTTTTCATGGCTACACTTATTCCGCTATACCTGTTTCAATGGCTGCAGGTTTAGCAATGCAAGATATAATTGAGAAAGAAGATTTATTTAATAGAGCAAAAGATATGTCTCCATATTTCTTAGATGGTTTATTTACTTTGAAAGACTTAGATATCATTACTGATATAAGAGGATATGGAATGATGGGAGGAATTGATATTAAAATGGATGAGCGTTTAGGCAAAGCTGGATATGCTTGTTTTAAAAAATTATTTGAAGCAGGTTTAAGCCTGAAAGCAACAGGTGATTGTTTAATCGTTGCACCTCCATTTACTTGTGAAAAAAAACATATTGATGAGATAATTGAAAAATTAAGAACAGGTATCTCGAACTATATGCATGACAGATAATGAAAATAGGTGTCCCTTCTGAGATTAAGGCTCAGGAGTCTAGAGTTGGGCTTACTCCGCAAAGTGTTAAAGAATTAGTAAAGAATAAACATACAGTTCTTATTCAAAAAGATGCCGGTATTGCTGCTGGATTTTTAAATAGTGATTATGAATTATCAGGTGCAAAAATTGTAAATTCAGCTGAAGAAATTTTTAAAGAATCTGAAATGATTGTAAAAGTAAAAGAACCTCTAATGAATGAAGTTGCAATGATAAGAGAAAACCAAATTTTATTTACTTATTTACATCTTTCAGCTGCTCCAGAATTGACAAAGGGTTTGATTGATTCAAATTCAATTTGTATAGCTTATGAAACAGTAAGTGATCATAATAATAAATTGCCACTTCTCGCACCTATGAGTGCTGTAGCCGGCAGAATGTCGATACAAGCTGGTGCGTATTCACTTGAAAAACATAAAGGTGGTAGTGGTTTACTTTTAGGGGGTGCGCCAGGGGTTCACCCTGGAAATGTATTAATTTTAGGCGGAGGTGTTGTAGGTGAAAATGCAGCAATAATTGCTACTGGTATGCAAGCAAAAGTCTTCATCGTGGATAAGTCAGAAAAAAGATTAGAGGAATTACAAGAAAAATTTGGTGATAAAATAGAACCACTGCACAGTGATAATATAAATCTAAATGATTATATTTCTAAATGTGACCTACTAATCGGTGGTGTTCTTGTTCCAGGCTCTAACGCTCCTAAAATTATATCTAAGGAAATGATCAAAGAGATGAAAAGTGGATCTGTGATTGTTGATGTTGCAATTGATCAAGGTGGTTGTGTTGAAACTAGTAAACCAACAACTCATGCTAATCCTACATATATTGTTGATGATGTTGTTCATTATTGTGTTGCAAATATGCCTGGGGGAGTTCCAAGAACTTCTACGCTTGCTTTAAATGCAGTTACTTTACCATTTATTCAAAATTTAGCTTCTAACGGTTATAAAGATGCTCTAAAAAATGATAAAAATTTTATGAATGGTTTAAATATTTTTAAAGGAGCCGTTACATATAAAGCTATTGCTGATGATTTAAATTATGAGTATGCTAATCCAGTTTCTTTACTACACTAGAAACTATTAGAAGCTTCTACCATCATCATTAATTTTATTTTTGCTAAATCTCGAGGTAAATGACCAAGTCCGCAATCAGGAGCAACAATTAATTGTTCCTTATCAATAAACTTTAATGCATCATTTATTCTTGAGACAATTTCTTCTTTAGTCTCAACTTGAGAGCTTGCAATTTTTATTAAACCAAAAATAACTTTCGTTTGATTAAAATCTTTTAAAAAATTTAAATCATTATACCGATGAGCATCTTCAATAGAGACTGTATCTATAATTGATTCATCTAAAGCTTTACTAATTTTACTGTAAGAGTCTAGGGGTGCTTTTGGATAATCCACTGCATCTAATTTATCAGGATAACCACAACAAATATGAGTGATTTTTTCAATACTTTGATTATTTATATCCCTAAAACATCTTTCTAGATTTTTAATTCCAAAATTAAGAGCATTTTCTGGTTTTCTAGCAAACAAAGGTTCATCGACTTGAATATATTTACACCCTGCATCAACTAATCTGTTAATTTCTACATTAATAGCATCAGCTAAGTCTTCACCCATATGTTCATCTGAATCATAAAAAGTATTTGCTATGGTGTCTGTTATAGTCATTGGTCCAGGAATAGTAATTTTTAAATCTTTATTAGTTAAGCTTTGATTTTTTTTCCACTCTTCAACTAAAAAAGATTCTTTTGCTTTAATTGTTGAGGTTATTGTTGGTAACCAGCATTTATAATTACCTGTTCTAGCAACCTTTTCTGAGAGGTTAGTAAAATCAATTCCTTCTAAATGCCTACAATGGTAGTGAATATAGTTTTCTCTTCTAACTTCACCATCGGTGAGTATATCAATACCACATTCTTCCTGATCACTAATTATTTCTTTAGTAGCTTTATTGAATAAGTCTTCAACATTATCTCCCATATTTTTTATTTCATCTTCGTAAAATTTTGTTGGGTATTCAGTATCTGTACCACCAGATGCATTAAACCAATCAGTTATTTTTAAATAACTTGGTTTTGGGTAGGCACCTATAACAGTTGTTAACATAAAATAATTATTCCATTTTTCTGCTAGCTGGTCCAGATTTTGTTTTAACCCCTGAGCTAGAAAGTTTTGTATTGGATAATTGTCTTTCCTGATGAATCATCCGGTGGCTTAATAGTTTTGATACTAAATCATTTTTAATGTCTTGAAATTCTTTTACTCTAGATACATCATTAATTTCATTAGGATCATTTTCTAAATCAAACAATAAACATGGCAATGAAGGGAAATGAACATATTTCCATTTATTATTTCTAATAACTGATAGATTGCATTGCTCAGGTACTAATTTTTTATCTTTAACAAATTCAGTGCTTTCTCTAAAATCATAATCAAAAACAACAAATTCTTTATTAGGTGATTTTTCATATTGACCGTTAATATTATGCATTAGTGATTGACCATTCCAATCAATTGGAATCTCACCCCCTAGCCATTCTAAAATTGTAGGAGCAACATCTACAGATTCAGTTAAGTGATTAATTTCCTTCGCACTGTTTTGGGGTACATAAATAAATAATGGAATTCTATAGGAAGAGTCCCACCAACCTAATTTTCCCCATAAATTATTTTCATTAAGCATTTCTCCATGATCACTTGTAAAAATTATCATTGTGCTCTCTTCTTGTCCTGATTCTTTAAGAGCATTCAAAATTTTACCAATATTAAAATCTACTTCAGCACACATGGCAAAGTAGACACTCATAATATTTTTTATATCTTGATCTTCTAAAAGATCATAATTAATTTCAGAGAAATTTTCTTTTAATAAAAATTTTTTACTTAACTCTTTAAGTAAAGGATGTTTTTTTGATAACTCATTTAGTGAAATATCATTTTTAGATAAATTAATATTATTTGGATCAAATTTACTAAACCACGGATCAGCAACATGGAAGGGTGGATGTGGTTTTAAAAAAGATACATGCATGAAAAATGGATTTTTTATATTTGTTAAATCGTTAACTACTTTATCAGCTAAAAAAGCAGTATCTGAATATTCGGTTGGAATATAATATGGCTTGTATACGTATGCTTGATCATTTTTAGGTTTTCTTCCTTTGTAAAGATCTTCTGCTTTATTTATTTTTATACCATTCTCATTAAGATGATTTGCCCAAGCCTCTGGTTTTCCTCCAGGTAAAACACAACCATCATCAAATCCTTCCATAGGAGATTCATATGTAAAATTTTTTTTATCTTTTGGATCTAAATATCTTGGGTCCCACGATGTATCTGTGTAACCATAAAGACTTGGATTGTAATTTAATTTCCGAGCTTCCTTAGCGATATTTGTAAATCTTTTATCAAGAGGAGCACCATTATATACTGAACGATGTATAAATGGATATAAACCAGTTAGCATTGTAGTTCTCGAAGGACCACATGGAACAATCCCTGTAAAGTGTGATTTAAAAATAACACTTTTTTTTGCTAATTTATCCAAATTAGGAGTAAGAGCATATTGATGATTTAGAAAACTAAAGCAATCGAAGCGCCACTGATCAGCACATATAAAAAGGACAGATTTTTTTGTTTTCTCCATATTCTAATAAATACTAAAGTAATTAAAAAGAAATACACAATTTTTTAAAAAAAACTTAATAAACATGTCAATTATTTTTGCTAAAAGTTGAAATTTGTATACAAAAAAAACATACGATAAATTTATCTTATAGGAGAAAATATATGTTAAAAAAAATATTTATAGCGTTAGTATTTTCTTCCGCAACTTTTGTCTGGAGTGGAAGCTCTTTTGCAGGTGGTCATTGTGTAGGTACAACAATGAGCGATGCACAGACAGGTGGAAAATACCCTCAGCAATACGAATTAGCGGAATATGAAAGTGCAGCTAGCTGTACAATGAAGTTTTCTGATAATCCAAATATTGCTAGTATTAACGCTACTATACAAGGTAACCCAGGAAGTCTTCCTCCGATTGAGGATAGATTACCCGCTGAGCCGCTTGTTGTAGTGCCATATGAATCTATTGGTAAGTATGGAAATACAATAAACTTTTTATCAAACGCAACTGAAGCTGGAACTTCTGATATGTTATCTACTAGACACGTAAACCTATTACGTTTTGCTGATGACTTAAGTACAATAGTACCAAACGTTGCTAAAGATTATGAGTGGAACGATGATTTTACAACTTTAACATTCATGTTACGTAAAGGCCACAAGTGGTCAAATGGTGAACCATTTGTAGCTAGAGATGTTGAGTTTTGGTACGAAGACTTGATGATGAATCCAAAGATTCGTGAAAAACCATATCCATATCTTTTAGTTGGTGGTGAGCCAATGACTGTTGATGTAATTGACGATCAGACAGTAAGATTTAACTTACCATCTCCGTTCCCTGGTTTAACTGCAACTATAGCATGGTCATATAACCAGTTCTTCATGCCTTCACATTTCCTAGAACAATTCCATCCAGAAATTGATTCAAATGCTGATGCAAATGCTCAAGCATTAGGATTTGCAGATGGTTATGATGCTTTAGCAGCATATTATGGTAACTCAGGTTGGACTGATACCCCAACTCCTTTACTTGCTAAACCAGATCTAGTTGCTGGATTACCTTATGCAGCTTACCCTTCTTTAGAAGCTTATATGACTATTGAAGATACTACTGAAGGTAGAGTCTATGCAGCTAACCCATACTTTTTCCAAGTTGATACAGCTGGAAATCAATTGCCATACATTGATTATCAAAATGAAAGATACATCAATGAAAACGAAATAAGATTATTAAAACTTGTTAATGGTGAAGTTGATTATAAATCACAGTCTGTTCAATTAGAGTCTGCCCCTCAATTACTTGATGGTTCTGAGTCTGGAGGATATCAACTTCAAATTAATCCAGGTTGTGGTGCTGCATTATTTAGTTTTAATGTTACACATCCTGATCCTGAAAAACGTAAAGTCTATGGAGATATTCGTTTCCGTCAAGCAATGTCAATTGCGATGAATAGAGACGAGATCAACGAAGTTGCATATTATGGTTTGGGTAAAGTTGAGCAGTTTGTAGGATTTTCTCCTGCACCTGACTTCGTTCCTGAAAGTATAAAAATGCATATGACTCAATACGATCCAGATGGAGCAAATGCTCTTCTTGATGAAGTAGGATTAAAAGATGTTGATGGGGATGGTTTTAGAGAATTACCAAATGGTGATGCTCTAGCAATTAACATTGACTACGCTACTCAAGGTATTGGTGGTGTTGAAGTTGAACTTGTTGCAAGATACTTTAATGAAGTAGGAGTAAAAACTACTTTTAAAGAGGTAACTCCAGATGAATATCGTGGTTCACAAGCTGCAAACCAACTTGATGTTCACGTTTGGGACAAAGGTCAACCATTAGCAATTGTTGCTGGTAACCCAGAAACATTTAAACCTCCGTTTGGTAACTACTTTAACCATACTCAAGGTTTAGATTGGGCAGCATACATTGATAGTAATGGTGATGAAGGTACTGAACCACCTCAGTGGGTATATGACTTAAGTGATGGAATTGATAAATTCCAATCTTATGCTCTTGGTACTGCTGATTCTAATGAGTGGGGTGAAAAAATTGCAACAATGTTAACAGAGCAAAGTCTATTGATTGGTACTGTGAAAGCTCCTTTCCCAACTTATCATAGAAATGCTTTAAAAAACTTTACGCAGTTTAAAACTACTTCGTATGAGTATTATAGAACATACCCATACCTAGCTACTCAATGGTGGTTAGACGAGTAATTTAACTCAATAAATAATTAAAAAAGCGGCAATTACATATTGCCGCTTTTCTTTTTTTAATTATTCTTGTTTTCAAATTATTTTATATGATTAATTTTATACAATTTACTCTTACAAGAGCAGGACTTGCAATTATAACTTTGCTTCTTGTATGTTTTATTGTTTTTTCGTTAATGGAATTTGTTCCTGGAACTTGTGCTGAAAGATATCTCGCATTTAAAAATACACAAGGATCACAAATAACTTATGAAGATATAGAAAAAGAAAAAATTCGCTTAGGTTTAGATAAACCATTTTTGTATAGGTATGGCAAATGGGTTTCCAATATAGTTTTTGATGGTGATTTTGGTGACAGTTGTATCTTAAGAATGAACATTAATGAATTATTAAGTGGAAGATTTACTTTATCACTAACAATATGTTTGGTTGCATTAATATTTTCATATTTAATTGCCATACCAGTTGGGATCATATCGGCCACGACAAAATATGCTTCATTAGATAATACTCTTAAATTTGTCAGTTATCTTGGAATAGCTCTCCCCAATTTTTTAGTAGCACTCTGTATTATGCTTTTTATGACTGTTTACTATGGCGATACGATGACAGGTTTATTTTCTCAAGAATATGAAAACGAACCCTGGTCATCAGCAAAACTATTTGATTTTTTAAGTAGAGCTTGGCTTCCAATATTTGTTTTAGGTTGGAATGCAACTGCCTTTGCTCTTCAAACAGTAAGAGCACTAATGCTAGATGAAAATGATAAACTATATGTAATGGCTGCAAGGGCTAGAGGAATATCAGGAATGAGTTTGTTGTGGAGATATCCTGCAAAACATTCTTTAGGTCCAGTAATCAATTCTATAGGTTTCGACCTTAATCGTATATTTAGTGCATTGCCGATTGTAGCCTTAATTTTAATTCTTACTGAAGCTGGGGCATTGTTGATTGAAGCTCTAGCAAGATCAAATGATCAGCAATTAGCAGGTGCAATTATTTTTCTTCTAACAGCAACAATTGTTTTTGTGAATTTTATAACGGATATTATTTTAGCTATAATTGATCCAAGAATAAGAAAAGGAGTTATGGGTGGAGGTTAGTAATCAAAAAAAAGAAGCTTATTACACTGCAACGCAGATGCAGTTAGTAAGAACGCGCTTTTTTGGAAATAGATCAGCTATGATTGCTGGTTCTATTTTATTGTTTATGATTATTTGTAGTCTCTTTGCTGATTTTTTATCACCTTATGATCCAACAATTAAAGGGAGAGATAAAGATTATGAAAATGGAGCACCTCAAATTCCAATGTTTTGGGATGAGAATGGTTTTTCAGCTAGGCCTTTTTTACATACATTAGAAAAATACAGAGGAGCAGATACAAATTTTAGATGGGTATATAAAGTTGATACTGAAAAAAGAAGGTACGTTTATTTTTTTGTCGAAGGTTGGGAATACAAAGTATTTGATTTTAATATAAATCTTCCAGGTAAAATTTTAGATTTTAAAATTCCAGGTTTTACATTTAATACTCATTTATTTGGCGTCGAAGAGGGTGGAATTCACATATTTGGAACAGATAAGGCAGGAAAAGATTTATTTAGTAGAACCTTGAGTGCAATTTATATTTCGTTAGCCGTGGGCACACTTGGTGTTTTTATATCATTTGTACTATCTTTAATTATTGGTGGAATTTCGGGATATTATGGAGGTTGGATTGATAGCGTACTTCAGATGTTTACTGATGCAATTCGAACGGTGCCCCCAATACCTCTGTTTATGTGTCTTGCAGCCTTTGCTCCATTAGAATGGAGTTCTGAATTACGTTTCTTTTTTATATCTTGCTTACTTGGATTAATTTCATGGCCAACTCTTGCAAGAAGAGTAAGAACTCATTTACTTAGTGAAAGAAGTCAAGAATATATTCTTGCTGCAAAACTTTGCGGTGCATCATCTACTCACATTATTGTAAGACACTTATTACCAAGTTTCACGAGTTATATTATTGTCGATTTAGTTATTAGTTTTCCTTACATGTTATTATCTGAAACTGCTTTAAGTTTTATAGGACTTGGTTTGAGAGAACCAGTAAATTCCCTTGGTGTACTTTTGCAAAATGCAACTAAGGCTGACGTACTTCTAAACTATCAATGGTATTTTATTCCTGTATTTTTCTTAGTTGTATTAATTTTAACATTTGTCTATGTAGGGGATGGATTACGTGATGCCGCAGATCCTCATAAGGTAAAGTAATATGAGCCACTTATTAGAAGTAAAAAATTTGGATGTAAAATTTGATACTGATGAGGGTAGAATTACAGCAGTTGAAAATATTTCATTATCATTAGATCAAGGGAAAGTGCTTGGTATAGTTGGTGAGTCAGGATCTGGTAAATCAGTCACTGCTAAAGCTATTATGCAGTTAAACCCAAGTAATACAAAATACAACGATGATGCTCAAATAATTTTAGATAACGAAAATGTTTTAAGGTTTACCTCAAAGGATGATTTAAAAAAAATAAGAGGCGGAAAAGTATCAATGATTTTTCAAGAACCTATGGCGAGTTTTGCCCCGGCAATAAAAATTGGAGCCCAGATGGTTGAGCAATTATTAATACATAAAGATATTAATAAAAATGAAGCAAAAGAAATTTCAATAAATATGCTTCAAAGAGTAGGAATAGCTGATGCAGAAAAAAGATTTAATCAATATGCATTCGAATTATCGGGAGGTATGCGCCAAAGAGCAATGATTGCAATGGCATTATCTACTATGCCTAAACTATTGTTAGCTGATGAACCTACTACAGCGCTAGATGTTACAATTCAGGCTCAAGTCATCAACTTAGTTAAAGATATTATTCAAGAATATCAAATGGGTGTTATTTTTATTACACATGACTTAGGTGTAATAGCTCAAATTGCAGATGATGTTGCAGTAATGTACCTTGGAAGTGTAGTAGAAAAAGGACCAGTAAATAAAATTTTAAAAAACCCAAAACACCCTTATACTAAGGGTTTATTGGAAGCGCTTCCCGATGTAAATAATCTAGATGCACCATTAAGACCAATTCCTGGAAATATTCCAAGTCCATTAGATAGGCCTTCTGCATGTGTCTTTAGAACAAGATGTCCCAATCCATGTGATAATTGTAGGAATGGTAATACTGAAATGGGTTTAATAGAGGTTGAGCCAGGACACTGGGTTGATCAATGTTGTATTAATTGTGGTTAGTTATGAGTGAGAATTTAATATCAGTAAATAATGTTTCAGTTAATTTTGATTATCAAGAAAACTTTATTTCTAAAAAACAAAAAATACATGCTGTAAACAATATTAATATAAAGATTAAAAAAGGATCATTCTTTGGATTAGTAGGCGAATCAGGATCTGGTAAAACAACATTAGGAAGAGCAATACTTGGAGCTAATAAAATTAGTTCAGGAAATGTTATTTTTCATGATGATGAAAGAGATTATGATTTAACAAATATAAACAAACAAGATCTAAAAGAATATAGAAAAAAAGCGCAATTAATTTTCCAGGATCCTTATGCAGCTTTAAGTCCAAGAATGACAGTAAGAGATATCATTGCTGAACCTTTAGAAGTTATGAGAATAACAAATTCAAGGCAAGAAACTGATGATAGGGTTAGAGATATAGCATCAAAATGTAGATTAAATATTGAGCATTTAAGAAGATTTCCCCATGCCTTTTCTGGTGGTCAAAGACAACGTATTTCAATAGCAAGAGCTTTAGTAAGTAACCCAAAATTTATTGTTGCAGATGAAAGTGTTGCTGCTTTAGATGTATCGATACAGGCAGATATATTAAATCTTTTAAAACAACTTCAAAATGAACTTAATCTTACTTATTTATTTATAAGTCATGACTTAAGTGTAGTTGCACATGTATGTGATATTGTTGCTGTAATGTATTTAGGGCATATAGTTGAGATGGCTCCATCAAGAAAATTATTTAAAAACCCTAAACACTCATACACAAAAGCATTACTTTCATCTATTCCATCAATAGATCCAGAAAATAAATCAAAAGCTATAGAACTAAAAGGTGAAATACCAAGTGCATTAAATCCTCCTTCAGGTTGTGTCTTTAGAACAAGATGTCCCAATCCATGTGATAATTGTAGGAATGGTAATACTGAAATGGGTTTAATAGAGGTTGAGCCAGGACACTGGGTTGATCAATGTTGTGTAAATTGTAATTAGTTAATTATTTTATGAAAAATATTGCTTTTATTGGAACCTCACATATTCATACGCCAAATTTTATCTCTAGAGTAAATTCAAACAATCAGATTAATTGCATTGGTGTTTGGGAAAAAGATAAAAACAGGTCAAAAAGTGACTCTGAAAAAATGCAATGTAAGAATTATGATAACTATATTGATTTATTGAAAGAACCTAATTTAGATGGTGTTATTGTATGTTCAGAAACTAATTTGCACTATGAATTAGTTAAAAAGATTACCGAGAATAAAAAACACTGTTTTATAGAAAAACCTTTGGGGATAGGAAAAAAAGATTCTTTTGAAATGGCAAATCTTATTGAGTCTTCAAATATTATTTTTCAAACTGGATATTTCATGAGAAGCAATCCTGTTTACATAAAGCTTAAACAATTAATTACTGATAATTATTTTGGCGAAATTTCAAGAATTCGACTCATTAATTGTCACGATGGTATTATGAGGGATATTTTCAAAAACTATCAATGGATGACAGATCCTAAAGTTGCAGGCGTTGGAGCTTTTGGTGATTTAGGAACACATGTTTTAGATCTTCTTTTATGGTTTTTTTCTGATGTTGAGTCAGTGAGCGCAACCTTTACAAAAGTATATAATCAATATCCAGATTGTGAAGAAAGTGGAGAAGCTTTAATAAAATTTAAAAGCGGGTTGATAGCTAGTATTGCTGCTGGATGGATAGATATAGCGCAGCCATATACTATTTTTGTAAGTGGAACAAAAGCTCACGCAAGAACAACGAATGATAAATTAATTATAAACGAAAATAAAGATGGTAAAAAGATAGAAAGAATAGAAGAAAATTTACCAGAAACATTACCTCATGCATTTGATTTGTTTCTTAATTCATTAATTGATAGCAATACCAAAAACTTAGTAACTCCTTCAGAAGCAGCATTGAGAAGTAGTATAATGGAATCAATTTATCAATCAGAAAAAGAAAAAAAATGGATAAATATTTAAATAAAAAATATAAATATGAGTAAAATAAAAGTTGGCATTATTGGCGTAGGGGGTATTGCAAAGCTACATGTACCTGGTTGGCACTTGTCAGAACATACAGAATTAATAGCAGGTTCCGATATAAATAATTCTATTCTTGAAGATTGGGGTAATATAAATCAAATAAAAAAATTATATCTTGATCCCTTAGATATGATTAATGATCCAGATATAGATGTAATAGATATTTGTGCGCCTAATAACTATCATTGTGATTTAGCAATTAAAGCAATGCAAGCAGGCAAAGATGTTTTATGTGAAAAACCCTTAGCTCCAAATGCCTTACAAATAAAAAAAATGATTGAAGTAAGAGATCAAACGAAAAAAAAATTAATGTGTGCTCAACACTTTAGATTCAGAAAAGACTCTCAATTAATAAAAGATCAATCCACATCAATTGGTTCGATATATCATGCACGTTCTTGGATGCTTAGAAGAAATTATTTACCAGTTTCACTTGGTTTTTTAAAAAAAGAAAATTCAGGAGGTGGCCCTTGTATTGATATAGGTGTGCACGTATTAGATTTAACTCTTTGGTTTATGAACAATCCTGAACCACTTTCTGTGACTGGTGTGTCAAAAACAGAATTAGCGAAGCAGCCAACTTCTTTTAGTTATAATGGCGAATATGATAAGGAAGCAATGAACGTTGAAGATTTTGCAGCTGCGTTTGTAAGGTTTAAAAATGGTGCAACCTTAATGCTTGAAGTATCATGGATGCTTCATCATAAACTACCAGAAGATAAAATAGAAGATATGCAGGTATGGTTATATGGAAGAGAAGCTGGTTTACATTGGCCCAATTGTGAGATTATAAAAAATGATTTCAATTCTCAAACTCACATAACTAAAAAAATTGAAGGCAATTTAAAAGACACTATTGAACCTCATGCTAAAGAATGTATCGAGTTTGCAGAGTTTGTTGCAAAGGATAAACCAGTTACTATTCCTGCTGAACACTCTCTTCAAGTAATGAAAATCTTAGATGGAATTTATAAAAGTCAAGAAGTGGGAAAAGAAATTATTTTAGAAGAATAGATTATGATTAATGAAAAATAATTTATTTTTAGCTGTTATTCTATCACTTTCAGGTTTGTTCTTATTGGATTGTATGGGGATTGCGATAAAGTTTTTACGAAACGAATATCCAGCAGCTCAACTTTCTGTTTTTAGAAATTTATTTGGAATGATACCATGCATTATTGCTTTATATTTTTCACATGATTGGCATCGAAACGGTAGACAAATAAAAATAACGCAATGGAAATTAGGATTATTCCGCGGAGTATTTGTAGCATTGGCTCAATTATGTCTCTATACTTCTTATGCTTACCTACCTTTTGCTTTAGTGGCAACAATGGAATACACTGGACCCATGATGGTTACTCTTCTTGCCATTCCAATATTAGGAGAAAAATTTGGTTGGTATAAAATGAGTGCAGTTATTTCTGGATTTGCAGGTATTGTTTTAATTATGCAACCTTGGTCATCTGATTTTAATTATATGTTATTACTCCCTATACTTGCTGCATTTGGTTATTCTTTAGCTAGGACAACATCTTTAAGCTTTGAAGACAGCGTTCCATCACCACTTATTAATTTATATGGTCAGACTGGAACAATAGTAGTTGCTTGCTTGCTAGTATTAATTTTTGGTATGTGGGAGAATTTTAAAAATTTAAATGATTTTTTAATTGTTTGTGTGATGGGATTAGCAGGAGGATCAGGAACTTTATTATTAATTTATGGTGCAAGAAGAGCAGAACTGAGTAAAATTATGCCATTTGATTATATAGAAATATTTTTTGCCCTTATTTTAGGTTGGGTATTTTTTGCAGAATGGCCAGTAGACCAGCTTTTTCCAGGAGCTTTTTTCATAGTTTTAGGAGGATTAATCATTTATCTTCAGCAAAGAAAAAATAATTTTCAACGATTAAGGAAAGTATAATGGAATATAATATTACTAAACTTCAAAACGAAAAAGGTTTGGATATTGATATAATGAAAATTACTAACTCAAATAATTATAGTTTTAGTTTTTATACATTTGGTGGCTATATGTCAGAGGCTTATATACCGTCCTCTTCAAATCCTTCTGAAGTAGAAGATGTTTTACTAGGTTATGGAAATTTAAATGATTGTCTAGAAGCAGATGGATACTTCAATTCAATAATTGGAAGAGTCTGTAATCGAATTGGAAAAAGTAAATTTACACTTAACGGTGAAGAATACAAATTATATTCTAATACTTCTCCTGATCACCTTCATGGAGGCAAAGAAGGGTTTAATAAAAAAATATGGAAAATAGAAGACATTAATAAATCTGAAAAAAGTATAAAAGTAACCCTAAGCTATCATTCTAAGCATTTAGAAGAGAACTATCCCGGTAATTTAGATTGCACAACAACTTATGAACTTAATAATAATAATGAAATAATTATTTCTTTTAATGCAATCACTGATCAAGATACTATTATTAACATGACAAATCATAATTATTGGAATTTTCATGGTCATAAAAAAAATTATAAAGATATTACAAATCATATTGTCAAAATATCTTCAGATCACATTTGTGAAACTGATGAAGGGTCAATTCCTACTGGAAAATTATTAGATGTAGCAAATACTAAATTTGATCTAAATAATGATTTTGAAATTAATCAATCATTTTTAAAAAATGGAGGTATAGATCATAATTATGTACTTAAAGGTCATTCAATTGATAAGGTTGTAGCTTATATTTATAGTAATATTACTGGCATGGGTGTTGAATATTCTACTGATCAACCTGGAATACAATTCTATACAGGAAATATGATGAAAGAGTCTTATAATGGAAAGCATAATAGAAATTATGGATTGCAATATGGAATGTGTTTAGAAACACAAATATTTCCTGATGCTATTAATCAACCAGATTTTCCTTCAACTATTTTGAAAAAAGATGAAACATATTCTTCAAATACTAAAATAAAATTAAGAAATGACTTTATTTAAATAAATTTATTGTTTTGTCTTTTTTATACATATAGACCTCAAAAAAATGAAAATTAGTAAAAAAATAATAGCAAATTTAAAAGAAGGTGGCGTAGATTTTTATTTAAGTGTTCCGTGTAAATTACTAGCTAACATGATTGATATTCTAGAAAAAGATAAAGATGTATATTATTCTTCAGTCCCACGTGAGGAAGAAGGCATGGGAATCTGTGCTGGTGCTTATTTAGGAAATAAATTTCCTTGTATAATGATGCAGAATACTGGAATTGGAAATTCAGTTAATGCAATAGTTTCATTATTACAATTATATCAGATGCCAGTTGTTTTTCTTGTTAGTTACAGAGGCACTCCAGGAGAACCCGTGGGAGCACAAGGTGGAATGGCTAAAATAACTGAAGATATTTTGCAAACATTAAGGATACCAATGCTACATTGCTCATCAGAAAATGATTTAGAGAAAATTTCAACATTTAGTAAGCATGCTAAAGTTATTGAATCACCTGTTGCTATTTTATGTGATTTCAATCTAATGAAGGAAGATTAATGAATCGATTTGATCTACTAAATAAGTTACAAAATATCTTTAAAGATAATTTAGTTATTTGTAATATTGGTCTACCATCTCAAGAATTATATAAAATTAATGATCAACCAAATTTTTTTTACATGTTAGGAAGTATGGGTTTATCTTCATCAATAGGCTTAGGCCTTTCATTATCTCAGAATAAACATGTAATTAGTATAGATGGCGATGGATCAGTTTTAATGAATATGAATACTTTAGCAACAATAGGTAATAGAGCACCATCAAACTATACTTTATTAATAATTGATAATGGCTCTTATGGATCAACAGGAGACCAAAGAACATTTACTGATGAAGATACTTCTTTAAAAGCAGTGGCTATCGGTGCTGGCTGCAAAAATGTAGTTGAGTGTTCTGGTGAGGAAACAGCAAATGAATTATCAAAGGCCATTGATGATCAAGATCATTCTTATGTAATAATTTCAAAGATCAATTCTGGGAATGTTAAAATTGATCCAATTCCACTCAATCCCATAACCATAAGAGATAGGTTTAGAAAGTTTATTGGTATTGTTAAATACCTTTAGAAAAATTTATGATCATTTGTGCTGGATCAATATTTACAGATTACATAAGCAGAATAGATAAATTTCCAAAAAAACCAATTAAAGTTTTATCAAGAGGAATTGATAAAAGATTAGGTGGTTCAGCAGCAGTATCAGCATTTACTGCTAAAATATTGGGTTGCAATTCAAAATTTATTGGAAAATTTGGAGATGATGACTCTTCAGTTTTTTTAAAAAATGAATTTAAAAAATTTTCTATTAATATCACTAAATCGGTTTTTATAAAAAAATGTCAGTCTTCACAAAGTTTTGTGATTGAAGATACAAAAGGTGAAAGATTACTTGCAGCTTTCAATGATCCAAGGCTACTTGAATATAAGTCATTACCAAAACTAATTTTTAGAAAACAAGATATCTATTCAATAGATATGAGATGGATGGATATAGCATCTAATATTGCAATAAATACTAATATAAAAAATATTAAATGTGTTGCTGATTTAGATAATTTTAAAAATTCTAAAAAAATTTCTGAAATCATTAACAAGGTTTCACATCCTATATTTTCTGAAGAAGGTCTGAAAACTTATAAAAAAAACATAGATATGAAAATTGCTCTTTTTCAAATATTTAATGAAACAAAAAAATTTGTTGCCGTTACTATGGGATCAAAGGGAGTTTATTGGGTAGAAAATAACTCATTATATCATTGTAAGGTTCCTAAAGTAAAAACAGTTGAAACAAACTGTGCAGGAGATGTTTTTCATGGTGCTTTTGCAACAGCTCTCTCTCTAAATAAATCAAATTCTGAAAGTATTCAATTTGCAACTGCAACTGCTACATTAAAATGCATGAAAGCTGGAGGTATATATTCGATACCAAATTTAAGTATGGTAAACAAATTTTTAAAAAAATTAAAAATTAGAAAAATTAAATGATAAAAATTTTGATAACAGAGTTTATAGATGCACAAGCATTACAAAACATAAATAAAGAGTTTGAAGTGATTTATAAAAAAGATGCTTGGCAAAATAAAGATTATTTGGAGAAAGAAATTGACCAATTTGATGGCGTAATTGTAAGGAATAAAACAAGTTTAGATAAAAATATTTTAATAAATGCATCAAATTTAAAGTTTATAGGAAGACTTGGTGTTGGTCTTGACAATATAGACACAGAATACTGCAAAAATAATGATATAATTGTTCAGCCAGCAACAGGTATGAATGCAGATTCTGTTGCTGAATACGTAGTTAATACTTCACTTACATTATTAAAAAAAACAATCATCATTAATGAAGAAACTCAAAAAGGCAAATGGCCAAGAACATCAATTGTTACTAAAGAACTTAAAGGAAAGGTTTTAGGCTTAATTGGTTTTGGTGATATTTCAAAAAAAGTTTTAAAGCTCGTAAATGTTTTCGATGCCACCTCTATCGCATATGATCCTTTTGTATCTTCTACAGAAATGAAAGCAGTCAATGTTAATAAAGTATCATTTGATGAAATTCTTAAGTTAGCAGATATTATTTCTATTCATGTTCCATTAAATCATGAAACAAAATATTTATTTGATAGAAATGCTTTTATTAAAATGGAAAAAAAACCAATCATAATTAATTCTTCTAGGGGTGGAATTATAAATGAGAAAGACTTAATTGATGCATATATAAATAATTATATCTCTGGTTTTGCATTAGATGTTTTTGAAAATGAACCGGTAAATGAATCATTCTATAACAATATTACAAATGATATGAATTGCATCTTAACACCTCATATCGCAGGTGTAACTGAGGAATCAAATGTTAGAGTGAGTAATTTCATAATTGATAAAACAAATAAATTTTTTGAAAATTTTAAATATTAAACTCACTCATCTTAACCACACGATTTTCTTTTATTGATTTCTCTGCTGCTTTCCCAATAGCGACTGCATGAAGACCATCGTCTATAGAAACTTGTGGCTTTAAATTATTATTAATTGATTTAATAAATTCTAAATGTTGATAATAAGTCGATCCATGATGTTGTCCAGCTGATAAGATTTTTTTGTCTACCTCAACTATTTTTTTAATTGCATTTTTAGAGTCTCTTAAACCAATTCTAACTTCTGAGGAATTTTTTCCAGATATATCAGCTGGAACACCTGTTTCTATTTTACCCTTATCTCCAACAACACATAGCTCTTCTTGCATTTCTGAATTCTCTGCAAACATACAAAGTTCTAAAGAACTTCTTATTCCATTTTTAAAATTTAAAATTACAAATGCATTGTCTAATATATCAGGAACTTTTCCATTATAATTTTCATTAAGATGATTTACACTTTGGTCACCACTTGCATATACTTGTGTAACTTCACTATTTGTAATTAAGCGCATTAAATCAAAAAAATGACAGCATTTTTCTACTAATGTTCCACCGGTGTTTATTTGGAATCTATTCCAATCATCTACTTTTTTGAGAAATGGAAATCTATGTTCACGAATTGAAAGCATTTTAAGCTTACCAATTATATTACTATCTATTTCTTGGATCATTTTTTGAACAGGTGGCATGTACCTATACTCCATAGCCACCCATATTACTGATGGATATGAAGTTGATAATTTTTTAATTTTAAGACAATCTTCTAATTTTGTACATAAGGGTTTTTCAATTAATAAATGTTTTTTTGTTTTTAATGCTTCTTTAATAATATCATGATGTGTAAAATTTGGAGTTGAAATAATAAAAGCATCTACTTCATTATTTTTAAAAATTTCAGTATTATTTGAATAGATTTTGAAATCATTTGAAATAAGATTTTTAGCTTTATTTATTGAATTTTCATTGCTATCAGAGATAGCAACTACTTCAGCTGAATCAATAAGATTAATATTTGAAATATGTTCACAGCCCATTAGTCCACTTCCAATAATTCCATATTTAATTTTCGTTTTCATGCTGTGTAAATTGGAATATTTAATTGCGCACTTAATTTTTTTATTTCTGAATATACATCTCCATATGTGAATGCTAAATGATGTTCGATACCAGACGTGAATAAGCTAACTAATTTTTGATAGGTATTTTTTTGAAATTTAACAACACCCGAAGTACCTGAAAATGAATTTTTTTTATCTAAAACTTCACCTTTCATAACAATAAATTTTAATTTATTTTCTGATTTTGACACTCTAAATATTGTTATTTTGCCAGGTCTAAATGCAAAATCATGTAGCAATGCTTTCCTTCTATTAGAATGTACAGTTGCACTTGCAGTATTTTTTTTTGCCATACTAATTGGAGCTAATCCACAATGCCAAAAAACTAAAGTATCGGTTTTGGGATCACAATCAACAACATCTACTAAAAGTGAAGGTTTATTATTTATCTTTTTTAAAATATCACAACTTATACTTCCTAAGACATCAGCTTCACATGCACTACTAACGCCTTTTTCATTCATCATAGCCATTGGACCACATGATGCACAGCCAAATTGAGTAAACATTTCAGGCCAGCACTTAATTGCAAAAGTATCAATTTTATTGTCATTTTTTATTTTTTCTAGTCCATGAAATATTGAAATACTTTTATTTAACTCATTTGCATTTAACTTTGAGACTGATTTCAAATCTTTTTTTATTTGATTTTTAGTTTTTGTAATATCTTTAGTGCTAACATTTTTAGAAATATTAAATAAAGTTTCTAATTTAATTTTCTTGAGATTGTAATTTAATTTTTTTTCTATTTCTTTATTATTATAATCACAGGTAAAAAAACCATCTGGTCTTTTGCCAACAAGTCCTAAATTCTTTGTCTTAGAAAAAATTTTGTTATTTTCTTTTTTAGAACTTTTTATTTTTTTTAATCTAGTATTCTTTAAAATTTTTTTATTCTTTATAAAATTATTAATTCTTTCCATTTCGAATAATTTATTATTAATAAATATTGAAAATTCTGGCTTATATTTTAATTTGATTAAAGAATGCATAGCAAGATTTACACCACATAAAGAGTTCAATCTTAATCGCTTACCTGTTCTTGGCTCTTTAAAACTTATTAAATGTATTGGTTTATTAAATGTTTTAGCAAAACTTGTTATAAATTTTGCATCTGTGAAAGTTGTTTGAGCAATTATATATTTGGTACAATTTAGTTTTCTAAAATAACTAATAGCTTTTTTTCCTGTTACATCATTGGTTATTAATTCATTAAACGGTGAATATTTAATGTCTAAAATATCTATAAACTTTTCAAACCACTTTTTATTATCTAAAGCATAATTTATATCAAATGTATCTCTTGCTAATGCTAAATAACCAATCATTGAATTTTGATATATTTATAATATTTTTTTATAAAATATTATTATTTAATTTAAAATTTACCATTATTTCTAGGTTTTTATTCCTTGTATATAATAATTTAATATGTTTTAGTCTGAAAAAAATTGGAGGATATATGATGAACTTTAAGTTTATTTTAAAAGCAATATCTGTAGCTTTAGTTTCATTCTCATTAACTTTAATTTCTACAGTTTCTTTTGCTGCCACAGATGTACGTATTATGTGGTATGGTGATGGAGATAAAGAAAATGTGCCAATTGCAGCACAAATTGATGAGTTTAATGCAGCTAATCCAGATATAAATGTAATTTTAGATATTGTACCATACGATGCAATAATGAACACTTTACCTATTCAGCTTGCTGCCGGAGAAGGTCCTGACATTGCTCGTGTTACTGATCTTGGTGGATTAAACAAATATTATGCTGATATTACACCTTATGTAGCTGATCCAAGTTACTATGAAAAAAGCTTCGGTCCTTTTTTAAATTGGTATCGTAAGCCTGGAGATTCAACTTCAATTCACGGTTTTCATTCTACTATGACTGTTACTGGTCCATATGTAAATAAAACTCTATTTGAACAAGCTGGTGTAGATCTATTGGGCCCTGGTGCAACTTGGGAAGAATGGGCAGCAGTTTCAATTGAAGTAGCTGAAAAAACAGGAACTCCTATTCCAATGGCTTGGGATAGATCAGGTCACCGTGTTTCAGGCCCAGCAATATCTATGGGCGCGAAATACTTTGACTCAAGCGGCGATCCAAAATTAGTTGATGATGGATTAAAGGCTATGACTCAAATGCTTTATGATTGGCACCAAGCAGGTACTATGTCTAAAGATCTTTGGGGATCAGTTTCAGGATCAAAATACCATGCTCCAAATGACTGGTGGAATGCTGCTGAAGTAGTTTTCATGATGAGTGGTTCATGGCAAATTGGAAGATTCGCAAATGAAGTTGGGGATGATTTTGATTGGTGGGCTGTACCAGCTCCATGTGGTCCTGCTGCATGTACTGGAATGCCAGGTGGAAATGCACTATTAGCATTCAATGCTAATCCTGCTGTTGGAAAGGTAATGGATTATCTTTCAAGTAAAGAACAACTAAGTAGTTTTATTGGTCAAGTTCTTGCTATCCCTGGACACTTAGATCTACAAGTTGACTATCAAACTGATGATCCAAATGCTAAACATGCCTTAAACACTTTTGCTGGTGCAGTGCCAACTATTGATCAAGTTGCTTTTGATCTTCAGGCACATGTTGACAACCGTATAATGTTTAATGCAATTATCTCAAGACTTGGACAAGCTATTGTTGGTGAAATGACAATGAATGAAGCTTGGGAGCGTATGGATGAAGATGTTGAAAAACAACTTAAAGAAAAATACGGCGGATAATTACATCCAAAATAATAAAAATATAAAGCTGCTCTTTTTGAGCAGCTTTTTTTCGAAATCATTTAATGGAAAATATTAGAAATCAAACAAAAAATTTTTTCCTAAGAATTTTAAACATTCCTTTTGCATTTTTAATGCATGCCATTGATTTAATCATGTGGCCAATTCAAAAAATTATTGGTGTAAGAAATATGCCATATATTTTTTTGCTTCCAAATTTAATTTTTTTTGGATTATTTGTAATAATCCCTCTTGTTGCAAACTTTTTCTTTTCGCTATCATCTGGTGATGAACTATTATTTGCTGAGAGAGAACTTCCTACAACAAAACAATACGATCAGTTATTTGATTGTGAGAGTTACTTAAACCCAAATACATGTACAGAAGATTTTTTTTGGAGAGGAGTTTATAACACTATATTTTTTGTTGTTTTTCAAGTTGGCTTAATGATTTTCTTTTCGGTCTTGACTGCCGTGATATTAAATAAGAAAATTATTGGCAGAGGTTTTTTTAGATCAGTATTTTTTTTCCCTGTTTTATTGTCACCAGTTGTTGTTGGTTTGATTTGGCAATGGATATTGCTAAAAAATGGAGCTTTTAATGCTATTATCGAATCTTATGGTGGAGACAAAGTATCTTTTTTAACTGATCCATCATGGGCTATGGCATCTGTAATCTTTGTATCAATATGGGCACATATGGGTTTTTACACTCTGATTGTATTAGCAGGTCTTCAAGCAATACCTCCAAATTTATATGAGGCAGCCGAAATGGACGGAACTAGTCGAGAAAGAATTTTCTTTAGAATAACTTTACCTCTTCTAATGCCAAATTTATTAGTTGTATTTATTCTTGCTTCAATAAAAGGTGTTCAAACATTCGATGAAATATATGTCTTAACTGGTGGAGGACCTGGAACATCTACATCATTGATTGTTCAATATATTTTTACCACAGGATTTGCTTCATCTGGATCTGTACAAAATTTTGGTCTTGCTGCAGCTGCATCTATGGTTCTTGGTGTGGTACTTTTATTTTTAACACTTATGCAATTATATTTTAGTCGTAACAAAGAAAGTAAACATCAAGAAATTTAATATGTCTGAAACAGCTTCAAGAATAATAAAAATCGCTACAAAAAAAAGATATAAAAATAAATATCATTGGACAGATTATTTTTCTTATTTTTATTTATTTCTAGGCGTTTTTTTAATGTTTGGTCCGGTTGTTTGGTTAGGATTATCTTCACTAAAGACATTAGCAGGTATACAAGAATATCCTCCAACAATTCTGCCACTTTCACAAATTCAAGTTGATGTTGAAGGATACGATAAACCTCTACCAATTTTTAATGTGACGCAAGAAGATGGCTCAGTAAAGCAGTTAGCACAAATTAAAAGAATTGGAATAAATGCTAAAATGGTTGATCCTCTAAACCCAGGAGAAACAGTAAAAGTACCAATTGATAAAAGAGAAAAAATTAGAGAATTTAAAATTCAATGGGAAAACTACGTTGATCCTTTAAGAAAATATGATTTTTTACTTTATTTCAAAAACTCAACTTTCATTACTGTTGTTGCAACAATAATAACTTTGATAATAAATTCGATGGCAGCTTATGCACTGTCTATATATGAATTTAGAGGTAAAAATTTTGCACTTGTTTTTGTTATAGGTACATTACTAATTCCACTAACCATAATTTTGGTTCCTGTTTTTTACGTAGTTGCAAACTTTGGAATGATAAATTCATTATGGGGTGTAATTCTTCCAGGAGCTGCAACACCAACAGGGGTTTTTTTACTTCGTCAATATATGCTTACATTGCCAAGAGAGCTTATAGAGGCAGCAAGAATGGATCACGCAAGTGAATGGGCAATTTATTGGCGAGTTGTCTTACCTTTATCTATACCGGCTATTGCAGTTTTAGCAATTTTTTCCATAATGTGGAGATGGAATGATTTCTTATGGCCTTTAATAGTTTTATCAAAAAGTGAAGTTTATACATTACAAATTGGATTAAATGCATTTCATGGAGAACTAACTAGTCAGTGGAATTATGTATTATCAATGACTATGGTAACTTTATTACCTATAGCAATTATATTTGCTTACTTACAAAAATTTATAACAACAGGAATAGCAAGTACGGGTATGAAGTAATGCAAGACAAACCTCTAATTTTTTTTGATCCTTATCCAAGAAATGAAGAAATGGTTTTTACCAATGACGTTAAGACTGAATTAGAAAAAATATCTAATTTAGTCTATCACTTTGGTAGTCGAGCTCCTGATGAACTTGTAGAAAAGAATATTGAAGAAATTGAAATATTAGTTGGTCAGACTGCCATGCCAAAAGAACGCTTAGATAAATCAAAAAAAATTAAAGCGATTATTAATGTCAAAGCAAATTGGGAGCCTAATATTGATTATCATGAAGCACATAAAAGAGGTATTTATGTTTTATCAGCTGCACCTGCCATGGCTCCTGCTGTTGCTGAAGCTTGTATAGGTTACGCAATCTCACTATCTAGAAATGTTTTGGGAGTTTACAAAAAATTTTTAAATTCTGAAGAGCAATATGGAATTAAAGAAAATAAATTTGCTTACACACTTTTTAACTCAAATGTTGGGTTAATTGGGTTTGGAAATTTAGCAAAAAGTTTACTTCCTTTGTTAAAACCATTTAACTGCAAAATTTCAGTATTTGATCCATGGTTATCTAATGAATACTTAGAAAACCAGGGAGTAAACCCTGTATCGATTGATGATTTATTATCTAACAATAAATTTATATTCATATTAGCTGGAGTTACTACTGAAAATGAAGGATTTATTAGTAAAGATAAATTAAAATTAATTAGAAAAAATAGTTCAGTAGTTCTAGTCAGTAGAGCGGAGGTAGTTGATTTTGATGAATTTATTGAACTTGCTGAAAATGAACATTTTAGAGCAGCTATAGATGTATATCCAGTCGAGCCCGTGCCAGTAGATTCAACTTTTAGAAAAAAATCTAATATTTTATTTACTTCACATGTTGCAGGTGCTTTAGATTATTCATATAAAAATATAAGAGATATGATGATGAATGATATAAAAAAAATCTTGAATGGGATGCCACCTATATACTTACAACACGCTGATCCAGACAAAGCAATAATGAGAAGAGATAGATGACTGAAATCATATTAAAAGAAATTTTTAAAAGTTATGATCAGACAGAAGTAATTCATGGAGTTGATTTAAAAGTTGAAAGTGGTAAATTTCTAGTTTTAGTTGGCCCCTCTGGATGTGGTAAATCAACATTATTAAGAATTATTGCTGGATTAGAAAGAATTACATCAGGAGAAATTTTAATTGATGGAAATGAAGTAAGTAATATACCCGCTTCAGAAAGAGGTTTGGCAATGGTTTTTCAATCATATGCTTTGTATCCTCACATGTCTGTTTTTAAAAATATGGCCTTTGCATTGGAAAATCTAAAAATTAATAAAAAAACAATTGAAGAAAAAGTTAATAGCGCAGCTAAACTTTTACAAATTGAAGAGTATCTTAAAAGAAAACCAAAAGCTCTTTCAGGTGGTCAAAGACAAAGAGTGGCTATTGGCAGAGCAATAGTTAGAGATCCAAAAGCATTTTTATTTGATGAGCCCTTATCTAATCTTGATGCTGAGTTAAGAGTAACAATGAGAAAAGAATTATCAGCACTTCATGAAAAAATCGGTGGTACAATGATTTATGTTACACATGATCAAGTTGAAGCAATGACATTGGCTGATCAAATAGTAGTTTTAAATAATGGTTATGTTGCACAAGCAGGAGCTCCTCTTGATTTATATAATAATCCCAGTGATATTTTTGTAGCTGGATTTATTGGATCACCAAAAATGAATTTTATAAAAGTTAATGCAATTTATAAGTCTGGTTCATTTAATTTAATTTCAGATGCATTGAATTTACAAACAAATCATAAAAATTTACAAAATAATACACCTTATTCTCTTGGGATAAGGCCTGAACATATAGAAGTATGTGAACAGCAAAATTCAGATTTGAAAGTAAATGTTGATTTTACTGAACAGCTGGGAAGTGAAACTTATTTTTATTGTCAGGGTAAAGATATAAAACAATTAATTGTTCATCATACTGGGCAATATAAAATAAATAAGGGAGAAGAATTATATCTTCGTTTTAAAAGAGATTCAGTTCATCTTTTTGAAGAGAATGGCATGTCTGTATCAAAAAAAAATATTTAATGAGTTCTAAAAAAATTGGACTTGCTATTATTGGTACGGGTATGGCTGCAAAACCCCATGCCTTGGCTTTAAATGAATTACAAGATGATATTAATGTAGTTGGAGTTTTTTCTCGAAATAAGGAAAAAAGAGAAAATTTTTCTAAAAATTATAATTTTAATTCATTTAAGGATATTGATAGTATTTATAATAATCCTGAAGTTGACATGGTAGATATCATCACTCCTCCAAATCAACGATTAGAACTAGTAGAGCAATTTAGTAAATATGGAAAACATATCTTAATGGAAAAACCTATTGAACGAACTTTAGAAAATGCAAAAAGTATAGTTTCAATTTGTGAAAATAATAAAGTTAATCTTGGTATAGTTTTCCAACATAGATTTAGAAAATCCTCAATTAAATTAAAATTATTCATAAATGAGAATAAATTTGGTCAAATTTTTTCAGCTCAAATCAATATTCCATGGTGGCGAGAACAGTCATATTATGATGGACCAGGCAGAGGAACATATAAGAGAGATGGTGGAGGAGTTCTTATAAGCCAAGCTATTCATACACTTGATCTTGCTATCAGTCTTTTAGGGGATGTTAAAAATGTGATGGTAATGGCAGAAACTACAAAGTTTCATAAAATGGAGTCAGAAAATTTTGTAACTGGTGGTATTAAATTTAAAAATAGCGTAATTGCATCTTTATTCGCCTCAACGAGTGTTTTTCCAGGCTCATCAGAGTCAATTGTTCTTCATTGTGAAAATGCAACAGTTAAACTTGAGGCAGGAACACTAATTATTAATTGGAGGAATGGTGAGAAAGAAGAGTATGGAGAGGAATCCGGAACTGGGGGTAGTGCTGATCCCATGGCTTTTCCATTTGATTGGCATAAAGATCTTATACTTAATTTTGCAAAATCAATTACGAAAAAGGAAAGATTTGAAATCACTGGAAAAGAGGCATTGAAGGTTCATTATCTAATTGATGCAATGATAGAATCATCTAAAAAAAATAAACTAATTACAATGGAGTAAATATTTAATTATGAGAAAAATTAAAGTAGCTGCAATGGGTATTGAGCACAGGCACATTTTTGGACAATTAAATGGTATGTTAAATTTAGGATGCGAATGTGTTGGTTGGTGGAATGAAACGGATAATAAAATTACAAAAGATTTTAATGAAAAACATCCAGATATACCCCGCTTTACAAATAAAGAGGATTTATTAAAAAATAAAGAAATTGAATTAGTATTGATAGCAGACATTCCAGTTAAAAGAGCAGCTTTAGCTATTGAGTGCATGAATGCTGGAAAAGATGTAATGTTAGATAAACCTGGTTGTACAACTTTAGAACAGCTTAAAGAAATTGAAAATACTACAAAAAAAACAGGAAAAATATTTTCAATTGATTTTTCTGAAAGATTTGAAGTGCCTTCAGTTCAAGTTGCCTATGATTTAATTCAAGCGGGCGAAATTGGAGATGTTGTTCAAACAATTGGAATGGGACCTCACCGATTGAATATTCAAACTAGACCTGAATGGTTTTTTGATTACGATCAATATGGTGGTATCTTATGTGATATTGCATCACATCAAATAGATCAGTTTTTATATTTTACTGGATCTAAAAATGTAGAAATTATAAATTCTTCAACAGGTAATTTTTCAAATCCTGAACATAATAAGTTTGAAGATTTTGGTGAAATTTTAATTCATGGAGATAAGGGTAGAGGTTACATTAGGGTAGACTGGTTTACACCTGATGCTTTACCTAATTGGGGTGATGGCAGATTGACAATTTTAGGCACAAAAGGATACATTGAATTAAGAAAATATGTCGATCTAGTTGGTAGAGAGGGTACAGATCACCTTTTTTTAGTTAATAATAAAAAATATGAATACAAAAATGCTTCTAGAGAACCTTTAACATATTTTGAGAGACTAATGGGCGATGTTGTAAATAGAACTAGTACTGCAATGGATCAATCACATTGTTTAAAAGTTATGGAATTGGCCATAAAAGCTCAAAAAAATGCGATAAGGCTTGGTAATATTAAGTAATGAATTTCTCTAATCAAGAATTATCCAATACCTTAGAAGCCGCAATTAATAATACAAAAATTTTTGATATTCATACACATTTATTTCCATCGGTATTTAAAACTCATTCTCTTTCTGGTTTTATTAATTTATTAAACTATCATTATTTAATTGCAGAATTATTAACAAATGCAAATATAAGTGCAGAAAAATTTTACTCTCTGGATGAAATAAATAAAGCAAAACTTATCTGGGAAGAGTTATTTGAAAATAGAACACCAATTTCTGAAGCTTGTAAGGGCGTGCTAACTGTACTTCAAAAATTAGGTATTAATTACAATAAAAAAACTTTTGAAGAAGTAAATAATGAATATGAAAACAAATCTCTTACAGATGAAAAAATTTTAGAATTATCAAATGTTACTTCCCTAGTAATGACAAATAATCCATTTGATATTGATGAATGGAATTTATATAAAAATAATGGCTGGGATAGAAATATATTTCAATCATCATTAAGATTGGATGATTTGATTATTAACAATTCCCAAGCAATCGAAGTAGCAAAAAATCAAACTAAGATAAATCTAAAACAAGATGATATTATAATCAACTATTTAGATAGCTGTTTTTTAATTTCAAATCCAGTATATGCAGCTATTTCAGCAAATTCAGATAATTTTAAAGAAATCTTAAATGATCCTATTTGGAAATTAATTTTGTCATGGTTAAGTGAAAAAAATATCCCATTGTCTTTAATGCTAGGTGTTAAACGAGCTGTAAATAGTAGTTTTGGTTTAGCTGGAGACGGGATTGGTGATATTAATCTCAAAGAACTAAGTAAATTATGTAATTCTTTCCCTGAAAACAAATTTCTTGTAACTTGTTTATCTTTAAATGATCAGCACGAATTAACTGTCTTAGCTCGTAAACATCCTAATTTAAAAATCTTTGGTTTTTGGTGGTTTATGAACCAACCAAGTATTATAAAAATTATTCTAAAAATGAGGATTGATATGCTAGGTCTTTCATTTATACCTCAGCATTCCGATGCAAGAGTTACAGATCAACTTATATATAAATGGTCTCATTTCAAAAATATCTTACATGAAATTTTATATGAATATTATAAAGATCTTTCTAATAAAAATTTTGAGTTATCAAAATTTATAATAGAAAGGGATATTAATAATTTATTAAATCAAAACGCAAAAAGTTTTTTTCTTAAGTAACTGCATATTTTACTAAATTATTATAGCTAATCCGAAGTGAATCAAAAGGATCGCCATTACATTCATCTTGCTCAACAATAAACCATTTACAACCTGAATCTGTTGCTGTTTTTACAATATTTTTGATATCTAAATTACCTAAGCCAACTTCTGCAAAAAAACTTTCTTGATCATTTATCATTATAAAATCTTTTAAGTGTAATAATGGCATTCGTTGATCTAATTTTTTACACCACATTAATGGATCTTGACCACCTTTTTGTATCCAATAAACATCTGGCTCTCCTTGTATGAATCTACTATCTGTATTTTCATAAATTCTATCTAAAATTATTTCATTTTGAACTTTTTGAAATTCAAGTGCGTGATTATGGTAACATAACCCCTTTCCCTCTGCATGAAACTTGGAGCCAGCAGTATTTATATCTTTGATGAATTTATCGATTTCTTTTAAGTTTTTCATATCTAAATTTAATGGATAAGGAAGAGCTGAATATTTGCAGTTAAAAATATTTAGTTTATTTATAACTTCATCAGTATTGTTTATAATTTGTTCATTTGGTTCATGTGTAGCACATATAACTAAACTCAAGTCTTCACACATTTTTTTTATTGTCCTAGGATTAATTAAACCAACACCGCTGATTTGAATGCTACTATATCCGATATTTTTGATTTTTTTTAGACTTTCAAATAAATCTTTTTCATTTTGGCAAAAATCTCTAACGGTATAAAGTGTTACTGAAATTTGATTAATTTTCATTTTGATTTACTTATCATTTCTTCTAATTTTTGCTCATATCTAGCCTCATCTAAAGGAAGCTCTATTTTTTTCTCCTCTAATCCCGATAGAACCATTGCATTAATTAATTCAACCGAATTTAAACCATCTTTTCCATTCACCAACAGTTTTTCTTTTCCTAAAAGAAAGTTTGTAAAGTTTTGAATAAGTCTTTGGTGCTCAATATGTTGATCCACATTTGTCTTAAAATTAAAATTAATTCTTTCTTTTTTAGGCATGTCAAAAAGTGTTTTAGAGTTTTTAATAAAATCAGTAGATGAATCTATTTTTTCCCATGTAACATTATTATCTTGAATTGTAATTAAACCTTTATCTGAAGCAATTTCCAATCTATTTACACCAGGCGCTTCACCTGTTGTTGTAATAAATACACCTTTTAATCCATTTAAATATTTAAAGATTGAAGTTACTTCATCTTCAACTTCTATTGAATGAAATCGACCTAATCCCAAATCAGTGTATACACTATCAGGCATGCCAAATAACCACTGACACAAATCAAGTTGGTGAATACTCTGATTTATTAAAACACCACCACCTTCACTTTCCCATTTAGCTCTCCAATTAGACGTTTGATAATAGTAGTTTGTTCTAAACCAATTAGTTATTGTCCATTGAAAACGGTGAACCTTACCCAATTCATTACTATTAATTAGTTCTTTTATCTTAACATAAACAGGATTAGTTCTTTGATTGAGCATAACAGTAAAATATGCTTTAAAGTTTTGTGAAATATTAATAAATTCTCGACACTTTTTACTAGTTATTGCTAAGGGTTTTTCAATTATAACATTAATATTATTTTCTAGAGCTTTTTTTGCTAGATCAATGTGCGATTTATGAGGTGTAGCAATGATTGCTGCATCTATAATTTTATCATCAAAAAAATCATCTGCATTTTCAAAAAAAGGAATATTTTCATATTTATTTTTATATTCTACATTGGAATCAGCAACAGCAGCTAAGATAGCATTTTCTATTTTATTTTCTTGTAATTTTTTAGCATGATTTGCTCCCATACCTCCTATGCCAATAACACCATATCTGACAGGTTTTTCCATAATTAATTTTATTATATTAAAATAAAAAATATTTAATTAATTTATGAAAGTATTGGATCTTTTACTGGAATAATTGGCACTCCGCCTGGGGATTGTTCTGTGCCAGAAATTTCAATAGTACTAATATTGCTTCGCCACCTAACACTTAAAGCAAACATTATAGCATCAGCAATATCTATTGGTTCGAGAAGAGTAAAACCGGACATAAATTTTTTTGCTTTCTTTTTATCTGTAAATGCAGCATTACCAAAATTTGTTTTGGTTCTTCCGGGACATATCTCAGAAACTTTAACTCTTGATCCACTAAGTTCAACTCTTAAACTTTGAGCAATTCTATGAATTGCACCTTTTTGACCACCATAAACAGTGCTCATTTGTGGGTATAGACCTGCAAGAGATCCCATTAAAACTACATGTCCCTTTCTTCTTTTTATCATTCCAGGAACAATAGCTTTTAAGGTATGAAGATAAGACTCGACATTTAATCTTGTAGATAATTCAATATCTTGTCTTGACGCTTTTAATATTCCCTCAGCCCCTCTGCCAATGCCAGCATTACAAACTACAATATCAATTTTAAGTTTGGTGAGTTTTTTATAAATTTGATCTGTATCAAAGAGATCAATTTGAATGATTTCAAATTTGTGTTTTTTTTTTAATTTCTCTAATATTGAAATGTCTTTATCAAGAGCATAAACTTTTACATTTTCTTTTAAAAATCTTTTAAGTGTTTCTAAGCCAATACCACTTGATGCACCGGTTATAAGCACACTTTTATATATTTTATTGATCATCTTCTTTTTAAGTATATTTTAATTATTAATATGCAATTAAATAAAAACATAAACAGAAATCTTTTAAAAGAACAATCATTTCCAAGTTATAATATTAATAATAATCAAGATTGCATACTTCATTTTGGTATTGGTAATTTTCATAGAGCTCATCAAGCACTATATATTCATGAAATATTAGAAAATAACAAAAACATTTCTATAATTGGTATCAATTTAAGGTCTGAAGAAACAAATAATAAAATGCGAGTACAAGATTACTTGTATACTTTGATAAGGATATCAAATAATTACAAGAAAATTGATATTTTAAATCCAATAAAAAAAATTTTATTTGGCTTAAAACACAAGAATGAAATTAGAAATCTAATTGTATCTGAAGAAATCAAATTAATTACAATTACTGTTACAGAGAAAGGATATCATTTTGATAAAAATAAAAAATTAAATTTTTCTAATCAAATTATTAGTGATCTTGAGGATAAAGATTTATCGACTTTGATAGGTCATCTGGGTTTTGGAATAATAGAAAGATATAAAAAAAACAAAAAAAAATTAATTGTTTTAAGTTGTGATAATTTATCTGAAAATGGAACAATTTTAAAAAATTTAATTAAGCAATTTATAGAAAAAAAATTTCCTTATTGTTTAGATTGGTTTGAAAGTAATATTGAATTTCCATTATCTATGATTGATGGAATTGTGCCAAATAATAATAAACAATCTGAATTTTTTAACTTGCCATATAATGATAATGCAATTGTGGTTACTGAACCTTATAGAGATTGGTATATTCAATCAAACAATGATGAGCTAAAAAATATTTTATCAAATAATAAAATAAAATTTGTTGAAGATGTAAAGTTTTATGAAAATAATAAACTTAAAATACTCAATGCTTCCCACTCAGCATTAGCATACATTGGTCATTTGTGTGGCTATACATATGTTCATGAAGCAATAGAAGATAAAAATATTTATAAATTTATTTTAAATTTTTTAGACCAAGAAGTGTTACCCACTTTAGAAACTAAAGATGATTTTAATATTAACGAATACAAAATGGAAATATTAGAAAGATTTAAAAATACTTATATAGAAGATAAATTATTAAGAATTGCTATGGATGGTTCTTTAAAAATACCTATAAGAATACTCGATACCTACAACAATAATAATGGTGAAACTAAATATATTCAATTTATTATAACTTCTTGGCTTTTCTTCTTATTTCAAATTATTGAAGAGAATCAAAATAGACTTGATGATGCAAATAAAGAATACTTTTACAGTGTTTACAAAAATAATAAGGATAATTTTTTTGAAGAAATTATTAATAATAAAAATATTTTTAATCTTTCTGTAAGTAAAAGAGAAGAAATGTTAACAGCAGTCAAAAAAAATCTAAATTTAATGAAAGAAAATCCTTTAAAATTATTATTAAAAGAAATAATTTTATAGAATGAAAATTTTATCTAACAAAATAAATAAATTTTTTGATAGTATCTTGTCAAAATTATCTGTTCCAAAAAAAGATAGAAATTTACTTATAAAATCACTTTTAGATTCTTCCATAAGGGGTGTTGATAGTCACGGTATTAGATTATTTTCTCATTACGTTAAATGTATTGAGAACGGAAGAATAAAAGCAAAACCTAAAATGAAACTGATAAAAAAAAACAGAGGTGTAGCTGTCTATGATGCTGATGATGGCTTAGGGCATGTTGCAGCTTTAAAGGCATCAGCAATAGTATCATCTATGGCAAAGAAGAATGGAATTGCTTCAATTGGTATAATAAACTCCTCACACTATGGTGCAGCAGGTGTATATTCTATGGAAATTGCACAAAATGACTGTGTTGGTTTTTCATTTACACACTCCGATGCATTTGCCATTCCTTATAATGGAAAAAGTCCATTTCATGGAACTAACCCTTATTCATTTACAACACCAATAAACAAAAAAGACTTTATACATGCAGATTTTTCTTCAACTTCGATAGCATGGAATAAAGTAATGAGAGCTAGAGCAAATTCTACTAAATTAAATTCTGAGATTGCACTTGATAAATCCGGCAACTATACAACTAACCCTTACAATGCTCTTTCTTTGGCTCCTCTTGGAGGTAAGGAATATGGATATAAGGGGTTCGGATTATCTTCCTCTGTAGAAATAATGTGTGGACCGCTTATAGGTATGGCTCATGGATACCGTTTATTATCAATGATTGGACCAGATTTTAGTACACCAAGAAAATTAGGACATTTCTTAATTGCCATTTCATTAGATGCTTTTACTACTAAAAAACAATATCTTAAGGGTATGCAAAACTATATGGGTGATCTAAAAAAACAAAAATCAAAAAAAAATACTAATCCAATATTATATCCAGGTGAAAAAGAAAAAATAACTTCTAAGAAAAGATTGAAATCAGGTATTCCAATAGATAAGGAATTAAAAACTGATTTTTTATATCTAGCAGATAAATATCAAATAAAAATTAATTTATAGCTTTTATAACACCTTTAAGTTGGTCCAACCCCTTCATTCTGCCTAATAAAGAATACCCAGGTATTATTGAATTAAATTGGTCATGAAGTATTGTATGCCCATGATCAGGTCTCATAGGAATTTGTTTAATAGGGTGATTATTATTTTTTCTTTTCTTTTCCTCTTTTAATATTGCTTTGATAATAGATACCATGTCAAGACTTCCATTAAGATGGTCATCTTCATAAAAATCTAGAGTTTTTGGTATATGTCTAATATTTCTTAAATGAATAAAATTAATATAAGAACCATATTTTTTAATTATATTTACTAAATTATTTTTTTTGTTAACACCAAGAGAACCTGTACAAAAAGTTAAACCAACATTAGTGTCTTTTTTTATATTTACTATAAAATTAATATCTTTCTCATTAGAAACAATTCTAGGTAATCCATAAACATTATACGGAGGATCATCTGGATGAATATTATAATGGATATTGTATTTTTTTATGATTGGATAAATCTCTTCTATAAAATCTTTTAAGTTATTTTGTAAATCACTATGATTTAGTTCTTCAAATTGATCAATTTCATAATTTAAATCTTTTATTGTGTACTTTCTATCATTTGCAGCTAGCCCACCAAGCAAAGACATCTTAAGTTTTTTTAGATCACTAGAATTCATTTTTTGTAATATTTTTTTTGAATTATGTATATCTTTGGATGAATACCTTTTTTTTGCTGTTTTAGATTTCAAAATAAAATTTTCAAATGCACAGACATGAAGATGATTATATTTTAGAGCAAAAGCACCATTTGGAAGTTGATGATTTAAATCTGTTCTCACCCAATCAATCAAAGGCATAAAATTATAACAAATATTTTTAATATTATTCTTTCCTAAATTTACCAAAGACTCTTTATATTGATCTATGTAATATCTATGTTTTCCTGATCTTTTTTTTATATCATTATGAACAGGAAGACTTTCAACAACACTCCAAGTTAATTTTTTATTTTTACTAATTTTGAAGCTTTCAATAAATTTTTTTCTTTTCTTGATTTCGTTTGAGCTCCATCTTTCACCATATTTTATTTGCGCTAGTGATGATACAATTCCTTCCACTCCGATTTGTCGAATTTGATCTAACTTTGATGGGTCATTATGACCAAACCATCTAAATGAGTACAGCATGCGACAATAGTATAATTAATATAAAAATAAATAAATACTTTATTTATTTTTTGTTGCTTTAGGTTTTAAATCTGATTAAATAAATTTAATTTTAAGGAGGAATAATGAAAAAATTATTAACATTAATAATTTCTTTTTTTGCTTTAATGACATCACCTGTTTTTGCAGGCGGTCATGGTGTTACTAAAGTAGCTCTAGTACCAGGTGGCCCCCACCCTTATTTTGCTGCGTGGGAACAAGCTGGATTAGATGCTGTAAAAGATTTTGGATTAGGTAAAGCTGATTACAGAGTCCCTGCAGAGTGGGATCTTAGTCAGCAAAATGAACTAATTGAAAGTTTAGTTGGTCAAGGTTACAACGCAGTTCTTGTGTTCCCTGGTGATGCAGTTGGGACAAATAAAATTTTAGGTGAACTTGATGATGCTGGTGTACCTACTGCTGCTCTAGCAGGTTGTGTAGAACAGCCAACTCAAGCAAAATTTTGCTTTGGAACTGATACAGGTCACTCAGCTTATCTTGGTACTAAAGAATTAATTAAGGCACTTGGTGGAAAAGGTAAAATTGCCCACTTCACTGGTTTTCTAGTTGATCCTAATACAACACTGAGAATTAATGCAGTTGAACAAGCTGTTTCAGAAGCAGGTGGTGGAGTTGAAATTATTCAAGTAATTGCAGATATTGATGCTTACGAACCAGCTGATGAAAAAATTAATGCTTTTATGGCAGCTCAAGGCGGTGAAGTTGATGGTATTGTTACTACAGCATGGGTTCCAGCTGTTGTAGCTGCTCAAGCTTTAACTAACATGGGTGATAAAAGAATTAAAATGGTTGGAATTGATCATGATGAAGTAGTTTTAAAAGCTATTAAAGATGGTTTTGTACATGGAACAATGTTGCAAAATCCATATGGTCAAGGATACATTGGTTCTTATGTAATGGATAAAGTTAGACAAGGCTGTGAATTTAAATCAGATGCACCTTGGAAATCCACTGCACAAACTGATCAATTTATTGACTCTGGAACAGTATTTGTAGACATCAGTGATGTTGATACTTACGTAATGGCTATGAGAGGAATTTCATTAGAAATTCTTGAAACATTTGATAGCACTTACTTAAACTGCCCAAGTTAAAAAAATTAATAGGGGGCTTAAAAGCCCCCCTTTTTCTATGAATTTCAAAATACCTAATTTTGTAAAAACAAATCAATTTGGTTTGTTGTGTCTTGTAATTATTTTTATTTGTATTTTTTCTTTTTCTACTGATGGTTTTACATCAAGGTTTAACATTTATGCATTATCTAGAGTAGTAGCATTAGATATTATGATAGGCCTTGCAATGATGGTTGTCATTTTAACTGGAGGATTAAATTTATCTTTAGGTGCATTAGGTGTTTCTGCAGCAATGTTTGGAGGTTGGTGCATGGAAAGTATGGGTATACCAATTTCAATTTCAATAATTCTAGTTTTAGCTTTTGGGTCATTCTTAGGTTGGATTAATGGTTTTGTAACTGTGAGAACAGGTGTTCATAGTTTTATAGTGACTTTAGCAACTATGAGTATTTATTTTGGTTTTATGACTCTTCTAACTGAGGCAGAAGCATTTAGAAAACTACCTGAAATTTTTACAGACTTTGGAAGTTTAAAACTTTTTAATAAATATATCTCTCCACTTTTAATAATAAGTGTCTTAACTTGTTTTATTCTTTATTATGTATTTAAATACACTGACATTGGTAGAAAATTAATTGCAGCTGGAGCAAATCCTGATGCAGCGGAGCTATCAGGTATTTCAGTTGATAGAATGTTTATTTATTGCCACATGCTATCTGGATTTTTAGCAGCTTTAGCAGGAATAATGTTAACAGCAAGAATCGGTGCTGCAATACCATCGATGGCAGGTCATTTAGGTTTTGATTGGTTGTTACCAGCATTCTTAGCACCAGTTTTAGGAGGCACACTGTTATCTGGAGGAAAAGTAACAGTTTTTGGAACTATGCTTGGAGCTATACTTGTTACATTAATTAATAATGGATTGTATCTTATTGATGTCGGTGAATTTTGGGTAAGATTTTTTCTTGGAATGATTTTATTAGGAGCAGTTTTATTAGACAGAGCTCGAGAATATTTTACAGTTAAAAATTCTATAGTTTCATGAGTAACCTCCTTAAAAAAGATTGGTTTGGACTTGGTTTAGTTATTATACTTGGTTCAATTTTAATTTCATTTTTTAAACCTGCATTTATTTCTCCATTTAATTTGTATGTTTTAATGTTGAGCGTAAGCCTTATGCTAGTCGTTGCAATGTCTCAGATGATCATAATTGCGATTGGTCAAATGAATTTATCTGTTGGAGCTATTGGTGGTTTAGTTGCTATTTCCTTCACCGGTTTAATGGAAGTTTATTCCATGTCTATATTGCCAGCTATGTTAATTGGATTATTAATAGGATTAGCCTGTGGTTTTATCAATGGATACATAACTGTTAAGACAGGCATTTCTGCTTTTATTATTACACTTGCAACACTTTATATTTTTAAAGGGATGAATCTAGGCATAACAGAAGCACAGCCCTTTTATGAAATTCCTGATGCTGTTAAATTTTTTGGAAATGCTAAAATTCTTGGACCTATTCCATATTTAGTAATAATTCCAATAATTATAACAATTTTGATGTGGATTTTAATGAATAGAACATCACTTGGCAGATACATGTTAGCTTATGGAAATAATGTTCAATCATCTGAACTAATAGGGATATCTTCAACAAAAATTGTTATTTATGCTCATGTTATATCAGGTCTTTTAGCTGCGATAGGTGGTATGTTAGTAGTTTGTCGATTACAACTTGGAACACCTAATATTGGTGACTCATGGTTATTACCATCTTTTGCTGCTCCTGTTATTGGAGGTGCAATTTTAGCAGGTGGAAAAGTTGATGTTATAGCTACTGCTTTTGGAGTCATTCTAGTTTCAATAATTTCACAAGCTTTAGTAATTTTTAAAATTGATCCTTTTTTTGTGCAGATTTTTTTAGGTTTTATGATTTTATTAGCTGTCTTTATAAATAGATATAGAGAGTATAGAGAAGAAAGAAGAACAAAGGTGTTTTCTTATGACTGATAATATACTCGAACTTAAAAAAATCACAAAAAATTTTCCTGGTGTTAAAGCATTAGATAATGCAAATTTTAGACTTAAAAAAAAATCAATCCATGCTTTACTTGGTGAAAATGGAGCAGGTAAATCTACGTTAATTAAAATAATTACAGGTGTTTATAATCAAAATGAAGGTGAACTATTTTTGAACAATAAAGCACAAACTTTTAATTCACCTAATGAAGCAATGAATTCAGGAATTTCAGTTGTTCACCAAGAAAGAAATCTTATTAGAAGATTCTCAGTTGGTGAAAATTTAATGTTAACTAATCTACCTAAAAATAACTTAGGATTAATAGATTATAACGCAGTAGCTAAAGAGTCAAAAAAATGGCTTGATATTATGGAATTAGACATCGATCCAAACACAATAGTTTCAGATTTAACTGTAGCAAAAATGCAATTATGTGAAATAGCAAAAGCTCTGTCGTTGGAATCTAAAATATTATTATTAGATGAGCCGACTTCATCATTATCACCTCAGGATACAAAAAACCTATTTATATTACTTAAGAGATTAGTTGCTGAACAAGACGTAAGTATTGTTTTTGTAAGTCATAAACTTGAAGAAGTTTTTGAGATCTGTGATGAAGTTACTGTTTTAAGAGATGGTAAAAATGCATGTGAGTCAGAACAAATCACAAATCTTAATAGACAACAATTAGTAAAATTAATGATTGGCAGGGATGAACAAATAATTAATTCAAAAAAAGAAATGAATTTTGAAGATCAAAATTTATTAAATTTACAATCTATTAACACAGATTTAGGTCATAAGGATATCAATTTAAATCTTAAAAGGGGTGAAATTCTTGGTTTATATGGATTAGTTGGAGCTGGCAGAACAGAACTTTTAAAATGTGTTTTAGGTTTAGAAAAAATAAATTCTGGTCAAATTTTTCTTAATAATAAAGAAATAAAAATCAAATCTCCAAAGGATGCATTAGAAAAATTTAAAATTGGATACATAAGTGAAGACAGAAAAAAAGAAGGATTAATTCTGATGCATGACGTTTTATCTAATGCTGGAATAACAGTCTGGTCAAATCTTAAAAAAATACTTTCATTTTTAAATGATCAAATTGTCTACAATAAAGTAGATCCGTATGTAAAACAGCTAGAAGTTAAAACTCCTTCTTATCAACAAATTGTATCAAATCTTTCTGGAGGTAATCAGCAAAAAATAAGTGTAGCAAAATGGTTAGCTTCTGGAACTGATATACTCTTTATTGATGAACCTACTGTTGGTATTGATATAAAAACTAAATCTTATTTACACGAATTAATAATAGATCTATCATTAAAAGGTACTTCTATTATTTTGATAACAAGTGATATGCCTGAAATGATTAGTCTTGCTGATCGAATTATTACAATGAAAGATTTTAAGGTAGTAGGTGAAACTATTAATAATCATAATTATGAACAAATGAGTTCTTCAATAATGAGGAATATCCATGAATAAAAGACAACTAGGAAAAACAAATATAAATCTTACTGCTATTGGTTTTGGAGGTGCCCCCTTAGGAAATTTGTTTGAAAGTTTAGATGAACGAAGTTGTTATAATATTTTAGAAAAAACGTATGAAGCTGGCATTAATATTTATGATACATCTCCTCTTTATGGCTATGGTCTCAGTGAACATAGGTTAGGAAATTTTTTAAAAACAGTAGATGAAGAAAGTTACTTTTTATCAACTAAAGTTGGCAGGTATCTTACTCCAGCTAAAAAGGAAAATATAGATAGAGGAAGGTTTGCAGGCAGTTTAAATTTTTCTCCTAATCTCGATTACTCTTATGACGGTGTGATGAGAGCATTTGAACAATCATTACTAAGATTAGCTGTTTCAAAAGTAGATATTTGCTTAATTCATGATGTAGATCGATTTAATTTTGGTGACGAGGTTGATCATTATTTTAAATTAGCAATGGATGGTGCTTATAAAGCCGTTCAAAAACTAAAAGAAGAAAAAGTAATTAAAGCTATTGGAGTAGGAGTAAATGACTCAGATATATGTGCAAGATTTGCAAATGCAGGCGATTTTGATTGTATGGTATTAGCTGGGAGATATTCATTATTAGATCAAAATGCTTTAAATGATTTTTTTCCAATTGCTGAAAAAAATAACATAGGAATAATTCTTGCAGGAATTTTTAATTCAGGAATTTTAGCCAAAGGTGTAGGTGAAAACATTACTTATTTTTATGATAAAATTCCAGAAGAAGTTAAACAACGATACTTAAAAATAGCAGATATTTGTAAGAAATATGAAGTACCTGTTCCTGCAGCAGCTATCCAATTTTGTTATAAAAATGAACTTGTTAACTCTATGATACTGGGAATGGATAGGCTTGATCAAGTGGAGCAAAACTTAGGTTTTTTAAATTTTCCTATCCCTGAAGATTTGTGGAAAGATTTACTTAATGAAAAACTAATTGATGAAAGATGTCCAATATGAAAATAATTGATATTAAAACTCAGGATATTCGTTTTCCAACATCAAAAGATAATTTAGGAACTGATGCTGTCCATGTTGATTGTGACTATTCTGCAACTTATGTCACGATATTTACTGATCAAAAAGATCTAACCGGTATTGGATTAACCTTTACTATTGGAAAAGGTAATGATCTTTGTTGTACTGTTATAGAATATTTTAAAGAATTTATTATTGGAAAAAATATTGAGGAAATAGAAAAGGATATTGCATCCATATGGGAAAAAATTACAAACCACAGTCAATTAAGATGGGTAGGGCCACAAAAAGGTGTAACACATCTTGCAGCTGCAGCTTTTTTTAATGCAATATGGGATTTAATTTCTAAATTTCATAAAAAACCACTTTGGAGATATATAATTGAATTAAAAACAAGAGATTTATTAGATAAACTATCATTTTCATATATTGACGATGTAATTACTAAAGATGAAGCAGCTAAAATAATTGATCAGAAAAAATTAAGTTTGCCTTCAAACTTAGACGACTTAAAAACTACAATTTTTCCAGCATACACAACTGCAGCTGGTTGGTTAGGGTATTCAGATGAAAAAATGAAGAGGCTTGTTGAAGAAAATTTAAGTAAGGGTTGGACTCATTTTAAAATGAAAGTTGGTCAAGATATAGAAAGAGATATTCATCGCTGTAAACTTGTTAGAGACTTAATAGGTCATGAAAATAAATTAATGGTAGACTCCAATCAAATCTGGAGTGTAAATGAGACTATAGAAAATATTGGAAAACTAAAACAATTCGATATTTTATTTTATGAAGAACCAACTAATCCAGATGATGTATTAGGTTTTAAAAAAATTAAAGATGCACATCCCGACGTTAATCTTGCAACTGGAGAAATGATACAAAATAAAGTTATGTTTAAGCAATTTATAGAACATAAATCTTTAGATTACTGCCAAATTGATAGTTGTAGAATTGCAAGTATAAATGAAATTTTACCAGTTCTTTTAATAGCTAGTAAGTTTAATACGCCCGTTATTCCCCATGCTGGTGGCGTTGGTTTATGTGAATATGTTCAACATTTAAATCTAATCAACAAGTTCATAATTTCTAATCATGATTTATTATTAAGTGAATATGCAGAAAGCTGTTCTGAACATTTTGAAAATCCAGCAATAATTAAAGATGGCGGATATGTAACCCCAATAAATCCAGGGTATTCTGTAAAAATTAAGGATAGTTCTCTTAATGAATTTGATTATAATAATGGTACTTATTGGAAATAAATGTACGTAGATAGTCATCAACATTTTTGGAAACTTTCAAGAGGAGATTACTCTTGGATGACTCCAGATATGCAAGTGTTATATAAAGATTTTTTTCCAGAAGATCTTGAGCCACTTATAAATAAAAAAAATATTACTAAAACAGTAATTGTCCAAGCTGCTGACACTGTCGCTGAAACTGAATTTACATTAAGTTTAGCATCAAAATATGAATTTATTGCAGGTGTGGTGGGTTGGGTAGATTTAGATAGTAACAACGCTAAAGATGATATTGATAAACTTTGTGAGAGTAAATTTTTAAAAGGTTTTAGACCTATGATACACGATATTCAAGATGATGCTTGGATGTTAAATGATCACCTAAAAGAAAATATAAAATATTTAAATAAAAAACATTTAACTTTTGATGCTTTAGTAAGACCAAATCATCTACAGCATCTTATTCAATTTGTTAAAAAATATGATTTCCTTCCTATAGTTATTGATCATATTGCTAAGCCCGTGATTACTAAGTCTGAAATTGACCAATGGAAAAAAGATATGACTGAACTATCAAAGGCAACTAATGTTTATTGTAAATTCTCTGGAATTCTTACTGAAGTTGGTCCAGATTATACAAAAGAACAGCTTGATCCTTATATTGATTTTATTCTTAATATTTTTGGATCTGATAAATTAATGTGGGGAAGTGATTGGCCTGTTTTAACAATGGCAGATAACTACTCAAATTGGTTTGATTTAGCAATGAATTATTGCAATGCTTTTTCTGAAGACGAAAAAAATAAAATATTTTCTCAAAATGCAACTCAATTTTATAATCTTTAAAAGATTACAAAAATTTAAATTTGATTAAGTGATGAAACAAAACTATTTTGAACCAACTTGGTCATCAATAAAACAACATCAAACACCAAATTGGTTTAAAAAAGCAAAGTTTGGTATTTATGCTCATTGGGGAATTTATTCTGTTCCAGCTGCTGGACCCAATGTAACGTGGTATCCTTATTGGATGTATAGACCACCTAGTCCTCAGTTTGATTATCATTGTAAACATTATGGTCATCCTTCTAAATTTGGATACAAAGATTTTATACCAATGTTTACTGCTGAAAAATTTAATGCAGAAGAATGGGCAGATTTATATTATCGATCAGGAGCAAAATTTGCTGGACCAGTAGCAGAGCATCATGATGGTTTTCCAATGTGGAATTGTTCTGATACCGAATGGTGTGCATCCAAGATGGGGCCAAAAAAAGATATTGTTGGAGAACTTGAAAAAGCAATTAGAAATAAAGGGATGAAATATATGGTAGCAATGCATCATGCTGAAAACTGGTTTTTTTTCCCACATTGGAATAATGATTTTGATACATCTAAAAAGGAATATGAAAGTTTATATGGTGAACTTCACAATTTAGATTTAATAGGAAATCAGGCTGTATATCCAGATCATTGGGGTAGAAAAAATGAACATCAAGATAAGCCTAGTAAAGCTTTTCATGATAGATGGTTAAATAGATTAAAAGAAGTAGTAGATAATTATAAACCAGACTATGTGTGGTTTGATTTTGGAATTAGATTTATTCATGAAAAGTATAAAAAAGATTTTCTTTCATATTATTATAACAAAGAAACTGAATGGGGTAATGAATTAGTCGTATCTTATAAATGGCATGATCTTCCCCCCGGTTCTGGGTTATTAGATCTTGAACTAGGAAGAGAGTCAGAATTAACCCACTATGATTGGATTACTGATACCACAGTCCACGATGGAAGTGCTTGGGCTTATATGAAGAATTCAAAATATAAAACTACGACAGATTTAGTTCACTACTTAATAGATAATGTTAGTAAAAATGGATACATGCTCTTAAATATTGGGCCAAAACCTGATGGAACAATTCCAGAAGAAGATAAAAATCTTTTAGAAGGTATTGGAAATTGGCTTGATGTAAATGGAGAAGCAATATTTGAAACAGAAACATGGGATCAATACGGAGAAGGTCCAACTAATATGAATGAAGCAGGACCTTTTTCAGATAATAGAGCAAAACTAATTTATACTGCTAAAGATTTTCGGTTCACTACAAAAGATAATTTTTTGTATGCAACCGTATTAGGATGGCCTAGCAAAGATTTTACAATAGAAAGTATATATAAACTTTTTGATAATGAAATTGAAAGGGTAGAATTATTAGGCAGTACTGATAAAGTAGAATGGAAACATACCAGAGATGGACTTCATATAACAAGACCAGATAATAAACCATGCGAGCATGCATATAGTTTTAAAATAACAAGAAAGGAATATTTATAAATGATTAGATTAGGTATGACTCTCGGAATTAAAGAGGAAAAAATAGAAGAATATAAAAAACTTCATGCAAATGTTTGGCCTGAAATCTTAGAAAATCTAACAGAGCTTAATTTTAAGAATTATTCTATATATTTGCATAAAAATACTCTTTTTGGATATGTTGAATATCATGGAGATAATCTTGATAGAGATAACAAGCTAATGGCTTCAAATCGTAAAGTTCAAGAGTGGTGGAGTGTTTGTGGACCATGTCAAATTCCAGATCCAAATAGAAAAAAAGGAGAATGGTGGTCTAGTATGGAAGAAGTTTTTCATCACGACTAAAGTTAATTATGAAAACAAAAATTTGCTCAGTTGGCGAATGTATGATTGAAATTGCCAATACTAATAATAACATTTTTCAGCAATCATTTGCTGGTGATACGCTAAATTTTTGCAATTATATTGACAAAAAATATTTTGATGTGTCTTTTCTTACAGCAATTGGTAAAACTAGTTTAAACAGATCAG
>CABXWB010000003.1 GCA_902515745.1 uncultured Alphaproteobacteria bacterium | reverse complement strand
TCAATTCTTTCTTTTCTTTTTGTCAGCCACCCTTCGTTTGCTGCTTGTTTTCTTAGTGTTGATAAAGAATAATTGAATTCTGTAGTGATATCTTGAAGAGTAGGGTACTCATTTCTCTCTCCTTTTATGTAATAATTACGCGCTTCAGTTTAATCAGGACGTTTTCTTGTCATAAAAACATTAATGCGAATGATTCTTTATAAAGAAAGTTCTAGAAAAAATTTATTGTTTAAAAAAATATAATAATGTGAATAAATTAGTTTTTTAAATTTTTTAAAAGTAAATTTTTAAATTCCTCAACAGCAACTGTAGCAGGTTTATGAATGGCAAAATCAAATTGATCTTGATTACTTGATGGCTCCAGATTTAATTCAATTGTTGGTTTGCGCATATCTTTAAACATCGAAACGAAACCGGCAGCAGGGTAGACTTGTCCTGAAGTGCCTATAGAAACAAATAGACTAGATCGTTCAGCTAAATCATGAATTTCATCCATTTGCATAGGCATTTCACCAAACCATACAATGTGAGGTCTCATTTGAGAGCCGCATTTAGGGCATTTATGGGTCTCATTTAAGTCCTCTAGCCATTCAAATACGTGATTATCGTTCATTATACATCTCGCTTTATTTAGCTCACCGTGCATATGAATTATTGATGAGGATCCTCCAATCTCATGCAAATTATCGATATTCTGTGTAACTATATGAATTTTATATGTTTTTTCTAATTCATGAAGAAGAATATGGGCCCTATTTGGCTTTATTCCTGAATTTAGTTCTTTTCGACGTTTATTATAAAAATCGTAAACAAGAGTAGGGTTTCTATAGAATCCTTCGGGACTCGCAACATCCTCAATCCTATGATTATTCCATAGTCCATCAGAGTCTCTGAATGTTTCAATCCCAGACTCTTTACTTATACCAGCACCTGTTAACACAAAGATATTGGAATCAGCTGAAATCTGCGATAATTGTTCCATTTTGTATACTATATACAGTATTTTATTACACGTGAAAATCTATATCTAGTTTATAATATTATAAATGGATTTAGATAATATATATAAAATATTGATTTATAGTTATAATATTTATCACTTGACTATTATTTACGATAACTGTAATTATCGTAATATATAATATGGTTAAAATATCACTTAATGATAACGTAAGTAAGTTAAAGGAAAAATCTAAGTCAAAGAATACTCAGGACAAATACAAAGGAGATTGGCTTAAATTTATCGACTACTGCAAAAATAAGTACAATTGCAGTCCATTAGATGTTGATGATTTAGAAAGTGCATATGCTTTAACTGCTAATTATATGGATTGGCTTCATGAAGATCCAGAAGCAAAAATATTGAAAGGAACAAGTAATATTCCAGGAAGAGAAAAGTTAAATAATAACCCCTACTCTTCATCTGCCTATAAAGCCTCAACTATACAAAGAATTTTAGCATCTATAACTTATAAATATAGAGTTAATGGCTTTCAGTTTGATAGAAAAAATCCAAACATATCAGAAACGATAAGTGCAATTGTAAGAGATGAAAAAAATAACAAATCTGGTCAAGCAAAAGAGCTTTTAAAAGCAGATATTGAGAAAATAATTAATAAAATTCCAGATAATAATGATGATTTTAGAAACATAAGAGATAAAGCTCTAATATTAATTGGATTTTATAGTTTTTGCAGAAGATCAGAGTTGTTAGGAATGAAATATGAACATTTAAATTTTGAAGATGATGGAGTTCAAGTTTTAATTCCTTTTTCTAAAACTGATCAAAAAGGTGAAGGAAGAATGATCTATTTACCTCAAAATGATTCGCCTTATTGTCCCGTATCTGCGTTAAAGAATTGGTTAGAGGCAGCATTAATTGATACAGGTCCACTCTTTTATAAAATTAACAAAGCTAATAATATAGAAAAATATATTCTTAATAATAAAAATCAAAAAGTAAGTTTGACTGACACAAGTTTTGTTTTAATTTTAAAGAAAAGAGCTGAGGATGCAGGTATTGAAAATTGTGATAAAATTTCTGGTCATAGCCTAAGAATAGGTTCAATTACTCAAGCTAGAATGAATGGTGTGCCTACTCATGAAATTATGGCTCAAAGCGGTCATAAGACAACACAAATGATAGATAGATATACAAAACTAACGAATATAAAAGAAACTAGTGCAGCAAAAAAATTATAAATTAATAAAATGCAATTGCTGCTGCAATTAAAACTATTACCAACAGCCCTCTTCCGCTCATTGTAGCTATTTTCATTATAGTTTTGTTAGGTGGTAAATTATTTTTAAAACAATTAAAAACGTGAAAATTTACATAAGCAGATAGTCCTAAAAGTAAACCTGCTGCAATTATTTTGATTGTAAATGCACTATTAATAATAAAGCCTCCATATAAATTAATTGAAAGAATAATTCCTGATATCCATAAGATAATAAGAGATATCAAACCTATGTAACCAAGTAATTTTAATACCTTTGCTGTAGTCAAATCAGGAATTTGATTTACCTTTGTATAAACAGATTGTATTACGCCACCACCAACCAAAACACCGCCTGAGAAAACTATTGCTAGGTAATGAATGAATTTTAGTATAATTATTATTGTCATTAAAATTTGATATTAAATTATTTTTTTAAATTATTATAGTTATTATATGAAAATAAAAAAAGGAGATAAATTAGAAGAAATTACCCTACCCAAACATGATGGTAATGAATTTAATTTATCAGATACTAAAGGAAAAAAAGTTTTATTGACTTTTTATAGGGTTGCTGGGTGTACATTTTGTAATTTAAGACTTCTTGAGTTTAATAAAAGATATAATGAATTTGGTCCGAATTTCACGCATGTAGGTATTTTTCATTCAAATGTTAATCTTTTAAAATCAAATATGAAGAAGCACGGCCCTATTCCCTTTACAGTTTTAGCTGATGAAGAATTTAAATATTTTCAAAAATATTCAATAGAGCGTAGTTGGTTTAAATTATTTTTAGCAGGAATTTATAAAACATTTGCTATCTTTCCAGCCTTAATAAGAGGATTTATGCCTATTCCTCTTGGAGGATATTTTAATACTGCAGTAACAGATATTATGATTAATGAAGAAGGTATCGTGGAAGAAGTTTTGTATGCAAAAAAACATGCCGCAGATCATTTTGCATTTAATAAAGTAAAGGAATTTTCTTTAAGTTGATAAAAGCTGGGAATTGAATCCCCAGCCTTTAGTTACATATAAATTATATCTGACATATTATATATGAGATATATTGCTATAAATAAAAATACATGCCCTATTACTTCATCAGCAACATCACTTTTTGCATCAGGGTCTATAAATTTTAATCTTTGGGCCCAACTTAAAATAACTTGAGCAAAAGAAAGTAAAAATCCGTTTACAAAAAATATCCAGCAAGATTGAGGTCCATTTTCTCTAAATAATATCCAAATTCCAATTATTACTATTGGCACAATAAATGTCCCTATGATTCTTACAATTGGCAAAGCTTTTTCTCCTAAATCATATCTTGTAACAAGTGAATTTGGTGAAAATACAGTTAGGAAACCATAGTAAGATATACCTAATAAATTAAGTAAAAATAAAACTAGATTTAAAGTACCTCCAAAATTTTCAACCATAATTACTCCTTTTAAAATTATTATAGATAAATTTTATCAGATAGACCATAAATTATAATTAAGTTTAATACTAGAACTACTGCTGATACAATTGGCTGTTCTATTGTCGAATTAACCTTATCTCTTCCAAATAGGAAAGCTATTTTAAAATGAAAACAAAAATTGTAGACAGTTGCCATTGCAAAGACAATAACATTAATTATAAAGAAAGGCCAAGTTCCTTCGGGTCCAGTAAATAAAATATAAAGACCGACAAAGAAAAAAGCAGTAACCCAAAAAATTCCAAAATTGGCAGCAGGTGCAGCACTTGAATCTGTGTTATATTTTGCGAATTCTTTTTCTTTATTAAATAAAAATGTAAATGAATAATAACCAGCTAACCCAATGTTAATGATGTATAAAATCAAATAAAAAATACCATTAAAACTCTCAACCATAAAAACCTCCTATAAAATTTGTTTATATATATATTTGTTTTTTAAGATTCTGTGACAATAGTTACAATATTTGGCTGGTATTTTAAAAAAAATTTAGTTAAGAAAAATTATGAATTCTGAAAGAAAATTAGCAACCATTCTTGCTACCGACTGTGTTAATTTTAGTAAACATATGGAGGAGAACGAAGAGCTTACACTCACCAACCTTAATGAATGTAGAAAAGTAATTGATGAAGTTATAGCTCAATTTGGTGGTAAAATTTTTTCAACTGCTGGTGACTCTGTTGTTGCTGAATTCCCAAGTCCTGTACAATGTGTTAAAGCTGCTATTGAATTTCAGGATAAATTATATGAAAGAAATGAACATTCTTTAACTAAATTACAATTAAGCTGGAGAGTTGGTATTCATGTTGATGATGTGATTGTAGAAAATAATAATATTATGGGCTCAGGGGTTAATGTAGCTGCAAGACTAGAAAGTCAAAGTGAACCAGGTAAAATTCTTGTTTCAAAAATTGTCAAAGATCAAGTTGATAAAAGAATTGATTATTCAATAGAAGCTGATGGTACAAGAAAACTAAAAAATATAAGCGATGAGTTCGAGGTTTTCAAAGTAAAAGGTTTAAAAATTGATGAAGATGATTTCTTCTCCGAAGAAATTAATGAGGAAAACAATGAAGATGAAAATAATAAAAAAGATGATAATGTAATTATTTCACGAAATTCTTCACATCCAAAAATAGCAATACTGACATTTAAGAATGTAAGTAAAAATGATGACAGTGAATTTTTGGTAGAAGCTATTACAGGTGATTTAATTATAGAGTTTTCCAGAATGAAAGAATTTGATGTTGTATCAAAAAAAACATGTGACGATCATGATAAAAGTAATGAAGACGCACTTACATTTGCAAAAAAACATAAAATAGATTTTTTAGTTGGTGGAAATATTAGATCAGCTGGTAATAGATTAAGAGTAGCAGTAGATTTAACTAATGCAAAAGATGGTTCCATTATATGGGGAGATCGATATGATAGAGTTCTTGAAGACATTTTTGATATTCAAGATGAAATTGTACAAAAGATATCAAAAGAATTATTAGGTAATATAGAAATTACAAATTTACAAAATATAAAAAGAAAACCTACTGATAATTTAAATTCATATGAAAATTTAGTTATTGGAAGATATCACTGGCTTAGACAATCATCAGCAAAAGAACATAATGATAAAGCTTTATTTCACTTTGATAAAGCTCTCGAACAAGATGAAACGAATGCAAGAGCGCACTCACTTAAAGCTTGTACAATTGGTGGCGGTCTAGGTAAACAATATTATGAAGATAATGATAAAATGATGAAAATGATTTTTCATCATATTGAGAAAAGCTTAGAGCATGATGAGAATGATTATGAGGTAAGAAGAATTAGTTCAGCTATTTCATTAATGCAAAAAAAATACGAAGAATCAGAAGAACATGGAAAGATTGCCTACTCTATGAATCCAAATGATCCAAGAGTACTTGCAGTTTATGGCGAAATATTAGTAAGAAATAAAAAAATTGATCAAGGTTTAGAATTACTTCATAAGGCCCTTGAATTAGATCCTATACCTGCAGGTCAAAAAACATCAGATAATAGATATAGAGATCTTGTATTAGGATATTTTTGTAAAAAAGATTATGATGTTTGCATAACTCAAGCTAAAAAAATTAAAGAATTGGAGCCACGATCATGGGTATTTCTCTTATTTTCATTGAAAGAAAATGATAATGAAATTAATTTAAAAGAAAATGAATATTTTGTTAACAAATATGATGATTATTCAAAACTAGATTGGAAAGAGACAATTAAAGGTTTTCATCTACCGGATGAAGAAATGAATAAAAATTTAGAAAATTTTACAAATCAAGTTATTAATTAATCTTTATTTTTTCTATCTGTAAAAGCACTTGCTAGTATACCAGCTGGTAAAGCAACTGCTCCAATTCCAAACAATGCAGTGCATACTGCTGCAAATCTACCTAAAAATGTAATAGGTGTATAATCACCATAACCTGTTGATAGTAAGGCTGCAGAACTTACCCATAAAGCTCTTGGTATTGATCCAAAAGCTTCAGGTTGTAAATCTCCCTCAACAACATAAAGTAAAGTCGCAGACAATAACATTAAACTTAGAGTTAGTAGTAATGAAAAAATTAATTCGTGTCTCCTGTCATATATCGCATGAAGTATAAAATCTACTGACTCACTAAAACGGCCAAAACGAAGAATGCTAAATATTCTTATAGCTCTTAACAACCGTACTAAGAAACCTTCATTGATACCAATTAAAAATAATGGAATAAGTGCAATTGCATCAATTAGAGCTGGTACTGTAAAAATATACTTTATCCTACCTTTAAATCCTTTAAATTTATCAATTTGATCTACAGCAATTAATCTGCAAATATATTCAATTAGAAATACTATACCAAAAAAAATTTTCGCTGAGTCAAAGAGTTGATGATATTGCTCATAAATTAGTTTTTCTGACTCAATAACAACAAAAACACAGTTCAATATAATAAGAAAGAATATAATTTTTTCAATTAAAGTAAAATCCTTCTCTTCTAGACCAAAATGTAAGTGTTCGAATAAATACTTTGAAAATGAATTCATTTTTATATAAATTCTTTATAGTAAAAATTACAAAATGAAAATTAACATTTTTTACCTACTATCTAAGATAAGCATAATTTTAATATCCTTGTTATGTATCTTATCTATTCTGCTATTTTATAATAATGCAGTTACTTTAAATTCTTTATATATACTTATTTCCCTATTGATTATTGGTTCTGTGTTACAGCTAAACAAATTAAAGAAATTTACTCGAGTATTATTTACTATCATTATACTTCCTATTTTATCATATTTAATGGTGAATTTTTCTTACGATATAGTTACACAAAAGGAATTTTTTTTAATTAATCAATCTATCAGTAACCTTATAGATAAAATCTTACTGATAACTTTATATTTTATTCCATCAATATTTATAATGATGTTTTATAAATATGAGGTATTGTCACTAAATGACAAATCAGGAACAAGAATACCTGAAATAATAACATTTCTTTTTCAGTTTTTATTATTTGCAATACCCTCATTTTTAGTTTTATCTTTTGTTTTCAGTTTAGAACTTACAAGTATACTTGCTGCTGGTGGAATAGTTTTTGCTGCCATTGCACTTTCTCTGCAGTCAAGTTTATCAGATTTAATTAAAGGAATTTTTGTAAATATTGAGAGGCCATTTGCGATTAATGATTGGATAACTGTTGATGATAAAACAGGTTATGTAGAAAATATTACTTGGAGAAGTACAAGAATAAGAACTTTTCAAAATACAGAAGTAATAATTCCAAACGAAATAGTTGCAGACTCAATTTTAACTAATTGGAGTAAACAAGATAAAGAGAAAATGAGTGAGGGTTTTCATATTTTTAATAAACTATATTTTCATCCTTCTCATGATCCAGAAAATATTTCAAAGTTACTTTATAATGCTCTTAAAAAAGCAAAACCGGTTGATGGTAGAGAGCAATTAAATTTACAGTGGGTTCGTTTTATTGGAGCTAATGAATTTGGATTAGAGTTTGTTGTTGCTTTTGATTGTACAAAAAGAATTTTAAAAAATTCAATGCAAGATAGTGTTATGATGGAAATACATAAAACTTTAAGACATGCAGGAGTTCAAATGTCTGCTGGAAAACTTTATGGAAAACTTGAAGAAGATACAGGATTGCATGCTCTTGATACACATAGAAGTCGAGAGGATTTTGAAAAAAGGCAGGTTAGCGAATTTAATCCATATAATGAGTCAGTAAAAAATAGAGTTCTTCTTCAAAAAATTCCTATTTTTATGTCATTAAATTCTGAAGATTTAGATGAGATTGCTGAAAATGCAGAAAGGCTCCATTTTGAAAAAGACGATTACATTATTAAGCAAAATGATTCTGGTGATTCTCTTTATGTTATAAATGACGGGGTAGTGTCTGTTTACCTAGACAATGAAAAAAAAGATAAAGTATTTTTAGCAAAACTTGGTGTCGGAGATTTTGTTGGCGAAGGAAGTCTTTTAACAGGTGAACCAAGATCTGCAAATGTAATAGCTGAAACACCTTGTATCGTAATTAAAGTAAGCAAAGATATTATCAAAGATATTTTTTCTAAAAATCCTAATGTTTATGATTATGTCGCAAATATTCTAGCTCAAAGAAAATTAAAACTTGATAAGAAAAAAAATGAAAGTCAATTGACAAAAAATGAAAATAAAAATCTTGTTAATAATATTAAGGATGCAATAATAAATTTTTTAAAATAGTGAAATTCCTCTACTCTTCATCAATTTCTTTACTAAAATCTTCTTGAAGTTTTTTTAATTCTTTAATTGCAGCTTTCATGTTGGAACTATCGAAAATTTGAATATCCACATGATTTCCTTTTTTTGAATACGATTTTTTTGTTTTTTTATTTTTTGTATTTTTAAAATCAATTACCTTGTAAGTTTTAACAGGTCTTACAAAACCTTTAGGAGTGATTTCTTCATACTCTTCACAATTTATTTGATTTTTGATTAAATTATATGTCGTATCAGAAATAATAATTTCATTTTCAGGAGCTATAGATTGCAATCTAGAAGCTAAATTTACAGATGAACCTATTGCTGTATAATCACTCATTACGCTAGATCCAAAATCTCCAACATTTGCAAAACCTGAAGAAATACCATATCTCACTCTCAATCCATACTTGACACCTTGTCTAATCCAAAATGATTGGAGTTCATCAACTCGTTCTTTCATTTCTAATGCCATGCCTATACAATTTATAGCATCGTTCTCATCTCCTAATGTTTCAGGAGCGCCGTGAAAGGAAAGTATTGCATCGCCTATAAATTTATCAATGGTAGCATTTGAATTGATAGCAATTAAACTCATCTCACTCAGATAATTATTCAAGATAAGTGCAAGTTTTTCAGCCTCTAAGGAATCAGATAAATCTGTAAAATTAACAATATCAGAGAAAAATATAGTTAAATTTTTTCTTAAATAACTTTCTTTAGTTTTTTTACCTGACTCTTCTTCATCAAATATAGACTTATAAACTTGTGGAGACAAATATTTGGACAATCTAGTTGCAATATTCTCCAATCTTTGAGTTTTTTCTTCAATTAATTCTCTGTCTTTTAATTTTTGATCAAGTAATTCTTCTTTTTCCCTTCGAAGATTATACTCATTTGTTCTATCTACAAATTGACCCTGAATACCATTTAAAAAAGGGAAATCTTTATTTTCAGTATATGCAGATAGTAAAGAATAAACTTTAATTTCATCATCAATTTTGATTTCTATTTTAGGGATAATAACAAAACCATTTTTTTCTAATTTTTGTTGAAAATTTTTAATATATTCATCTGCAACTCCAAGTTGTTCCAAAATACTAGTAAAGGGAATATTATTTACAGTTTTAAGAATAGGAAAAAATTTTTTAAAATTTTTATTTACTCTCAGGACTTCTAAGTTTCGATTAGCAAAATATGCTGCAGTAACAGCATTAGAGAAATTAAAAAAACTTAAATCTATGACAGTTTTTTCATCAAAAAACTTATCAAGTTTCATTTTTGTTTAATTACGGGTGATGTTTAGTAATTCCACTAATATAGTCCATTATTGCTATAACTAATCCTGATAAAATAAATACAGCATGAATAAATATCATTAAGTATATTTCTTCTGATGTTTTAGAACCTACATCAATAAAAGCTTCTAGCAAACCTATACTTGAAATAGCAACAATAGAAGCGATAAGTTTTAATTTTAAACCTGAAAAATCGAGTTTACCCATCCACTCTGGTTTATCTTCGGATTGATTTGCAATGTCAATTTTTGAAACAAAATTTTCATATCCTGCAAAAATAACCATTAAAACTAAATTTCCAACAAGAGCTAAGTCAACAATATGTAAAACAAATACAAGAAGTTCATTTAAAGTTAAGTCACTTAAGTGCGTAATTTCATAAATGAATAACGCGATAACTTTATATGTAATAACTAGTAATGTAAGACATAGTGCAACATAAACAGGAGCAAGTGCCCATCTGCTTGAAAACATTGCTCTTTCAAGAAGACCTTCAAAAAAGTTACGCATAAATCATAACTAATTTTTAAATAATATTTGTCAATTAAATTTTATTATTTACCCCATTTATAGGTAAGTAAATCATATCTTTTTGCAAAATTTAGTAATAAATTTTTTGTATCTTGATCAAGAGGTTTAATAGGATCTCTACAGAAATCTGATTTTATTACTCCACCCTCTTTCATTACTGTTTTAGTAGCTCTGAAACCACATTGTCTATTTTCAAAATTTATTAAAGGAAGAATACTATTATACACTTCTTCAGCTTTATCTTTTTCATTATTCCAAAAATGATCAATCACTGGAGCTATTTTTTCTGGAAGCAAGGCTGAACTCATACTACCAGAAATTCCTGCTTCTAAATCAGCATATAATGTAATGCTTTCTTCTCCATCAAAAGGAGCATCTAGTCTTTCACTACAATTTTTAATAAGCGCTCTTATTTTTAAAGCAGCGTTAGCACTTTCAATTTTAAAACAGGTTAAATTCTCAATCTCATTTATCATCTTTGTCAGTAAAGGAACTGAAAGTTCAATACCGGATAAGGGCGCATCTTGAATCATAATTGGTATACCAACTTTAGAAATTTCGTTAAATTGCTCAAATATTTGATCTGAATTTCCCTTTAATAAAGCCCCATGATAAGGAGGCATCATCATTATAATATCAGCATCAAGTGATTTTGCTAATTCTGCTCTTGGTCTAACAATATCAGTAGCAAAATGACTAACTGTTACGATTGTTTTAACTCTACCATCAATTTTTTTCATACAGAGTTTTGTTAATTTTTCTCTTTCATCATCAGAAAGTAAAAATTGCTCTGAATAGTTAGCAAGAATACATATACCTTGAACTTTTTGATCGACCATGCAATCTATAACTCTTTCCATCCCATCATAGTCAACTTCACCATTATCGTGAAAAGGCGTTGGAGCCACTGGCCACATTCCATGATATTTGTACTTAATATTATTCATAATTTAATTTAAAAAAATAAATGCATTAATTAAAGAGACATTTTAATTTTATTGAATATAACCTTTTTTTAATTTTAAAGACATATCTTTAAATATGTTTCGCAACTTATTTATATTAAATTTATTTTTTCGGTTATAATAATAAACTCCATTTGTTTCCTGTTCAACGTCTGTCAACTGCGTATAACAAAAGCCTTGGATATGTTTCGTTTTTAATACTACCTCTGTTTGTTTTTCCATACGATCAAAGACTTCTTTTAAAGAATTTGGCCTAACTTTGTCACCATGCCCCCATGATCGTATTTTTTTTCTTAATTTTGTTGGTAACCACCATACACCACCGTACTCATCAATAATATATGGCTGATTTTTGTAACTAGTTTCAAAATGAGGGAAATTTCTATACACCCCTTTTTTTGGATTAAGAGCTTCTTTTAATAAATTAGGTAGAGGCTCATAATGATGAACAGTCCAAATATCTGTTTTTTGATGTTGATACCCGCTTGTTTCATTCACAGGTCTAGTAGGATCAATTTTTTTTGTTACATCATAGGCAATTCGCATCAATTTTTTATGTTGAGCATTACATTCAAGAGTATTTGTTTCATTAAAAGGGGTCCATGTAATTATAGATGGATGGTTTTTCAAATAATTAACAATCCTTGGCCATTCTCTCAAAAAATATGTTTCAGAAGCTTTAGCATTTTCATTCATTCCCCAATTTGGAAATTCACTCCAAGTAATATAACCTAGTTTATCAGCCCAATAATGAAAGCGACCTTCAAACACTTTCTCATGTAACCTTGCGCCATTAAATCCAGCCTTCATAGATAAGATAATATCATTTTTTAAATCTTTATCTGATGGGGCTGTCCAAATACCTTCGGGGTAAAAACCCTGATCAAGAACTAATCTTTGATATAATGGCTTACCATTAAGATAGATTTTATTTTTTTTTATATCTATAGAGCGCATACCTGAATAACTTTTGACAGTGTCTAGTTTTTCTTTATCCATTAAAGTAAAAATAAAATTATATAAATTTGGCTTTTCTATTGACCAAAGTTTTGGTTTAATAATTTTAACAGCAAATTTATTTCTTGAAGTTGGAATTATAGATGATTTTATTTTTTTATTATTAAAATAAATTTCAACTTTTAAATTTCCAGAAATTTTATGTGAATATTCAGGAATAAATATAAAACTTGAAGATCTAACATTAGGTTGAATAGTAATATTTTTAATATATTTTTTATTTACAGCTTCTAACCAAACTGTTTGCCAAATACCTGTAGTTCTGGTGTAATAACAGCCATAGGAATGCTTAAAAGTTGATTGTTTACCTCTTGGTTGAAATCTTTTTTTATTTAAGACCCATTTTTTAATATCATTCTGAGATCTTAAATTTCCCCTTCCTCTATAATCAAATTTGGGCTCAGGAGATCCAGCACATCTTTTATCAATTACATATAACTTTAAATCATTATCACCATTTTCAATTATAAAAGATGTAATATCTAAACTAAAAGGCGTAGACCCTCCTTTATTTAATCCAACTTTTTTTTTATTAATATAAATTGTTGATTCATAATCAACACCGCCAAAATGTAGAAGTATTTTTTTATTTTTCCATGATTTAGGAATTACAAATGTTTTTTGATAGTACATTTCTTGGATAAAATCTGTATGTCCTATTCCTGATAATTTACTTTCAGGGCAGAATGGAACATTTATTTTTTTAGAAAATTGTTTTTTATTTAATTTTGATTTTGAAAATCCTTTTATATCTTTTGAAAACTCACATGACCATTCACCATTTAGGTTGAGCCAATCTTTACGATAAAAAATAGGTCTAGGATGTTCTTTACGTATGATCATTTAAGTTTTAATCGAACAAACAAATAGGTTAAACAAGGGAGATTTGCTGATAATTGATTGTTTATAAATTGTGCGATAGAGGATTTTTGTGGTTGAATAGTTTTAGGTTTATCTTTGGTATTAGCAGCATACATATCTTCATTATTTATGATTTGCTGATCGATAATATTATCAATATGAATATCTTTTAAGTTAAAATTTATATTAATATTATTTTTTTCAGATCTATTAATAATAAAAAAAGATAATTCTTTATTTTCATTATTTATAACTCCTGAAGCATCGATATATTTTACATCATCAGCAATATCTGTTGAATATTTAGGGCAATCAATTTTTAACTGAAGAGATTCACCTCTCCCATATAGAGATGCAAAATATAATGGATAATAAATTCCTTGTACCCAACTAATTCCACCCTTAACTGTTGATATTGCAGGAATTACATTTACTAATTGTGCCATACATCCAATTTTAACAATGTGAGAATTATTTATAAAAGTATTTAAAACAGTACCAACTAATAACGTATCTAAAATATTATACATATCTTCATATAGAGGTGGTGCTTTTGGCCATTCAGATAAATTTTTATCTAAAAAATTTTGTGTTTGCATATCTCTAGAGTGATACCAAGGGTTCCATTCATCAAAACTTATTTTTATTTGTTTTTTAGATCTTTTTTTAGCTTTAACGTAATCTATTGTCCCTTCAACAGTTGAAATATATTCTTGAAGAGGAATACTGCTGGATAAATACGATGTTGTTTTTTTATCATAGTTTGTCCAATACTTATGAAGTGCAATATAATCAACTGAATCATAACTATGTTCTAATATTTCCCTTTCCCAGTCTGGGTAAGTAGGCATTGCTTCACTTGAACTTCCTGCAATAATTAATTCTAAAGATGAATCAAATTTTCTCATAGATTTTGCAACTTCATGGACCAATCTACCATATTCATCAGCTGTTTTGTGACCAACTTGCCACTCACCATCCATTTCATTTCCCAAACACCACATTTTAATATCATGTGGCTGCTTGTATCCATGCTTAATTCTTAAATCACTCCAATAAGAACCACTTGGATGATTACAATATTCTAATATGTTCCTGGCAGCATCTATACCGCGTGTTCCAAGGTTAATAGCATACATTGGTTCAATATTTGTTTTTCTACACCAAGTAATAAATTCATTTAACCCAAACTCATTTGTTTCTCTCGTCTTCCACGCAAGATCAAGTCTTGTAGGTCTTTCTTCTATTGGACCAATTGAATCTTCCCAGTTAAATGATGATATATAATTTCCACCAGGATATCGTACAGTTGGCATATTTAAATCTGTGATTAATTTCATTACATCTTTTCTAAAACCATTTTCATCAGCTTCTGGATGATCAGGTTCATAAATACCTTCATATATTGCTCTTCCTAAATGCTCCAAAAAGGAGCCATAAATTCTTTTATCTATAGTAGAAATAGTAAAATCTTTTACAGCTGTAATATTTGCTTTCATCACTAACCTTTAATTCCAGAAGTTAACATTATTGCTTGAGTAACGCGTTTTTGGAAAATTAAGAAAAATGCTGTAACAGGTAAAGCTGCAAGAATGGCAACTGCCATTTCTCTTGCTAAAAATATTCCATATGCGTCAGAAACAGATGTAATCGCCACTGGAACAGTGAACATTTCAGCTTTAGTTGTCATTATGAACGGCCAAAAGAAATTATTCCATGCTCCAATAAATGTAACTAAGGCTAAAGCAGTTGTGATGCCCCAGTTTAAAGGCATATACACTTTGATTAAAATTTGAAATTCAGTTGCTCCATCAATTATACTTGCTTCTCTCAATTCTTTAGGAACTTGATCAAAAAATTGTTTATAAACTATGACACAAACTGGTGAGAGAACTTGAGGTAATATAACTCCAGACCAAGTATTGATCATATTAAAATCTGAAATGAGAACAAATAGAGCAATAACTAATGCTGTTCCAGGAACCATTATGCTTACTACTACTGCTACAAGAATAATTTTTCTTCCGACAAAATCTATTTGAGATAAAGCATAACCACATGGCATACTAATCAAAATAACTAAAAGTGTAATTCCAACTGAAGTGGCAATAGAATTTATATACCAAGTACCAATTGCAGATTTTGTTAATACATCTAGGTATGCTGCTAATGATAAGATTCTTGGAAAAATAGACCAGTTTGGATCTATAACTTCAGTTTCTTGTTTTAGTGAAGTAACTGCAGCCCAATATAATGGAAACATAAAAATTAATGCAACTATTAAAGAAAGAATTGTTAAGACTGTCCAAGATATTGTAATTTTTTTTGTCATTATTTATCTTTTTCCTTATCTCTCAAAACATAATATTGCATTATAGACACAACTATAATTATTAAGAAAAGTACCATAGCTATAGCGGAAGCATAACCTCCTCTATTCATTTGAAAACCTTGTTTGTAAACTAATTGTAAAACAACTAATGTTGAATTAAATGGACCACCTGCAGTTAATAAATACATTTGATCAAATATTTTAAGTTGAAAAATTAATTGCAATGTTAAAACAAGAGCTGTGATAGGCCAAATTAAAGGCCAAGTTATATATCTGAACTTAGCCCAAGAATTTGCTCCATCCAAATCAGATGCTTCGTAAATTTCTGGATTAATTGATTTTAAACCCGCAATAAATAATAAAATATTGAAACCCACGGTCCACCAAATTGTTACAATTGCTACAGCTGGCATTGCAAATTGTTTTTTCTTGAAAAAAGCAATTTTTGCATAACCAAAAAATTCTAAGAATTCTTGAATAATTCCGTATTGTTTAGATAGCATCCATGACCAAACTTGGGTTACTACCGTAACAGGTAAAATATGTGGTATAAAGAAACAAGCTAAAAGAAATGCTGCAATATAGGGATTTTTAAGTCTATTGATCATCATTGCACACATTAGACCAATTAAAGTATTTGGCACAACTGTCCAAAAAACAAAAACAAATGTATTCCTTAGTGATTTAAGAAAAAGTTTATCATTAAAAAGCTTAAAATAATTTTCTAAACCTACCCAATTTCCCCATCCAATTAAAGGAGAGTCAGTGAAACTGAATATTAACGTATAAATTGTAGGATAAAGTAAAAATAATATATAAAAAAATATAAAAGGGAATGCCAGCAAGAGACCCCAAAAATTTGAATTACTATATTTTTTCATAATTTAAATTTAAGCTGCAGTAAAATACTGCAGCTTAGTTGTATAAAAAGATCTTAACTCTACATTAGAGATTCAAGATCGTCTCTCATCATTTGAATTGCTTCTTCAGCACTTAATTCACCATTAACTGCAGGAGCAATATAGTTACTGAAAGCATCATAAGTTGGTGAAGCAACACCTGCGATAGGTAAGAATGGATCTACAACCATATTTTCACCAATGTTAGCATAAGTACTATTAGGCTGCATATTTTTATAGAACACACTATCAACAACCTCTGTATTAGCAGGTATGTGACCGGCTGTTCCCCAGAACAGACTATTATCACTCATCCAACCCATAACTTTTAGAACTGCTTCAAGTTTTTCATCAGATATTGGATTTTTATCACTATGTGGAATAGCAAATGCATGCGAATCAGACCACGTAGCCATTTTAGGACCAACTCGAGGCATATCTACTACACCAAATTTGAAACCTAATTCGTTATTTCGCATTAAATCAACCATAGTAGGAACTTCCCATACACCGTTGATATGTATTGCCGACTCACCACTTATAAACATACCTTTTGCAGATTGATAATCGACGTTACTTGGCATGTATCCTTTTTCAACAAGATCGATTAAAATTTGTAAAGATTTTTCACATTTATCTCCAGGACAAATACTACTTCCTTCAACAAAGTCTCCTTCCATCATATTAAGAATTGAATACCACCATCTCCAAATCATACCCCCGTTATCAGAAGCAAATCCAATAGGAAATTCCATCGTTTCATCAAGTTTCGCCAGACCATTCATAAAATTATCTACACCATCTAATAATGTTGGATGGCCATTTTCATCAAGTAAACCAGCTTCACCTAATACTTCTGCGTTAAAATACATAACATTAGCATGAATATCTAGAGGCACACCATGTGTTGCTCCTCCAAAGTTAGCTGCTTCCCAGTTAGCTGGAAAAAATCGATCAGCTGTAATTCCAACACTTGCTAATTCTTCAGCACTTATTGGTCTTAATACTCCTGTAGGTACTGCAAGAGGAAATCTTGATAAATGATAAGTCATAATATCAGGTTGTTCTCCAACAGCTGCAGATGTTTGAACTTTAGTATAAAATGGAACACCCCATTCTAAAGTTGTAGCATTAATATTTATGTCAGGATGAGCCTCATTGAAATTATCAATCATTTGTTTCATTCTAACACCATCTCCACCACCTAGAAAATCCCACCAAACAACTTCAGTAACTGCAGAAGCACCAAATGAATAAATGGAAATTACTATTCCAGCGAAGAAAGAAATAATCTTATTTTTCATAATTCCTCCCAAAATTATTTATTAATAATTTTAACATCAATTAAGTAATATTTTCAAGTGTTATCAGCTTGAAAAATGTACTATTTTTCAGTATGTTAAGAAATATTTTCAAAAATTTTTTATTAAAATATTAGACTTTAATTAAACATGAATGACTTCCCTGATTTAGATACTTACTACGATGTAAATAATGAAGAAGTAGATTTCTTTTGGAAAAATGGATTTGTTGTTTTAAAAAATGTTTTATCTAAGGATGAAATTTCTGAATATAGAGATGAAATAAAAAGAGTAGCTGAAGAAAGGAATAAAGATAAAGAAAAAGAATTTGGTGGTGCTTTTTATCAAGCACTTAATATACGTTTTGACTCAAAAGGTGTTGAAAAATTCTGTTTATCTAAACGTTTAGGAAAAACTGCTGCTGATTTAATGAAAGTTAATGCTGCTCGTATTTTTCATGAACAAGCAATTTTTAAACACCCTGGAGATACAAAATCTTATTGGCATCAAGATCAGTTCTTTTGGCCATTAGATACAAACTTGCATATAGGTATGTGGATGCCATTAATTGATTGTACTAAAGATATGGGAATAATGCGTTTCGTTAAAAACTCACATACAATGGGAGATCTTATGGGAATATCGATCAATGAAAAATCTGAAAATCACTACGATAAAATAATTGATGAAAAAAAATTAGAGGTTGTTGAATTAGAATCAATTAATGCCGGTGATTGTACTTTTCATTTTGGATGGACAATTCACGGGGCTGGATTAAATAAATCTGATAAAATTCGTGAAGCAATGGTTGTAACTTATTATGCAGATGGTTCACGTGTAGGTAAACTTGAAACAAAAGATAGAAAAGGTGATGCAGAATTATTTCTTGGTGGAAAAAAAGCTGGTGAAATTGCAGATCATCCTATGAATACGATTGTATATAAATCATAATATTTTTTATGAGGAATTCCTTTGTATTAAATCACAATCTACAAATATTTTGAAATTTTCATCGTAATTTTTATTATCAAATATATGTTGAATAGCTTTATAAGTCATTTCTGGGATAGGTAACACAATAGAAGATAGTGATGGTTTAAGATTAATTGCTGTTGTACTATTATCAAAACCTATAATTGAAAAATTTCTAGGTATATTTAAATTATTCTCTTTTGCTGCCTGATAACAACCCATTGCTAAAAAATCATTCATTGCAAATATTGCATTTATTTTTACTCTGTTTTTTATTAATTTATTTAAAGATTCATATCCGATTTCAGAATCAGATTCATATTTTTTATTTTTGATAGGACGACATATTAGTTTTGAATTAATTTTAACATTATTTTCAAAATGAGCATCTCTCCAACCTGACAATCTATCTTCATAACCTTGCCAAAAATAATTTTCTGGGAGAATTATTGCAATATTTTTTTTGTTGGAATCTAATAAAGATTTAATGACTTTTTTTGTACTATTATAATCTGATGGTAGAATTGATATACCATTAAATTTATCCGCCCAACAATTTAATAGAACTATATTTGAAGATTTATACTTTGAAATATCAAATTCAATTTTCCTTGTTCTTCCAGTAGATATAATTATTCCATCAGGATTATATTTTTCATAAATTTTATTCAAATTATCCAAATTATTAGAAATAGCATTAAATAAAAAAATAAATTCATTTTTATATAAAGTATCATTATCAATTCCTTGAAGAAATCTAGATGCAGCTAAATGTGTGCTACTCTCAAAACAAAAAACTATTCTTTTTATTTGTTTTGATGATTTATTTTTTTTATAGCCATATTTTTTGAGGATATTTTCAATCTTTAACCATGTAGCTTCAGAAATACCTTTTCGATTTTTATTATTAATGACAAAAGATACAGTTGCGGTACTAACTTTACATTTTCGAGCAATTTCTTTTAATGTAATTTTTTTTTTCAAAATTTATACTTCAATACTTTTTTTTAATTCAAATGACTTAATGCATGCTAATGCTAATTGCAATGCACGTTTTCCTTTATCAGCATGAATGGGAGGCTGTTTACCGTTTAAAAAATTTTTAATTACTAACTTATAATGTTCATCAAAAGTTCGTAAAAACTCTCTCTCGTAGTCATTAAAAAAACCAGCTCTCCAAACTTCGGCTGTTTCACTATTTTTTTTATTAAATGTATATTTTTGAACCTGGTCTTCTATTAGAATTCTACCCTTTGAGCCATTAATCTCAACATAATGAGAATTAGGATATTGATATGATGTATCATATGATCCAAGCAAGCTACCAATTGATTTATTTTGGAAATTCATTGATACAACCATCGTGCTAAAACCTTTTTTTGTTTTATCTGTCATAAATGAATGAACTGATTTAATTGGTCCATTTAAATATTCAAGCATATCAAATCCATGGCATTGAGTTTCAATTAAGTTACCATGAGGATCTAAATTTTTACCACCTCCACCACCACCAAATCTCCATGTTATAAAATTAATTTCCCCTAGCTGATTAGTTTTAATTGCTTTAATTGCTTTTTTAACAGGAGTAGAATAATGCCAATTAAAATTAATTCCAAAAAAGAGATTTCTTTTTTTTGCTTCAGATAAAAGTTTATTTGCTTCACTCATTTTAAAAACAAGAGGCTTCTCAACAAATAAAGGGGTATTAGATTTAATCACTTTCATTGTCATGTCGAAATGATGCTCATTAGGAAGACTTATATTTATTAAGTCAGGTCTCTGATTTTTTATAAGTTCATTAAAATCGATATAATATGGAACATCATAAAGTTTGGCTCTTTTTTTAGTTCTGTCTTTATTTCTTCCTAAGATGCCGCAGAATTCTACTTGGGGGCTTTGCGAAAGAATACGACAATGTTGTAAAGACCAGTTTCCAGTTCCAATAAGTGCAACTTTTATTTTTTTCATCAATTAGTTATGAACAACAGCTATTTTACCTGCATCAGAGTCAGGAGAGAAGAAATGTTCATATGATTTTTGAACATCTTTAATATTGTATTCATGAGTAATAATTTGAGATAAATATTCTTGATTGTTTTTAAGTAACTCATGATTTGCTTCCATTTCATTATATGAAAAATACTCGCTTCCAAGAATGCTTCTTTCAGGACCACCCATATCTGGATATTGTTCAAATTCTAAACCCTCACCATTACCTACCATTACCAAAACTCCCCTTTTAGCAAGGGCATTTAGTGCATTTTTTCTAGCAATTGCTTTACCGGTTGCATCAATAGCAACATCAGGGTTTTTAATTCCATGTTTCTCCATACCCTCCTCTAAAGATTGTTTAGATAAGTCTATAGGTAAGCCACCCATCTTTTCTGCTAAAGGCAATCTAGATGATTTAACATCATTAATCAGAACAGGTAAATCTTTTGCAAAAGTTAATTTACTCATTGCAAGAAGTCCAAGACCGATAGGTCCTGCTCCATTTATTAGTACTGATTGAATGTCTTTATGAATTAGTTGTGCTCTTTTTGTGGCATGACCACCAGTACCCATAACATCTAAAAGCAATGTAGCATTGATTACATCTACACTTTCATCAACAGGAAAAAAAACATAATCATTTACAAGGTAATATTCACAAAAAGCACCATCAATATTAAATCCATAGTCACAGTTTTTATGTAAACATTGATTAGTTAACCCTAATTGGCAACTTCGACACTTATTACAATAATCATACAAATATACAGCACCCTTCATACCAATTTCAAATTTGGCATTTTTACCTTTTTCCACAATAACTCCTGCTCCTTCATGACCTGGAATGCATTTAGGACTTCCATTGTAAAATTGGTTTCTGTCTGACCCACACAATAAGTTTGCTTTGGCTTGAATTAAAAGTTGATTGTCAACAGGTGTTGGAATTTTTCTTTCTTCAAAATGTACTTTACCTTCTCCAGAGAATATTGGGACATTCATAAATTCATTTTTCATATTTTTAAGATGAGGAAATTATACTCTTAAAATAAAATTTTTGAAGAAAAATGAAAATAATCATGAAAGGTAAGTAAGAAATTACATATCCAGCATATGGATATATTGATCTAAAACCTACTTTAGAAAGAGTGACATTTAACATTTGCATATCAGCAGAGTTCATAATGATAAAGGCAAGTAAATAATCTGTCCAGGAAACATAAAAAGCAAATATAATTAGTGTAATTAAACCTGGAATAGCTAATGGTATCATAATTGAAAAAAGAATTTTTATTTCTGAACTATCATGTAAAATTGCTACTTCTCTTAAAGATTTAGGAATACTTTTAAAAGAGTTGTACATTAAAAAAAATCCAATTGGCAAAACATAAATAGTATAAATAATAATTAACCCTAGATAACTATCATTTAGATTAAGTGTATAGAGTAAAATATATAAAGGAATAATAATTGAATAAACTGGAATTAGAAAAGGTAAAATTAATAAAATAAAAATAAAATTTTTATAAGGCAGCTTTAATAATGAAACTGCATAACCAGCTAAAACATTAATAACTAGTGATAATATTACAGTTCCACTTGTTACAACTATACTGTTAAACAAAGATTGTTTGAAAGTGTTTTTATTTGTTCTTACTTCTAAATCCCAAATAGAAAAATAATTATTTAAAGTAAATTGACTAAAGAAATTATCAAACCTAATTTCAGTTGTAGTTTTAAAAGACAGAATTAATATTATTATAATGGGAAATGATATTAAAATAGATAAAACAATATTTATTGTATAATACCTAAATTTATCTCTATAAATAAAAGACATTTCTATTATTCTTTAACGGCACTTCCTGTAATTCCTCTGATAAAGTATCTTTGCAAAATTGAATAAATAATAATAATTGGTATAAAACTTATAATCGAACCTGCTGTTAAATTACCCCATTTCATTTCAAATTTAGCACCTCCAAGCGCTATTTTGGCCAGTGTAGTATTAAGCATAATATTTTCAGGGCTGTTTATATAAATGAAAGCTAAAATATAATCATTCCATGAAATATATAGCGCAAAAACCATTACTGTTAATAACCCTGGAACAGCAAGGGGTATCATGATTGTGGACATTATTCTTAATTCTGAAGTTCCCTCCAGCAAAGCTACTTCTCTTAATGATGAAGGAATACTGCTAAAAGCATTTCTCATCATAAAAACACCAATAGGGAGCATACCTGTTGAATGTAAAAAAATTAAACCAATGTGAGTATCAGTCAAACCAAGAGATTTTAATAATTTGTATATAGGAATAATTAAAGATACAGCAGGAATTAATATAGGTAAAATTAATGCAATAAAAATTGCCTCCTTAAATGGTATTCTAAAAAAAGTTAAAGAATAACCAGCTAGTGTTGAAACAATTAAAGATAAAACTATAGTTCCTAAAGTGACTATACCACTATTAAAAAAAGCTCTTTCAATACCTGCTGTTATTGTTGTACTTCCTGATATTTTTTTTTGAAGTTTAGTCCTCATTTCATCATCGAAGTTCCATGTTGTGTCGTAGTACTCCCATGTCCAATTATGAGGATAGAAAGTTGGATTACTTGTAATTAATTCATCCGGAACTTTAACAGAAGAAATAAAAGTCCAGTAAATAGGGAATAATATTATAACTACTAAAGCATAGTTAATAACATAATACCAATACCAATCAGATGAATACCTTTTCATGTTACTCTTTTACGGCACTTCCAGTCACTCCTCTAACAAAGTATTGCTGAAGAAAAATATAGAATATTATAATTGGTACAAAACTTATTATTGCTCCAGCATTTAAAAGTCCCCAAAAAGTATCAAATTGAGATCCTGCAAATGTTAATTTCATTAGAAAGACATTTAACATTTCCATATCAATAGTATTTACAAAGAGAAAAGCTAAAATAAAATCATTCCATGAACCATAAAGAGCAAAAACCATGAGTGTTAAAAGACCTGGTATGGCTAATGGTAACATAACTGTAAACATAATACGTAGTTCACTAGAACCTTCTAACAAAGCTACTTCACGTAAAGATGTAGGTATACTCATAAAAGCATTTCTCATTAAAAAAACTCCTAAAGTTAGCATGCCTGTTGAATGAATTAAGATTAAGCCTAAATATGAGTTCATCAATCCTAGCTCTTTTACTAATTTATAAAGGGGAATTAAGAGTGATATTCCAGGTATTAAAATTGGCATAATTATAAGTAAAAAAATAAAATGTCTAAATGGAGTTCTTAAAATAGTAAGAGCATATGCAGCTAATGTAGAAATAATAGCTGACAGCACTACAGTTCCAATTGATACAATTGCACTATTTGTAAATGCAGATCTTACATTACCCCTAGAGCTAGTAGGCTCTAAGTTCCAAATTCTTTCATAACTTTCAAATGTTGGATTTATTGGAAAGAGTGTTGGAGTATTTGTTATTAGTTCATTAGGTGGTTTTATAGATGAAACAAATGCCCAATAAATAGGAAAGGAAATAAGAATTATCAAAGTGACATTTATAAGATAATACAAATACCAATCTGTTTTATATTTTTTCATTAATGAAATTAAAAGAAATTAATTTTCATTAACCCAAACCAACATTTCATTTTCGCCTCTATTAGACCAGCAATAATATGGAATAAATTTAAGTGATGTTTCCGTTATGTCTGGTTTATCCTTTAGATATAGATCTTTAGAATCTTTAAATTTAAATCCACTTGCAGTTAAAGAAATAATATTTTCTGAACTTATTTTTTCATCTTTTTCATCAAAATTATTATTTGTATTTAAAATTAATTTATTAAGATCTTTACCATTATCTTTTTCCTCTAAACAATAAAGAATTGGACCTCTAAATAAGCATGCTCTTCTTACATTGTATCTAACATTTGGATTAGTTCGAACATATCTTGGTGAAAAATCAAAAGATAACTCAATAACATCACCTTTTTGTAAGTTTTTGTTAATTTTGGCATAACCATTTACAATTTCATAATCAATTTTTGATCCATTAAGTTCAATCTTCATATTTTTATCCCATGAAGGAATTCTAAAATAAATTGTAGTTTCGTTATTTTTTGAATCTATTACATCAATTTTAGAATATCCTTTATGAGGGAAATCACTTGTTTGATTAATTTTGATGCCTTGAATCTTATCAATTAAATCTATTTCAGAAGAAATATATTGATCCACAATTAATGAATCTTGATATGAATTATAAATATACATATCCATACTTGCAAAAAGGCGTGTTATATTTGGTGGGCAGCAGGAACACATATGATATTTATCTCTAACACCATGACGTCTACCCTGTGAATGTAAATATCCAGGGACACATTCTAAATAATTATCATAAAAGAAGCCTTCACCATCTAAAGAAGTGCTTGCTAAAAGCAGATTATATAAACTATTTTCAATAATATCACCATACTCACTGTTCAATTCTAACTTTGACATTCTGTTAGCAAAATAAATAAGAGCTATAGTTGCGCATGTTTCAGCATATGCCATGTCATTGGGTAAATCATAATCATATGTAAATCTTTCTCCAATGTGTGCGCTACCAACTCCACTATGAACATACATTCTTTTATCAACAATGTTTCTCCATAAAGTCTTACATGCATTTAACAATTTACTATCGTTATTTAATCTTGCTAAATCAGCCATAGCTGTAAACATATAAAGTGCTCTTACAGAATGTCCTTCTGCTGTTTTTTGATCAACAGGTTTTTCATGAGCTTGCCAATAATGAAGATCTCTAAAAGTTTTACCCATAAAATCTGCATCAAAAGCCATGAAATCTCTCATATTAGATGGTAGTTTTGAAACGTCTATATCACCTTCTTTTTCCATCAATTTCTTTTTTTCTTTTACATAGTAATGATCTTCAGCTTTAGAGTGTGTTCCACGTTCATCGATAAAATAAGTAGCTAAATCTAGAAATTTTTTATCATTTGTGTGCTCGTATGCCTTAACTAGAGCAAGTTCTATTTCTTGATGACCAGGGTAGCCCCTCATCTTACCCTCTTCTCTTCCAAATTTAGTAATTATGTGATCTACATATCTTTCCATTGTATCAAAAAATTTTGAATTACCTGTCGCTTTATGATGTTCAATTGCAGACTCTAGTAAATGGCCAGCACAATATAATTCATGCCTGTCTCTTAAATTGGTAAATTTGTTATCTGGTTCATGTCGTGAAAAAAAATAATTTAAATATCCATCCTCTTCCTGGTTAGCAATAATTTTATCAATTATAGAATCCATTTTTTTTTCTAAATCTTCATCTTTTTCTTGTTGTATGGAGAAAAAAGCACCTTCCATTAATTTAGCTAAATCTGATTCCCAAAAAATATGCGGTCTTTGTTTCACAGGATCATTATCACCAGTCATTGCTCGAACTCTTCCAGTATCTTCAAAAGATTTCATAACTGCAAATAATGAAGTATTTTTATTTAATTCTTTTCTTTTTTTCCAAAAACCACCATTTATTTTTGTATCTACAATGTTCATATTCTTAGCCTTTCTTCACTATTAATATCAAAAAAGTAACAATCTTCCTTACTGAAGTTTAATTTTAAAACCGCATCAATATCATACTGTGTATTTTTATCTGTTTTGACAATTATGTTTTGATTATTTGATTTGAATGTTACTAGATTTGCTTCACCGGTTAATTCGACAGAATAAACTTTAGCAGATCCATTATTTGTATCAGTATCATTAACTATTTGAATTTTATCAGGTCTGACTCCAAGGGTAATATCACCTTCATAATCAATATCAAAAGATGTTATTAAACTATCAGAAATAAATTTTTTATTTTCTATTCGACCATCAATCAAATTCATTGCAGGTGAACCAATAAAACCAGCAACAAATTTAGAAGAAGGATCATCAAATATTACTTGTGGTTTATCAAACTGCAAAAGTTTACCATGATTCATAACAGCAATTCTATTTGCAAGTGTCATCGCCTCTACTTGATCGTGGGTTACATAAATAGTTGTAACACCAAGTCGGTGATGAAGATTTTTTAATTCTGCTCTCGTGGTAACTCTTAAAATTGCATCAAGATTTGATAATGGTTCATCCATTAAAAATACTCGTGGTTGACGAACAATAGCTCTAGCGAGTGCTACACGTTGTCTTTGTCCACCAGACAATTCTGCTGGTTTACGATGCAATAAATCTTGTAATTCTACAAGAGATGAAACTTCTTTAATTAGTTTATCGTGTTCTGAACTAGGAATTTTTTTCATTTTAAGAGGATAGGCAATATTATTTCTAACAGTCATGTGGGGGAAAAGACTATAATTTTGAAATACCATTGATACATCTCTTTTTCTTGGATCAACATCGTTTACAACTTCGTCACCAATTTTTATCTCACCATCAGTTATATCTTCTAAACCAGCTACAAGACGCATAGTAGTTGTTTTACCACAACCTGAGGGTCCTAAAAGAACTACAAATTCGCCCTCATTAATATGGAGATTTACTTGATCTACAGCAGTAACATCACCCCATTTTTTTGTAACATTTTTTAAATCTACAGAATACATACATCCCCCCCTATTCTTTTACTGCGCTTCCTGTAACTCCTCTTACGAAATATTGTTGAAGAAAAGTATAAAAAATTATTATTGGAAGAAAACTAACGATTGAACCTGCAGTTAAACTTCCCCATTTCATTTCAAATTGAGATCCACCTAATGCAATTTTCATTAATGAAATATTTAACATTGTATTTTCAGGTGAATTTATAAATATAAAGGCATAAATATAATCATTCCAAGAAACATACATAGCAAAAACCATAACAGTTAAAAGTCCAGGAATTGCCAGGGGTAACATAACTGAAGTAATTATTTTTAATTCACTTGAGCCTTCAAGCATTGCTACCTCCCTTAATGAAGTAGGTATGCTGTTAAAAGCATTTCTCATCATAAAAATTCCTAAAGGTAGCATTCCGCAAGTATGTATTAAAATTAAACCTAAATGAGAATTAGTAAGTCCGATTTCTTTTAGTAATTTATAAAGTGGAATTATTAAAGAAATACCTGGTATTAAAATTGGTAAAATTACTAATAAGAAGAAAAAATTTTTAAAAGGAGTATTTAAAACAGTAAGTGCATATCCACCCAAGGTACAAACAATAATAGTTAATATAATTGTTCCAGCTGAAACTATTGCACTATTTATGAATGGTCTTTTGACCCCTTCACCATCAAGACGAAATTTTTCTTCAACTTCAACACCTGATGAATTAGTATCTACAGTTTCTGTGTCTTGAAGTACTTTAATTCTATCAAAATTCCAAATTTGATCATAATACTGTAGAGTTAAATCATGAGGATAGAAAGTAGGTTCACTTGTAATTAATTCACTTGGCTTTTTAAATGATGAAATAAGTGTCCAATAAATTGGAAAAATAATTATTATAACTAAGGTATAGTTAATTGCATAATACCAATACCAATCTGATGAGTAACGTCTCACTTAGTAATTCTTTCTAAACAAACGTAATTGAATTACGGTTAGAACAAAAAGTATTATCATAATGATTACACCTAGAGAAGCTGCAGGACCTAATTTGAAATAATCAAATCCCATATCAACCGTATGCATTACAAGTGTTTTAGTAGAATTTGAAGGACCACCTCTTGTCATGATGACAAATTGTTCATAGGCTTGAATTGAACCGGCTATTGATAAAATTAACGCTAGAGCAATTGAAGGTCTTAGAAGAGGAAGCGTTACATTCCAAATTGTTTGCCATCGTGAGGCTCCCATTAATTTAGATGCTTCATAATAATCATCCCGTATAGCTTGTAATCCTGCTATCAAAATAATCATTTGGATGCCAGAAAATTTCCATGTGACCATAGCATTTACAGCCCACATCGATGATGTGCCTGTTTTCCAAACATTTAGATTTTTCTTTTCTCCACCAAAACCAAAAAATTCTAATGCATAAATAATAACTCCATACATTTCACTATAAAGCCATAACCACACATAACTAGCTGTGGCAAAAGACATAACTACAGGTAAAAAATAAATACTTCTAAAGAAAGTCGTTCCCCAAGCTTTTGCGTTACATAAAAGCGCGGTTCCAAGAGCAACAATAAATAGCATTGGTGTTACAGTCAAAGTATAAACAAAAGTAAATTTTAATGATTCCCAAAAACGTTCATCCTGGAACATAAAAATATAGTTATCTAGGCCTACCCACTTTGGCTTTCCAAAAAGTGGCCACTTGTGAAAAGACATGTAAAAAGAATTTACAAGTGGGTAAAGAAAAAAAACTGCGAGTAAGATTAATGCAGGCGAAACCATTAAAAGACCGACAAGTTGTTCTTTTCGTAATCTACTCATAAGTTTCGCCTACAATACTTTATATATTAATGACCAGCATCAATAATTTTTTGCATGATTGCATTTTGCTCATCAAGAACTGTCTGAACATCTTCACCAGCAAAAATTCTTTGATTTGCAACCTGCCATGGGTCCATTAACTCTTGATAAACAGTCGTATATGGAACATCTCCAACTGTAGATGCATTAGCAAATACCATGTGATCATCAGTTAGGTATGGATTACCTTCAAACAGATCAGCACGAATTGGTATACCACCATTTTTAGTATACACTTCGATTTGACCAGCCTCAGATAGTACATATTCAATGTACTCAAGGGCAGCTTCTTTAGCACCAGTTGTAACTGGAATTGCAATTAAGTCGCCCCCAATAAATGCTGAGTTACTAGAACCATCACTACCCATAAATGCTGTAAATCCAGCATCTACTTTTTCTGTGTGATCTTTAACAACATTTATCATGAAGTTTCCTGTACCAATCATTGCAATATCACCTGCTAAGAAACCATCTTGTTTATCTGGCCAATCCCAAACATCAACGTTTTCTGGAACACAACCAATATTAATTAAATTTTGGTAATGCTTAAACCATTCAACTGTTTTTGGATGATTTAACTCAGCTGTTTTACCATCTTTACTCACCCATGAACCACCATTTGCCCAAGCAACTGGCATTCCTGTAAAGATCATACCACCATAACTTTTTGAAGGCCATGCCATCATTAGTTGTCCTTTGGCAGCAAAGTCTTCGCACATACTTGCCATCTCTGCCCAATTCTTAGGAGGAGTTGGCATAAGTTTTTTATTATAAACATATCCTGATACGTCAGCAGCATTTGGTGCAGCAAAGTGTGTGCCATCATAACTACCTAGTGCAAGCATTGGACCATTTAATTGATCATAATATGGTTGTGACTTTAAAAAATCAGTCATGTCTTCTAAAGCTCCAATTGCAGCATAATAAGGTACATTAATTAAGTCTATGTTTGCAACATCAACTCTTTCACCAGCAGCTAGAGCAGCAGTAAATTTGACCTGAAAGTCAGCGTGTCCAATTAAGTTATTAATAGCGACAATATCTTTTCCTTCATCAGCCATTTTTTTATTAAAACCTTCAACCATCCAATCAGACCAGCCACCTCTACTCCAAATAATTAATTCTTCAGCGTAAGAAGTTTTAGCGAAAGGAAGAATAGTTAAAGAAATTAAAAATAATTTAATAAGTAATTTCATATTACCTCCCATTAATTTTATTAAGTAAATATTAACTAAAATAAAAAAAATTACTAGTAAATTGAAACAATAATTATTATTAATTATTTATTGCATTAATATTGTCATTTTTTGATATTTTGGCATCATTTCTTTCACGGTAAGTGATTAAAAGAACAGAGGAAAATACAACTATACCTCCTATCCATGTCCACAAATCAGGTATTTCATTAAAAGAAAAATAACCAATACCGGATCCAAAAATTAAACCTGTAAACCAAATTGGCTGTGTAACTGATAAATCAGCATATTTGTATGCTAATCCAAGACACAAATGTAAAATTGTTCCTGAGATTGCACCTATAAAAACATAAATTATTGAAATTAACGAGGGAGTGTCCCAAAAAAATAACGCAAGTGGTAAAGCAAAAATTGTCATTAATGTATACTGATAAGTAACCATTGTAATTGGAGAATCATCTTTTGAAACAAATTTTGATAAAATTATTATAAAAGACCAGAACACAAGAGAGACTAAAACCATTACTGTTCCCACATTAAACTGAACAATACCTGGTCTTATAATTATCAAAGTACCAATAAATCCTACAACTAAAGCTAAGATACGATAGTTGTAAATTTTTTCTCTAAAAATTAAAAAACTTAGTAAAACTACAAGTATAGGGCTTAGAAAATTCATTGCTTTAAATTGTTCAAGTGGAACATAAATAAGAGCACCAAATCCTAAAATCATAACAGGGATATTAAATAATCCACGAAGAAGATAGAATTTTAGATTTTTAGTTTTATAATTTACAAAATTATTTTTTAGTAAATATGGAAAAATGATTATAAAACCAAAAAAAAATCTTAAGAAACCAATAGTATAAACATTAGAATCATATTGAGCTGCTCTAATTAACGCTTCCATTAATACTGCAAAGAAAGAAGCTGAAGCAGTTAACAAAATTGCTTTAATATTATTATTCATTAAATAAATTAAAGCTTAATAGGAATAGAATGCTTTGCGATATCTTTTTTTAAATAATTTTCCCTGTATGTTATAATTAATATTGAAGAAAAAATTATTAAACCACCAATTATCGTCCAAATGTCAGGAATTTCATCAAAAATTAAAAAGCCAAATAAAGAAGCAATTAATAATCTTGAAAAATTAACAGGTTGAAGAACGGATAAGTCTGTAAGTTTATAAGCAGTATTAATACATAAATGAACAATTGTACCAGCTATACCTGCACAGATTAGATAATAAATAGTTTCTATCGATGGTGATTGCCAAAAGTAAAGTGCTATTGGAAAAGATAATAATGTTACAATAGTGTATTGATAAGAAAGAATTGTAAAAGGACTGTCTACTCTTGCGGCAAATTTTGTAATTATAACTACTACTGACCATATAGAACAAGAACATAAAACCATATATGCACCTACATTTATGCTTACTATACCAGGTCTTAAAATTACAAGTACACCAATTAATCCAATTATTAATGCCACTATACGAATTAGATAAATTTTTTCTTTTAGAAAAATTACACTGAGTATAACTACGATAATTGGACTTACAAATGTAATCGCTTTAATCTGCTCCAAAGGAATAAATTTTAAAGCAGAAAATCCTAGTAGCATCATAGGAATATTTAGAATACCTCTTGTTAAATGTATTTTTAAATTTGGAGTTTTAAAGTTTTGAAATTGATAATACAAAATAAAAGGAGAAATTAAAATAAATCCAAAAAAAAATCTTAAAAAACCTGCCGTATAAACATTTACATTATCAAGTGAAATTTTTAATAATACATTCATCGTAACTCCAGAAACAGAAGCTACTAATGCTAATATTATAGCCTTAGTATTATTAGTCATAAAAATTATTTATATAAAGGGTATATTGCAAATTTCCCCTGTACATTCTTTATCATTTACAACGATGTCAAATTTGTGATTAGATAAAAAATATGGCTTATTTATCATAGCAATACCAATAACTTTTTTGAATGTTGGTGAATAAACGGCAGATCTAACTTCACCTATTATCTTACCATCTATTTTTAAATCAATAGTAGATCTTAGATTTATTTTATCTAAATTAATTTTTACTCCCATAATTTTTTTTTCTATTCCCGTCTCTTTAATTTTAATTAATTTATCTTTTCCTAAGAAATTTAAATCATTATCAAGATTAACAAATTTATCTAATCCACATTCTAGAGGATTATCATTAATATCCATATCATTTCCATATGATAATAGTGCACCTTCTATTCTTTCAATTAAATGAGGGCATCCAGGTTTTACATTAAATTCTTTTCCCTCTTCAAATAACAAATCATATAATTCTAAACCTGACTTTGTGTCTTCAACATAAATTTCAACGCCACCTTGTTTTGACCAACCAGAACGAGCAATTAAATGTTTAGAATTTTTAAAATTAAAATATTTAAAATTATAAAACTTTAAATCTAAAATTTCATTTCCAAAAATTTTTTCTAATAAATTAAAAGCTTTAGGTCCTTGTACAGCCATAATATTTACATTGGGTTCAGAAATAGAAACATTCAATGTTTTTCCTATTGCAAGACCTTTGGCAAATAACATAAGATCTGAATCTGCAATTGATATCCACCATCTTTCGTCATCAAACTTTAGTATTACAGGATCGTTTATCATTCCTCCATTTTCATCAATTATAGGAGAATAATAACATTTACCTGCTTTAGCTTTACTAAGGTCTCTACATGTCATTAATTGTACAAGTTGGTATGCATCCTTACCTTTAATTTCTATTTGTCTTTCGGCAGCAACATCCCAAACCTGTACATATTCTTTAAGGTGATTATAGGAATCTTCTAAAGTATCTCCAAAACTCGCAGGTAGAAGCATATGATTATAGATCGTATATGACTTAACCCCCTGTTTCTCAATACGAGAAGAATATATTGTACTTCTCAATCTTCTTGATTTTGAAACAACTTGAATCGACATGGAAAATTCGTATAAATATTTGTTTGAGCTAAGTCTACAATTAAATTAATTAATATTTTTTTAACATTTTAGAAAAAATAATTGTAAGCAAAATAAAAAGATAAAACAACTAATATAATAGCTACCCAAATAGATAGGTTAGTAAAGAAAGTTTTGAAATTACTATTAGAGCTTAAGAAAGAAGGTAGAACTAATAAGAGCACACCAATCATATAAATAATTGGAACTAGCTTATCCATTTATTAATATTTTTCTTTATCAATTAGTTCGCTAACAAGTAAATTGCCATATCCCTTTTTCGAAGCTTGTTTGTAAAATGATTTTGCCATTTTTGAGAGTTTATTAGCATTTGGTAAATCTGAAACAAGGTCATTAATATAATTCAAATCTTTGTATGTATTATCTACAGAAAAAACATACCCTTTGTAATTACCTTTTATAGCTTTATCTGCAATTCTATCTAAAGCTCCTGAATTTCCAGAACCCAATCTAGCAACATCACATAAGAGCTTAATATCAATGTCTAATTTTTTAGCAGACTTAAAAAATTCAATGACACTAGTGGTAGTCATTAATGATAAAAAGTTAGATAATAATTTTGCAGAAGATGCTTTTGACACATCGCCAAAATTAAAAACTGACTTACAAAAGGAACTAAGGTATTTTTTACATTTTAAAAAATTATTTTTTTTTCCACCATAAATACCACCTAATATACCCTGCTCACTTTGAACTGGGCCGCCCATAACTCCACAAAAATTATAACTTATTTTTTTTGATTTAAAAATTTTGTCCATTTTAAAAGCACCATTTTTATTATGTGTTGTTAAATCTATTACAAGTGTTTTGGTATTAAGCTGTTCTTTAATTTTGTTTGCAACATTTATAGCAACTGGTGTATTTGTTACACATATCATTATGCAATCAAGTTTTTGTTTTTTGATTTCATTGTATGATTTTAATTCTTTAGCCCCAATTTTTTTTAATTTGTTTACAGGTTTTCTATTTTTATGAGCAAATATAAATACATTATGTTTTTTTAATAAGTTTTTAGCCATACCATAGCCCATATAGCCTACGCCTATAAATCCTACATTGCTCATGAAAATAACTATAGTGAAAAAATTATTATTTAAAAGTGAATTATCAAATTTAATTATTTCTAGCTGCAAACATAGAGACTACTAAAACAATTATTAAAAGTGGCACACATAATAAATTTATAATGGCCCAATTTGAAAAATATAAAAGAAAACCAGCAGATAATGATCCTATGCCTTGAGTAGAAAAAACAATAAAATCATTTAAACCTTGTGCTGTAAATTTATCCTTTTCTTCGTAAGAAACAACCAACAAACTTGAACCTGAAACAAATAAAAAATTCCATCCAATACCAAGTAGAATTAAACCTAACATATAAGAATAATAAAAATCAAAGAATGTATTAGTGAATATACTTAAAAACAAAATACCTACTCCTGCATATATAATATTCGTATTTCCAAACCTTTTTATTAAATCTCCAGAAAATAGAGAGGGTAAAAACATACCAATAACGTGAAGTTGAATTACGATACTGGTTTCAAATAAAGTAAATTTATTAACAAGATGCATATGTAAAGGGGTGGCAGTCATAATTATAGCCATTGTAAAATAACCAAGACCAGCGCTTACGATTGATTGTATAATTTTAATATTTTTTAAAAGTTTAAAAATAGTTTCAATTTCAAATTTACTTTGATTATCGGAAGTTTTAGTTTCCTTATAAAAAAGAAGAACAAATAAAGGAATTATTGCTGTAAACGATAAGAAAATATAACTACCAAGAAATAAATTATTTGGAAAAAAATCTTTAAAATATTCAGCAAAATTAGATGAAAGTAATGCTGATACTATACCTAATAATAAAATAACTGAAATAGATCTTGGAATAAATTCTTTTGTAACTGACTCAGATGCAGCAAAACGATACTGATGAATAAAAGCTTGTGAAGAGCCAATTAAAAAATTACCAAGAGCAAAAATAAAAAAATTTTCTAAGTAAATTGCAAATGAACAAAAAATTAATGCTAAACAACTTAGTAATGATGAGAATAAAAATCCTTTCTGCCTTCCCCAAATACTCATAAACCTAGAAGCTAAAGGCGCACTTATTGCTATACCTATAATCATTAATGTCATCGGAACTGTTGCTAATGAATCTTTCATCATTATCTGAGATGTTATAATTCCACCTAATAAAACTACAGCCATAGGTGGGAAAGCAGCAATTGTAGAAGAAATACAAATAACAATAAAATTTTTATTAAACATTACAAAAGATAATTACTAATTGGTTATATTAATTTGATCACATGTCACTCTTTGATTTTCAATAAAAGTTAATAAGATTATTAAGTAGACAATATTTGCTATTAAGATAAAAATAATTATGGTTTCAAGTCATGATTTTGTAGATGATAAAAGAAATAAAAAAATTAAAATTTATATCAACGGAAAATTTTATAAAAGAAGAGATGCCAAAATATCAGTTTTTGATTCATCTACAATGCTTGGTGATGGTATCTGGGATTCGTTAAGATATCATAATAATAATTTCATTTTTCTAAAAGAACATCTAGATAGGTTATATAAAGATGCAAAGCTTATTGACTTAAAAATACATTTAACACGTAAAAAACTTTCAGAAGCGCTAATAAAGACGATCAAAATAAATAAAATGAAAACAGATGTTCATTTAAGAATAATTGTTTCTAGAGGTATTAAATCAACACCTTATCAATCACCTAAAGTTACAATATCTAAACCAACTATAGTCATAATCCCTGAATATAAAAAACCAGATATTAAAACATACAATAAAGGATTAAAATTAGTTACAGTAAAAACTATTAGAGGGCCAATCAATGTTCAAAATCCACAAATCAATTCACTTAGTAAATTAAATTGTATACTAGCATGTATTGAAGCTAATAAAAAGAATGCTGATGAAGCACTAATGTTTGATATTAATGGAAATGTCGCTACAAATAATAGCACCCATTTCTTCTTTGTTAAAAATAAGACAGTCTTTACTTCAACGGGAAAATATTGTGTTACAGGAATTACAAGACAGAAAATTATAGATCTATGTAAAAAAAATAAAATAAAAGTAAAAGAAAAGAATTTTAAATTAAATGAAGTATTAAATGCAGATGAAGCATTTTGCACCGGATCTTTCGCAGGAATTGTACCAATAAATCAAATAAATAAAAAAAAATACTCATTAAAGAAGAATCCTATTACTAAAGAATTAACTAATTTTTATAATAACTTATTTTAAATGATTAATTTATTTGTTTGGTCTGGACCTAGAAATATTAGTACTGCATTGATGCGATCTTTTGAAAATAGAAAAGACACAAAGGTTTATGATGAACCTTTTTATGCATATTATTTAAAAAAAACTAACTTAAATCATCCAATGAAAGATAAAATTATAAATCACTATCAGACCGATGAAGATGAGATAATTAAATTAATTACTACAGATGATAGAAGTTATAAAATATTTTACCAAAAACATATGACTCATCATATTTTAGATGAAACACGCTTAGATTGGATCAATAGAGGTATAAATTGTTTTTTAATCCGTGATCCTGCTAAAGTAATTGTCTCATATTTAAAAAAAAATACTTTAAAATCAATTCAAGATGTAGGCTTTAAAAAACTTTATGAAATTTTTAAATTATTAAATTCAAAAGAGCCTATAATAATAAACTCAGATTATTTATTAGCAAGCCCTGAAAAGTATTTAAAAATTTTGTGTCAAAAATTAAATTTAGATTTTGATCAAAACATGCTTAATTGGCCAAAAGGCTATAGGGATACTGATGGTATTTGGTCTAAAGTTTGGTATCAAGATGTAATTTCCTCTACTACTTTTAACACCAAAAATTCTAAAGAATTTATTGTACCTAAAACTTATGAAAATATTTATAAAGAATGTTTAGATATATATGAAGAAATTAACAAGTACGCAATTAAAGTATGAATAAAGAAGATATTCAAGAAGCATCAAAAATTTTATTTGAACATAGATTGAATAAAACTGGCTTAAGTTCTTTAAAAAATCTAGAACCTCAAACAATTGATGAAGCTTATGCAATTCAAGATAATTTAAAACTTAGATACTTAGAACTAAAAGATAATATTTGTATTGGGAAAAAAATTGGAGCCACATCTCTAACAGCACAAGAAGTTTTAAATATGAACGAACCTTTTTATGGAAATATATATAGCAGATACAGTTTAGTTAATGCCAAAAAATTACATGCTAAAAATTTTTTTGAACCATATGCGGAGCCAGAAATAAGTTTTAGAGTTAAAGAAGACATAGATATCTCAAAAGCACCCTACACTATAGACGATATAGATTTATTATTAGATGGATTAGTATGCTCAATTGAAATAAACGATTTTAGATTTGCAAAACCATTACCCGAAATTGGTGCAAGAAATGTTATATCAACAAATGGAGCATCTGAATTTTGGTTACGTAATGAAAAAATATTTAACATTAATGATGTGAATCTCAATGACCTTGAAGTTACTTTAATTATAGATAACAAAATAATGGACTCAGGAAATACAAAAAATGTTTTAAATAATCCTTTAAATGCCGCTTTGTGGTTAATAAATAATCTTACAAAAAAAGGTGAAACATTACTTAAAGGTCAATTTATTTCATCAGGCTCATGTACAAAACCATCAAAAATTTACTCTGGCAACCACATAAAAGCTCAATTTGAGCAATTAGAGGATATTGAATTTCAATTTATTTAAATTATTTTTCTTTTATGACTACTAAAGTTTATTTTAATAATTCATGCAGTATTTGTAGGTTTGAAATAAATCATTACAAAAAACTAGAAAATAATCTTGAATGGATTGATATAAGCACTGAGAAAAAATCAAAAGAAGATACCGCAAAAAATGCTAAAGAATTATTAAGACGTTTACACACTGTAAAAAATAACAAGGTTTATAGTGGGGTCGATGCATTTATTGAAATGTGGTCAGAAATACCACGATATAGTTTTTTGGCTAAAATAATAAGAAAACCTCTAATTTATCAAGTTTCTTGGTTTTTATATGAAGTTTTTGCCCTAATTCTATTTTACAAAAACAAGAATCAGCTAAATAAAATAGAAAGAATTTAAATGAATAATTATTTTGAACTATTAGAGAAAATAGTACTGTCTGTACTTATTGTTTGCACAATCATAGCGATTGCAATGGAAATACAAGGTATGATTGCAGTTTACAAAGTTACACTTGCAGACATTCTTTTGCTGTTTATTTACATTGAAATTATTGGAATGATTAAAGAATACTGGGTTTCTAAAATGATAAGAATGAGCTACCCTCTTTTCATTGCCATGACAGCTCTAGCCAGAATGATAATCATGCAAAGAAAAGATGTTGATCCATCTGCGTATGTTTATGAGTCTGTAGCAATATTGATTTTAGCAATAGCAATTGTAGTATTAAGAGTGCGTCACATGGAAATACTTAATAGGCGCTCTAAAAAATTACCTGACGATTAATTAATACCAAAATGTTTAAATCAAATATCAGCTTTGCTGAAGAGCAATTCCTATCATATTTGCCTAAGACAGGAAAATATTATGAAGTAAATAGAAATTACAGTAAAGATAGATCTCATAATAATACTACGTCTTTATTATCTCCCTTCATAAGATACAGGCTAATTTCTGAAGAACAAGTTCTGGAAAAAGTTTTAAAAAAATATGAACTAAGAGAATGTGAAAAATTTGTACAAGAAATTTATTGGAGAACTTATTGGAAAGGTTGGCTTGAACATAGACCATCGGTTTATTCTGATTATTTAGAAGAAAGAAATAAATTAATTGAACAATTTAGTAATAAAAAATTTTATTTAAATGCAATTTCTGGAAATACAAATCTCTCATTTTTTAATAATTGGGTAAATAATCTTAGAGAAAATGGATACTTGCATAATCATGTAAGAATGTGGTTTGCATCAATTTGGATTTTTACTCTTAATTTACCTTGGCAACTTGGAGCAGATTTTTTTATGCAACATTTATTGGATGGAGATCCAGCTTCCAATACACTATCATGGAGATGGGTTGCCGGTATACAGACTAAGGGAAAAAATTATTTAGCAAGAAAAAGTAATATAGAAAAATACAGTGATATTAAAATATCAGATAATGAAGTTTTAAATGAAAGTGCAAATCCTTTAGTCGAAGAAAAAACTTATAACGTAAATGAATTACATTTAAATTCTGATTATAATTTAGAAGAGATAAAATATATTTTAATACCAACTGATGAATTAAATATTCTAAAAGATTTAAATCATAAAAAAGTAAATGTTTTTACAGGTTTGCCATTAGAAGATTATAATGATCACAATTTCTCTGAAAAAATAATTAAACATATAAAAAATATTTGTATTTCATGTTTTAGTGATGATGATTTTTATAAAAACATTAAAACTGATATTGAATTTGAAAATTATTTTGAAAATTTAGATAAATGGATAAAAAAATTTCAAATTCAAGAAATATATTTACCCTATGTTACTAAGGGAAATTGGAAAAAAATTTATAAAAAAATAATTACAAAATATCCATCAATTAATTTTATAATATTTAATAGAAAATACGATGTTAATAGTTGGATTTTTTCAAAAAAAGGTTATTTCAAATTTAAACAAAATATTCCAAACCTGATTACAAAAATTTAAATTATGAAGAATATACTTGAGATAAATAATGTAACTAAATTTTACAAAAATTCAGTTAAAGCATTAGAAAATGTAAATCTTGATATTAAAGAAGGAGAAATATTTGCTCTACTTGGACCAAATGGTGCAGGAAAGTCAACACTCATAAACTCAATTTGTGGAATAGTAAATTTTAATACTGGAAGCATTAAAATAAATAATATGGATATTGTTAAAAACTATCGAACTACTAGAAAAATAACAGGAATTGTTCCTCAAGAATTAAATCTTGAATCTTTTGAAACTGTCTGGAACAATGTTAATTATTCTAGAGGTCTTTTTGGTAAGAAACCTGATCACAGTTATATAGAGAAGCTTTTAAAACAACTGTCCTTATGGGACAAAAAAGATAATAAAATTAAAGAACTATCGGGTGGAATGAAAAGAAGGGTTCTGATAGCTAAAGCTTTATCTCACGAACCTAAATTATTATTTTTAGATGAACCAACAGCTAGTGTAGATGTGGAATTACGAAAAGATATGTGGGATGTTGTTAAAAAATTAAATGAAGATGGAGTAACAATTATTTTAACAACACATTATATTGAAGAAGCTGAAGAGTTAAGTGATAGAGTAGCAGTTATTAATGATGGAAAAATTATTTTAGTTGATGACAAAGATAAATTGATTAAAAAACTTGGAGAAAAAACAATTAAAATTGAATTATTTGAACCTATTGAAAAAATAAATGGTAATTTATCAAAATATAATTTTACTTTAGATCAAACAAATAAAATTATTTCACATACCTATAATTTAAACTCAAACACAACTGATATTACTGAACTTTTAAATGATGTAAAAAAAGATGGTTATAAAATAAAAGACATTAATACTGAGCAAAGTTCACTGGAAGAGATTTTTATTAAACTTATACAGGAAAATAATAATGAATTGGTACGGAATTAAAGCAATATATATTCATGAAATGGAAAGGTTTAGAAGAACCTTATTTCAAAGTCTTGCCTCACCAATAATTACAACTTCTCTTTACTTTGTAGTTTTTGGCTCAGCCATAGGATCAAGAATTACCGAGATAGATGGAATAAATTACGGATCTTATATTGTTCCAGGAATGATTATGTTAACTATCTTAACTCAATCAATTTCAAATGCATCTTTTGCTTTTTATTTTCCAAGATTTACAAATACCATCTATGAAATACTTGCAGCACCATTATCTTCGTTTGAGATAGTACTTGGTTTTGTAGGAGCCGCAGCATCCAAATCATTAATAATTGGATGTGTGATTATTCTAACTGCTAATTTTTTTGTAGATGTAAGAATAGATCACCCTCTTCTCATGATGTTTTTTTTAATTTTAACATCCATTACTTTTGCTTTATTTGGTTTTATAATTGGAATGTATGCTGAAGGTTTTGAAGGATTACAAATTATTCCAATTCTAATAATTACACCGTTAGTTTTTTTAGGAGGAAGTTTTTACTCTATTAATATGCTTCCAGAATTTTGGCAGAAAATATCATTACTTAATCCTGTTTTATATTTAATAAGTGGTTTCAGATATAGTTTTTATGAAGTTTCTGATGTTTCATTACTTACAAGTACATTAACTATCCTAACAATTTTAATTGGATGCATAATATTTATCACATATACATTTTCAAAAGGATATATAATTAAAGATTAAATGATTGAAAAAAATATTAGTAATGAATTTCAGAATAATGGAGTTGTATTACTAAAAAAAATTATTGATCAAAAATGGATTAAACAACTAAGAAAGGGTGTTGATCATAATTTTAAATACCCAAGTAAATATAAATGTGTTTATGAAGAAGTAGATGATAAAGAAATTTTTTATGATGATTATTGTAATTGGCAAAGAATAAAAGAGTATAAAAATTTTATTTTTAATTCTAATATTGCCAAAATTGCTGGCACATTAATGAAATCTAAAAAAGTAAATTTATTCCATGAGCATGTTTTAATAAAAGAAAAAGGATCTAAAAAAAGAACACCGTGGCATCAAGATCAGGGGTATTACTGTGTACAAGGAAGAGATAATGTAAGTATTTGGATACCACTTGATAAAATTGATATTAATTCATCAATGGAATTCATACTAGGGTCACATAAATGGAATAAAATATTTTTACCTACAAAATTTAAAGGTTATGATTATGATCATAAAGATAAAGAATTTGAAAAAATTCCAGATATTGAAAATAATAGAAAAGATTATGAAATTATATCCTATGAATGTGAGCTAGGAGATGCCATAGCATTTAACTATGCAACAATTCATGCTGCATATGGCAATAATTCAAATAATAGAAGAAGAGCTTTTTCAGTTAGATTTATTGGTGATGACGCAAGATATATTAAGAGGAAGGGTGAAATGTCCCCCCCATTTCCAAATATTAATCTAAAAAATGATGAAGTTTTAGATAGTGAAACTTTTCCAATCTTAATTTCTTCTTAAAAAATATATTAAAGGAAGAGCAGTAGCGTACATTATTAAACTATAAATTGCTGCAGGTATTAAATAAACCGTACTTGCAAAGAAAGTATTAGCTACAACAATTGCTAATGTTCCATTTTGTAGCCCAACTTCCATCAACCAACACCTAAATGTTTCTCTTGAGGATTTAAAAGTATTAGATAATAAATAAACAATGATCATCATTGTAATATTTAAAAATAACATAACCAAACCTGCTTGAGCAAAGTAAGTAATAACATTTTCTCTTTGAGATAATATTGCTCCAATAAGAACTAAAACAAATAAAATTATTGATATATTTTTTGCTATTTTTTCAAATGAAGATAGTACTCCACTTAATAAAACTCCAACGATAACTGGTATTGTAACAATTAAAAACATTTGTGATGCAACACTAAATAATGACTGTCCCTCATTAATACTACCCATGTCAAGAACACTTAATGATATAATTAATATTAATGGAACCGTAATTACACATAAAATACTGTTTATTGCTGTTAATGATATTGAAAGGGCAATGTTTCCTTTTGCAAATGATGTTAAAACATTGCTGGTTACACCACCAGGAGCAGCTGCAAGAATCATCACTCCAATAGCTAGCTCAGGAGATAAGGGCCAAAACATAACAATTAATAATGCAACTATTGGTAGAATAATAATTTGAAAAAATAATCCGATAAGAAAATCTCTTGGTTTAAAGAAAACTCTAGTAAAATCACTGAGACTTAAACCTAAACCCAATGAAAACATTATGAAAGCTAGAGAAAGAGGCAATATTACGTCAGTTACAATTCCCATAAAATTTATTTAACATTTGTTTGCTTATAAAAAAATATAAATTTATTTAGATTTTTGGTAATTGCAATTTATCAAGCATTTCAATAGGCATTTTTACGATTTTACCTTTATCATTAACAGGAGTTATTAAAATCTTCGAATCAATTAATAAATCTTTTTCTCTAATTATTGACTGATGAAAAATTATTTTTACTTTTGAAATATCATGAATTGTTGTTTCAACTTCTAAGATATCTTCAAAATATGCAGGTAATTTAAAATCAATATCGATATGTTTAACTACAAAGTAAAAATTAAGTGATTGGAGTAAGTTTTGATGATTGTAACCTAATTTATATAAGAATTCTGATCTACCCCTCTCTAAATATTTTAAATAATTTGAATGATAAACTCTACCCGATGCATCAGTATCTTCATAGTAAACTTTAATTTTATAATTCATAATATTGATTTAGATAATCTTTTGACATTTCAGAAAGATGAAACCCGATACCTATTGATGAATTTAATAAAAGATAACCATCTCTTATTTTGACGGCAGGTTTCAAGATATCAGTTCTGAGTGCATTTTCATTAATATCATATTCTAAAAAACCACTTTGATTAATTGCAGACATTAAATGTGCTGAAGTAACCAAACCTACAGCACCACCCAAATAATGTAGATATAATTTATCAGTATCTATTTTATCTTTTAAACTTATTATTTGTGAAATACCTCCATACCTAGCAATATCTGGTTGTAAAAATTTAATTGAAGTATCATTATTTAATTTAACAAAGTTATTTATTTGAGTAATATTTTCACCAAAGGCTAAATTTTTATGATTATTTATTAAATTAATTATTTCATTTAAAGAATTATCAGCACTAATTGGCTCCTCTAACCAATAATATCTGAACTGATTTAATGCTTTAATATTTGAGCTAACTTTATCTATTTTCCAAGCTTGATTTACATCAATCATATAATCTTCAGAATCATGTAAAATTTTTTCAATTGATGCTAAACTTGCAATATCATCATTTAAATCATAACCAATTTTTATTTTAAATTTTTTTATTCTTAATTTTCTTGCTTCACTTATTCTTTCTTGATGTTCATCTCTATTAATTCCACTAGCATAAACTTGAATCTTATCTGAAGAATTACTATTAATTAATTTGTTTAGAGGTATTTTTTTATTTTTTGAAAATAAATCCCAACAAGCACAATCTATTCCAGAAATAATATTAGTAAAAGCTCCATAATCACCACTTTGAATTTTTATTGAATTAAATTTTTCATAAAAAAAATCATAAGGATCACTCGGCTTTTCAAAATTAAAATTTTTAAGTAAATTTGAAAAATAATCCTTAAAAATCTCAAATCTATATCTACCAGCATGATTGGGGAAATTACACCATATTTCACCAAATCCACTGTTGTCATTTTGATCAATTAATTCAACAATTAAAGATGATCTAAAACTCATTCTACCAAAAGAAGATAAAACTGGATTTTTATTCTTATACTTAAATAAATGAATTTTGATTTTATTTACTTTAATCATCAAATTAACAAATCATATATTGATTATCTTTTATCTATATAAACTATCAATAATTGACATAATTAAAATCATAAATTTTCTAGAGAAATCCTCGTTACATTGAAAAAAATGCAATAATCACTAAATAGCATTACAAAATGACTGATTATTTAGATTCAATAATTCAAAGAGATCCAGCTGCAAGAAGCAAGCTAAGTATAGTGCTTACATACCCAGGAGTGAAGTCTGTTTTTTTTCATAGAATAGCAAACAATCTATGGAATTTAAATCTTTACACTCTAGCAAGAATAGTTTCCCAATTTAGTCGTTTTTTAACAGGAATTGAAATTCATCCAGCGGCTAAAATAGGTAAAAACCTATTTATTGATCATGGTATGGGAACTGTAATTGGAGAAACAAGTGTAATTGGAGATAATGTTACTTTATATCATGGTGTTACACTTGGAGGAATTAGTCCAGCAGAAAATTCCAATGATCAAAGAGATACAAAAAGACACCCAACAATAGAAGATAATGTAATCATAGGATGTGGAGCAAGTATTCTTGGCCCAATTAATATTGGGAGTTGTGCAAGAGTTGGAGCTAATACAGTAGTATTAAAAGATGTTCCCTCTTATGCAACAATGGTAGGAAACCCAGTTAAAAATATTAACATTAATAAGGATACTTCATTTAATCCATATGGTGTAAGAGATATTGATGATAACAAATAATGTTACTCAATTAATTGGTAACACCCCCCTAATAAAATTAAAATACCCCTCAGAAATTTCAGGTTGTGAAATATACGGTAAAGCTGAATTTATGAATCCAGCTGGTTCAGTGAAAGATAGAACAGCACTTGGTATTATCGAGGATGCAGAAGAAAAAAAATTATTGGAACCGGGTGGAACTGTTGTTGAAGGGACTTTTGGTAATACAGGAATAGGCTTAGCGTTAGTTTGTAATGCAAAAAATTATAATCTAGAAATTGTAATGCCTAACATAACCGTTCAATCTAAAAGAGATATACTTAAAAATATGGGAGCAAAACTTCATTTAGTTGATGCAAAACCATATTCCGATCCTGGTAACTATCAAAAAGTCTCGCAGCAATTAGCTAAAGATATTGAAAAACAAACAGGTAAAAAAACTTTTTGGGCTGGTCAATTTGAAAATTTAGCAAACTACAAATTTCATGAAAAAACAACATCTGCAGAAATTTATAAACAAACAGAGGGTAAAATAGATGGCTTCACATGTGCAATTGGGACTGGAGGAACTTTAACGGGTGTTAGCGTTGGGCTAAAATCAAAAAATAAAGAAATTATTATCGCTTGTACAGACTCACAAGGATCATCAATGTTTAATTATTTTACTAATGCTAAACCAGAAAAAAAAGGAGAGGAATCAATTACAGAAGGTATTGGACAAGCCAGAGTAACAAAAAATTTAGAAAATTGTCTTGTAGACAAATCATTTTTTGTTTCTGATCAAGAATGTATGGAAATGCTATTTAAAATTATGAAAACAGATGGATTATTTCTAGGATTAAGTTCTGGGGTAAATATATGTGGTGCAGTAAAACTGGCTAAATCAATGGGTAAAGGGAAAAAAATTGTAACAATACTTTGTGATGATGCAAATAAATATTATGATAAAATGTTTAATAAGGAATATTTGATTTCCAAAAATTTACCTTATGCCGATTGGATGTAATAATGAAAACTAAAGATAAAAAATTTAATTCTAAAGTAATTCATTCAGGTCATGGCGCTGATGAAACTACGGGTGCGGTAATGCCCCCTATTCATCTTTCATCGACTTTTAAGCAAAATTCTCCTGGTGACTTTACTTATGAATATGCAAGAACAGGAAATCCAACAAGAGATATATTAGAAAAGTTATTAGTTGAATTGGAAGATGGTAAATTTGCTTATGCATTTAGCTCAGGTATGGCTTCAATTTCTGCATTATCAGATGCTTTAGGTAAAAATTATTCAATTATTTGTAGCGATGATGTTTACGGTGGAACAAGAAGAATATTTGATAAAATTAAAACTGTTAATCAAGATGTGGAAGTAACATATGCCGATCTTAGTAAAGAAAATAATTGGCAAGGTCATCTAAAAGAAAATACAAAAATGATTTGGGTTGAGACACCCTCTAACCCATTACTAAAAATTATAGATATAAAAAAAATTAGAGAAAGCTTAAAAGATGATAATATCATTATAGTCTGTGATAATACTTTTGCATCACCTTATAATCAGCAACCATTAAATTCTGGAGCCGATGTTGTTATACATTCGTCAACTAAATATCTTGGTGGGCATTCTGATATAATAGGAGGTGCATTAATTATAAATGATAATAAAATTTTAGCTGATAAAATTAAATATATTCAAAATGCAGTTGGTGCTGTTCCCAGCCCCTTTGATTGTTATTTACTAATTCGATCAATTAAGACACTTGCTGTAAGAATGGAGAGGCACAATAATAATGCATTAGAAATTGCTAATTATTTATTAAAACATCATAAAATTAAAAATGTATTTTACCCTGGATTAGAAAATAACCCAAGTTATGAAATTGCAAAAAAACAAATGACTGGATTTGGAGGAATATTATCAATTGAATTAATGGGTGATATTAATTCAGCAAAAAAATTTCTTGAAACAATTCAGATATTTACACTAGCAGAAAGTTTGGGTGGGGTTGAAAGTTTAATTGAGCATCCAGCTATAATGACACATGCATCTATAGATAAAAAAATTAGAGATGAATTAGGAATTTCTGATACCCTAATCAGGCTTTCAATTGGCATTGAAGATATTTCAGACTTAAAGAAATCTTTAGATGATGCTCTAAAATATATTTAAATTATTTTTTTCAAATCTGGAGGTGAATAATTAGGACCCTTCATAACTTTACCAAATTCATTATAAATTGGCTTACCTTCCTCTGAAAGTTTACTCATATTACTACGATGAACTTCGTTAAAACATTTATCTAGATCTATACCAAAAGCAGCACCGGCACCGTATGTTACAACTAAAATATCAGTTAATGCATCAGCAACTTCAACGATATCATTATCATTAATAGCATCTTTTAATTCATTAAATTCTTCATCAATCAATTTTTTTCTTAATTCAACAATTTTATTTTCTGGAAATTCAGCACTAGTTTTTACTTCTTGGCCAAAAGTTGTCATAAATTCTTTTACTTTTTCAAAATTTGTCATTTTATCTCCCAATAAACTTATTTATAAAAAATATCGTTGTAAGTCACAACTATAAAGAGAAAAGATATTATTGTTATCCCCACTGCCAAATAAACTCTTGTAATAAACTCAGGAAGAGAGTTTGAAAAAATTCTTCTAATAATAAAATACATTATATGACCACCATCTAAAAGAGGAATAGGAAGCAAATTAAATAACCCTACAAATAAAGAAATAATAATAAATAAAAATAGAACTCCTCTAACCTGATCTAGCATCATTTGATCTGCATTTTTAACGATCCCTATTGGTCCAGCTAACTGGTCTCCTAATGTATTTTCTTTATAAGATTGTTGAAGAAATGCAAAAGAAGCAGCATAATATGTAGGTATAAATAAAGATGAGTTTTTTATTGAATCAATTAAATTATACTTATCAAAAATAGGATTTTGAGGTGAAGATATTCCGATAATGTACCTATTTAATTCTTTATTAAATTTTAGATCAAAATTTTTTTCAATTATCTGATTATTTCTTTCTATTAAAATATTTATACTTTGTTTATTTGCAATTGCTTTCGGGATATCAGAAAACTCTTCAATACTAATATTATTTATTTCAAGTATTCTATCTCCTTCTCTAAGATCATTTTCAAATGCTGATGAATTTTCGCTAACTGATCCAATAATCGGCATTAAACTAACAATTCCAAAAAAGAAAAATATGCAGAAAAGAGCAAACCACGCACTAAGAATATTAAAAATACTTCCTGCTAAAAGTACTAATATCTTTTGAAAGAGTGTAAGGGATTGAAAGGATCCTTGTTCATCGTTAGGGTTTGGAGAAAATATATTATCAAGACCTTTGATTTTTACATATCCCCCCAACGGAATTGGAGATAATTTCCATGTAGTGCCATTTCTATCTGTATATTTTAAAAGAGGCTTACCAAATCCAATTGAAAAATCAGTAACTTCAGCTTTAAACCATCTCGCAACTATATAATGTCCGTATTCATGGATTGCGACCAAGACTAAAAAAACTAGAATAAGATTAATATAAATCATAATTGTTATCAAATTTGTGTTTTAATTTATTGATAAATAGTAATTATCCAGTTTTAGCCTCTTCGTATTCATCAATTGGAGGACAAACACAAAATAAATTTCTATCCCCATATACATTATCAATTCTACTAACAGGACTCCAGTATTTATTATTTATTAAATAAGCATGAGGGTAAGCAGCTTCTTTACGGGTATATTTATGATCCCAATTATCAGAAGATACCTCCTCTATCGTATGTGGGGCATTTTTAATAGGATTATCTACTTTATCAAATTTACCATCTCTAATCATAGAAATTTCATTATTAATAGAAATCATTGCTTCACAAAATCTATCTAGCTCCTCTTTTGATTCACTTTCAGTTGGTTCAATCATCAGAGTGCCTGGAACTGGAAAAGACATTGTGGGAGCGTGAAATCCATAATCAATTAGTCTTTTAGCAATATCTTCATCTGAAATATTTAATTCTTGTTTAAACGGCCTCATATCAATAATAAATTCATGTGCTACCATATTATTCTTGCCAGTATATAAAATAGGGTAATAATTTTTTAATCTTTCTTTAATATAATTAGCATTCAATATTGCTACTTGAGTTGCTAATTTTAAACCATCGTCACCCATCATAGAAATATAAGAATATGAAATAGGTAAAATAGATGCACTGCCCCAAGGCGCTGCTGAAACTGCCTCCTGATTGGTTAAACCTATTTCATTTTTAAAAATAGGATGCCCAGGAGCAAAATTTGCTAAATGTTTTTTTAATCCTATAGCCCCAACTCCAGGCCCACCTCCTCCATGAGGTATGCAGAATGTCTTATGGAGATTCATATGGCATACATCAGGTCCAAATTTACCTGGTTTAGCTATACCAACCATTGCATTATAATTTGCGCCATCTAGATAAACTTGTCCACCAGCATCATGAATTTTTTTACATATCTCAACAATACTTTCCTCGAATACGCCATGTGTTGAAGGATATGTAATCATTAAAGCAGACAGTCTATCACCTGCCTCTTCTATTTTTTTATCTAAGTGAGTTAAATCTACATTACCTTTGTCATCACAGTTTACAATTAAAATATCCATACCACACATCTGTGCACTGGCTGGATTAGTTCCATGAGCGCTTTTAGGAATTATGCAAATATTTCGTTTAGTATCTGAGTTTTTCTCATGATATTTTTGTATAGCTAATAAACCAGCAAACTCACCTTGCGCTCCAGCATTAGGTTGAAGAGAAACTGCATCAAAACCAGTAATATCTTTTAACATCGATATTAATTCACTCATCATTTCATTATATCCATCACGTTGATGGGGCTCTAAGAATGGATGTGCATTTGAAAAACCTGGTAAAGTAATTGGAAGCATTTCAGATGCAGCATTTAATTTCATAGTACAAGATCCAAGGGGTATCATTGATCTATTTAAAGCAACGTCTTTATTTTCTAATTTTTTTAAATATCTCATCATTTCTGTTTCAGAATGATAGATATTAAATACAGGATGAGTTAATATTTTGTCTTTTCTATCTAAATCACTTTTGAAAATCGAATCTTCAATTTTACTTTCAATTTCTTCTGCATATATTGCATTATTATTTTCATTAAAAAATTTAATTAAATTATCTACATCTTGTAGTGATGTAGTTTCATCTAAGGAAATAGAAAAATGATCGTCATTTACAAATCTAAAATTTATACCATTGTCTATAGATTTATTTACCCAGTATTTAGATTTTGTATCTTTTATTAATAAGGTATCAAAATAATTTTTAGATTTTACTTCAAAATTTAATATCTCTAATGATTTCTTTAGATATCTAGACTTATAATGAATATCCTCAGCAATATTTTTTAATCTAGTTGGACCATGATATATTGCATATGAAGCAGATATAATTGCTAATAAAGCCTGTGCAGTACATATATTACTTGTAGCTTTTTCCCTTCTAATGTGTTGCTCACGTGTTTGAAGAGCCATTCTGTAAGATCTTTTATTAGTACGATCAACTGATACACCAATTAGTCTTCCGGGTATCATTCTTTTATATTCATCTAATGTTGCAAAATATGCTGCGTGTGGACCTCCTAGACCCATTGGAACTCCAAATCTTTGAGTACTTCCAACAACTATATCAGCTCCAAAATCTTTTGGTGATTTCATAACTACCAAACTCATTATATCAGCTGCTATGATTGATAACGCATCGTGAGATTTATTTATATTTATTAAATCGTTGAGATTTGCAATTTCTCCGTATGTATCTGGATTTTGAATTAAACAACCAAATGTATCATCATCTGGATTATCAAAAATAATTTTTATACCTAGGGGCTTAGCTCTTGTTTTTAAGACAGATAGTGTTTGTGGATGACATTTATTTTGAATACAAAAAGTAAACTTTTGACTTTTTTTAATTTTAAAAGCCATCATCATAGCCTCAGCTGCCGCAGTACTTTCATCAAGTAAAGATGCATTTGCAATATCCATTCCAGTCAAATCAATTATCATTTGTTGAAAATTCATTAACATTTCCAACCTGCCCTGACTTACTTCTGGTTGATAAGGTGTGTAAGCAGTGTACCATCCTGGATTTTCAAGAATATTTCTTAAAATAACACTAGGAGTAATAGTGTTGTAATAACCCATTCCAATATAAGTTTTTTTGAAATTATTTTTTAAAGATAAAAGTTGAGTATTAATTTTATTAAACTCCTCAGACATACCAGGTCTAAATTTAAGTTTATCTTTAAAAATGATATGATTAGGTACAGTTTTTTCAATTAATTCATCTAATGAGGAGCAATTTATTAATTTGAGCATTTCTCCAATATCTTCATTTCTAGGTCCTATATGTCTGCTAACAAATTTATCTATTTCAATCATCTATTGTTCCAAAAATTGTTTATACTCATCTTCTGACATAAGTTCAGAATATTGATTTGAATCAGAAATTTTCATTTTAAAAATCCATCCCTCGTTTTCTGCATCTTGATTAATAATAGCAGCATCATTTTCTAGATTATTATTAACTTCAATTATTTCACCATCTATTGGAGCATAAATATCAGAAGCTGCTTTTACAGATTCAACGACGCATATTTCATCTTTTGCTTTTACCGAATTTCCAACTGATGGTAATTCAATAAATACAATATCGCCAAGAGATTCTTGGGCATGATTGCTAATACCAATTGTAGCAATTTCATTTTCAATTGAAACCCATTCATGATCTTTTGTGTATTTTTTTTCACTCATATACGCTCCCATTTTTTTTATAATTTTTTTTTACAAAAGGTAGATTATTAATTTTTACTAATTCTAATTTTTTTCTAATTTCACAAAAAATTGGATTATCAGTATTGAATTCAGATATTATATAACCAATAGCAATAGATTTGTTTAGATTAGGAGAAAAACATCCACTTGTAATTTTGCCAATTTCATTATTATTATTATCAAATAATGTCATTCCATCTCTTAGCATTGATTTGCTGGTAGAAATTAAACCTATTTTTTTATTAGATAGTTTATTTTTTAATTGATCTGTTAAAACTTTATTTCCATTTAAATTTTCATCTTCTAATCTTTCTTTATCTAAAGCCCATGATAAACCAGCTTCAATTGGTGTAATTTTTTCATTTAATTCATGACCATATAAACTTAATCCAGCTTCGAGCCTTAATGAATCTCTAGAACCTAACCCACAAAGCATTGTATTTTCATTTTTAAGTAAATGAGTAATTAAATTTTCTGCAATTTCATTTGGAATAGAAAGTTCAAAACCATCTTCACCAGTATAACCTGATCTACTTATTATTATTTCATTGTTATTGTATTTACTTATTAAAATATCAAAAAAATTCATATTATCTGGAATATCGATAATATTTTTTAAAACTTTAATAGAATCAGGCCCTTGGATTGCGAATAAACAATTTTTTGTATAAATTATTTCTGCATTAGGAGCACAAGACATAAATATTTCTTCGTCTTCTTTTTTTCGAGATGCATTATAAACAATATATAAATATGACTTATCTTTAATATCAATATTTGAAATAATTAGATCATCAATAACACCACCATCATTATTGAGCAAAAATGAATAATGCGATCTATTTTTAATTAATTTTTTTAATTGTAATGGAATATATTTTTCTAATCTATGTAAATAAGATTCATTATTTTCAATTAAAATTTGTCCCATATGACTGACATCAAAAATACCAGAATGATTTCTAACGTTTTTGTGTTCATTAATTATTCCAGTTTTATAATTAATAGGCATATTAAAACCTGCAAATGGCAATATCTTTGCACCATTATTTAGATGAAAATTTTTCAGTGGAATGTCTATTGGTAACTGGTTCAAATAAATTCTCCAAGTCACCCCTCTGTCTTTTTACCTGAGAGCTTTTCACCTTCGGTAGAGCTAAATGCTCTTTTCCAGAGTTTATTTAACGGTCCATTGTGCCTGAGAGTTTCCGGGTCGTTGCTCCTTCGGCTCTGAAATTACAGTATCTCCCGTTAATTATTTCTATACTTATTTTTATAATTTAACAATTAATTTAGAGGAATTTTATTATCAATTTTTGATTTTTGATAAATTTTTGACATTTTTTGGTACTCCTCTCTAATCTGATAAATTTTATCTGATAATGAGCCCTCTATGCCTAATCTTTTAATTTCCGATAAAATTGAAAAACTCTCCCAATAATCATTATTAGTATTGTATTTACCATCTTTGATCTTAAATACCTCCGTCAAAATTTTAAGATCGTGCGGAATATGAAAACCTTCTTTTGTGTCGGTATAGGAAAAAAAATAGTAAAAATTGTCAAATCCAGCCCAGGTTATAGCTGATAAACACATAGAACAAGGCTGATGTGTGCTTATAAAGTAATAATCTTTTGTATTAAACAGTTTTTTTTCAAATAAATTAAAAAGAGTTGAAATTTCTCCGTGAAATAAAGGATTTTTGATTTCCTGGTTTGTACCTAGACAAACAAGACTTAGGTCAGATTTTTTAACAATAAATCCGCCAAATATTTTATTTCCTTCATTAATTGAAATTTTTGTTAATGGGATTAGATCATCCAAAATAATATCTAAAATTCTTTCATAATTTGTTATCATTATGAAATATCTGATAGTTTATTTATTAAATTTGTCCATAAAACAAAAAAAAAAGGACCCAGCAAGCTAGGCCCTTTTGTGTATCGTGCATTTCCTCCCGATACAATTTAATAATCGTTTCCTTTTATTAAATTGATTATTACCTTTGCGTGTAATAATTAAAAATAATTTAACTATTTGTTATTAATCAATCAATAAAAAAATGTATTTTTAAAAGTAAATAATCTTTTTTTGTTGATATGTTTGTTAATAAAATGTGCAAAATTAAATTTGATTAAAAATGAGTAAAAATTCAAAACTTAATGTCTTAGGAGTTATGACAGGCACATCAATGGATGGAGTTGATATCAGTTTGATTAATACAAATGGGACTGACTTTGTAAAAATTAAATGTGAAAAATCATATAAATTTGATAAAAATTATCAAAAAACAATAAACAATCTAATATTAAATAAACCAAAAACTAATAATAAAATTAAAGAATATTTTTTAAAAAAAGATAATTTCGTTACAGATATTTTAGAAAAAAAAATAATTTTATTTCTGAAACAAAAAAAAATTAATAAAAAAAATATCGATTTAATATCAATTAGTGGACAGACTGTTTACCACGACCCATCAAATAAAATATCTATACAATTAGGAAATGGAAACAAAATTGCAAAAAATCTTAAAGTTAAAACTATAAGTAATTTAAGAGATAATGATATTAAAAATGGTGGTCAGGGAGCACCAATTGGATCATATTATCATAAGTTTTTAATACAACAATTTAAGGAAAAAGCAATTATAGTAAATCTTGGAGGTATAGCAAATTTTTCAACTGTAGTTTCAAGAACATTATTATCATCGGATATAGGTCCTGCAAATTGCTTAAGTGATGATCTTTGCAATTATTTTTTTAAAAAAAAATTTGATAATGATGGAAATTATGCAAGAAAAGGTAAGATTGATAATAAATTAATCGAAAAGTTCAAAAAAGATAAATTCTTTAAGAAAAAGTTCCCAAAATCATTAGATAGAAATTATTTTAGAAATTACTTTAATAAGCTAATTAAATTGAACAAATATGATGCGCTAATGACTGCTAACTACATGACTTATATTGGATTTAAAGAATTATTAAAAAATAAAAAATTTAAGATTGAAAGAATTTTACTTACTGGGGGAGGAAGAAAAAATAAATTACTCAAAGAAATATTAATGAATAAACTAAATAAAAAAATTGAACTTATTGATAAATATAAAATAAATGGTGATTTAGTAGAAGCTCAAATGTTTGCATATATTGGCATGAGATCATTTAAAAATTTAGAAATAAGTAATAAAAATACTACAGGTGTGAAAAAAAATTTAAGTGGTGGTATTTTATATTTTCCGGATTAATTATTTAAATCTGACCAAGTTTTTTTATCAATATTTGATCCACACAATATCACCATTGTATTTTTGCCAAAAAGCTTATTATTGATTTTATATTTTAAAGCAGCAAGTCCAGCAACACATGCAGGCTCAAGAAATAACTTAAATTTTTTATAACAAAAAACCATAATTTTTTTCATTTCATCATCAGAAACAGTTACCATTTCATCAATTACTTCTTTTGCTACATCAAAAGAATATTGCATATGTAAAGGTGCTGAAAGACTGTCTGCAATACTATTTACATTAACATTATTTAGTGGTTTGTTAGCTCTTAAACTTTGATTTAAACCATTAGCATTTTCAGGTTCAACACCAATAATTTTAATCTTAGGATAAAATTGTTTTATGTACGATGAAACACCACTTATTAATCCCCCTCCTCCAACTGAAATTAGTAAATTGTCAATTTTAGTATTAATTGAATTTAAATATTCTACAATTTCTAATCCCAAGGTAGCACTACCTTGTAATGTCAATGGGCCATCAAAAGGGTGAATAAAATAGTAACCTTCATTTTTAGCATTTTCAGCATCAAGAAAAGCTTGTTTTGGATTTGTAAAGATAATGTTAGCACCATAATTTTTACAAGTTTGAACTCTATATTTGTTTGCACTTTCGTATAAGAAAATTTTATTTTTCAATTTAAATTGATTGGCCACAAATGAAGCAGCGATTGCATGATTTCCAGCACTAACTGCTGTAATTCCTTTATTAAATTTACTCTTATTTTGAGAAATTATATTATTAATAGCACCTCTTGCCTTAAATGAACCAGATTTTTGTAAAAATTCACATTTAAAAAATAAATTAGTAGAAAAATAATTATCAATATCATCAGGACACTTCAAAAAAGGGGTCTGATTAATAAATGGTCTAATTTTTTTATAAATTTTACTAATATTATCGACAGATAAATCTTTAGGTATCAAGCAATTCCTCTAATTTCTTTAATTTTATCGTAAGCAATATTAATAGCTGCTAATTCTTTATTAGATTGTTTAATAAATTCTTGCGGCATACCTTTGGCAATTAAATTATCTGGGTGATGTTCTTTATTTAATTTTATCCATTTTTTTCTTATCTCATTATCAGTGCTCGATCTATTCACACCCAATATTTTGTAAGGGTCAGATTCACTGTTTTTTAAATTTGATTGGAAAATTCTTTGGAAATCTTTCTCACTAAATTTAAATGATTTAGAAATTGATCTTAAAAAATCTATTTCGCTAATAGATATCTTTCCATCAGATGCAGCAATATAAAATAAATTATTTAATAGTTCTTCCAATAAAATTTTATTAGCTGAAAATAAATCTCCTACTTGATTTGCTATTTGTTTGTAGCCATACGTATCTTTTTTTGCCTCATTGAAAATTTTAGCAACTTTAGGAATTTCAGATTTTGGAACTTTAAATTTTTCTTTAAATGCTCTGATTTCATCATCTGATACAATTCCATCTGATTTAGCTAATTTTGCAGCTAAAATAATAAAACTTAATGTAAAAATTTGTTGTTTTTGATTATTATTTATTCGATTAAAGTTAAATGATGATTTTGATTTAGATCTTCTGTCAAAAGCACCGCCAGCCATTACACCTAATATAGCGCCTATAGGTCCGCCTAAAGCAAATCCTGCTGCCCCACCTATAACTCTTCCCCAAATAGTCATCTTAAAGATTCAATTATACCTTTTAATTCATTTATCTCATTTTGCGAAATTTTATTATCTTGATTCAGATCTATAATTTGAAAGAGTAGATTTAATGATTGTTCAATTTCTTCATAAGAAATAACTCCATCATTATTTAAATCAACAAAATTAAAGTACATTTCTTCTTCTTCATTTAATTCAGCAGAAAACGCGATAGAAGAATGTAAAAGTAAAAATAAACAAACTATTTTTATCCAAACCATCTATACATTCCTATAATACCTGCACCAGCGTAGAAGAATTGTAAAAACAATATCCCATTGTGTTTTAATTTATAGGCCCAGACTCCAATTAATAATGCTGATAGAAATAATAATGAAAAACCAATAAATTCTAATCCAATGTTAAATGCAACTAGTAGGGAATAAAGGATGGCTGTTGTTACGCCAATCCATTCTAAAAGTTTGTTTGAATTCAATTAAATATTATTTTTTCTTAATATTAATAGCGTTTTCTTTTCCTCGGTTTTCACCAATTTCAAATTCAACTGGCATACCTTCTTCTAAAGTATCAATACCAGCAGCTTCTAAAGCTGAGACATGAAGAAAAACATCTTTTCCTCCATCATCATTTTCTATAAATCCATAACCTTTGGTCGGATTAAACCATTTAATTTTACCACTAGGCATATTGTATTCTCCTTATTTATTATTGGGGGATTAAATTTATTTAACTTATATAAATATTCTATATTGATTAATTTAATACTTTAAATAACTAATAAGAAATTAATTTCAACACATTTTTTTATTTTTATGCTTAGCTACAAACACGGATATCATGCTGGAAATCATGCAGATGTTATGAAGCACATTATAATGCTTTACTTATATAATCTTGAAAAAAAAGTAAATAATTCAATAAGTTATATTGATACTCATTCTGGTAATGGGATTTATAAATATATATCAAAGTATATGGATAAAAATAAAGAGTATAAAGAAGGAATTAAAAAGATACAAAATTACAAAGGCAATAATATTTTAATTAAAAATTATCTTTCAACCATTTCTAAAATTACTGAAAAAAATAATTTTTATCCTGGATCACCCATATTTATCTCGTCCATAGCTAATGAAAAAGATAGATTATTTTTTTGTGAACTACACAAGAATGAATATGAATTATTAAAAAAAAACTTAAACAAATATACCAATGCAAAAATTTTAAATGCTGATGGATTTAATTTTATTTTTAATAAAATTAAAAAAGACAAGAATTATTTTGTATTTATAGATCCATCATATGAAATAAAGGATGATTTTGAAAAAGTAGAGGAGATACTAAATAATATTGAAAATTTATTCTCAAAATCCAAAATCATCATATGGTATCCAGTTTTGAATATTTTGGAAAATGATACTTTTATTCAGAATATTAGAAAAAAAGGTATAAGTAATATTATCAATGTTGAAGTTCCTATTATGAAATATGGTGACAATGTTGGAATGCAAGGTAGTGGCTTATTATTAATAAATTTTTCAAATAGATCTATAATTAAAAACCTCAAAGAGGTAATACACGAAATTCAAAATATTCTAAAACAAGAGGAAAATAGTACTAGATTTAAGTTAAGATTTTTATAATTATGAAAAAAATTAATTTACTTGATGAAGATATCTATAAGCTTTTTATAAAAATTGCTTTGCCAGCCTCAATTGGAACTATATTTAATAATCTGTATTCTTTAGTGGATACTATTTTTGCAGGTAGAATGATTTCTGAAACAGCTTTAGCAGCTATTGGTCAAACATTTCCTGTATATTTTATAATTATTGCACTTGGAATAGGACTGAGCATAGCTACAACAAGTAATGTTGCTAATTCTTTAGGAGAAAAAAAAATTAAAAAAGCAAGTCATGCATTTTCACAATCTTTTGTTTTAACAATATTAGTAGGCTTATGTATAACAATTTTTGGACTTTATTTTGGAAACATAATTTTAGAATCAATAAATGATGATCCAAAAACTCTTAAACTTTCATCATTATATATGAACGTAATATATTTAGGATCAGTCATAATTCTCTTACTCATGGTATGTAATTCTTGTTTATCTGCTCAAGGAGATACTAAAAGTTATAGAAATGTTTTAATTTTTAGTTTTTTTCTTAATATAATTTTAAATCCAATATTAATCACAGGAAAAATAATTAATTTAGAATTATTTGCGCCAATGGGTATAACTGGAATAGCAATAGCTACCATACTATCTCAAATAATTGGTCTGTTATATTTACTATATAAAATTTATAAAACAGAGATTTTTGAAAACTTTAAAAATAATTATTTAATTCCTAAATTAAGTTTAATTAAGGAAATTTCATTTCAGGCTATTCCAGCAGCATTAGGATTGATGATGATTGCTCTCGGATCATATATATTATTATTTTTTGTAAGTCGTTTTGGTAATGATGCAATCGCAGGTTTTTCCTCTGCTGGAAGATACGAACAACTGCTTTTCTTACCCTTGTTAGGATTAAGTACAGCAGTAACTGCAATTGTGGGTCAAAATTTTGGCGCTAAAAACTATGAAAGAATTTTAGAAACTTATAATAAAGCTATGATTACTGGAGTAATAATATTAACCATAGCAGGATTAATTTTATTTATAACTGCAGAAGATTCAATGAGATTATTTACTGATGATAATGAAGTAATTTACTATGGATCAATATATCTTAAAATATACGCACTTGGTTTTCCAGCTTTTCCATTCTTCTTTATTTCTAATGCTTCATTCCAAGGGCTAAAAAAAGCAATAATAGTAATGTATATGGCCATACTTAGGTTTGTATTAGTGCCTATAATTGTAATATTATTTGTAAATAATTTTATAGAAGAAAACTATATCTATATGTTTATTGGGTTAACTCTTGTTCATTGGATAATTGGTGTCTTATATTATTTTTATTCTTCAAATAAAATTCGAAATATTCAAAGTAGCTATACTACACCTTGAAGATTTGGAACAAATAAAACATCATCGTATTCTTCAGAAATAATTTTATTATTTTGTTTTATATATTTTACAAGTATTTGCTTGTTATTTTTAACAATAGGAGAAACAATAATTCCTTCATTTTCAATATGAGAAAAAATTTCATTATTTATTTTTTTTGATGCTGCTGTAAATATTATTCTATCAAAAGGTATTTGCTCAATCCAACCATTATTACCATCATCGTATTTTGAAACAATATTAGTTAATTTTAATTTCTCAAAAATATTATTAGAACCTTCATGTAAATTTTTAATTCTTTCAATCGTGTAAACACGTCTTGCCAAGATTGATAATACTGCACACTGATATCCACTACCAGTGCCTATTTCTAATACCTTGTGGTTACTTTTAACATCAAGTAATTCAGTCATCCTTGCTACAACGTAGGGTTGACTAATTGTTTGATTATTTTCAATTGGTAAAGCTATATTTTCATAAGCTTGATTTCTGTAAGATTCACTAATAAACTTTTCTCTTGGAATTTTTTCTATTGCAGAGAGAACTTCAGCATTACTAATACCTGACTCTCGTAACTCGAGTATCAATCTTATTTTCCTTACATCAAGCACTAGATAAGAGTATCAGAATTATTGAAATATTTTTTCAAAACTTCTGGAATTTTAATATTTCCATCTTTCATTTGATAATTTTCAAGAATAGCAATTAGTGTTCTTCCTACTGCTAACCCAGATCCATTAAGGGTATGAACAAAAATATTTTTATTTTCTAATTTATATCTAGTATTCATTCTTCTAGCTTGAAAATCACCACAATTTGAACAACTTGATATTTCTCTATATTTATCTTCACCAGGAAGCCACACCTCTATGTCATAGGTTTTATTAGCATTAAAACCCATATCCCCTGTACATAAAGTCATTACTCTATAGTGAAGATGTAAGTCTTGAAGAATTCCTTCAGCACAACTTAACATTCTCTCGAGCTCATCTTTTGAATGCTCTGGTTCCACTAGTGATACTAATTCAACTTTAGTAAATTGATGTTGTCTAAGCATACCTCTCGTATCTTTTCCAGCTGCACCAGCTTCAGATCTAAAACATGGTGTATAGGAAGTAACACGCATAGGTAGCTGATTAATATTTAGTATTTCATTACTATGCAGGGCGGTCAGCGGTATTTCAGCAGTTGGTATCAGCCAGTGGTCATCACCTGCGGTAAATAAGTCTTCTGCAAACTTAGGTAATTGGCCGGTCCCGTATAACGTATCTGCTTTTACTAAATAAGGAACATGCATCTCAATATAACCATTATCATTCGTATGTTTATCTAACATATAATTTGCTATTGCTCTTTCCAACTTAGAAAGCTGATTTTTTAATAAAACAAATCTAGATCCGGATAATTTAGATGCGGTTTCAAAATTCATTAAACCTAAATCTTCCCCTAATTCAAAATGTGTTTTAGGCTTAAATTCAAATCCTGGTTTTTCACCCCATTCTCTATACTTTGTATTATCTTCTTCATTACTTCCTAAAGGTACAGTCTTATCAGCTATATTTGGAAGTCTAGAGAGGATAGTTTTTAGCTCCTCGTCTTTAATAGTCTCAAGTTCCTTTAAATTATTAATTTTATTTTTAATTTCATCAACTTTACTCATTTCTGATGAAGCATCTTTATTTTCACTTTTCAGTTTACCAATATTTTTAGAAAAAGAGTTTCTTTCTGCTAAAAGGTTCTGAAGAACAGTCTGAGTTTCTCTTTTAACTTTATCTAGTTCTAATATTTTATTTGATATTGGATGCTCACCTCTTTGTTTCATATAATTATCAAACTCTGTAGGATTTTCTCTTATAAAATTAATATTATGCATTACTTATCTTTATTTTTTTGTATTAGTTTTGCAATATAAATTGAAACTTCGTATAAAAATATAATTGGTAGAGCTAAACTTATTTGACTAAATGGATCAGGTGGAGTTAAGAATGCTGCTGATAAAAATGCTAATACAATTGCATATTTTCTAAATTTTTTAAGTGATTCATAAGTAACCATCCCTACTCTCGCCATTAAAGATAAAACAACAGGAAGCTGAAATGCTAAACCAAAAGCAAAAATAAATCGCATCATAAGAGATAAATATTCTCCCATCTTAGCTTCTAATCGAATAGGAACTCCACTAGAGCCAAGATTTTGATAAGATAGGAAAAAAGACCATGCCAATGGCGCAATAATATAATAAACCATTGATCCACCTGCAAAAAATAAAATTGGTGTCGCAACTAAATAGGGTAAAAAAGCTCTCTTTTCCTTTTTGTATAATCCTGGTGCAATAAATCTCCATATTTGTATTGCAATTAATGGAAATGAAAAAAATAAAGCAAAGAAAAAAGCTATTTTTAATTCTGTAAAAAAAGCTTCTTGTAAAGCTGTATAAATAAAACCTTGACCTTTATCTTTATCAAATAGTTCTACTAGAGGACTGGCTAAAAAGGCAAATAATTCATCTGCAAAGTAAAAACAAACAATGAAGATTAATAAAATATATAGAAAACTCCATAGTAGTCTTTTTCGTAACTCAGTGAGATGCCCTATTAGAGACATTTCTTCAAATTTTTCTTCAGCCATTACAAAAATTATAAATTAATTTTTTTTTGAAAATTCATTCTCGGTCATTTTCACTGTTTCTTGAACTTCTTTAATCTCATTTTCAAAATTTTTTTTGATATTAATGCCATCTTTTATTTTTTTTACTTCTTTAACTGATTTAGCTAATTCTTTAATTTCTTCCTCTTCAGCAATTTCGTTTATAGATGACTTAAATTCAGAAGACATTTTTTTAATATATTTAGTAAAAGATCCAACTTGTTTAATGAATTTTGGAAGATCTTTTGGTCCAATAACAACAACAACTATTATCCCAATTAAGAAAATTTCACTCCAACCAAAAGTAAACATTGTATTTACTTTTCTTCGTCGTTTTTATTCTCTAAATTTTTATCTTCTTTTTTTTCTTCGTCAGACATTCCTCTCTTGAATGATTTGATACCTTTTGCCATATCACCCATAAGTTGAGGTATTTTACCTCTACCGAAAAGAAGTAGAACAATAACGAGTACTATTAATAATTGCCAAATACTAGGAGTCATAAAAGGCTTATACGGAAACTATAGGAAAAAAACAAGAAGTAATAAGTTAACTAAGTATTTTGAATAAAATCATCAATATTATTTTCATCATCCTGTTCTATATTATCATTACTTTGTAAATTTTCATCATTTTTAGCAAGATCACTTATAGTTGCAATCGCAGCACGTTTATCTAGAAAACCACTTGCCTTTAGCTCCTCTTTATTAGGTAAATCGGATAAACTATTCAATCCAAAATGTTCAACAAACAAATCTGTGGTAGACCATAAAGTAGGTTTACCAGGTATACTTTTTCTACCTGAAGGACGTATCCATCCTATTTCCATCAAATGATCTAGAGAGCCTCTACCCATTTGAACACCTCTAATATTTTCAATTTCTGATCTTGTTATTGGTTGTTGGTAAGCAATTATGGATAATGTTTCCAGTGCTGCTCTTGATAATTTTCTTTTCTGTGTTTTAAAAATAGTTAATTCATCACTGAGATCTTCAGCAGTTCTAAAAGACCATTTGTTGCCAGTTTTGATTAAATTAATACCTCTATTTTTATATAAATCTTTAATTTCTAGTAATAGCTTACATATATTATTTTTATCTTTAATTTTTTCTTTTAAATCATTTTCATCAAGTGGCTCTCCTGATGCAAATAATATTGCTTCTAAAATTTTAATATCTTTATTATCCATTTTGATTAAATTTTATATAAATATTACCAAAACTTTCATCTTGTTTTAAGTCAATAAAGCCATTTTTTGATAATTCTAAAGAAGCAACAAAGTTAGATGAGATAATGGATTTATTAATTGTTTTATTAGCTTTAATTAAATTTGGAATTATATTTAAAAAATTAGTCCATTCTATAATATTTCCAAAAATACCTTTTAATCTTTTAATTGCTTGATCAACTGAATAAAGTTCTGAATACTCAATAGTTAATTGTTTTACCTGTTCCTTCGATTTAAGTATTTGACTATATGATTTTAGTAAGTCATATAAATTAGAAGTATAATTTATATTATATTTAACTTTGAGACCTTCAGATGACCCTCCATAAAACACATCTCTATTAACAAGAGGTCTTGAGTATATGATTTTAGAAATATTTTGAAAAGCCTCTAGTCTCTGTAATTGATATTTTAAAGCCTCTTCTAACTCGTCGGTTGTATATTCATCTGTTTTTTCTTCTTTTGGCAATAGTAATCTCGATTTCAAATACGTTAACCATGCTGCCATCACTAAATAATCTGCAGCTATTTCAATATGAATATTTCTATATTGATTAATAAAATTAATATATTGATCAGCTAATTCGGATATGGATATATCAGATAAATCAACCTTCTGTGATCTAGCCAAAACCAACAAAAGGTCTATGGGACCCTCAAAATTGTCTAATAATAGGTTAAATTGACCTTCTTTTATTTCTGTATCTGGAATATTTAACATAATTTTTTATATAAAATTATTGAGATTCTCTCAATATTATTAATTTTGTAAATTAAGTATTAAGCAACTCTTAACAAAAGTTAATAAATCACAAGCTTCAGAAGCATTATTCTTAGAAATGTAATTTTTATAAGTAATAAAATATTGTGTACCTATTTCAGTTTTTTTAAAAAAAACAAAAATATCTTCATGATCTATAATTTCTTTTTTATTTTCTAATAAATTATTCAAGTATTTATTAATTTTTTCAAAATTATCATTGCTATATAATTGAATTGTAAAATCAACTTCGCTTATATTTTTAAATTCATAATATTGAATTTCATTATCTATATTATTTAAACTTTTCTTGTCTAAATAATCAACAACTTCACCTTCTTTATTGGCAGGAATAATAAAATATTTATCAGTAAATTGGGGAATGATAAAATATTCCCTATTAATAAAATAATAAAATGAGATAAGATAAAGAATAATAATAAATAGCAATAATAATAAAGAATATTTTAATATGTAATTATTTTTTCTTTTAAAAATAATTTTTTTAATCATTACATTGTTTCAGGTGCACTTATATCAATTATTGAAAATATATCTTTTAAAATAACTCTAAATGACTCCAACCAAAATATTTTTGAGATTGTCTTTTCAGTATTTTTTTCATCTATAAAACGAAGTGATTCATTATCTTTACCTTTATTCCAAATTGAATGAAAATCAGCCGATATTTCTTCTAAGTAATTGATTAGTCGATGTGGTTCATTATAGTGTGATGATTGATACAATAAATAAGGATAAGAAATTAACTTTTTAATTAATTTTAACTCCTCATCAGATAGATTTTGTATTTCAGTAAAATTATAATCATTTTTAATACTTATACCTAATTCGTTTGCTTTATTAATTACTGATGAAGCTCTGGCATATGCGTATTGACAGTAAAAAACTTTATTATCTTTATTTTTTTCAACAACAGCATCTAAATCAAAGTCAATTGCTGTCTCATTTTTAGTAGATATCATATAGTACCTTATAGGATCTTTACCAACTTTAGAATGAACATTAGCTAATGTCACAAAATTTCCAGATCTTTTTGACATTTTAATTTTTTGTTTATTTTGAATTAGACTTACAATCTGACAAGTTAAGATATTTAAATAAGTTTCATCATCTTTAATAGCTTTAATTAAGGAGTTCATTCTTTGAACATAGCCAATATGATCAGATCCCCAGATATTGACTAAGCTATCAAAATTTCTTTTACATTTATCTAAATGATATGCTGCATCATTTGCAAAATAGGTCCATTCGCCATTTGATTTTTTTAATGCTCTATCTTCATTGTCTAGTAATTTAGAGGATCTAAATAATAATTGCGCTCTTGGTTCCCAATCAGAATCATCACCTTTAGGTTTCTCTAAAATACCTTCATATAATAGTTTTTTTTCATCCAAAATTGTAAAAAGTTCATCAATAATTTTACTTTTTTCTATTTCTGTTTCGTGAGTAAATATATCAAATTTTATGTTTATTAATTCTAAATCTGATTTTATGTTTATAAGTATATTTTTTAATGCAAAATTCTTAAAATATTTAATAGTTTCTTCATGTTGAAAATTTAACCACTTATCACCGTCTTCATTTTTAATTTTTTTGGCAATATCTATTAAATATTCACCAGGATACTCGTCTTCTTCTAACTCAATTTTTTTATCAAATAATTGTAAATATCGTTTAAAAAGAGAATTTGATAATTTATCAATTTGAGAACCTGCATCATTTACGTAATACTCTCTAGTAACATCAAAACCTGTTTTAGTATAAAGAGAGCTTAGTACATCTCCAAATACAGCACCTCTTATATGAGCTATATGCAATGGTCCAGTTGGATTAGCTGAAACAAATTCGACATTTATTTTTTTATCTGCACCATAATTAATATAATTTAAAAAATTTTTACTATAAATTTCTTTTAAACTTCTTAATACAAATTCATCTTTTAGAAAAAAATTTATAAACCCATTTTTTGAAACTTCAAAATAATCTATAAATCCAATTGATTTAATTCTTTCATTTAATTTTTTTTCAATATTAAAATCTTCATTAATTATTTTTCTTTTAACTATTAAATAAAAGTTTGTTGCTAAATCGCCTTGTTTATTATTTGAAGAATAATCGATGCTAATTTGTTTTTTATTGATTGGAGATATGAATTTATTTCTCTCTAAAAAATCTGTAAAATCAATTAAAAAATCTGAAAGTTCTTTTATAAAATTATTCACTAATCTCCTTATACAAATTTAGAGCAAATCTATCCGTCATTCCTGAAATATAATCACAAATTAATCTTTCAATTTCAATATTTTGATTTCTCCAATCTACTGGTAGTTTATTATTATTTTTTACGAAATAAGTAAACAAAGTAGATATAACCTTTTTTGAATACTGTCTCTTATCTGATAAATGACTGTGGTTATAAACTTTATCAAATAAGAATTTTTTAATTATGTCACAATTTTTCTTCATTTGATTTGAAAATGAAACAACAAAATTATTTTTTTTACGTATATCATCAATAGAATTAATATTATTTTCAATTAAATTTTTTTTTGTAGTTTCATATATATCATTTATCATATTAGATATGGAGTTTCTTAAAACTTGATACACTAGAAGTTTATTTGGAATATCTTTGTAGTGATCCTTTAAATTAATTATAATTTTTTCAAAAAAACTTAACTCTGCAATATCATCTAATGATATTAAGTTTGCTCTAATAGCATCCTCTACATCGTGATTATTATAAGCAATATCATCAGATATACTTGCTATCTGTGATTCTAAATAAGGTTGATCAGTTAGATTTAGATTGTGTAATTTTGAATAATTACCTAAGTGATAAGGTAAATGATCACTCAAAATTCCATTATGTTTTATTATTCCCTCTAAACTCTCCCATGTTAGATTTAATCCGTCAAAATCAGGGTGTCTTTTTTCTATAAATGTTAAAACTCTTAAGGTTTGATCATTATGATTAAAACCTCCAAACTTTTTCATTGAATTATCAAGTGCATCTTCGCCAATATGACCAAAAGGAGGATGACCTAAATCATGTGCGAGAGCAACTGTTTCACCTAGATCTTCATCTAATTCAAGTAATCTACAAATTGATCTTGATATTTGGGCAACTTCCAAAGAATGAGTTAGTCTAGTCCTGAAATAATCACTCTCACTTTCAATAAAAACTTGGGTTTTGTGTTTTAATTTTCTAAAAGAATTAGAGTGAATAACTCTAGCTCTATCTCTTTCAAATGGATTTCTCAAATCATCATCTAGCTCATTATATAATCTTCCATTTGAATTATCTGGATTGGAAGCTAAATGTTTGAACATAATGAAATTTATATTATAGTTGTATAAAAATAACTAATAACAATATTTAGATAAATGGACAATATAATTGAAGTAACTGAAAGTGCTCAAAGTCATATCAATAAGATACTTCTATCTGAAAAATCTAAATATTTCAGAATTACCGTTTTAGGTGGTGGTTGTGCTGGATTTCAATACAAATTTGATTTTTCTGATAAACCAAATGATGATGATTTAATCTTTAATTATAAAAATGCTGATGTATTAATAGATAAAACTTCAATTGAATTAATCAAAGGATCTAAAATTGATTATGTTAATGAATTGATTGGATCATCGTTTAAAATTTCTAACCCACTAGCATCTTCATCATGTGGGTGTGGTACTTCTTTTTCAATATAAATGAAAATTACTACATGGAATGTAAATTCAGTTAATGCTAGAATAGAGCATTTAATTAAATTTATAAAAAAAGATCAATCAGATTTATATTTAATTCAAGAATTAAAATGCACAAATGAAAGTTTTCCTAAAGAGGAATTAGAAAATATTAATTATAAATGTTATGTGAATGGGCAAAAAGCTTGGAATGGGGTAGCCATACTCAGCAAAGAAATTATTGAAATTTCAAACTTAAAAATTCCTAATTACCAAGATGTAAATTCCAGATTTATTGAAACAGAAATATCCTTAAAAAATATAAAAAATAAAATTAAATTAATAAATATTTATCTTCCAAATGGAAATCCAATTGAAACAGAAAAATTTGATTACAAAATTGATTGGATGATAAATTTTAATAAATATATCAAAGAATTAATTGATAATAATCAACCAATTATTATAGGTGGAGATTTTAATGTAATACCTAATGATGAAGATGTGTATTCACCAGAAAATTTTAAAAATGATGCTTGTGCCCATCCATTAACAAGAGAAAAATTTAGAAATCTTTTGAATTTAGGTTTTGTTGATACAGTTAAATACTTTGTTGATGGAAATACAAACTGGACCTTTTGGGGTTATAGAGGTGGAAATTGGCAAAAAGGTAATGGTCTACGAATTGATCATTTTCTTACTACACCAGAAGTAACTGATTTGATTAAATCAGTTAATGTTAATCGTGAACCAAGAGGATGGGAAAAAGCTTCTGATCACACACCAGTTACGATTGAATTAGTTAATTAATATTAAATATCAGCGTATGTATGTGTTTCGTCTTTTGCTCCTGGTTGAGTAACAGCACCCTCGTAAGCTGGTCCAACAGTTTGAGAATATTTCCATATAGATCCAGAATTATGATTAGTTTTTCTTGGCTTCCAAACTTTTTTTCTCTTTTCTATTTCTTGATCAGAGAGCGTAACGTTGATTTCGCCTTTAACAGCATCAATAATAATCTCATCGCCATCTTTAAGTAAACCTATCATACCTCCTACAGCTGCTTCTGGTCCTACATGACCAATGCAAAATCCTCTTGTGCCACCTGAAAACCGTCCGTCTGTAATTAAAGCAACAGTTTCACCTAACCCTTGCCCATATATTGCACCTGTTGTTGAAAGCATTTCACGCATACCAGGTCCTCCTTTAGGACCTTCATATCTAATTATTACCGCATCTCCGGCTTTAATTTCATTTTTTAAAACTGCGGTTAAAGCATCTTCTTCTGAGTCAAAACATTTAGCTTTCCCTTTAAAAGTTAAATTTTTTAAACCTGCTATTTTTGATATACATCCATCTGGAGCAAGATTACCCCACAACCCTACGACTGAACTATTTTCACTAATTGGATTATCACATTTATAAACAACATCTTGATTTGTAGGAAATATTACTTCTTTATGATTTTCAGCTATTGTTTTTCCTGTAACAGTTATGCAGTCTCCGTTTATATAACCACCATCTAATAAAGATTTTATAACAACTGGCACACCTCCTACATCATATAAATCTTTAGCAACATACTTTCCACCAGGTTGCATATCTCCAATATAAGGAGTCGAATTATAAATTTCTACAACATCTCTTAATGTAAATTTTAAACCCGCTTCATTAGCTATCGCAGGAAGATGTAGTGCTGCATTAGTTGAACCTCCAGTAGCTGCAACTACTCTTGCAGCGTTTACTAATGAATCAATAGTTACTATATCCCTTGGTCTTATATTCTTTTCTAATAAATTCATTATAGCTTTACCGCTCTTTTCACCATAAACTTTTCTTTCTTCAGTATTAACTGCTGGTGGCATCGCTGAATTTGTTAGAGCTAAACCAACTGCTTCAGAAATACATGCCATTGTATTTGCTGTAAACTGACCTCCACATGATCCAGCAGATGGGCAAGCAACTTGTTCAATATCTTTTAAATCTTGATCTGAGATAGTTCCAGCAGCATGTTTTCCAACTGCTTCAAAAACATCAATAACAGTAACATCTTTACCCTTGTATTTTCCTGGTAAGATTGAACCTCCATAAATGAATACAGATGGTACATTTAATCTAACCATAGCCATCATTAAACCTGGCAAAGATTTATCACAGCCAGCAAGTCCAACTATTGCATCATAACAGTGACCTCTCACAGATAATTCAATGGAATCTGCAATAACTTCTCTACTAATAAGAGAGGATTTCATTGCCTCATGGCCCATGGCAATTCCATCTGTTACAGTTATAGTTGTAAATTCTCTCGGTGTTCCTCCGGCATCTTTGACACCTGTCTTCACATGTTGCGCTTGATCCTGAAGAGTAATGTTGCAAGGAGCTGATTCATTCCAGGTGCTAACAACGCCAACAAATGGTTGATAAATTTCATGTTCTTTCAAACCCATAGCATAATAATAGGATCTATGAGGCGCACTTTTAGGCCCTACACTAACATATCTACTAGGTAGATTAGATTTTCTATTTGAGCCCTTATCTTCCATTCTATTTGATAGTATTTATTATTTGATCAATTTTTTCAATAGAAGATTTATAAATATTTGCCTCATTTTTAAATTTATTAATAATTTCTTCTGAAGCTTTATTCATGAAGTTATCATTTTTTAATTTGTCGTTAACTTTATTAAATTTTTCTTGCTCAACTTGCTTTTTCTTATTTAATTTTTTTAATTCTACTTCTGAGTCAATAATACCATCTAAAGGGATTAAAACTGATAATGATGTTAACACAATTAAAGCTGAATTCTTATTAGGTTGAATTTTATCAAAACTAATATCTTTGGTTTTTAAAAAATTACTTATTTCATTTTTATAGGCAATTAGAAAATTATTAAGTCCATCATTTTTTGCTTCTATGGAGATATTAATTAATTGTTTATAGGGTATATTTAGTTCTGATCTCAAATTTCTAATAGATGTTATGAATTCAATAAATATTTCGAAGTTTTTTTTAGAATTATTAAAAGAATTATTTGTTGAATAATTTTGATAAACTTGGTTCATTAAATATGATTTATCGTCAACTAAAGATCTCCATAATTTTTCACTTATAAATGGCATAATTGGATGTATGATCTTTAAAACTTGAATAAATGTCCACCCAGAAACTTTTTTAATTTCATCAGCAAATTTTTCATTTTCAAAATTTTGTTTAATAATTTCAATGTACCAATCACAATAAGTATGCCATACGAAATGATAAATTTTATTGGCTATTTCATGAAACAAATACTTTTTAGTTAATTTATCAAGTTGAGTGTTCAAATCATTCAATTCTTTTATTATCCATTTGTTTGCATCAAAAATTATTGAATCAATTGAAATATCATCTATAAAAATTGAATTATTCAATTGTAAAAATTTTCCAGCATTCCAAATTTTATTTGTGAATGATTTATATCCTTTAACTCTAGCTTCAGATAATTTTACATCTCGTCCAGGATTTAATAGTGCTGTTAGTGTAAATCTTAATGTATCAGCGCCATATTTATCTAATAACTCTAAAGGATCAATTATGTTCCCTTTTGATTTAGACATTTTTTGTCCTTTTTCATCACGTATTAAAGGATGAATATAAATATCTTTAAATGGAGTTTCCTTCATAAAATAAGAACCCATCATCATCATCCGAGCGACCCAAAAAAATATGATATCAAAACCAGTAACCAAAACGTTACCAGGATAAAATTTATCTAATTCATAAGTTTTATTTGGCCAATCTAAAGTAGAGAATGTCCATAGAGCAGAAGAAAACCAGGTATCTAGAACGTCTTCATCTTGTCTAAGCTCAACATCCTTTCCATAAAATTCTTTTGCTTGATTTTTTGCCCCTTCTAGAGTTTCACTAACAAAATATTTTTTATCAGGACCATACCATGCAGGAATTTGATGACCCCACCATAACTGTCTTGAAATACACCACGGTTGAATATTTTCCATCCAATTATAAAATGTATTTTCCCATTGTTTGGGAATAAATTTAGAACTATTATCTTTAACAGCTGATATTGGATCAACTGATAATTTTTTTGCATCGCAAAACCATTGGTCTGTCAGCCATGGCTCAATAACAACACCTGATCTATCACCATATGGTATGACCATTTGCTGTTTTTCTTCTTTAATTAATAAATTCATTTCATCCAATTTTTTTAAAATTAGTTTTCTTGCTTCAAATCGATCTAAATTTTGAAATTCTTCAAGCACATTTGAGTTGAGTTTAGCATTTTCATCAAAAATATTAATGAATTCTAAATCATGTCTCTTTCCTACCTCAAAATCATTAAAGTCATGTGCAGGTGTAATTTTTACAGCTCCAGAACCTTTTTCAGGATCTGCATATTCATCAGCAATGATTGGTATTTTCTTATTTGAAATTGGTAAGTTACAAAATTTGCCAATTAGATTTTTATATTTTTCATCATCTGGATGAACGGCAACTGCAGTATCACCTAACATTGTCTCAGGTCTTGTTGTTGCAACAATGATATGATTATTTTCATCTATAGGATATTTAATATGCCATAAACTTCCTACAGTATCTCTTTGCTCTACTTCTAGATCAGAAATAGCTGTTAAAAGTTTTGGATCCCAATTCACCAATCTCTTATCTTTATAAATAATTCCTTCATTAAATAAATTAACAAAAACTTTCTTAACCGCATTAGAAAGTCCTTCATCCATAGTAAATCTTTCTCTTGACCAATCTGCAGAAGCACCAAGTCTTCTTAATTGATTACTTATCTGACCACCCGACTCTTTTTTCCATTCCCATACTTTTTCAATAAACTTTTCTCTACCTAGAGATCGTCGATCTAGGTTTGAGTCACTTAATTTTCTTTCAACCACCATCTGAGTAGCTATTCCTGCATGATCTGTCCCTGCTTGCCACAATACTTCCATACCCTTCATTCTATGGTATCTGATTAATATATCTTGAATTGTGAAGGTTAAAGCATGACCCATATGTAAGCTTCCTGTAACATTAGGTGGTGGCATCATTATAGAATAAGGCTCACCTCCTTTTTGTGGTTTAAAACAATTTGATCGCTCCCATTGCGAATAAAGATTTTTTTCATCTTTTAAAAAATCAAAAAATTTATCAAGCTTCATCGTAACTATTTTGAATCGAAATAATTTTTTAGTAATTTTGGGATTTTCTCATCAAGTATTTTTTCAATTTTATTTTCTACAAGATAGGAGAGTTTTTGATCTATAATATCATTAATTTCACTATTTATCTCTTCATCTTTTTGAAGTAATTTTATTGTACCATCACTGTTAACCTTTTGATTAAGTATTAAAATATTAGATGAAGAATGTTTATTTGAATCGTTTTTTTCATCTTCAAGCGCTCTTCGTATGACTTCAAGAGATTCATTGATAGAATTTTTTGTATTCATATAGTTATTATAAATGTTTAATTAAATTAATAAAACTCTAATTATAGCTTGGAAGATACTCCTCAAATAATTTAATCAGTGAACCATCTAAAGCTAGTAAATTAAAATAATTAATCAGATAGTTTTTATTTGCATTAAAATATTCAACATTTACGTTTAAAAGATTAGTTTCTGCTTCTATTAGATCAGTGATAGATTTTGTTCCAAGGTTGTATTCCTCTTGAGTACTTTCTAGAAGTGTATTTGCATAGTCTATAGTTAATAACGATGTATTTAAATTTGATTTACTAACTAAATAGTTTTTATAATAGTTTGATACCTCAATATTTAAACTTTCTTTAAGATCCTCTAATTCAATTTCAGTTTGTAAAATTTGAGAATTTATTTTTCTAATGTCTGATTTGTCAATGTTTTGCTGAAATATAGGAATTGTCAAAGTTAACCCTAATGTTGCATTGGTATTTTCACTTCCTGCATCTATTCGTGAACCATCCGAATACTCAGTGGAAGCTGTTATATCTAAGGTAGGTCTATTAGAGCCTTTTTCTTTTGAGAGATCAAGTTCTTTAATTTTAATATTATTTTGAGCAATTAAAATATTAAAATTATTCTTATAAACTTCAGAAAGTATGTTATCAAAATTCAAATCCTCTTCTATATTTACATAATCTTCTAAATTAATAGCTTCTTTACCAACAATTGATTTAAATGTTTTTAAACTGACTTTGTAGTTTTGTTTGGCTGAAAAAAGATTTGTTTCAGCAATTGAAAAAGCACCCTCAGCATTTTTCAATTCAGTTATGGTTGCTGATCCCAATTCATATTTTAATTTTACTTCTTCTAAAAATCTTGAAACAGTGTCAAAATTTTTTTTGGAAGCCTCTAATGATTTTTCATAATTTATTACTGTTAAATAACCTTCTACAGCTGTTAGCGATAAATCTTGAACTGTTTTATAAAAGTTTATAACTGCATTTTCGTAAATAATTTTTGATCTTTCTATTTCTAAACTTTTTTCACCACCATCATACAAATTTTGAGTAATACTAATTTTATATTTATCTGTAAAAGTCTCTGGTGTTGTTGATACACCAGCTGCTGATGTTGTGTCATTATTACTATATGTACCAGAAATTGTGCCAGTAACTGTTGGAAGTCTTTTGCCTATAGCTACCTCAATAGTTTCTTTGCTTTCATTCAGTTTTTCAAAAGCAATTTTTACTTTCAAATTATTTGCAATCGTACTTTTTACAGAATCATCAATGGATAGAGCAAATATAGATTTAGAATAAATAAGTAATAACAATAATATAAATAATCTCATTTAAAATTTAAAATCCTCTTGTTGTTCTTGAATTTGATAACTACTCATTACATCAAATAAATACTCAGATGAATACAAATCTTCATTTCTTATAATTTTATAAGCTTTACCCAAATTATCATATATTTTTTTAATATATATTAACCTTCCTCCATTCATTGCTAGTTGATTCTTTAACTTATCAGTTATTTTAAATATAGGTCCATCAATAATAATTAAGCTAAATGGAGCTTTATCAGATAATCCATCTAATAAATTATGGTTAAATAAACTAATATTAGTATTATTAGTATTGTTAATATTATGTTCTAATAATTTAAATAGTTCTCTATTTTCTTCTACAACATGAAGTTCTTTACATAGTGAGCTAATTAGAGCAGAAAAGTAGCCCGTTAAGCCACCTATATGTAATACCTTATCATTAGGTAAAATTTTCGAATATTTTATAATTTGAGCTAGATGTAAATTTTTAAGATATCCTCTTTTCTCAGTTATATCTAAATTATTATCTAGGTAACAATTCTTACCTAAGCTGACATCCAAATAATTTTCTTTGGGAGTATTTTCAAATATTTGTAAGATTTTTTCTTCATTAATTTTGTTTGGTCTTAATTGATTAACAACCATATTTTTTCTTGCAATTTCAAATGTTTCACTCATTTCTTTAAGGATGCTTTATATAAACCTATTATATAATCAATTATTTAAATGATATTATTAATCTTTAGAATTTTTTTTCATTAATTGACTAGAAATAATATAGTGATAATTGTCATTTTTTTAGGCTCGGTGGCAGAGTGGTGATGTAGGGGCCTGCAAAGCCTTGCACAGCGGTTCGATTCCGCTCCGAGCCTCCAAATTTTTCTTGTTTTTTAATTTTTTTTTATTATGAACAAAATTGTGTTCCTCGGTAGCTCAGTGGTAGAGCAATCGGCTGTTAACCGATCGGTCGCTGGTTCGAGCCCGGCCCGGGGAGCCATTTTATCTAAGCCTTAACTTCCACCAATTCTTCAAAACGTGTTGTGTAACATGGGGATACGTTTTCTCTTTTCATCTTCCATATTTTTTCTATACCTTCAGAAGCTATCTTTAACGTTGAACTTCCATATCTAGAATTAATATTATCAATAGTATTCATTATTCTATCCGATGTATCACGGTCATAATCAAGCAATCCTCTAGTTACATTGTGCCTACTAAGACCATATAATATAATTCCTGCTTTTTTATAACGAAATCCTGGTCGGTATATTTTTCTAATTCCTTCAAGAGCTCTTTTAACAATTTTTATGCTATTATTTGTTGGAAAAGGTAAATGTAATTTTATTGAATTTGAATATTGTTTCTCTCTTCTATTAAAATGATTAGTCAAAACAAAAACACTCATTGACTCAGCCACTAACCCCTCTTCTCTTATCTTCTCTGATACTCTTGATCCATAAGTTGATATTGATTCCTCCAAATCAAATAATTTTTCTATTGGCTGACTAAATGATCTTGAGACACAACAACTTTGTTTATCACTTGGAACCAAATCAAGGTCTAGACACGATACACTATTTAATTCTAGGTATGTCTTCTCTCCTACTACACCCATATTTTTTCTTATCCATCCTCTGTCCATTTGTGAAAATTGATAAGCATTATGAATATTATATTTTTTTAGAAAAAGAGATAATCTTTTTCCAATACCCCATACTTCTTCAATAGATGTTAACTCTAATGCTTTTTTTATTTCTATTTTGTTTTTTAGTATGCACACACCTTTATAGTCCGGTTGTTTTTTTGCTAGGTGATTAGCTATTTTGGATAGTGTTTTTGTTGGACCCACTCCAATACTAACTGGAATACCAACCCACTTCTTAATTGTTTGCCTAATATGTCTGCAATAAGTGTTTAACTCATAGTTCTCAAAACCATTTAAACCAAGAAATGCCTCATCTATGGAGTAGATTTCTATCTCTGAGGAAAAACTTGATAATGTCTCCATTACTCTCTGAGAAATATCACCATACAAAGAATAATTAGATGAGAAAACTTTAACATCATTTTTTTCAATAATATTTTTTGCTTTAAAATAAGGTTCACCCATTTTTATCCCTAATTTTTTTGCTTCTTTTGATCGTGCAATGATACAGCCATCATTATTGGAAAGTACGACAATTGGTTTTCCTATAAGTTTGGGGTTAAATATTCTTTCACATGACGCATAAAAATTATTGCAATCTATCAATGCTATAGATTGATTTACTGAACTATGATTTCTATTAAGTAGTTTTGTGTATGACATATGTCACTACCCCCCATATAAAACACTCCATTTCTTCTTTAACTTGAATACTAGGATACTCACTATTGGCAGAAATTAAAAATAGTGACTGATCTTTCTTTTTCAGTTTTTTAACTGTTAGGTCACCAAAGATAGAGGCTATAACAATATTGTCATTACGAGGCGTAACACTTCTATCAACAATAAGTAGATCACCTGATAATATGCCTGCATCGGTCATAGAAGGGCCATTAGCCTTAACTATATACGTTGCTGTTGGACGTTGGACCAAATATTCATTAAGATCAAGTTTGTTTTCCATATAATCAGTAGCTGGAGATGGAAAACCTGCAGATACTGTGTCAAGAAAATAAGGTGTTATTAGATCTCCTTTGGATTCAGCTTTAAATATTAAGTTTTCTATTTTTTTAGACATAGTATTAAAAAAAATATTTAAATAATTGATAAATAATAGTTATGTTATTTATAAAATTATTTGTTCTACTTTTGTTCTAATTTATTCAGAATGACAAAAAAGTCAATATAATATTTTTAAAATACTGTTAAAAAACGCTATGACAAAATTATTCGAAGATGACGCATACCTTAAAGAATTTAAAGCAAAAATTATAGGAATTATAAAAGAAGAAAATCGAATTGAATTAAATAAGACAGCATTTTATGGAAAAAGTGGTGGTCAACCTGGAGACACAGGTACAATAGAAGCTGAAAGTGTAAAAATACAAGTTTTAGATACTATTAAAGAAAATAATAAAATCATAAATATAGTAGATGATCTCAAAGATCTTAAGGAAAATGTTGATATAATTGGAAAAATAAATTGGGATTTACGATACAAGCATATGAGAATGCATACTGCGTTGCACTTGTTGTGTTCTATAGTCCCTTTAGGAGTAACTGGCGGTCAAATTGGTTATGAAAAAAGTCGATTAGATTTTAATGATCCAGATAAACAAATAAATAAAGAAGAATTAGAAGAAAAAATAAATTTGTTGGTTGAAGATAGTCATACCGTTACTAGTGAAGTAATTGAAAGTAGTATATTGGAAGAAAAACCTGAGCTAATCAGAACTATGTCAGTAAAACCTCCGCAAGTAGATGGTAAAATAAGATTAATTAGAATTGGTGATATTGATTTACAACCTTGTGGTGGTACACATGTGAAATCAACTAATGAGATTGGTAAAATTCAAATCGGCAAAATAGAAAACAAAGGTAAAATGAATAGAAGAGTTAATTTATTGTTATCTTCTTAAATTACTGATGAAGAATTTGACTTAAAAATAACTTTGTACGATCACTCTCTGGATTATTAAAAAACTTATCTGGGCTAGCTTCCTCAACAATTTTTCCTTCATCCATAAATACCATTCTATCAGCAACAGTTTTAGCAAAACCCATTTCGTGTGTAACAACGATCATAGTCATTCCGCCTTCAGCTAAATCAACCATAACATCTAAAACTTCTTTAATCATTTCAGGATCAAGAGCAGATGTTGGTTCATCAAAAAGCATAATGTTAGGGTTCATTGCAAGGGATCTTGCAATAGCCACTCTTTGTTGCTGACCTCCAGATAGTTGACCGGGATATTTATTTGCTTGCTCTGGGATCTTAACAATCTCTAATTGTTTCATTGCGAGCTCTTCTGCTTCAGCTTTAGGCATTTTTTTTACCCAGATTGGAGCTAACGTTATGTTTTCTTTTACAGATAAATGAGGAAACAAGTTAAACTGTTGAAATACCATACCTACTTCTTTTCTAACACTGTCGATATTTTTTAGATTACCTGTAAGTTCAATTCCATCTACGACAATTTTTCCTTCCTGATGTTCTTCTAATCGATTAATGCATCTTATCATTGTTGATTTACCTGATCCTGAAGGACCACAGACAACTATTCTTTCTTTCTTTTTTACCTCTAAATTCACATCTTTTAGAACTTGGAAATCACCAAACCATTTGTTAACATTTTGTAATGAAATTATTGAATTTTCTGACATAATTAATCTGCTCCCATATTAATACCCGTTTTTAGTTTCTTTTCCAAATACAAACTATATCTGGACATTGAAAAAGTGAAAATAAAAAAAACTAACGCAACAAAGACGTAAACTTCATTGGATAAACCCATCCAAGTAGCATCAGCTAATGCCCCTCTTCCTATTCCAAGTAAATCAAGTAAACCTATAATAATTACTAGAGTTGTATCTTTGAACAATCCAATAGAAGTATTTACAATAGATGGTATTGAAATTCTAATAGCTTGAGGAAGTATAATTTTTCTATTCATTTGCCAATAACTCAATCCAACTGATTGAGCAGCTTCATATTGACCCCTTGGAATTGCTTGTAAACCTCCACGAATAACTTCAGCCATATAAGCAGCTTGAAATAATGTTACAGCAACAAGTACTCTCACCAATCCATCTAAATTTAAACCTTCCGGTAAAAACAAAGGAAGCATTACCATACCAAAAAAAAGAAGTGTAATTAATGGAACACCTCTTATAAATTCTATAAACAAAGTACAAAACATACTTATTACTGGTAACTGAGATCTTCTACCGAGTGCGAGTAAGATGCCTAATGGGAATGCTATAGCAATGCCAAATACACCAAGGACAAGAGTTACTAATAAGCCTCCCCATTTATTAGTAGGAATAACTTGAAATCCAAATCCTCCATAAAGCAAAATAAACGCTATTATTGGAAAGGCGATAGTAAATTTAATTAAGTGTTTTCTTCCAGGGATTTTTTCTATCAACAAAGGAAGTAGAGCAACTACAAGAAGGAAATATGTTAAGTTTACTCTCCAAACTTGTTCTGACGGATAAAATCCATACATAAATTGATAAAAACGTACAATAATAATTGCCCAACATGCCCCATGATCACCTTCAGGATCAGCTACTCTAGAACAAAACGTTCTATCTACGATTAATTCTCCTTTATAATTTGTCCAAAAATCTGCACTAAATACAGACCAATCTAAAAACCAAGGTATTAATTGATATAGAAAATATATGACAAGAAGTGTAATAAATGAATTTACCCAATTTGAAAATAAATGTTGTCTACTCCAACCAATAATACCAGTTGTTGCAACAGGCGGTTTCCTTGTTTCAAAATTTGAATTATTTTCCATTATTTTTCCTTAAATTGAATGCTTCTGTTATAAATGTTCATAAAAAAAGAAATTGTTAAACTTATTAGTAAATAAGTTGCCATAGTTATAGCCATACATTCAATAGCTTGACCCGTTTGGTTTAAACTAATTCCACCAAAGCCATGGACAAGATCTGCATATCCAACAGCAATTCCTAGAGAAGAATTTTTTGTTAAATTTAGATACTGACTTGTTAAAGGCGGTACTATTACTCTTAATGCTTGAGGAATAATAATTAATCTCATAATCCAATTTTTTTTCAATCCTAATGCTCCTGAAGCTTCTCTTTGTCCTTTAGTAACAGATAAAATTCCAGATCTTACTGTTTCAGAAATAAAAGCTGCAGTGTAAATTGATAAGGCGAGAAACATTGCTATAAATTCAGGTCTAATGACTGCGCCTCCTTTAAAATTAAAACCTTTTAAAACTGGATATTCTAAAGTTATAGGAGATCCCATGATAAAAAATACAACTAAAGGTAAAAAAACTATTATACTTAAGTTAGTTGTAAAAGTTGGAAATTGTTGACCAGTAGTATCTTGTCTTTTCTTAGCCCATCTAGCTATAAAAAAACTTATAATAAAGCCTAAGATAAGACTAAGAATAACAATGTTTGAACCCTCAAGAAAAATTGGTTTTGGTCCAAATAATCCTCTGTTAGAAATATAAAATGTTTCCCAAATTTGTGGAGCTTGTTTTATTCTTGGTAATTGAATTAAAATTGCATACCATAATATAATTTGAAGAAGCAAAGGTGTATTTCTAGTAAACTCAACATAGATATAAGCAATTCTACTTAAGAGCCAATTGGAAGATAGTCTTATTATGCCAACTATAAAACCTAGAATTGTTGCAGCTATACATCCACAAAAAGAAACTAAAAGTGTATTTAAAACTCCAACAAAATAAACTTTTAAATGAGTATCTGTTGACTTAAAATCAAGAAAGGGAGAAAAACTAATATCAAACCCAGCCGGGTTATTTAAAAAACCAAATCCAGTTGCAATATTTCTCTTTTCAAGATTGTAGGCAGTTGTATTAATTACAAAATATAAACCTAATGCAAAAAAACCAACAACAAGAGTCTGATATAAAATACCTCTAAATTTTTGATCTTGAAATAAATTATTTTGCATTTCTACTAAAAAAAATTGGGGGGATTTTCATCCCCCCATTTATTATATTAAAAACTAATTAGTTTCTATCTAAATGGTGGAGCGTATAAAATACCTCCGTCAGTCCATAATGCGTTTAGATTTCTTCCAATTCCAAGTGGTGTATCAGGTCCGATATTTCTATCAAAAGACTCTGAATAGTTACCAACTTGTTTAATGATATTATAAGCAAAATCATTACTTAATTCTAACATTTCACCATAACCACCTTCAACACCAAGAAGTCTTAAAACTTCAGGTATGTTGGAACCTTTGCTGTCATCTACGTTTGAAGAAGATACTCCAAGTTCCTCAGCAATAATCATAGTGTTTAGAGACCATCTCACAACGTCACCCCATTGGTGATCACCGTGTCTTACAAGTGGTCCAAGAGGTTCTTTTGAAATGATATTTGGTAGAACAACCCATTTGTTTGGATTATCTGCTTGTGCTCTTGTAGCAGAAAGACCTGATGCATCAGTAGTATATACATCACATCTACCAGCAAATAAGTTCTCTCTTGCTTCATCATTCGTTTCAATTGGAAGTGCTTCGTAACTAATATTATTAGCTCTGAAGAAATCTGCTAAGTTTAACTCAGTAGTTGTTCCTGTTTGAATACAAACTGTAGCACCGTCAAGACCAGTTGCATCATCAACACCTAGAGCAGATGGAATCATGAAACCTTGTCCGTCATAGTAGTTTACACCAACAAACTCAAAACCAAGATTAACGTCACGACTTAGAGTCCACGTAGTATTTCTTGCAAGCATATCAATTTCACCAGACGCTAAAGTTGGGAAACGTGACTTACCAGTTGTTGTTGTAAATTCTACTTTACTTGAGTCTCCAAAAATTGCTGCTGCAACTGCACGACATACGTCTACGTCAAAACCAGCCCAGTTTCCAGCATCATCAGGTGCTGCGAAACCAATTAGACCAGTGGTTACACCACATTTTAGAAAACCTCTATTTTTTACATCATCTAGAGTTCCAGCATTTGCAGTAAATGCAAAAGCTACAACTGCGAAAATAGATAGTAGTTTTTTCATATTATTTTCTCCGTTTAAATAATTATTTAAATATCTTTTTACAAAGATTGCTTCCCTATAGCAAATTAATAAGCTAATCCAAATGATACATTTTGTATTTTAATATTTTTCTACAATTAGTGCTTAAATATTAATCACATACTACATATTGATATAGTGAAAATTAAAACAAAACTTACAAAAATAGGAAGAAATCCTCTTGAACAAAAAGGTTTCATTAATCCTGGTACATACAAAGGATCGACTATGATTTTTAACAGTTATCAGGATTACTTAAATGATATTAAAAATGCAGATGATAGAAGAACATTTTACGGAATTAATCAAAATCCTTTTCACAAACAATTAGAAGATAGTATCACAGAATTATATCATTGTAATGATACTGTCTTGTCCCCTTCAGGACTTGCTTCAATAATAATTCCTTTTTTTGCTATATTAAAATCTGGAGATGAAGTTTTAATAAATGATAGTGTCTACAGCCCAACAAGAACTTTTTGTGAAAATATTCTTAAACAGTACAAAGTAAAAATAAAATATTTTCATCCAATAAATAAAATTAATAATTTTGAAAAATTAATAAATAAAAAAACAAAACTTATTTATTTAGAATCTCCTGGAACTGCTACATTTGATATAATTGATATACCTTTCATAACAAATATAGCTAAAAAAAATAATATACCAACTGTAATGGATAATACATGGGCATCACCATTATTTTGCAATCCAATTAAACTGGGAATAGACATTATAATCGATGCGGGGACTAAGTATATAAATGGTCACTCGGACGTATTAATCGGTTTTGTTTCATCAAATAAAAAATATGCTAGAAAAATTAGAACTGCTGCAAAAACTTTAGGAATATGTCCTGGATCAGATGAAGTATATTTGGCCATTAGAGGATTGCCAACACTTGAAATTCGAATGAGAGAAATTGAAAAAAATGCATTGTTACTGGCAAAATATTTATTAGAACATGGTCTTGTAGCAGATGTATTTCATCCAGCATTACCTCATACTAAGAACCATAAAATATGGAAAAGAGATTTCTCTGGAAGCTCGGGTTTATTTTCATTCATGCTAAAAAAGAAATATTCAAATAAACAAATTGAAAAGTTTTTTAACAAACTTAAAGTTTTTAAATTAGGATACAGTTGGGGTGGTTTTGATAGTCTCATTACCTTTCCTCCACTAGATAAAAGAACATTTAAAAATAAAAATACTGGAACTTTAATAAGATTGTATTGTGGGCTGGAAGATATTGATGATCAAATAAAAGACATAAAAAGTGCATTAAAAGTTTTAAATTAAATGGATTTTTATTTTTATTTTTTTGCATCCTTAGGTGTTTTTGTATTTGGTATCTCTAAAGGTGGTGTGCCTGGGCCAATAGCGATGTTAGCAGTACCTGTAATGTCTTTTGCTATGAGTCCTCTGCAAGCTGCTGGTATTTTGTTGCCACTTTTAATTATAATGGATTTTTCAGCAATCTACTTGTATTGGAAAAAATGGATAAATAGTATTTTAAAAATTATAATCCCTGCATCTATAATTGGTATTTTATTTGGAACCCTCACTTTTGAATTTACCAATGAAGATCAGATAAGAATAATGGTAGGTATAATTTCAATTATTTTTGTTCTTGTTTCATTTATTCAGAAAAATAATTATTTACTAAAACCAACAAGATTTAAAGGATACTTTTGGTCATCTGTAGCAGGATATACAAGTTTTTTAATTCATGCAGGAAACCCTCCTATTAATTTTTATATGCTGCCATTAAAGCTTGATAAAATTTCATTTATAGGAACCATGACCTTAGCATTTATGGTTATAAATCTAGTAAAATTGGTTCCTTATTATTACGTTGGATTATTGGCATCTTCAAATCTTATGATTTCTCTCTATTTGCTTCCACTAGCTTTTATTAGTGTTTTAATTGGATATTTTCTGCAAAAAAGAATTCCAGAAAAATTATTTTTTAATATTGTTTATGTTTTACTTTTTTTAAGTGGATGTAAGTTGATATATGACGGTATAACTTAAAACAAATAACTAATTAAATTTTTGTTTTATAATCAGCTCTTTTAGTTTTTCTAAACCCAAAGGGACCTGGAATAAATAACGTCATAGTATTTGTATTTGGTTTTAAGTCAACTCTATGTAAATGATCTGCAGATCTAAAACCAATGTAGCCTGGAGATCTCCAAAATTTACCTTTATTCGTTGTTTCCCAATAACCGCCTTTTAAAATAATTGTTATATATGGACAAAGATGATTATGAACTCCTTCACCATGGTCATCATCTAACATTTTATGAATCAGAATATTAAATGGAAACCATTTTGGCCTTTTTCTAAATAAAAGGTAATATCTTTCCATCCATGGTTTTGCATTATGAAATTCTGGATGAGATGGTCCTCTATCTAGAACAATTTTCTTCCTTCCAAGTTTTTCTAATAATTTTAATAACACTTATCTTAAACTAGCTTCAATATTACCGCCATCAACAGTAATAATATTCCCAGTTGTTTTTTCAAAAGATAATTGTGCAAAAAATGCTTCAGCAACATCTTCTGCAGTTACTTGCTTTTGAAGTAAATTATTATTTAAATATTCAGTTGAAGACATATTTCTTGCTTTTGCTCTTTCTTTAATAAACTGATCAGTTAATAAACCACTTTTTATACGATCAGCATTAATTCCATTAACTCGAATGTTATATTTTCCAAATTCTAAAGCATATTGTTTCATAGAAAACAATGAGCTAGCTTTTGCAATACCATATGGTCCAAAATCCTTACCAGGATTTATAGATTGTTTTGACAAATTAAGAGAAATTGAACCTCCAAAACCTTGTGATACCATAATATTTGCAATTTTTTGGACAATGTTATGATGACTATAAAAATTTACCTCTAAACTTTTTTCTAAAATGTCTTTTTTTACATTTAGCATACTACCATGAAATGCTGCACCAGAGTTTGCTATTAGAATATCTATACCACCGAATAATTTTAATATCTTATTTAACGCTTTATTAATTTGAGAATTATTAGTTAAATCGCATTCAATACATAGACATTTTTTTTTAATATTTTTATCAAGATTTTTAAAGTTTTTATCTAAAAGTATAACTTCGATATTTTCATTTATAAATTTATTTGCAATCGCGCTTCCAATTTTACCAGCGCCACCTGTAATCACTGCAACATTTCCATTAAATTTTTTTGAATTTTTATTATTCAATTTTGCTCTTTCTAATGGCCAGTATTCCATTTTAAAAATATCTCTATTGTTAATTGATTTAAATTTTGAAACTAAATTCGCTTTAATTATAACTTTTTTCATTGCATCAAATATATCGTAGGAAACTTGCATTTCTTTTTTATTAAGACCCATTGAAAGAAAACCTATTCCTTCTAAAATAATAATTCTTGGTAAAGGATCAGCAATTTTGGAATTTATAATATTTTTTTTATATTTTTTAAAATAATTTTTATATTTTTTAATATATGCATCAATATAATTAGATAACATTTTGCTCGATGATAAATGTTTGTTAGGTATAATTAGTGGTTCTGATTTTATTCTAATAACATGATCTGGTGTAACAGGTCCTTTATTAAATAAATTAAACAAATCTTTTCGATTTGTAAATTTTACATCTTCAACCTTATTATTAAATTTTATTATCCATCTTTTGTTTGTAATAGAATGGTATAAATTTCTAATATATAATTGAACATCAGTTAAATCTATTTTTTTGTTATAAATATTATATTTTATTAATTTTTTTTGCTTATTTAAAAAATTTTCAGCTAATGTTACAAGCTTAATCATTCTATCATAACTTTGTTTTGCTGAACTTCCAAAAGTGAAAATGCCATGATTTAAAAGCATTAATCCTTCAACTTTATGATTGTTTGAAATTACCTGATGACATAATTTAGCAAGTTCAAATCCTGGCATTACATAAGGAACTATTGCAATTTTATCTTTATAAATTTTATTTAAAATCTCTTTTGAATTATCTAGATTGACTAAACTTAAAATCGCATTTGAATGTGTATGATCAACATATTTAAATGGTAAATAAGCATGTAAAAGAGTTTCAATTGATGGATTAGGAGAACTTGAATCAAGTAAGTTTAATCTCAAATAATTAACCATTTTTTCATCACTCATTTTTTTTAAGGATAGAGTTTTCAGTAAAGGATCAAGATACAGACCTGGTAAACCTCTTTCATTTAGATTAGACATATCCCATCCACTTCCTTTGACAAAAAGTACATCGTTCTCTTTTCCAAATAAATTTTTTTTAATTGATTTTACAGATGTATTGCCTCCACCATGTAAAACAAGTTCTGGATTACTTCCTAGTAAATGTGTTGAGTATATTCTTAATGCTAAATCTTTGCTGACTTTCTTTAACTGATATTCTTTGATATATTTTTTAGCTAAACTCTCTTTCCACTCATTGTTCATTTTAATTTTTTAATCCACCTATAGATTCTTCATTACTATCTACAACTCCTTTTTCTGTAATCAATTTAGTAATATATTTTGCTGGAGTTATATCAAAGGCAAAGTTCTTACAGTTTGAACCTTCAGGTATAATTTTAATTTTCTTTCTATTATTATTTTCATCAATACCTTCAATAATGGATACTTCGTCTGGATCTCTTTCTTCTATAGGTATTTCTTTTACTCCATTTTTAATATTAAAATCTATACTAGAAATTGGTGCTGCAACGTAAAAAGGAATTTCATTATCTTTTGCAGCTAGAGCCTTTAAATATGTGCCAATTTTATTACAAACATCACCATTTAAAGAGGTTCTGTCTGTTCCGGTTATACAAAGATCTATCATGCCATTTTGCATTAAATGACCGCCAACGTTGTCTACGATTAATGAATTTTCAATCTTTTCATGCATTAATTCCCAAGCTGTAAGACTGAAACCTTGATTTCTAGGTCTGGTTTCGTCAATCCAAACATGTATCGGGATTTTTTTTTGATTTGCAATAAATATTGGTGCTAAAGCGGTTCCCCAATCAACAGCAGCTAACCACCCAGCATTACAGTGAGTCAAAACATTTACTTTTTTTTGCGTTTTTTTATAAATATTTTCAATAAGTTTAGAACCATTTTCACCTATAGCTTTGCAATTAATTATATCTTGATCTCTGATCTCGTTAGCTATTGAAAGAATTATTTCCTGTAAGTTGGATTTTTCCATATCTTTAATTTCAGTGATAATTTTATCTACTGCCCAGGATAAATTAACTGCTGTAGGTCTTGTTGACTTAAGGCTATCACCTGCTTTTTCTAATTCTGAAAAATTTTTAGTAGTTTTAGATGCTACATACATTCCATATGCAGCAGTAACACCTATTAGGGGTGCGCCCCTAACTTGCATTTCTTTAATTGCAAAACAAAAATCTTCTAGTGTTTTTAATTCTACAATCTTTAATTCAAATGGTAGAAACCTTTGATCTATTATTTTTACAAGTTCTTTAGGTTGATCATACCAAATAGTTGTTAAATGTTTATCATTTACTAGCATTAGAATTTTTCTTATATCTTTTTAATATATTGGTTAAATTATTCTCTAAGTCTTTATCCCAAAATTCTTTTTTTGTAATTATAGATGTATCTAAAATATTTGATGTGTTATCATTTTCAAAAGATGCACCTTCATAGTATTTTGAGCTAAAATTTTTAATAAAATTTTTTGAATTATCAACATTATCATTTAAGGTTTTTATAATCATACTTAAATCTACTTTATCATGATCTGGATGCCAGCAATCATAATCTGTAACCATGGAAATAGAACAATATCTAATTTCCGCTTCTCTTGCTAATTTTGCTTCTGGCATATTTGTCATTCCTATAACATCACAACCCCAATCAATATAAAGATTTGACTCAGCATAAGTTGAAAACTGAGGCCCTTCCATTGCAAGATAAGTACCGCCAAATGAATAATTGATTCTAATATTTTCACATATATTTTTTGATAAATTCATCAAAACTTCACATGTTGGATGAGCCATAGGAACATGAGCAACTATTCCTTTATCAAAAAAACTTTTTTTTCTATTTATTGTTCTATCTATAAACTGATCAACAATAACAAATGTACCTGGTTTTAAATTATCTTTTAAAGAACCTACGGCTGAAAGAGATATCAAATCGGTTACACCAACTTGTTTTAAACAATCAATATTGGCACAATAGTTAATGGAAGATGGTGACAAAGTATGACCCTCTCCATGGCGTGATAAAAAATATACAGTATTATTATCTATTTTACCTTCAATAATTGGACCTGAGGGATCGCCAAATGAAGATTTAATTTGATGTTCTTTTATATCAGTTAAAAATTCTAGTTTATAAATTCCACTTCCACCGATAAAGCCCAAGACATTCATTATATTGGCCCAATATTTTTTATTATTTTTTTTGTATGTTTTTTTAATTCAATTATTGAAGGTTTTATTATTTCTATTTTATCAAAACTTGATTTTTTTTTATTATAACTTTTTCTTAAACTTTTACATGCTGTTATTCTTAATTCGGTGCCTATGTTAAATTTAGCTACTTTTGTGTTTCTTGCTATTTTTTTTCTCATATTAGAATTTATACCACTACTACCATGTAAAACTAAAGGTAGTTTGGATATTTTTTGAATTTTTATGATTTTATTATAATCTATTTTTGCTATCTTTGATTGTTGTAAATGTGTATTACCAACTGATATTGCCATAGCATCTACTCCACTCTCTAAACTATATTTTTTTGCTTCCTCAATATCTGTTCCAAAAGATGTATTGCCATTTTGATAGCCTACTATACCTACTTCGCCTTCAACTGAAATATTATGTTTATGTGCAATATTTGATATTTTTGAACTAATTTTGATATTTTTATTTAATGGAAGTTTTGATCCGTCAAACATTACTGATGTAAAACCAGATTCTATTCCTTCGATACATTCATCATATGAAAATCCATGATCTAAATGACAACAAATAGGCGTTTTAGTTTGTTCAGCAAGATGTCTAAACATTTTTCCCAAAATAGAAACAGGAGTATATTGTCTACAAGAAGGTCCTGCTTGTAAAATAATTGGAATTTTTGTTTCATGTGCAGCCTCTGTGTAAGCAATAGCATCTTCCCAACTAATTACGACTAATCCAGCTACAGAATATTTATTACGATTTGCTTTGGTAAGTAAAGTTTTTAAATTTACCGCTGTCATTTATATTTAGCAATCATATCTTTAATACCAGGAATGGTTTCAACTTGATATGCATGTTCAGGTTGAAAAAATTGCACAAGCGATCTTTGAGATAGTCCACCAAGAATTGTGAAATAATACATCTCATACCCTGGTGCCACAACACAAGGATGATAGCCCGTTCTAATCATGATGGTTGAGCCATCAATTATATGTTCAGCTTTACCAACTTTATCATCAACTTGCTGAAACATCTGAAAACCAAATCCATTATTAGGTTTAAATCTATAATTATATGTTTCATCATGTCTAGTTTCATCAGGTAGACGATCTGTATCATGCTTATGGGGTGGAAAACCTGACCAACCTCCCTGCCCTACTGTATAAAGCTCATTACAAAGTAATCTTCCAACTTTATCATGATGCTTAGCACCTAGAATATGTTTAATTTTTCTATGAGTTTTTGTATCATCGGAGCCATACTGAACTAAATCAATTTCATTTGTTCGAACAGCAAATGGTTCAAGAGTTTTATCATACTTTGCGCCAGCAATAAAAATTTCTGAATTATCTAATAAAGATGTAAATTGAGCTTTTGTATTAGAGGGAACATAAACACCTTCTGGCTCTCCATCCCACACATCAACTGTTCTAGTACCTAATGACTCAACTTTTATTCCTTCAATTTCTACATTAATTGTTCCAGTAGCAGGTACGATACATGTTTCATAACCAGGTGTTTGATATTCAAAAGATTGATCTTTATTTAATTTTACTATGTTAAAATAATTTAAAGGAACTCTACTATCTTCAATATCTACAATTGGCTTGTTCTTATTATCAAATGGTGGAATATGCATATTATTCTCCTTCATTAATTTTATTATATTTCATAAACTCTAAAATTTCATTTAAATTTGGCATTGCTGGCGCACAACCAACTTTTGTTACTACAATAGCTGCTGCGGCTGAGCCTATTTCTATAGATTTTTCTAAATCATTATCCTTTAAAATTGATCCTATTAATGAACCCATAAATGCATCACCAGCTCCAGTTGGTTTCAAAGGCTTAACGGGAAATATTCCTTTTTTAATTACTTTGTTCATTGCAAAAGTAATTGAACCTTTTTCACCTTTTTTATAAATAATTAAGCTTACATTTTTAGCTAATTTTTTAGCATGTTCCAAACCAATGTTGTAATCACCAGCTAAAACTCCAAACTCATCATCATTTCCAATTACACCACTACATTTACTTGCTGCTAAATTATAAACTTCTTTTGCTTTATTTGATGACTCCCAAGTATATGGTCTATAATCAATATCCATAATTACAGGAATATTATTTTTATTTGCTATATCTAAGGCATATAAAGTAGCACTTCTCGAAGGCTCAGCTGCTAAAGAAGTTCCAGTAATTAATAAACAATCAAAATTTTGTATATTAGCATTTTCAACATCATCTTTATTTAAAAATAAATCAGAAGCTTTATGTCTATAAATAATTGATTGATGATTTTTAACTGTGGATTCAACAATAGCAAAAGAAATTCTTGATTCATTTTTTTCAAATTCTACTAATTTGTTTTTAACGCCATAATGATTTAGTTGATTAATAGCCAATTTACCTAAAGCATCATCAGATACTCTCGTCAGTAAATTACAATTACCTCCAAATAAAGTTAATTGGACACCCATATTTGCAGAAGATCCTCCAAGATGGGTAACAAAGGATTTGGCGTTTTCAGTTTTAGTCCCCGGTGGATCAGGATAAATATCAATCCCTGCTCTACCTATGAGTAAAAAATTATTTTTTTGAATTTTCGAAATTAAAAATTCAAACGACATAAAATTATTTATTTTTCATATCAATAAAGTCAGCATCATATTTAAAAGGATCAATTGAATCTATACATCCAATATTTATTGCTGCACCATTTGGATCACTTCTCCTATGATGATGAGTATAGATGCCACAAATCTTACAAAAAAAATGTTCAGCAATCATTGTATTAAATTTGTAAGAAGTTAAGTTTTCTTTTCCTTTAAGAATATTTATTGCTTCTTTAGGGACCATACACATTTTAGCGTTTTTTCTTATACAAATAGAGCAGTTACACTGTTTAATGATTTCTAAGTCTGATAAAACTTCTAATTGAACCGCACCACAATGACAGTTTAAATTATATTTCATTTTATTTAACTATATTATAATATTTAATATAATTAAAGTTAATAAAATATGAACAAAAGCATGATTCAAGGTCAAATTATACGACCATTTTCACCAGCTATAGGTAAATATAAACTATCAGATGATACAATAACTACACTCAACAATCATATTGATGAAATATTGAAAGATGAAAATAAAATTGATGAATTATACCATGGCAAACAATTAGCAGGCGAAATTAAATATGAAATTAGATTAACAAAAGAATTTCTTGATCAAAATTTAAAAGATGTTCTTTATAAATTTGTATTTAATTTTGTTAAATCAACATTACAAAAAGAAATTAAGAATTTTGATTTAAAATCTAGTTGGGCTGTTTGTCAATTTGAGAGTGATTATAATCCAATTCATTGGCATGATGGTCATCTGTCAGGAGTAATGTATACAAAAATGCCAAAGGATTTAGGGTCATCATACAAAGATCAAAATAAGAATGGAAAAATTGCATTTATACATGGATCAACACAGCTTTTAGTTTCCTCCGTGTATGATGTTAAACCTGAAGTTGGAGATTTATTTATATTTCCTAGTTATATGATGCATACAGTCTATCCGTTCTTTTCTGATGAGGAAAGAAGATCAGTTTCTTTCAATGCATTTATAGATGAGAAAGTAGCAAAATTATAATATTTGGCGCGCCCGAAATGATTCGAACATTTGACCTACCGCTTAGAAGGCGGTTGCTCTATCCACTGAGCTACGGGCGCATAGTTTGCATTTATCATAGTCTAAAAAATAAAGAAAGAAATTATACTTAATGTGTCCAAGGCTCTTTTCTATTTGTATCAAAATTTGAAGCATAACTTTTTGGTTTAATTTTTCTTTGCTTTGGTTCTTCGACAAAATATTGATAATTATTTTTTTTTGCCCATTCAATAGCTTGTTCTTTCGTGTCAAAAAAAAGTTTAATCTGAGATTTGGTGTCTAATGAACTATTCCACCCCATTAAAGAATCTTTTACTTTTCCTACTTCAGAAATATATTCAGCTAACCATAATTTGGTTTTTTTAAAACCCGATTGCATGGAAGTTTTTGAAGGTTTATAAATTTTTATAGTCATTAGATTGCTGTTTCAAAATATTTATCATTGTAATCATTATAGTATTTTCCACCAGATCTTATATTTTGACAAAGAACTTGTGTTTCACTTAATAATTTAGTTAAAAAAAAGTTACCAGTTTCAATTTTAGATTTATAAAAACTTTCATCATGCTTTTCTAATTTTGCTAATGAAATTTCTATATAGTGCAACCAAATGTAACCTAGAGAAATCAAAGATGATAAGTTTAGAAATTCTACAGCATGAGAATTAATCTCATTTTCATCATTTAACGATTTAATATATTCAAAAATACTTTTGTAAGAATCATATGAAGGCATAAATAAATCAATATATTTTTTCATATCTTGATTATTAGAAATTTTAACTTGATAATTATCAATCATAGTAAAAAATTCATTAAATAATGCACCATTGTCAGTTTGTAATTTTCTTCCTATCAAATCTAGAGCTTGAATTCCGTTCGTTCCTTCATAGATTGTTGTAATTCTAGCATCTCTTACTAATTGTTCCATTCCATGGTCAGTAATAAAACCATGACCACCATAGATTTGCATAGCTCTATTTGTATTTTCTACAGATTTATCTGAAGCATACGATTTAATAATTGGCGTCATGAGTGCTATAAAATTTTCAGATAATTTCTTTTCTTTATCATCTGAAGAATTCTCAATATTATCAAAGTGATTTCCAGCCAATAAAGTTAAACCCCTAACTGCTTCATTAATGGATTTTATATACAATAAGTTTTTTCTTATTTCAGGATGAACAATTATAGGATCAGCTACCTGATTACTGGAAGATAATTTCCCTTGTAGACGCTCTTTCGAATAATAAAGTGCTGATTGATAAGCAGTTTCTGATAAACCTAAGCCTTGTATACCTACAAACAAACGAGCTCCATTCATCATTATAAACATCGCTCTCATTCCTTTATTAATATCGCCTACTAGCCAGCCCTTAGCTTCATTGTAATGCATTACACAGGTTGGACTAGCATGAATACCCATCTTCTTTTCTATTGATCCACATTCAACTTTATTTCTATCAACAAAATCACCACTTTCATTTGGTAAAAATTTAGGAACCAGGAATAAACTTATACCTTTTATACCAGGGGGGGCATTTGGTGTCCTTGCTAGTACTAAATGAATAATGTTATCACTTAGATCATGCTCTCCGCATGTAATAAAAATTTTGGTACCAGTAATGCTATAACTTCCATCATCTAATGGTGCTGCCATTGTTTTACTTAATCCAAGATCTGTTCCGCATTGAGGTTCAGTTAAATTCATTGTTCCTGTCCACTTACCACTAGTTAAATTTGGCAAATAAGTATTTTTCAAATCTTCATTAGCGCTCTTTTCAATTGCATCGATTGCATTTGCTGTCAGACCTGGATAAAGACCAAATGACATATTAGTAGAGCTTATCATTTCATCTAAAATCATATTCATAATATAAGGTAGGTTTTGACCACCAAATTCCTCTTTTACTTTCAGTCCCTGCCAGCCATTTTCAGAAAAAGTTTTATAAGCTTCTTTAAATCCTTTTGGTGCAGTGACAACTCCATTATTAAAAGAACACCCTTCACTATCTCCACTTTGATTAAGTGGGAGTAAAGTTTCTTCACATAGTTTTGCTGCTTCTTCAATTATAAGCATTAGATCACTTGTTTCTAAATCTAATTTTTTTAATGTTTCACTTTCCTTAAGATTTAAAAAATCTTCAATTAAAAATTTAAACTCACGTAGAGGTGTTTTATAAATTTGCATGGTATTTAATTAATATTTTCTAACACAGTTGCAATACCTTGACCTAAACCTATACATTGTGTCGCTAATCCATACTTTTTATTATTATTTTGCAATAAAGTTGCAACTTTACCAGTAATCCTTGCTCCAGTTGCACCTAAAGGATGGCCTAATGCTATTGCTCCACCATGTATATTTACTTTACTTATATCCATATCTAATCCTTTAATACATGCTAAAGATTGAGAAGCAAATGCCTCATTTAGTTCCACAATATCAATATCGGTAATAGATAAATTAGCTCTTTTAAGAGCTTTTTTGGATGCATTAATTGGGCCAAGGCCCATTAATTCTGGAGGACAACCGACTACAGCTGTAGATCTGATACGAGCTAAAATATTTAGATGGTTTTTTTTTGCATATTCTTCTTCACACACAATTACTGCTGATGCACCATCTGTTAGTGGTGAGGCTGTACCAGCTGTAACTGTTCCATTCTCATCAAAAGCAAGTTTTAACCCGTCTAAAATTTCATGTGAGGTATTAGGTCTAATTCCTCCATCTATATTAATTATTTGATCATTATTCTTAATAGGAACAATCTCGTTTTCGAACATGCTTGCTTCTCTAGCTGAATTAGCTTTAGAATGACTGCTAATAGCAAAGTCTTGTTGTTCTTTGCGAGAAATATCAAATTTTTTTGCTACATTTTCAGCTGTAATACCCATAGACATATATACATTTGGATTATCTTTACTTAATTGAGGATGAGGATCGTATGTTAATCCATTCATAGGTATAAATGTCATACTTTCTACACCACAACATAAAAAAACGTCTCCAGAGTTAATTGAAATCGCACCAGTTGCATCATGAATAGCTTGCATTGAAGAACCACACCATCTGTTGACTGTCATACCTGCGACATGTTCTGGCATATCTGTCATGAAAGAGACAATTTTAGCAATATTATTACCCTGTGCTCCTTCAGGATAGGCACAGCCAGTAATAATGTCCTCTATGTCATTTTTATTAATTTGAATTTCATTAAGTAATTGATTTATTGTTTGTGATAGAATGTCCTCTGGTCTTATATTAGCCATTTCACCTTTACGAGCAAAAGTGAAGGGTGATCTTTTGTAACCCACTATAACTGCATTTCTCATTTAAAACTCCATTAAAGAATGTATCTCAATTCCTTTTTCATTTAGTTTTTTATCACCACTTAATTCTGGTAAATTTATTATAAAACCTGCACCAACAATATTTTTGTCTTCAAACTTTTTAATTAAATCTACTGCCGCAAGTGCGGTTCCACCTGTTGCTAAAAGATCATCAATAATTAGTAAATCTTTATGACCATCTAAGGCATCTGTATGAATATGCATTTCAGTTGATCCATATTCTAATTCGTATGAGGTTTTGAAAGTATCAAATGGAAGTTTATGAGGTTTTCTCAAAGGGATAAATGCTGCATTTAAAAAATAAGCTATTGCGCCTGCCATAATAAATCCACGTGATTCTATGCTTAAAACTGCATCTATTTTTTTATTTTGCCATGGTTTTACCATGTCATCAATGACTTGTTTAAAGTGTCCTGCATTTTGCAACAATGTTGTAATATCTCTGAATTGAATTCCTTCAACAGGATAATCAGCAATTGTTCGAACGTATTCTTTCATTAGTTTTTTTCAATGTCTTTTATATCAAATAAAGTAACAGGTGCAAAATTTGAAGAACAATCGTATGCTTTAGTATAAGGGAATTTTAAAAATGATTTTGAGATTTGATTGCTAACATCTAATTTCTTTTCAAAGTGATTTATCAATAATTTATTTGGGTTTGCATGCGGTGCAAGATTTCGAATATATTTAATTGTATTTTCAATATTAGTTTTGTTTTCTCTACATAGTAAATAAGTAGCTGTTGCCATTGATCTTGAGACACCACACCAACAATGAATAACGATATCTTCATCATAAGTATATGAAGAAGTAAAATTAGCTATTGAATTTACATGTTCTACCGCAGGTAGAATTTGTGGTATTTCATCAGTATTCAATCGAAATATTTTATTATTGCTACTAATTTCAATAATATCGTCAAATCCTAACTTTAAATGATTTTTTACACCCTTGGGTGTTTCTGGTGCATATCCAGGATCAATTACTGATACAAGATATTTGGGCTGTATGCTTTCACACACATTCGGTAAATCATTAAGAGAACAAACTATGATCATAAAAAAAGGGTGGTATAAACCACCCTTAATAAAAGTAAAATAATTAAACTACTCTGCAGTTGCATCAGCTAATATTGCATTAGCATCTTCATTTAATTGATTTAATGTTGAAATGATATCATCACCATTAATGATTGCTGCATAAGCTTTTTCAACCTCACCTCTAACTGAATAATATCCAGGAACAGATGGTTCACCTTTTCCGTATTGAACCATTGTTAATGATTTATCATATTGAGGTAATTCAGCTCTTTTTTCAGCAATTAATGGATGATCTGCAGAAGAAGTTCTAACAAAACCATACCCACTTTCAGTTGACCAAACTGCTGAGTTCTCAGTATTAGAAATATATTTCATCCACTGATATGCTGCTACCATTCTATTAGCATCACCTGAATTTCCCATGATTAAACCACCGCCATATAAATTAAGCACTGGTTCACTAGTTGTGTATGATATTGGAGCCACATCCCAATTACCATTGTAACCTTCTTCAATAGCTTTCTGGAAATAAGTAATACCTGAAGTAGAGCCAGCAGCAAATAAAACAGAACCTTGTCCTAAGTATTGCTGGTCAGTATATTTACCTCTTGCAACTATTGCGCATCCTTTATTAGCCATTCCTTGAATGAATTCCATAGCTTCAATAGCTTTAGGGCCATTGTAAATATACTGACCATTATCATAATCAAATACATCACCTCCATGAGCAAACACCCATGCTGCAAAGTTACTTGCATCAGTATCTATTTCATATCCATAACTTGGAACATCTTCACCCATCTTACCGCTATAATCTTGATTGGTCGCAGCACATGCTGCTTCTGCAAAATCAGCTGGACTTTTAGGAGCATCTAAACCAAGTTCCTTTAACCAATCTGCGTTGTAATAAAGGATCTCTATTGATTTTCCAACTTCATGTAATAGTTTTGGATTTCCATCAAAATATGGTGAAAAGCCAACAGTCCAGTTTGCACCCCAATCAGCTATATCATCTTGAGACACACCCCATTTTTTACTGTCTGCTAGAATGTTTTGATCAATTGAAGCGCCTATTAAGTACATATCAGCAGCAGCATTACCATAACCTCTAGCAACATCAGCTATATCTTTAGTTCCAGCAGCAGACATCATAGCAGATTGAACTTTTCCATAATGCCCTTTGTGAACAACATTAACTTTTATTCCTGTTTCAGCTTCAAATCTTTCAGCTCTTGCCATCATTGCATCTAATCTTTCATCTGAATATTGTACCCAGAATTCAACAGTTTGACCTGAAGGATCTGCATTTTCAATATCTTGTGCAGTAATTGCGAATGATTGCGAGGAGATAAAGAATATAGAAACTAAGAAGAAATTTAAAATATATTTATAAAATTTCATAATCACCCCGTAAAATTATTAATCATAATAGAGGAAAGTTAAAGTTTTGTTACAAAAAATTTACTGATTTATTCTTTTAATCCAAAGTTTGATATACTTTCTATGAATAACTTCTGAGTAAAAAAGTATAATACTAAAATCGGGAAAATTGCAATTAAGCAAGCAGCCATCAATAAATTAAAATTAGGTCCCACTTCTCTCACAAAACTATAGATAGAAACTGTTACAGGATACCAATCATCTCTAGTTAATATAAGTAAAGGCCAAGCAAAACTATTCCATGCTATAATAAAAGTAAATAAAGAGACTGTCACAATAATAGGTTTACTCATTGGGATTACCACCTTGAGTAAAAAATTTAAATGAGAAGATCCATCAAGTCTTGCAGCATCCCAGAGTTCATTTGGTATCTTTTTAAAATATTGCCTTAATAAGAAAATTACAAATATATTTCCCATAAATGGAACTGTTAAACCTTGAAGACTATTCATCCAGGATGGCCCAAAAGGTAATGGAATAATTTCCCCTCTAATAATTAATAAGTGAGGTAATAGTGTAATGATTTCTGGAATCATTAATGAAAGTAACAACATGTAGAATATGATATTTTTAAATGGAAATTCTATTTTAGCAAAAGAGTATGCTGCTGGTATACTAGTTAATAAAACCCCAATGACAATTATTGAACTTATTATTAAACTATTAAATGTATAACGTTGAAATCTATTAGATGTCCAAACTTCATAATAATTTTCAAACATCAATTTTTTTGGAAATAAATATTGATTTGATGCTTCTCCAGCTGTCATCAATGATGTTGAGATCATGTAAAAAAATGGGTAAATTGAAATAATAAAAACTATTAATAAAATTAAATAAGGTATCCTTGTTTCTGCATTAAGAATTTTAATCATAACTTAACCTTTTTCTAAAAATTACATATTGCGATATTGCTAAAATATTTAAAAGTATAAATAAAATTACTCCTTCAGCTGCAGCATAACCATATTTAACTCTTCCCCAAAAATGATCAAAAATTTCTATTGTAACAACATCCATTGTATCTCCAGCAGAAGAAGTTTGCATAACAAAAATACTATTGAAGGCTTGAAAAGTATTTATAAAACCAGTCAACATTAGAAAAAAAATAATGGGCATTAATAATGGTATGGTAATTTTAATAAATGTTTGCCAACGACTAGCTCCCTCTGCTTTAGCTGCCTCATACAAGTCAGAAGGTATAATTGATAAACCCGCGAGTAAAATTATTGCATAGTAGCCAGTATAAGACCATATTCCATATATGATTGATGACATTAGAGCTAAACTTGGTCCAGCTAGTAGGCCTTCTATTTTTATACCAAATAAAACTTCGGTAATAGGTCTTTTATCAAATAACCACATTTGAGGCTCAAAACCAAATATTCCTATTAGCTGATTTAAAAAAGAATTTTCAGCTTTACCAAATATTAAAAAAAATACAGCAGCACCCATTACTGCTGGAGTAATGTAAGGAAATAGTAAAATCATTTGAAAGAATTGTTTACCAGCTAATTTTTGATACAAAGCAAATGCTATAATTAATCCTAATCCAACCTCAAAAATAATAGTAAAAAACGAATAATAAAAAGTATAAATTAGAGAGTAAAGATAGTCTTCATCACCTGTTAGAAGCATTTTTTCCCAGTTGATATTAATTAATATTATTCCAATAATTAATATTGCTATAGATAAAAATGCTAAATAGATTTTATTTTTTACTCTATTTTTAAATTCACTCCACAATCCATAACTCAATATCAATAATAATAATCCTAAAACAAATAACCAAAAAGCTGGTATGTCTCCAAGTATTCTTTGGTAATTTTCAAATCCTAAAAATCTCCCTTTAAAAACTTTCCACTTGTGTACACTCATGTACATTCCAAAAAAAACAGGAAAAATTCCAAATAGACTGATTATTAAAACAGCAGGAAGAATTAAAAGATATCCTGTAAGTTTTTCTGAATGATTTAATAAGAATTTATTCATTAATTTTTATAAGATCACCTTTATTTATTTTACCATCATTTAAAGGATCTAAATATATTCCTAAATTTATATGGTTGTATATTTTTTTTAATTTTAAAGGAATATTAAGATTTATATCAGAAGTTTTGGGTTTTATATTGGTTGCTGAACATCTGGGAATTTCTTTAATTACTTTAAATTTTAAATTATTAATTGATAAAACTTTACCTACTAGCTTCCTTTCTTCCCATTTATCTAAATCTTCTACATATATATTTCCTCTAAAACGCTCATGTTCAACTTGAAGATTAGATAGGTTTTCAAAGTCTTTAATACTGTTTAAATTTATTAATGATATTGATTTATTGGGCATTGTATCAAAAAAAGGATTCTTACTATCTTTTAATAAATTAATTTTATTTATATTTGGTAAAATATCCTCAAGTTTACTACATAAGATTTTTACTTCATGTTGATTATCAATATCTATTTTTAAAATTATTTTATTTTCAAATTCTAGTATTAAAAAATTATCTTCTAATAAAAAATTATATTGATTTAACTCAGGATATTTTTTTAATGATAAAAATTTGTATATTTCTCGTTTTAAAGGATTATTTTTTATTAATTCTATATCTTTAAGATTAAGATTATTAGTGAAAGCAAATATTCGATCATTTTTTATACCAATATTTTTAATTATCTCTAAGTTATCAACATTATTAAAAGAAAGAGATTTTACAGGTGAAAAATATAGGTTTTTAATTTTCACTTATATTAGCATTTAAGTTTTTTTTAAAAAATACTGATCTAAAAATGAATCTAACCAATTTGATATATTCTTATTATATTTATAACGATAATAAAGTTGAACAAATATATTTTGAGCACCTTTGACGAATAATTTTTTAGGATTTTTTAATAAAACTAAATACAGCCATCTCATATGAAGTTTAAAATTTACTTCTGGATGAAATTGGAGCGCATAACAATTTTGATATTTAAAAGCTTGATTATTAAAAATATCACCCCTTGCTAATAACTCACAGCCTGTAGGAAGTGAAAATCCTTCAGAATGAAATTGAAAAAAAATCTTTTGAGAATTAAAAAGTTTTTTTGCATTTTCAGTTGGTTCAATTTTATAAAAACCAATTTCTGAAAGCCCGTCTTTATTAGTTGTTATTTCTGAACCTAAACATTTAGCTAATAACTGTGCGCCAAAACAAATTCCAAGATAAGGAATGTCAGTTTTTATAACTTTGTTTATCCATTCTAATTCTTTATTTATATATTCATCTTCATCGTTTATGCTTCCTGGTGCACCAAATACAACTATTGCTGAGTATTGATTAATATTTAAAGGAAGTTCTTCACCTAAAGGTGGTCTACATATTTCAGCAACATATCCCCTATCTCTAAATTTATTTCCTACATCTCCAGGAACCGAAGTTTTTTGATGTAATATAAACAAAACCTTATTCATACTAAATTATTAATAATAAATATTTTATTAATATGAAAATATTATTTCATAAAAATTATAACTATTTTATACATTAATCTAGGTTGATACTTATGTGACAAAATAATCAATATCTAAGATCTTTATGTAAAACATAAGAGTAAAATAACCAAAATTCATCATTACAACGAAACTGATAAGCATATTGATTGATTTTGGAAGTGAATTTCCTAAAAAATCATCCCAAAAAACCTTTTCTAAATATAGAGCTAATTCAAAGTATATAAGTGTAATGATTGCAGCATTGAAGATTATTAAAGAAGTCAATCCATTAAGACTCAATAAATAATTAATAAAAATTAATGTCAAAAAAGAAAAAGAATAAATAAATAAATTTAATAAGATTTTTTTATTTTTTGAAAATTTTTTGAAAAAAATCATGTATCTTGTGTTTAAAAATAACAAAATCAATATCGAGCTAAAAAAAGAAATAATTAATATTTTTGTTATTTGATATTCCATTTATATGTATTTTTTATATAACTAAAAAATATATAAGAAAAATAATAAAATGAAATTTGATAATGAAACTAGTATTATTCAACAAAAAATAGCTAATGGTTATGCTGGAGTTTCACGAAGACTAGCTATTGTAAATGCCTTAAATTTAGAAACTAATGAAACTGTTATTGATATTGGTTGTGGCGGTGGTCATTTAGTCGAAGAAATTTCATTATCAATAGGAGAACAAGGCAAAGTAATAGGAATTGATCCAAGTCAAGATCAGTTAGATGTTGCAAGCGATAAATGTAAAGATCAAAATAATGTGGAACTTATTTGTACTACAGCCGATAATATCAATATAGATGATGCTTCATGTGATAAAATTACAGCTACTCAAACATTAGAATATATTGAAGATATAGATACATCCTTAAAGGAGATAAAAAGAATTTCTAAAACTAATTCTAAATTTGTTAATGTCTCAATTCTTTGGGACTATTTTAGATTTTATGGACCAGAAAAAGAAATTAATGATCTCATTCATGAAGCATTTAGAGCGCATTGTTTTCACCAAATGCTTCCACTCGATTTAAATGGTAAATTAAAAAAACTTGGATATAAAAATATAAGTTCTCAAAATTTATCGTATTTAATTACAAATAGAGATAATAATTCACCAGCAATTTTTTATGAAACTATGTTAAGTAAGTTTGCTTTAAGCCAAGGTGTTTCAGAAGACAAAGTAGATGATTGGAAAAAACAATTAAATAAATCTGAAAAAGTAGGTAATTTTGGATTTACAAGTTTTCCGGTATTAACTACAGCATATTTAGGTTAATTTTAAAAATGAAATTAAAAGTTTACTTATCCGGTGAAATTCATACTAATTGGCGAGATGAGATTATAGATAAATGTAAATCAAAAAATTTAGAAATAAAATTTTCAAGCCCGACTACTAATCATGAATTATCAGATGATGTTGGTGTAAAAATACTTGGTGATGAAGAAAAAAAATTTTGGCACGATAACAAAGGAGCAAAAATAAATGCTATACGAACTAGAAATTCGATTGAAAAAGCAGATATAGTTGTAGTACGTTTTGGTGAGAAATATAAACAATGGAATGCTGCTTTTGATGCAGGATATGCATCAGCCTTGAATAAATCTCTCATAATAATGCATAGTGATGAACATCAACATGCTTTAAAAGAAGTTGATGCAGCAGCTCATGCTATAACAAAAAATACCGATGAAGTTGTAAAAATTTTACAATATACTTTACAAGGTAAAATATAAATTAATTATTTTCTTTTTCTGACAGTCTTCTTAAGCTCTCTTTTGGCCAAGTTGTTTCTCGATCATACATGGCTTCATGGCAAATATCTTTGTTAATAATTTCAATCCAAGGATCTTTATCTTTCACAAAAATATGTGCTTGCGGTGTTATTGGTTGGTCGAGTGTAGCTGTTCTGATTGCAATTCGAGATTTTGCAACATTGTATTTACAATATAAATAAACACCACAATTATTACAAAAATATGCTCGATAACCTTTTCCACTGCCTGTAGGGAGTAGTGTAGATTCAACATTACCATTTAATTCAAAATCATCTTCAAAAATCATTGTATGTATAACAAAAGAAGAGCCTGTAGAAATTTTACAGTTATTACAATGACAAGCTTGAGTGAACAAAGGTTTATCTTTTATTTTATAATTTACTGAACCGCACGCACATTTTCCGATAAGAGTCATTTCTACTAAACGTTATATTTTGGAATTTAAAAAGCAAGAATTAATTATTTACCAAATATGCCAAGCTTAACACTATAATCTACAGCTATACCGTAATCTGGATCATCATCACTATCAACTATCAATTGACCTGTTTTTCTTAAAAGGCTGTGGCAGTCCTTCGTAAGACGTCTTAACTTTACTTGTTTGCCTAATTTAGAATATCTTTCTGCAATATCCTCAATTGCTTTTAAAGCAGATTGATCAATAACTTTTGAATTTGCAAAATCTATTATTACTAAATTAGGATCTTCGGCAGGTTTAAAAATTTCTAAAAAACTATTAGTTGAGCTAAAAAAAAGAGGTCCTTCAATTTCATATACCTTAGCACCCTTTTCTGTTCTCGATTGTCTTTCAATTGCTCTAATTCTTGAAGCAGATTTCCAAGCAAATACTAGTGCATTAATAATGACACCAGCAACTACAGCAACAGCTAAATCTTCTAATACAGTTATTAAAGTAACTAAAACAATTACCAATGCATCCGAACGAGGAACAACAAATAATAATTTTAGTGAATTCCAAGCAAATGTTCCAATTACGACCATAAACATAACCCCAACTAATGATGCAATAGGAATAAGTTCAATTAAATTTGAAGTATAAAGAATAAAAATTAGTAAAAAAATTGCTGCTGAAATGCCAGCAATTCTTGTTCTGCCTCCTGATTTTACATTTATCATTGATTGTCCAATCATAGCACAACCACCCATACCACCAAAAAAGCCAGTAATTCCATTAGCGACACCTTGAGCTAAACATTCTTGTCTTGTCCCACCCTTTTTGTTAGTGATTTCCCCTACTAGATTAAGCGTTAAAAGACTTTCAATTAATCCAATAGCTGCCAAAATAATTGCATATGGAAAAATAATAAAAAAAGTATCTAAATTAAGTGGGACTGTTGGAATAGAAAAATTTGGAAGTCCTCCTGCTACACTTGCTAAATCACCAACTCTTGGAACAGGTAAATCTAAAAGTAAAACTAAAAAAGTCACAAGAAGAATTGCAGCTAATGTAGATGGTATGAATTTAGTAACCCTTGGTAAGTACCATATGATTAACATGGTTAAGAAAACTAATACTATAGAATATGTAAGCACTTCCCCTGACATCCATGTAAATGTTCCATCAAAGTTATATATTTGAAATTGATGTAATTGTGATAAACCAATTACTATAGCTAACCCGTTTACAAAACCTAGCATTACAGGTTGAGGAACCATTCTCATAAATTTTCCTAATTTAAAAATTCCTGCAAGAAATTGTAAGATTCCCATAAGTATTACTGTGGCAAATAAATATTGAACTCCATGTTCCGATACTAATGAAACCATAACAACAGCCAATGCTCCTGTTGCTCCCGATATCATTCCAGGTCTCCCACCAAAAATTGCAGTTACTAATCCTACAATGAAAGCTGCGTACAAACCTGAAAGAGGTGCTACACCTGCTACAAAAGCAAATGCAATTGCTTCTGGAACAAGGGCTATTGCAACAGTTAATCCAGATAGAATTTCAATTTTAAACAGTGAAAAGGAAGCTCTGCCCTCTGGAATATATTCATCTTTGTTCAACCCAAGAGAATTTGCAAATTGATTAACTGTTGATTTTATCATTAAGGTCTATTTTATTTAAATAGGTAAATTAAGTTATAAGTAAACAAAATCTACCAAACAGATTTGTATATATTAAAGGCGTCAGATTCTTCAATTTTACGTGGATTATTAACTAATAATCTAGTTTGTTTCATTGCTTCACTAGCCATCAACTGGCAAGCTTCCTCAGGAATTTCTAAATCTCTTAGTCTATAAGGTAATTTAAGTTCCTTAGACAAACTTTCTAAACTATCTATAAAATTGTTACACATAATCTCATCACTGTTGCTATTATCTAAATCTTTAAATACGTAGGGTGCAAGATTAGCGTAATTTTTTTTTGTTTCTTCATTTATGGAATTGAATTTCATAACATTTGTGAGAACCAAAGAGTTTGAAAGTCCATGAGAAATATTAAATAGACCTCCTATTGGATATGCCAAAGCATGTACTGCTGCTACTGGAGAATTTGCAAAAGCTTTACCTGCTAACATTGACCCAAGTAGCATATTAGATCTTGCATTTATGTTATGTCCCTCAAATACAGCAGTTTTAATTGATGATCCGAGAAGCTTAAGTGCTTCTATAGATAACATTTTTGAAATAGGATTGTTGTTGGGATTTATAGAAGTGTAAGCTTCGATTGCATGAACCATTGCATCTATTCCAGTTGATGCAGTTATATTTGGAGGCAGTTTAATAGTTAATAATGGATCTAAAATAGCAAGATCAGGTAAAATAAGCTTTGAAGAAACACCTTTTTTTTCTTTATCATCCATCGTAATTATTGAAATTGGTGTAACTTCTGAACCAGTTCCTGCAGTTGTAGGAATTAGTACAAGTGGTAGCCTTGGACCTTTTACATTATTTACACCCCATACTGTTTCAATATCTTGTCCAGAACCAAGCATTAAAGATACAAGTTTTGCAACATCCATTGATGAGCCACCACCAAAACCTAAAACACCAGTCGTTTTGAAATCTGTTGCATCACCAAATGCTTTTAATAAAGTAGATTTTGAAGGATCAGACTCAACTTTATTAAATATATTTATATTTGCAAATGATTGAAGTTTTTTAATTGTTTGATCGTACAATCCTAATTCTGTTAATCCTTCATCAGTGATTACGAAAATATTTTTTCCTAATAAATTTACAATTTGATCAGTTGAATTAACTGCTGTTTCATTACCAAAAATCAAGCTAGCTGTTGAATAAAAATTAAACATTTATCTTTGGTCGGGGAGAAAGGATTCGAACCTTCGACCCCCTGGTCCCAAACCAGGTGCGCTACCAGGCTGCGCTACTCCCCGAAAAAAATTGTTATATTCATAAATAAACTAAAAACAATTCTTTTATGTTTGTATTCTAAGATTATATTTATTATAATTATTTTAGGGGTGCTTAAATGCTGAGATTTATACCCTTTTAACCTGATCTGGATAATGCCAGCGGAGGAAACATGAAAATAATACTAATTTTTTTTACTACCTTATTTATCTCTTTATCAATCTATGCAGAGAAACTAACTATTTATACTTACGATTCTTTTGTTTCAGAATGGGGTCCTGGACCCATCATTGAAAAAATATTTGAAGAGAAACATAATGCGGATATAGAATTTGTTGCTGTAGACAGTGCAGCAACATTATTGAATAAAGTTATTTTAGAAGGTGATACTACCAAGGCAGATATAGTTTTAGGACTCGATATGAATTTATTTGATTTAGCCGAACAATCTGAGCTTTTTACATCTCATAATATTAATAACATAAACAATATTATTAATGTGCCACTAAAATGGGAAAGCAATAAATTTGTTCCATATAATTATGGGTACTTTTCTTTTGTATATAATGAAGCTAATTTAGAATCACCTCCAAAATCTATGGATGAATTAATTAATTCTACTAATGCAAGAATTGTAATTCAAGACCCAAGAACCTCTACCCCTGGATTAGGATTATTAACTTGGATGAAAGCATTATATGGAGATAAAGCTGGAGATGAATGGAAAAAATTAAATAAAAAAATTATTTCCGTTACCAAAGGTTGGACAGATGCCTATTATAATTTTTTTATGGCAGGAGAAGCTGACATGGTATTAAGTTATACTACATCTCCAGCCGCACATATAATGTTTGAAGAAAGGTATGATATTCTTGCTACAACTTTTGAAGAGGGAAATTATATAACAATTGAATTTGCAGGAATTTTAAATAATTCACAAAATAAAGATTTAGCAAATAAATTTCTTAACTTTATGTTATCAGAAGAGTTTCAATCAGTCATACCATCAACAAATATTATGTACCCTGTTACTAATATAAAAGATTTACCTGAAGCATTTGAAAAACTAGATGTTCCTAACTTTATTCAAATGGATCCAAAAGAAATTAATAAGAATAAAGAAAAATGGATTGATGAGTGGCTTAATGCCTCATAAATAAATTGTATTATAAACATAATTATTCAGTATTATTTTTTTTTGGATTAATTATCCTATTACCTTTCATAGGTATTTTTTCAAAAATTAATTTTGATTTAGACAATATTTATAATTTTTTTCAAAATTCATATACACATCGTTTAATCTATTTTTCATTATATCAGGCTTTTCTTTCAGCACTACTAAGTTGTTTATTAGCTATTCCATTCGCATTAGCATTAAATAGGCATAAGAATTTAAAAATTATTAAATTTATCATTTCTCTTTGTGGTTTTTGCTTTGTGATACCAACAATATTAATAGTGTTTGCAGTAATTAAACTCTTTGGAAACAATGGTTTTTATAACTCATATTTTAATTTGTACGAGAATTTATCGATAGAGACAATTTTTGGAATAAAAGCAATTTTAATTGCCCATATACTTCTTAACACACCATTTGCGACTCGATTATTTTTTCAATCCTTAAATAGTATTCCTTTAAAATATTATGAAATATCTAGTTCTCTAAACATTACTTTTTTTGGTAATCTTCTTAAATTAGAAATACCTTATATAAGGCAAAATTTTTTTACTGTGTTCTCAATAATATTCTCTCTTTGTTTTTTAAGTTTTGCAATAGTAATGGCATTAGGTGGTGGACCTATGTATTCAACTATTGAAGTGGCGATTTATCAATATGCACTTTTTGAATTAAATTTTAATAAAGCAATTTTACTAAGTTTTTTACAAATTTTTATTTGTTTATTTTTTTTATTTATTGGGTTTTACAAATTAAAAGGTTCAAATTTTTTTGAAATAGATCAAATTAATTTTATTCATCCTCATAAAGAATACAAAGCTATAAAAATTATAGATTTTTTAATAATTATATTTTTTTCGATATTTCTTTTTTCACCAATACTTACTGTAATTTATCATTTTATAAATAATGGTATTTATTTATCTTTAATTAATGAAAAATTTTTAGAATCTTTTTTTAATTCTCTTATTATTTCAATTATTACAGGTATAATTGTTAGTATATTCGGATTTATAATTTCATCTATACTTGTAATAAATTATAAAAATATAATTTTTCAGCAATCAATTTTTTTAATAAGCTCTTCAATAATAATTATTTCACCAATTATATTTAGTCTCGGTTATTTTATTGTATTGGGTGAATTAAGATATCTTCAGTTTTTTAAATATTTTGTGATAGTTTTGATAAATTGTCTTTTCTTATTACCATTTTCTATATTAATACTTTTTAATAACTTGAAAAATATTTTTTTAAATTTTGAAAATTTTCAGCAAACTTTTCGTATTAGCATAAAAAATTATTTTATTATTTTACTCCCAATGATTAAGAAAAATATAATTTTTGTTTTTGCATTTTCGACTGTTATTACTTTTGGTGATTTTACAATAATATCATTTTTTAAAGATCAAAATTTTGATACCTTGCCATCTTACTTATACAAATTGATTAGTGTTTACAAATTTAATGAAGCATCTTTTGTTGCTGGTATAATTTTAATACTAAGTATGATTATTTTTTTATTAGTTGATAATTTAAATCACCAAGGCAAGTCAGCCATTAAAACATGAAGATAAATACTTGCTACATAACCAATAAATATAACTGGAGTCCATTTTAAATGTCCAAAAAATGTATAATATCCTCTAGCTTGTCCCATAAGTGCTACACCTGCAGCTGAACCAATGGACAATAAACTGCCACCCACCCCTGTTGTTAATGTAACTAATAACCATTGATCAATTGACATTTCCGGTCGCATAGTAATTACAGCAAACATCACCGGTATATTATCTACAATAGCTGACAGAACACCTACAATAGAATTAGCCATTGTTGGACCAAGACCAATATATAAGAACTCAGAAACAACAGTCAGATAACCTATAAATCCTAATCCACCTACACTTAGAATAACTCCAAAGAAGAATAACAAAGTGTCCCATTCAGCTCTTGAAACTTTTCTAAAGAAATCAAATTTTTCATCTTCAACAGATGGATCATGTGTAATTTGTAAATAAAAAGAATATAAACCAAGAAGACCAAGACCAAACATCATGCCAAGCATTGGAGGTAAGTGAAGAATATTATGGAAGTTTACAGCGCTAAAAATTGTAAACAAACCTAAAAAGATAATTATTCGTCCACCTCTTTTCATATATTCTCTATCAGAACTAATTTGTGGTTTTTCATTTGGAATAAAGAAATACATAACTGCTGCAGGTATTATGTAATTAATCACAGAAGGAAAAAATATTTTAAAAAATGTAAAAAATTCAACTATACCAGCCTGCCATACCATTAAAGTTGTTATATCTCCAAATGGGCTAAAAGCACCACCTGCATTTGCTGCAACAACTATATTAATACAACCAATCGATATAAATTTTGTATTACCTTTACCACAGGCCATGACTACAGAGCACATGACTAGTGCAGTTGTTAAATTATCAGCTATAGGAGATAGGAAAAAAGTAATGATACCTGTGAATATAAATAATTGCCTAAAGCTAAATCCCCTTGATGTTAATTGGTATCTGACTACATCAAAAACTTTTCTTTCTTCTAGAGCATTGATGTAAGTCATAGCTACGAGAAGAAATAGGAAAAGTTCTGCAAATTCTAAAATATTATGCTCTAAGGCATATTCAATTTCTTTGGCATATTGCTTATCAGAAGAAAAATGGAATGCTATAATACCCCAAATTACAGCAGCTGAAATAATAACTGGTTTGGATTTTCTTAAATGGCTAAATTCTTCAGCCATTACAACAGCATATGCAAGAACGAATACAATAAGACTTAAAATGCCTACGTATGATGTTGTTAGATCTATTTCCATAATTTTAAATTAAAGCCAATTACGTCTTTTTCAATCCCGAAATCATATAGATTATTGTGTATTGCTTCGTCAATAAAAACACTTTTTTTTATAACTTTTGCTTTATCATAAAGCTTGATACTGTGCTCATGTGGTACAATTTCATCCTTTTTTCCACTAATGATAAGTAATGGAGAAGTTATTTTATCAATTTTACTGAAATTATCAAATTTATCTTTGACTAAATATTTTGTTGGAAATATTTTATATCTTTTTTTTGCAATATCATTGATAGACGTAAATGGCGCCTCTAAAACAATAGATAAAAATTCATACTTTGTGCCTATTTCTACTGCAGCGCCTGATCCGAGTGATTCTCCGTAAATCACTAATTCTTTGAATTTAAATTCAGTATTATTTTTAATCCATTTTAATACTGCTTCTGCATCTTTATATAAATTTTTTTCCGTTGGATTTCCTTGGTTACCTCCAAAACCCCTCCAGGAAACTAAAAGAACACTCCAATTCTTTTCAATATACCTCTGGATTCTGTAAGCTCTATCTCCAATATGAAAGGAATTTCCATGAAAATAAACTAGTAATGGGAGAGAATTATTCCCTTTATGATACCATGATAACAACTTTAAGTTATCCTCAGTTTTAATATAAATTTCCTCTGTATTATCCAAGTTATAATCCTTTGGTGCGCCTGGATAGCCTGATTTATTAAAAACAATCCGTCTTTGAAAGATATACAAGAGAAAACCTAAAAAAAAATATAGAAAAATTGCAGAAAAAATGTAATTCATTACTTATTATATTATAAAATTATGAGAATGGAAAACAAAGTAATTGATCCTCTGAGTCCTTACAGTCGTGCACTGAAAAAAATAGAAGAAAGTGGTATAAGACCGACAAAACAAAGAAGAATTTTAGCTAAATTAATTTTTGAAAAAGGTGACAGGCATATATCTGCTGAAAATCTTTTTGATGAAGTAAAAAAAGAAGATAGAAAAATTTCTATGGCTACAATTTACAACACCCTAAAACAATTTACGTCATTAGGATTAATAAGAGAAATAGTTGTTGATCAAAATAAATCGCTCTATTGTAATAATAATAAATCTCATTATCATTTGTATATTGAAGATGAAGGTAAAATCCATGATATACCTACAAAAAATATTAATCTCGATATACCTTCTATACCAGCTTGTCTTTCATTGCATAATATTGATGTTATTGTAAGAGTCAGATCTCTTAAAGAAGACCAAAAAAAGAATTAATTTATTATGCACAACATTAAGTTGTGGTCTCCAAATAATAAAAACACAAACCTTCAAAAGTTTATTAATCAATTAGATAAACATTTAAAAATAAAAAATTATGATGACTTGCATAATTGGAGCATAAAAAATAAAAATGAATTTTGGAGCAATGTATGGGATTTTACAAATTTAGTTGGTAAAAAAAAAGGTAAAATTTTTAAATCAGCACCTGAATTTACTAAAAATAAATTTTTTGACGAATGTGAAATAAATTATGCTGAAAATTGTTTAACAAGAGAAGATAATGATGATTCAATAATATTTCACTCTGAAAAAAAAATAAAAAGAAACTACTCTTGGAAAGAGCTTAGAAGTGCAGTTTTTAAATTTGCAAATTATTTAAAAAATAATAACATTGAAAAAAATGATAGGGTAGCTGCTATACTTCCTAATATACCTGAAACTGTAATTTCATTTTTATCTACAGCACAATTAGGTGCTATTTGGTCATCATGTTCATCAGATTTTGGTAAAAAAGCAATTATAGATAGATTTAAACAAATTGAACCAAAAGTATTATTATTTTCAGATTATTATTTTTATAACAATAAAAAAGTTGATACAACAAAAGTTATAAAAGATGTAATATATAATATTCCAAGTATAGAAAAAATTATTTTAATACCATATGAATTTATTGAAACGGATTATCAACTAGATTTTGAATACGATAATTTATACAATATTTTACAACAAGAAATTGAATATAGTAAATTTGAAAAGTTTAATTTTAATCACCCACTGTATATTCTTTATTCAAGTGGAACTACCGGAGTACCAAAATGTATTGTTCACAGTTCTGGTGGAGCGCTAATACAACACAAAAAAGAACATGTACTTCATTGTGATATTAATGAAAAAAATAGAGTTTTTTATTTTACTACTTGTGGTTGGATGATGTGGAATTGGTTAGTTTCTGCTTTAGCATCAAAAGCAACAATAATTTTATATGATGGATCGCCTTTTACTCCCAACAATAAACATCTTTTTGAAATAGCAGAAGAAGAAGGCATTAATTTTTTTGGCACTGGTGCAAAATTTTTAGATACTATAAAAAATAATAAAATTAAAATTAAGGAAAGTTTTAAATTAAAAAGTTTAAATACACTGGCTTCAACAGGATCTCCTTTAGTTAATGAATCATTTGAATACGTTTATGAAAACATAAAATCAAATATCCATCTTGAATCTATAAGTGGTGGCACTGATTTAGTTTCGTGTTTTGTTACCGGTAATCCATTAATGGATGTCTATAGTGGAGAAATTCAGTGTAAAGCTCTTGGAATGGATGTTGATGTATTTGATGAAAAAGGAAATTCAATCGAAAATCAAAAGGGAGAACTAGTATGCAAGTCATCTTTCCCATCAATGCCATTATATTTTTGGAACGATCCTGATAATAAAAAATATTTTAATTCTTATTTCAGTAAATATGAAAACATTTGGTATCATGGAGATTATATTGAAAAAACTATAAATGGTGGTTATGTAATTTATGGTCGATCAGATGCAACTCTAAATTCTGGAGGAGTAAGAATAGGTACTGCAGAAATTTATAGAGTAATTGAAAATATTAGAGAAGTTCAGGAAGCAGTTGCAGTGGAATATAAATTAAAAAATGATACACAAATTATATTATTTGTTGTCTTGAATTATAATTATGAATTTAATGAAAATTTAAGATCTAAAATAATAGATGAAATAAAAATTAATCTTTCTTTCAAGCATATACCCTCACAAATATATGCTGTTAGTGAAATACCTAGAACTAGAAGTGGTAAAATAGTTGAAATTTTAATTAAAAAATTAATTAATGGTGAAAGTATTGAAAATGAAGAATCATTGGCAAATCCAGAATGTTTAAAAGAATTCGAATTAGTATATAAAAACTTAAAGAATAATTATGGCAAATAGAGTTATAGTCAGTAAACTAGGTGGTCCAGAAGTTTTAAAATACGAAAACTATGACTTACCTAAAAATGTTGAAGAAAACATGGTCAGAATTAACCAAACTTCAATTGGTATTAATTACATAGATACTTATCATAGAACAGGAATATACCCGTTACCTGTAGAAATCCCTTTTTGTTTAGGAGTAGAAGCAGCAGGAGATGTAATAGAAATTGGAGATAATGTATCAAACTTAAAAGTTGGTGATAGAGTAGCGTACTCCTTCAGTCCTCCAATTGGTGCTTATTGCGAAGTTAGAGATTTTGATGCTCAAAGAGTTGTAAAATTACCAGAATATATTTCAAATGATGAAGCTGCTTCAATATTATTGCAGGGAATGACAGTCGAATACCTTTTTGAAAGGTTGTATAAATTACAAAAAGATGAAGTTTTTTTATTTCATGCAGCTGCTGGAGGTGTAGGATTAATTGCTAGTCAATGGGCAAAATCCATAGGAGCTAAAATGATAGGTACTGTTAGTACTGATGAAAAAGCATCATTAGCAAAAGAAAACGGATGTGAATTCGCTATTAATTATAAACAAGAGGATGTTCATAGTAATGTTTTAAAATTAACAAACAATGAGGGAGTTAATGTTGTTTATGATGGAGTGGGCAAAGATACGTTTGATACATCTTTAAAATGCTTAAAATTTAGAGGGCTAATGGTATCTTTCGGACAATCTTCCGGAATGGTAAATGATGTAAATCTTCATAGTACATTTAATCCTAAAAGTTTATATTATACTAGACCAACATTAATGCATTATATTCGTAATTCAGAAGAGCTAACAGAATGTAGTAATAAATTGTTTTCAAAAATTAAAAATAAAGAAATTAAGCCTAATATATTCAAAAAATTTAAATTATCCGAAGCTAGTGAGGCTCATGAGTTAATACAATCAAGGAATTCGGTAGGGTCAATAATTCTATGCCCCTAGATTAGTGGCATCCCCTAGGAGAGTCGAACTCCTCTTTTCAGGATGAAAACCTGATGTCCTAACCGATAGACGAAGGGGACACGTGATTGGTATATAGTAGATATTTTGATTTTTTTCAAATTATTTAATTGATGCTTTCAAGTCATGGATAAGTATTTGAGGCATCTGACTATTTGAAAAGTTATCTTTTTTAATAGAACACAATATATGAAATTTAAATTTATTAAACTTCATAAGATAATCACCAACCGGGGTATTAATGCTGTTGAATGAAATCCCTTTTATATTTTCACCTAAATCATTTTTAAAAAAAATTAAAATATGTTTATTTTTTAGATTTTTTACCTGATCGATTACTATATCTTTGATTAAAAATTGAGGTTCTTCATTACCTTTGCCGTGAGGTTCTAATAATTCTAAATTATCTAAAAAATCTTTGTTTATTTGATTAACAGAAATTTCACTGTCATAAAATATTTTTTTTTCAAAAAAATTATCATGATATAAATCAAATTTTTTAACTAAAAATTTATCAATTTTATCTAATTTTTTTTTATTTATTTTTAAACCTACTGCCATTTTATGACCACCCCCATCTTCAATCAAATCATTAGCCTTAAGTTCAAGAACAATACTACCAATATCAATTTGATCTATAGATCTACCAGAGCCAGATCCAACATTATTAATAAAAGAAAATACAAATGTTGGCTTGTTATAAAGAGCTACTATTTTACTAGCAACTATACCTAAAACACCTTGGTGCCAATTCTCTTTATAAACAATAATAAATTTTTTATTTTCTTGATCTTTTATTTGTTCAATTGCTTCATTGAATATATTTTGTTCAATTAATTTTCTTTTTTCATTAATTAAAAATAGTTTTCTAGAAATACTTTCTATTTCAGAATCATCATTTGATATCAGAAGTTTGGAGGATAAAGAAGAATCATCAATTCTACTTGCGGCATTAATTTGTGGTCCTAAGATAAAACCAATATCTTTAGCTAAAGGTTCATGATTTATATTAGAGTTATCTAATATTTTCGTTATTGATTTATTTTTTCGGCCTCTAATGAGCTCTAAACCTTTACTAACAATTGATCTATTGTAATTGTTAATATTAACAATATCACAAATTGTTCCAACAGCAACTAAGTCTAAATATGACATCAAATTTGGTTCTTTTATATTTGGAAATAATTTTAATTCTCTAATTTGCTTTCTTAAACCCATCAAAAAAAGAAAGGTTACTGCTACTGCAGCAAAATCTTTATAATCATTGTTTTCATCAAATCTATTTGGATTAATTAACGAATGGACTTTTGGAAGTTTAAATTCACTTAAATGATGATCTATAACTATAACTTCAATACCATTGTAATTAGGCAAATCAATCGAGTTAAATGCTGATGTGCCACAATCAAGTGTAAACAAGAGTGTAATTTTTTCATTAAGCATTTCATTCATAAGCCTAATATTTGGACCATAACCCTCGGATAACCTATTAGGTATTTTACAAACAAGATTATTTGTAAAATTATTTAAAAATTTATATAAAATTGAAGCAGAAGTAGATCCATCAACATCATAATCAGCTATTATGCCAATCTTTTCATTGTCTTTTAAAGCCTCAATACATCTTTCAATTCCTTTTTTCATATCTTTAAGTTCAAAAGGATCTGGAAGATTATTTAAAAGATTAGGATTTATATAGTTATCATAATTTTCTTCGAAGACACCTCTTGAAATTAGAAGTTTTGAAAAAATTTCAGAAATTGATTTTTTTTGTGAAAGAGCTTGAATGTGCTTAAAGTCTATTTGCTTCTCTTCCCAAAATTTATCAGATAGTGATTTTTCAATATTCACATTAATTAATTATCATGAATAGCAAGAACAGTAATTTTTTCTTTTACAAATTCTAAACCTTCAATTTTATTAATTACATTACTTAATTTTTCTTTCTGAATATTATGAGTAGTTATTATAATAGGTATGGGTTTGTCTACTTCTGAACTCTCAGGAAGTTGAAGTATTTTTTTAACAGATATATCAAAATCACTAAAGTAATTAGTAATTGATGAAAGAACGCCAGGTTTATCTTCTGTCATTATTCTTAGGTAATAGCTATTAATTATATTTTCTGCTGAATATTTTTCAAAGCTTTGTAACTTATCAATTTTAAAACCTAAATTATCAAATTTTTCATTCTGAGATATATCATATAAATCAGACAGGACAGAGCTAGCAGTTGGCTTCCCACCTGCTCCTTCACCCTCTAAAAACAAATTTTCTAAATGTATAGTTTCAATATTAATCGCATTAAGAGCATTATCTACACTTGCTAAGGGATTATCCATTGAAACTAATTTTGGTGAAGTAAAGTTTGAGATCTTTCCTTCAATTATGCAAGCTTCAGATATTAATTTTATCTTATACCCTAATTTTTCAGCAAAATTAATATCTTCAATTTTAATATTTGAGATTCCCTCAATATAATTATTATTAAAGTTTAAATTTGATTTAAAACATAGAGTTGATAATATTGTTAACTTGTGTGCTGCATCATATCCGCCAATATCTAATTTTGATTCCTGATCAGAAGTAAATCCTTTATCTTTAGCAATTTTAAGAACTGCATCAAAGGACAAATTATCTTGTTGCATTTTTGTTAAAATGTAATTTGTAGTTCCATTTAAAATTCCAGAAATTTTATTAATTCTGTCTAAACTAATTGAATTTTTTATTGTTTTTATTACTGGTATGCCACCTGCAACAGCAGCTTCATACGATAAGGCTAGTGAATTTATATTAGCTAATTCAAATAATTCTTTTCCATGATTAGCTATTAAAGCTTTATTCCCTGTTACAACATGTTTTTTATTTTTTAATGCTGTTACAATTATTTCATAGCTAATTCCTTTTTCTTCACCAATCAATTCAACAATTACGTTACAATTATCATTTTGAGACATTTCTATTGGGTCATCATACCAAACATAATTTGATTTATTAAAATTCCTTTTTTTATTTTTTGTTTTGGCGGATATTCCGACTATGTTCAACTCTACATCTGTTTTATCAAGGAAATAATTTTTATTTTCTTCTATTGTTTCAACTAGTGCTGACCCAACATTTCCCAATCCTGCTATACCAATATTAAGTTTACTCATAAATCTATTTAACTTTTATAATCATTAATACATTTATCTATATCTTTTTTATCTGTATTAGAAATACTACAATAATCTAATAATTCATCATCAGTTAATTTCGTGTCTTTAAAATCAGGAATATTATCAATATCAGGATATCCGCATGAAAAGATAAAAAGGGGGAGAAGGAAAGTTGTAAAGTATTTAATCATACTAAGGATAGTGTTTCTTCAATATTTTCTGCTATATTCAAACATTGTACTGCTTGACCAGCAGCACCCTTGATTAAGTTATCTATTGCACTGACTATAATCAATTTATCTTCACTATAATGATCAAAAGTTTTAATTTTACAATAATTAGAGTTTTGAATAGAAAAAAAATCAAGCATTTCATCATTATCTATATACTTTATAAAAGGATTTATTTTTTGTAAGTTCTGGAATAGATTTATAATATCAGTTTTTTGAATCCCATTATTTAGATCACAATAGATTGTAGAAATCATACCTCTAAAGTTAGGAAGAATGTGGGGATTAAATGAAAATTTTACTTCATTATCTGAATTATGTTTATTAAGTTCTTGTTTGATTTCTGCAATATGTCTGTGGTTATTAGTATTATAATTGTAAAAATTATAATCATTTTTGGATTTTATTTTATTGAAATCAAATTTCTTTCCGGCACCACTATAACCTGATTTAGAGTCTATAATTATATTTTTGGTATCGATTAATTTATTTTTTATTAAAGGTATTAATGGTAATAAAATGGAAGTCGGATAACATCCAGGCACTGCAATATTTTTAGAATTTAATATTTTATCTCTATTTATTTCAGCAAGGCCATAAATAAACTCTTTTAAATGCTCTTTGCAATCATGTTCATTACCATAATTTTTTTTATAGACATCAAAACTATCTAATCTAAAGTCGGCTGATAAATCTATAATATTAATTTTATTAAAATATTTTTTTACATATTTATTTGATACTGCATGAGGTAAAGCTAAGAATACATAATTACTATCTTCAGCATTAAAACTATCATTTGGTTTTAAAAGAGGAAGTTGATTATATTCTTTTGTGTTATCAATATTATTTAAATAACTCCCATTAATAGTTTCTGATCCTAAAAAATTTATGTCTACAAAAGAATGATTTGATAGAATTTTTACTAGTTCCATTCCAACATAGCCTGTTGAGCCTAAAACGGCTACTCTAATCTTATTTTTCATGAAAATTTATCTCTTAGAGAATTGGTAACTTCTTCTAGCTTTTGCTAAACCAGCTTTTTTTCTTTCAACAACTCTTGGATCTCTTGTAAGAAAACCAACTTTTTTGAGAAGTGGTCTATTTGACTGATCAAATAAACTCAATGCTTTACTTATACCATGTCTTATAGCGCCAGCCTGACCAGAGAGACCTCCTCCTTTAACTGAAGCCATAATCTCATAGGAATTATCAGCTTTAACTATATCCAAAGGCTGGTTAACTATCATTTGAAGCACTGGTCTCGAAAAGTATTTATCTAAAGGTTTACCATTGATTTTAATTTCACCACTACCCCTTTTTAACCAAACTCTAGCTATAGAATTTTTTCTTTTTCCAGTAGCATAGGCTCTATCTTTATTATCTAAAATACTTTCGGTTAGATTTTCTTGATTTTCCATAATTAAATTTTATTTTTAGTATTCATTGATGCAATGTCAATTATTTGAGGGTTTTGAGCTTCATGCTTATGATTTTCATCTCTATATATTTTACAGTTAGATAATTGTTGTCTTCCTAAGGGTCCTCTTGGAATCATTCTTTTTATTGCAAGCTTAATCATTTCATCAGATTTGTTTTTTTCCTTCATTTTGTTAGGAGTTGTTTCTTTTATTCCTCCTGGGTATCCTGTGTGTCTGTAATAGATTTTATTGTCAGCTTTTTTACCTTTTAGATGAATTTTATCAGAGTTGATTATAATTAAATTGTCACCACAGTCTTGGTTAGGGGTATATTCGGGTTTATTTTTTCCTCTGAGGATATTTGCAGAAATTACGGCTAGTCTACCTAAAACTGCATCTTTAGCATCAATTAATACCCACTTTTTCTTAATATCACTTTTTTTAAGAGAGAATGTTTTCATCGCGTGCCCAAATACATATATTGAAAAATTAAGTCAATAATTTAATAAAAAAAACCCTCTAAATAGAGGGTTTTTTAAAGTTTTATAATTCTTTAATTATGCTGTAGCTGAGTCTTTCGCAGCAGCATTCCAGATAATTAAACCGAATAAGATTTTATTAATAAAATCTGCAAGGTTGTAAATCCAGTTAAGAGTATCAGCGTCAACTGATCCCATCATTAAACCGAATACATATCCTAAAGGATAAATTGCCCAACCAACTAATACAATTAATCTCATTGCATTAAATGCAGAAGTTACTGATTCTTTAGTTGTGGCAGCCTGACTTGCTTCACCTCGGAAAATTTCCCAAATGATTACAGCCCAACCGATCATACCAATGATGAAGCCAAGTAATACAGAAATATGACCTGCTTCTCCAAGATATCCACCAACAATCATAACAAGTGTACCAATGAGCAATCTGTAGAAAGCACCGCTAGATACAGCTGCGCCGGCAGCAACTAAGATTAAAAAGAATTCAACCATTTGAAGTGGTACAGTTAGTATCCAGTCAATATATCTATATACTGTTGGTGACTCACCTGTAGCAACCCAAAAGTCTCTCATATACATGTAGTGTACAGCAGCTATGAATGTAATTAGCCCTGCAACAACCATTGAAGTTCTCCATTTAGAAGAAACTCTCATACCTTCATAAAAGAAGAAAATAGTAGAAGCCCACATTCCAATTGAAACAATCCAGAACGTAATACCTACGAAATCACCTTCACCTAAGAAAGTATCGGCAGCAAATGCTGGAATAGCTATAAATGCTATAGTCGCAGCAATGATACCTAATAGACTAGTCTTATTTAACATAAAAACTCCTTATAGTTTGTTTCCTTACTAATAAGATGAAGTTCATATATTTTAATTGACGCACAAATAAAACATTAAAAATAACTTTTTTTTTCTTATTTTTTGTATAAATTTTGAATTTAAAATACTGAAATATATGAATTTTTTTTTAAAAAAAAATTATTTACTATTATTTTTCAACAACAATCTCATTTTATTAAGAATCTGTTCAATTTTTTCAACATTATTTTGATTTTGATTAGTTAATTTTTTTTTATCTTTTTCGATAGTTAATTGACTTTTTGAAGTTAATATTTTCTCTGCTAATTTTATTGAATAATTCTGATTATCACCATCGTAAAGAATATTTTTAAGTTTTTGGAGTTTTTTGATATTTTCTTTATTAAAATACCTTGTCCCACCTTTGCTTTTTGTAGATATACCATCAATTCTATACTTATTTGTTTTGGGATTAATAGAATCCCAATATCTAATTTTATGCTCTTCAATTTGTAGTATTTTAGAAACTTCAGAGATATTTAAATATTTTTTATTAATCATTTATTTAAATATTATTAATATATTTTAATAATATTTTGCTGGCTTTAAAAGTAATAACATTTCTGCTAGGTATTTTAAATTCCTCTTTTGTTTTGGGATTTCTGCCAATTCTACTTTTCTTATTATTTAGTTTAAATGTTCCAAAATTATGAATTTTAACTTTTTTATCTAATTTAAGTCCTTCTATAACTATATCTATAATATCATTAACTATGTCTAAGCATAATTTTCTATTAAAACCAAATTCAGTTTTCATTGCTTCAGCAATTTCATCTCTAGATATATTTTGTTTATCCATTATTTATTTTTTATTGATTTAATTATTTTTTTATTGAGATCATTAGTAATAAAATTATGGCACTGTTTCAACGCATAACTAAATGCAGTTGGATTTGCATTACCATGACTTTTAATTGAAATACCATTTAAACCAATCAATATTGCTCCATTATAGATGTCAGGATTAACCTGATCTTTCAATTTTTTTAAATCTTTTTCAATTAATTTATATGCAATTTTATTAACTAATGATTTATTAAATATATCTCTTAAATTTGATGTTATAAAATTTGAAATACCTTCTGCAGATTTTAGCATAATGTTTCCAGTATAACCATCAGATATTATTATATCACAATCACCAGATGTAATCTTATTTGGCTCAATAAAACCTATAAAGTAATCTTTTAAAAAACTAGATAAAATAAGATCGGCTGCCTCTTGAAGAAATTCTAAACCTTTATTGTTTTCTGTACCAATATTTAAAATACCTATTTTTGGTTTAGTGTTTTTATTAATTATTGAATAATAACAAAAACCCATCAAAGCAAATTCAAATAAATTTGAACCACTCACAACTACATTTGCTCCCAAATCTAACATTAATGAATAACTCTTTCTGTTTGGAACTAAAGAACAAATTGCAGGTCTATCTATACCTTCTATCATTCCCATGTGCAGTCTAGATAAGACCATAATTGCAGCAGTGCTGCCGGAAGAAACAAAGCCCGAATTTGCATTTTTTTTAGCAAACTCCAATCCTTTATAAATACTACTATTTTTTTTCGACCTTAAAATAGTATTTACATTATCTTCATCAGAAATAATATCCTTAGTATTTATGATTTCAAAATTAAAAATATTTATATTATTTTTTTTTATATTTTTATTAATTAGTAATTCGTCTCCAAAAAATAAGATTTTTGTATTTTTTTCTCTCTGAAGAAATATTTCCGCACCTTTTAAAACTTTGTAAGGGCTATTTTCACCACCCATTGCATCTATGGCAATTACCACTTGCCTTTCAGACATAATTTTAGTTATTTACTTTTGTTTTTTTTTTAAGAATTTCTCGACCCTTATACATACCAGTAGATAGATCCATCTTATGAGGTAATCTTGGTTCACCAGAATCTTTATCTAAAATAACATTTATTTTTTTTAAAGAGTCATGAGATCTTCTCATATTTCTTTTTGAAACACTTGTTTTTCTTTTAGGAACAGCCATTTTTCCCAATTATTAGTTTTTAAGATTAATTCAAGAAAAATCTACTTAATTTTTGACGATAATTTTAATGTTAAATGTTTGAATTTATAAAATCACTGAATTTATCATGAAATACTCTCGAAACTTTATAATATTCATCATTTTCTAAATTTTTAATTAAATTAACTGTTTTAAGATATTCTTTAAAAGATTCATTTTTATAAAGATTATTATCAATTGGAAATTTAGTTATTCTAAAATAAAACTTCTTTACATATGATTTAACATACTTTCCTAAAGACATATCTCCAATACCTTTATCTCTAAGAGATTCATCAAGATCAGATATAAATAATGATATTAAATCCTCATTAACTTTAAGATAAAGACTTCTATCATCCTCTAACAAATTTTTACGAATAAACATGATCAAAAAAATTGAAATAATTTCAAACGATGTATTAAAATCTTTAGTGTTAAAAAAATTATTATCATTTAAGAATGATTTACTTTCATTAAGAATTTTTTTGTATTGATTATTAGCAATGATTTGCTCTTTATTTTCTTTTTTTTTAAAGTATTGTAATATCATTCAATGAATAAGTTTATATTTTATATATGTATTTTTATTATTTTAGCAAACTGTTCTAATAAAAGCACATATTCTGGTAAAATTTTAAATGACGAAGATTTAAAAGATATAAATTTTGAGAATAGAGAAAAACTTATAAATAAACTTGGATATCCTAGTTACATTGACCCCATAGAAAATAAATTATTTTATTTTTCTGAACATAGCGAAAAAAAATCAATTTTTAAAAAAGAAGTAAAGTACAGTTATGTTTTTGTATTTAAAATAAATGAGCAAGATAAAATAGTAGATACTAAAGTTTTTAATACTAAAAATATTAAAAATATTAACTTTTCCAATGATAAAACTACAAATGAGATAGTAAAAAGAGGATTAATTGAAAAAATGTTTGGAGGAGTTGGAACCCAGCAAGGGTTGCCAACTTCTCCTTAGTTCTACAATGATATTGCTGCTAAAAGTAATAAAGCAACTATATTAGTAATTTTAATCATAGGATTTACGGCAGGGCCAGCGGTATCTTTATAAGGATCGCCCACTGTATCCCCAGTAACCGCTGCCTTATGTGCTTCACTCCCTTTTCCACCATGATTACCGTCTTCAATATATTTTTTTGCATTATCCCAGGCTCCGCCTCCAGCAGTCATACTTATTGCTACAAACAAACCTGTAATTATTACACCAAGTAACAATGCACCTAGACATGATAATGCTGCAGATTGACCAGCAATTAATAAGATAACAAAGTAAACAACTATTGGCGATAATACCGGCAACATAGAAGGTATAATCATTTCTTTAATTGCAGATTTTGTAAGAATATCTACACAAGTTCCATACTCAGGCTTACCTTTTCCTTCCATAATACCAGGAATCTCTTTAAATTGCCTTCTTACTTCCAGAACAACTGAACCGGCAGCTCTACCAACGGCAGTCATACTTAAAGCCCCAAACAAAAAGGGTAATAATCCTCCTAACAATAAACCGACTACAACGTAAGGATTAGATAAATCAAAAGATACCTCAATTCCATATAAGGGACTACTTGCATCTTTAGCAAAATGATCAAGATCCTCAGTATATGCTGCAAATAATACAAGCGCACCCAATCCTGCAGACCCAATTGCATAACCCTTAGTTACAGCTTTGGTTGTATTACCAACTGCATCAAGAGCATCAGTTGTTTTTCTTACATTTTCATCTAAGTTTGACATTTCTGCAATACCACCAGCATTATCTGTTACAGGACCGTATGCATCAAGTGCAACTACCATACCTGCTAATGCTAACATAGTTGTAACAGCAATTGCGATACCAAATAAACCTGCAAGAGAGTAAGTCGAAATAATTCCTGCAACAATTATTAAAGCTGGTAGAGCTGTCGCTTCCAAACTAATTGCAAGTCCTTGAATTACATTAGTTCCATGTCCAGTTGTAGATGATTGGGCTATACTTTGAACAGGTCTATAATTAGTACCAGTATAATATTCAGTTACCCATATTATTAGTCCTGTTATAATTAAACCTAACAATCCACAGATAAAAAGTGACATTCCAGTAAATTGAATAGATGTACCCTCAACAACCAAAACATTATTTAATCCAACTATATAATCAGTAACAAAATATAATAATACAGCAGATAAGATCGCTGATACTGCAAAACCCCTATAAAGAGCTGCCATAATATTATTATTTTTACCAAGTCTTACAAAATATGTACCGATTATACTTGTTAAAGCACAAACACCTGCAATAGCTAATGGAAAGATCATCATAGTATAAGAATTTTCTACAAAAAATATTGATGCCAAAACCATTGTTGCAACAACTGTTACAACATAAGTCTCAAAAAGATCAGCAGCCATCCCTGCACAATCACCTACGTTGTCTCCAACATTATCTGCAATAACTGCAGGATTTCTTGGATCATCTTCAGGTATACCAGCTTCTACTTTACCTACTAAATCTGCTCCAACATCAGCTCCTTTAGTAAAAATACCTCCGCCTAATCTTGCAAAAATTGAAATTAATGATGCTCCAAATCCTAGTGAGACTAAAGGAGCTACAATTTCTCTACCTGGGAATGAACCAGAATTATGCAAAACAAAGTAGAAAATTGCAATTGAAAGGAGTGCAAATCCAGCAACTAGCATACCAGTTACAGCTCCAGCTTTAAAAGATACTGATAAGCCTTCTGCAAGACTTTTACTAGCAGCGTGAGTTGTTCTGACATTAGATCTAACTGATATATTCATTCCAACATAACCAGCAGCGCCAGAAAAAAATGCACCAATTAAGAAACCAATACCTGATGCTAAATCAAAAACTATCCATATTAGGGCAAAAATAACAACACCAACAATAGCGATAGTCATATACTGACGATTTAAATAAGCCCTAGCACCTTCTTGAATAGCACTGGCAATTTCTTGCATTTTATCATTTCCAGAACCTAGTGATAAAATTTGCCTAGATGTTACCAGACCATATAGTACGGCTGCTAGACCGCATAAAATAATTAATATTTGCAGTGTTGTCATTGAAAACTCCTTAAAATTTTGGGTGATATGTCAGAAACTATAAAAAAAATCAAGTTTTTAGGAGAAATGATCAAATTTCTTGAAGTTCTTATTGTCTAAATGTGAATCGAAATGAATTCCTTTTTCACTAATGATTTTTCCTATTAACGTTATTTTAACATTATTACTATTTGCAATACTAAATATTTTATTTCTATTTTTTTGACTTGATATGATTATTAATCCATAATCATCCCCAGCATTTATTAGGTTGTCTATTCTATAATTATTTTTAACGTTAAGAATTTTTTTTGTTTTAACACTTAATGGAATTTTATTTACATTAATTAATGCACCATATTTATTGTTTAACATGTCAGTTAAATCTCCAATCAAACCATCAGAAATATCTTTCATTGAATTAATATGACCTGAGATTAATGGTCCAAGATTACAAGGGTTAGGATATAAATATTTACTAATAAAATATTGATTTAAATTTGGATTTAATGAAAATTTTTTTTTTAAAATTTCTAAACCCATCTTTGACTCACCAATAGTTCCAGTTATTAGAATATCATCGTTTAAATTAAATTTATTTTGATATATCTTTATTTTTTTTTTTATAAATCCAAAAAAAGTTGAAGAAACAATAAGTTTATTTGATTTTGATAAATCTCCACCTAAGAGATAAAATCCATATTTATATTGTATCTTTTTTAATTGATGTGAAAATGATTTTAACCAATTTTCATTAATATAATTTGGTAAATGTAAATTTAAGAGATAAGAATGAGGTAAAGCTCCCATTGCAAAAATATCAGATAAATTTACAGTTGTAATTTTTTGAGCTATTGATTTGGGGTCGTCATTAGAGAAAAAATCTATATCCTCAGATATACTGTCAGTCGTAACAGTAAGTTTATAATTTTCATTCCTTAACTCTAAATATGCTCCATCATTTTCAAAATCGAATGTTCCCTTTTTTTTGAAATTTAATTTTTTAAAATATTTATTAATTATTAATTTTTCAGATAAATTATTTTTTATCAATTTCATCTTTGTCTATATATTTTTGAATTATAGCATTAATTAGTTTAGTTTCTTTATTAGAAACAAGACTTTTGCTAATATTTAAATAATCATTAAAAACAATTTTAAATTTATTCTTTTCAGTGATTGATAATTCAGCAATTATTGCAAATATTATTGATTTCAAAATATTATCCCATTTTTCAAATTTTCGATTTATGTCAATAAACTTATTTAAATCTTCAATAATCATCTTTTTATCAATATTATTTTGAAAGCTAGAGAAAAGTCTATTTAAAAAATTTTTATTAAATTTCAGTTTAATTTCTTTCTTTTCATCAATAGTGGCAATATTAGTGTCGTAAAAATGTTTTTGAAAATCATTAATACTTTCTGAGGAATCTGTATTTAAGAATTCATTCTGAAAAATATATTGAATAAATGCAAGTCTTGTTTTTGACTTGGTATAATTTTGCATTTTATTTCAATAACTGTATGCAAGCTAATGCAGCCTCTTGACCTTTATTTTTTTGATTTGTATCACTTCTTATTATTGCTTGCTCTAAATCGTAACAAGTTAAGATACCAAATCCTATTGGAACGTTAAATTCAATTGAAAGATCCATTATTTTTCTAGAGGTTTCATTTGCAATTACTTCAAAATGATAAGTGTCCCCTTTTACAATACATCCTAAAGAAATAAATCCTTTAAAATTATTAATATTTTTTTTAATTAAATAAGGAATTTCAAAACAACCCGGTGCATTAATAACTTCATATTCATAATCATTTTCTTTAAGAGTATTGGTTGCGCCCAACTCAAGATTTTTTGATATTTCTCTATAATAATTTGCTGATACTATTAGAATTTTATTGCTCATATTTTTCTCTGATCTACTATTTCAATATTAAATCCATCCAAGGCAATAATTCTTTTCTTAGTGTTTGTTAATAATATAATTTTATTTATTTGAAGTAATGATAAAATCTGAGCACCTACACCATATTCTCTTAGTTCTAATTTATCTTTTGATCTTTTTCTCTTATTGAAAGTTTTGAGTATATTTGGTGACATATCACTATTAATTAAAACTATCGCTCCAGATCCATTCTTTTCAATGAGTTGAAAAGCAGATTTAATTTCACTTCCAAAAATATTTTTTTCTTCAAATATATCCTTGGTAATATTCAATCTATGCATTCTAACAAAAACAGGTTGATTTTTATTACTTAGATTTTTTACTAAAGCGTAATGTTTTTCACCTGAAATAGTATTCTGAAAAACTTTTAAAGTAAAGTTCGATCCCATCTCACTTTCAAATGGTCTTTCGGAAATCTGTTCAACTATTTTAGTTTTTTTAAGCCTAAATTTAATTAAATCACTAACCGTTCCTACTTTTAAATTATGTAATTTTGCAAACTTGATAATTTCTGGTAACCTAGCCATAGATCCATCTTCGCTCATTATTTCACAAATAACACCAGAAGGATTTAGATCTGCAAGTTTTGAAATATCAACTGCTGCTTCTGTATGGCCTGCTCGTACTAATACTCCCCCATCCCAAGCCATAAGAGGAAATACGTGTCCAGGATAAACAAGATCATTTTTGTTTCTATTATTGTTTACAGCTACTGATATTGTATGAGCTCTATCTGCTGCAGATATTCCAGTAGTCACTCCTTCTTTTGCCTCAATAGAAACGGTAAATGCAGTTAAATCATTTTTTATATTGCTTGGGTTCATTAAGGGTAGTTCCAATTCTTGTATTCTTTCCTTCGTTAAAGCCAGACAGATTAATCCTCTTCCATGTTTAGCCATAAAATTAATAGCTTGAGGTTTAGCATATTGAGCAGGAATGATTAGATCACCTTCATTTTCTCTATCTGGATCATCTACAAGAATATACATTTTACCATTTTTTGCATCTTCTATAATTTCCTCGATAGAAAATAGATTTTCTTCAATATTATCTTTATTCATTGTTAAAAATGAAACGTGCAAGATAATCAAATTCAATATTTACTTGATCACTTTTATTTAAAAATTTTAAATTAGTATGATTAAATGTATGATCTATAACAGAAATCATAAAAGTGTAATTTTCTACTTTTGCTATTGTTAAAGAAACACCATTTATTGAAATAGATCCCTTTTCAACAATAAATTTATTGTTTTTATTAAATTTTTTTTCAAAATGATATTCCCAACTATTTTCAAGTTCTATTATTTCATTAACAGTAGTTGTAGTGTCAACATGACCATACACAAAGTGACCGCTGACTTCATCACCTATTTGAAGAGATTTTTCTAAATTTATTTTTTCATTATTTGAAATAGAATTAGCAAGATTTGTTCTGCGCAAAGTTTCTTCTCCTATATTCACGTCAAAGGTAAATGATTTATTATCTGTTTGAGTTATATTTTTTGCAGTTAAACAGACTCCATTACAAGAAATTGAAGCCCCTTCCTTACATTTACTCATATCAAGATTTGTATATATCTGGTAAAGCCCTTCTCCGTTGTTTTTTATTGTTCCTAAATCTTGAATAATACCTGTAAACACTAATTCACCTTATAATTTGTATATATGTCGTTTTTGAATTTTTTTTTTTCATTTAAAGATAAATTTAGTTGATTAAGTTTTTTTCCAAAAATTGCTGGTTTACCATTTTTTCCTATAATAATTTTGGATTTAAATAAATGTATTTCATCTACTAAATTATTATTTAACAATTCTGCAAATAAAATACCTCCTGCTTCAACTAAGATATCAGATATTTTTAATGAATATATCTTTTTAAAAATATTTTTTAAATTAAGGTTTTTATTTTTATTTAATTTACAAAAGATAATTTCACATCCTAATTTAATTAAACTTTCAGATTTATTATTTTTTTTAGAAGTAAAAATAATTATTCTTTTTTTAGATATATCTCTTAATATTTTTGAATTCATTGGTATTTTTAGATTATTATCAATTATTATAATTGGAATATGTTGCTCTAAAGTTTTTTTTAATCTTATAGTTAATCTCGGATCGTCTTTTATTACAGTTTTTGAAGTAGTTAAAATAGCTTGACTCATTGATCTTAACTTATGAGCATATTCTCTACTTGATTTATTAGATATCCATTTACTTTTATAATCATGCCATGCAATTTTTTCATCTTTAGAGGTTGCAATTTTAACTTTTGTAAATGGTTTTTTCTTTAAAACACTTTTAAAAAAAAATTTATTTAAATCGTATGTTCTTTTTTTTTCTAATCCTACATTTACAATTACATTATTTTTTTTTAACTTTTTAATACTTTTATAATTAGTTCTAACATCTGGATCAGGTGCAGATATAAATATTTCCTTAATTCCTGATCTTAATATTTGATCTGTACATGATCCATCTTTTGAACTATGAAAACATGGCTCTAAAGTGACATACATTGAAGCTCCCTTAGCTTTATGGCCAGCTTTTGCAAGAGCGATTTCTTCAGCATGAGGCCTTCCTGATTTATTTGTTACAGCTTTAGAAATTATCTTTGAATTTTTTGCAATTACACAGCCCACTGAGGGGTTGGGGAAAGTTTTTCCAAATTTTTTTTTAGCAATATCATGCGCTAAATTAATCATCTTTAGATTTTGTTGGGACACTAAAAATTATTTATCTTCTAAATTACCTAAGAAATCTTCAAAATCTTTTGCTTCTCTAAAATTTTTGTAAACAGATGCAAATCTAACGTACGCTACCTGATCTAAGTGCATTAAAGATTCCATTATGTATTGACCGATAATATTTGATTTTATGTCAGTTTCACCTGAGTTTTCTAATTTTCTTACAATAGCATTTACAATTTTTTCAATTTTTTCATTATCAACATTTCTTTTTCTTAAGGCCAAAGAAAGAGACCTATACATCTTATCTCTATCAAAATTTTCTTTTTGACCATTACTTTTAATAATGATTAAATCTCTTAGCTGAATTCTCTCAAAAGTAGTAAATCTAGAGCCACACACGTCACAAACTCTTCTCCTTCTAATAGCTGTATTATCTTCAGTAGGTCTTGAATCTTTTACTTGTGTATCTTCATTACTACAGAAGGGGCATCTCATTTAAAATGCCTCACTATAAATTGGGTACCTAGTGCATAGGTCAATTATATCTTTTCTTGTTTTATTGAAAATTTCATTCCTTTTGTTTTCTTCTAGTAAAAGACTGTCTAGGATATCTGCAATCATGTTTCCAACTTTTTCAAAATCTTGCTGATTAAAACCTCTTGTTGTTGCGGCTGCTGTTCCAAATCTTAATCCACTTGTTATTTTTGGTGGGTTTGGATCATATGGAATTGCATTTTTATTACATGCTAATCCAACTTCTTCTAAAATTTTCTCAGCTTTATCACCTGTTAAGCCTTTTGGTGTTAAGTCTAACCAAACTATATGAGAATCAGTTCCGCCGGTAACAATCCTAAAACCTCTATCCACGAGAGTTTTAGACATTACTTTAGCACTAGCAATTACATCTTTAATATATTCTTCAAATTCAGGTTTAAGTGCTTCGCCAAAGCAAACAGCTCTAGCAGCAATTACGTGCATTAGTGGACCACCTTGTAATCCCGGAAAAACAGCAGAATTAATTTTTTTATATAAATCTTCATGATTAGTTAAAATCATTGCACTTCTTGCACCTCTTAAAGTTTTGTGTGTCGTTGAAGTTACCACATGGGCATGTTCAATAGGATTTGGATATTGTTTACCGGCAACCAAACCAGAATAGTGAGCCATATCAACTAAAAAATATGCACCTACTTTATCAGCAATTTCTCTAAATTTTTTCCAGTCTATTACTCTAGGATATGCAGAAGCTCCTGCTATTAGCATTTTTGGTTTATGCTCTAATGCTAGAGCTTCAACTTCATCATAATCAATTAAATCTTTGTCATTTCCATCTTTTTTAACACCGTATTGAACAGCATTAAACCATTTACCAGATAAATTAGGTTTAGCTCCATGAGTTAAATGACCACCTGATGCTAAAGACATTCCTAGAATAGTGTCATGCGGTTGAAGGAGTGCTAGAAAAACAGCTTGATTAGCTTGTGCCCCACTATGTGGTTGTAGATTTGCAAATTTACAATCGAAAAGTTTTTTAACTCTTTCTAAAGCAATTTCTTCAGCTTGATCTACAAATTCACATCCACCATAGTATCGTTTACCAGGATATCCCTCTGCATATTTGTTGGTCATTACAGAACCTTGAGCATTTAATATTGATCTTGATGCAATATTCTCAGAAGCAATCAACTCAATTTGGTTTTGTTGTCTTTCTAATTCACGACTTAAAGTTCCGTAAACTTCTGGGTCAGCTTCTTTTATTCCTTTAGTAAACAAATCTGAAATCATAGTTTTTTAATCCTTCTTTTATGACGTCCAGACTCAAACTTTGTAGAAAGAAAAGCCTGAACACTTTTTTTAGCCTCGGTAGTATTTATAAACCTTCCTGGTAAAACAAGTACATTAGCATCATTGTGCTTTCTTATCAATCTTGCTATTTTTGAATTATTAGCAAGACCAGCCCTAATACCTTTTTTTCTATTAGCAGCAATACTCATACCAACACCTGTTCCACAGATTAAAATACCAACATTATTCTTATTCTTAAGAACTTCCTTTGTTAATTTGTGTGCAAAATTAGGATAGTCAACACTCTCATCTGACTTTGTTCCTAAATCATTAATTTTTGGAAAGTTCTTTAACAACTTGGTTTTTAATTCAAATCCAGCATGGTCAGAAGCAATGTATATATTTTTGTTTTGCATAATATTTTTTGTGGTTATTTACATCAAAATGATGATATTGCCTAATATTGTATGAAAGAAAATAATTGGTTTGATCCATTTTATATTCAAAGTCATTTAAGTGAAGAAGAAAGTAATATTCAGAAAAACGTTAGGAATTTTTGTAATACTGAACTCAAACCTACAGTAGTTGAAAGAAATAGAGCGAATGAATTTGATCAAGACCTCTATTCTAAATTTGGATCACTTGGAGTTTTAGGACAAACAGTTAAAACACACGGTGGTTCTGGTACATCAAATTTAGCGTATGGACTTGTAGCATATGAATTTGAAAAAGTAGATAGTAGCTATAGATCTTCAATATCTGTTCAATCATCTCTAGTAATACATCCAATTAATGAATTTGGATCTAAAGAACAAAAAGATAAGTACCTCCCTCAATTAATTAAAGGAGAAAAAATTGGTTGCTTTGGCTTAACAGAAAGCGAAGCTGGTTCTGATCCTGCTTCAATGAAAACTTCATTTAAAAAAACAAAAGATGGATATATTTTGAATGGATCTAAAAACTGGATTACTAATGCACCAATTGCTGACATATTTATTATCTGGGCAATTGAAGAAGGTAAAGATCACAAAAATATAAAAGGTTTTATATTAGAAAAAAAAAATGAAGGATTAAAGATCTCAACGATCGAAAATAAAACCAGTTTAAAAATTAGTCCAACAGGACAAATAATTTTAAACAATGTTTTTGTTCCAAATAATTTGTGTCTAGAAAATACTGAGGGATGGAAATCAGTTTTTAGCTGTCTGAATAAAGCAAGATTTGGAATTAGCTGGGGTGTATTAGGTTCAGCATCTGAATGTTGGTTAATTGCAAAAGAATACGTAGAGAATAGAATTATGTTTAAAAAACCTTTAGCTTCAAATCAATTGATTCAGAAAAAATTATCAGAAATGCAAATTGAGATAAATTTAGGATTAGCCTCATGTCTACTTAGTTCTAAAGCTTTAGATGAAGGAAAAGACATCATTAATGCTATAAGTATTTTAAAAAAAAATAATTGTAAAAAATCGTTAGACATCATTAGAAGCGCACGCGATATGCTTGGAGCAAATGGCTTGTTAGAAGAATATCACGTCATGAGACATTTAGTTAATTTAGAAACCGTAAAAACATATGAAGGAGCTGAAGATATACATTCCTTGATTTTAGGGAAAAATCAGACCGGAATTTCAAGTTTTTAGAAAATATTATGCATCAAAAACTTTTAAATTATTAATTTTTGTTAATATTTTAAATTAATAGAAATTGATACAAGTAGTATTTTTGTATAAATCTTAACTATCAATTCATATTATCTAGGGAGGACATATGAAAAAAAATTTAAAAAGACGTGAGTTTTTAAAGAAAGCCGGTGTAGCAGGTGCTGCTGCAGTTGGTGCTTCTACTTTGGCAGCTCCGGCTATTGCTGCAGGACATCAAGAATGGATTATCTGTAGTGCATTTGGTAAAGCAGGTGTGCTTGGTCAAGCAATTCAAGCTTTCGGAGACAATATTAATAATTACTCTGAAAAATTAAAAGTAAAAGTTTACCACGCAGGTGAATTAGTTCCGGGATTGGAAGCACTAGATGCGGTTCGATCTGGAGCAGCTCAAGCAGCTTATGGAGCACCTTACTATTGGCCAAACCTTTCTGATGCAATTGAATTTGTTGCAACATGTCCATTTGGAATGAATGCAATGGAACAAAATGCATGGTGTTATTATGGTGGTGGTATTGAAGAAGCTGACAAAATTTATAATGCTTTAGGAGTAAAATTTTTACCAATGGGAAATACTGGTAACCAAATGGGTGGTTGGTTTAATAGAGAAATCAATACGCCAGATGATTATAAAGGTCTTAAAATGAGAATGCCTGGTTTGGGAGGAAGAACTATTGAAAAGTTGGGAGCTACTCCTGTTTTACTTGCCGGAGGAGACATATTGCCAGCATTAACCTCAGGTGCAGTAGATGCAGCTGAATGGATATGTCCTGCAGCAGACTTGGGTGCAGGCTTATATCAAGCAGCTAAATACTATTACGGACCAGGTTGGCATGAACCATCAACTCTTTTAGATTTATCAATCGATCTTAAAACTTGGGAGTCACTAGATGCTGAAACTCAAAGTTTGATTGATGATCTTGCAAAATCTTTTAACATGACTGTATTTAGTCGTTTCCAAGCAATTAATGGACCAGCATTACAAAGACTTGTCAATGAACATAATGTACAGATTAAAACTTTTCCTGATGAAGTATTAGTAGCTCTTGGTAATGCTGCAGGTGAAGTTGTATTTGAAAGAGGATCTATTAATGCTGAAACTAAATCTTTATCAAATCATTTACTTTCATTTAGAAAGGTAATTAAAGAATGGTTTACTAAAGGTGAGCAAGAATTCTCACGTATTAGAGATTTGCCATTCAAATTTCCAGATTCAGTATAATTTGAAATAATATAAAAAAGAGGTCTTATTTAAGACCTCTTTTTAGTTAATAAGTCTAGGTAGCCAAGTTGCAATTTCTGGAAAAGCAAAGACTAAGAGAATCGCAAAAATTTGTATAAATATAAAAGGAATTACACCTCTATAAATATTTGATGTTTTAACATTTTCTGGAGCCACACCTCTTAAAAAAAATAATGAAAATCCAAATGGTGGAGTTAAAAAACTAGTTTGTAAGTTAAGAGAGATTAAAATTCCAAGCCATAACGGATCAGCTCCATTGGCAATTAAGCCTGGTCCCACAAGGGGAATTATAACAAATATTATTTCAATATAATCTAAAAAAAATCCTAAGATAAAAATAGTTAACATAACAATAATTAGAGCTCCATATTCACCACCAGGTATATTTGTTAGAAAATTACTTATCATTTCATCTCCTTGAAAACCTCTAAAAACAAGTGAGAACATCGAGGCACCAATTAAAATAATAAATACAAACGAACTCATTTTTACAGTAGTAATTGCTGCATCAGAAATATTTTTTAAATTTAAATCTCTTCTTAATAATGCAAGAATTGCAGCCCCAACTGCTCCTACTGAAGCTGACTCAGTAGGCGTAGCTATACCTAAAAAAATTGAGCCGAGCACAGCTAATATTAAAAATATAGGAGGTAAAACTTCAAAAAAAGCAGTTTTCCAAATTTCTAATCTAGGTTTGTCTATTTTTTTTACAGGCAAATCTTGGGGTCTTATTCTTGCAATAAACAAAATATAAATAATAAAAAATCCAACAAGCATTAATCCAGGTAATAATGCACCAGCAAATAAATCGATTGCTGTAACTGGTAATGGGGCCAAATCACCCCTTAATAGACCAGCTTCTTCGTTAGCCCCTTGCAACATTTCAGCAAGTAGTATTAAAACAATTGATGGAGGAATTATTTGTCCAAGTGTTCCAGAAGCACAAATTGTTCCAGTAGCTATTTTTTCATCATATCCAGCTTTTAGCATCGTAGGTAAAGCGAGCATGCCCATTGTTACTACTGTTGCTCCAACTATACCTGTTGAAGCTGCTAATAACATACCTACCAACACCACACCAATTCCCAAACCACCTCTTACAGAGCCAAATAAATCACCAATGGACTCTAAAAGTTTTGCTGCTATTTTTGTTTTTTCCAGCATAACTCCCATGAAAATAAATAAAGGCACTGCAACTAGAGCTTCATTTATCATCACGCCATAAATTCTTTGCGGAAAGAAAAGAAGCATCTTAAAATTAAAAACTCCTAATAGATCTCCTATAAAGGCAAAAATTAAAGATGAACCTGCTAAAGTAAAAGCAACTGGAAAACCGAATAATAAAAATAACAATGTTGTTAAAAACATTACTATTGCTAAGATTTCAGGACTCATTCGAATACAGGTTTAAAAAATTATTAATAATTTTGGAGATAACTTGGATAAATAAAAGAAAAGCAAAAATTAAAATAGCTAGTTTTAGTAAATAAATCATTGTCAAACCTCCAGCTTCTCTTGATACTTCATTCATTTGCCAAGATTTGTAAACAAAGGGAAAGCTATAAGACCAAATGAGATATAGAAAAGGTAATAATAAAAAAATATTACCGACTAAATCTACAATAGATTTATATAATTTTGATGAATTTCTATAAATAATATCAATTCTTACATGATCATCATTTAGGTATGTAAAACCTGCACCAATCATAAAAATATATGCATGCATCCAAACATAAGTTTCCTGCATCCATATAAAACTGATTCCAAATAAATATCTTAGTATGACTACTAAGAAAACATTAATGACCATAAGGACAACAATAAAAGCACACAAATACCCTGCATATTTATTTATAATATTCAAAAAAGTTGAAAGATTTTTCATCATTATTATTAAAAAATAATAGTAAAGTTGAATATATTTAAATAAAAAAAATTAACCATCAAATTTCTGATTTTTATTGAAAAACTTAGGAACTTTCTTACCAGCCTGAGCTCTTTTCCCAATCCAAAACTCGACATCTTCTAACTTTCTATTTTTAGAACCAGTACTCCATTCTAATCCATCTTTGATAGCTAATTGAGTGACATCTGATAAAAAATCATCTTTCTTGATTTTAATTAATTGAACTCCCCCACCCTTTTGTAATTTTGGCAAAGAATCTATTTCAAAAATTAGCATTTTTTGCAACTTTGTAACACAAGCTATGTGTTTTTTTGTAAGATTTATTACTTTAATAACTTCATCATTATTTTTTAAATTAAATAATTGCTTACCTTTCTTTTGGTTGGTTACAAGAGATACAGTATTGCTAATAAAACCTTTACCATTTTTAGATACAATTAATAGCTGTTCATCCATTGATGAAAGTAATCCGGTAATCTTATCATTAGGCATACTATCAACAAAATAAATAAATGATTTAGGATTACTATTTCCACCTGGTAAAATATTTGGATCTATTGTGTAAACTTTACCAGAAGAAACAAACAAAAGTATTTTTTGATTAGAATTTAAATTAACTGAAAATAGATTTTCTTTTTTTATTTTTTCAATTTCCCTTTCATCAGTTATCTCTTTAATTCTCTTGAGCTGAAAATCTTTATTAATGATAACGGTGAATTTTTCAATTTCTTTAAATTCATCAATACTAATATCAATATTATTATTTAGTTCTGATGAAATTAAAGATTTTCTCTCCTTAATATTAGTATCTAAATCATTCTTTATAAGATCTAATTCACTTACTATAAATTTATCTAAAGTTTTTTTATCTTTTATTAATTTATTAAGGTATTTTAATTCTTCATTTAATTTTTGGATTTCATCTTTAATATTTTTTTCATCAATCTTTCTTAGTGAGCCTAAGCGCATACTTAAAATTGACTCACATTGTAAATCAGATAATTTATATTTTTTTATTAATTCTTTTTTGGGATTATCCTTTGTTCTTATTATTTTTATTATAGAATTTAAATTTTTAAAGACAATTTGATAACCCTTAAGAATTTCTAATTTTTTTTTAATTTTTTCTATATTAAATTTTGATTTTCTTTTAATGGTAACTTTTCTATGATCTAAAAAATTAGAAAGTATTTCAATAATTCCAATTTGTTTCGGCTCTATACCGTCAATTAATACATTAAAATTACAAGAGTACTTAATAGATAAGTCAGTCAATTTAAAACATAAGCTTATTAATTTTTCTGCATCAATATTTCTAGTCTTTGGTTTTAAAACTATTCTAATATTTTCATCAGACTCATCAACTACATCATCCAGGGGTAATTTTTTATTATTTATATTGTTAGCAAGTTGTTCGATTATCTTAACTTTATTAACTTGATATGGAATTTCAGTAATAATAATTTGATATAAACCATTTTTTATTTCTTCTATTTGGTATTTAGCATTAATATTAAATGATCCCTTGCCATTCTTATAAATTTGCTTTTTTTCATTACTATCTAAAATTATTTCACCACCTGTAGGAAGATCTGGTCCATTAATAATTTTTAAAATTTCAGTTAGTGTAGCTTTATCTCTTTTTATTATTAATTTTAATGCATCGATTAATTCAACAATATTATGAGGAGGTATATTTGTAGCCATGCCTACAGCTATTCCCATTGCTCCATTAATCAAAATATTAGGAAGTTGAGATGGTAGAACAACTGGTTCTAAATTTTGACCATCGTAATTATCTTTAAAATCTACAGAGTTTTCTTCGATACCATCAAAAAAATAATTTGTATAATCTTGTAATCTTGCCTCTGTGTACCTCATTGCTGCGGGATTATCACCATCGATATTTCCAAAATTTCCCTGGCCGTCGACTAATGTAATTCTTGTAGAAAAATCCTGAGCCATCCTTACCAAACTGTCATAAATAGCTTGATCTCCATGAGGATGAAATTTACCCATTACATCACCAACAATTCTAGCACATTTTTTATAACTTGAACTTTTGAAAAGTTTTAGTTGATACATTGAAAAGATAATTCTACGATGAACAGGTTTTAATCCATCCCTCACATCAGGTAACGATCTTGAAACAATGGTTGATATTGCATAAGAAAGATATTTTTCACTAAGGATAGTATCTAAATTAGATTCAATTATTTTGTTCATTTTTTTCTAAAAAACTGATTATATTTTTCTTAAATAAAATATACTGATTTGGCAATTTATGATTTAAATTTGATAAATGATTCTTGATATAAATAATTTCAAAAATTTTAAAAAAATTATTCAAAGAGTTGTAATCGAATACAACATTTGAATTAATTACAAAAAGATGATGAGGAAAATCAATAGTATAGTTTGAGTAATGTTCTTTAAATTCTAAAGTATCTGTATCAAAATATTTCAATCTATTATTGTTTACATAATCTAATTCGTATCCAATATATTTAAGTAAATCAAATAAGTAGATACAAAAGAAATTTAACCATTTTTTTTTATAAATCATAATTTCCAAAAACTCTTTAGAAATTTTATATATTTGATTTATTTTCTGTCCTTCAATTACTGAGGCATTAATTAAAGATACAACTGAAAGTAGGCAGCTTAGTTTATATTTATCATTAATAACATTTGATAAATAAGGTTTTGATAATTCAGCTTTTATTGATGGTGGACGATTCCCAATGTATGTCACATCTAAATTTAAAAAAAAACCAAGTTGCATTATATTTTTCTTATTCTTTGATAGTCCTCCGTATACAATTCCTGATAATACCTCATCCGTATCTGATAAAAATTTAATTAATAGATCATTATCTTTGAAAACTTTTGTATGTATAAGAATACCGTTAAATTTTTTTTGCATCTGATGAAATTATATTAATATAAAGATGAGTTTTTATATTTAAAATATTAGAAATTTCTTTTTGACTTTTTATTCTGATATCTTTTATTTTAGATCCTTTTCTACCCAATAATATTTTTTTATATCTGTCATTATTAATAATAATATCTTGCTTTATTTTTAGCTGACCATTTTTCAAATATTTAAAAGTTTTATTAGTTACTTCTATATTATATGGAATTTCTTTATGTATTAATGATAGTATCTCATTTCTTGTGCATTCATTAGTTATAAAAATATCATCTTTATCTGTGATTTCATCATCTTTATATAGCCATTTCCCATATTTTGATTTTTGCAAAAGATAATCAATTAAATTTTCAAAACCTAATTTTTTTTTCGCTGATATATTAAAAAATTTTTCAATTTTATATTTTTCTGAAATTAATTTTATATACTTAAGTAAATTTTCTGATTTTATCAAATCTGTTTTATTGAAAATAATTGAAATATTTTTTTTTAATTCATAAAGTTTAGGAAAATCATTTTTTAAATTATTTAATTCAATTTTTTTAGAGTCAATTAAATACAAAATAATATCTGATTGATTTAAGCCTTCCCATAAATTTTTCTTTAATTTAGTTTTTTGAGATATATTATCTCTAAGAAAACTAATACCAGGTGTATCATATAGAACAAGCTGAGTATTTTTAATATTAACTATGCCAATTACAAAGTCTTCAGTGGTATTAATTTTTTTATTTGTTATTGAAATTTTTTCTCCAACAAGATTATTTAATAAAGTTGATTTACCTGCATTAGTCTTACCGACAAGACTAATTTTTAATATTTTTCTTTTCATTAATTTTTTTTAATGCAATTTCTGCAGCACTTCTCTCAGCCTCTCTTATTGAAGAACCTTTTGAATTGATCTTATTTATATTTATCACTTTTACAGAAACAGTGAATGTGGGTGAATGAGGTGGTCCTTCTTTTTTGATTAATTTATATTCAGGAAGTTTTTTATAAAGTTGTTGTGATATTTCTTGCAATAATGTTTTTGGATCTAAGGTTTTAGAAACTTCAATATCTAAAGATTTTGACCAAAATTTACTTATAAAATCAAATGAAGGATTATATCCCCCATCTATAAATATTGCTCCAATTAATGATTCAACTGAATCTGAAAATATAGAATTTAGCATTTTATTATTTTTTTTCTTAAAATTGTATTGAAGTACTTCTTCTATTTTCAATTCTTGTGAAATTTTAAACAAAAATTTTTTTTGAACTAAATAAGAATATTTTTTTGATAGATCACCCTCATTAAATTTTTTATATTTTGAAAATAATAAATTTGCTATAATTAATCCCAGCACTCTATCACCTAAAAATTCAAATCTTTCAAATTCATTGATTTTAATTTTTTTTTCATTTTCTAAATAAAAACTTGGATGTGTTAATGATTGAATTAACAATTTATTATTTTTAAATTTATAATTTATCTTTTTTTCAAATAGTTTGAGCTTTTTACTATCTATCATTGAATTTTTTGAAAAATTCTTTCATATCTAATTGAGTTCGGCCATTTCCATATCTGTAAAAATCTTGCATTTTCTAAAGAAAAGAAAATAAACTGCGCTTTACCAACTAAATTTTCATAAGGAATGAAACCAACTGTACTTATAAATCTACTGTCTTGTGAATTATCTCTATTATCACCCATTACAAAGAAATGATTTTCTGGGACATTAAATAACTGAGTATTATCCGCTATACCATTGTCTGTTATATCAAGAACATTGATCTCTTTATTAAAAAAATATTCTTTATACATTCTAACTCTTTTATTACTCGTTTTATTATCTGTATCTATAAAATCAGTTAATTTTTTTCTTAATACGTCTGATCCATTAATAAAAATAATTCCATTTTTAATTTGTATTTTATCACCAGGCAGACCAATTACTCTTTTAATATAATCAGTTCTATTATTTTCAGGAGTTTTGAAAACAACTACATCACCTCTTTCAGGTTGATGTGAAAATATTTTTCTAGGTATCAACGGTATTGAAAATGGAAGTGAGTGTTTAGAAAAACCATATGAATATTTTGAAACAAAAATAAAATCTCCCACAAGAAGATTTGGTTTCATTGACCCTGAGGGTATATTGAATGGCTCAAATATAAATGATCTTATTAATAACGCTATAAATATTGCTATAAGTATTGATTTCAAATTGCCAAAAAAACTATTTTTTTTTGATCTAGTCATAAATTATCACATTTGCTATCGCATATTTTTTTTCATCAGAAAGTGATACTTCAATTTGTGTATTAGGATTTTTATTCATATTTATAAAAATTTTTTTTGCTTTACCATGAAGCTTTATAAATGGTTTACCATATTGGTTATTTACAACTTCAATATCTTTCCAAAATACACCTCTAGCTAGACCTGTACCTAAAGCTTTAGCACATGCTTCTTTCGCAGCATATCTTTTTGCATAAGATTCTACTGAATTTAATCTATTTTCTGATCTTTCTATCTCAGAAATAACAAAACATCTTTTTTTAAATCTATTACCATATTTATCTATTACTCTTCTTATTCTATTAATATCAATTATATCTATTCCATTGCCAATAATCATATTTAACCTTTTAATCTCTCTAATGAAGATACTTCTTTTTCCATTCTTAATGCTGCAATTATATTTTGTAAATGATTAGCGTCTCTAACCTCAATGTCTATTATAATCTCAAAAAAATCAGGCTTCCTTACTGAAAAAAGAATATTTGAAATATTGCCATTATTTTTTGCAATAACTGTTGTAACTTTTCCAAGACTTCCCGGTTTATTAAATAATACAACAACAATTCTTGCATTTGATACTGTTTCTAAATTACTTTGATTATCCCAAGAAATATTTAGCCATCTATCTGGCGCATCTTGATATGATGTAAGAGTATCACAATCAAGTGTATGAACAGCAACACCTATTCCTGCAGTAACTATTCCAACTATATTATCTCCTTTTAAAGGAGAACAGCAACCCGCAAGATGATAAGACATTCCAGCTGTCAATCCCTTTAATTTTATGGGATTCTGGATTTTTTCATTAAATTTTGAAACTGGAATATAATTATACTCAGGATAAATTTTTTTAATTACAGAAAGTGCTGTAATCTCTCCTGAGCCTATTGAAGAGTATACATCGTTTATTGATTTAAAATTAAAATCATCAAGTATTTTTTGTTCAGTATTTTTATTAAATTCATAATTTTCTTTTTGAAAATAATTTATTAATATTTCTCTTCCAAATATTATATGCTCTTCTTTCTTCTTAAATTTAAAAAATCTTCTTAGTTGTGATTTTACCTTTGTTGTTACTGCAAATCTCTGCCAAAGAGGGGAAGGCTGTGAAGACTCCGAAGTTACAATTTCTATTTGATCGCCATTATTTAAAATTGTTTTTAGTGGTTGCAGCTTATCATTAATTTTAGCTGCTACACATTTATCACCTATCTGACTATGTATTGCGTATGCAAAATCAACAGGAGTTGCATTTTTAGGCAATTCTATTAGATCTCCTTTTGGAGTAAAAACAAAAATATCATTCTGAAATACTTTCAACTTTGAGTTTTGGATTAACTCATCTTGAGTAACTGATGAATTCATTGAATCTACTAAATCATACACCCATTTATATTCTCTTGCGTCTTTTTCTTTTATTTTTTTTGGATCTTTATACTTCCAATGAGAAGCAACGCCAAAATGAGCAATTTGATCCATTATGTTTGAACGAAATTGAATTTCAATTTTTTTATTTTTTGGCCCCATCACTGACGTATGCAGTGCTCTATATCCATTTGATTTAGGTGCAGAAATAAAATCTTTAAATCTACCTTGTATATATGGATATTGCCTATGTATTATACCTAAGCATCTGTAACACTCTCTAGTAGAATTAGTAATAACTCTAAAAGCCATAATATCTGAAAGTTGTTCAAAAGAAATATTTTTATTTTTAATCTTATTCCAAATTGAATATGGAGATTTTATTCTACCCTCTATTTTACAAAATAAATCTTCTTGAAAAAAAATATTTTTTAATTCATATCTAATTTCATCAACAATATTATCATCTTTTGATTTTAAATAATCCAATCTTTCTATAATTGTTTCTCTTGCATCAGGATTTATTATTTCAAATGACATATCTTCTAATTCATCTTGCCATTCCTTCATTCCTAATCTTTGAGCTAATGGGGCAAATACTTCAAGTGTTTCCAATGCTATTTTAGTTTTTTTATTTTTATCTTTAATAAATTGAATTGTTCTCATGTTATGTAATCTGTCAGCTAACTTTACTAAAATTACTCGTAAATCTTTTGTTGTTGCTAAAATTAATTTTTTATAATTCTCTCCAAATTTTTGATTATTAACTTTTAATGAATATTTATTTATTTTTGTTAAACCATCTACGAGCTCCACTATTTGATTTCCAAAATTTTTATTAATTTCTTCTATATTTAAATTTGTATCTTCCAAAGTATCGTGAAGTAGACCAGCTACAATTGAGTCAGCATCTAATTTTATTGAAGTCAAAATTTTTGCAACTTCTAATGGATGAGTTATAAAAGGGTCTCCTGATCTTCTTAACTGATTACTATGAGCTTTTTGACTCAATTTCAGTGCATGTCTAACTTTATTTTTTTCTTCAGATGTAAGATATGAGGTAATTAATTCTAAATCTTTGTTTATTTCTTTAGCCATAAATAATATTTAAATTATTTATTTTTTTTATAATGTAAATTTATAATATATCTTGTTCTTTATTTTCATCTGATGAATTTTCTAATTTATCTTCAAGAGTATCAATAGGTTTTTCTTCTACTGACTGATTAATGTTTTCATCATCTAGTATTATAGCATCTTCTTCTGAGTCATTGTTTTCTAGTTGACTCTCACTGCTATTATCCTCGATTTCATTGATATCTTCATCTTCACTAAAAGTATTGGTTTGATATTCCTCAATCAAATCATTTTTAAGTTGCTCAGTTGTAAGAGTCTCTTCAGCTATCTCTCTAAGTGCAATTACAGTATTTTTATCATTATCAATTTCTACTGTTGGATTTTCACCTGAAAATAACTTTCTTGCTCTATTTGATGCAACTAAAACTAGCTCAAATCTGCTTGGAAATTTATCTATGCAATCTTCAACTGTTATTCTTGCCATTCAGAGCTTATAGTGATCAATTATTAAAAGTAAATAGTTAATTATTTTTTGAGTAATCTTTGCTTTTTAATGTTCCAATCCCTTTGTTTTATTGTTTCTCTTTTATCTATTTTTTTCTTACCTTTCGCAATACCACAAGACAACTTTGCAAAACCCTTATCCGAGAAATACAAAGATAAAGGGACAATGGTAAAACCACCCTGTTTTATAGAGCCTGATATTTTATCAAATTCTCTCTTTGTGACTAATAATTTTCTATTTCTACTTGGATCATAATTGTTGTTAGTAGAGTTTTGATATTTTTTAATAAAGGAATTTGAAAGCCATAGTTCTCCATTTTGCTCTATGATATATGAACCTCTAATTGAACCTGTATTAATGCGTAGAGATTTAACTTCAGAGCCAGTTAGCACAATACCAGCTTCTATTTTATTTGATATTGTGTAATTATAATTGGCTCTGTTATTAGCAGCAATAATTTTCATCTACAAAAGTTCTAATTCTTGAAGACATTTTTTGACTAATTTTTTAGTATCATCTTTAATTTCAGATAATGGCAATCGTGTATCTTCTTTACATAAACCTAATAATGATGCTGCATATTTAACTGGGCCAGGACTAGATTCTATAAATAGAACATTGTGTAAAGAAGATAATTTAAGATTAATTTCTTGAGCTTTGGAAATATTTTTTTCTTGCCATGCAGAATGCATTTCTGAACAGTATTTTGGAGCAACATTTGCTGTAACTGAAATACATCCATGTCCACCTTGTGCTAAATATGCTAAAGCTGTTCCATCTTCTCCTGATAGATAACAAAATTCATTTTGCATTTTTTTTCTAGTTAAAAGTGGTCTAAATAAATCGTTTGTTGCATCTTTAACCCCAACAATATTTTTAATTTTTGATAATTCTATCATAGTTTCAATTGTCATATCGACAACTGATCTACCTGGTATGTTGTATATAATTATTGGTATGTTAGTTTTTTCAGCAATTGTTTTGAAATGTTTATACAATCCAGATTGAGTCGGTTTATTATAATATGGAGTTACGATTAGAGCAGCATCAGCTCCTGAATTTTCAGCATGATTTGTATATTCTAAAGCCTCTAGAGTATTATTAGAACCTGTGCCAGCTATGACAGGAATTCTTTTATCAGCAATTCTAATTGTTTCTTCAATTATTTTTTTATGTTCTTCATGGGATAAAGTTGGCGATTCACCAGTTGTCCCACATGGCACAAGACCATGAGATCCATTATCTATCAAGTGTGTTAAAACTTTAGTCAATGAATTATAATCAACTTTATCTTCAACAAATGGCGTAATAACTGCAGGTATACTTCCTTTAAACATTTTTATATGGCGGAGAGAGAGGGATTCGAACCCTCGGAAGGAATTACTTCCTTCGCAGGTTTAGCAAACCTGTGGTTTAAGCCACTCACCCATCTCTCCTGTATTTTATTCATTTTGTAAAATTCTTCCTTATAGATCCATTTACCTAGTTATACTAAGAACAACTCAAGTTTAATTTCACTATTTATTAAGTTTTATAACATGAGAAAAGTGTGAAGAATATAATAAAATGAAACTTTTACTGCTCCAATTGTGCTCCAAGTCTTTTATTAAATTAAAGGTATTTTGCTGATTAAGATTGATCAGTTATTATTGAAAAAAATTAATTCTTTCAAAAAACCAATACAACCCAATACTAGATATTAATAATGATGATGGCACTTGAAATAAGATTCTGTAATTTTTATTTTTTGCAAAATTTAAAGCAATCAATAGATATAAAAGCAATACTATGGATATTTGCGCTACTTCAATACCAATATTAAAAGATACAAGATTTATAAATAAGTTTGTGCTCCTATAACCTATATCACTCAAAACTAATGCAAATCCTAAACCATGAAGTAATCCAAAAAATAAGATTACAACATATCTTAAATATTCTTTTATATATTTTTTAAAAATATTTTCTAATCCGATATAAACTATAGATAGTGCAATGATAGGTTCAACAATTTGAGGATTGATTCTCATTAAAGATAAAGAAACAAATATTAGAGTAATTGAGTGAGCAATAGTAAATATAGTTATTTGAGAAATTAATTTTTTTAAGGATGATGAAAATAAAAAAAGTCCAAATATGAATAAAATATGATCTAATCCTTTTGGAATTATATGTTGAATTCCTAGTACAAAAAATTTTGCAAAGCTATTAAATGTTTTACTAAAATTATTTTCCTTAAATGAAAATTTACTTGATTCAGTTCCTGATTGCAAATATTCTGTAACTAACTCATCTTCTAATTTGTTATTATTATTCTCTCTTAAAATAATTGGGCCGTAGTTTTTAATCCAACTAAATGTAAATTGTTCAGAATTTTTATCTAATAAAATTCTAAAATAAACATGCGTATCTCTACTTATTTCAAAATTTTTTATATCTTCAACTTCCGTTTTAATTAAAATAATTTTCTTTGATTCATTATTAATTTTAATATCAATATTAGAACTTATTTCACTCCAAGAATTTATAAACATTTGTTCAAGGTCTTTTTTACTTAAAATTCTAAATTTATCATAAATTTCACTTAGTGATGAAGAGTCTGTATTAGAAACAATAGATGCATCAATATTAGATAATATCAATTCAGCGTTTAATCTTATTTTAAAATTTAAATAACTATCATCATAGGTAAAATCAGCAATAGATGGCTTGATTTCATGACTAATAGAAGATGTTGAAAATAAATTTACAAAAACAACAAGAATTAGAAATAGATATAATTTTATAATTTTAATATAAGAGAGCATAATGACATTTTATATAAAAAGATTAATATTTATTATAATCTTATCTTCAATATCTAATATCTCTTTAAGTCATGAATTTTGGATTGATCCAAAAAATTATCACTTATCAGATGATGAAAAAGCTATAGCCAACATATTCATAGGAGAAAACTTTGAAGGGTCGCCAATACCATTTACTACAGAATATTTTAAAATTTCATTCCTTCATTCTAAAGATGGTAAATCTAAAATTAAAGGTAGATTAGGTGATATTCCTGCTCTTAATATTAAAAAAATGTCCAAAGGGTTAAATGTAATACAGATTGAATCAGTAACTAAATATGTTGAATATGAAAAATTAGTAAAATTTGAAATATTTACAAGAGAAAAAGGATATCCAAATTTAGCTCAAAAACATAAAGAAAATAACTATCCAGATAATTTTTTTGAAAGTTATAAAAGATATGCAAAGTCATTAATTAGTTTAGAAAATTTTAACGGTAGAGATATCGATACAAATATGGACTTTGAATTAATTTTTTTAGACAATCCACTTAATAATTTAAATGAAAGTAAAAGAATTCTATTAGAATATAAAAATAAAATACTAGCTGATCATAAGGTTTCTATTATGAGTTTAAATAATGGTTATTTTAGAAAAGAATATATTAAAACAAACAAGGGTGGATATTTTGATTACCTCTTTAAAAAAATACAAAATATCTAATTGAAAGTGTTGTTATAATTAAAGGCAGTAATAGGAAAAAAGATAATTATGCTAAATGGCATTCTTTGTGGACTTCTTATACATTAAAAACTCCCAATAAATGATTTAAGAGTGTTGAATTGCTATTAAAAATTTTATGAATAATTATAATGTTAAAGATAAATAAAAATGACTAATACAAATATATTAAAAGATTTTTTTGAAGGAAAAATAAAACTCTGGAAATCCTATTGGTTAGTTGGTGAACTGCTAAATGGTATTGTTTTGCTTATTATATTTAATCTTGAAATTTATTTTTTTAATACAGATAGCTCTGTTTCCCAAATACCATTTTTAGATTTTACTAATCTTGCGCTAATCTCAAAAATTTTTATTTTTATTTGGACAATATTTATTTCTATTGGAATTTGGAGAGCGGCAGAAAATTACAAAGGAAGTATTATTTGGATAGTTTTAACATTTATAATTGTTGCTTATAGATGCTATTCTTTACGTTTAATTTTTTTTATTTAATTTTTGTTTTAAAATATCATTTAACATTTTTGGATTAGCTTTTCCTTTAGTTAATTTCATAGCTTGACCAACAAAGAAGCCTAATAGTTTATCTTTACCAGCAAGATACTGTTCGACCATTTTTGGATTTTCTGCAATCACCTCATCAATAACTTTTGCTATTTCCCCCTGATCTGTAACTTGCTGTAAACCCTTTTCATCTACGATTTGTCTAGCTGTTTTTCCTGAAGAAAACATTTCTTCAATAACATCTTTTGCAATTTTGCCAGAAATTTCATTTGTAGAAATTAACTTTATAAGTTGTCCTAAATTTTCAGGTGATACTGGAGAGTTATTTAAATCTAGATTATTTTTGTTTAATAATGAAAACAATTCAGAAGTAATCCAATTTACAACTATTTTTGCATGAATTTTTAATTCTGAATCTGAATTAATTGTTTCATTAAAATAATCAGATGTTTGTTTCTCTGCAGTTAATGCGGAGGCATCATAATTAGACAATTTATAAGTCTCAATAAATTTGTTCTTAAGCTCATCTGGAAGCTCTGGTATTGATGATTTAATTTTTCCAATTTCTTCTTCTGAAATTTGTAGTGGTAGTAAATCTGGATCAGGAAAGTATCTATAATCATGAGCTTCTTCTTTATTTCTCATCGGTCTAGTTTTACCAGTAGATGTATTAAAGAGCATTGTATTTTGTTCAATAGAGCTGCCAGACTCCAATATTTCTATTTGTCGTTTTGCTTCATAATTAATAGCTTGTTTAATAAATTTTATTGAATTTAAGTTTTTTATTTCACAACGAGTTCCATATTCATCTCCAGGTTTTCTTACTGAAATATTTACATCTGCCCTTAAAGACCCCTCTTGCATATTTCCATCACATGTATCTAAGTACATTAAAATTGATCTAATTTTTGATATATACATTCCAGCTTCGTCAGGGGTTCTAATGTCAGGTTCACTAACAATTTCCATTAAAGCAACACCAGATCTATTAAGATCAACATATGTTTTTGAAGGATTTTGATCGTGTAAACTTTTACCAGCATCTTGTTCTAAATGTAATCTTACAATTCTAATATCTTTTGATGTACCGTCTTTAAAATCAATTGTAACTTTTCCTTCTCCAACAATTGGATATTTATACTGACTAATTTGATATCCTTGTGGAAGATCAGCATAAAAGTAATTTTTTCTATCAAAGACAGAATAATTATTAATTTTAGCATTTAAACCGACTCCAGTTTTTACTGCCTGCTCCACGCAATACTTATTAATAACAGGCAACATTCCTGGCATAGCAGCATCAACTAAAGACACTTGACTATTTGGTGAAGAGCCAAATTTTGTTGATGATGAAGAAAATAATTTGGAATTTGATTTTATTTGAGCATGTATTTCAAGACCGATTACCATTTCCCAATCATGCTTTTCACCTTTTATTAAATTATTCATATGATCTTTCTAGAGATATAGCAGTATTAAAAACTTGTTGTTCATCAAAGTGTTTTCCTAATATTTGAATACCTAGTGGTAAATTATTTTTATCTTTCCCAAAGGGAATGGAAATACCTGGTAGGCCAGCTAAAGAAGCAGGAACCGTAAACACATCATTTAAATACATTTTAATAGGATCATTTTGTTTTTCATTTAAGGGAAATGCAGCACTTGGTGCAGTAGGAGTAACTATAAAATCACATTCTTTAAAAGCTTTATTAAAATCATCAGCAATTAATTTTCTTACTTTTTGTGCCTTAAGATAATATGCATCATAATAGCCTGCAGATAATACGTATGTTCCTATTAAAATTCTTCTTTTTACTTCTTTTCCAAAACCTTGAGCTCTTGTATTTTCATACATTTCATCAAGAGAATTAATTTCATCAGATCTAAAACCATATTTTACTCCATCATAACGAGCTAAATTTGAGGAAGCTTCAGCAGGAGCAATTATATAATAAGTAGGAAGTGCATATTTAGTATGAGGAAGTGAAATATTTTTAATTTTAACACCTTTTTTTTCTAAAACTTTGATAGCATCTTCCCATATCTGACTTATTTCCATTGGTGTACCATCAATAGAATACTCTTTTGGTATACCAACAGTTTTCCCATTTAGATCATCATCTAAATTTTCAAAATAATTTGGAATATCTACTTTAGCACTTGTACTATCTCTTTGATCAAACCCAGCAATTGATTGTAATAAAATTGAAGCATCTTCAACATTATGAGAAAAAATTCCTGCTTGATCCAAACTAGATGCAAATGCAGCAATACCCCATCGTGAACATAAACCATATGTTGGTTTGATACCAACAACACCACAAAAGCTAGCTGGTTGTCTTATTGATCCGCCTGTATCTGTTCCAGTTGCCCCCAAACATAAATCTGCAGCAACTGCGGCTGCGGAACCGCCAGAAGATCCACCAGGAGCTAAAGGTTTATTCTCTTTTGATAGAGGATTAATTGTATTTCCAAAAAAACTTGTATTAGTAGCTGAGCCCATGGCAAACTCGTCAAGATTTGTTTTACCAACAAAAATAGATCCTTCATCTAATAATTTTTGAGTAACAAATGATTCATAAGTTGGATTAAAATTTTCTAAAATCTTTGAAGCTGCGGTTGTAGGCATACTTTTAGTACAAAATAGATCCTTGATTGCAATCGGAATACCTTTTAATTTTTTTGCTGAATTATCTTTCTCTAAGTTATCTATCTGCTTTAAAACATTCTCTTCACTAAAATGAATAAATACATTTAAATTATCTTTTTCCTTAATTCTTTTTAAATAATCCTGATTTAATTCTCTTATTGATATTTTTTTTGTCTCAAGATCTTTTAACGTTTGTTTCAAAGATGACTTAGACATTATTCTACCACCTTTGGTACTGCAAAAAAACCTTCAAGTTTATCAGGAGCATTTTCAAGAATTTCCTCACTAGAATTAGTATCCTTAGATACATCTTCTCTTTTAGGTAAAATTGATGATGATATGTTACTTAATGGTTCTACATTTTCAGTATTTACTTCATTTAACTGCTCTACCCAGTCTAAAATAGAATTAAGATCATTAATATAATCATCAGATTCTTTATCATCTAACTTTATTCTAGATAGACGAGCAATTTTATTTATTGTATTTTTATCAATCTTCAATTTATGAGCTCCATTATATGAATGATCAAAATAATTTAATCGATGGCCTTAATACATCACAAATACTTGTAGGTCTAGACCTAGGAGCTAAAACGATTGGTGTTGCAGTAAGCGATAGATCAAAAATAATCGCTACACCTCTTTCAATTATCCAAAGAAAAGGAACTAATAAAGATTTAATTATCATGAAAGATATTTTGAAAGAGTATGAAATTGGTGGATTTATTCTTGGTCTACCAATTAGTCTGGATAATAGTGAAAACAAACAAAGCAAATTAGTACGAGATTTTAATATTAATCTTCAAACCTTTTTTAAAAAACCTACAGCTTTTTGGGATGAAAGATTTTCATCAGATGTAATCTTTAAAGAAATGAGAAAAGCAGATTTAAGTAAAACAAAGATAAAAAGTAAACTTGATCAACAATCAGCTGCTTATATCTTACAAGGATATTTAGATAGATATAGAAATAATTAATAAATTAGTTTACACATACTTACACATTATTGACACATATGAATTCAAAGCTACTTAAATCAGGACACATAAAATTATACAAAAGAGAAAATTCAAAATATTGGCAAATGAAAGTAAAATTGCCAAAATTAAAAGCGATCAGGTCATCTACAGGTTCAAAAATTCTTAAAGATGCAGAAAATATAGCCTTAAAATATTATTCATCAATTTCTTCAAAAACAAATATAAATTTAAAACGAACAAAAAATATTTTTAAAAAAATTCATTTAGTAGAAACAGCTGATTTAACCAAGAAAGAAATTGAGCACATTTTAGATGAATCTAAAAAATATATAACTTTTAATAAAAGGAAAATTAAAAAAATAAATGTACTAGAAGGAAGAACAATATTTAATCTATTCTTTGAAGATTCAACAAGAACAAGAACAAGTTTTGAAGTTGCTGCTAAAAGGTTAGGAGCAGATTTAATTAATGTAGTAGTAAAAGATAGTTCTATAAATAAAGGTGAAACCTTACTCGATACTATGACTACGATTAATTCTATGAATCCTGATGTTTTAATAGTCAGACATCCGGAGGAAGGAATTAGTAAAAAAATTTCTGAATCAGTAGATGCCTCTGTAATCAATGCTGGTGATGGAAGTCATGAACACCCTACACAAGCGTTATTAGATGCACTTACTATAAAAAATAAATTTGAAAATTTTTCAAAATTAAAAATTGCTATATGTGGTGATATTTTGCATAGTCGTGTTGCGCGATCAAACATAATAATACTCTCAAAGCTAGGTGCGAAAATTAATGTTATTGGTCCTAAGGAATGGTTACCAAAAAGTTTAAAAAAACTTCCTGTGAATGTTTATACAGAAATGAAAAAGGGATTACAAAATTGTGATATTGTCATGATGCTACGTATTCAAAAAGAAAGAATAGTTGGAAAAATAATGCCAAATCAAAAGACTTATTTTAAAAAGTTTGGATTAGATTACAATAAACTTAAATATGCAAAAAAAAATGCTTTCGTTATGCATCCAGGTCCAATGAATCGTGGTGTAGAAATAGACTCGAAACTTGCCGATGACGTCACGAGGAGCTTAATACAAGAACAGGTCGCTATGGGTGTTGCAGTACGAATGGCATGTTTAGACTTAATTATTAAAAACAGAGATGACTTTAGTAAGTAGTTTATTATTAATCATATTGTTTTATGTGATTGGATCATTACCCTTTGCATTGATTTTTACAAAATTATTTGGCTTGGGAGATATTAGAAAGGTTGGTTCTGGAAATATAGGTGCAACTAATGTTTTAAGAACGGGAAATAAATTTTTAGCATTCATTGTTCTTTGTTTTGATATTTTTAAAGGCTTTCTTCCATTCCTCATTTTACAAATGTATTTTCAAGAAATTTCTTTATTGAATAAAATATTTCTCTGTCACTTTGCTGTTTTAGGTCATATCTATCCAGTTTGGTTAAAATTCAAAGGTGGAAAAGGAGTGGCAACGTATATTGGCTTTTTATTTGGTTTTAATCCTTACATTGCAATTTTATTTTTATTAGTATGGCTTGTTGCTGCTTTTGTAAGTAAATACTCTTCTCTTGGATCTTTAATTGGAATTTTAGTAGCTCCAGTTTATTATATTTTTATTAATTTTAATTTTTATATTCTAATTTTCTTTATTTATTTAACTTTAATTATTTATCTTAAACACACAGAAAACATTAAAAGACTCATAAACAAAACTGAAAGTAAAATTAAATTATCCAAGTAAAAATATACTTTTTTTTAAAATTTCTTGACGAATTATCTTTAAACTGAAATTTGGGGCCAAAATTTATGAATGTATTAATTGTTGAATCACCCTCGAAGGCAAAGTCTATTAATAAATATTTAGGCTCTGACTTCAAAGTTCTTGCAAGTGTTGGGCATGTCCGAGATTTATCAGCTAAAAATGATGCAATAGATACTGAAAATGATTTCCGAATGAAATGGGAAACCAGTGATCGTGGAAAAAAAGTGATAAAAGAAATAACAGATGCTGCAAAAAAATCTGAAAATTTATACCTAGCAACTGACCCCGACCGTGAAGGTGAAGCAATAGCTTGGCATGTAGAAAAACTTCTTAGAGATAATTCATCACTTTCAAAATTAAATATTCACCGAGTTACATTTAATGAAGTTACAAAAAATGCGGTTCTTGATAGTCTTAAAGAGCCAAGAGAAATAGATGAAAATCTAGTTAATGCTTATCTTGCAAGAAGAGCTTTAGATTTTCTTGTCGGTTTTACACTTTCTCCAGTGCTATGGAGAAAATTACCAGGATCAAAATCAGCAGGTAGAGTTCAATCTGTTGCCTTAAGAATAATAAGTGAAAGAGAACTTGAAATAGAAAAATTTATTCCACAGGAATATTGGTCTTTACAAGGCGAGTTTAGAAATAAAGAAGATAAAATCATTAATTCCAGACTTACAGTTTATGATGGGAATAAAGTAGATAAACTTGATATTAAAAATGAGAGTGAAGCGACAAAAATTTTTAATGATATTAAAAATTCTACTTTCACAGTTGGAAATATTACTAAAAAAGAAGCAAGAAGAAATCCCTACCCTGCTTTTACTACATCTACAATGCAAATTGAGTCTAGTCGTAAACTTGGTCTTAGTGCGAGTCAAACAATGCGCACAGCTCAACGTCTTTATGAAGGAACAGACATTAAAGGAGAAACAACTGGGTTAATAACTTATATGCGCACAGACAGTGTCGTCATGTCAAAAGAAGCTATTAACCAAGTTCGAGGTTTTGTTACTGATAATTATGGTGCAAACTATTTACCAGAAGCACCAAGAGTTTATAAATCGAAGGCTAAAAATGCCCAAGAAGCACATGAATGTATTAGACCAACAAATATTTATCTAACCCCAAAAGATATTAAGCAATACATTACCTTAGAAGAATACAAGTTATATGAAATTATTTGGCAAAGAGCGGTAAGTTCACAAATGGCAAATGCTGTATTAGATCAAGTAGCTGTCGATATTACAAACGAAGATAAAAAAATTGTTTTGCGAGCAAATGGATCAACAATTAAGTTTCCTGGAATGTACAAAGTTTATCAAGAAGCAAAAGATGATGATAAAGATGAAGAAAAAGAAACAATTCTTCCTGCTATGAGTGAAGGAGAGAGTTTAAATTTAAAAGAAGCTGAAAAGACACAACATTTTACCTCCCCTCCTCCTCGTTATACTGAAGCAAGTTTAGTAAAAAAACTTGAAGAACTTGGTATTGGTAGACCATCTACATATGCGTCCATTATTAAAGTTCTACAAGATAGAGATTATGTTATTTTAGATAAAAAACGTTTTAATCCTCACGATAGAGGGAGAATAGTATCGATATTTTTAGAGAAATATTTCAATCAATATGTAGAATATGATTTTACAGCTGATCTTGAAAATCAACTTGATGAAATTTCTGATGGTAAGCTTGATTGGAAAGAGGTTCTAAGAAAATTTTGGGAAACGTTTAAACAACTTTGTGATGAAACTGTAGGTAAATCAAACAGAGAGGTGATTGATGTTTTAGATGAAGCATTAGGTCCACATTTCTTTCCACCAAATGGAGCAGATGAAAAAAGGAAATGTCCGAGCTGTGATAATGGAAGATTAGGAATTAAAGTTGGAAAGTTTGGAGGATTTATTGGTTGTTCTAATTATCCTGATTGCAAATATACAGTTCAGTTTAATCAACTAAACGATAAAGATGGGGCTGCACTTAGCGGACCAAAAGAAATTGGTATTTATCCTGAAACGGGAGAAATGATTACTCTTAGAAAAGGTCCTTATGGATTTTATATGCAAGTTGGTGAAGGTACGAAAGAAAAAAAACCAAAAAGAGTTTCTGTTCCTAAAAATTTTGAACCAGATGAAATAGGATTAAACACAGCTATCCAACTACTTGGCTTACCACGTAAATTAGGATTTCATCCAGAAACAGATAAAACGGTTAGTGCAGGTATAGGAATGTATGGACCTTATATTCTGCATGATAAAAAATATAAAGCTCTCGAAAAAACAGATAATATTCTAGATATTGAACTTGAAAGAGCTATTGAATTAATTGCTAAACCTACACAGAGAGGTAACGCTACATTAAAAACGTTTGGAGAGCATCCAACAGAAAAGAAAAACATTACTGCTCATGATGGAAAATTTGGACCATATGTAAAATGTGGAAAAATAAATGCATCAATTCTTGGTGATCAAACAATAGATAACTTAAAACTAGAAGATGCCATTAGGTTAATTGATGAAAGAAAAGCTAAGATGGGTCTCAAAAAAAAGAAAAAAACAGTTAAGAATTGAATTAAGCTAAAATAGTTTTAAATACAGAATATGCCAAAAAATATATCTCTATCAACAATTAAAACTTTTAAAAATAAATTTCTAAGAAATAATAAAAATACAGCATCACGAAATGCATTAATTAAAAATGATTTAGCTAATGTTGCACTCAATTGGGAAAATTTTAGTCAAATCAATCATAATTTCTCTAATCTAATTAAAAAAGAACTACCTGCAACAAACCAAATGGCATCAGGTAGATGTTGGGGATTTGCCGGATTAAATCTTATGCGTTTACAAGTTGTTGATAGCCTTGAACTAAATACATTTGAGTTTTCACAAAATTATTTCATGTTTTGGGATAAGTTAGAGAAAGCAAACTATTTTTTAGAGAATATTATCAAGTCAAGAGATGAATCATATGAGAGCAGATTAATTACTCATCTTTTAAAAGCACCTGTGCAAGATGGTGGACAGTGGGATATGTTTGTAAACTTAATTAATAAGTACGGTGCAGTACCTAAAGATGTAATGCCTGAAACAAATCATAGCAGTAAATCAGGTGCCATGAATTATATCTTGACTCACAAATTAAGAGAGTTTGCTTCTATACTAAGAAAGAAACCAGCTAAAAATTCTACAGCTCTAAAAAAAGACATGATGGAAACAATTTACAATTTACTAGCAATGTTTCTTGGACAACCACCAGATGTTATCAATTGGTCTACTAGAAATAAAGATAATAGACACATTGTCATTTCAGATATGACACCAATTGATTTCTGTAAAAAATATGCTGATATCAATATTAAAGATAAAGTTTGCTTAATTAATGCTCCAATGAGTAATAAAAGATTTAATACAATGTATACAGTCGAGTTTCTTGGTAACGTCGTAGAAGGTCAAATTATTAAATATCTAAACGTTGATATTAAAGAATTAAAAAAATCTGCAATGGACTCAATAAAAAACAATGAAGCAGTATGGTTTGGTTGCGATGTTGGGAAACGTTTTAGTAGAGATATGGGTGTACTCGATATGGGCATTTACGACTATGAAAATGTTTTTCAAACTTCATTTAAGATGAATAAACAAACTCGTTTAGAGTATGGTGACAGTGAAATGACTCATGCCATGCTTTTAACAGGTGTTGATATTAAAAAAAGAAATTCAACTAAATGGAAAATTGAAAATAGCTGGGGAACAAAAAGTGGTAATAAAGGATATATGATGATGACTGATGAATGGTTTGATGAATATACCTATGAAGTTGTTATTGATAAAAAATATCTAAACAAAAGATTATTAAAATACTTAGATATGGAGCCTGTAGCACTAGCCCCATGGGATCCCATGGGCGCTTTAGCTAGATAAATTGAATAAAGATAACGCGTCTAAAATTTGGAAATTAATTCAAGAAACAGGCGATTTCTTAAAGGATAAACTTCCTAATCATCCCAATCATCCAAAAGGAAGAAATCCTTACGCTCATGTAGCTTTAGAAGTAAAAAATTATTTTGGAATTACTTACAAAGATATTCCAGATCAGAAATATAATAAGGTTATAAAATATCTTCAAAAATTAAAACAAAACCCATCATAATTTAAGTATACACAAGGGAGGACTATCGATATTATAAAAACAGATGTCGCAGGATTCAATTAAATTTAAAAAAAATAATGAAAATATTAATTTCAAAGAAATGAGCTTAAATGAATTGAATAAACTACCGTTGCATACAGGAATATTAGATTTTAAAATTACTAAAACATCATTTAAAATATTAAATATCTTAAATGATGATTCATCAGCTGTTAAATTTTTTTGGAAAGATGAGCATGATTTAATTAGCCTTGACCTATGGCACGAAATATCAAATGAAAGTGGTGTATATATAGATGTGGGGGCTCACACAGGCCTGTATACTTTAACGTCTTTAAAATCTAATTCTTTGAATAAAGTAATATCTATTGAGCCTTTATATGTAAACCTTGCAAGATTATTAACAAACTTAAGATTAAATAATTTGCATAGACAAGTTAGCGCTCATTTATTGGCAGTATCAAATTTTGATGGAATGTCGAAATTCAAAAATATTGAAGAAAATTCATATCTTTCAAAGGGTGGAAAAATTGATACAAATGGTACACCAATACAAACTATTAAGCTTGATTCACTTCAAATTCCAAATGATATGAATGTTAAAGCTATTAAAATTGATACAGAAGGAGAAGATTTTAAAATTTTAGAAGGTAGTAGAGAAGTTTTTTCTAAATACAAACCAAAAGTTATTATTGAAGTGAGAAATAAAAATAAAAAAAATATTCAAAAGTTTTTTGATGAGTTCAACTATAATTTATTCTCTATAAATAAAAAAAGATTGCCTATAAATTTAAATAATACTGATATACAAAATATAATTAATATTTATGCAGAACCAAAATAATTATATATCTTTAATGATTTATCTAAATAATTAATTTTTTAATATCATATCTGAGGCTTTTTCTGCTAACATAATTACAGATGCATTTATATTACCACTAATCATATCAGGGAAGGATGAAGCATCTACTACTCTCAGATTATTTATTCCTCTAACTTTAAGTTGATTATCAAGTACAGCCATTTTGTTGTTACTTGAACCCATTGCACAAGTAGATGCAGGATGATGACCGGTTTGTACATGATTTCGAACTGACTCTTTTAAATCGTGATCACTTTTGATTTTTTGGCCTGGAAGTAATTCTTCAGAAACAATTTTTGCTAAACTTGGTTTAGATAATACCTCTCTAGTATGCTTCATACCTTCTATAATATCTTCCATATCAGATGGATCGGTGAACCAATTTGGATTGATATTAAGTTCATCATTAGGGTTTGAGCTTTTAAGTTTAACACTTCCTGTGCTCTTTGGTCTTAATAAATTAATTTGAAAGTGCAATCCTGGAAAAGCTTTTTTACCTCTAGAAAAAAATAATGAACCAAAATTTAATATATTGTCTAAACTCATAGACCAGTTATCTTTTTCTTCTTTAAAACACATAGGTGTCATGAACACTTGTATTTCAGGCATATCCTTTTCTCTTATTGAATGAAATAGATTTGTTGACCAAAAAGGAGCTGCGGCTAATCCCTGTTTAAATAAAATATATTTTAATCCAACAAGAATTGCTTTATCTATTCTTTGATATTTAGAGAAACTTAAATTTTTGTTTTGGAAACCCCAATTCATTGGCATAACAGGATGATCGTGAAGGTTTTCTCCTACTCCAGGTAAGTTAATTAATAATTCTATGTTTTTTTCTTTTAAATGTTCTTCTGGTCCAATTCCTGATAACATTAAGCATTTGGGGCTACCGAATGCTCCTAAAGATAATATTACCTCTGATGAAGCATAAACTTCACCACTTGATAAAAGCAACCCTCTAGCTTTATTTTTCTCAATTAAAATTTTTATTACAGATGTATTTTTATAAATTGTTAAGTTGCTAGGTTTAAATTTCAAATAAGCTTCTGCAGATGATTGTCTTTTTCCATTCCATACTTTAACATCATATCGCCCTACACCATTTAAATTGCCATTATAAAAATCATTATTAATTTCTGATCCTGCTTCAACACATGCATTAATAAATGCTTTATCAATAGAGTTGTAATTACCAGCTGGTGTAAGTTTTAAAGGGCCTGAATGCGAATGATATTCATTTTTTTCTCTATGAAAAGCTGACGCAGATTTTTTGAAATATGGCAATACATCATTATACGACCAGCCCTCTAAACCCTTTTGTCTCCACCTGTTAAAATCACCTGGAGCACCTCTCATATAAATCATACCGTTTAAAAGAGAGGATCCTCCTAGTCCTTTACCTCTTGGGTATAAAATTTTTCTATTATTTAAAGAAGGTTGAGGTATTGATTCAAAACCCCAATCAAATTTAGGGTTTCCAAAAATGTATCCATTACCACCAGGCATTTGAGTAAATAAACTTTTTCCTGATCCCCCTGCTTCTATTAGTAATACCTTTATATCTTTATTTTCAGATAATCTTGAGGCTAATGTACAGCCAGCAGAACCTCCTCCTGCTATTATATAATCAAATGTTTTTTTCATTTTTTAAAAATATAAATTATACTTATTATTAATTTATAAGTAAACTCGAGTATATTAAATATGGATAATTACAAAGATTGGATTGGAAAGAAAATTTCAAGAAGTGATATTATTACTCCACGATTAGTTGATCATTTAAAAAACACAATCGATCAAAACTGTTTAAGCGATCAAACCGTGCCTGAGGGAATTTTTTTATGCTTAAGCCCAGATATAGCTTCTATAAATGATCTAGACAAAGATGGAAATACAAAATTAGGAATTTTCTTACCTGAGTTACCTTATAAAATTAGAATGTGGGCTGGGGGTAAAATAAAAATATTTGATGAATTTGAAATTGGATCTGAAATTATAAAAAATTCATCAATTTCAAGTATTGAATTTAAGAAAGGTAGATCAGGCAATCTATGTTTTGTTAATATTAATCATGAATATTTAAATAAAAATAAGTTAGTAGTATCAGAAGATCAAACTGCTGTTTATAGAGAAAAAATAAATAAAAACTCCATTACTCCTAAAATAAAAGATGAATTAAAATTAATTGATAAAGTAGAAATTTTTGGTTCATCAACTTTGCTATTTAGATATTCTGCTTTAACTTTTAATGGACATAAGATTCATTATGATAATGATTATACTAAAAATTATGAGGGCCATATGGGATTATTAGTCCATGCACCTCTTCAAGCAACTTATCTTTTAAATCTTGCAAGAAAAAATAAGATTGAGTTCAATTCTTTTGAATATAAAGCTACAGCGCCTCTTGTATATAACAATAATTTTTTTATAGAAATTGGTGAAAATTTAGAAGATGAAATTATTGGAAGAATTATTAATGAAAAAAAAGAAGTTACAATGATTGCAAAATATAAAAAATGAGTTTTCATAAAAAATTTTGTAATTGGGCATCACAAAAAAAAATTAATATCAATAAGGTAACTTATAAAAGGGCAGAAAATGCATTCATAGATACTCTAGCTTGTATATTATCAGGCGTTAAAGAAAAACAATCAAAGGTTGCATTAAAATACTGTTTAGAAAATAATAATTTAGGAAATATTAAGATTTTTGGAGGAGGAAAAAAATTATCTATTTCTACAGCATGTTTTTTACATGGAGTCAGATCAGCGTCTATAGACTTTGATGATTACGAATACGTAGCAGGATCTCATCCTAGTGCGCCAATTTTTTCAGCTCTTATATCTATTGCTCAAATGAAAAATATCTCGATTGAAGAAATATATCAGGGATGGGTAGTAGGATATGAATTAATAATAAAAATAGGACAAGCACTAAGTTATGATCATTATTATAAGGGATGGCATTCAGCAAATACAATAGGTGTGGTTGGAACAGCTGCAGCAGTATCTAAAGTGTTAAAATTAAATGCGGATCAAATGGCAAATGCAATTTCTATTGCAACAAGTTTTTCATCTGGTTTAAAACAGCAATTTGGCAAAGATACAAAAGCTTTTCATATTGGTTTTGCTGCCCAAGCAGCTGTGCAATCAGCCTTACTTGCAAAAAATGGAGGGACAGCTAATCAAGATATTTGGAATATTGAGAGAGGATTTATTGAATTGTATGGAAGTAAATTTTCTAAAAAATTAAATAATAATTTTAAAAAAACAGATTTAGGAAATGCTATAATTAAATTTCCAAATTTCATTAAGTTTTGGCCAGTTTGTAGTTATTCACAAAGAGTAATACAAGGAGGATTAATTTTTAATAAAAAAATTTTTATAAAAAAAAATATTAAATCTATTACAATTGAGTTTCCAGAACCTTGGTTCAGAGTATCAAAATTTCATATACCAAAAAATTCTACTGAAGCTAGATTTTCATTGAGTTATTGTTTCGCAACTGCTCTCATTAATGGTAAATTTGATTTGAGTAGTTTAAATATTTCTAAAAATAAAAAAAGTTTAAACATGACTAGAAAGATTAAACTAGTCACGTACAAAGTGCCAAATAATTTTGAAGATTATGATCCTAAGTATCCCGATATAATTAAAGTAATAATGAATGATGGAAGTATATTGATTGAAAAAATATCATATATTAAGGGAGGAAAAAATAACCCTTTAAAAGACGAAGATATTGATAATAAATTTTTAATATGTGGAGGTAAAAAAAGTATTTTAAATAAAATAAGAAATCAAAAAAATAAGGAGAAAAATTTAAAAGAAATAATTTTTTAATTTAGCTATTTTTTCTTTCTCTGTAAGCTATAAATATTCCTGTGCTAATAATAATTGTCCCTCCTAAATAAATACTAAAAGTTGGAACCTCAGAATAAATTAAATAACCCATTATCCCTACAAATATAAAAGCTGAGTATTCAAAGGGTGAAGTAATTGCAACATCTGCGTATTTAGCTGCCTGAGACATAAATAAATGTCCTAGTGATCCCATCACACCTAAACTCATAGCAAAAATTAATTGAATTCTATTTGGCATAATAAAATTATCAGGAAAAAATATTATTGACGTAATTAATAATGAAAAAGAGTAATAAAAAACAATTGCAACACTAGAATCAGTACTCATTACTGATCTTGTTGATAAATAAACAGAAGCCATAAAAGCTGCAGATATTAAAGGATAGAGTGTTTCTAATTTGAACAAATCAGTACCGGGCTTAACAATAATTAACACACCAATAAAACCAATTAATATTGCAGTTGTTCTAAAAATCCCAATTCTCTCACCAAGTATTGGTACAGCAAGAAAAGCAGCAATAATGGGAGCAGAATGTGCAATAGCAATGTTTTCAGATAACATTAAATGATTAATTCCGTAAATATAGAATACAACACAAGCAGAAGAAGAAAGAGCTCGGATAGCATGTCCAACTGGTTTTTTAGTTTTTAACTTATCAAATCCAAAATACATTGCTAAAAAAGTTGCAATGATACTTCCACTTAGTGCTCTGAAGAATATTGACTCCCATACAGGAAAATGAAAGCTTAAATATTTATACGTGATATCATTTATACTTAGACAAAACATAGAGAATAACATGAAAGAAATTCCCAATAGATTATTATTTTTCGATTTCATTAATTTCTTAAATATACTAAGATAATTTATTCAGATATAAAAATTTCAAAATGAGTAGTAAATATCATGTAAAAAAATTACAAAAAAAGAATGACCATTTAAGTATTTTGTGGAAAGATAATTTTGAAAGTAAATTCCATTTTATGTGGTTAAGAGATAATTGTCCAACAGCAATACATCCTACTGCAAATATGCGAGTCTTTAATATTTTAACTATTAGTAAAAATATATTTCCTAAAAATTATAAAATTGAAAAAAATAAACTCAATATTGATTGGAGTGAAGGTGATCATAGTAGCAAATTCAATTTAAAATGGCTAAGAGATCATTGTTATACCGAAATAAATACCCGAAAATATAAATCACCTTATGTTTTTTGGGATGGCAAATTAAAAAAAAATTTAAAGAAAATTATTGTTGATCATAATAGTGTAATAAAAAATGACAAACACTTGAGAAAATGGCTAGATTTACTTCATACATTTGGTTTTGCATTAATCAAAAATGCACCTACTAGAAAAAAATCTGCATTTAAAATATTAAATAGAATAAGTCATCATAGAGAAACATTTTTTGGAACACCATTTGAAGTAATTAATATTCCAAAACCAAATAATACTGCTTACACAGCAGATGCATTAAGAAATCATACTGATTTGCCTTATTTCGAATATGCTCCAGGTTATCAATTTCTTCATTGTTTAATAAATGAAGCTAATGGTGGATTATCATCTGTTGTAGATGGTTTTGCAGTTGCAAATTATTTAAAAAAAAATGAAAAAGATGTTTTTAAAATTTTAACTCAAACGAATGTAAAATTTAAAGATACAGATTATACTCAAAAAGCAGTCAGAATTCTTCATTCACCAATAATTACATTAACAAAAGATAATGATTATAATGATATTAGATTTAGTATGGCTGCAATGGGTGCTGTAGATGTTGAGCCTGAAAAAATGAAAAAATTTTACGACTCTTATCAATATTTTGCATCACTTCTTCAAAATAAAAAATTTAAAATTGATTTTAAATTAGAAGCAGGTGATATTTTTTGTTTTAACAACAGAAGAGTATTACATGGAAGAACTTCATTTGACCCAAACTCTGGGAATAGACATCTTCAAGGATATTATATTGAAAGAGATGAAATAATAGGAAGATTAAATTATTTTAAAAATATTAAAGTTTAGATCATTCCCATCCACAGATGGTTTTAATTTCTAAATATTCTTCTAAACCCCAATCACCGCCTTCTCTGCCATTTCCAGACTGCCTGTAACCGCCAAAAGGAGTTCCTGAATCAGCTGTATTCCCATTAATATATACACCTCCAGATCTAAATTTTCTTGCTACTCTTTTTGCCTTTTCTTTATCTTGTGTTTGAACATAGTTTCCTAAACCATAAGATGTATCGTTTACAATTGATACCGCTTCATCTTCGTCCTCAAATGGAATTATTGAAAGCACTGGACCAAATATTTCTTCTTTTGCAATTCTCATTTCATTATTCACATTTGTAAATATTGTAGGTTTCACAAAATATCCTTTATCTAAACCATTTGGCTTTTCTGGACCTCCAGCAATAATTGTAGCACCCTCGTTTATGCCACTATTAATTAAATCAATAATTTTATCATATTGTTTTTTAGAAATAACTGGACCGATATGATTTCCATTTTTAGAAGCAATATCAACTTTAATTTTATTAGCTTCATCAGCAGCTTCTTCTATTGCTCTTTCATAGATTGATTTTTCAACTAGCATTCTTGTTGGTGCATCACAAGATTGGCCAGAATTACTCATTATGTTTCTCACACCCTCTCTTACTGCTTCAGAATGTGAATCACTAAAAATAATATTACCCCCTTTACCTCCTAATTCTAGGCAGACTCTCTTAATTGTATCTGCTGCATTTTTAGAAATAAGCTTTCCTGCTCTAGTTGAGCCAGTAAAAGAAATCATATCGATATCACTATGAGAAGATAAATCTGTACCTACCCCATCACCATCGCCATTTATTAAATTAATAACACCAGGAGGAAATCCAGCTTCATGAATTATTTCAGTAAAGAGCATTCCTGACAAAGGTGCGATTTCGGATGGCTTCAAAATCATAGTGCAGCCTGTAGCTAATGCCGGTATTACTTTTAATGTGATTTGGTTGATTGGCCAATTCCATGGTGTAATCAGACCACATACTCCAATTGGTTCATAAACTATATAATTATTTGATTGTTTATTAAATTTAGTTTCAAATTCAAAATTTTTTAACCTTAAAATAAAATCTTTGATATGATCAGCTCCTGAAGAAGTTTGAGCAGAAGATGACCAGTCCAAAGGTGCACCCATTTCTTCAGACATTGTTTGAGTTATTTCATTCCATCTAGCGTTATAAATTTTAAATAAATTTTCTAGTAAAATTATTTTTTCTTTTTTATCAACCTGACTCCACATAAAAAATGCTTGCTTTGCTGCATTTACAGCTAAATCAACGTCCTTCTTGCTGCCGAGAGAAATAACAGCATAAGATTTCTCATTAGATGGATTTATGACTTCAAAATCATTTTTTATAATTGGGTCTACCCATAAACCATTAATATAAAATTTACGTTTATCAATCATATTTAAAAAGTTAAAATTATAAATATTTATTATTTATTTTTTTCTATATTAGAATAGAACATTATACAATAAGAGGTAAATTTGACATTAGAAAATATTAAACTTGATATTGATTACGTAAGATCACAATTTCCAGCATTTAGTGACCCCCTATCAAAAGATTGGTCTTTCTTTGAAAATGCTGGAGGTAGTTATGTTCCAAAAAATGTTATTACAAAATTAAATCAATTTATGGTTTCAACTAAGGTCCAACCATACGCTGAGTATCCAATGTCTAAAATAGCAGGTCAAAATATGGATAAAGCTATCAAACTTTTTGCAAACCTTATCAATGCTGAACAAAATGAAATACTAATAGGGGGTTCTACATCAATTAATTTATATGTGCTTTCTAATGCATTAAAAAAATATATTGATCCTGGAGATGAAATAATTGTTACCAATCAAGATCATGAAGCAAATATAAGTCCTTGGATAAGACTAAAAAATGATGGAGCAATAATTAAAGAATGGAAATTTAATTTAAATACTCACGAATTGGAAATTGAAGATTTACAAAAATTAATTACTAATAAAACAAAAATACTAGCAGTAACCCACTGCTCTAATATTGTTGGATCAGTTAATAACCTAAAAGTTATTTCTGAAATTGCACATAGAAATAATATAATTGTAATAGGTGATGGAGTTTCGTTTGCACCACACGGTTTTCCTGATGTAAAAGAATTGGGTGTAGATTTCTATACATTTAGTTTGTATAAAACCTATGGTCCACATCTAGCATTACTTTATGGAAAAAAAGAAATTCTCAGTAAGCTCCCAAATCAAAATCATGAGTTTTTAGAAGGTAAATATCCATATACAATCAATCCAGGAGGACCAAATCATGAAGAACTTGTTTCAATTATTGGGATTTATGAATATTTAGAAAATGTCTACAATCATCATTTTGATGACAAATTTAACGCAAAGAAAATATCCAGAATAAACCAATTAATTTCTAAACATGAAGAAAATTTAGGAAATCCAGTTCTTGATTACATTTCAAATCGTAAAGATTTAAAATTGATAGGTAAAAATAAAATTAAAAATAAAAATAGAGCTCCAACAATCTCATTTGTATCAAAAAATAAAACTTCAAGATCCATATCAGACGAATTAGTAAAAAATGGGATTGCAACTAGAAATGATAATTTTTATGCATGGAGATGCCTGAAGCATTTAGGTATAGACACAAATGACGGTGTAGTTAGAATTAGTATTGTTCACTATAATAATAATGAAGATATAAATAATTTACTAAATTCAATGGATAAGATTTAATATTATATTGATATATCATTATTTAAATTAATTATTTCAAATGCCTCTGCTAGATTAAATTTACTTTGGATGCCTCTAAATAATATTTGTGATTTTATAAAATCATTATCAAAATATTTTCTAAATTTTTGGGATCTATATTTTGAAAGAGATTTAATTTTTTTTAAAAATTCAGATTGTTTTATTTCAACATAAAAATTTGGTTGAAAATTTTTTGCATTCCACGGTAATTCATAAGATAAAAGATTTTCAAATTTAAAAGCTCTAATCGACTCTTCACATATTACTTTGTGATCTTGATGAATATCTTTGATACTGGTTGTAAAAATTATAAAAGGTTTGATTCTTTGTTTATAATTAATCATTATATCTAAAATTTCCTGTCTATTTTTATAAAATTCTCTAACTTTAAAATTAAAGATAGTTAAATTTTTATTATTTACTCCTATGATTTCTGTAGATTTTTTTACTTCAGTTTTAAGTATATTTTTATTAAAATTCTTTGGAACAGAATCTTCACACGCAGAAAAAGCAATATAATGTAATTTATAACCCTTTTTATTAAGTTTATATAGAGTAGCTCCACAACCCAGTTCAGCATCATCTGTATGAGGTGAAATAATTAAAATATTTTTATTTTTAGTCATTTATATTTAGTATACTTTATAAAAGAAATTTTTGATTATTGTATTTATATTTTTAAATTTATTTTATATTTTTTATATGAGTATTCATTTAAAATATTTTTTTAAATAGTTTTGAATTGGTAATTCAAAGTATTTATGTAAATAAATTGATATAATAACACATAAAATAACATTAAATAGAAGAATTATATTAAGGATTTCTGCGCTAATATAAAAACTTGAAAAAAACTTTCTAGAAAATTGAAATATATAAGGATGTATTAAATAAAGGCAATAACTTGAGTCACCCAATAAAACAATTTTTTTTGGGAAATTAAATTTATTTATTGAAAGAAATATTAATAATATAATTACACTAGGTATACCATAAGCAACTAACCGGAATTTGTTGAATTCTTTATATAAATAAATGACAAATATTATTAAAATAAAATAAATGATAAATACTCTAAATTTAAAGAAATCAATTTTTTTATAATTTTTATAAAAAATAAATATTATTACTCCAAAAGCAAATTCAAATATTATTGGATTGGAATAAACTTTTGAAATAAAATTATTTAAATATAAGTTACAAAAGTAAATTAATAAAAATATTATAAAAAATGATTGAATTACATATTTTTTGTTAAGTAAAATTGCTAAACTAAAAATAAAATAAAAAAAAATTTCATAATTTAAAGTCCAACCATATATGACTAATGGGTAATGTCCTGTTTCTAAATTGTTAAATGGTATAAAAAATAATGATTTTAGTAAATAAATAAAATTGAATTCACTTAACTCAAATACGTCAGGTAAAATTAATAGAGTAAATGCAAATAGAATTGTGATAAACCAATAAATTGGAATAATTCTTATTAATCTATTAATAAAAAAAGCTTTGGTTTTTTTACTAGTAACATATGAGATAATAAAACCACTTAGTACAAAAAATATATCAACACCTATATGGCCAAATTCAAAGTCTAAGTGAACTGAGACAACTAAAATAGCAGCTATAAAACGTAGAAGTTGTAGACTTTCAATTTTAGAATTGATCATTTACTTATAAAATATTTTTAATATCAAATAAATTATTTTTTCCTTTCATTAATTTATTTATACCTTTTTTACCCATTTTTATAAATTGCCCATGTGAAACTGCTATTATTACTAAATCATAAAATTTAGTTTTTGGTTTTAAAACAAAATTACAATTATAAATTTTACTTGCTTCTTTAATATCAATATTAGGATCGTAAACTTCAGTATAAATATTTTTTTTAATATAATATTTGTAAATATCAATTACTTTAGTATTTCTAATATCTGAACAATTTTCTTTAAAAGTAAAACCTAAAATTAAAGCTCTAGACTTACTCAAACTTTTTTTATTTTGTTTTAATAAATTTAATGATTTTTTGGCATAATATATAGCCATGTTATCATTTAATTTTCTACCTGCTAAAATCAGTTTGGGAATATACTTATTATGTTTTGATACAAATGATAAATAATAAGGATCAACACCTATACAATGCCCTCCCACTAAGCCAGGTTCAAAATTTATAAAATTCCATTTTGTACTTGCAGCTTCTAAAACTTTTTTTGTATCTATTTTAAGTTTATCAAAGATAATTTTTAATTCATTAATAAAAGCAATATTGATATCTCTTTGGGTATTTTCAATTACTTTAGCAGCTTCAGCAATTTTTATTGAATCACAAGAAATAATTTCTGCTTTTATAATACTTTGATAGATTTCCCTCATTAGTTTTAATGTTTTAAAATTATCGGCAGAGATTAGTTTATTAATATTAGTTAAGTAATGTTTTTTATCACCTGGATTTATTCTTTCAGGCGAATAACCAACATTAAAGTCTTTTTTCCATTTAAGATTTGAAAATTTTTCTAATATTTTTACACAAATGTCTTCTGTTACACCTGGATATACTGTGGATTCAAATATAACTATATCACCCTTCTTCAGATTTAAACCTACAGTTTTAGATGCGTTTTTTATAATTTTTAAATCAGGTTTTTTATTTTTAGTAATTGGTGTGGGTACTGCAACAATTTTAATTTTATATTCTAAAATATTTTTATCAATATTAGTAAATTTAAGATGTTTAGAATTAATTATTTCTTTTTTTTTGAATTCTTTATTTAAATCAATATTTTTTGATAAAGATTTTATCTTTAATTTAGAAGTATCATATCCAATTGTTGAAAATTTTTTTCCAAATTCTATTGCTAAAGGTAAGCCAACATATCCTAATCCAATAATGGCAATAGATAAATTATTATTCATAAAATTTTCCTTAGTAATATATCCATCTTATTATTCCAAATGTTGTTATTGAATTTTTCATTTATTGTTTTTTTTGCACGAATTGAAATATTTTTATAAGTTTTTTCATCTAACTCTATACAATATTTTAAAATCTCATAAAAACTTTTAGTATTATTTTCACAAATAAATCCATTATTTCCATGCTTAATTATTTTATCAATATCCTGACTTTTATTTACTATAGGAATCAATCCATAATTCATTGCTTCTAAAAGCGAATTATTTCCAAATATTCTTTTACCTGAAACTATAAAAAATTTAGAACTTATATAATATTTATAAGGTTCAGTGAAATTCAAAATTTTAATATTATTACTACTAAATTTTTTGTATTTGTTTTCTAAATCACCTAAAAATATTGATTTAAAATTTTTTTCAAATTCAAGTTTTTGAAGTGATTTTATAACAATTTGGGGAGTTCTTGTATCTGCAAATCTATTTACCCAAAGGAAATCAATATTAAAATCTTCTCTTTTATAATTGTAGATTGGCTCCACGCAATTTGGAATAAGATTAATTTTTTTCTGATTATTAATAAAAGATAATCTATCAATCATATAAGGTTCTTTAACCCATACAATTTTTGAGAAGTTAAATATTATGCGCACAAAAAACCTTTCTAAATATAATTTGTTTTTAATTAGATCTATAGGTCCCCATTCAACAACAATTATTTTTATATTGAATAACTTACATATTATAAAAGGGATAATAGCAGTTATCCCATATGGCGAAATAATTGCTAACTTATTTTTTGTATTATCTGTAATAATACATTTTAAAAATATAAAAAATCTAAAAAAAGAATTTTTATTAATATAAAAATAATATTTGTTTTTATTTTTATAATTCTTATTTATTAATGAATTTATACCTGCAGTAATAATATAAACTTTATTAAATTTTTTACCAAAATAATTAAGCTGATAATCATTCTTTCGATTTATTGTTTGCCATCCTGCTAGATATAAAGATGAAGTCATAATATTTTCTTAAAAATTTTTTTATAAACAATCTCTAATTTTTCCCATATAATTTTTTCTGTGTGATATTCTTGATGGCTAATAGGATTTTCACTTAAGTATCTATTAAAATATTCTTCTGAAAAATCCATTTTTTTTAAAAAAAATTTCTTATCTTGAAGATAATCGTTAAAAGATGAGTATGGATCAGTTTTTATTACTTCTAAAGCTTTATCTCTGCTCATTTGATTTGTGATTACCAAGTTGGAAAGGTGTATTCTTCTTTTATCAATTTTAAATTTTTTAGGTAGAATATGACACTGATAAAATCTAGTAAATATTGATTCAGAATGTTTAATTTTATACTTTGTAAAATCACTGAACGAGCAAAGTTCATCCATTGCTAAGCTTTTATTATAATCAAAATAATCTAAAAAATTAATCCATTTAATATTATGAATTTTAGAATAATAAATAAAATCTAAAGTTCCGATAGTTGGCAGTGATTTAATCGGTTTGTTACCAAATTTTTTTTGAATTGAATGAATATTTTTTTTATCATATTTAAACCAATTCCAGTTTTTAGGCATGCGCATGCCCTCTGTTGCTCTATTTGTACCGGCAAAGATATATTTAACATTAAATTTTTTTGCTATGGAGTAATTAATTTTCATTAAAGCATTGTCATAAATCAATTCTATATCAACAACATTGGATTTAAAAAATGATTGCATAATTTCTTTATATTCCATCCAATCAACTACATAGGTTATTAAATTTAATTTCAATTTTTTTAACAATTTATAAATATTCTCCTGAGACATATTTGTATTCCAACCATTATCAAAATGAACTACAAGTGGTCTTAAACCATATTCAACAGTTTTTTTTAAAGCCCATGAACTATCAACACCGCCAGAAATACCTACAACACAATCATACTCTAGATTTTTTCCTTGATTTTTTACTTTGTTAATAAATTTATCTAGATTTTTAAATGTATTATTTGCTTTAATTAAATTAGAAACTTTTAAAAAATCTGAACAAAAATTACAATATCCCCTATTGTCAAAAACAATATCAATAGCTGAAGTATCCATTAAACATCTGTTACAAATCTTATACATTTATTGAAATATTTTTATTTATATTAAGCCTATCAGATTCATTAATATATGAAATTAGTACTGAATTATATTTTCCATAGAACACAAATAAGGATCCTATAGCTACACTGTGAAAACCATTTTTTAAAACAGAAATGATATCTGTGACAGAATTAATACCACCTTGATAAATTATTGGGATATTTACCTTCGGTATTTTTTTTATAATATTTAAATCTGGTCCTTTTAATGTGCCGTCTAGATTAACAATATTAATTAAAATTTCACCAACACCAAAATCAACTGCCATTTTTATAATATCATACAAATTTAAATTTAATATTTTTTTTGTTTTGCTGTCAAAAATAAAATAATTATCATTATTAATTATAACGTCGATAGAAAAGAGAATACTGGAACTCCCAAAGTTTTTTACTAGAACTTTTAAGTTATCAAAGTTTTCAAAAACAGTTTTTTGTACTGAAATTTTTTCAATTCCTATTTTAAATAATTTATATGCTTGATCTACATTTCGTATACCACCCCCATAGCATAAAGGAATAAAAACTTCAGAAGTAAGATTTTTAATTAAACTATAATTTGGTCCATCATTAGAAGTTCTAATTGATTTATCAATAATTAATAATTCATCAACTTTTTTATCATTAAAAATTTTAACAGCATTTAAAATATCTCCAACATATTTTTCATCCTTAAATTTTTTTGTTTTAATTAGCTTATCTCTATTTATTAATAATGAAGCTATAATTCTAGGTGAAAATGTCATAATAAATTAAATTCTCTAAAAAATTGCATACCATTGTCACCACTTTTCTCGGGATGGAATTGAACACCATAAACATTATTTTGCTTAATAATTGCAGGAAAATTATAAGAATATTTAACACTATCAAAATTTTGTTTAATGGATAATTCAGGGTGATATGAATGTAAAAAATAAAATTTTTTATTTCTCAACTTAAAATGTGAAATATTATTTGAATTAATTGAATTCCAACCGATATGAGGGATAATTAAATTATCAGTAATTTTGAATTTAACAACTTTTCCTTTTAAAATACTTAATCCATTTTGCATTCCTTCATCACTTTTTTCGTAAAGTATTTGCATACCTAAACATATACCTAAAATTATTACATCTGATTCAAATGCTTTAATTATTGAGTCATATATTTTATTTTTTTGAAGTAAATTTATGGCGTTATCAAAAGAACCTACGCCTGGAATAATTAATTTTTGGGAATTTGCAATCTGTCTTGGATTACTAGAGATCTCATATTCTATATTTAAATAATTAAGCATATTTGAGATTGATAATAAGTTTCCTAAACCATAATCTATTATTGTTATTTTACTTGTCATAAAAATTATGAATTTTTAAATCTAGTTGTAAATAGCTTTAAATCATTCTTTATAAAAAGTATTGTAGATATAATTATATATAAACAAGATAATAAAATTTTTAACAATATATCAAAATTTGTATAAAGTATGATTAGGGTAATTGTAAATGTTATTAAATAATTTGAAAATATAAAAATATACGGAAAAATAATATTATTAATTTTTTTGACAATTATAGATGTGATGAAAAGTAAAGCAATATATGAGGCTATTGTAGAAAAAGCAGCTCCGTAAACTCCATACATAGGTACAAAATAGAAATTAAGTATTAGATTTAAAACTAAAGTTAAAATCAATACAATTGATGTATGATGTGTTTTCTTTTCAATCCACATTGAAGAAGAAATAATATTAAAAAAACCATAAAATATTAGATACCAACAAAGTAATGGAAAAATATATTTAGCTTCATGGTATAGATAATTTGTTAAACTAGTAATTAGTACTTCTGATAAAAAAGATAAAATAATAATTATTACACAAGTAATCATTGTGTAAATTTTAGAAATAAATTGGAAAATTTTTTCTGAATTTTTATTATTATTTTTAAACTCATTAATTCCCTTCATTAAGAATGGTATCCAAGTTCTATTAAAAACTTCAATAATTAAGTTTATGATTAAAGCAAATTTGCCAGCAAGAGCATAAATACCCAAGGATGTTTTATCTAAATAATAATTGATAAATATTCTATCTAAAACACTCATAAGATACCATGACAATTGAGTAAATATTAAGGGCAAACCATATAAGATAATTTTTTTAAATAAAATATTGTCAGTAAAATTAAATGTAAGATTTTGTCTAAGATTAAACCATAAAATAATTGTAACTAAAAAATAGCTCATTAAGTATGAATAAAAATAGCCTTTAATACTTAAATTATTAAAATATAAAAAAATAATAAGAAAAATCAGTATTAAAAAAGTTTTTAAAATATTAAATATATTGAATTGCCATTGAAGAAATTTTATATTTAATAACATTAGTCCTTGATTAAAAATTCCTGTAAATGAAGCAATTAAGAATATTATTAAAAAAATGAGAAGATCATAATCAAAATAATTTTTTAATAAATCATTAGAAAAAAAAATAAAACTTAATATAAAAAAACTAATAAATGTAATTAATATTCTTAGGAAAAAACTTATTGAAATAATTTGTATTTGCTTCAAACTATTTTCTTTATATTTATAGTAATAAAATGATTGCGCATCACTTAAACCAAAATTGGTAATAATCATTATTAAGGTTATAGAAATTGTGTAAATTTCAATTATTGCAAATTGCTCTGGATTAAATATACTTGTTAAATACGGTAAAATTATTAGAATTAAAAAATTAGAAGAAATAATTCCAATTGAGTAAATATAAAAACTTCTATAAAATTTCTGTAAAAAGAATAACATATTTTTTTTTAAATTACTTTAAATTAATCTATAGTTAAATCTATTAATTTTAATGATATGAATGAGTTTGATATAATTTATTATAAAACTATTTGTGTCATTCCTATATTTTTCTTATTAATTATTTTGATAAGAAGGATTGTAGAATTATTAAATTTTGAAAAAACTATTTTTTTAATAGGTGTATTTTTATTATTCCACATTTTTATTGAATTTATTTATTTTGGTAATCATAATGCTTATGAATGGGTGACTTCAGGTGATATTCCAATATTACTTAGAATGTTAGATCAGAACTATCTAAATAATGATTTCTATACTAATTCAATATTTTTAAGCCCCAAAATTGTATTTTATTACATTGTGTATTTTTCAATAAAAATATTAGGAGTTGATATGAGTACAATGCTTTTTGCTTTTAAATCTATACAGATATATCTGATACCTTTTCTATCTTTCATATTGCTATCAAACAATATTCATCAAAAAAATATATTGCTCTTTTCATTTTCGATTTCATTGGTTTTACTTTTTTGTTTAGGATATTTCAGTTTTGTTAGTATAATTGCAAAAATTGGAGTAGATAGTTTTATAAACTGGAAAAATCTATCACCTCAGTCATTTGCATTAACAATTGGTTTATTTGGCCTTCTTCTATTTCAAAAAAAATATGTTAAATCATCAATATTTATATTTCTAATTGTATCTTTGATACACATTTTTGTAGGTTTTATATTTATGATTTTAGTACACTTTTTAACTAAGGAAATTAAGATAAATAATTTTTTTGCATATAATTTAATGAAAATTTATAAAAGCAAATATATTTATGCGATATCATTTATTTTGCCTTTTATAATAATTTACTTTTTATTTAATAATGAAGTCCCAGAGAACATAATTGAATCATATGTATATGAAAGACACCCTCATCATTATTTGTTATCTTCGTTTTTTAATATATTTAGTTTAATATTTATTATCTTACCATTAATATTAATATGTTTTGGATACTATATTAGGAATTTAAAGATAATATACGATTCAATTACAGTTATGATTTTTGTAAATTCCTGTTTATTAATTCAATACATAGGGACTGAAATTTATGTAATTAATTTTATTGTCATTTTAGGACCAATAAGATTTTTGAGTATTACAATTTTTTTATATATGTATATATTTATAAATGCAGTTAACTGTCTTAAATTTAAATGAATAGTATACAGGTTTCAATTTATTCTTTTTTAATATTTTTCTTAATTTTTTTAAATATTTTATTTATTCAAAAAGAACCCATATATGATGATATTGATTTAAAAGAATTGCTAAATTTTTTAGAAACACAAACAGATGAAAATTCTATTATTCAAACAGATTTTGAGAAATATAGAAAGTATGTCTGGATTTCTCCACTTATAAGAATATTGCCTAAAAGATCAATATTTATAGATAATTCTTATACATTTAGACTTGAAGATAGTGAGGAATGGTTAATAAGAAAAAGAAAAATTCAAAAAATAAAAAAAAATATTAAATTACATAAAATTAAAGATGCTTTTTGCGATTTAAAAATGAATAAGATTGATTATTTTATTTCTTTCAAAAAAATTAAAGGTTTTTTTTCAACAGACTTGTTAA
>CABXWB010000002.1 GCA_902515745.1 uncultured Alphaproteobacteria bacterium | reverse complement strand
GAGACAATATCCATTTTGCACCATTATCTAATAAAAAATAATTTCCACTAGGTCCAATTATTTCACCTAAACCAGGGCCAACATTTGATATTGCAGAAGCTGCTGCTGAAAACGCTGTAAGAAAATCTAAATTGAATAAACTTAAACTCACTGCTGACAAAATAAATAAGAATATATACATGAAGAAAAAGCCCATTATTGAGTTATAAGTATTTTCATTCACTGTTTTGCCATTGAATCGCATAACCAAGACTGCATGAGGCTGAGTTAATTTTCTAATTTGTGTAATTGCACCTCTAAACAAAATTTGTAAACGAAATATTTTAATTCCACCAGTAGTAGATCCTGCACATCCACCAACAAACATAATAATCATCATTATTACAATACCAAAACTTCCCCAATTGGAAAAGTTACTACTAGTATAACCAGTCCCTGTTAAAATTGAAGTAATATTGAATAAAGCAATTCTAAAAGCAGAAAGTGCATCTATAGATTGATTAATAGTTAGCCAAATAGACGTTAATAAAATAATTAAAAACAAAATTAGAAAGAATAATCTTATTTGATCATCTTTAAAAATTAATTTTTTTTGATTATGTAAAAATTGTAAATACAAGACAAATGGCAAACTTCCTACCAACATAAAAATTACACTGATAGCTTCTATTTGAAATGAATTAAAATGTGAAAATGATTCATCATAATTAGAAAATCCACCAGTAGAAATCGTAGTCATTGCATGAATAATTGAATCAAAACCTTTCATTCCATTAACAAAATATAAAATGGCACAAATAATTGATAAGAAAACGTACAAAAGAAACAATTCTATAACAAATCGATTTACCTTGGGAATTGTTTTTTCATAAGGATCATCATGTTCCATATGTAGCAGCTGCATGCCCCCAATTTGTAATGTTGGTAAGATAGCCATTGCCAGAACTATAATTCCTATACCTCCAAACCATTGAAGAAGAGATCTCCAAATTAATATTCCTTCAGATAAGTTTTCTAAGTTATTAATTACGGTTGCTCCAGTTGTAGTAATACCACTAACAGACTCAAAAAAAGCATCTGTATAACTTAGTGAAGAAGAAGAATAAACAAATGGTATTGCACCAAAAAGTGAAATTACTAACCAAGATGAAATTGTTAATAAAAATGCCTGTCTAATTCCAAGTTTAATATTTTTTTTTCTAAATGAAAAATATAAAATTATACCGATAAAGAAAGTGATTAAACTAGAATAAAAGAATTGTAGCCAATCATAATTACCATAATAAAGATCAAAAAACATTGGGATAAGCATTGCTAGTGCTTCAATACATATTAGTATTCCGATTATATTAAGAATTGACCTAAAGTCTCTCATTGATTTTTGTGTATTAATTTAATTTATTATTTTCAAATGGTGTATCTAATGAAAACTGAGGTATTTGAACATCAAAAGTATTTCCATCATCATTTTGCATTTCATATGTTCCTTCCATAAATCCTGATGAAGTGGCTAGTGGTGTTCCACTGGTATATTCAAATTTCTCACCTGGATTTAATATAGGCTGTTCGCCTACTACACCTTTACCTCGTACTTCTTGAAGAGTACCATTAGCATCAATAATCTTCCAATGTCTGTTTACCAATTGTACCTTTTCATTTCCTTGGTTATCAATTGTTACTTTATATGCCCATACATAATGCTGATCTTCAGGCTCAGATTGATCTTCAAGATAATAAGGTTTTACAGTAATGTTTATTTTTTTTGTTGTTTTAGAATACATTGAAGAAAGCTCAATATACCAAAATAATTATAAAAAAAAGTTAATTTGTTTTTTTTATTTCCACTCTTCTATTTGCGGGTTGTTTGGTATCATCTGGAGTATCTACAGCTAAAGATTCTTCACCTTTGCCTAAAATTTTAATACTACTTTGATTTATTCCATAATTAATTAAAATTTCTTTTACAACCTCTGCTCTTTTAATTGATAATGATAAATTATATTTATTTGTTCCTTTAGTATCAGTGTGTCCAACGACAAGATACTCATTTATAACACTTCCATAATTGTTTAAAAATTTTTTTATTTTGTCCTTGCTTACTTTAGATAAATTAAATTTATCAAAATCAAAATATATTATTTGCATTAATTCTTTATTTTCATTTTTGGTAACAATTGTTATTTCATTCTTTGTTTTATTTTCTAAATTATTATCTTTGTTATTTGAAGTTTCCTGTTTATTTTCCTTCGTAGAGATTTTTTCATAAATATTATGCATGGCGTTTAAAAAATCATTCTTGCAACTATTAATATCCCATGTTTGCCAATTTTCTTCCTGCTGCTCTGACCAACAATCCAATGAAGAAATAGCCCTTGCTAAATTAAAAGGATCAATTGTTTTTGCATCTTTATAAATTGTCATAAGGCTATCGTATGCAATTTTTATTTCATTAATATTTTTTTCTGGAATTTTCCAATATGAAATTTCTTCAGGATATATTTCATCAGTTTCTACACTCTTAAGTGCTTTTTCAGAATATAATTTTGCAGAATTCCAATCATGCATTTCTTCTGCTTCGAAACTAGCTCTTTTTTTGTATTCGGATAGTAAGTGTTCTTGAAAGTTTTTGGGTTCTTTATTTTCTATTTTAGAGAGTTGTTTATAACTAGCAGAACAACCTCCTAAAAAAATTAGCAAAGAGATAAAAAGTAGTGATAATTTAGATTTCATAGAGTACAAATATCAAAATTTGCTGTCAAAACTAAGACGAAATTTTGACCTAATTAAGGTCCACCATTTTTTTTACATCACATACATTTTATCATTGCAGAGTATTTAAAGATTAAATACAGAAATAGCATATTTATTTAAGGAGTTTATAATGATTAAACATTCTACGTCGGTGGATCAATCAGACAGAAAGGTTCCCTACAATTTAAGGCAAAGTGGTCCTACACCAGTCCAAATGCTTATTTCAACCAGAGTGAGAAAATCACCTTATTGGCATTTGTCAATGGAGGCGGGATGTTGGAGAGCAACAGTTTATAATAGAATTTATCATCCAAGAGGTTATGTAAAACCTGAAGATGGTGGGGCAATGGTTGAGTACGAGGCAATTAAAAACCATGTCACTATGTGGAATGTTGCTGTCGAAAGACAAATTCAGGTTAAAGGTCCAGATGCTGAGGCATTTGTTGATTATGTCATAACTAGAGATGCTACTAAAATATCTCCAATGAGAGGGAGATATGTTATTCTTTGTAATCAATATGGCGGTGTTTTAAATGATCCTATTCTTCTTAGAATTTCAAAGGACGAGTTTTGGTTTTCATTATCTGACTCAGATATTGGTCTTTATTTACAGGGTGTAAATCATGATAATAGGTTTAATGTTCATATTGATGAAATTGATGTAAGCCCAGTTCAAATTCAAGGCCCTAAAGCGCATGCTTTGATGAATGATTTAATAGGTGATCAAGTTAAAGTTGATGAAATGCCATTCTATGGACTTGCTGCTGTGAAAGTAGGTGGAAGAAATTGTATAATTTCTCAAACAGGTTTCTCAGGAGAGGCTGGATTTGAAATTTATTTATATGACTCTACTAAATACGCTGATGATATGTGGAATGCTGTTTTAAAAGCAGGAAAAAAACATAATCTTATGGTTATAGCTCCTGCTCATCATCGTAGAATCCAAGCTGGAATTTTATCTTGGGGTCAAGACATGGATAATCAGCATAATCCTTTTCAATGTAATTTAGGCTATCAAGTATCTCTATCTGGTAAAGGTGAGTGGAATAAAACTTCTGATTATGTTGGTAAGACTGTTCTTGAAAAGATGAAGGCAGATTTAAAAGATGGAAAAAAACCATACAAGCTTCAGTTAGTTGGATTAAGCTTAGGTGGAAAACCTATCGAAGAATATGCTCCTGATTTTTGGCTTGTTTCAGAAGATGGCAATGAACCTTGTGGATTCATAACATCTCCTTGGTATCATCCTGAGCAAGGAAGGAACATTGCTATGGGCTATGTACCATTTGATGGAACTCTAAATAAAAATGGTTTTCCTATTGGAAATTATGGTCGTAAATTCAAGGTTCATCTACCTGATCAATATGCAGACGCACCTGGTGTTCCAGTAGATGCAGAAGTTGTGCCAATTCCTTTTACTGAATCACACAACGCTAATACAAGAGAAGTAGCAGATAAATAAAACATTATAACAAGCTCTATTTAATTAATAGAGCTTTTTTATTTTAATAAAGCTTTTATTCTATCAATGGAGATATAACCAACAACAAGTTCTTCATTAACAAAAAAAGTAGGAGTACCACGCGCACCTGATCCATTAGCTAAAAAAGAACTCAATCTTACAATATTATTCACACTTTCTTTTGTCATATCAATATTTAATTTAGCATCATTTAATTCTAGATTTTCAATTATTTGTTTTAGTTTTGCATTATTTAAATTTCCTTCAACTTCAAACAATGAATTATGAAAATTTATACCTTTGTCCTGCATGTTTGCAGCTATAACCATATTAGCTAGTAATTTAGAAGACTCACTTAAAATTGGATGTTGTAAGAATACTATTCGCGTATCTTTTCTTTCATTTGCAATCTGAAGTAATTCAGGATGAACTTTTTTACAATATCCACAAAAATAATCCATAAATTCAATAATAGTATTTTTTGCATTTTCATCACCAATTTGAACAATTCCTTCCTCAGGAATAACATCTAATATTTTTAAATGAAAAGGCTTAGACTGATCAAAAAATAATTCATTAAGAGTCATTTCAGCTTTAATGGGAAGACAAATAAACGCACTCATTATAACCACCAAAATTATTTTTTTGAAGTATCTCATGATTGACCCACCTTATTTAATATGATTAATGAAGTACAGTATTAATTAGAAGTAATGAAATCAAAGTCAAAAGTAGTTGTCATCGGTGGGGGTGCAGTTGGTGTAAGCACTCTCTATCATTTAGCAAAAAAGGGTTGGTCAGATGTTGTTCTGGTTGAAAGAAAAGAATTAACTTCAGGATCAACATGGCATGCTGCAGGGTTACTTCCATTATTCAATATGAGTTATTCGGTAGGTCAATTGCATAAATACGCAGTCAAACTTTACAAAACTCTTGAAGAAGAAACAGGACAAAAAGTTGGATTTAGTGTGGTTTCAAATATTCGTTTGGCAACCACTCAAGATAGAATGGATGAGTATTATCAGTATTCAGGAGTAGCAAAAACAATAGGTGTTGATGTTAAATTTTTAACTCCTGAACAAGTAAAAGAAATTTGGCCACTTTGCAATACAGATGGATTAATCGGTGCAATTCAACATCCTGAAGATGGATATATTCAACCAGCTGATCTAACTCAAGCTCTTGCAAAAGGAGCAAGAGATAAAGGTGCAGAAATTTATAGAAACACTTCTGTAATAGGAATCAAAAAAAATAAAGATGATTTATGGATTATAGAAACTGATAAAGGATCTATTGAATGTGAGCATGTAGTTTCATGTAGTGGTAATTTTGCAAGACAGACTGGAAAGATGGTCGGACTTGACATTCCAGTTATACCTGTAGAACACCAATACATTGTTACTGACGATCATCCTGAAATATTAAAAAGAAAAGAACAAGGACTTCCTGAAATGGGAGTCTTAAGAGATTCTGATAGTTCTTGGTACATGCGTGAAGAAAGAGGAGGATTGATATTAGGACCTTATGAAAAAGGAGCTCCTGTTTGTTATGTTGATGGACCTGATAAAGAATCTGAATTTGAATTATTTCAAGAAGATCTGGAGCGTTTAGAGCCTCATATTGAATCAGCAATGCACCGTGTTCCTATTTTTGGAGAAGTAGGAGTTAAGAAAGTTTACAATGGTGCTATTTGTTATACACCAGATGGAAGTCCAATTGTTGGACCGGCATGGGGACTTAAAAATTTCTGGTTAAATGAAGGTCATAGTTTTGGAATTACTGCAGCTGGTGGAGCTGGATGGCAAATTGCTGAGTGGATAGTAGATGGTGAACCTACAATTGATATGTTAGGTGTAGATCCTAGAAGATTTGGTGATTATGCAACAGAGGCATATTTGATTAAAAAGAATGAAGAAGCATACGCGAATGTTTTTACAGTACACTATCCTGATGAAGAAAGAGAAGAGGGACGTCCATTAAGACAGGCTCCTTGTTATGATAGATTAAAAAATCTTGGTGCAGTTTTTGGTCAAAAGTTTGGTTGGGAGCGCGCTAACTGGTTTGCACCTTCAAAAGAATTACAAAAAGATGATTGGTCATTTAGAAGATCAAAATGGTTTGAACATGTTGGCAACGAGTGCTTGAATGTTCAGGATAATGCTGGCCTTCTAGATATGACTGCCTTTGCTAAATGTCGGATTTCAGGACCTGGTGCAGAAGAGTTTCTAGACTATTTAGTAGCTAATAAAATTCCTAAAAAAATTGGAAGAGTTAATCTTTGTCATGCTTTAAACACCGCTGGAGGAGTTCACTCAGAATTCACAATTGCAAAAGAAAAAGAAAATTCCTTTTATTTAGTTTCAGCAGGAGTGTTTCAAAGATTAGATCATGATTGGATCCATAAATGGATGCCCAAAGATGGATCAGTGATTTATGAAAATTTGACTAATAGTATGGGTGTTCTTGTTTTAGCAGGACCGAAATCAAGAGATATTCTCTCTAAAATTACAAAGACTGATTTATCTAATGAAAATTTCCCTTGGTTATCGTCAAAAAAAATTAATGTTGGTTTAGCCCCTAGTATTGCTATGCGTATGAATTTTGTTGGAGAACTAGGATGGGAATTACATCATCCAATTGAATATCAAAACCATATTTTTGATAAATTGATGGAAGCAGGAAAAGATCATGGACTTAAACCTTTTGGTATTAGAGCGATGGAAAGCTTACGTATTGAAAAAACATATAAATTAGTTGGTACAGAAATGTCTATAGAATATGCAGCTTTTGAATCTGGTTTAGATAGATTTGTGCATTTAAACAAAGGGAATTTTATTGGAAGAGATTCTCTAGTTAAATGGCAGCAAAATGGTTTTAAAAACAAAATGGTAACTTTAGAGGTTCATGATGTTGAAGATGCAGATGCTTTGGGTAACAATCCAATTTATAATAATGGAGAAGTTATAGGTCGTGCGACAGGAGGTAACTATGGTTTTAGAGTGAAAAAATCATTAGCTATTGGTATGGTGGAACCTCAATTTGCAGATGTTGGTCAAAAATTAGAAATGGATATATTAGATAAAAAATACAATGTAACTGTCATTGAGGATAGTCCTTATGATCCTAAAAATGACAAACTAAAACAATAGTATGAAGTTACTTGTCACCGTAAAAAGAGTCATAGATTATAATGTTCAAATCAGGGTTAAAGCTGATGGTTCAGGAGTTGAAAAAGATAATGTAAAAATGTCTATGAATCCTCCTGATGAAAATGCAGTAGAGGAAGCTCTACGAATAAAAGAAGCTGGTAAAGCAGACGAGATTATAATTCTTACTATAGGTAATGATAGGGCTCAAGAAACTATAAGAACTGCATTAGCAATGGGGGCTGATAGGGGTATACATATTAAAACAGACAATGATCTAGAGCCTCTAGCTATTTCAAAAATAATTTCTAAAGTTGCTGAAGAAGAAAAACCATCAATTATTTTAATGGGAAAACAAGCAATTGATGATGACTGTAATCAAACTGGTCAAATGACATCTGCTTTACTTAATTGGCCTCAGGCTACATTCGCATCTAAAATTGAAATAGAGGAACAAAGTGCAATCGTTACTAGAGAAATAGATGAAGGTTTAGAAAGGATAAAAGTATCTATACCATTCGTTGCATCATGTGATCTTCGACTTAATGAACCTAGATATGCCTCTTTACCAAATATAATGAAAGCAAAGAAAAAACCAATTGATACAAAAGATGCATCTTCACTTGGTATAAATATAGAACCTAGGATTGAACAAATAAAAGTAGAAGAACCACCTGTCAGACAAAAAGGAATTATGGTAAGTGATGTTGCTGAACTGGTTCAAAAACTTAAACATGAGGCAAAAGTTATATGACAATATTAGTATTAGCAGAACATAATAATATAGATATTAAATCATCAACATTAAGTACTATATATGCAGCATCGCAAATAGACCAAGATATACATGTTTTGGTAACAGGCTATGAATGTGAAGAGCTAGCTAAAAATATCTCTAAATGTGAAAAAGTTTCAAAAGTATATTTAGCAAATAATGAAAAACTTAAGAACCCAATTGCTGAAAATATTGAGCCTATCGTTGTATCTTTGGCTAATAATTATTCCCACATAATGGCACCTGCAACAACATTTGGAAAAAATATTTTTCCTAGAATTGCCGTTAAACTAGATATTGCACAAGTTAGTGATGTTATAAAAATAATAAGTTCCGATACTTTTATGAGGCCAATTTACGCCGGTAACGCTATTGCAACAGTTAAATCTAATGACAAGATTAAAGTAGTAACGGTAAGACCAACATCGTTTGATCCTGTAGAAACTAGCGGTGGAAAAGAACAGGTCGAAAATATTTCTTTTGATAATGATAGTGGCAGTGTTGAATTTATAGATAGAGAAGAATCTAAATCTGAAAGACCAGAATTAAGTACAGCTCGAGTTGTGATATCTGGCGGCAGAGGATTACAAAGCGCCGAAAATTTTCAACTTTTAAATGAAATAGCAGATAAGCTTAATGCGGCAGTTGGTGCTTCTCGTGCTGCTGTAGATGCTGGTTATGTTTCTAATGATTATCAAGTTGGGCAAACTGGCAAAGTAGTTGTCCCAGATTTGTATATTGCCGTCGGAATTTCTGGTGCAATACAGCACTTAGCAGGTATGAAAGAAAGTAAGGTAATTGTTGCAATCAATAAAGATGAAGAAGCGCCAATATTTAATGTTGCTGATTATGGATTAAACGCTGATTTATTTGAGGCATTGCCTCAATTATCTTCTGAACTAGATAAATTAAATACTATTCAACAATAAATTAATTTATTACAATAAATAAAATGGAAGTAGAACGCGAGTCAATGGACTATGATGTTGTGGTGGTAGGTGCTGGTCCATCAGGCCTTTCAACTGCAATTAAACTAAAACAGCTGAACCCAGAAATTAATGTCTGTGTATTAGAAAAGGGATCAGAGGTAGGGGCACATATTTTAAGTGGTAATGTTTTTGAAACAAGAGCACTCGATGAATTAATACCTGACTGGAGAAGTAAAGACTCACCTATTAAAACTAAAGTAACAAAAGAAAAGTTTTTATTCTTATCTAAGAAGGGCTCGTTAAATTGGCCTACATGGCTTCTTCCTAGTGTTCAAAAAAATCATAAGAATTATATCATAAGTCTTGCAAATTTATGTAGATGGCTTGCAAGAGAAGCTGAAAGTTTAGGAGTAGAAATTTTTCCAGGATTTGCGGCATCTAAAATATTATATTCAGATGAAGATCATGTAATTGGTGTTCAAACTGGTGATATGGGTATTGATAAAGACGGTAACAAAAAAGATAGTTTTGAACCAGGTATTAATATTAATGCAAAAGTAACAGTATTTGCTGAGGGCTGCAGAGGTCATTTAGGTAAAGAATTAATTAAAAAATATAATTTATCGAAAGATAAGTCACCACAACAATACGGAATTGGATTTAAAGAAATTTGGGAAATAGATACCAGTCAGCATGAAGAAGGTCTTGTCATGCATACTGCTGGCTGGCCATTAGATAATGCAACTTATGGGGGCAGTTTTTGTTATCATGCTGAAAATAAACAAATATTTTTAGGATACGTAATCGGTCTTGATTATAAAAATCCTTATTTATCACCTTATGATGAATTTCAAAAATTTAAAACCCACCCAGCAATTAAGAAAATTCTCACTAATGGAAAGCGTATCGCTTATGGAGCAAGGGCACTTATTGAAGGTGGTATTCAAAGTTTACCTACAATGTATATGCCGGGTGGATTACTAGTTGGATGCGATGCAGGCACCTTAAATATGCCAAAGATTAAAGGTTCACATACTGCAATGAAAAGTGGAATTATAGCTGCTGAAACAATTAATGATCATTTAAGTAAATCTACATCTCTTGCAGCTTTTGAAGATAAATTTAAATGTTCATGGCTTTATAAAGAATTGTTTTCAGCAAGGAATGTAAAACCTAGTTTTAATTGGGGGCTAATACCTGCAATAATATTTACAGGTATTGATCAAATAATATTTAGAGGTAAGCTTCCTTTTACACTAAAACACAAACATGCTGATCATGAAGCTTTACAATTAGCAAAAGATTCAAAAAAAATAGATTATCCTAAATATGATGGAATATTTACTTTTGATAAAACCAGTTCTGTTTATTTAACTGGAACTAACCATGAAGCTGATCAGCCAGTGCATTTACAATTAAAGGATGAGGAATTACCAATAAAATTTACTTTAAATGCTTATGATGAGCCATCTCAAAGATATTGTCCTGCTGGTGTATATGAGATTGATAAGACAGATATTCAAAATCCCAAATTTGTAATTAATGCTCAAAACTGTATTCATTGTAAAACATGCGATATTAAAGAACCATCACAAAACATAAACTGGGTTGTACCTGAAGGTAGTGGGGGGCCAAATTATGCGAATATGTAATATATTTGAAAAATATTTATTTTATTTAAATTGATTCATTTTCATTATGAATAAAAATAAAATTGTATTTACTTTTGCAACAGCGGAAGTAAATTTTATTGGCCAAATATTTATTAAGATTACTGAATTATTAACAGGAAAATTAAAATTAAAAAAATTATATGATGAATATTTATCTGAAAATAGACCCCCTGAGTTTTTTTGGGATGATGCAGTAGATAAATTAAATTTTAATTTAATAACTAATTTTCAATACGGTAGTTACATTCCAAAAAAAGGAAAACTAATTGTTATAGCAAATCATGCTTTTGGAGTTGCTGATGGCGTATCCATATGTTCAGCAATTTCAAAAGTAAGACAAGATTATAAAATGGTTACACATAAAGTCTTAAGGCAAGCAGAGGCAGTAAAAGATAAAATATTACCAATTGATTTTAATGAAAATAAAGAAGCTCTATTAACTAACATTAATACACGTAAAGAAGCTGAAAAAGTTTTGCATAATGACGGTGTTCTAGTTCTTTTCCCTTCTGGAACGATAGCAACAAAACAAAACTTAAAAAAAAATACAAAAGCTGATGATGGTGAGTGGAAACAATGGGTATCGAAACTAGTTCTTAAAACTAAAAGCCCTGTGTTACCAATTTTTTTTGACGGTCAAAATAGCCAACTTTACCATATTGCTAGTAAAATAGGACAAACATTTAGATACTCTTTGTGTATGTATGAACTGAAAAGAAAAATAGGTGATGATATCTATATGTACTTTGGTTCACTTATACCTTACGAAAATCTTGTAAAAATTGGAGATATCAAAAAAATTACTCAGTACTTAAGGTCAACTACATATTCTTTAGATCCACAATTTAATAATTAAATATTTATTTTTTACACTTACCGTTTTATAAAGTTCGTATGGTAGGTTTTGTTGGTTTACAAGCAAGAAGAAGAAGAAGAAACAGAATCTTACTAGTCATTTCAATTATAGCTATCTTTGGTACTTTTTTTTATTTGCCTTCTTTAGATTTTTCAACTGATCAAACTGAGCCACCTATTGAAATCATTCCAAGTAGTGTCGTTGATGAATCAAGTTTACGATCTGAAATAGAAGAACTTAAACTTGAGATATTTCAAAAAAATCAGCGATTAAAATTTAGAGATGATCAAATAAAAAACTTACGTGAAGAAATAATCGATTTAAATGAATCATTTGATACAATTAAGAATGATTATGAACAATCTCTAAACAATATATCAGATCTAGAAAATAACACATTAGAAAATAATTCGGAAAGTATTGATAAACTTAACAAACTTGAAAATAAAATAACTGAATTAAATAAACAATTGTCAAAATACGAGGATCTTGTTCGAAAATTAGAAATAGAATTAGAAAGTTCTGCATCAACTGAAGATATGGAAGAAGTAAATATTGAAAATTCAATACTAAAATCAGAACTTAGACAAATCGAACAAAAAAATCGTAGTTTTGAAAATGAATTAAATGAGCTAAAAAAAATAATTAAAAATAAGGATAAAGAAATAGAAGATTTAATTTATTTAAAAGATTCCCAACATCATGGTTGATTATTTATTTTTCTTTCTGAATAAATAGGGCTCTTCAAAATCCCCAATCCATATACCTTTTTTTTCTTGTTTTGCTTCTTCTTCTTCTTCAACATAATCTTTTGAATAATACCGATAAGCTATCGCCCATCCATTCAGAACCATTTCACTATTTAAATCTAAATTATCTTTGTAGCATATTCCAATAAATCTATTATATCGATCCTTACCTTGTGTTATGCATTCAATTTTATTATTCCCTATTAATTCTTTTAAGAACTTTGTTGATTCCACACCACAATTCCAGACTCTGCTATTTTTATTACATGTTTGATTTGTTTCAGGTGCATCAATAGCATGCAGTCTTATTTTATTTTTGTTAATATATATAGTATCACCATCAATTACTTTTGCTTTTCCAAATATAGTTTTACCAGATGCTACTGTGCTTAAAGAAATTAAGATAAAAAATAAATTAAATATTAAGGTTTTTACTACCATCAACTAATAAATCATAAACATATTTTGCTTGTGATCTGTTTAAATGTAAATCTAGTGAAGTCTCTTCTTTATCAGTATTATTTCTGATAAAAAGTATTGGAATTTTTATAAATATAGTTTGAGCTACAGAAAAATTAGTTGCCAATATTTTTTCTAAGTTGGCTACAAGAAATTTAGAAAGTAAAATAAAAACCTTTTCCCCTTCAAGCCGCAAAACAGTTTTATTAAACGAAACATCAGTTATAGATGTTTTTTCTGGATTGAACTTAGATTCTAATAGAGAAATAATTTCATCTTTCTCATTTTCTAGTGTTTCAACTAACCATTCATTAGGGCCAAGCCAAATAATACTGATATTATTATTAAAAATTCTTACATTTGGCTCAATTGGTAAAACCAGGTTTAATACTGAACCTATATTTTTCATAAATTCTTTATCTGAACTTTTACCTCTTATATTTATTTTACCTGATAAAGCTCTTTCTTCTATTGTTACTCCATTGTAATTTTTTTTATTTATATTCAAAACATTACTGAAAGTTAAACTCATTGATTAACCCTTTTATTCTCAGGATCAATAAATATTGGACTAGTTATTTCTACCTCAATATTTTCATTTTCCATTGGAGCAATTAAAACACTTCCTTTTTTTTCAAGACCACCTTTAATTAAAGCTAAAGCAAAAGAACTTTTTAAATTAGGTGAATAGTAACTAGAGGTCACGTGACCAACCATTTTCATAGGTAGGGCGGTTATTTCTTCAACCAATTGAGATCCTTCTTCAAGAACTTTATTTGGATCTTTAGTTTTTAATCCAACCAATTGTTTCCTATCTTTTTTAATAGTATCACTTCTATATAACGCCCTTTTACCAATAAAATCATATTTCTTCTTACTAACGATCCAGTCCATATCCAGATCTATTGGTGTCACTGATCCATCTGTTTCTTGACCAACAATAATAAAACCTTTTTCAGCACGAAGTACATGCATCGCTTCAGTTCCATATGGCGTAATATTAAATTCTTTACCTTTATCTATACAAAGTTCCCAAAGATTTTTAGCATAGCCAGATGGAACATTTATTTCGTAACACATTTCCCCTGTAAAACTTATACGCATGATTCTACACTTTATTCCGTCAATATTAATATTCTTAAAACTCATATGAGGAAAATTTTCTTTTGAAAAATCAAAATCTGGAACTAATTTTTGCATTAATTTTTTTGAATTTGGACCATTTAAGCTTATCGTTCCATAGTTTTCTGTCACTGATGTTAAATATACTTCTAATTCTGGCCATTCTGTTTGTAACCAATCTTCTAATTTTGACATTACTGATGCTGCATTTCCTGTAGTTGTTGACATGAGATAATGATACTCGTCTAATCTAGTTGTTACACCATCATCAATAACCATCCCATCGTCTCCTAACATTACACCATATCGACATTTCCCAATTTCTAGTTTTGACCAAGAATTTGTGTAAACTCTATTTAAGAATTCGCTAACATCCCTTCCCTTAATATCTATTTTACCAAGCGTTGATGCATCTAATATCCCTAGACTATCTCTAGTTGCTTTTACTTCTCTATTTAAAGCAGACTGAAAACTTTCATTCCTTTGAGGATAATACCAGGCTCTTTTCCATTGACCTACATCCTCAAATAAAGCTTTATTATGAATATGCCATTGATGCATTGGGCTTGTTCTCTCTAAATCAAAAAATTCTTTAACATGACGTCCAGCAATCGCTCCAAATGTTACTGGCTTATAGGGTAAACGAAATGTTGTAGTACCTAATTCAGAAATTTCAGTATTTGTTAACTCTGATATTATTCCAAGCGCATTAACGTTACTGGTCTTACCTTGATCAGTTGCCATTCCTGTTGTTGTATATCGTTTAACATGTTCAATGGATTGAAAACCTTCTTTTAGAGCTAATTTAATATCTTTTGCTGTTACATCGTTTTGAAAATCTACAAACATTTTTGTTCGTGAGATATTGTTCTTTGATGTAATCCAAACATTTTCGTGATTGCCTTTTTTTAGATTATCTGATTTGTAATTTACTTTCCCAATTTCATTTTGCTGATTGTCTTTTAAATATGTTGATGTATCTTTTTGAGTTTTAAATAATATTTCATTTAAATTATAATCACCATTGCAACTTCCAACACACAATGTATCTTGATAAACTTCACTAGGAATAAAACTTCCATCTACATCTCTAAATTTTAGTTTTCCTTTTGATTGAGTTAATAAATGTACAGTAGGGGTCCAACCACCAGCAATTGCTAAAAGATCACATTTAATATTAATAGAAGATTTTTCATTATTGTTTTTAGTTGTAATTTTTTTTAATTTAACTTCTCTAATTTTTAATCTTCCAACAGTATCACTAACTTCATGACCTTTTATAATAGTAATACCTAATTCATTAGCTTTCTTTGGAAAATAGCCATCGCTATTATCTCTAGTATCAACAATAGCCTCTACCTTTATTCCCTGTTCAAAATAATCTATTGCAGTTTCATAGGCACTATCATTGTTTGTAAAAAAAACTAGATTTTTTCCAGGTGCAACTCCATACTTATTTAAATATTTTTTTGCACTGTTAGAAAGCATAATACCGGGCCTATCATTATTGTTAAAAATTATTGGCCGTTCAATTGCACCAGTTGCTAGAATAACTTTTTTCGATCTAATTTTCCAAATTCTTTCTCTTATATCATTTTTTTTATTTAAACCTTTTTCTGGATCAATTTCTTGTACTGCTAATAATAAATTATAATTCAAGTATGCAAAACAAGTCGTATTTTTAGCTATTTTTACGTTTGAATTTTTAGAAAGTTTATCAACTATTTTATTTTTCCATTCATTAATGGGTAAATTGTCAATTTTAATGTCTTGATTTTTTGTAGATAATATTTCTCCCCCTAGATCCTCTTCTTGCTCAATAAGTAATACTTTACAATTTTTATTCGCTGCAATTTCAGCTGAAATTAATCCACTCACTCCTGCTCCAACAACTAGAACATCACAATGATAATGAAAATGTTCGTATTTGTGGGGATCATCTTTTTTTGGAGATTTACCAAGTCCTGCGGCGTGTCTTATAAAAAACTCATATGCCTTCCAAAACTTTGGCGGCCACATAAAGGTCTTGTAATAGAACCCTGCAGGAAAAAATGGGGATAGTAGATCATTTATAGCGCCTGCATCAAATTTCACTGACGGCCAATTATTTTGACTAAAAGCTTTTAAACCTTCATATATCTGGACTTCAGTCACTCTTCTGTTAGGTTCGGTATATTCTTTAGTTTCAAGTTGAATTATACCATTAGGTTCTTCACTACCTGCTGTATAAATACCTCTTGGTCGATGATACTTAAAACTTCTTCCAACTAAATGAACATCATTTGCAAGAAGTGCTGAAGCTAGGGTGTCACCTTCAAACCCAAAATATTCTTTGTTATCAAAATAGAACCTAATAGGCTTATTATTTTCGAGATTTTTATTATTTTTGTATCGCATCTTTATTTTTAAAATCTATCTTTTTTCGATGTTGATAGATTCCCAGATCCAATACTTGGTTCACCTGAAGGAGTTGCTGGAATATTTGCTTTTAATTTAGGAGGAGCTTCTCCCATCTTATAAACTGAAAGAATTTCATCAGTTGCAGTATTTCTTGCTAAATTAAACCATTGTCTACATCCATATTCATGGTTCCATCGTTCAAAATGAATACCTTTTTCGTTCTTTCGCAAGAATAAATATTCAGCCCATTGATCATCAGAGAGTTCAGGGGGGTTTTTTGGTCTTGCAATGTGAGCTTCACCTCCACAAGAAAACTCAGCTTGATCTCTTTCTCCACAGTATGGGCAATTTATTAAAAACATGATTTAATGTGCTACGGCGGCTGCACCATGTTCATCAACTAATTCACCACTAGAAAATCTATTTATTGTAAAAGGAGCGTTTAATTCATGCGCTTGATCATTAGCAATAGTGTGAGCAAATACCCAACCAGATCCAGGTGTAGCTTTGAAACCACCAGTTCCCCAACCACAATTAAAATATAATCCATTAACATGAGTTTTGCTTATAATAGGACTGGCATCCGGACTTATATCAACGATTCCACCCCAGTGACGAAGCATTTTCATTCTTGAAAATATTGGAAACATCTCAATTATTGCCATTAAGGTGTCCTCAACAATATTAAAACCACCTCTCTGAGTGTAAGAAGTATATGAATCTGTACCTGCCCCAATCACTAATTCTCCTTTATCAGATTGAGATACATAGGCATGAATTGTATTCGACATTACAACTGTATCAATTATTGGTTTTACTGGTTCTGATACCAAGGCTTGTAATGGTTTACTTTCAAGAGGTAATTTTATACCTGCCATATTAGCAATAACACTTGTATGGCCTGCAGCGGCAACACCTATTTTATTTGAATTAATTGTTCCTTTGGTTGTTTCAATTCCTGTAACATTTCCATTTTTTATATTAATACCAGTTACTTCACAATTTTGTATAATATCTACACCCATTTCATCAGCACCTCTAGCGTAACCCCAAGCAACTGCGTCGTGCCTAGCGGTTCCAGCTCTTCTTTGAAGTGTTGCCCCCAAAACAGGATATCTAATATTTGGAGATGTATTAATTATAGGACAAAATTCTTTTACTTTTTTTGTATCTAGCCACTCACAATCAATGTCGTTAAGTCTATTAGCATGCCATCTTCTTTTTAACTCTCTTACATCATGCAAATTATGTGCGACATTAATTACACCTCTCTGAGAAAACATTACATTATAATTAAGTTCTTGTGACATTCCTTCCCAAAGTTTTAATGCATGTTCATATAAAGCTGCACTTTGATCCCATAAATAATTCGATCTAATTATAGTGGTATTTCGCCCTGTATTCCCACCACCTATCCAACCCTTTTCAATTACTGCAATATTATTAATCCCATGGTTTTTTGCTAAATAGTAAGCAGTTGTTAAACCGTGTCCACCACCACCGACTATTATTGCATCGTAACTTTTTTTTGGTTCAGGACTATTCCATGTCTTCTGCCAATTCTCATGATGACTCAAAGCGTTTCTAGCAATTGATAGAAATGAATATTTATTATTAAACATAATAACTCTTTATAGCAGTTTTAAAAAAGACCTTCAATTTCTCCATGGTCATTTAGCTTTATCGAATTTGCCGCAGGAACACTTGGTAGACCAGGCATTGTCATAATATCGCCGCAGACAACCACTATGAATTCTGCTCCCGATGATAATCTTACTTCTCTAATAGGTAAAACGTGGCCTGTGGGTGCACCTTTTAAATTAGGGTCGGTTGAAAAACTATATTGAGTTTTTGCAATGCAAACAGGCAATTTGCCAAATCCTTTAGTTTCAAAATCCTTCAATTGTTGACGCACTTTTGTGTCTGCGACGACTTCACTCGCGTGATAAATCTCCTGTGAAATTTTTTCTATTTTTTTGAAAAGAGTTAAATCATCTTCATATAAAAATTTAAATGTACTTTTACTTTCTTCACAAATATCTATTACATTTTTAGCTAATTCAGTTGCACCGTCGCCACCATCGGACCAGTGAGTACATATAGAAGCCTTAACTCCTTGAGTTTTACAAAAATCTAGGACAGCATCAACTTCAGGTTTAGAATCAGTAACAAAATGATTAATTGCAACAGTTACTGGTAATCCAAATTTTCTTATGTTGTTTATGTGTCTTTCTAAATTCACTAAACCAATTTTAAGTGCATTTACATTTTCATTTTTTAAGTCTTCTTTAGAAACATTGCCATGCATTTTTAGAGCTCTAATTGTAGCTACCAAAACTACACAATCAGGTTTTAAATTTGATTTTCTGCACTTTATATCAAGGAATTTTTCTGCTCCTAAATCAGCTCCAAAGCCTGCTTCAGTTACAACATAGTCACTTAGTTTTAGACTAGCTTTAGTTGCAATAACAGAATTACATCCATGGGCAATATTTGCAAATGGTCCACCATGAATAATAGCAGGATTATTTTCTAACGTTTGTGTTATGTTTGGTCTAATGGCATCTTTTAATAATACTGTCATTGGACCTTGTGCCTTCAAATCTTTTGCATAAATAGCTTTTTTGTCTCGTGTATAGGCAATAGTTATATTTCCAATTCTTTCTTCCAGATCTTTTAAGTCTTTTGCTAAGCAGAAAATTGCCATTATCTCCGATGCAACAGTAATATCAAATCCATCTTGTCTAGGATATCCATTTGCAACTCCTCCTAAATCAACTACAATAGATCTAAGTGATCTATCATTCATATCCATTACTCTCTTCCAAACAACTCTTCTAACATCAAAATTTAATTTATTTCCCCAGTAGATATGATTATCAATTAATGCAGAAAGTAAATTATGAGCGGATGTAACTGCATGAAAATCTCCAGTAAAATGTAAATTAATTTGCTCCATTGGAACTACTTGAGCATAGCCTCCACCAGCTGCTCCACCTTTCATACCGAATGATGGTCCAAGACTCGGCTCTCTTAAACAAACTATTGATTTCTTTCCAAGTTTATTAAGACCATCACTTAATCCAACAGAAGTTGTTGTTTTACCTTCTCCTGCTGGTGTTGGAGTTATTGCTGAGACTAGAACAAGTTTACCATCTTTATTTTTATTAAGTGAGTCTATGTACTCCAAGTTTATTTTTGCTATGTGACGACCCATAGGACTGAAGGCTTCAGGTGTGTCTGGTACATCAAGCCCTTTTAGAATTTCACTAATAGGTTTCATTTTAGCTTTTCTTGCTATTTCAATATCTGACATGAGACTCCTTAATTATTAGATTATTAATCTATAAATTAACTTAAATATCAAACAACTTTTGTTTCATTATAAAATAAAAAAATTGTGAAGAAGCTAATTTAACTCAAATTTCTGTTTATTATTATAAGAAAAATCTGAATTATTAAATTGATTTAACCACTGTGATGTTTTTTTCATACCACCAAACGCATAGAAGTGTATTTTTTCAAGTTTAGAGTCTTTGTTTATTTCACTATGTTCAGCAAGATCATAAATTAATTTATCAGGAGTGCTCAATGTTGCAAGTTTAGTTAAGTTAAAAGCCTGTTTTGTAATAAATCTTAAAGAATTTCCAATACCGCAAGACCTTGCATAATTTACTAATGTTTTTATAGAGGCAGGACCTGGTATCCCAGCATGGATTGGTAATTTATTTCCAATTTTTATTAAGTGTTTTTCCCAATCGATTAAAGATTTAGCCTCAAAAAAAAATTGTGTTGCTAAATACATTTTAAAATCAACATTTTTTGCAAAATCATTCTTCTGTTTAATTGCTAAATCTAAATTTTCATTTGAAATATCTGGGCTTCCTTCGGGATGTCCAGCTACTCCTACAAATTGATAATTATATTTTGAGAGAAAATCTGTTTTTAAAACATCAATTGAAGAAGAGATTTCGCCAGCCTGATTTCCACCACCACCAATAATTAACATTTTTGAACACCCAGATTCAATTGCAAGTTCACCTATATATTTTTCTAAGTCATTTTTATTTACAATAGTTCTAGCAGGTAAATGAGGTATAACCTCATAACCTTCTAATTTTAATTTTTTTGCAGTTCTAATAACATTTTTTGAATTTTCATCTGGTAAATAAGTTATATAAATGTCATGATTTTTATCAATAAATTCAGAAAAGCTTCCATATTTTTCATAAACATTTGGAGTTGTTTCTATAGAATAACTATTGAGAAACTTTTTAACAATATTAATGGTTTCTTTAGACATAAATTTTTTAAGTTTTTTATATTAATTAGATAAATGAATAACAAGTACTTTTCTATAATTACTTTTTATCAATTCAAAATAATTAAAGATAAAAGTGATATCATTACTAAACTTAAAGATTTTTGCAAATTTAATAAAATAAAAGGTACAATATTGATTGCTGATGAGGGCATTAATGGAACAATAGCTGGCTTAGAGAAAAACATAAATTCTCTCATTTTATATCTTGAAAATTTTAGCTTTGAGAAACTTAATCTTAAACGATCAAAATATAAATATATGCCTTTTCAAAAACTTAAAATTAGAAAAAAAAATGAAATAGTTACATTAAAGACCAAATTTTCTGATCCTACAAAAATATCTGGGACAAAAATTAAATATAATGAATGGAATAAACTTATTAAAGACAAAGACACTATTGTGATTGATGTAAGAAATGAATTTGAGGTAAAAATAGGATCTTTTGAAGGAGCAATTAATCCAAAAACTAAAAGTTTCACTAACTTTAAATCTTTTGTTAAAAAAAAACTAAATAAATCAAAAGACAAAAAAATTGCTATGTTTTGCACTGGAGGTATCAGGTGTGAAAAGGCTTCTTCATATATGATGATGAAGGGTTTTAAAAATGTTGCTCAGTTAGATGGAGGTATACTAAAGTATTTAGAAAAAACTCCAAAAAAAGATTCAATGTGGAATGGTGAATGTTTTGTATTTGATGGAAGAGTATCTTTGAAAAATGAACTAAAAGATGGAACTTACAAACTTTGTCATGCTTGTCGATTACCAATTAGTAATAAAGATACTGATAATAAATATTATAAACCAGGTGTATCTTGTCATAATTGTTTTGATAAAACATCTGAAGAAAAGAAAAAAAACTTACTTGAAAGAAATAAACAAATTCAACTTGATAAAAAAAGAGGAAATTTTAACCGTTTTATTAAGCAGTCAATCTCTGATTATGAATAAATAATACTTTATTTCATATAATTATTCTGTATAGACATTTCATGGCAAAAAAAACTTCATTCGCTCTTAAACAACTAGTACCTGAAGAAAATCCAAAAACAGGAACTAAATATATCGTAAGAAAACCGACAAAAGGATTGAAAGTTGCTGAAAAGCTTCGAATGAAAAAATATGATCCTGTGTTAAAAAAACACGTTTGGTTCGTAGAGAAAAAAATGCCTCCTCATAGTAAATAACAAATTTACCTCTTTAATTTATTCTAAATTAACATAATTTAAACTCATGGCAGCCACTTATGGAATTCATTGGTTTAGACAAGATTTGCGATTACAAGAAAATCCATCTTTATTGTCACTTTCAAAAAAAGTTGATCAGATAATTCCAATTTATATCTTTGATTTAAATCAAAGAATTGGATCCACATCCAAATGGTGGTTAGAAAAATCTTTATTTAGTTTATATGATTCAATCCAAAAGTATAATGGCAGACTAAATATATTTGCTGGTGATCCAGAGAAAATTATATCTTCAATATTAAAGAATTCAAATGTTAAATGTGTATCTTGGAATAGACTATATGATCCATACTCAATTAAAAGAGATACTATAATTAAATCAATAGTTACTTCATCTAAAATAGAATGCGAATCGCACAATGGATATCTTTTAAATGAACCTTGGAATATTAAAAATAAAAGTGGAACCTTTTTTAAAGTATTTACTCCTTACTGGCGACATTGTGATGAACTACTAAAACTAAAAGATATTAAATTTAAAAATACAAAAATAAGCTACGCCAATTCAAAATTCAAAAATGAAATCACTATACAAGATTTAAATCTAACAGACAAAAAAGAGCAATGGATCAAAAAAATTGAAAAATATTGGATACCTGGTGAAAGTAATGCAAAATTACAATTAAAAAAATATATTTTGGAAAAAGCAAATAAATATTCATCTGGAAGAGATAGGCCCGATAAAGATTTAACTTCAAAATTATCACCTTATCTTCATTTTGGAGAAATATCTGCTTTGGAAGTTTATGATACCGTCAATATTGAAAAAAAAATTGATCCTGAAAATAAAAAAAAATTTCTTGCTGAACTTGGCTGGAGAGATTTTTCTTATAATCTTTTATTTCATTATCCAGATATGACTCATAAACCTATACAAAGTAAATTTAATAAATTTCCATGGATAAAAAATGCTAAAAATTTATCATTATGGCATAATGGTAAAACTGGTATTCCAATTGTGGATGCTGGAATGAGACAACTATATAAAACAGGCTGGATGCATAATAGAGTAAGAATGATTGTAGGCTCGTTTTTAACAAAAAATTTATTGTTACACTGGAAAAATGGAGAAGAGTGGTTTTTTGATACTTTAGTTGATGCTGACGTTGGGTCTAATTCTGCAGGTTGGCAATGGATTTCTGGTTGTGGTGCTGATGCAAGTCCATATTTTAGAATTTTTAATCCAATATTGCAGGGTCAAAAATTTGATCCAGATGGTGATTATGTAAAAGAATTTGTTCCTGAGTTGAATAATATTCCAAAAAAATATATTCATAATCCTTGGGAGATGTCTATGGAGGATCAAAAGAAATATAATTTTGAGATTGGTACTTCATATCCATTACCAATTATAGATTTAAAAGAAACAAGAAATAGAGCACTATCAGCATTTAAAACTATTAGTTGATGTGAGAGAAAAAATAGCAATTATTGGTTCTGGTATTTCAGGAATAAGTGCAGCTTACCTTTTGTCCTCTAAATATGATGTTTATTTATTTGAAAAAAATAATAGATTGGGGGGACATACAAGAACTATTTATGTTGAAGAATTAACAAAGACAATCCCAGTAGATACAGGGTTTATTGTTTTCAATGAAAATAATTATCCAGATTTAACAAATTTTTTTAAATTACTTGATGTAAAATGCAAAAATTCAGATATGTCTTTTGCCGTCTCCAATCAAGATCCTCAAATTGAATATAGTGGCAAAAATATCTTTTCTCTTTTTGCTAATTTTAGAAATGTGTTTTCTTTTAATTTTTTTAAAATGCTATTTGAAATAAGAAAACTTTATTTATTATGTAATAGCTTGAATATTAGTGATTTAGAGCAAACTAAAACATTAAATGATTTTTTAAAAACTAATAATTTTTCAACATATCTAATAAATTATCATATTTTACCTATGATATCATCTATATGGTCAAGCAATATAAGTGATGTAAAAAATTTTCCTCTGATAACATTCATTAATTTTTTTAAAAATCATGCTTTATTTAATTTAAAAAAAAGACCACAATGGAAATATATAGAAGGTGGAAGTAACGAATATATAAAAAAAATTATTAATAAAAATATTTTTGAGTATGAAACAAATTTCAAAATTAAAAAAATTATTAGAGAAAATAATAGAATTAAAATAGAAGATGAGAAAAATAATATATTAGAATTTCATAAAGTAATATTCGCAACCCATGCAAATCAAGTATTGGATATTTTGGAAACACCAACAGAAGAAGAAGTAAAAATATTTTCACAATTTAAATATTCAACTAACTCAGCAATACTTCACTCCGATCACTCTTTAATGCCTAAATCAAAAATTGCTTGGTCAAGTTGGAATTTTTTAAACAAGTCATCATCTTCTAAATTTACTTTAACTTATTGGATGAATTTCTTGCAAAAATTACCAACTAATCAAAATTACTTTGTAACTGTTAATCCATATAAAAAACCTAAAAATATAATTAACGAAACAACATTTAATCATCCAATATATACAACTGATACTATTTTAGCTCAAAAAAATGTTATGGAAATTCAAGGAAAGAATAATACTTATTTCTGTGGAGCTTACCTCGGATATGGTTTTCATGAAGACGGCATTCAATCATCTTCTTATATTTGTAAATTATTAAATTGTGATTTACCTTGGAAGAGAGAGAAAAATTTTTATAATAGATTGCAAATTAATTTTAAATGATTTCTCAAATACTATTGTCTAGCGTTATACATAAAAGATTTATTCCATTTAAACACACATTGAAATATGAGGTACCAAGTCTTTTTATTAATTTGGATAATCTTGATCAATTAAGTAAAAACTATAAACTTTTTTCATTAAACTCTTTTAATCTTTTTTCTATTTACGAAAATGATCATGGATATAGAGACAAAAGATCAATAAAGTCATTCGTTATAGATTCTCTCTCTAAATTTAATATTAAATATAAACATCTTAATATAATGATATTATGTTTTCCAAGAATTTTGGGATATGTATTTGATCCCTTATCAATTATATATTGTTATGATGATAAAAAATTAATATCTATTTTCTATGAAGTCAAAAATACGACTAATGAACAACATACCTATATTTTTAAAGGAAATGTAAATTTTGAAGATTTTAAATTATCTCATGAATGTGCAAAGCAGTTTTATGTATCTCCATTCATAGAAATGGAAGCAAATTATAAATTTTTTAATCGAATGCAAAAAGATAAAATAAATATTAATATTGATCTTTATGATAAAAATAATAAAAAAGTACTAACAGCTACTCAGTATGGCAAATTTATAGATTTTAACTCAAAAAATATGTTTAAATTTTTATATTATAATCCACTTTTTGGTTTTAAAGTAATGGCTGGAATTCTTTATGAGGCTCTAAAAATAATTTACAAAGGTGGTAAATATTATGCACGAAAAAAGAAGCCAAATGATACAGTGAGTTTTGAAGGTAATTTTTAAATGAATTTTTTTAAAACAAATTTTGATAAAACTGTCGAAAAATTATTACTAAATTTTTTATCTAAAATTCGATATGGAAAATTAATAGTTCAATTTCCTACTGGCGAGGAGAGAGTTTTTGTCGGAAAAGAAGAGGATATATCTGCAAGTATAAAAATTCATAATTATAATTTTTTAAATTTAATTTTTAAAAAAGGTTCTGTAGGTTTTGCAGAAGCCTATATGAATGGTTACTTTTCAAGCACCGATTTAACTAATTTATTACTACTTTCTCACAAAAATGAGAGTTATTTTTTACAAAGTATAAATACTAATCTTTTATTTGCAACTTTTGCCAAATTAAAACATTTTTTAAATAACAATTCAAAATCACAGAGTAAAAAAAACATTAAATATCATTATGATTTAGGAAATAATTTTTACGAAAAGTGGTTAGATAAAACCATGACCTATTCTTCTGCTCTTTTTGATAATAAGAATACCAATTTATCGGATGCACAATTTAACAAATATAGAAAGATTGCTGAAACTTTATCATTAGACTCAAATTCTAAAACTTTAGAAATTGGATGTGGATGGGGCGGGTTTTCATCATTTGTAGCCAAAAATTACAATTGTTCAGTTGATGCTATAACTATTTCTAAGGAACAATATGACTATGCTTCTGAAAAAATTCAAAATGAAGGTTTGTCTGAAAAAGTATCAGTTATATTCAGAGATTATAGGGATATCAAAAAAAAATATTCAAATATTGTTTCAATTGAAATGTTTGAAGCAGTTGGGAAGAAATACTGGCATAATTACTTTGATACAATTCGTAATTCTCTCAACGATGGCGGTATGGCTGCACTACAAGTCATAACAATTGATGAACAAAAGGCTAAAGATTATCAAAAAAGACCAGATTTTATTCAACAATATATTTTTCCTGGGGGCATGCTTCCAACCAAAAAACAATTTGAATATTCAGCAAAACACGTTGGTTTAAAATGTATTGAAAAATTAAGTTTTGGCGGTTCTTATGCAAAAACACTAAAAATGTGGAACAAACAATTTCAAAAATCTTGGACTGATTTATCAAGGTTCGGCTTCGATATTAAATTTAAAAGAATGTGGGAATTTTATTTTTCGTATTGTGAAACAGGTTTTTCAAATAACTCTACTGATGTTTCTCATTTTTTAATTCAAAAATAGAAATGCAAAAACTAAAAGTATTTTTAGTCTTAACTGGCTATCAACTAACTTGGTTAGCCTGTGTATTTGGTGAAACAAAATTTTCTAATCCTATGTTGGGCATCTGGGTTGGAATTATTTTCTTACTAACTTATTTTTATTTTAATCATAATAAACAAAAATTTATTAAGATTTCACTTTTGATTTCAGTTCCAGGATATTTTTTTGATACTTTATTAGTTTATTTCCAAATTTACGATTTTGAAACTATTGCTAAACTTGGCACTCTGCCATTATGGATGATTGTTTTATGGTTTAGTTTTAGTACACTTTTTGATGAAATTCTTACTTTTTTTAAAAGTTATAAAATTTTAGGAATTATTTTAAGTGGAGTTTTAGGACCTTTAACCTATTATCTTGGTCAACCTATCGGAATTATAAAAATATATAACCTTCAGATTTTTATTATTTTAATGGTATTATTTTGGATGATCTTGATGTTTTATTATCTAAATTTCGTTATGAAAAATGATTAATTTTCTTGATCTACTTTTTTTGTTCTAGTTCTATTTAAAGTTCTTTCGAGATCCTTATAAGTACATAAACCAACATCCATTGGACTCTTTGCCTCAAGAACTGCTTCTCTGTATGTACCATTTCTTATAGCCTCTACTGTATTTTTTGTTGAGCCGGTAAGTTTAGCAATTTGAGAACTACTTAATTCAGTCGGATATCTTTTTATAAGCCATAAAATAGCATATGGTTTTTCTTGTCTTAAAGATAGAGGTGTATATTTAGAATCTTTTTTTCTTGGGGGTAAATCTTCAATTACATCAGACTTAATAAGACTCAAACGAGCTGCATTATCTTTTTCACATCTTTCTATTTCTTCTTTTGTTAATTGATTATTATCAATTGGATCATAACCTCTCATACCGACAGCAACTTCTCCATCAGCTATTCCTTGAACCTCTAATTCATGTAATCCACAGAATTCAGCTATTTGATCAAACGATAGAGCTGTATTTTCTACTAACCATATTGCTGTTGCTTTAGGCATTAAAGGATATTTCATAATTGGCTCATATAATATAATCAAAAAATAATATATAACAAAATATGACTATGACAGATTTTTTTGAAGTTGATGAAAAACAAAAGACGGTTAAAATATTAAATTTGGATGATTTCAGTGTTGAGGATTTACAAAATTATATTTCTGAACTTCAAACTGAATTACTAAGAGTTCAAGATGAGATAAAAAAGAAGGAAAATTTAAAACTTAATGCTGAAAAGTTTTTTAAATAATTATTTATTAATTTTAAGACCTTTAAATCTTTTTTGGAATCTAGCTACCTGTCCTTCAGATTCATTAAGACCAGCTTTACCACCGGTCCATGCAGGGTGAGATTTAGAATCAATTTCTAATTTAAGAGTTTCACCTTCTTTACCCCAAGTAGATCTAGTTTTAAAAGTAGATCCATCAGTCATAACAACATTTATTTCATGATATTTAGGATGTATATCTTTTTTCATGACTGTCTTATATTTATATAGATTTCAAAGTAAAGTAAGTTTTTTAACTAATTCATTATGAATTTTATTATTTGAAGCAACTAAATCACGAGAATTTATCTCCCACTCATTTCCATCTATTTTAGAAATTTTTCCTCCAGCTTCTTTAACTAAAAGAATGCCCGTTGAAACATCCCATAAATTTAGATCTTTTTCCCAAAAACCATCTAATTTACCAGAGGCAACATAAGCAAGATCAAGGCCTGCAGAACCCAGTCTTCTTATTCCTGCAGATGATTTTAGGATTTCATCAATCTCACTTAAATAGTTTTTATAAATTCTTTCTCCAAACGGAAGACCAGTGCCTATCAAGCAATCTGAAAAAATTTGCCTGTTTGACACTCTAAGTCTACTATTATTACACCATGAACCTTTACCCTTAGAACTCCAAAAAAATTCGTTTAAAATTGGATTATAAATCACACCGTCTGTGATTTCACCATTTGTCATTTTAGAAACGATTATTCCCACATGAGGTATTCCATGTATAAAATTTGAGGTTCCATCAATTGGGTCAATAATTATTGTGTTTTCATCACCTTTTATTTCACCAGTTTCTTCAGTAATGTAAGTATAATCTGGATAATAATATTTTAGAGTTTCTAAAAGTGTTTTTTCTACTTTAATATCTGCATTTGTTACAAAATCTCCAACTGATTTAGATTGTATCTGTAAATTTTCTAATTCTCCAAAATCTCTTAATAATATTTTACCAGCTTTTTTTACTGACTTTTCAAAGATATTAATTACAGCAGGCTGCATTAATTTTTTGATTTTTCTATATAACTAGCGTCAATTGTACTTATTACTATTTTATCATTAACTGCAATAAATTGAGGTACAGATGTTTTAATATTCTTTTCTAAAGTAGCTGGTTTATATGATGAAGCAGCTGTCTGACCTTTTACAACACCTTCAGTTTCTAAAACAGTTAATTCTACAGTATCAGGCAAGTCAATTCCGACCGGTTTTTCATTATAAAAATTAATAATAACATTACTATTCTCAACTAAAAATTTTGATTGATCCTCAGTTAATATGTCTGAACCAAGTTCTATTTGTTCATAAGTTTGTTTATCCATGAATATAAAATTATTATTATCATCATAAAGATATTGAAATTCTTTTTCATCAAGAATAGCTCTTTCTACTGTTTCTGATGATCTAAACCTACTATTCATTTTAGTACCTTCTCTTATTGCTTTAAGTTCAGCCTGTAAGAAGGCACCACCCTTTCCTGGTTGAGTATGCTGAGTTTTCAAAACTTTCCAAAGTTTGTTATTAATCTCTAAAATATTTCCAACTTTAATTTCATTACCATCTATTTTCATAGTTTTATCTTAAGTTTTTTTTGTATATTTTTAATTTTTGTAAGATCTACTACATCAAAAGTTGGATTTAATAAAACCTTATTTTTTTTAGCAATCTGATTAATTTTATTTAAGGTGATTTTATTATTTTTTAATTTTAAATAATCAATATTTTCGTGAATTAATAATATACTAAGACCTTGATCATAGCCTGAGTCGATAAAAAACTTAATATTGTGTGTCTTATATTTATTTTTAATATGGTTTATTAACGTTCTAAGCCACTCTATCCCAAAACCTTTAATTAAAAAATATTTTATAAATATGATCGAAGTTTTGAACTTTGATTTTCTAAATTTTATTAAATTTTCAATTTGTGTTAGTGTCGATACTGCAAAACAAATTTTTTTAGGCACTAAATAAATTTTTTAAGATCAACCATAGTGTCTACCATTCTATTTGAGAATCCCCATTCATTATCATACCAAGATAAAACTCTACAGAATTTATCTTTGACAACTTGTGTTTGACTCATATCAAATACAGAACTGCTTGAATTATGATTAAAATCAATTGAAACTAGAGGTAATGAGTTTGTTGTTAGAATTCCATTTAATTTTTTAGTTTTTGAAGCTTGAAGAACTATAGAATTAATTTTTTCTGGGTTAGTTTTTTTCTTACTTACAAATGTAAGATCTATAAGTGAGACATTAGGAGTAGGTACTCGAATAGCTGTTCCATCTAGTTTACCTTTTAATTTTGGTAAGACTAGACTCAAAGCCTTTGCCGCTCCTGTAGAAGTCGGAATCATTGACTCAGCTGCAGCTCTTGCTCTTCTAAAGTCAGAATGAGTTTGATCAACAGTTCTTTGATCACCAGTGTAACTATGAATTGTTGTCATGAAGCCACTTTCAATTCCTAATTTTTCATCAAGAACCATAGCTAAAGGAGCAAGACAGTTAGTAGTACAAGATCCGTTTGAAATTACGTTATGATTTTTTTCAATGGTATTGTTATTTACACCTTGAACAATTGTGGCATCTACATTTGAAGCTGGTGCTGAAATAATAACTTTTTTTGCTCCTGCATTTAAATGAAAAATCGCTTTTTCTTTTGAAGTAAAAACACCACTACATTCAAGAACAACATCTACCTTGAGTGATTTCCAAGGAAGGTTATTTGGATCTCTTTCGGAATAAAAATTAATTTTATGTTTACCAATTTTTAGTCCATTTTTGATTGAACTAATCTCATCTTTAAGAATACCGTGAACACTGTCATATTTAAGTAAGTGAGCACTGCTCTCAACACTTCCTAGTTCATTAATAGCTACAATATTAATATCTTTAGGATTTTTTTCTAATAAAGCTCTAAGAACAAGTTTTCCAATTCTTCCAAATCCATTTATTGCAACTTTCATATTTCTCCTTTTTATAAAGTTTTAATTATTTTTTCAATTAAGTAATCATCTGTTATCTTAAAGTGCTTATATAAATCTTTGTATGGACCACTTTCACCGAAAGTTGACATACCAACAAAATTTTCATTTTTAATATATTTTTCCCAACCATTTATTACTCCAGCCTCAATAGCAAAAATAGGTTTATTTCCTAAAATTTCATTTTTATAACCATCATCATTTTTCTCAAACAATTCAAATGAAGACATACTTACAACTCTTATCTTTAAATTATTGTTTTCAAAAAGTTTATTTGATGCAGAGCAAGCAATCTCAACTTCAGAACCAGAAGATAAAATTGTTGCATCATATTCTTTAAAATCTCTTATTTTATAAGCACCTTTATTTACAAGATTTTCTTTACGATTATCTTTTTGTAACATCGGTAGATTTTGCCTTGTTAAAACTAAGATTGTTGGTCCAGTATTGTTGATTGCACATTCCCATGCTTCTATAGTTTCAATAATATCACAAGGCCTAATGACTGTTAAATTTGGTAAAGATCTTAGAGATGCAAGATGTTCAACAGGTTGATGGGTTGGTCCATCTTCTCCTAATCCTATTGAGTCATGCGTCATTACATAAATAACTGGTATATTCATAATAGCTGATAACCTAATTGAAGGTCTGCAATAATCAGTAAATACCAAAAACGTTCCTCCATATGGAATTAAACCTTTATGCAAAGCAATGCCATTCATAACTCCAGCCATTCCATGTTCTCTGATGCCATAATGAATATAATTTCCATTAAAATTATTAGATGTAATTACATTCATATCTTTTGTCTTAGTATTATTTGATCCAGTAAGATCAGCAGATCCACCAATAAGATTTTTTTGATACTTTGTAATTACATTTAGCGTTAGCTCACTCGATTTTCTTGAAGCACAATTTGTTTTATCATTAAAATGCCCAGATTTTAATTCACTAAGTTTCTCTTCAATTTGATGATCAATTTTTTGATAAAAACTATCTTTAAAATTTTTACTTTCAATTAATTCTTTGTTTTTTGATATCCATGAATTTCTTGATTCTTCATTTCTTTTATAGAAACGTCTCCACTCTCGTAACAAATCATCTGGAATTTCAAACGGCGAATAATTCCATTCTAATTTTTTTCTTGTTAAACCAATTTCATCTTCACCAAGCGGTGAACCATGTGATGAGGCTGAACCCTCTTTGTTTGGAGAGCCAAAACCAATTTTAGTTTTACAAGATATAATTGTTGGAGCATCATTTTTTTTTGCTTGAATTATAGCTTGATCAATTTCCTCATATTTATGACCATCTATTTCAATTATATTCCAATTATAAGCTTCAAATCTTTTTTTTACATTGTCTGAAACTGAAAGATCTGTTGATCCATCTATGGAAATAGAATTATTATCAAAAAACATAATAAGCTTATTTAATTTTAAATGTCCTGCGAGACTACACGCTTCATGACTTAAACCTTCCATTAAGCATCCATCTCCAGCAAAAACATAAGTGTAATGATCGAATAATTCTTTTCCATAATTATTTGATAATTTTTTTTCCGCTAGTGCCATTCCAACTGCGTTTGCTAAACCTTGAGACAAAGGTCCAGTAGTTGTTTCTATCCCTTCTGCACTTCCGTATTCTGGGTGACCTGCAGTTTTATTGTGCAATTGTCTAAAATTTTTAATTTGATTTATGTCAATGTCTTTATATCCTGTAAGATACAAACAAGAGTATAAAAGCATTGATCCATGTCCATTTGAAATAATTAATCTATCTCTATCAATCCAACCTGGATCATTTGGATCAAACTTTAAATGATTTTTGTAAAGAACTGTTGCTATGTCCGCCATACCCATAGGCATACCTGGATGACCAGATTTTGCTTTTTCCACTGCATCCATTGATAAAAATCTAATACAATTTGATAATTGTCTTAGATTGTTGATATTATTTAAATTATTCAAATACTTACCTTTATGGTTGATATAAAATTATTTAATATGGGTTCATTACAGTGACAATTATAAAATTACAAACTATAAAATTATAATGGAAATACAAAAAAAAATTACAGTTCTAAGCGAAAACTTAAATAATCTAAGATTAGCTTTAGAAGATTTTAGGGATCATCATATTTCCAAAAAAGAAAAAATTAAAAATCTTGAAAATGAAATTAAAAATTTACGAAAACAAATGTCCGAGTATATTGATGAATTGGAACTTCTAATTAAGAAATAACTATGCCTTTTTATAAGACAAAAATTTTAAACAGAGAAATATCATTAGAATATGAAATAAAAGATGAAAAAAAAATAATAGATTCAATAAATTTAATTAATGAAAAAATTGATGATAAATTACAAAATCCAAAATATTCTAATGGAAAAATAAGTGATACTATATTGTTATCACTTCTCACTATTGAGCTTCAAGCAGAGCTTTCAGAAAAATTAAACATAGAAAGAAGTTCAGAAGTAAATGATGCCAAGAATGAAGAATATCTAAAGAACAATTTAGAACTTAAAGACAAAATACTAAAACTAGAAAATGAAAAAAAAATTTTAGAAGATGAAAAATTGAAATTAGATCAAGAATTTGATGAAATAAATAAAAAAGTTCAGGGTTTAATTGATATAATTAAGAATTCTTATTATGAATAATATTAAAGATGAAAAATCAATTATCAGAAAAAAACAAAAAATTATAAGAGATAAGATTTTTAATAACAAGCCATCTCATTTTGCTTTATCTTTGTTTAATGAATTATTTGAAAAAATTAACTTTCAAGAAATCAATATAGTATCTAGTTTTATTTCTATAAATTCTGAGATAAATACAAGAGAGCTTAACAATCTTATCTTTATTAAAAATAAAATTTTATGTCTTCCTGTAATTGAGAAAAAAAATAGTCATTTAATCTTTAAGCAATTTAAGAGTGAAGAGAATTTTGTAAAAGGACATATGAATATATCAGAGCCTCAAAATAATAATAAAATTTTAAATCCTGAATTAATTTTTGTACCTTGTTTAGCTTTTGATAATAAGGGAAATAGATTAGGTTATGGGGGAGGTTATTATGACAGGACTTTTGCTTATTTAAATAAAATTAATCATAGATTTATCTCTGTAGCCTATGCATATGAAGAACAAAAGTTAGATTACATACCCATAGACAAATTTGATTTTAAAGTGGATTATGTTATTACTGAAAAAAATTTATATAATTTTCAATGAAAATTCTTTTTATAGGTGATATTGTCGGTAAGGCGTCACGAAAAAAAATTAAAGAAATTATACCAATACTCAAATCTAAATACAAAACAGACATGATCATTGCTAATGGTGAAAATGCTACTTCTGGTTATGGACTTTCAAAAAAGGATGCAGAAGAATTATTTTCCAGCGGACTAGATCTACTCACACTTGGGAATCATGCATGGGATCAAAGAGATATGCTTTCTTATATTGAAGAAAATCCAAAGATAATTAGAGCTTTGAATTACCCTGGCGGCGTTCCTGGAAAGGGATATTATAAGTTTGAACTTTTAAATGGAAAAAAAATTATCGTAGTACAAGTAATGCTAAGATTATTTATGAATTTATCATTAGATGATCCATTTAAAAGTATAATTGAATTTCTTCAAAAAGAGAAATTGGGTAGTACATGTGATGCGATTATTATTGATATGCATGGTGAAGCAACTTCTGAAAAAAAGGCATTTGGATATTATGTTGATGGACAAGTTACGGCAGTTTTAGGTACACATACTCATGTGCCAACAGCAGACAGTGTTATTTTACCCAAAGGTACAGCTTATCAAACAGATGTTGGAATGTCAGGTGATTACAATTCAATAATTGGTTTCGATATAAATAATCCAATACATGGATTTGTTAAGGGATATAGGGCTGAAGGCAGATTTACACCTGCTACTGAAAAAATAACTATATGTGGAGCCTTAATAGAAATTGATATTAATAATGGGTTGGCCAAAACTATCACCCCAATTCAAGAGACATAATTTACATATATTAGACACATTTATCTAATATTTTATATCTTTACTAACATCGGATAAAATATTTATAAATCTACTCGAAATGGCAGGACACTCCAAGTTTAAGAATATTATGCATCGAAAAGGTGCTCAAGATAAAAAAAGAGCAAAGGTATTTTCAAGACTTGGAAGAGAAATATCTGTTGCAGTTAAAGTCGGTGGTGAAGATATTGAAAGTAATATTAGATTAAGATCTGCAATTGCTTCAGCCAAGTCTTTAAATATGCCAAAAGATAATATTGAGAGAGCAATTAAAAAAGGTCAAGGGAATGACCCTGATAGTAATTATGAAGAAGTAAGATATGAGGGGTATGGACCTGAAGGTGTTGCAATAATAGTTGAGGCTCTTACAAATAATAAAAATAGAACAGCTGCAGAGATTAGATCATCTTTTAGCAAACATGGGGGTAATTTGGGTGAAACAGGTAGTGTTAGTTTTGGTTTTGATAGATTTGGAAATATCACTCTTGATAAAAACTTAGTAAAAGAAGATCAGCTTCTAGAATTTCTTATTGAAAATAATAGTGAAGATTATGAAATTAATGATACTGAATATTCAATATACTGTGATCAAAATAATTTGCATGAACTTAATGATAAATTAATTAAACAGTATGGTCAGACTAACTCTGCAAATTTAATCTGGAAAAGTAAAAATAATATAAATATTGGAAAAGATACAGCAGACAAATTATTTAAATTACTTGAAGTTTTAGAAGACAATGACGACGTTCAAGTTGTATCATCAAATTTTGAAGTTGATGACAATGTATTGTCTTCACTCACAGCCTAATGAAAGGAATATAGATGCCTGATAAAGCCTGGAAAAAAAGAGAAAGAGATGTTGCAAATTATTTCAATGGGAAAAGGACACCTTTGAGTGGAGGTAATGGTAAAGTAACAAGAGCTGATGTTATTCATGAAGATTTATTTATAGAATGTAAATTAAGAGCAAAGCATACAGCAATTAGTTTATGGGATGATACTGCAAAGCTTGCCAAAGAAGAGGGCAAGACACCAGTAATAGCATTATGTGAAAAAAATAGACCAGGTTTTTGGGTTATGGTTCATAGTAGTGATCTTGAAAAAATTAAAAAATAATTGTTATGGCAGATATAAATAGTACCAATTTATCGACAGAAGCTCCAGATTTTTCAATGCTTGCGTTATTTATGCAAGCTGACCTTGTTGTTAAATCTGTAATTATAATTTTAATCCTAGCCTCTCTTTATTCTTGGAATGTAATAATTTCAAAAATTTTAAGAATTAGACAATTAAAAAAACTTGAAAAAGAATTTGAAGATATTTTTTGGTCTGGAAATTCATTTGAAGATTTATATGAAACTTTAAACTTTAATCAGACAGATCCAAAATCAAAATTATTTTGTGCTGCAATTTTAGAGTGGAAAAAAAGTAAAACTCAGTTTGAAAATGATACATCTGATATTAATTCTTTAAAAGATAGAATGATGAGATCAATGACAGTTGTTTTTAATAAAGAAAGTGAAAATGTTGAAAGAAATTTAACATTCCTCGCAACCGCTGGATCAACTGCACCTTTTATTGGGTTATTTGGAACAGTCTGGGGTATAATGAATAGTTTTAAATCTATTGCAATAGCTCAAAATACAAATTTAGCAGTAGTTGCACCAGGAATTGCTGAGGCCCTTTTTGCAACTGCATTAGGTCTTTTTGTGGCTATACCTGCTGTAGTTGCCTACAATAAAATTTCAAACGACTTATCTAAATATTTTATATCTCTGGAAACATTTATGGATGAATTCTCAACAATTTTTTTTAGACAATTAGAGAAAAAATAAATTGATTACCTCAAATAATTTAAACAAACGAAAAAAGCAAAGGTACACTCAAATGAGTGAAATTAACGTTACACCTTTTGTGGATGTTATGCTTGTTTTACTAATTGTTTTTATGGTCACCGCACCTCTTCTAACTGTTGGAATTAAAGTTGATTTACCAAAGGTTAAAGCTACTGCATTAACTGATATAAAAGATCCAATTGAGATAACCGTTAAGTTAGACGGAGAAGTCTACATTGGAGAATCAAATGTTGAAGTAGAAAATTTGATACCTCGACTAAACGCTATTACTGAACAAAATACTGAAGCAAGGATCTATATCAGAGGTGATAGAGTAGTTGCTTATGGAAGGATTATGGAAATTATGTCCATAATAAATTCAGCAGGATATATTAAAGTTGCATTAATTACTCAAAATCTTGAGCAATAAATGGATCGCATAGGCTATAATAGTTTAAAAATAATAAATTTTTTTGAAAACTTAAACCCTAAAATATCTGGAGTTATTTTTTCAACACTAATACATTTAATTATCCTCTTATTTATGGTTGGTTTGCCAAATTTTTTTTCTCAAAAAGAAATTTATGTTCCAACCGTCATACCTATTGAAATACTTAATGTTGATGAAAATACAAATTTGAAAAAATCTGATACTGAAAAACCAGAAAATAAAAATAGTGAAACAATTACTAAGCAAAAAAAATTTAATTCATCAGATCAATTAGAAGTAAAAAAAAATGTTGAAATAAATAAAAATGAAATTGAAGAAAAAACTAATCCAAATCAACCAGTTTTGGAAATGAAACAAACTCCAAATTTAGAAGTTAAGGAAACAAAAAAAGTAGTTATCAAAGAAAAGGAAATTTTGGAGGTTAAGAAAAAAATAGAAACAATTAAAACTGATATAATTAAACCAAAACTCAAACCAAAGCCAAAAAATATAAATAATCAAAATGTTAAATCAGATTTAGATGTTGAAACAAACATAAAGGATAAACCAAAGTTGGAAAGTGATAAAGCCGTATCTAAACCAAAGCCGAAACCTAAAAAAGATTTTAGCATAGCATCAATGCTTAAAGATTTAAGAAATGAAAAAACAAATATGGTTCAAAATGAGGTTAAGGAAGAGGTTGAAGAAGTTGATAATAAAAGTACAGATGATACTGATGACAATGTAATGCTATCAATATCTGAAATAGACATGTTGAGGCAGCAATTATCTTCTTGTTGGAATGCTCCAGCTGGTGCAGTTATACAAAGAGGAGATAAAGTAACAATTTCAGCAAAAGTATTGCAAAATATGAAGGTTTCACCAAATAGTATCCGCATTGTTGACACAAATATATCTAAAACTAATCCCTTTTATGGACCAATTACTGATAGCGCAATGAGAACTCTCTTAAACCCAGAATGTACTCCGTTAAAACTTCCAAAAGATAAATATAATCTATGGAAAAATCTTACAATTACTTTTGATTATAGTATTATGAAGGGGTATTGATGAAAAAAGTTTTCTTAATAACCTTTTTTTTATTTTCTAGTTTTAAAGTCTATTCATTAGAAGTGACTCTAACACAAGGTAGTGTGAAACCAACTCCAATTGCTGTTACAGAGTTATATTCAAAAAATACACAATTAACAAAAGTAGGTAAAAATATTTCAACTGTAATTTCTGATAACTTAGAAAGATCTGGGCTTTTTTTACCTATTGATAAAAGGTCATTTATCCAAGATAATGAGTCATTGGCAAACAAGCCAAGATTTGAAGATTGGAAATTAATAAAAGCTCAACATTTAGTTTCTGGAAAAATTTCATCTAATAATGGAAAAATATCTGTCGAATTTAGATTGTATGATGTGTTTCAACAAAAACAAATTGTGGGAAAAAAATATCAGACTAATGAAAAAAATTGGCGAAGAGTCGCTCATATTATCTCAGATTCTATTTTTAAAAATATAACAGGTGAAGGTGGTTACTTTGATACAAGAATAGTTTATGTTGCTGAGACAGGACCAAAAGAAAATAAACAAAAAAGATTAGCAATCATGGATCAAGATCAATCAAACCATCGTTTTTTAACAGACGGATCATATCTAGTTTTAACTCCAAGGTTCTCTCCTAATTCACAAAAAATTACTTACATGTCGTATATAAATAGAAATAATCCACGTGTTTACATTTTCGATATCGAAACTGGTAAACAAGAAATAGTAGGTGAATTTCCTGGAATGACATTTGCCCCTCGTTTTTCACCTGATGGTAATCAAATTGTCATGTCTTATACTGATCCAGAAATTGGTAACTCTGAAATTTATATTCTTGATCTTAAAACAAGAATTTCAAAAAGAGTTACTAATAATTCTTCAATAGATGTTTCTGCTAGTTTTTCACCAGATGGAAAAAAAATAGTTTTTAATTCAGATAGAAGTGGAAGAAGACATTTATATGTCAGTGATAATAATGGAAAAAATATAAAAAGAATTAGCAGGGAAGCCGGAAGTTACTACACACCTGTCTGGTCACCGAGAGGTGATATGATAGCATTCACTAAACAAGAGGGAGGGCAATTTTATATAGGTGTTATGGAAGTTAACGGTTCAAATGAAAGAATGATTGCAAAATCATTCCATGTTGAGGGACCAACATGGGCACCTAATGGTAGATTTTTGATGTATTTTAAAGAAGAGAGAACTGCTGAGGATGGATCAGGTGGTGAATCCAGTCTATATTCTATTGATTTGACTGGTTTTAATGAAAGAAAAATAATAACTCCCTTAGGAGGGTCTGACCCAGCTTGGTCTCCTTTGATGCATTAATTCAATATAATACAAAAAAATATACGAAATTTTAAAAAAAATGTTAAGGAACTGGTTGTAATTTAGTATATCTACTTAAAGTATTAAGGGAGCAATTTTTTATGTTTTACAAGTTTTTTATCTCTATATTTATGGTTTTGTTTGTTGCAGCTTGTGCAACGACACCAAAAGACTCAGCTGACTCTTCTGGTTCAGGATCAAGTAGTTCTGGAAGTGATGTTTCTTCTGAAGGAACAATTACTGAAACTGCAGGAAGTGGAATAGTTTCTGGTTCACAGGAAGACTTAATTGTTAATGTTGGTGACAGAGTATTTTTTGGATATGATAGTTCAGATTTAGACTCTGACGCTCTTGAGTTACTTCAAGATCAAGTTGCATGGCTTAAGCAGAATAGCGATGTTTCTGTCACAATTGAAGGACACTGCGATGAAAGAGGAACTAGGGAGTACAATTTAGCTCTTGGTGAAAAAAGAGCTCAGGCTGTTAAAAATTATCTTATAGGATTAGGAATAAATCCTGATAGAGTTTCAACTATTAGTTATGGTAAAGAAAGACCTGCTGTTGTCGGATCAAACGATGGAGCATGGGCTCAAAACAGAAGATCAGTAACTTTAGTTAATTAGTTATTATTCCTTAATACTTTGGCGCTATAGAAATATAGCGCCACATTTTTATCTCAATTAGAAATTAAAATCAGTTAATGGTTAAATACATACTCACAGTTTTAATTCTATTTTTTTCAAGCAATTCTCTTTCTAATGAAAGTGATCTAACTATCTCCCAACAATTAGAAAGATTACAAAGAGAAGTCTCAGATCTTTCCAAAGAAGTATTTTCAAATTCACTGAATCAATCAAATGGAACAAATAATGATTTCGTTAAAAATCTTTCCGCTATCGATTTGCGAATATATGACATTGAAAATGATATAAAAAATTTAACTTCTAATTTAGAAGAATTGTATTTTCAATTAGACGATATCTTTAATAAATTAGAAAATTTAGAATTAGTTATTAATAATTTCCAATCAGTTCCTTTAAATAATGTTGAAGTAAATACTGATGAAGCTTTACAAGACAGTTCTGAAGTTAAAAGCAATACTTTAAGTGATAATGAAACAGAAAATACACTTGGAACATTAAATATTTCAAAAAACACAAATGATACAAATGAAGAAGTTATATCTGAAGACCAGGAGGTAAATTCTAATGAAAAAGAAGAGATTTTATCACCTGAAGATCAATTCCAGGTAGCGTTTGATAATATAAGAGATAAAAAATGGCAGGATGCTAAAACTTCATTTGAACAGTTTATTTTAGATAATCCTCAAAATCAATTATCGGGTTCAGCACATTATTGGCTTGGAGAATTATATATTCTAGAAAAAAATTATAGGGAGGCAGCACTTATATTTGCAGAAGGCTTCCAAAAATTCCCAGACAGTATTAAAGCTGCAGAAATGCTCTTTAAACTTTCTCAATCATTATACCAAGTTGAAAAAACTAATGAAGCTTGTAAAACTATGGAAAAACTAATTATAGATTTTCCTAAAAATAAAATAATTCCTCAAACCAAAAAACAAATTGTAGAGTATAATTGCTTAGAAAATAATGAATGAAGCTTACAAATAAAGAATTCATTAAAATCATAGAAAAAAAATACACTTTTGAGAAAAACCCTTTGGTTGCTGTAGCAGTTTCTGGTGGTCCAGATAGTATGTCATTATTATTCCTTGTTAATTCTTTTATAAAATACAAAAAAGGGAACCTGATTGCTTTAATTGTAAATCATCGTATTAGAAAAAATTCAAAAGAAGAAGCAAAATATATTTCTGCCTATTTGGATAAAAACAACATCAACTCTCAAATCCTAACTGTAGATAAAGATAATGTGACTAAGAAAAATATGAATGAAGCTAGAAATAACCGTTATAATTTACTTACAAAATTTTGTATTCAAAATAATATTTTGCATCTATTTGTTGCTCACCACAAAGACGATAATTTAGAAACTTTTTTGAATAGAAAGATCGCTGGCAGTGACTTTTATGGTCTAAAATCAATGTCTGAAATGTCACTTTACAACAAAGTTTTTATAATAAGACCACTTTTAAATTTTTCTAAAGATAAATTATTAGAATATAATAAGAAAAATAAAATAGAATATATTAATGATCCATCAAATTTTGATTTAGATTATACTCGTCCTTCAATAAGAAATTTTCTTAAAAAATCTGACCAAAAAATAATTAAAGAAATAAATAAAGATTTTGAGAATACACTTTTTTATTCACCATATTTCATTCAAATAATATTTGAGATACTTCTTAAAAATATGATTCATGTTGACAGTAACAAAATTGTTGTCGGCCTTGATAATATAAAAAATTTAAATGAAATTATTTCTGAAAATATTATACGAAGAATATATCAATTTTTATTTTATGAATCTAACGCTCCCCGATCGAAAAAAACAAGAATCTTAATAATTGAAATGAAGAAATTAAATTTTAATAATTTTAATCTTAAGGGTATGATTGTTAAAAAAAATGATGATTTTCTTACCTTTTCAAGAAAATCTGTTTAATTTTCTACAAAACTATTGTGTTTTTATAATAAATTCCTATGTAATATAATAATGAAAAACATAAGTAAAAATGTTGTTCTTTGGATAATTATTGGACTCCTTTTAATTGTATTGTTTAATCTATTTCAAGGAAGCTCAAATAATAGAAATACATCAAAGATCTCCTTTTCTGACTTCATAGCTGCCACTGAAAATGGTAACGTTTCTGAAGTAAACATAAGTGGTAATATGGTTACAGGATTTCTAGATGATGGAAGATCATTCAATACGTATGCACCAAACTATCCTAACTTAGTTGACAAACTTAATGAAAATGGAGTTAAAATAACTGCAGAGCCCTCTGAGAGATCAATGCATCCACTTTTAAGTGTATTATTGTCTTGGTTTCCAATGCTTCTATTAATTGGAGTTTGGATTTTCTTTATGCGCCAGATGCAAGGCGGTGGTGGAAAAGCCATGGGCTTTGGTAAATCTAAAGCTAAATTATTAAATGAAGCTGTTGGTAAAGTTACATTTGATGATGTAGCTGGTATAGATGAAGCTAAACAAGAGCTTGAAGAAGTAGTTGAATTTTTAAAAGATCCATCAAAGTTTTCAAGACTAGGTGGTAAGATACCAAGAGGAGCGCTTCTAGTAGGGCCTCCAGGTACAGGAAAAACATTGCTTGCAAGAGCAATCGCCGGTGAAGCAAATGTTCCATTCTTTTCTATATCTGGTTCTGATTTTGTTGAAATGTTTGTTGGTGTAGGAGCAAGTAGAGTTAGGGATATGTTTGAACAAGGTAAGAAAAATGCACCTTGTATAATTTTTATTGATGAGATTGATGCAGTTGGTCGTCATAGAGGTGCCGGTCTTGGCGGTGGTAATGATGAAAGAGAACAGACACTTAACCAGCTTCTCGTCGAAATGGACGGTTTTGAAGCTAATGCAGGTGTAATTATTGTTGCTGCAACTAACAGACCTGATGTTTTAGATCCTGCTTTGCTAAGGCCAGGTAGATTTGACAGGCAGGTAACTGTTTCAAATCCAGATATATTAGGCAGAGATAAAATTTTAAAAGTTCATATAAAAAAGATAAAGGTATCACCTAAATTTGATTCAAGGATAATAGCTAGAGGTACCCCTGGTTTTTCAGGCGCTGATTTAGCAAACTTAGTAAATGAGGCTGCTTTAATGGCTGCGAGAAAAAATAAAAGAATGGTAACTCTTGAGGATTTTGAGTACGCCAAAGATAAAGTAATGCTAGGAGCTGAAAGAAGATCAATGGTAATGACACAACAAGATAAAGAGATTACAGCATATCATGAAGCAGGTCATGCACTTGCTAATATTCACTCTAAAGAAGCCGAACCAATTTACAAAAGCTCAATCATCCCCACAGGAAGAGCTCTAGGATATGTTATGTCTCTTCCAGAAAAGGATAAAATTCATCAAAGAAAAGATGAGTTAGAAGCTAGATTGGTTACTATCGTTGCAGCTAGAATATCAGAGGAAATTATTTTTGGAGAAGATAAGGTCGCTACTGGTGCTGTTGGAGACATCCAACAGGCAACAGATCTAGCAAGAAAAATGATAACAGAATTTGGCTTTAGTAAAAAACTAGGTTTCATTAGATACTCAAATAATCAAGAGGAAGTCTTCTTAGGTCACTCTGTAGCACAATCTAAAAATGTCTCAGACGATACAGCAAAAATTATTGATGCAGAAGTTAAGAGATTAGTTGAAGAAGCCAAGTCAAAGGCGCGAAAAATTATTACAGATAATGTTGACCAACTACACATAATAGCTAAAGGTCTTCTTGAATATGAGACACTCACAGGTGCTGAAATTAATGATTTACTAAATGGTATAAAGCCTTCTAGAGATGAGTTTGGCAACGATATTGATAATAATAAACCGCCAAAAACTTCACCTTCTGTTCCAAAAACAGGTGGTTCTGCTCCTGCTCCTGCTAACTAATTTAATTACTTCACTTTATTTATATTTTTGAATAAAAGACATAAATGTCTAAAATATTTGGTACCGATGGTATACGGTGCTTAGTTAATGAGGAACCTCTTTCTGCTGAAACTTGTTTAAAAATTTCAAAAACAGTAGCATATCTTCTCAAAAAGAAAGATTCTAAAAATAGTAGGGTTGTCATCTGTAAAGATACAAGATTATCTGGTTATTTATACGAGCCTCTTGTTACAGCTGGATTTATTTCTATGGGCATGGATGTAATTTTAGTTGGTCCACTTCCAACACCTGCTGTACCATTGATGATTAAAACTTTAAGAGCTGATATTGGTGTAATGATTACAGCTTCTCATAATACATATGAATATAACGGACTTAAATTTTTTGACAGAACTGGAACAAAATTAAGTTCATCAATAGAGCAAAAGGTTGAATATATAGTTTTAAATAATAAAAAATATTCTAAAGTAACAAACAACACATTAGTATCCGGAAATGCAAAAAGACTAGAAGATGCTTCAGGCAGGTACTCAGAATTTTTAAAAAGTACTTTAAATAAAACGTCATCCAAGAAAAAATTAAAAATTGTTTTAGATTGTGCGAATGGAGCTACATACAATATAGCGCCAAATTTATTCTGGGAGCTAGGTCATAATATAATTGCCATAAATAATAATCCAGATGGCTTAAACATTAATAAAAATTGTGGTGCAGTCGATGTGAAATCACTCTCACAAAATGTCATAAAAGAAAAGGCTGATATTGGATTTGCATTTGATGGTGATGGAGATAGGTTAATAGTTGTAGATGAAGAAGGTAAAGAAGTTGATGGTGATAAAATTATAGGATTGTTATGTAAAAGTTATATAAAACCTCAGAAAAAATCCAACCAACATGATGTTATTATAACGGTCATGTCTAATATGGGATTAGAAAATTATCTCACAAATAAATTAAAATTAAAGATTAAGCGAACATCTGTTGGAGATATAAACGTTATAAATCAAATGAAAAAATCTAAATCTATGATAGGTGGGGAACAATCAGGACATATAATATTGTCAGAACACTCTAATACTGGTGATGGAATTTTGGCAGCTCTAAAAATCACTGAAATTTTGATATCAAATAAAAATAAGGCGAGCAAACTTTTTGATTTGTACAATGACTTTGCCCAAGAAAAAATTAACTTAAGGTATAAAATAAAGAATACCAAACTGTTAAAAATTCTTGATAAGTTAAAAAATGATAAACTATATAATAATAAAAAAATCAGATCTCTTGTAAGGTTATCTGGAACAGAACCATTAGTTAGAATACTAGTCGAAGGGGAAGAAGTTACTGAGGTCAAAAAGAAATCTCTAGAAATAAAAAAATTAGTAAGGCCTTATCTTGGTTAATAAATTTTTAGTACCTGCAGGTTTTAAAGATAGTCTAAATTTCGATGCATCTATTGAGCACAAATATAAAAATAGCATAATAAATTATTTTAGAGATAATGGTTTTACTTTAATTAAGACTCCACTAATTGAATTTAGCAAAAATTTAGACAACAATACTTTAAGTTTAAAAACTAACAAAAAAAAAGATCAATTAAGTATTCGAAACGATATAACTCCACAAATAATTAGAATTGCCTCATCTAGACTAGCCAATAAAATACGACCTCTTAAATTATGTTACTATGGAGAAGTTGTTAGAAAAGTCGGAACTATTTTAAGACCTGAAAGGCAATTTCAGCAAGTTGGTGCTGAGATTATTGGATCTGAAAGCTATAAGGCTGATGTAGAAATTATTAATCTTGCTTACGAAACTTTAAAAAAAATTGGAGTTAAAAATATTGTTATCGAAATTACAGCGCCATTTTTTCTCGATAGTTTGCTTAAAAAAATAACTAATAAAGATTTAAAAAATAAACTAAAAAAATATATTAAATTAAAAGATATTAATAATTGTTTAAAGTTATTGAAAAAAAATGAATTATATTATTCATTTAAAACTTTACATTTATGTTCTGGAGCAATTCAAAATAAAAAAAAATATATTTCAAAGTTAAATAAAATAATAGGCTTTAACAATGAAGTAGAAAGACTAATAAAAATATCTAATCTAATTAATACTTCAAAGAATGATTCTTTAAATATAGATTTTTTTGACTTACAAAAAAACAAAAATTACTACAAGGGTATAAAATTCACATTTTTTGCTAAAGATGTAAGGGGTGAAATAGCTGGAGGAGGTAGATATAACTTAAAATATGGCTCTAATTCTGAGACTGCAATAGGATATACGTGTTACATGGATACAATTTTAAGATCTTCATCGTTGATTAATCAAAATAAAAGAATTTTAATTGCTTTCAATACGAGTGATAAAATTAAACAAAAATTAATAAATAAAGGTTATAGTTTATTTAAAACTTTTGAAGATAATAGTGATATAAAAAAAGAGGCAAAAAAATTTGGAATCAAGTATTATTTGATGAATAAGATAGTTAAGCAGATCTAATGTTTTATACAATAGTTGGAACCCAGTGGGGAGATGAAGGAAAAGGTAAAATTGTTGATTGGATTTCTTCTAAAGCAGACTTAATAGTCAGATACCAAGGTGGAAATAATGCAGGTCATACAATTAAAGTAGATAATAATGTCTATAAACTTAATCTATTACCTTCAGGAATAATTAATAATAAAAAATGTGCTATTGGAAATGGCGTTGTTTTAGATCCGTGGGCACTAATTAATGAAATTAATAATCTTAAAGAACAAGGAATAGAGGTAAACGAAGACAATTTATATATTGCTGATAATATTTGTTTGATCTTACCTATTCATAAACTCCTTGATGAAATTAATGAAACCACAAGAGGAAAAAAAGAACTAGGAACAACTAAGAAAGGCATTGGTCCAGCATACGAGGATAAAGTAGGTAGAAGAGCAATAAGAATTTGTGATTTAAAAGATCCAACATTTTTAAAACAAAAAATTGATAACCTTTATGAATTCCATAAAGATAAAATTTCAAAACATATTCATAAAATTACTCATAATTATTATGAAGAACTTTTGTCCATGTCTAATTATCTTAACTCTTTTAGTGTTCCATTATGGAAAATAATAAATGAATTAGGTAAAAAAAATAAAAACATTGTTTTTGAAGGGGCGCAAGGTTCAATGCTGGACATTGATTTTGGTACATATCCTTATGTTACATCATCAAATACAATATCAGGTCAGATATTTTCTGGCACAGGTTTTAGTTATAGAAATGACCACAAAATTTTAGGAATCACAAAGGCGTATACTACTAGAGTTGGATCAGGACCATTTCCAACAGAATTAATGGATGAGATTGGAGAACATCTTGGTGAAAAAGGTCAAGAATTTGGGACAGTCACAAAAAGAAAAAGAAGGTGTGGTTGGTTTGATAGTGTACTTTTGAAACAAGCAATTAAAATTAATGGTATTACAGATATTGTACTTACTAAACTTGACGTCTTAGATAAATTAAAAGAAATTAATGTATGTAATGGATACTTAATTGATAACAAACACTATGATTATTTACCTAGTGAAGAATTTTTATTTGAAAAAATCAAACCTATTTATAAAAAAGTTGCTGGCTGGGAAAAATCAACAGCAGGGATTAACAAATTTGATGATCTTCCTGAAAATGCTAAAAAATATGTTAAAATACTCGAAGATCTTATGGAAACTAACATTTCAATTGTTTCAACAGGGCCAGACAGAAAGGAGACAATTGATATAAATGGAACTTTATCTAATATTTGAAATTTCTTTTTGAAGTTTTTCTAATGCTTTCTCTTCAATTTGCCTTACTCTTTCTCTACTTATTTTATATTTTTTACTCAAATCTTCTAACTTTAATGGATTTTCACTTAGTTTTCGAAGTTTAATAATTTCTTTTTCTCTTTCGTTCAAAACTTCAAAAGCTTTTGAAAATAAATTTCTTCGATAATCAAGCTCATCTTTATTTTCAATTATTCTGTCCTGAGTTTCTTGTTTATCTTCTATTAAATCCTGCCATTCAGTATCATGTTCTTCACCAAGTTTAACATTCAAAGATTGATCTGATGTAAAAAGTCTATTTTCCATATCGATTACTTCACCTTCTTTTACATCTAGTCTAGTTGCAATCTCTCTGACATTTTCTGGTGACAAATTACCTGAATCAATTGAGGTAAGTTGATTTTTAATTTTACGTAAATTAAAAAAAAGTTTTTTCTGAGCTGCGGTAGTTCCAATTTTTACTAAAGACCAACTATGTAAAACATATTCTTGTATTTGAGCTCTTATCCACCACATTGCATATGTTGCTAATCTAAAACCTTTTTCTGGATCAAATCTTTTAACTGCTTGCATGATTCCAACATTACCCTCTGAAATTAAGTCAGTAACAGGTAAGCCATATCCTCTATACCCCATTGCTATTTTGGCAACTAATCGAAGGTGACTTGTAACTAGTTTATGAGCAGCATCTGAATCTCCATGTTCCTTATAACGTTTAGCTAACATGTACTCCTCTTCAGCAGTGAGCATTGGAAATTTTTTAATTTCCTGCAAGTATACTGCTAAATTTCCTTCACTTGATAGTACTGGCAAATTCATAGGACGCCTATATCACAAATAAAATATAATTTAATATTTAAGCAATAATTCAATTAAATTCTTAAAATCTTCAGGAATTTCAATATCAAAATCCATCCTTTTTTTTGATGTAGGATGATCAAAACCAAGATGATAAGCATGCAATGCTTGTCTTTCAAAATTTTTTAAAATCATGAATTTATTAAATGTATTTTTATCTTTTCCAAATTGATTAATTTTACTTTTTCCATAAATCTTATCACCAATGATTGGAGAATTTTTAGAAGTTAAATGAAGTCTAATTTGATGTGTTCTTCCAGTATGTAAATGGCAGTCAACTAAACTAGCAATACCAAAAGTTTTTTCTAATTTAATATCGGTTTTAGAATATTTTCCAAAACCCTTATTATTTAAACTCATTTTTTTTCTATTTTTTCTATTTCTCTCTATGTACCCTTCAATTGATTGATTATCAGGAGTTCCCCAAACTATTGCTTTATATCTACGAGATATCGTATGTTCTTTGAATTGTTCGGCTAAATTAATATGAACATTATTATTTTTTGCAACAACAAGAATTCCACTCGTATCCTTATCTAAACGATGGACTATTCCTGGTCTAGCATTATCATCTAAATTACTTAGTTGATTATTAGTGTAATGCATAAGAGCATTCACAAGAGTGCCGCTTTCATTTCCAGGAGCTGGATGCATTACTAAATTTGGAGGTTTATTTATAACAATTAAATCTTCATCTTCAAAAATAATGTTTAAGTCTATATTTTCAGGTGAATGTTTTGTTTCTTGTTTTAAGATAATATTTATAAAGTAATTTTCATTTTCTTTAGTTATGTAAGACGGATCTTTTATTTCCTTTTCATTAAGACTTACATTGCCATTTAATATTAAAGTTTTTATTTGTGTTCTTGAATACCCTTCCAATTTTGAAACGAGCACTTTATCTAATCTTTGTGAACTTAATTGTTTATTTATAGTTAATTTAAGATTATAGAATTCGTTCATGTCTCAAAAAATTCTTAAATTTATAGTAATATTTTTAGGAATATTAATTGTTATTTGTTTTTTAGCTCTCGTTTATGGTTTGTATATAAAAACAACAAAAAAACAAAGTAATTTAGAAACAAATTTAATTGATTACAATTTAAATTTAGAAAAAGGGCATAAAATTACAGATATAGATATGATTGATAATAATAGGATTTTGTTTACAATAAAAAGTAATGATAAAGTTTATGCTTTAATATATGATATAGAAACATCAAATATTACAAAAATAGATACATCTAATGAATAAAGATAATAATTTTGAAAATAATTTAAAAAAACTTGAGTCTATTGTAGAGAAATTAGAAAATGGTGAAGTTGATTTAGAAGAATCTGTAAAACTTTACGAAGAAGGAATGAATTTAAAAAAAGCATGTGAGGAAAAATTAAAAAGTATTGAAAACCAAATTAAAAAAATTAAGCAAGAAAACAATAAAGTCACAAAAGAAGATTTTAAGTAATTTTCAAATTTGAGTAAAAATCTAAAAATAAGACTTGATCAGCTTTTAATGGATAGAAACTTAGCAGATACTAAATCAAAAGCCCAATCTATGATTATGGCCGGCCAAGTTTATGTAAACGATAAAATTATTACCAAAAGTGGTAACAGTTTTAATGAAAACTCAAAAATAAAAATTAAACAACTTCATCCTCCATGGGTATCAAGAGGTGCATTCAAATTACTCAAAGCGATTGATCATTTTAAGATTGATATTGAAAATAAAATTTGTCTAGATATCGGTTCATCAACTGGTGGATTCACAGAAGTTCTTTTAAAAAAAAACGCTAAAAAAATATATTCTATTGATGTTGGTACAAATCAACTTCATGAAAAATTAAAAAAAGAAAAAAAAATTATTAGTATAGAAAATTTTAATGCTAAATATTTAGATAACTCAATAATTCATGAAAAAATTAATTTGGTAGTCTGTGATGTTAGTTTCATTAGTCTAAAAAAGGTTATAGAACCTAGCTTGAAGCTTTTATCTAGTAAAGCTGAGATTATTTCACTAATTAAGCCGCAATTTGAAACTAATAAAATAAATTTGAAAAAAGGTATTGTGAAAGATCCATTGATTCATGAACAAGTATGTAAGGATATATCGAATTGGTTTAAAAAAACAATTAAGGCTGAAGTTGTAGGTTTAGTCGAAAGTCCAATAACTGGACCAAAAGGAAATAAAGAATTTTTGATTTATAGTATTTTAAAAAAATCTTAAACAATGATCAGCTATTGTTGTGGCAACCATTGCTTCACCAACGGGAACAGCTCTTATACCAACACATGGATCATGACGACCTTTAGTAGATATTGTTGTTTCTTTTAATTTTGTATTAATTGTTTTTTTTGGCGATAATATTGAGCTTGTTGGCTTTACTACAAATCTAGTAATTAATTCTTGGCCCGTTGTAATACCTCCAAGAACTCCACCATTATTATTTGAAAGAAATAAAGGTTTCTTATTTTTTATTCTCATTTCATCAACATTAGAAATTCCAGTTTCATAAACACTGCTAAATCCATTACCCATTTCTACTCCCTTAACAGCATTGATAGACATCAATGCCTTAGCAATGTCAGAGTCTATTTTTTCATAAATAGGTTCTCCTAATCCAGCGGGCAAACCTTTTACTCTAATTTCAATTATGGCACCTAAAGAGGAACCAGATTTTCTTGCAATTTGTATTTCGTTTTCCCATATTTTAATAATTTCTTTATCAGGACTCCAAAAATTATTTTTTGGAATAAAATTATTATTCCAATTATCATAATTAATTTTATGATTACCTATTTGAATTAGTGCACCTGTTATTACAACTTGATTTTTAATTTTATTTTTTATGATTTTTCTCGCTATTGCTCCTGCTGCTACTCTCATTGCAGTTTCTCTAGCACTAGATCTACCACCACCTCTATAATCTCTTATTCCATATTTTTTCCAATATGTGTAATCTGCATGACCTGGTCTAAATTTACTTTTTATATCACCATAATCTTTTGATCTCTGATCTTGATTGTAAATAATTAGAGAAATAGGATGACCTGTTGTTTTTCCTTCAAAAGTTCCAGATAGTATTTCAACTTTATCCTCTTCTTTTCTTTGAGTTGTAAATTTCGACTGACCAGGTTTTCTTTTATCTAAATAGGGTTGAATATCCTTTTCAGTTAAATTTATGTTCGATGGAACTCCATCGACAACACAACCTATAGCTTTGCCATGGCTTTCTCCCCATGTAGTAAAATTAAAGATTTTTCCTATTGAATTAGCAGTCATTTTTTAGAATTTGTAAATTCACCTAATAATTCTGATACACTTTCACTCTCATCAACTGCAACCATTCCTACAGTATGATAGCCACAATCGACATGTTGTATTTCACCAGTAACGGCACTTCCAAGATCGCTTAAGAGATACAAAGCAGAATTTCCAACATCTTGCTGATTTACATTTCTTTTAAGTGGAGCATTAAGCTCGTTCCATTTTAGAATAAATCTAAAATCACCTATTCCTGATGCTGCTAAAGTTTTAATTGGGCCAGCACTAATGGCATTAACTCTTATATTTTTTTCTCCCAAATCAACTGCTAAATATCTAACACTTGCCTCTAAAGCTGCTTTTGCAACTCCCATAACATTATAATGAGGCATAACTTGTTCAGAGCCATAATATGTTAAAGTTAAAATTGATCCACCATTATTCATTAAAGGTTCTGCTAGCCTACAAGCCTCTGTAAAAGAATAACATGATATATGCATAGTTTGTTTAAAATTATCAGAAGATGTATTGTAATATTTACCTCTTAATTCATCTTTGTTAGAAAAACCAATTCCATGAACAAGAAAATCTAATTTACTCCATTTATTTTTAAGTGTTTCAAAAACATTATTCATACTTTGTGAGTCTGAAACATCACAAGGAATAATAGTGTTAGACCCTATTTCTTCTGCAAGTGGCTGAACTCTTTTTTTAAGAGCTTCTCCTTGATAAGTAAGTGCAATTTCTGCTCCCTGTTCTGCTAATTTTTTTGCAATACCCCAGGCAATAGATCTATCATTTGCCACTCCCATAATCAGACCTTTTTTATTTTGCATCAACATATTGTAAATCAGTGTTTTTTTATAAATATAGATATATATACTTATAAAATAATATTCATATCTATAATATGCAATCAAATCAAAAATTAATAAATTCTGATAAAAAACCAATTGAACTTTTTCAACATTGGTTTGAAGAGGCAAAGAAAAGTGAAATCAATGATCCAAATGCTATGAACCTTGCTACTATATCTTCTGAAGGCAAACCCAGCTCACGAATTGTTTTACTTAAATCATATGATGATAAAGGTTTTGTTTTTTACACAAATTCAAATAGTAAAAAAGGTAGAGCAATTAAAAACAACGATAGTGTAGCTTTAAATTTTCATTGGAAAACACTTCAAAGACAAATAAGAATAGAAGGTAATGTTTCACAAATTTCAAACGCTGAAGCTGATGAATATTATAATTCAAGGCCACTAGGAAGTAGAATAGGAGCTTGGGCTTCATTACAGTCAGAAGAACTAGATGATAGATCGACATTAACTAAAAGAGTAAAAGAGTTTGAAAAAAAATTTTCAGATAATGATGTGCCAAGACCTACACATTGGAATGGTTACTTAGTAGCGCCTGTATTAATTGAATTTTGGCAAGATATGCCATTCAGATTGCATGACAGACTCGAATTTCGTATGGAAAATGATGGTTGGGTTACAAGAAAATTATATCCTTAATTATCTTCTTTCCATTTTTGTAAAATCCATGAACTAGAATTTGATTTATTCTCACCACCTATACCCCAAAGTAACAGTATATTATTTTTTTCACAGAATATTGATTCTGGTGTTGTACTATTATTTCTATCACCTCCATTTGCAAATTTAATAATTGATTTTGGATATTTATTTTTTACTTTTTTAAGACCATCGATGCACGTCTTATCTCCGTCATCAAATTCTATAACATCAATAACATTTTTTAACTCATTCATAATTATAGTTCTTTCAATAAAAGGAAGAAATTCCTTACCCTTCTTTTTTTGAAGCCATAAATCAGAATTTAGTAAAACTACAACTTCACCATGTTTAGAAGCTTCTTTAATTAATTTTATATGACCACTGTGAATTGGATCAAAACCTCCGCTGACAACAACTATTTCACGCATACTTACTTCTCCATTTTTCAGGGTCTTTTAAAAATTCTTTTAAGTTTGAAACCTCTTCCTCAGAATATATTTTTTCACTTTCAATATAATTTATTACATCTTTCCAAGTACACAGTGAGTGCATATTTACATTTAATTTAAATAATTCTGATTCTTTAAAATTAAAAATATCATAATAAAATATTACAAATATATCTTTAACTTTTAATCCAGCTTCACGCATTGCGTTAATAAAAATAATTTTACTACCTCCATCAGTAGCTAGATCTTCAACTAAAAGAGCTTTTTGGTTATTTTCAAATTCACCTTCAATTTGATTGTTTTTTCCAAAACCTTTTGTTTTTTTTCTAATGTAAATCATATGTTTATCCAATTTTTGGGAAATAAAAGCAGCATAGGGAATTCCTGCGGTTTCTCCACCAGCAATAATTTCTGTCTCAATATTATTTTTAGTTAAATAATCTATGGCTTTATCAATTATAAAATTTCTTTCTTTTGTAAAAGAAATAATTTTTCTACAATCAACATAAACAGGACTAGCCAAGCCTGAAGTAAGAGTAAAATGTTTATCAAATGAAAAATTAATAGACTTTATATCTACTAATATTTTAGCTATCTCTTTTGACATTTTTTTTAAGTTATTTGTGCAATATGTTCAAATGATAAATTTCCAGGCACAATCATTATTGGTATTCTTAGGTTTGTTATTTCATTACTCACCAGAGAAGTTATTATTGGACCAGGGTTTTTATTATTCGGATCAGTATTGGCAGCTAAAACAAGAACATTAATATTTTTTTCCTCATCTAATAATTGTTTTAATTCAGATATAGTATCCCCCTCTCTTAAAGAGAGAGCAGGATAGTCACCTGTTCTTTCTTGGACAAATGAGGCGGCTTTTTTAAGAATTGTTTCTGCTTCTTCTCTAGCTTCCTCTTTCATAATATCAGTAACACCCTTGGTTGTTAGAACATCCAAAGGCTCTATGAATGTTGCAATTATAATTTTTCTTCCCGTTTTTTTTGATCTTGCGCAAGCATATTCAAGAGCTGTATTCATTTCTTCTGATTTATCTGCAACAACTAGAATATATCTATCATCACTCATTTACTTCTCCTAAATAAAGCAGCAGCAATAAAACCTGAAACTATTGAAAAGATAATTACAAACACTCCGTAGGTAGCTGCATTTTCATTAGCAAAGTCAAATATTTGACTTCCTATACCCGTTTTTTTTATAACTATATTTTTTTGATCAGTACTCATAATTGTATTATTTCTTATATAGTAAATATCAACATTATAAATCCCCGGTATTGTATTTGTTGGAAAAAAAACGCTAGTTTGAAATAATTTATCTTTGATCTTTTTCATTTCAAAACTTTTATAAAATGATTGTTCTTTTTTAATTCTAACAAAATTTTCATTCCAATTTTTTTGATCATTTTTGAAAATAAAATTTTGATTAAAAGTCTTATTATTTAAAATTTTTTCAAAACTAAGATCCTCATTAATTAATATCGATTCAGGCAAGATTTCGTTAATTTCTTTTGATGAGGATAAAAAGAATAAAGATGGAATGTTACTATAAGTAACGTACTGGTTATTTATCCATATTCCAAAATACCTCTCTTTTTTTTGTATTCTCATTTTTGACGGTGGACCTTTTATTGTCAAAAGTGTTTCATGATCATTTTTTAGTAATCCAAAAATAATAATTTCTTTTCCATTAAAATCTGTTTTTAGTTCAATACTATCTTCAGATAAGTCAAAGTAAATTTCTTCAGCATGAAGAAAGTTATAAAAAAAAATTATAGTCAATAAAATTGTTAAATTAAAAGCAAACTTTATATATAAATTTTTAATCATCTATTTTTGTCACTTCTAAAATATAAAATTCTAAATAAAATCCAATTAATGCAAAAATTGATACTAATAACAAAGATGCTTTCTCAATCAATATATCAACCACTAACATATCTTTTTGCATAAGCATGTAAATTGGAATTACAGTGGATAAAATAATAATACTTAGTTTTGTAAATGAATCATTAAATAATATATCTTTAAATATTTTATTAAGATCTTTTTTAATAAATACTCTGAAATTTGACCAAATATATATTTTGTTAAATGAATTTATAATAATTATTAGAATTAAAAAATATTCAATATTTTTTAGATTAAAATCAATAGTTGTAAAAATAAAGTATATGAAGAGACAAACTACGATCAATAAATTTATTGAAAAATTAAATATTGATATCATATCATTACCAATGAAAATAAATCATTTGGCCTTAAAACTAGATCTGTGAAAATTTTACCACAGACACCCAGTACTAATATAGCCAAAATACCTCTCAAATATTCTGCTTTTAATTTAGACCCAAAAATTACACCAATTTGCGCACCAATTACTCCTCCAAATATCATTAGTGCAGACAGCACAATATCTACATTATAATTTATGTAGGATTGAAAGAATGTTGCATTAGCGGTAACAAAAATGATTTGAAATAAAGATGTCCCAACTACTATACTTGTTGGCATTCCAAGTATGTATACCATTGCAGGTATCATTATAAATCCTCCTCCAACTCCCATCATTGCGGACATTACTCCAACTGCGAACCCTATCAGTACAGCCGGTATCGCACTTATATAAAGTTTTGATCTATGAAATCGAACTTTGAATGGAAGTCCGTGAAACCAAGAATGTTGATGCAGTTTTGTTCTTTTAGTGTTTCTTGCTCTATATTGTTTTATTGTGGTTCTTGCGCTTTCAAAAGCCATACTAAAACCAATAAAACCTAAAAAGAAAAGAAATAATAACTGAATAACTAAATCTATTTGACCAAAGTTTTTTAGATAACTGAAAATATTTACACCAACAGTGGACCCAATTAAACCTCCTATTAAAAGGAATATACCCATCTTTATATCAACATTTCTTTTTCTCCAGTGAGCAATAAAACCTGATACTGAAGTTGCTAAAACGTGTGGAGCTTCAGAACCAACAGCTACAACTGGAGGTATGCCTAAAAAAATTAATAGTGGTGTCATTAAAAATCCACCTCCAACACCAAAAATTCCTGACAGTATTCCTATACTCATACCAATAAAGATAATGAGAAAAATATTGACGTTCATTTCAGCTATTGGAAGGTAAATTGACATGTTTTTTTTATAAATTTTATATAATTATTACTTAATAAGTACAAATTATATTTATTTTAGAAAATTATATAAAATTATTTAGTACTATGATTCCGATATAACTTACAATTCCAACACAACAAGCAGCAGAAAAACCAACATAAAATGGTCTTATGCCTAAGCTTTTTAAAGAAACTAAATTTGTACTTATGCCAACAGCAGCCATTGCTATTGCTAAAGAATACTCAGCGATAGATTTGATAATATTGATGATTAATTGCCAGTTATTGTTTGTTAATATTTCAAAAGCTAAATTACTATTTTGAATTCCATAATCTCCAATTGATCTTATAAGACCCATAAGAATAAAACCAATTATGAAAATTGGAAACATAGATATTAATGATGGTTTGCTATTGTTTACACCAATATTATTTCTTAGATACATATAGCTTATTGTAGGAATGACAATTATCATACTGACATTTCTTACTAATTTTGTAATTGTTGCTATATCCATAGTTTTTGGTGAATTGAATTGTTCTGCATATATTAATCCAGCACCAGCAACTTGAGCTGTTTCATGTATTGAAGTTCCAAGAAATAATCCTGATGCTAACTCATCTCCACTGAAAAGATAATATGCCATAAATGGATAGAGGAACATTGCAATTATTCCAAATATTGTAATATTTGCTATGGCATAAGCAACCTCCTCTTTATCAGCATTAATTGCAGGACTAGTTGCTACAATTGCGGATGCTCCACAAATACTTGTTCCAACTGCAATTAATGATCCCATTTTTGAAGAAACATTTAATAACTTGCATAAATAATTTACAACCAAGATTGATATAATAATACAAGCAACAATTAGTGGTATTCCAACTATTCCAACTTTAAAAATATCTAAAAGTCCTAGTCTAATACCAAGACATATTATTCCTAATCTTAGAATAAATTTTAAAGAGAACTTAATTCCTTCTAATAAAAAATTATTAATATGAAATATATTTCCAATCAAAAGACCAAATATTATTGATAGCATTATTGGTGATATTGGACTTTTTTTTAAATTTAAAATTTCTTTTCCAATAAAATCACTTAGGTATATGGCTGAATAAGCAATTACAAAACAAAAGATAATTCCTGGGAATAATTTATATATTGCACTTACCATTTAGAATATTCTTTATACAAAAAAAATATTTTTTACATATTTATATTAACGTTAGATATTTTTTGCAGTATTCCATTCTTCTTGAGTATTAATATTGAAAAAATTCTTTTCCTGGCTTTTGTCGAATTCAACAAATTTATATTTGTGTTTTTTAACCCAAAACATAATTTTACTATTTTTTAATTTTAATTCATTTTCTAAACTAGTTATTAAAGATATATGCCACATTGCTATTACAGGATGATGTCTACTATTTGATCGTGCAATCAATATTTTTATATTTTCATCAGATTCCTCTAAAAACTTATCTAAAAGATTATCAGGTAAAAATGGGGTATCACTTGGAACAGTAAAAACCCATTCTTTGTTTGTATAATTTTCTTTAGTCCACATCATAGATGTGTGAATCCCTGCTAAAGGTCCTACAAAACCTTTGAATCTATCCTGAATTATTGGGTAATCAATTTTCTTAAAACTTTTTAAATCATTAGCATTTATTATTATTTCATTATTATATTTTTTGAGCTTGTTTATTATTTTGTCTAAGATTGTAATACCATTTATTTTAGCAAAAGCTTTAAATCCACCTCCAAATCTTTTTGACTGACCTCCAGCAAGTATGGCAAACAAAATTTTTTTCTTATTTATGATCAATTCTATGTTCCCCAGAAAGTGCTAAATATTTTTTTCCTTTTGCTCGTCCAATAAGTGTTAAATTTGAGCCTCTCGCCAGCTCTACACCCCATGCTGTAAATCCTGATCTAGAAATTAATATTGGAATACCCATTTTTATAGTTTTAATAACCATTTCACTAGTTAGTCTTCCTGTGGTGTAAAAGATTTTATTTGAAGAGCTAATTTTTTTTAAAAACATAAAACCAGCAATTTTATCTACAGCATTATGTCTCCCAACATCTTCCATATAAATCAATGGTTTATTATTATGAATAATGGCACAACCATGTATTGCTCCTGTTTCTAAATATAAGCTCGGTGTTAATGTAATTTTTTTTGAAATTTCATAAATCCATTTATGTTTAATTTTCTTTTTGGATTTTAATTTAGATTTTTTAATTTCTGCATAGATATCCCCAAATACCGTACCTATTGCACAACCACTAGTTGTTATTTTCTTTCTTAATTTATTTTCATAATTTGTTTTACGTTTTGTTCGTACAACAACCACACCTAAATCTTTATCAATTTCAACTTTTGTAATTATGTCATTTTTTTTAAGCATATTTTGATTTAATAAATACCCAACAGCAAGATATTTTGGATGATCACTAATAGACATTAGCGTTACTATCTCTTGATTATTAAGAAAAATTGTAAGAGCTTTTTCATTAATAACTTTAGAAATTATTTTATTCCCTTTCTCATCAAAACCATTTAGTTTTGTAATTAAGGATTTATTATTAATATCAGGTGAGACTAAATATTTCTCTTTTTTTGCCATATGTTGTAATTAAACTAATAATTTAAATGAACATATTAGAAATTTTCACAAATTCCATACTATTAATTATTACTTTAGATAATGAACTTTGGAACATTATACTTTTATCATTATTTGTAAGTTTTACTGCCCTAATTATTGCATCATTATTAGGATTTATAGTAGGTTATTATTTTGCAATTTATAATTTTTATTTCAAAAAAATTATTTTAATAATTATAAACTCATTGATGGGAATTCCTCCAGTTGTAGTTGGTTTAATTGTTTATTTTATTTTTGCATCAGGTGGACCTTTAGGTATCTTACAGCTTCTATACACACCCTCTGCGATGATTATTGCTCAAACTATAATAATTTTTCCAATAATTGCTTCATTATCTCACGAGATATTTTCTAAAAATTGGTTTGAATTTAAAGATCAGATAAGATCCTTAAATATTCCTTTTTGGGGCTCTGTAAAACTTTTATTTAACCATAGTTATTTTTTATTAATAACAACATTATTATCTGCTTTTGGAAGAGCAATTTCAGAAGTTGGTGCAGTTATGATTGTGGGTGGCAATATTGATCATTATACACGAGTAATGACTACTGCTATATCGTTAGAAACTAGAATGGGAAATTTAGAATACGCTATGGCATTAGGTTTAGTTTTAATATCAATAACAATAATTATTTACTCTCTTGTATATTTATTAAATAATAGATCGATTAAATGAAAATAGTAGGAATTGTTGGCTGGAAGGACTCAGGGAAAACGACTATTGCAACTAAAATTATTAATAAACTTAGCTCTACAAATTTTCGTGTTGCTTCAATTAAACATGCACATCACGAATTTGATATAGATCATGAGAATACAGATAGCTTTAAGCATAGATTAGCGGGATCTTCTCAAGTAATAGTAAGTTCATCGAAGCGATGGGTTAAAATATCAGAGCTAAACAATTCAAAAGAAAAAACTTTAGATGAATTAATCAATCAACTTTCAGAAGTTGATATTGTAATAGTGGAGGGGTTTAAGAATGAAAATCACCCAAAAATTGAAATAATTAAAAATGATAATGATAATTACTTATTCAGTAAAATTAAAAATATAAAAGCTATTATTACAAATAACAAACTTGAAACTAACTTGAAAATTTTTAAGTATGACGAAATTGATAATATAGTTGATTTTATTTTGAAAGAATTTTAATGAATAAATTACCTCTAACCAAAAAACAAATTGTTAATTTATTTAAAAAACAAAAGGTTGTAATTTTTAATTCTGAAAAAGTTAATTTAGAAAATTCTGAGGATAGATTTCTTTACGAAAATATAAAAAGTAAAATTAATTTACCTCCTTTTAATAATTCTGCTGTAGACGGCTATGCTATTTTAAAAGCAGATTTAAAAACCAAAAAAATTTTTTTTTGTAACAGACGAATAGCTGCTGGAGATAACCAAAATATAAAAGTAAAACCTGGTGAAGCAGTAAGAATTTTTACTGGCGCAAAAATGCCTAAGAATTCATCAACTATAGTAATGCAGGAAAATACATACAAGAAAGGAAATAAAATTCATTTAATTAAAATTCCAAAATTTGGAGATAATTATAGATTAAAGGGTGAAGATATAAAGAAAAACCAAAAAATATTGGAAAAGGGGTCTAAATTAAATCAACAAAATATAAATTTAATTGCTGCTACTGGTATTAGTAAAATAAATGTATTTAAAAAAATTAAAATTGGTTTCTTTACAAGTGGTAATGAATTACGAAAACCAACTAAAAATTTAAAAAATTCTGAAATTAATAATTCAAATTATTATAGTTTAAATAATTTACTTGATAAGAATTTTATAGAAAAAAAATATTGTGGAAATCTCAAAGATAATTTTAAATCTATTAAAAATAAAATTTTTAATACTTCAAAAAAATTCAATGTAATAATAACTGCTGGTGGTGCATCTGTTGGTGATGAAGATCATTTAATTAAAGTTTTATCTGAATTAGGTAAGGTATATTTTTGGAGAGCAGCAATAAAACCTGGAAGACCAATTGCAGTTGGAAAAATAAATAAGTGCTACATAATTTGCTTACCAGGTAATCCAGTTTCTGTTCAATTATTATATGCAATGTTAGTAAAACCATTAATAGAAAAACTATCTGGTGGAAATTTTAAGCTCCCATCTTCAAGTAAAATTACAGCAAATTTTTCTATGAAGAAAAAAACAAAAAGAATGGAGTGGTTACGTGTAAATAAAGAAACTATAAATAATAAAAATATTGCAAATAAATTTCCTAAACAAGGTTCTGGTATGATTAGTTCTATATCCTATTCAGATGGTATAATTGAAATTGATGAAAATGTATCTCAAATAAACAATGGAGATATATTTGATTTTTATAATTATGAAAGTCTATTTTAATTTTTAATTTTAAATCTATAACGAATTAAAATTTTATCTTTTATTTTTTCACAACTTAAATATTCATAGTTAGACTGATCACAATAATGTTTAAAGTCTGCTTCAGCCAAAGGATCAGTTGCAATAATTTTAATAATTGTATCTTTGTTTAATTCTGAAGCAAGTTTTCTAGCTTTAAGCACTGGTATAGGACATTCTGTACCACTAGTATCAAGAACTAATTCTTCATTTTCAACTGAATCTTTCATAGTTTTCTGATACTTAATATATAGTATAATATTAATTGAAATGGATAAATTTGTTTCTCAAACAGAAACTTCTTTAAAAAAGAAGAAAAGACGTTGGACTCCAAAAGGAAGACAAGTCGAAGATAAATATTTAGATGAAGTTTCTAAATTGTTTTCAGGATTAATATTTAAGCGAGACGAATTAATAGAATATTTGCATATATTACAGGATAAATTTGGTGTTTTATACGATAAGCATCTGGTAGCTTTATCAACTATTATTAACTTACCACTTTCTGAAATTTATGAAGTTGCAACTTTTTATGCTCACTTTAATATTGTCAAAGATAGTAAAGATTATAACCCAGTGAATGTTGTAAGGGTTTGTGAAAGTTTGACTTGTGAATTATTTGGCTCATACAAATTACTTCAAGATATAAAAAAATTAGAGAATAAAAATATAAAAGTCGTACCTGGTCCATGTATGGGAAGATGTAATGTTGCTCCTACTGTCTGCGTAGGAAAAAATTATGTTGATGTGGCTAATTTTGATAAAGTAAAAAAAACAATTGATGAAAAAAATTTTGACCCCCTCATTTCAGATTATATAAATTTATCTTCTTATAAAAAAAATGGTGGTTATGAAATTGCGTACAAAATAAAAAATAGTGTGATTTCAAAAAAACAAGTTTTGGATTCATTAAATGAAAGCGGATTGAAAGGTAAGGGTGGTGCTGGATTTCCTACAGGAAAAAAATGGGAAATTGTTTCAAATTACAATGGTAAAAAATATGTTGCTGTTAATGGTGATGAAGGTGAACCAGGAACATTTAAAGATAGGTCATATTTAGAAAGTGATCCACATAGATTTTTAGAAGGAGCTTTAATTGCCTCCTATTTCATAAATGCTCAAAAAGTTTATATTTATATGAGAGATGAATATCCAACAGTTATAAAAATTTTACTTGATGAAATAAATAAAATGGAAGATGAAGAAATAATTCCAAAAGACTTTTTCATAGTGAGAAGAGGTGCAGGAGCCTATATTTGTGGAGAAGAGTCAGCAATGATAGAAAGTATTGAAGGCAAGAGAGGATTGCCAAGGCATAGACCTCCTTATGTGGCTGAAATTGGTTTATTTGGACGTCCTACTTTAACAAATAATTTAGAAACTCTTTTTTGGGTAAGAGATATAATTGAAAAAGGCGCAAAGTGGTTTGCTGAAAAGGGGTCCAATGGAAATAAGGGTTTTCATAGTTTTTCAGTATCTGGAAGAGTAAAGAACCCAGGAGTAAAAGTTGCCCCAGCCGGTATAACAATTCAACAATTAATTGATGAGTATTGTGATGGTATGGCAGATGGACATACTTTTAAAGGATATCTTCCTGGAGGTGCATCTGGCGGTATCCTACCCGCCACTATGAATGATATTCCACTCGATTATGGATCGAAAGAATTAATGGATGCTGGATGTTTTTTAGGTTCAGCGGCAGTAGTTGTATTATCGGATCATGATAATATGAAAAATGTTGCACTTAATTTACTAAAATTTTTTGAAGAGGAAAGTTGTGGTCAATGCACACCATGCCGTTCTGGTACGGAGAAAACTGTAAAATTAATGCAAGAAAAAAATTGGAACAAGGAAAAATTAAAAGATTTAATTGAAGTTATGGCTCAAGCATCGATATGTGGTTTAGGACAAGCTGCAACAAACCCATTAAATTCAGTTTTAAAATATTTTAGCAATGAAATAACTTATGACTAAACAGAAAACAAAATTTTATTTAAACGAAAATTTAGTTGAAGCAAATGCTGATGAAACTATTTGGCAAGTTGCAAATAGACTGGGAACAGAAATCCCACATTTATGTTATTCCGATAAACCTGGCTATAGAGCAGATGGAAATTGTAGAGCATGTATGGTTGAAATTGAAGGAGAAAGTGTGTTGGCAGCATCCTGTATTAGAAAGCCAACTGATAGTATGAAGGTAAAAACTTCTTCAGAAAAGGCTAAAAAATCTAGAGAGTTAGTTTTTGAATTACTCCTAGCAGACCAGCCAAAAAAAGCAATTGCTCATGATAATAATTCTGACTTTTGGAAATGGATAGATAAAGTTGAAGTTAAAGAAAGTAGATTTCCAAAAAAAACTTCATCTCAGGCAGATGTTTCTCATCCTAGTATGGCTGTAAATCTAGATGCATGCATCCAATGTAATCTTTGTGTAAGAGCATGTAGAGAAGTTCAGGTCAACGATGTCATCGGAATGGCATATCGAGGAGAAAATTCTAAAATTGTATTCGATTTTGATGATCCAATGGGTGATAGCACATGTGTGGCATGTGGTGAATGTGTACAGGCTTGTCCAACTGGAGCATTAATGCCAGCATCCATTGTAGATAAAGATGGTGTTGGCCATAGTAAGGTAGATAAAAAAATTGATAGCGTTTGTCCTTATTGTGGTGTGGGTTGTCAGATAGAATACAATGTAAAAGATAACAAAATTAAATACGTTAATGGTGTTGATGGTCCCGCAAACAAGAATAGATTATGTGTAAAAGGAAGGTTTGGTTTTGATTATGTAAATAATCCAGAAAGACTTACAAAGCCATTGATTAGAATCAAAGGTAAAGCAAAAGACTTACACCCAAGTATTAATTTTTCAAATATTCATGAATATTTTAGAGAAGCGTCCTGGGATGAAGCTCTTGATTATGCTGCACATGGATTTTTAAAACTTAATAAACAAAGAAATGGTAAGAGTAATCTTGCAGGTTTTGGATCAGCTAAATGTTCAAATGAAGAAGCTTATTTATTTCAAAAATTAATCAGAACTGGTTTTAATACAAATAATGTTGATCATTGTACAAGACTTTGTCATGCGTCTTCTGTAGCTGCTTTATTAGAAACTATTGGTTCAGGAGCTGTTACTGCTCCATTCTATGAAGTTGAACATTCTGATGTCATAATAGTCATTGGAGCAAATCCTTCTGAAAATCATCCTGTCGCAGCAACTTTTTTTAAGAATGCTGCTAAAAAGGGTTCTAAATTAATTGTGATGGATCCTAGAGGTCATTCCTTAAAAAAACAAGCAACTCATATGTTGCAATTTAAACCAGGATCTGACGTTGCTCTCTTAAACTCAATAATGAATGTTATTGTCGAAGAAAATTTATTTAATTCCGAATATATTAAAAAACAAACTGAAGGATTTGAAAAATTAAGAAAACATTTAATGAATTATTCACCTGATATAATGGAAAACGAAACAGGTATCGATCCAGAACTTATAAGAGAAGTAGCACGCTTATATGCCAATACAAATAAAGGAATAATTTTTTGGGGAATGGGGATTTCTCAACATACACATGGTACCGACAACGCTAGATGTTTAATTTCTCTAGCTTTAATGACAGGAAATGTTGGAAAAAGAGGATCTGGGTTACATCCTTTAAGAGGACAAAATAATGTTCAAGGAGCTTCTGATGCCGGTCTTATACCAATGATGTATCCTGATTACCAATTAGTTGATAAAAATAATAATAAAGATTTCTTTGAAAAACTTTGGAACACTCCTCTAGATGATAAAAAAGGTCTAACTGTTGTTGAAATTATGGATGCTATTCACGAGAATACAATTAAAGGTATGTATATACTTGGTGAAAATCCAGCAATGTCTGACCCTGATCTAAATCATGCAAGAGAAGCTCTACAAATGTTAGAGCATTTAGTTGTTCAAGATATTTTTTTAACTGAAACAGCAACATATGCGGATGTTATTTTCCCAGCTTCAGCATGGCCTGAAAAAAATGGAACAGTTACTAATACTAATAGGCAAGTACAGATGGGAAGAAAAGCTTTAGACTCTCCAGGTCAAGCGAAAGAAGATTGGTGGATAACGAACGAACTTGGTAAAAGAATGGGTTTAAATTGGAAATATAAACATCCTAAGGAAATTTATGAAGAAATGTCACTAACAATGCCCTCATTAAACAATATTTCTTGGGAAAGATTAGAAAATGAAAACTCTGTAACCTATCCAAGTAAATCTCCAACTACACCGGGAGATGAAATTGTTTTTGGTGATAAATTTCCAAATGAAAATGGTAAAGGTAAATTTGTTCCAGCTAGTGTTACTGCACCAGATGAAGTACCTGATAAAGAATTTGCGATGATACTAACCACAGGAAGGCAATTAGAACATTGGCATACTGGAGCCATGACTAGAAAGGCATCAAATTTAGATGCAATTGAGCCGGAACCTTCAGTTTCAATATCACCTAAAGATATAATTAAAAATAATATGAAAGCTGGTGATAAAATAAAAGTCACAACTAGAAGAGGATCAATAGATATCAGAGTAAGGCAAGATAGGGCGATTCCTGATGGAGTAATTTTTATCCCATTTTGTTATAATGAGTCTGCAGCTAATCTTTTAACTAATTCAGCTTTAGATCCATATGGAAAAATTCCTGAATTTAAATATTGTGCAGCAAAAATTGAGAAGTTATAAATATTTTATGATTAAAAAAACATTAATAATTTTATTTCTCGTATTTAGTCCAATCACAGCATGCTCTACATTAAGTGAATTAAATGAAAGAGTTAAGGGTGATGGAGTTCCTTATATTCCTGGAATTTAATTTATAAAATTCTTGTCGAATTTATAATTTAATATAAATGCAAAATTAATGCCGCGTTAGCTCATTTGGTAGAGCAGTTGATTTGTAATCATCAGGTAGTCAGTTCGATTCCGACACGCGGCACCACATAATAACATTTAAGTTGAGTAAAACTGATATAAAGCAATAGATGTTGCGTTAGAAACATTCAAACTATCAATTTCAAATTTTAAATTTTTTTTAATGTTTATCTGCATTATTTCATCGCATTCCTTTTTTACTAATTCTCTAATGCCTTTTCCTTCAGAACCAAAAACTAATACTGATTTTTGTGAAAAATTTAATTTTGAATTTTTATTTTTCGAACTGTCAAATCCATAAATCCAATAATTATTTTTTTTAAGAAAAGAAATAGCTCTTCTTATATTTGTCACGCTAATATAATTTACAATTTCTGCAGCACCAGAAGCTGATTTATAAATTGATGAAGTCAATTCTGGTGAATTATCTTTGCCAACTATAATTCCTACACAATCAAATAATGCACATGATCTCATTATTGAGCCAATATTTTGAGGATCAGTTACTTGATCTAAAATTAATATTACTGATTTTGCTTTCTTACTTTCTACTTTTATAAATTCTTCTAAACCTGGCCTAGCAAAATCTTTTGTTTTTAGAACCACTCCCTGTGTTGTGTTCTCATTTCCAAATCTTCTTGTAAATTCATTTTGGTGAAGAATGGTAATTTTTTGTATTTTAGATTCATATTTTTTAGCAAAATTAATCTGATTTTTACTAATTATTAGCTCAATATGCTCTCTTTTATTATTTTGGAGAGCTGCTCTAACAGAATGTTGACCAAAAATACTATGAATTCCTTGATTTTTATTAGATTTATTATTTCTAAACTTAGTCATTATTTAATATCACAGATTTGTCTAATTAATACAATCTAGATATGTACAAAATAGCATTTTTTGTCTAAAAGGCCGTTGCTTTTACGAGTATACGTATTTTGCAAAGGTGAAGTTGCTGTTTTAGATTGACATATATACTAATTTATTAGTATTGGCCAATTTCTTCAAATGGAGGGGTGGTCGAGTGGTTAAAGGCAGCGGACTGTAAATCCGCCCGCGTGAGCGTACGTAGGTTCGAATCCTACCCCCTCCACCATTATGGAGGTAATGGGATGAAAGCATTAAAGTGAGTGTGTGAAGCAGTCAGTTTAGTTGCGGGTGTAGCTTAGTGGTAAAGCTCCAGCCTTCCAAGCTGGCTACGAGGGTTCGATTCCCTTCACCCGCTCCATAACAAAAATTATTGGGGTAAAAAAAATGGCTAAAGCAAAATTCGAAAGAAACAAACCGCATTGTAACATAGGAACTGTTGGTCATGTCGACCATGGTAAAACAACATTAACTGCTGCTATAACTAAAATATTGGCAGAGACGGGTGGCGCAGAATTTACAGATTATGCAAACATTGATAAAGCGCCTGAAGAAAGAGAACGTGGTATTACAATATCTACTGCACACGTTGAATATGAAACTGAAGCTAGACATTATGCTCATGTAGATTGTCCTGGACACGCAGATTATGTTAAGAACATGATTACTGGTGCTGCTCAAATGGATGGTGGTATCTTGGTTGTTAATGCAGCTGACGGACCAATGCCTCAAACAAGAGAACACATACTTTTAGCTAGACAGGTAGGCGTACCTGCTCTCGTTGTTTACATGAATAAAGTTGATCAAGTAGATGACAAAGAACTAATTGATCTAGTTGAAATGGAAATTAGAGAACTTCTTACTTCATATGAATTCCCAGGTGATACTATCCCAATCATTAAGGGTTCAGCTTTAGCAGCTCTTGAAGGTAGAGACGATGAAATTGGAAAAAATTCAATTATGGAATTAATGAAAGCAGTTGACGAACATATACCACAGCCTAGCCGACCTGTAGATCAGCCATTCTTAATGCCAGTTGAGGATGTATTTTCAATCTCTGGTAGAGGTACCGTTGTAACTGGAAGAATTGAACAAGGTCAAGTTAAAGTTGGAGAAGAAATTGAAATTCTAGGAATAAGAGAGCCTCAAAAAACTACTTGTACTGGAGTTGAAATGTTTAGAAAACTTTTAGACTCTGGTGAAGCAGGAGATAACGTCGGTGTTCTTCTTCGTGGAACAAAGAGAGAGGAAGTTGAACGTGGTCAAGTATTAGCAAAACCTGGTTCAATCAAACCTCATACAAAATTTAAAGCAGAAGCATATGTACTAAAAAAAGAGGAGGGAGGAAGACATACCCCATTCTTTTCAAACTACAGACCTCAGTTCTACTTTAGAACGACTGATGTAACTGGAACAATTAAATTACCTGAAGGAACAGAAATGGTAATGCCTGGTGATAATATAGCTATGGAAGTTACTCTTTTGTCTCCAATTGCAATGGATAAAGGTTTAAAATTTGCAATTAGAGAAGGTGGAAGAACAGTTGGTGCTGGAGTTGTTGCTGAAATTATTGAATAGTTTTAGAGACCGCTCTATCAGTTAGCCAATACTTATTAGGAGTGTAGCTCAACTGGTAGAGCACCGGTCTCCAAAACCGGGGGCTGCGGGTTCAAGTCCTGCCACTCCTGCCAAGAGAAATGAAGATATGAATATTGAAAAAAAGAAAACATCACCAGCACTTTTTGTAAGGCAAGTTAGGCAAGAACTACAAAAAATAACATGGCCTCAAAGGAGGGATACTTTTATTTCTTCTGCAATAGTTATATTATTGATAATATTATTCTCGTTATTTTTTCTCTTAACTGACCAAATATGGTCATTTTCAATAAGAAAAATTATAGAAATAGGTTCAGGTTTTTAATGAATAAAGCAAGATGGTACGTTCTTCACGCCTATTCAGGTTATGAAAAAAAGGTTGCTGACAGCATTCTAGACCAAGCAACAAAACTTGGTGTTAAAGAACACATTGAAGAAATATCTGTTCCTGTTCAAAATATTGTTGAAGTAAAAAGGGGTGTAAGGGTTAATACAGAAAGAAAAATATTTCCTGGCTATATACTTATTAAAATGAGCTTAAATGATGATACTTGGCATATTATTAAAACAACTCCGAAATTAAGTGGTTTTTTAGGAAACAAAGGTAAACCAATTCCAATTAGTAATGCTGAAGCAAAAAGAATATCTGAACAAGTTATTGATGGTGTAGAAAAATCCAGACCTGCGATAATGTATGATGTTGGAGAACAAGTAAAAGTAATTGATGGACCTTTTGCATCATTTAATGGGGAGGTCGAACAAATAGATGAAGATAAAGCAAGATTAAGAGTGGCTGTTTCAATCTTTGGAAGATCAACACCTGTTGATTTAGAATATTCTCAGGTAGAAAAGGTATAAACTATGGCTAAAGAAATTTTAGGATTAATCAAATTACAAATTCCTGCTGGAGGAGCAAACCCCTCACCCCCTGTTGGTCCTGCACTTGGACAAAGAGGATTGAACATAATGGATTTTTGTAAAGCATTTAATGATAAAACAAAAGATTTAGAAAAAGGCGCACCAATTCCAGTTATTATAACTGCATACAAAGATAGAAGTTTCGACTTTACTACTAAATTACCACCAGTAAGTTTTTATCTCAAAAAAGCAGCAAAAATAAAAAAAGGAAACTCAACTCCTGGAAGATCATTAGTAGGTAAAGTATCAATGCAAGACATTGAAAAAATTGCTAAAGAAAAAATGCAAGATTTAAATGCTATTGATTTAAATGGAGCTATGAACATGGTTAAAGGATCTGCTGTTTCTATGGGCATGGAGGTAGTGGGATAATGAAAATAACGAAAAATAGAAAACAAATGCTTAACAATTTAGACACTACAAAGGTTTATGAGCCAATTGAAGCTATTAAAATTTTAAAAGAAAAATCATACGTAAAGTTCAAAGAAACAATTGATATTTCAATCAATCTTGGAATTGACAGTAACAAAACTGATCAAAATATTAAGGGTGTTGTAAATCTTCCTAATGGCACAGGAAAAACTGTAAAGGTCGCAGTAATTGCTAATGATGACAAACAAAATGATGCAAAAAATAATGGTGCAGATTTGGTAGGAAGCGATGATTTAATTGAAACAATTTCTAAATCAAAAATAGAATTTGACGTTCTAATTGCCACTCCAGATATGATGCCTAAGTTAGGTAAAGTAGCAAAAATACTAGGTCCAAAAGGATTAATGCCAAATCCTAAACTTGGAACTGTAACCAATGAAATTTCTCAATCAGTAAAAGATGCTAAATCAGGTCAAGTTAAATTTAAAAATGATAAATCTGGTATCGTTCATGCTGGTGTTGGCAAACTAGATTTTAGTGAAGAAGATTTGTTAGAAAATATTAAAACATTTTATTCTTCAGTTAGTAAAAGTAAACCCGATGCAGTTAAGGGTTCTTTTATAAAAAAGGTTACCATAGCTTCAACTATGGGAGTTGGATTAAATATTAACCAAGCTAGCTTGCGTTAATTAATCCAAAAGATGATCTTTGATCATCACCTGTCAAAGACTGCAGGAGCTTTGAGCTTAATTTCCTGCATAGACTGAAGCGAGTCATTGATTTGCTTCTTGACAGGCTTTAAATTAGTTTGGTGGGCAAACTAATTTTAGCTAATATTGGATCTATTTGATCCAATTAAAACCGAGGTTGACGTGAAACGTTCTGAAAAAAAAGATTTTGTAAGTAATCTTAAAGAAGACTTTTCAAATGCTACTTCAGTAATTGTGGCTGAATATTCTGGGCTAACAGTTAATGAAACAGAGCAACTTAGAAAAGAAATGAGAGATAACGGAACAAAATTTAAAGTAACTAAGAACAGACTCACTAAACTTGCTATATCTGAAACTCAATTTAAAGATATTTCAGATCTTTTTAAAGGTCCAACAGCAATTGCTTACTCTGATGATGCAGTAGCACCTGCAAAAGTAGCTGTTAGTTTTGAGAAAAAATTTGAAAAGTTTAAAATTATCGGTGGAGGTTATAATGGTGAGAAAATTGATAAAGAAAAAATTGATTTTCTAGCAAAATTACCTTCCCTAGATGAGTTAAGAGGAAAAATTATAGGGTTAATATCTGCACCTGCTCAAAAAATAGCTTCAATTACAGCTGAACCTGGAGCACAAATTGCAAGATTAATTAGTTCTAATAGTAGCAATAAACAAGAGTCGAACTAGGTAAATAAGGAGAAATAAATGGCTGATTTAAATAAAATTGTAGAAGATCTATCTTCTCTTACCGTTCTTGAAGCAGCTGAATTAAGTAAATTGCTTGAAGAAAAATGGGGTGTATCCGCTGCTGCACCAGTTGCAGTTGCCGCAGCTCCAGCTGCAGGTGGAGGAGAAGCCGCTGCAGAAGAGAAAACAGAATTTGATATTGAATTATCTGAGTCTGGATCTAATAAAATTGCAGTTATTAAAGAAGTTAGAACTATTACTGGTCTTGGCTTAAAAGAGGCAAAAGATCTAGTTGAAAGTGCACCTAAACCACTAAAACAAGGGGTTAAAAAGGAAGAAGCTGAAGAAATGAAAAAAGCATTAGAGGCAGCTGGCGCTAAAGTTACACTTAAATAAGTTGTAGGCCTTTTAAGGCCTATAATTTTTAATTGAGGAAATATATTATAAAGGAGAAAAAGTGAGTTTAGATCATATTAATATTAAGAAAATAAGAAAATCTTTTGGTAAAATTCCTCTTGTGACTTCTTTACCAAACTTGGTCGAAGTACAAAAGAGATCATTTGATAATTTTTTACAACTTAAAACTGATCCTGAAAAAAGGGAAGATCTTGGTCTTCATTCAATTTTTAAATCTGTTTTCCCAATTAATGATTACGCCGAGAGAGCAACTGTAGATTATGTAAGCTATAATCTTGGTATCCCAAAGTATGATGTAGACGAATGTGTTCAGAGAGGCATGACATACGGCACTCCTCTTTTAGTTAACTTTAGACTAATTATTTGGGATATTGATGAAATTGCAGGCACAAAATCTGTTCGAGATATCAAAGAACAAGAAGTATATATGGGTGACATTCCTCTCATGACTAAAAATGCAACATTTGTTGTAAACGGAACTGAAAGAGTGGTTGTTAGTCAGATGCATCGTTCCCCGGGTGTATTTTTTGATCATGATTTTGGTAAAACTCATACCAGCGGAAAATATCTTTTTAATGCTAGAATTATTCCATATAGGGGTTCTTGGCTTGATTTTGAGCACGATGCCAAAAATAATTTACATGCTAGAATTGATAGAAAAAGAAAGTTTCCAGTTACTACATTATTTAAATGCTTGCTCAGTGATTTGTCTGAAAATTATATTAAGGACTGTGAAAAAAATAAAATAGATCCAGACCCTAGAAAAATTCTTGGGATGACAGGAGAAGAAATTTTGTCCTTATTTTATGATAACATTGTTTACAAAAAAAATGAATTTGGCTGGTCTTTTAAGCAAGACATGTCTTTTTTTAAAGGTAAGATATTAAACTTTAATTTACTTGATTCGAAAAATGGGAAAATTTTATTTACTAAAGGTACAAAATTAAATCAAAAATCTATTAACGACATTAAAAAGAAAAATATTTTAAATTTTACAATTGCTGAAGAGTCTTTGATAGGATTTTTCTTATCTTCAGATATAATTGATGAAAAAACAGGTAAAATTTTCTATGAAGCAGGTTTTGAAATAGATGAAGACTTCATAGAATTTATTAATGAAAGTAAAATTAGCAAAATAGATATTTTGAAAGCAGATAACATTGAAATCGGTTCATATATTAGAAATACATTACAGTTGGATAAAGCAAGATCGAGAGAAGAAGCTCTATTTGAAATATTTAAAATCTTAAGACCTGGTGAACCTCCTACAATTGAAACTGCTGAAAACCTATTTAACAATCTCTTCTTTAATCCTGATAGATATGATCTTTCATCCGTTGGGAGATTGAAGATCAGTTCGAAATTCAAAAAAGAAACTTCTATTGAACAGAGAATTCTTGATAAAAGTGATATTTTGGATGTTGTGAAACATATGCATAACTTAATTGATGGCAAAGGTGAAGTTGACGACATTGATCATTTAGCAAATAGAAGAGTAAGATCAGTTGGGGAACTTCTAGAAAATCAATATCGTATAGGTTTATTAAAAATGGATAGAGCAATAAAGGAAAGGTTAAGCTCTCTTGAAGTTGATAATATAATGCCACAAGATATAGTTAATGCAAAACCAGTTGTTGCATCTATTAAAGAGTTTTTTGGTCTTAGTCAGCTTAGTCAATTTATGGATCAGACAAACCCTTTAAGTGAAATAACTCATAAAAGAAGAGTTTCAGCGTTGGGCCCTGGTGGATTAAACAGAGAACGAGCTGGTTTTGAGGTTAGGGATGTTCACCAAACTCATTATGGAAGGATATGCCCAATTGAGACTCCAGAAGGAGCTAATATTGGTTTGATTAATAGTTTAGCTTCATACTCCAGAATTAATAAATATGGTTTTATAGAAACACCATATAGAATTGTGAATGCTGGAAAAGTAACTAATAATGTAATTTACCTCAGTGCTATTGATGAAGAGGATTTTGTTATCGCACAAGCTAATGCAGAAGTAGACTCAAAAGGTAAATTTTCCAATCAAATTGTCAGTTGCAGAAAAAATGGTGAATTTATTAATGTTGATATTGACGCCATAGATTTGATGGATGTTTCACCTCAACAATTAGTCTCTGTTGCATCTTCCCTTATTCCTTTTCTTGAGAATGATGATGCTAATAGAGCTCTAATGGGTTCTAATATGATGAGACAAGCTGTTCCTCTTATTAAGCCAAAAGCTCCATTAGTTGGAACTGGAATGGAATATACAGTTGCTAACGACAGTGGCTCTACGATTGTTGCAAAAAGGGAAGGAATTGTTGATCAACTTGATGCTAATAGAATCGTAATAAGGATAACTGATAAAAATGATAAAACTCTTAATAAAATTGATATCTATAATCTATCCAAGTTTCATAGATCAAATCAAAACACCTGCATTACACAACGACCATTAGTTAGTGTTGGTGATAAAATAAAAAAAAATCAAGTCATTGCAGATGGCCCAGCTACTGATCTTGGAGAACTTGCCTTAGGGAGAAATGTTCTAGCTGCCTTTATGCCTTGGAATGGATACAATTTTGAAGACTCAATTCTAATTTCGGAGAAAGTCGTTCAAGAAGACGTTTTTACTTCAATACATGTTGAAGAATTTGAGGTAATGTCAAGAGATACAAAATTAGGTCCTGAAGAAATAACTAGAGATATTCCCAATGCTAGTGAAGAGATGTTAGTCAATTTAGATGAGACTGGTATAGTTTATGTTGGTGCTGAAGTAAGTTCAGGTGATATATTAGTTGGTAAAGTAACTCCAAAAGGTGAATCCCCGATGACACCTGAAGAAAAATTACTGAGAGCTATCTTTGGAGAAAAAGCTGCTGATGTTAAAGATACAAGCTTAAGAGTTCCACCAGGTGTTAAAGGGACCATAGTTGAAATAAGAGTTTTTTCTAGAAGAGGTATAGAAAAAGATGAAAGGGCTATAAGCATTGAGAATCATCAAATTGAAGTTATTGCTAGAGATAGAGATGATGAACTTAAAATTCTTGAAAAAAGTTTTGGTAATCATCTTAGAGAGCTTCTTACTAATCAAAAATTTATTTCTGGTACTGAAGGAATATCAAAAAATTCTCAAATTAAGTATGAACAAATCGAAAATTTAGGCTTGAATGAATTATTAAAAATAAATATTTCTGATGAAAAAAAGACTGACCAAATTGACTCTTTGGTAAAAAATTATGAAAATCAACTCGGAAATATAAATCAAAAGTTTGAAAATAAAATTGATAAAATTCAAAGTGGAGATGAATTGCTTCCTGGAGTATTGAAATTAATAAAAGTATTCATTTCAGTTAAGAGAAAACTTCAACCTGGTGATAAAATGGCAGGTAGGCATGGTAATAAAGGTGTGATATCGAAAATTTGTCCTGTTGAGGATATGCCCTATCTTGAAGATGGCACCCCAGTTGATATTGTATTAAATCCTCTAGGAGTTCCAAGTAGGATGAACATCGGTCAGATACTTGAAACGCATCTCGGATGGGCATCTGCTTCTTTAGGTAGACAAGTTAATAATATGTTAAGAAAAATTCAAACCGAAGGTCAAACAAAAGATCTAAGAGACAAACTTCTAGAAATCTATGATCTGGAGGATCATAAATCAATAATAAAGAATATGAATGATGATGAAATTCTTGAATTAGGTGAAAATCTGAAAGAGGGTATTCCTTTTGCAACTCCAGTTTTTGATGGTGCTAAAGAAAAAGACATAACTAATTTACTCGAACAATCTGGTGTATCAAGAACAGGTCAAGAGATTTTGTACGATGGCATTACAGGTAAAAAATTTGAAAGACCAGTAACAGTGGGCTATATGTATATGCTTAAGCTTCATCACCTTGTTGATGAAAAAATACATGCAAGATCAATAGGACCTTACAGTCTTGTTACTCAACAACCTCTTGGTGGAAAAGCACAGTTCGGAGGACAAAGATTTGGAGAAATGGAGGTTTGGGCTCTAGAAGCATATGGTGCAGCATATACTTTACAAGAAATTTTAACCATCAAATCTGATGATGTAGCTGGTAGAACTAAGGTTTATGAATCAATTGTAAAAGGTGACAATAATTTTGAATCTGGAACACCAGAATCTTTTAATGTAATGGTAAAAGAACTGAGATCGCTTGGTCTTAACTTAGATTTTAAAGAAAATCTTAAAGAAAATAATATAACAAACTTAATAGGATCTAATGAATAAAGAACTTACAAATATTTTTAATCAGAATTTAGGTGTTCAAAACTTTAATAGCCTTAAAATATCAATAGCAAGCCCAGACGATATTAGGTCATGGTCTTTTGGTGAAATTAAAAAGCCTGAAACAATTAATTATAGAACATTTAAGCCAGAAAAAGATGGATTATTTTGTTCAAGAATTTTTGGCCCAGTTAAAGACTATGAATGTCTATGTGGTAAATATAAAAGAATGAAGTTTAGAGGAATTATTTGCGAAAAATGTGGAGTTGAAGTTACGCTTTCAAAGGTTAGAAGAGATAGAATGGGTCATATTGAGCTAGCTGCTCCAGTATCACATATTTGGTTCATGAAATCCTTACCAAGTAGAATAGCGACTCTTTTAGATATGACAATTAAAAACCTTGAAAAAGTTTTATATTTTGAGCAGTTTATAGTTGTAGAACCTGGTTTGACTGATCTAAAAAAAGGCGAAATTATATCTGAAGAACAATACATCGATTATCAAGATGAGTATGGAGAAGATTCTTTTAGTGCAGCAATAGGTGCTGAAGCTATTGAACAAATGTTACTTAGTATTGATTTAGACAGTGACTACAATCAGCTAAAAATAGAACTAACTGAAACTAAATCTGAGTTAAAGAAAGCAAAAATAACAAAAAGGTTAAAATTAATAGAATCTTTTATAATTTCAAAAAATAAACCTGAGTGGATGATTTTAAGGGTATTGCCCGTCATTCCCCCTGAATTAAGACCTTTAGTACCATTAGATGGCGGTAGATTTGCAACTAGTGATCTTAACGATCTTTATAGAAGAGTTATTAACAGAAATAACAGACTAAAAAGATTAATTGACCTAAGAGCTCCAGACATCATTATTAGGAATGAAAAAAGAATGCTTCAAGAATCAGTTGATGCGTTATTTGATAATGGAAGAAGAGGTAGAGTGATTACTTCTACAAATAAGAGACCACTTAAATCGCTATCTGATATGTTAAAAGGTAAACAAGGAAGATTTAGGCAGAATCTTCTTGGTAAAAGAGTAGATTATTCTGGCAGATCTGTAATTGTTGTTGGTCCAAATCTAAAACTTCATCAGTGTGGAATTCCAAAAAAAATGGCACTGGAACTCTTTAAACCATTTATATTTCATAAACTTGATATTTATGGATGGGCAAATACAATTAAAGCCGCTAAAAAACTTGTTGAAAAAGAAGATCCAAGAGTCTGGGATATTTTAGAGGAAGTAATAAGAGAACATCCAATTCTTTTAAATAGAGCGCCAACTTTGCATAGATTAGGTATACAAGCATTTGAACCTACCTTAATAGAGGGTAAATCAATTCAATTACATCCATTAGTTTGTACTGCATTCAATGCCGATTTTGATGGGGATCAAATGGCCGTTCACGTTCCGTTAAGTCTAGAAGCTCAACTTGAAGCAAGAGTACTGATGATGAGTACAAATAACATTTTACATCCAGCAAGTGGCAAACCAATTATTGTTCCTTCTCAAGATATTATTTTAGGAATTTATTATTTATCTATAATGAGAGATAAACAAATAGGAGAAGGACGAAGTTTTGTTGATTTAAATGAAATATTAAAAGCTTTAGAAAATAATGACATTACACTTCATTCAAAGATCATAGCAAGAATAGAAACGTATGAAGGTAATTTATCTAAAGTTGAAACTACACCTGGGAGAATGATACTAGGTAATATTCTACCTAAGAATAAAAATATAAACTTTGAAATTATAAATAAAGTTCTTACAAAAAAAGAGGTAAGTAATATTATAGATTCAGTTTATAGATTCTGCGGACAAAAAGAGACTGTTTTATTTGCCGATCATATCATGCAAATCGGATTTAAATATGCTGCAATAGCAGGTATTTCATTTGGTAAAGATGATCTTATTATTCCATCTGACAAAAATGATCTCTTAAATACTACGCAATTAAAAGTTCAAGAATATGAAGACCAATATCAAGATGGATTAATTACTCAAGGAGAAAAATATAACAAAGTAGTTGATGCTTGGTCAGAGTGTACCAATAAAGTTGCTGATAAAATGCTGGATGTAATTTCTAGTCCTTCTGATGATCAGCCCATTAACTCTGTTTATATGATGGCACATTCAGGAGCTCGAGGGTCTGCGGCCCAACTAAAACAATTATCAGGAATGAGAGGCTTAATGGCTAAACCTTCTGGTGAAATTATTGAGAATCCAATTAAATCAAATTTTAAAGAGGGTCTATCGGTTCTAGAGTATTTTACTTCCACCCATGGAGCTCGTAAAGGTCTTGCTGATACAGCTCTTAAAACAGCCAGTAGTGGATACTTAACAAGAAGATTGGTAGATGTAGCTCAAGATGCAGTCATTAGAGAATTAGATTGTAATACTAAAAAAGGGGTATTAGTCGAAGAAATAGTTGAATCAGGAAATATTACCTCACCTTTAACTGAAAGAATACTAGGCAGAACGCCAGTTGAAAATATTATTGATGAAAACCAAAATACCATTGTTAATTCAGGTGAAATTATCTCTGAAAAACATTTAGAATCTATATCAAAACTAGGATTGAGATCTTTAAAAATTAGATCAGTGCTCACTTGTGAGACAGAAGATGGAATATGTTCAATTTGTTATGGTAGAGATCTAGCAAGAGGAACTCCTGTTAATATAGGTGAAGCTGTCGGTATTATAGCTGCACAATCAATTGGAGAACCTGGTACTCAATTGACTATGAGAACATTTCATATTGGTGGAGCCGCAAGTTCTTCCGTTGAACAATCTAATGCAACTGCAGCAGTATCGGGAACTATTGAATTAGAGAATATTAAAATTATTGAAGATAAATTTAAAAACAAAATTGTTTTAAGTAGAAATGCAAAAATAAATATTATTAATGAAACTGATAAAAAATATTCATCTATTATACCTTTTGGCTCAAAGCTGCTGGTCAATAATGGTGATAAAGTAGAAAATAATCAACTATTAGCAGAATGGGATCCTTACACATTACCAATAATTGCTGAAAGAAATGGTTTTGTAAAGTATCTTGATTTGAAACAAGGAATTTCATTTAGAGAATCAATTGATGATACTACTGGTATTTCTAGTAAAATAGTTATTGATTGGAGTCAAAATCAAAAGAGTAAGAATTTTAAACCTGCTATTAATATAGTAGATAATTTATCAGATGATAATTTAGGTGAAGAAAATTTATCTAACTACCCAATGTCAATTGATTCAATCTTAAGTGTAGAAGACGGCCAAGAGGTCTATGCTGGTCAAGTCATAGCAAGAATACCAAAAGAGTCCTCGAAAACAAAAGATATCACAGGGGGATTACCAAGAGTTGCAGAATTATTCGAAGCGAGAAAACCAAAAGATCCTGCTATCATGTGTGAAATTGATGGTAAGATTTCATTTGGTAAAGATTACAAAAATAAAAGAAGAGTTATAATAACCTCTTTAGATGAAAAAGAAACTTTTGAAACCTTGATACCTAGATCGAAATATTTAAACGTACAAGAAGATGATTTTGTAAAAAAAGGTGACATTCTTGTTGAAGGAACCCCCGTACCACATGATATATTAAGAATATTGGGCGTCGAAGAATTGGCTAGATATCTAGTCAGGGAAGTTCAATCTGTATATAAACTACAGGGCGTATATATAAATGATAAGCATATTGAGACCATTGCAAGACAAATGCTTCAAAAAGTTCTAGTAAAAGAACCTGGTGATTCAAATCTCATTATAGGAGAACAGGTTCAAAGAAGAGATATATTAAAACTTAACAAAAAACTGAATGATGATGGAAAAAAAGAAGTTTCGTTTGAACCTGTATTATTAGGTATCACTAAAGCTTCCTTGCAAACTAGTTCATTTATATCCGCCGCTTCTTTTCAAGAAACTACTAAGGTATTGACTGATGCCGCTACTTTAGGAAAAGTTGATACTTTAAATGGATTAAAAGAGAACGTTATTGTTGGTAGACTTATCCCTGCTGGCACAGGAAAAATGACAACAGATTATGAAAATATTGCGTTCGAAAGAGACAAGGAAATAATTGATAAAAATCATATAGAAAATTCAGAAAATTAGGTTTTTTTAAGCTTATCTGCTTGACTTTATTCAAATCAATTTATAAAGACCCCTACGATTTGTTAAAGGTCGTGGATTAACTTCCAAACACTTAACTAGAGGGAAAATGCCAACTATTAACCAACTTGTTAGAAAAGGTAGAGCTGCTGTTAAAAAAAGGAATAAAGTTCCTGCTCTCGATAAGAGTCCTCAAAAAAGAGGAGTTTGTACTAGAGTTTATACTACAACACCAAAAAAACCAAATTCTGCACTAAGAAAAGTTGCAAGAGTAAAACTTACTAATGGCCAAGAAGTATCAGCCTATATTCCTGGTGAAGGTCATAATTTACAAGAACATTCAGTTGTATTAATTAGAGGGGGACGTGTTAAAGATTTACCCGGTGTAAGATACCATATTTTAAGAGGAACTCTTGATACACAAGGTGTTTCATCTAGAAAACAAAGAAGATCTCTTTATGGGGCGAAAAGACCAAAATAATTATGTCTAGAAGAAGAGCAGCAGAAAAGAGAACAATATTGCCTGATCACAAATATAAAGATCTAGTATTAGCTAAATTTATGAACAGAATTATGCTTGATGGAAAAAAATCTTCTTCTGAAAAAATAGTTTATGGTGCATTTGATATTGTATCCAAAAAAACAGATAAAACACCTATTGAATTTTTTCATGAGGCATTAAACAACGTTAAACCTTCATTAGAAGTTAGATCTCGGAGAGTCGGTGGAGCAACATATCAAGTTCCAATGGAAGTAAGGCCTAAAAGAGCACAAACACTTGCTATGAAATGGATAGTGGATTCTGCGACTAAAAGAAATGAAAAGACTATGAGGGAAAGAGTAGCAAATGAAATAATTGATGCATTTAATAATAAGGGTAATGCCGTAAAAAAGAGAGAAGAAACTCATAAAATGGCTGATGCTAATAGAGCTTTTTCTCACTTTAGATGGTAATCAAAATTTATGAGTAGATCGCATCCATTAGATAAATACAGGAATATAGGTATCATGGCTCACATAGATGCTGGGAAAACTACAACTACTGAAAGAATTTTATATTACACAGGTAAGTCTCACAAAATTGGTGAAGTCCATGATGGCGCAGCTACTATGGACTGGATGGAGCAAGAACAAGAAAGAGGTATAACAATAACTTCAGCAGCTACAACATGTTTTTGGAATGAACATAGAATAAATATCATTGATACTCCTGGACATGTAGATTTTACAATTGAAGTTGAAAGATCCTTGAAAGTTCTTGATGGAGCAGTTGCTGTTTTTGATGGAGTTGCAGGAGTAGAACCTCAATCTGAAACAGTATGGCGACAAGCTGATAAATATAAAGTTCCAAGAATGTGTTTTGTTAATAAATTAGATAGAACTGGTGCTAACTTTTTTATGTGTGTCGATATGATTTCTGATCGACTTGGATCGTATCCTCTTGTCACTCAATTACCAATCGGTATTGAAAGTAATCTAAAAGGTGTAGTTGACCTTGTTTCTAACAAGGCTATTATTTGGCAAGATGAGAGTTTGGGTGCCAAATTTGATATTGTAGAAGTACCTGATGATATGAAAGAGGAAACATCCAAGTACAGAGAAAAATTAATTGAAAAAGCAATTGAAGAAGATGACTCTATTATGGAAAGTTACTTAGAGGGTAATGAGCCTAGCCCCGAAGAAATAAAAGCATGTATAAGGAAAGGAACATTACGTGGTTCTTTTGTTCCAGTTCTTACAGGATCTGCATTTAAAAATAAAGGAGTTCAACCTCTTTTGGATGCCGTAGTTGATTATATGCCATCTCCGACTGATGTGGCAAGCGTTAAGGGTGTTGACATTAACGATGACACTTTAGAGTTAACTAGAAGTTGTGAAGATAATGAACCTTTTAGTGCTTTAGCTTTTAAAATAATGACTGACCCATTTGTTGGAAGCTTAACTTTTGCTAGAATATACTCTGGTTCTATAAATACAAAAGATACAGTTTTAAATTCTAACTCTGGAAAAAAAGAAAACATAGGAAGAATGTTATTAATGCATGCAAATAACAGAGAAGAAATAAAAACTGCTAATGCTGGAGATATAGTTGCTCTTGTTGGTTTAAAAGACGTTACAACAGGGGAGACCTTATGTGCGGTTGATAAACCTATAGTGTTGGAAAGGATGGATTTCCCAGACCCAGTTATTGAAGTTGCTGTTGAACCAAAAACTAAAGTTGACCATGAGAAAATGGGCCAAGCCCTTGGAAGACTTGCACAAGAAGATCCAAGTTTTAGAGTTACAACTGATCATGAGAGTGGGCAAACTATAATTAAAGGAATGGGTGAACTACATTTAGAAATATTAGTAGATAGAATGAAGAGAGAATTCAAAGTTGAAGCAAATGTTGGAGCTCCTCAGGTTGCATATAGGGAAACCATTTCTAATTCATTTGATGTTGATTATACTCACAAAAAACAATCTGGTGGGGCTGGACAATTTGCTAGAGTGAAGATTAAATTCGAGCCAGGAGAACCAGGCAGTGGATATGAATTTATTAATCAGATCAAAGGTGGAAACATACCAACAGAACATATACCTGGTGTTGAAAAAGGTTTAATAGCTCAACAACAAACTGGTGTAATAGCAGGTTTTCCATGTATAGATTTTAAAGCAACATTATATGATGGCGCATATCATGATGTAGACTCAAGTGTACTTGCCTTTGAAATTGCTGCAAGAGCAGCTTTTAGAGAAGGTATATCTAAAGCACGTCCAGTTTTATTGGAACCAATGATGAAAGTTGAAGTAGTTACACCTGAGGAATATATGGGTGATGTTATAGGCGATTTAAACAGTAGAAGAGGTCAAGTTCAAGAAATGTCTACCAGAGGAAATGCAAATGTCGTCGATGCCATGGTACCACTTGCTAATATGTTTGGTTATGTGAATAATCTTAGATCATTATCACAGGGAAGAGCAAATTATACAATGCAGTTTGATCACTATGAGGAAGTACCCTCAAATGTTGCTGAAGAAGTAAAGGCGAAATTAGCATAATGGAAAATCAAAATATAAGAATTAGACTAAGAGGTTTTGACAACTCACTTCTCGATAATAGCACCCTTGATATAATTAATACTGCTAAAAGAACTGGAGCTAAAGTAAAAGGACCTATTCCCTTACCAACTCGCTTTGAAAGATTTACTGTTAACAAATCTCCTCACATAGATAAAAAAAGTAGAGATCAACTTGAAATACGAACACATAATCGCCTTTTAGATATAATAGACCCAACACCTCAAACGGTTGATGCCTTAATGAAACTTGACTTATCTGCGGGTGTAGAAGTGGATATTAAAATTTAATATGTTAAGAACTGGTTTAATAGCATCAAAAGTTGGTAATAGCTCATACTTTGCAGCAGATGGAAAAAACACTCAAGTAACAATTTTAAAAGTAGATGAGTGTATTGTGTCAAATATTAAAACAATCGATAAACATGGCTATAACGCAGTTCAATTAGCATCTATAGAAACTAATAAAGATATTTCGAAAATTAAAAAACCACAAAGAAAAATTTTCTCTTCAATCAAAATAAATCCAAAAAAAATATTGAAAGAATTTAGAGTTGATAATGAAAATATTTTAGAAATTGGAACAAAACTCAATGTAGATCACTTTAAAGTAGACCAATTTATTGATGTAAGTAGCGTATCTATAGGTAAGGGATTTGCCGGAGTCATGAAAAGACATAATTTTGGAGGATTAAGAGCCTCACATGGTGTTTCAATTTCTCATAGATCTCATGGTTCAACAGGTCAAAACCAAGATCCAGGAAGAGTTTTTAAAGGAAAAAAAATGGCTGGAAGAATGGGCAATAAAAAAGTAACTAAGCAGAATCTTAAAGTAATTGATATAGATACTACTAACAATCTTTTAATTATCAAAGGTTCAATTCCTGGAAAAAAAAATTCGATCATTTACCTAAAGGATTCAGTAAAGAGGTAGATATGAAGATATCAATTCTTAATCTTAAAAATCAAGCAGTTGGAGACATTGATCTCGATTCTAATATTTTTGGTATTAGACAACTTCCAGATATAATTCATCAATACATTAGGTATCAAAATGCTAAGTCTAGACAGGGTTCTCATAAGACAAAATCAAGATCTGAAGTAAATGGACGAAGTAAAAAACCTTTTTCTCAAAAAGGTACAGGTAATGCAAGACAAGGCAGTAATAAACCACCTAATTTTAGAGGTGGGGCAGTTGCGATGGGTCCAGTTAATAGAGATCATTCATTTAATTTAAATAAAAAAGAAAAAAAACTAGCTCTAAAATCAGCTTTATCAATAAAGGCTTTTGAAGATAAACTTTTTGTGATTGATAGCTTTCAAATAAAAAGTTTAAAAACAAGAGAACTCTATCAAGATTTAAAAAATTTTGATTACAGATCTGCTTTATTTATTTATTCTGAAAAAGGTTTAGATAAAAACTTCAAATTAGCCTCATCAAATATTCCTAAAGTATCAACTTTAAATCAAAAAGGTATTAATGTTAAAGATCTAATTACATATGATAAAATATTTTTTGAAGAAAAATCAATTAGCGAAATAACAAGGAGACTTTCATGAAAAACAAAAATTTGAAAATTTCTTTGGATAGAGCTTACGATGTTGTAAAAAAACCTATTACTACAGAAAAATCTACTAACCTTCAACAGTTTAATCAATACTCTTTTATTGTATCAAAAAACTCTAACTCCATAGAAATAAAAAACGCTATTGAAATGATTTTTAAAGTTAAAGTAAATAAAGTTAACACCTCAATTTTAAGAGGAAAAGGTAAAACATTTAAGGGTCAATATGGGTTTAGAAAAGATACAAAAAAAGCAATAGTAACCTTAGATGAAGGTAATACTATAGATTCATCTTTGGAGATCAAATAATGTTAGTAAAATTTAAACCCACTACCCCTGGTTTGAGAGGAACTGTCCTAGTTTCAAAAAAAGATCTTTCTAAGGAGAGACCACACAAATCTTTGACTAAAAAATTCAAATCTACAGGAGGAAGAAACAACCAAGGAAGAATTACTTCTAGAAGAATGGGCGGTGGAGTTAAAAGAAAATATAGAATTATAGACTTTAAAAGATCTAAGACTGACATATCAGCTGAAATTATTAGAAACGAATATGATCCAAATAGATCTGCATTTATATCTTTAATAAAATACGAAGATGGAGAGCATCAATATATAATTTCACCTAAAAATATAAAGATCGGTGAGAAAATTATATCTGGAGATGACGTTGTAATTAAAAATGGAAACTGTTTGCCAATTAAAAATATACCCGTAGGTACCAATATTCATAATATAGAACTTAAACCAGGAGCTGGTGGGAAGTTAATAAGATCAGCCGGCTCTTCAGCTCAAATTGTTTCAAAAGAACAACCATATGTTCAAATTAAATTAATTTCAGGAGAAATTAGACATATAAATAAAAACTGTAGAGCTACAATTGGAGAAGTTTCCAACCCTGATCAAAAAAATATTAAGTTAGGTAAAGCAGGAAGAAGAAGATACTTGGGTTTTAGACCTAAAGTAAGAGGGGTAGTTATGAACCCAGTTGACCATCCTCATGGTGGTGGTGAAGGAAGAACTTCAGGTGGAAGAGACCCTGTGACTCCATGGGGAGTATCTACAAAAGGTAAAAAAACAAGGAATAATAAAAAAACTGATATTTTTATTATAAAAAGGAAGAAAAAATAATGACAAGATCGATTTGGAAAGGACCATTTGTTGATATTACGCTTATGAAAAAAGCAGAAAAATTATCTAAATCTGGAAGAAAAGAAGTTTTGAAGACTTGGTCTAGAAGATCTACAATAATTCCAGACTTTGTCGGATTAACATTTGGTGTTTATAATGGTCAAAAATTTGTACCCGTTACTATAAACGAGCAAATGGTAGGCCATAAATTAGGCGAATTTTCTCCAACAAGAACATTCAAAGGTCACACAGCGGCAGACAAAAAAGCGGAGCAAAAATGAATCAAAATCTTACTGCAATCGCTAAGGATAATATGGTCAGGATAAGTCCATTAAAGCTCTCACTTTTGGTTAATAGCATTGTAAATTTAAAAGTAAACTCAGCAATTAATCAACTAAAGTTTTCTCAAAAAAGAATATCTAAAATAATTTTAAAAGTCTTAAATGCAGCAATAGCAAATGCAGAAAACAATAAACAATTAGATATTGATAAACTTTATGTAAAAGAAGTTTTTGTAGGTAAAAGTTTAAGAATGAAAAGATGGAGACCAAGAGCTAAAGGTCGAGCTGGTTCAATTATAAAACCATTTAGTAAGGTTACAATAGTTGTTGAAGAAAGAACAGATATTAAAAAGGAAAAATTATAATGGGACAAAAAGTTAATCCTTACGGAATTAGACTAGGCATTAATAAAACATGGTCTTCGAGATGGTTTTCGAAAAATGAATATACTAAATTGCTACATCAAGATCTTAAAATTAAAAGCTATGTAGAAAATAAATTGAAGAATGCTAGTATTTCTAAAATAAATATTGAGAGAGCTGCAAAAAAATTGAGACTTTCCATTTATAGTTCAAGACCAGGGATAATTATTGGAAAAAAAGGTGCTGATATTGAAACTTTAAAAAATGACCTTTCAAAAATGTCTAATTTAGAAGTATTCCTTGATATTAAAGAAGTTAGAAAGCCTGAAGTAGAGGCAAGATTAGTAGCTGAGAATATTGCATCACAATTAGAAAAACGTATTTCTTTTAGAAGAGCTATGAAGAAAGCCGTTCAATCAGCAATGAGATTGGGAGCTAAGGGTGTGAAAGTTGTTTGTAGTGGAAGGTTGGGCGGTGCTGAAATTGCTAGAACAGAAAAGTATCACGAAGGAAGTGTACCACTTCACACATTAAGAGGAGATATTGATTATTCTACTGCAGAAGCTGAAACTACCTATGGAATTTGTGGTATTAAAGTTTGGATTAATAAGGGTGAAATTCTTCAAAAAGATCCTTATGCCAGTGAAAAAAAACAAATCGACCAAGGGAGTGTTAGATAATGAATATGCTATCTCCTAAAAAAACTAAATATAGAAAACAATTTAAGGGAAGAATTCATGGTAATTCAAAAGGTAATTACAATTTAAACTATGGAAGCTTTGGTTTGAAAGCAATGGAACCAGAAAGAGTTACTTCTAGACAAATAGAAGCCGCTAGAAAAGCAATAACAAGGTACTTAAAAAGAGCTGGAAGAATGTGGATACGAGTATTTCCAGATGTACCTGTTTCAAAAAAACCAGCTGAAGTTAGAATGGGCAAAGGAAAAGGATCAGTAGAATACTGGGCATGTAGAATAAAACCTGGAAGAATTATGTTTGAGGTTGATGGTGTAGGCATTGATGATGCTAGAAAAGCTATGACGCTAGCTGCAGCAAAACTTCCAATAAAATGTAAATTTGTAGAAAGAAATATATAATGCAAAAAAAATTACAGTTAGATAATAAAAAAATTAAAGATGAGATATTGGATTTAAAAAAATCAATCCTAAATTTGAAATTTCAAAAATTTTCAGGACAACTCGAAAAAACTTCTCAAATTAAAATCTCTAGAAAACAAATTGCAAGACTTAAAACTAAACTTTCATTAGAAAAAGGAGATAAGTAATGCCCAAACGTCTATTATCTGGTGTTGTTGTTTCTTCTAATTCAAACAAAACAATTACAGTAAGTGTTACAAGAAGAATAAAACACAAACTTTATAAAAAAATTATTAGACAAACTAAGAAATATCATGCTCATGATGAGAATAACGAGTTTAATATTGGCGACAACGTTTCTATAATTGAAACCAAGCCTATTTCAAAACTTAAAAAATGGAAAGTAATTTCTAATTCAGGAGGCGCATCATGATACAAATGCAATCAAATCTTTTTGTTGCCGATAACTCTGGCGCAAGAAGAATTCAATGTATTAAAGTTTTAGGTGGTTCTAAAAGAAGATCTGCATCAATAGGAGATATAATAGTTGTATCTATAAAAGATGCATTACCAAGAGCAAAAGTAAAAAAAGGTGATGTATACAAAGCAGTAATAGTCAGAACCTCTAAAGACTTTAAAAGATCTGATGGTACCGCTATAAGATTTGATAAAAATGCAGCTGTTATTTTAGATAAACAAGAAGAACCTATAGCAACAAGAATATTTGGCCCAGTAACACGAGAGCTTAGAAGTAAAAAATTTATGAAAATTATTAGTCTTGCTCCAGAGGTACTGTAGTGAAAAATAAATTTAAACTTAAAAAGGGAGATGAAGTAATTGTTTTAGCTGGAAAAGACAAAGGTAAAACTGGAAAAATTATTAAAATGTTACCTAATAAAATGAAAGCAATAGTTTCTGAAGTTAACAAAGTTAAAAAAAATACAAAACCAGATAATAATCAACCAGGAGGTATTATAGATAAAGAAATGCCATTACATATTTCAAATCTTGCCTTCTATGACCCTGCATTAAAAAAATCTGTAAAAATTGGATATAAAATAAATAATGAAAAGAAGATTAGAATTAATAAAATTTCGGGTAAGGAGGTTTAAATGAGTAGATTATTACAAGAATATAATAATCAAATTAAAGAGAGTTTGAAATCCAAGCTTGGACTAAAAAATTTATATGAAGTTCCAAAAATAAAAAAAATTGTTTTAAATATGGGGGTAGGTGAAGGTAAGGAGGATGCCAAGTTAATTGATAAGGCTCTAGAGGACCTTACACTAATTTCAGGTCAAAGAGCAGTTAAAACAAACTCTAAAAAAGCAATAGCTGGTTTTAAAATTAGGGGCGGAATGCCATTAGGTGTTAAAGTGACATTACGCAATAAAATTATGTATGAGTTTCTCGATAGACTTGTAAACATAGCTATACCTCGAATAAGAGATTTTAGAGGTTTGAATATAAAAAGTTTTGATGGCAATGGTAACTTCTCTATGGGTATTAAAGAGCATGTAATATTCCCAGAAATAAATTTTGATAAGGTAGATAAAATAAGAGGCATGGATATTACAATTTGTACTTCGGCAAGAAATAACAAGGAGGCTATTGAACTATTAAAGAGTTTTAATTTGCCTTTTATAGACAAGCAAACCAATTAGGAGGAAAATGGCAAAGTTAAGTTCAATCCAAAAAAATTTATTTAGACAAAAATTAATTCAGAAATTCAAATCTAAAAGAAAAATGCTTAAATCTAAAATTAAAGATAAAAATATTTCTCTGGAAGAAAGAATTTCTTATCAAAATAAATTAAATGACCTTCCAAGAAACGGATCTTCAATAAGACATAGAAATAGATGCGAACTTACTGGCAGACCAAGAGGTAATTATAGAAAATTTGGTTTATCTAGAATTAAATTAAGAGAACTTTCGATGACTGGTGATCTTCCAGGTGTTGTAAAGTCTAGTTGGTAGGAGAATATTATGGCTTTTAATGATTCACTTTCAGATATGCTTGCTAGAATAAAAAACGCTCATCAAGCTAAGAAAGTTTCAACATCATGTTTTAAATCTAAATTAAATATGAACGTTTTGAGCGTTCTTAAAGAAGAAGGCTACATAAGAGATTTTAAAGATATTGAAGAGAAAAAGGGTATTAGTACTATAAAAATTGAATTAAAATATTTTAATGGAACTCCAGTAATAAAAAAAATTAAAAGAATTTCAAAACCAGGAATTAGAAAATATTCTAAAATTAGTGAACTCGATAAACCATATGGTGGTCTAGGTATTTCAATTTTATCAACACCTAAAGGTGTAATGTCAGACAGTCAGGCTAAAAAAAATAATGTTGGTGGTGAAGTTTTGTGTGAGATATTTTAGATGTCAAGAATAGCAAAAAACCCCATAAAAATATCTAAAGATGTTCAGTGTAGTTTTAAAGAAGGAGTATTTTTAGCTAAAGGTAAATTAGGAGAAGCAGAGATAATTGTGAATTCAAATTTTAATATTGCTATTAATGAAAACGAAGTTTTGGTTCTTCCAATTAAAGAAATTAAAAATGATCCAAATTGGGGCACGACTAGAGCAATCGTCGCTAACACTATTAATGGAGTAACTATTGGTTTTAGTAAGACTTTAGAACTTAATGGCACTGGATATAGAGCCAGTGTATCTGGCTCAACACTCAAGTTGGAACTTGGCTTTAGTCATGATATAAATTTTGATATACCTAAAGATGTAAAAATAGAATGTCCAAAACAAAACATAATTAAATTAACAAGCACAAACAAAGAAAAATTAGGAGCTGCAGCCGCTAAAATCAGATCATTTAGAAAACCTGAACCATTCAAAGGTAAGGGAATTAAATATGATGATGAATATATTTTCAGAAAAGAAGGTAAGAAGAAATAAATATGAAAGATAGGCAACAAAGAGTCAGATACAAAACAAAAAAAGTTTCAAGTAGAAAGAGACTTTCTGTTTTTAGATCAAATAATCATATATATGCTCAGCTTATAGATGATATGAAAGGAATTACACTGGCAAGTTCATCCTCCATTGAGGACTCAATTAAAAGCAAAAAATTATCAAGAAAAGAAACAGCAGAATTAATAGGTAAAAATATAGCAAAAAAAATAATATCTATAGGTATCGATAAAGTTGCATTTGATAGAGGTAAATATAAGTATCATGGTTTAATTAAAATACTGGCTGACGCTGCTAGATCAGAGGGATTAAATTTCTAGAGGTAAATATATGTTTAACAATGAAAATAATGAATTAACAGAACATTTAGTAACAATTAATAGAGTTGCTAAGGTTGTAAAGGGAGGAAGAAGATTTGGATTTGCAGCTATAATGATTGTTGGAGATAATAAAGGCAGGGTTGGAATAGGAACAGGTAAAGCAAAAGAAGTGCCTGAAGCTGTAAGAAAAGCAACAGAGAATGCAAAAAGCAAAATGATCAGAGTTCATTTAAAGGAAAACAGAACTATTCATCACGATACTGTTGGTCGTTTCGGAGCGGGTAAAGTTATTCTTAGATCAGCTGCACCAGGTACTGGTATTATTGCAGGAGGTCCAATGAGAGCATTATTTGAATCACTTGGAATCAAAGATGTTGTAGCCAAATCTACTGGAACATCCAATCCTCACAATATGCTTAAAGCTACTTTAAATGCATTTAAAATGTCAGAGTCACCAAAATCTGTTGCATCAAAAAGATCAAAAAAAATCAATGAAATTAATAAAATTAGTAAGAGTTAAATATGAAAATAAATGAGATAAAATCTACATTAACCTCGAGCAAAAAAATAAAAAGAAGAGGAAGGGGCTCAGGATCAGGTTTAGGAAAAACGTCTGGTAGAGGTGTAAAAGGTCAGAAATCAAGATCAGGTGTTTCTATTAATGGTTTTGAGGGAGGTCAAATGCCACTTTATCGCCGTTTACCTAAAAGAGGTTTTAAAAATCCTTTCAAAGCAAAAATACAAAAAATAAATTTTAATATGATTAATGATTTAATTAAAAAATTTAATCTAGATCCTCAATCAATAACAGAAAAGGAATTGTTTGAGAAAAAAATATTTAAAAAGTCTAAGGGAAGTTTGAAACTCTTGAATGTTGGTAAACTCAAAAACATCACTAATTTAGAAATTTCATTTGCGTCAAAAAACGCTATTGAAGTTTTAGAAAAATTTGGTGGTAAGATAAAGTTATTAAAGAAATAAATGGCTACAGCTACAGATAGATTAGCAAATAACTTAAATCTCGGTGCTTTAGGTAAAGCTACTGAACTTAGACAAAGATTATTATTTACCTTAGGAGCACTAATTGTTTTTCGATTGGGAACTTTTTTACCTATTCCAGGTATTAATCCACTAGCATTACAACAATTTTTTGAACAACAATCTTCCGGTATATTGGGTATATTTGATACATTCTCTGGAGGTGCTTTAGGTAGAATGGGCATTTTTGCACTAGGTGTTATGCCATATATATCATCATCTATTATAATGACATTAATGCAATCTGCTATTCCCTATCTAAAATCTCTTAAAGAACAAGGATCTAAAGGTAGAAGACAACTTCTTCAAATAACAAGATATGTAACAGTTATAATAGCTGCCGTACAAGGTTACGGTGTATCTATTGGCTTAGAGTCTATGCAAACAACATATGGAAACATAGTTTTTGATCCAGGAATATTTTTCAGACTTACGACTGTTATTACTTTAGTTGGCGGGACAATTTTTTTAATGTGGCTAGGTGAACAAATATCTTCAAGAGGAGTTGGTAATGGAATATCTCTTATAATAACAGCAGGTATTATTGCTAATTTACCAAGTGCTTTTGTTAGTACTTTGCAACTAGGTAGAACTGGTGAATTAAGTATTGCATTTATACTCGGCATTTTAATACTAATTTTGTTGTTGATAATATTTATTGTATTTATTGAAAAAGCACAAAGAAGACTTCCTGTTCAATACCCAAAAAGACAGGTAGGTAATAAAATTTATGGAGGTCAAAGTTCACATTTACCTCTAAAAATAAATACTGCCGGTGTAATACCTGTAATTTTTGCCTCATCTATATTACTTCTTCCGAATACAATGTCAGGATTTGGTGCAGGATCTTCTAGTGATATTTTTATCTTAATTTCAAGTTACCTTGGAAGAGGTCAACCTCTTTATTTGGGTTTATATGCAGCAATGATAATATTTTTTGGTTTTTTTTACACTTCAATTGTTTTTAACCCTGATGAGCAAGCTGAAAATTTGAGAAAATATGGTGGATTTATTCCAGGTATAAGACCTGGAGAAAACACTGCAAAATATATAGAATATGTTTTAGTAAGGTTAACAACAGTTGGAACTATATATTTAACCTTTGTAGCTTTATTACCAGAGTTTCTTTTATCAAGGACATCAATACCTTTTTATTTAGGAGGGACAGCTCTGCTAATTGTTGTTGTTGTTATGATAGATTTTATAACACAAGTCCAATCTCACCTTTTTCAACATCAATACGAAGGTCTTCTTAAGAAAACTAAATTAAAAGGTAGAAGATAGATTGAATAACATAATTTTTTTTGGTCCTCCTGGTGCAGGTAAAGGTACTCAAGCTAAAATAATTTCAGAATATCTAGATATATCTCATCTATCAACTGGTGATATATTAAGAAAAAAAATATTGCAAAAAGATAGCGTTGCAATCCAATTAAAAGAAATAATGTCTGCTGGTAAGCTTGTTTCTGATGATATATTAAATGAAATAGTTCTAGAAAGGTTATCAAATGAAGAAAAAAATGGATTTATTCTGGATGGCTATCCTAGAACAACTACACAAGCAGTTTTTTTAAACAAATATTTTAAAAATTCATCAAGTAAAATTGATTACATATTTAATATTCAAATTAGTTTCGAAATTTTAAAAGAAAGAATAATTAAAAGATCATCAGAAGAAAGTAGAGATGATGATAATATTGAAGTTATTCATACTAGATATTCAGAATATTTAAACTCTACTGAAATGGTAACTAATTTATATAAGGATAAATATAAAGATATATTTTATGAAATAGATGGCTCATATGAAATAGAAGAAATCACAAGAAATATTAAGGAAATCTTAAAAAAAACATGAAAATCAGCCATAATTTTAAATATCTTTTCTTGACTAAATGTGTAATTATCATGTATTCACCCTCATTCATTTTTTTTGGATTTCTTTATGGCTAGAATTTCAGGTGTTAACATACCTACGAACAAAAAGGTAAATATTGCTCTTACCTACATATTTGGTATAGGAAAAAAAATTGCAACAGACATCTGCAATAGCGCATCAATAGATATTTCTAAACGTGTTAGTGAATTAAAAGATGAAGATATTAATAAAATAAGAGATATAATTGATAATGATTATTCTGTTGAAGGTGATTTAAGGAGAAAAATTTCTTTAGATATTAAGAGATTAAATGATCTAGGTTGTTACAGAGGTCTTAGACATCGTAAAAAATTACCAGTTAGAGGTCAGCGAACACATACTAATGCAAGAACAAGAAAAGGTAAGGCAGTAGCAATTGCAGGAAAGAAAAAAGTAACCAAAGGATAATATGGCTGATAAAAAAAAATCTAAAGTTAAAAAAAAGATTTCTTCAGGGGTTGCTCATATAATTTCATCTTTTAATAACACTATTATAACAATCACCGATGAAAAAGGTAATGCAATAGCTTGGTCATCTTCAGGCCACAAAGGATTTAAAGGTTCTAGGAAATCCACACCTTACGCAGCACAAATAGCTGCAGAAGATGTTGGAAACAAAGCAAAAGAACATGGTTTAAAAAATCTCAAAGTAGAAGTTTCAGGCCCAGGTTCGGGAAGAGAATCTGCACTTAGATCATTACAATCTATTGGTTATGTTATAACTTCTATTAAAGATGTAACCCCTATACCTCATAACGGTTGCAGACCAAGAAAAAGAAGAAGAGTTTAAAAAAAGGAGCATTTAAGTGTTACAAAAAAACTGGAGTGAATTAATAAAACCTACTAAAATGGAAGTTAATGTAGAAGAAACTAATGGCAGAATTGGTAAACTTACTGCTGAACCTCTCGAAAGAGGTTTTGGTTTAACGTTAGGTAATTCAATTCGAAGAATTTTACTATCTTCGCTGCAAGGCGCCGCAATAACTTCTGTGAAAATTAAAGGTGTAGTGCATGAGTTTACTACTATTCCTGGAGTTAAAGAAGATTTAACTGATATTCTTCTTAACTTAAAGTCCATTGGTTTAAAAGTTCATTCACCTGGACTAAAAAAAATGTATATTAAATCCTCTGGCTCTGGAGAGTTAAGAGCTGGTAATTTTGAGACTGACTCTGAGACTGAGATAATGAACCCTGATCAGTTAATTATGACTTTGGATTCTAATGCTGACGTGGAAATTGAAGCTAACGTTGAAACAGGTAAGGGTTATGTTTCTGCAGAAGTTGCTGAAGATGAAAATAAAATTATAGGAGAAATTAAATTAGACGCAATGTTTAGTCCTGTTATTAAAGCAACATATAAGGTAGAAAACAGCAGAGTTGGACAAGTTACAGATTTTGATAAATTAGTTTTTGAAGTTGAAACCAATGGTGCAATAACCCCTGATGATGCTATAGCTTTAGCTGCTAGAATTTTACAAGATCAGTTGCAGCCATTTATTAATTTTGATGAACCAGAAGTACTACCTGATCAATCAAAAGTTGAGGCACTATCATTTAATAGTAATTTACTTAAAAAAGTCGAAGAATTAGAATTGTCTGTTAGGTCTGCAAATTGCCTTAAAAATGATAACATAATTTATATTGGCGATCTCGTTCAAAAATCTGAGTCAGAAATGCTGAGAACACCAAATTTTGGGAGAAAATCTTTAAATGAGATTAAAGAAGTTCTTCAACAAATGGAGCTTAATTTAGGTATGTCAGTTCCCGATTGGCCACCTGAAAATATTGATGAACTTGCAAAAAAATATGAAGATCCTTTTAATAAGTAATATTTAATATGAAACATAATATAAAAAATAAAAAATTAAATAAAACATCTTCTCATCGAAAAGCTATGTTTATAAATATGTCTAATGCATTAATAAAACATGAGCAAATAACTACAACACTTGCAAAAGCTAAAGAGCTAAGAAGATTTGTTGAGAAAATCATTACATTAGGAAAAAAAGGTGATTTGATATCAAGAAGAAAGACTATTTCAACTTTACAAGATAATAAAATGTCTAAAAAAATTTTTGATGTACTAGCTGAAAGGTATAAGAATAGATCCGGAGGATATACCCGCATTATTAAATTAGGCAATAGATTTGGCGATAACGCTCCAACAGCAGTAATAGAATTTATAGACCGAGATGAAAATGCAAAAGGGTTAGATAGCGGTCCTGTTATAGAAAAAAAATCTACTGAAGAAGTAGAAGAACAATCCACAGTTTAAATATATTGTTTAACTTAATGTTAGTCGCCTGTGGTGGTGCATTAGGTGCAGTACTAAGATATCTTTTAACAAATATTTGCAAATCATTGTTTGCTTCTAGCATTTATGGAACTATTTCTGTAAATATATTGGGTTCATTTTTGATAGGATATTTTATAACATCTGATATCGGAAACAATTTATCTGAAAATTTTATTAAGTTTTTTTTAATTATTGGGCTTTTAGGCTCCTTCACAACTTTTTCTGCATTTTCTTATGAAGCAATAGATTTAATAAGTTCAAAAAAATACATTACTTCTTTCACTTATATATTTATTTCCGTTTTAATATGTATAATGTTTGCATATTTAGGAATTTTATTAAATAAGTTGTAATTTGATTAAGAAATTTAAAATTCAAAAAAATTTTAATCAAAGATTAGATAAATATTTAAAGTATCAATATACGTCTTTGACCCAGGGTTTCATCGAGAAAAATATTAGGAAAAAGAATATTTTAATCAATAACTTAACTACAAAAGCTAATTATTTAGTTAAGATTAATGATGAACTAAAGATATTAAATTTCCACGAAGCACTATACAAAAATAAAATCATACTTAAAAAAAATATAAAAATATCAAAAGAAATTTTAGCTAAATTTAAGAGATCAATAGTTTTTGAAAACAATAATTTTATTGTTTTAAATAAATGGTCAAAAATAGCTACTCAAGGAGGAAGTAAAATAAAAACTTCAATTGATCACGTAATTAAAAATATCAACTTGCAATACCGATTAGTACATAGACTTGACAAGGAAACATCAGGACTACTTTTGATTGCTAAAAACCTTAATTATGCAAAAAAACTTACTTCTCTTTTTAAGCAAAGACAAATAACTAAATTATATTTTGCTCTATGCGAGGGAATTCCTAAAAATAATTTTTCTGAAGTTAAATTTGATATTATGAATAAAAATCTCAAAATCGAAAATACTTTAACTAATTACAAAGTAGTAAATAAAAATAATAGTATTTCTTCAATATTATTCAATCCAAAAACTGGTAAAACCCATCAACTTAGAATAGTATCTAAAAATCTAGGATGTCCAATAGTTGGAGATAATAAATATAATACTTACTCTAAGCATACCAAAGAAAACTTAATGTTACATGCGTTTGCTTTAAAATTTATAATTAATAAAAAAAAATTCGAATTTTATTCCAACTTTCCAGATTATTACCTTAAATTTCTAAAAAAAAATAATTTAAAATTTGATAACGATCTAAAAAATTATTTAAATATTTTTTAATTTTTCTATAAAAATCTTTTTAAATTTTATATCAAATTCACTCTGGTCTAATTCTATCCCTAATTCTTTCATTGAAGTATTTTGATATTCTTTTAAGCCACATGAGTGAATAAAGTTGTAATATTTAAGATCGGGATTAATATTAAAACTTAAACCATGGTATGTAATCCATTTCTTAATCCTTAATCCTATTGCGCCAATTTTTTTTTCTTTATCAAATGTAATATTATTACTTTTTGTTACCCAAATACCAACCCTATCTTTAAAGGCTTGTGCTTCAATATTATAGTCAGCTAAAAAAGATATAAGAGAATTTTCAATTATAGTAATAAACTTTCTAATATCTTTATTTTTATTATTTAGATTTAACATAAAATAAACAATTCTTTGGCCTGGACCGTGATATGTTGTTTTTCCTCCACGATTTGATTTTACAACATCAATAATATTTGAATTTAATATCTCTTCTTTTGAGGCACTTGTTCCTTGTGTAAAAATATGATTATGATTTAAAAACCATAATAATTCCTGAGATTGATTTTTACTTATATCATGAACTCGAGACTCCATATACATCACTGCTTCTTGATAATTTATTTCATTATTAGATATTTTAATTTCAATCTGTACCATCTTATATTTAACTTTATTGATAGTTAATATCCTATCTGATATTTAATACTAGTATATATGCGGCTGTGGCGGAATTGGTATACGCGCAGCGTTGAGGTCGCTGTGGGATTTATCCTGTGGAAGTTCAAGTCTTCTCAGCCGCACCAACTTATATGGAAGAAATTATTATTAAAAAAAATCAGGATTCTTTATCCAAACCTGTTGAACTAGTATCTGATTATTTAGAAAATTATAAATATGATAATGTTTTATCTTATTTAAAAGATATTCATAATGCTGATATTGCAGATATTCTTCAAAACTTAGATCCAGTTTTACGACTAAGTCTTTTAAATATAATTGATAGAGATTTTGATCCTGAAATATTAACTTATTTAAATGATAGTGTTAGAGAAGAAATAATAGAAACTTTGGATATAAAACAATTAGCTAATAATGCTAAAAGTCTAGATACTGATGATGTTGTCGACTTAGCAGAAGATTTAGAAGAAAAAGATCAGACTATATTCTTAGAAAATTTAGATAAGGAAGAACGAACATTGGTTGAAGAAGGATTAAAATATCCTGAAGATTCTGCTGGAAGATTAATGCAAAGACAATTTGTTGCCGTTAATCAATCATGGAATGTTGGTCAAGCAATTGATTATTTGAGAAACAATAAAGCGAAACTACCTGAAGATTTCTATGATATTTATTTAATTAATAATAACCAAGAAGCAAAAGGTGTTGTTCCATTAGGAAGGTTAATGGGTTCAAAAAGAGAAGTAGAACTTAACTCAATAACAAATAAAGAATTAAGATTAATTGATGTAAATGCAGATCAGGAAGATGTAGCCTTATTATTTAATAAATACGGTTTGGTCAGTGCTCCTGTTATCAATAATCGAAAAAAAATTATTGGATCTATCACAGTTGATGATGTTGTTGAGGTTATAGAAGAAGAAAGAGAGGAAGATATTTTAAAACTTGGAGGTGTTGATCATACAGATTTATATGAGTCAATTATTTCTACAACAAAATCAAGAATTTCGTGGTTAATTGTAAATTTAATGACAGCAGTAGTAGCTTCAATAGTTATAGGTTTGTTTGAAGCTGCTATAGAAAAAGTAATAGCGTTAGCTATTTTAATGCCAATAGTAGCTTCAATGGGTGCTAATGCTGGCACTCAAACTTTAACAGTTGCAGTGAGAGCTATTGCTGTGAAAGAATTAACAGCTAGCAATGCTCTAAAAATTATAACTAAAGAGACTCTTATTGGCGGTATAAATGGCATCATATTCGCTATTATAATATCTTTGATTTCTATTTATTGGTTTGATAATTTGCTTTTAGGTTTAATAATAGGTCTTGCCATGATACTAAATTTACTAATCGCTGGTTTTTCTGGAATTGTAATTCCGTTACTTTTAGATAAGATGAAAATTGATCCCGCTTTAGCATCTGCAGTTATTTTAAGTACAATAACAGATGTTTTTGGTTTTCTATCTTTTCTTGGATTAGCGACTTTATTTTTAATATAATCTGGCCTATTTATGACAAAGCAATGCTAAAAAAAAACGATCTAATAGACTACTTTTATAAAGGGATTAAAGATAAGAATGATTTACGAATAGGAGTAGAACATGAGAAATTTGTTCTAAAAAAAAACAGTTTACACCAATTATCTTATGAAGAGTCAAATGGTATAAAGGATATTCTTTTAAAATTTGTAAATAAAGGATGGAAACCAAAGTATGATGATAAAAATACTACTATAATTGCTCTAGAAAGATTTGGTGAAAGTATAACTTTAGAACCAGGTGGTCAGATTGAATTATCTGGAGCTCAATTAAAAAATATTCATCAAACCTGCATAGAAACAAATAGACATTTAAAAGAGTTAAAAGAAATTGGTGAAGAATTTAATTTTATATTATTGGGCTTAGGCGTGGAACCTAGCTTATCCATAGATGAATTACCCTGGATGCCAAAACAAAGATACTCCATAATGAAAAAATATATGCCCAAAGTAGGTACTTTAGGACATCATATGATGAAACGTACTTGCACAAACCAAGTAAATTTGGATTATCATTCTGAAGAAGATATGATTTCTAAGTTTCGATTGATGTTAAATCTTGAAGGAATTGCAACTGCAATATTTGCTAACTCACCCTTTGATCAAAAAAAAGTTTCTAAATATAAGAGTTTAAGATCTCATTTTTGGCATCACACAGATAAAGATAGAACAGGTTTATTACCATTTGTTTTTGATAAAGATTTTAATTTTGAAAAATATGCTGAGTATGCTCTTGATGTGCCAATGTATTTTGTAGTTAGAAATCATAAATATATAGATATGACCAATTATACTTTTAGAGATTTTATGAATAATAAAATCTCTAAAGATTTGCACGTTGAAACCACTATTGAAGATTGGATAAACCATTTATCAACTTTATTTCCTCAAGTTAGATTAAAGCAATTCTTAGAAATTCGTTCCATGGATGCATGTTCATGGGATTTAATATGTTCTCAACCTGCTTTTTGGATTGGTATTTTATATAACGAAGAATCTATTGATAAAACAAATCAAATAGTTGAGGGCTGGACTCAAAATGATAGAAATTTGATAAATAGTTTAGTACCAACAGAAGGTCTGCAAACCAAATTCAAAAATGGCATTCTGTTAGATATTGCACAAACATTATTTGAAATTTCAAAATCAGGTTTAGAAAAAAGAAATATTCTAGTTAAAAATGAAAAATATAATGAAACATTTTATCTAAAAGATTTAGAACAAAATTTATCAAATGGTCATTCACCGGCTGATTTATTAATCAATAAATATAATAATGAATGGAGAAAAAATATTAATAAATTATACGAGGAACAAATTTTCTAATGAAAAAAAGTATTGCAATACAAATGGATAGTATTGAAACAATTGATTACGAATTCGATACATCTTTTTTAATAGGCTATGAGGGACAAGAAAGAGATTATGATATTTTTTATTACAATCCAAAAGATTTATTCATTAAAGAGAATTCTGTTCAAGCATCTGGATATTATTTAGAGTTATTGCTAGATGAAAAAAATTATTTCAATTTTAAATCTAATAAAATAATTGCCAATTTAGAAGATTTTCAATTTGTTTTTTTAAGACAAGATCCTCCTTTTGATATGAATTATATCACATCGACTTATATTTTGGACTTACTTCCATCTTCAACAATTGTTGTGAATGATCCAACAGCAGTTAGAAATTCTACTGAAAAATTATTTACATTTAATTTTAAAGAATTTATGCCACCTACATTAGTAACAAAAGATTTAAAAGTTATTGAAGAATTTTTAGATAAAGAAGTAGATATTATAACCAAACCACTTTATGGCAATGGAGGAGAGGGCATACATAGATTTGATAAAAGTAATTTCAATTCTGAAATATTAGAGGAATATTTACACCTGCCTATAATGGTCCAAAAATTTATCAATGAGATAGAGTATGGAGACAGGAGAATCATTTTTTTCGATGGAGAATATTTTGGTTCAGTTGCTAGAATACCCCAAGAAGGTAATTTAAAGGCAAATTTTCATGCTGGTGGTAAGGCAAGTAAAACTGACTTAGTTTATAGAGACAAAGAAATCATCGAAAATTTAGGACCGAAATTAAAAGAGCACAATCTGTTTTTTGTTGGAATTGATATAATTGGAAATTATTTAACAGAAATTAATGTAACTTCACCTACAGGATTGAAGCAAATTAATGCATTAAACAACGTAAAATTAGAGAAAGATTTTTGGGATAAGCTTGAAGCAAAATATAAATTAGTTTAATTATAGTATTTAAAGGAAAACATATGCACGAAAATAGAATTTTAATACACAAACTAAAAAATTTTGAAAATATAAATTCAAATTTTCTTATAATAACTTTGATGTTATTTGGTTCAATTTTACTAGCGATTTCTGCTAAAGTTCAAGTACCATTTTGGCCAGTGCCAATGACAATGCAGACTTTTGTTATATTCTTAATAGGAATGACATATAGTGTAAGATTATCTTTTGCCACAGTTGCATTTTATCTTTTTCAAGGAGCCATAGGGCTTCCTGTTTTTGCAGCCGGTGGAGGAGTTGCTTATTTAGTTGGACCAACAGCAGGATATCTTTATGGCATGTTATTTGCATCTATCGTTATAAGTTATTTAGCAAATTTAGGTTTTAGTAAAACATATTTTAAAGCTACGGTATCTCTATTAATTGGTTCTACTATTATTTTTTCATTTGGCATCATCTATCTTGGTTATATTATTGGTTTCGAAAAAGCAGTAGCCGCTGGTCTTTTACCATTTATTCCAAGTGAATTGTTTAAAATTGCATTAGCAGTTGCTTTGATCCCAACTTTACACAAAATTATTACAAAATAATAATTAATGAAAATCGGTATTGATGTAGGCGGTACCAAAACTGAGGGTATTCTTCTAGATCCAAATGGAACTGAAATAGATAGAAAAAGAATTAATACTGAAAAAAGTTATGATGGAACAATTAAGGGAATACTATCCATTATAAATCATTTTGAAGATAAACACGGCAAAGCAGAATCTGTTGGTATGGGAATGCCAGGAGCTATATCAAATGATACAGCTTTAATCAAAAATGCTAATTCTATATGGTTAAATGGCAAACCTTTTAAGCAAGATTTAGATAAAATTTTAAGTAGAAATGTGAATTTGGAAAATGATGCTAATTGTTTTACTCTTTCTGAAGCAGTAGATGGAGCTGGTAAAGGGTTTGAAGTTGTTTTTGGAGTCATAATAGGAACTGGTGTAGGCGGTGGTATCAGCATCAATCAAAAAGTAATAAGAGGTCGTAATAGCATAAGCGGAGAGTGGGGACACATAGTTTTGCCCAGTAGAACAGAAGATGAAAAAAAATATGTTAAAAAATGTTATTGTGGAAAAGATGGGTGCTTAGAGACCTATATATCTGGACCAGGATTTTCATCTGTCTATAATTTACGTTGCAATAAAAATTATAATTCACATCAAATATTAGATGGTTTTAATAATAAAGAAAAAGATAGTATCTTTGCACTAAATCAATATGTCGATCATTTAGCAAGAGGCTTATCTCTAGTTTGTAATATTCTTGATCCAGATGTGATTGTTTTGGGTGGAGGTATGTCAAACATCGATTTTATTTACGAAAATATAAATGATGCTCTAAAAAAATATGTTTTTACAGATACGCTTCACACTAAAGTTATAAAAAATATTCATGGTGACTCTAGTGGCGTAAGAGGGGCTGCTTGGCTTTCTTAAATACCACCCATTGAAATATATTTTATAGTTAAATAGTCATCAAGGCCATAACGAGAACCTTCTCTACCCATTCCTGATTCTTTTACACCTCCAAAAGGAACTTCCGCAATTGTTGGTAGTCCATTGTTGATAGATACAATTCCATATTCAAGTGCTTCAGCAACTCTCCATATTCTTCCTATGTCTCTTGAATAAAAATATGAAGCTAATCCATATGGTGTATCATTAGCCATTTTAATCACCTCATCATCACTAGCAAATTTGTAAAGAGGAGCAACGGGTCCGAATGTTTCTTCAAAAGTAATTTTTGCCTTTGAAGATACATTTGAGAGAACAGTTGGTTGATAGAAATTACCACCAAGCGAATGTACATCTCCACCAATTGCTATTTTTGCTCCTGTATTCACTGCGTCTTGTACATGATCAATTACTTTTTCTAAAGAGGATTGATCAATTAAAGGGCCAGATACAATTCCGTCTTCAAGTCCATTTCCCACTGTTATTTTACTGACTTCATTCGTAAATTTTTCTAGGAATTCATTATAAACATTTTCATGGACAAATATTCTATTTGAACAAATACATGTTTGACCACTATTTCTAAACTTACTTTGAAGTGCGCCTGCAACAGCTTCATCCATATCTGCATCATCGAAAACAATAAAGGGTGCATGACCACCAAGTTCCATAGAGACTTTTTTTACTGTTGAGGCACTTTGCTCTAAAAGTATTTTTCCAACTTCCGTAGATCCTGTAAAAGAAATTTTTCTTACAATTGGATTACTTGTTAGCTCTTTACCAATCTCACTTGCCGATCCAGTGATTACATTAAATACACCATCTGGAAAACCCGCTTCTTTAGCAAGTACTGCAACGGCTAGTGCTGAATAGGGTGTTTGGCTAGCTGGTTTAACAACAGTAGTACAACCAACTGCTAGAGCAGCTGCGCATTTTCTTGTGATCATTGAGTTTGGAAAATTCCATGGAGTTATTGCTCCAACAACACCGACAGGTTGTTTAATTATTACAATTCTTTTTCCAGGTCTTGGATCAGGAACTATATCACCATACACTCTTTTTGCTTCTTCAGCATAGAATTCAATATATGAAGCACCCATTAGTATTTCACCCTTTGATTCAGCTAGAGGTTTACCCTGTTCAATAGTCATGATTTTAGCTAAATCATCTGCATTTTCTGTAATTAGCTCACCCCATTTTTTAAGAATAACTGATCTATCTTTCGCAGTAGTTTCTTTCCAAGTTTGGAAAGCAGTATTAGCATCATCTACAGCTTTTTTAGTTTCTGAAACTGAGCATTTTGGGACGTTGCCAATAATTTCAAGAGAGGCTGGATTATTTACCTCAAGAGTTTGACCTGAAGAACTGTCAACCCATTCCCCATTTATAAAACATTTTTGTTTAAAGAGTGATTTGTTATTTAATTCCATATATTTTAATTATAATGCATAGTTTAAATTAAGGAAAATATAATGACAATAGTTAATTCTTGGAATGAATGGGATTCATTAAAACATGTTATAGTTGGAGCAGTTGAAAATGCCAACATACCTCCAATGGAACCGGCGCTTGAACCAAAAATTAGTAAAGATAGTGGTATGGGAGGATCTTACGGACCACGTTCAAAGGAGTCAATTGATAAAGCAAATATACAATTAGAAAACTTTGTTAAAATATTAAATTCTCTAAATATAAAAGTTGATAGACCAACACCTATTGACTTTTCTCAGAGTATCGAGACACCTGATTGGTCTAATGATGGTATGTTTGGTTGTATGCCTCCTAGAGATGTTATTCTCACTGTAGGAAATGAAATGCTAGAGGCGCCCATGTCTTATAGATGTAGATGGTTTGAGTACCTTGCTTATAGACCACTACTTGAAAAATATTATTCAGAAGATAAAAATATGAGATGGGAGTCGGCACCTAAACCAAGATTAACAAATCAATCTTATAAGTCTAATTATCTTCCTGAAGGCATAACGGAAGAAGAACGATATAAAAAAATCGAAAATAGAGACATGATATTGACAGAAAAAGAACCACTTTTTGATGCAGCAGAAATTTTACGCTTTGGAAAAGATCTATTTTATCATAACAATTTTACATCAAATTTAAGTGGTTTAGATTGGTTAAGAAGACATTATCCAGATCATCGCATTCATCAAATTAATTTACCAGGTGATTTAATTCCAACTCACATTGATGCATGTTTTACTCCTATTAAACCTGGAGTTATAATTATTAATCCAAATAGAAAAATATCCTCAGAGCAAAGAAAAATTTTCGATGATAATAAATGGGAAATTCATGAGGCAGCACCTTCTATTCATAATAGTCCACCACCTATGTGTTATTCATCAATCTGGTTATCAATGAACGTTTTGATAATTGATCCTAAAACTATATGCGTCGAGGCAACAGAAGAAAAAATGATTAGACAAATGGAAAGTTTTGGATTGGAGGTTATTCCAGTTCCTTTTAGAGAAGTTTATGCGTTTGGTGGTAGTTTACATTGTGCCACTACTGATGTTTATAGAGAAGGTGGATGTGAGGATTATTTTCCAAATCAATAATGGATAGTTTTAATCAAAATAATGTAAAAGCCAATTTACATGATACAAACTTTTCTAGAATTGGTATAATTACTTTATCAACTGATTTTACTATTGAACAGGATTTTAGAAAAATTTGCCATAATTTACCAGTTGATCTATTTTTTAATAGAATACCTTTTTTAAATCCTCTAACTCATGAAAATTATATGAGGATGGCTGATCATCTTACAGAAACAACAAAACAAATATTACCAAATGAAAAAATACAAGTTGTAGCGTATGGATGTACTTCAGGTACTATTGAAATTGGTGAAAAAAGAATAAGATCTGAAATTTTCAAAGCTAAACCTGATGCTTTAATTACGACCCCAATTACAGCAGCTGTTAAAGCACTTAAATTGCTTAACCATAAAAAAATTGCTGTTCTTACCCCTTATCCGAAGGATGTTAATGTTAAAGTTTACGAATATTTAATTGATAGTGGATTTGAAATTAAATCATTTAGTTCGTTTAATTTAAATTATGACTCGGAAATTGCTAAAGTTACTCATGATAGTTTAATGCAAACAATTTCCTCAATTGATTTAACAGATGTTGATAGTATTTTTGTTTCTTGTACTGCATTAAAAGTAATTGATATTATCGAAAAATTAGAGTCAAAATTAGGCACAGATATTATTTCAAGTAATCAAGCTATTATTTGGGATTCATTAAGATTATCTAATATTAATAAAAAAATTGATGGTTTTGGTAACCTATTTAAATTAAATTAAATAGGGTTTAAATTGATTACACTTAAACAAATACAAGATGCACATAAGAAAATTTTACCTTATGTTAACTATACACCATTAATTAATTCTAATTTCTTATCAAAAAGTAATAAAGTTAAACTAAAGTTAGAAAATTTTCAAATCACTGGTTCATTTAAGTTAAGAGGTGCGGTTAATAAGCTTCTTTCTTTAAGTCAAGATGACAAAAGCAAAGGAGTCATCGCAGTTTCTACAGGCAATCATGGCAAAGGAGTTGCTTATGCTTCAAAGGTATTGGGCATTCAATCAACAATATACATGTCTTCAATGGTTCCAGAATATAGAAAAGAGGCTATTGAAAAATTAGGAGCAAAAGTAGAAATTATTGGAAAGAATAGTGATGAAGCTGATTTGTATGCTAAACAAATGGCGAAAGAAAAAAATATCCCATTAATTCATCCCTTTGATGATGAAGACATTATTATAGGTCAGGGTACAGTTGGACTTGAAATGCTTACTGAATTTCCTGAAGTTGATACAGTAATTATACCAACATCTGGTGGCGGTCTTATATCTGGAATAGCACAAGCTATAAAACTTCAAAAACCTGACACAAAAATTATTGCTGTATCTATGGAAAGAGGCCCTTCAATGTATGAAAGTTTAAAAAAAGGTAGACCTGTTGATGTAGAGGAAACTGAAACTTTAGCTGATTGTTTAGGAGGTAGTATTGGATTAGATAATAAATTTACATTTAATATTGTACAACAATACGTTGATGACTTTGTTTTAGTAAGTGAAGAAAAAATAGCTGAGGGAATTAGAATAAACTTTTTAGAACATAAAATTGTATCTGAAGGCGCTGCAGCAACAAGTGTAATGGTTGTTAAAGAAAAATTAACATCACACTTAGGAAAGAATATAATCTGTTTAATTTGTGGTGGAAATATTGACTCGGAATTGTTTAACAAAGTTTTAAGTCATGCTCATCCTTAATAAAAATGATATTATTCAACATGTAGATTTGAATAAAAATCTCATACCAATAATAGAGGAAGCATTTAAAAGTTTATCAAAAGGTTTGGTAATGATGCCACCTATAATGAGAATAGATATTGAAAAATATCATGGTGAATCAGATGTTAAAGCTGCATACGTTGAGGGTCTTGATAGTTTTGCAATAAAAATCGCCTCAGGTTTTTTCGATAATCCAAAACTGGGTTTGCCATCTAGTAATGGACTCATGGTTTTATTAGATTCAAAGACTGGAGTTGTAAAATCTGTTTTATTAGATGAAGGTTATCTTACAGATACTAGAACAGCTATAGCAGGAGCAATAGCTACAAAATATTTATCAAATCAAAGTGCTAATTCTGTTGGTATTATTGGTGCTGGAATTCAAGCCAAATTACAACTTCAAGCAATAATGTTAGTAAGAAAAATAAATAAAATAATAGTCTGGACAAGAGATGAGACAAAAGCAAACCAATTTATAGAAAGTTTCAAAAATTTAGATTTAGAATTGCATATAGCTTCTTCTTGCAAGGAATTGGCAAGCTTATCAGAAATAATCGTTACAACGACTCCTAGTAAAAAACCTCTTTTGGAATTTGATTGGATAAAAAAAGGAACACACATAACAGCAATGGGATCAGATGCTGAACAAAAAAATGAATTAGATCCTCATATGTTAAAAAATTGCGATCAATATGTACCTGACAATCAATTACAGACAAGTGCTTTGGGAGAATTACATCATGCTATAAAACAAAATATAATTCCTTCCAAAGAAAAATTTAATGAACTTGGCGATATTATTAACAATCCAAGCTTAGGAAGAAAAAATAAAAAAGATATAACGATATGTGATTTGACAGGAACTGGTGTACAAGATACTGCAATAGCACGATTTGCTTATAATCTTTGTAAAACAAATAATTTAGGCATCAAAATTTAATTTATGAGTCAAACAATAATAAAAAAAACGTCTGATTACTTCAAATCAAAAGGAGTTGTTTTGCCAAGTATAAGTGAACTTCAAGATCCTCAAATTATTAATGATGACATAAAAAATTCTCTAAAAAATATAAATAATAATGACATCAATCCGCTTAACCTCTTTAGAGTTCATTGGTTTAATAAAAGAGATCAATCAGGTTTTGGAAATGAGCCTGAATATATTGTTCTTCCAACAGAATTTACAGGCGTTAAGGCAAAGATTATTGTAAATATGGGAAGATATTTTCCCTTAATAACAGCTCATAAAGTTTTGGCAGCTTATGGTTGTTTACTTCCAAGAATACTGAATGGTACTTTTGATTATGAAGAACATAAAGCAGTCTGGCCTTCAACTGGAAATTATTGCAGGGGCGGAGTGGCAATATCTCGTATAATGGGACTTAATAGTATTGCAATACTTCCTGAAGGGATGAGTAATGAGAGATTTGAGTGGCTGAATAATTGGGTTGAAGATAAAAAAAATATCATAAAAACAAAAGGTACAGAAAGTAATGTTAAAGAAATCTATGATGCTTGCAATGAATTAAAAAAAGATAATAAAAATGATATAATAAATCAATTTGATGAGTATTATAATTACGGTATTCATCGTTCTGTAACTGGTCCATCGTTTGAAAAATCATTTCTTAAAGTTAAAGGTAATAGTAATTTAGTTCCTAGATTTTACGTAAGTGCTTCAGGATCAAGTGGTACTCTAGCAGCAGGAGATTATCTTAAAGATAAATTACAGATTAAGATTGCAGTTGTTGAAGCTTTGGAATGCCCAACATTGCTTCATGGAGGTTATGGTGAACATAATATACAAGGAATTGGCGATAAACATGTTCCCCTTATTCATAATGTAATGAATACAGACTTTGTTGTCGATATTTCTGATCAAGCTACCAGTAATCTAAATATGATTTTTAATACTGAAATAGGAAAAAAATTTTTAATTGAAAAAAAAAATTTTGACCCTGATTTTGTTTCTCGTCTTCCTGAATTTGGCTTTTCAGCAATAGCAAATATATTGGCATCAATAAAACTAGCTAAATATATGGATTTAAATAGTGATGACGCAATTATAACGGTTGCTACCGATGGTGCAGATTTATATATGTCAGAGTTAAACAAGACCATTGCTGATTTTAAAAATAATTATGATGAAATAGTTTGTGCTGAATTATTTGGACAATATTTATTAGGAATATCCACTGATAATATGCTTGAACTTTCTTACATGGACAAGAAAAGAATATTTGATTTAGGTTACTTTACTTGGGTAGAGCAACAAGGTGTAAGTCTTGAAGAATTTGAAAAAAGAAAAGATCAAAAATTTTGGAATTCGCATTATAGTTATATCCTTTCTCTAGATAATAAGATTAAAGAATTTAATAATATGTAAGCTATGAAAACTCAGTCATTACATAACCAATTAGTAGAATGGCGTCATGATCTTCATATGCACCCACAATTAGGTTTTGAAGAAGAGTATGCTGCAGTAAAAGTGTCAACACTTCTAAAAGAGTTTGGCATAGAAGTTCATTCTGGTATTGCCAGAACTGGAGTAGTTGGAATTTTAAAAAAAGGAAATAGCTCAAAATCAATAGGTATAAGAGCTGACATGGATGCTCTTCCTATACATGAAACTAATAATTTTAGTTATAAGTCAAAGTTTGATAACAGAATGCATGCATGTGGACATGACGGTCACACTACAATGTTATTAGGTGCAGCAAAATATTTATCTGAAAAAGGTAACTTTAATGGAACAGTATATTTTATTTTTCAACCTGATGAAGAAAATACTTTTGGCGCAAGAACAATGATAGATGAAGGTTTGTTTGATAAATTTAAAATTGATGAAGTTTACGCTATGCACAATATTCCTAATATGGAGATTGGAACATTTGGTACAAGAAAAGGACCTATTACAGCAAGTGAAAATTTATTTGAAATTGAAATAAAGGCCAAAGGTGGGCACGCTGCATTACCTCATATGGGCGTTGATGCAATAACTGTTGGTTCCCAAATAGCTGTAGCACTTCAATCGATAGTCTCTAGGAAATTAAATCCAGCAGACAATGGTATAGTTTCTATCACTGAATTTATAACTGATGGTAAAAAAAATGTTTTGCCAGGTAATGTTATAATGAAGGGTGATGCTAGAGCTTTATCAAAAGAAACAAATGAGAAAATTGCCTCTAAGATATTACAAATTGTTGAAGGAGTCTGTAATGCACACGGAGTTAATGGAAGTGTTAAATATGAAACAGTCTGTCCAGTAACTTTCAATTCAAAAATTCAAGCTGATGCAGCAACCAAAGCTGCGATTTCATTACTTGGCAATGATAAATGTAACGGAGATATTGAACCACGTCTTTTTTCTGAAGATTTTTCAATGATGACAAGTGAAAAACCAGGATGTTTTATTTTAATGGGTAATGGTATATCAGAACAACATTCAAGACCTTTACATGCTGACAATTATGATTTTAATGATGAATTGTTAGTAATTGGCTCATCTTATTGGTCTGAGTTAGTAGAACAACAATTAATATAAAATTAATTATAAGCCTTATTATTTAAAATTTTATAAAATTATTAAAAAATAGCTTTGTAAAAGGTGGTAATACGTCAAAATTATACAATTTATAAAATAAGTTTTTGACTATTGCTTTAACCACCTTTAATTCAAATTTATATAATATTCTATGAAACAATCTTCAAATATATTTGTCCGATTTGAAAAAATTGATAAGAGCTATGATGGTAGAGAGCTTGTTGTTAAAAATTTAAATCTAGATATTGCCGAAGGTGAATTTTTAACTTTACTAGGACCTTCAGGCTCAGGAAAAACAACTACTTTAATGATGTTGGCAGGTTTTGAAAATCCTACAAGTGGAGAAATATATTTAGATAAAAAACCTATAAGTAGTATCACCCCACATAAAAGAGGAATCGGCATGGTCTTTCAAAACTACGCATTATTCCCACATATGACAGTCTACGAAAATCTTGCATTTCCATTAAAAGTTAGAAAAATTTCAAATGATGAAATTGAAAATAAAATTAATAAAGCAATTAGTATGGTTTCACTTACAGGTTTTGAAAATAGGATGCCAAGTCAACTTTCTGGAGGTCAACAGCAAAGAGTAGCTGTTGCTAGAGCTTTAGTTTTTGAACCAAAATTAGTTTTAATGGATGAGCCGTTAGGTGCTCTTGATAAAAATCTAAGAGAAAGTATGCAGTATGAATTAAAACATATACACGAAACACTAGGTGTTACTGTTGTATATGTAACTCATGATCAAGGTGAAGCATTAACAATGTCTAATAGGATAGCAGTATTTAATGATGGATTTATTCAGCAATTATCAAGTCCTAATGAACTTTATGAAAGGCCTACAAATTCTTTTGTAGCAAGATTTATTGGTGAAAATAATATTATTAATGGGATAATTGTTGAAAGTGATTCAAAACAATGCAAAGTAAAAACTGATAATGATGAGATTATTCATGCAAATCCAGTAATTTCAAATAATGTTGGTGATACCACTAGTATGTCTCTTAGACCAGAGAGAATATTAATAAATCCTTCAGCTGAAATACCAAACAAATTTAAAGCAAAAATTGAAGAAGTTATTTATCATGGTGATCATACCAGACTTAGGGTTAACTTGTTGGATCAAAATGATTTCATATTAAAAGTGCCAAATGCCTCAAATATATTTTCTTTTGAAAATGGATCAGAAGTGCTTCTCGGATGGGATTCTCAGGATTGTAGAGCTCTTGATTTTATAGGTAATAAAAAAAACTCCTGAAAATAACGGTTTTTTCATCATATTTTTCTTTTTTTAATTTGCATAGAGACCTCATCATGTTATTTGGAGAATATTTATTAATTAATAAACAATATGGAGGACTTATGAAAAAAATGCTTATAACGGCATTGGTTTCTGTATTCTTTGCTCCTTTTGCAACAGCGGAAGTGAACGTTGTATCTTGGGGTGGAGCTTATACTGAAAGTCAAAAATTAGGTTATGGTGATCCTTTTACAGCTAAAACGGGTATCAAACTAAATTGGATTGATTATTCTGGAGGCCTAAGTGAAGTTAAAGCTCAAGCTGACGCTGGAAATATCACTTATGATATCGTAGATTTATTTGCGAAAGATACTATTATAGGATGTGATGAAGGATTACTTGTTGAATTCGATTTTGACAAAGATTTCCCTGCAGCTCCTGATGGAACACCTGCAAGTAAAGATTTCTTTGCTCCTATGCCAAGTGATTGTGCGGTAGGAAATATTCTTTACTCTTGGAACTATGCTTACAATCCAAATGCATTTCCAGGTGCTGATTCAATGCCAAGCACAATTGGTGATTTCTTTGACACTGAAAAATTCCCTGGCAAAAGATCAATTTACACTGGAGCTATGTCAAACTTAGAAATAGCTTTAGTTGCTGATGGTGTTAGCGCTGGAGCTGTTTATGATGTTTTAGAAAACCAAACTGGTGCTTTAGACAGAGCAATTGGAAAATTTGAAGCTCTATGTAATGACCCAAGTGGTGGATGTATTTTCTGGAGTGCTGGTGCTCAGCCACCAGAATTTTTAGCTTCAGGTGAAGTTGTAATGTCTACTGGTTGGAATGGACGTTTCTTTAATGCAATTGTAGGCGAAGGTACTACTATTGAACAAGTTTGGGATGGTCAGGTATTAGATTATGAATATTTTGGTCTAGTTGCTAACGGTCCTAACCCTGAAGAAGCAATGGAAGCATTGGCTTATTTCACAAGTACTGAAGGTCTAGCTGGAAGTGCAAAGTATATTGCTTACGCACCATTCAGAATTTCTTCATTAGATATTATTGCAGCTAATGAGCCTTGGTATAAAGATGGTACTACAGAAATGTTACCGCAAATGCCTACAGCTCCAGACAATACTAAGAACTATATTTTAATGAATGCTGAGTATTGGGCTGATAATGAAGTCGAGCTTGGAGAAGCTTGGGAAGCTTTCAAATCTTCACTATAATATCATATATTTTTTAAGGGCAAGTTGTTATACTTGCCCTTGATTTTATAATTAAATGTCAAAAATTTTAACAACGGAAGGCTTACCTCTTGAAAAAAGCCTAAAAAGAGTTGAACAAAAAAATAAATTCAGAGCTTTTTTATTAGTATTACCCTTACTTTTATTTTTGATTGTTGCTTATGTTTGGCCTATACTAAATTTATTAACTAGAAGTGTTGATAACAGATTAATTTCAGATCTATTACCTCAAACTGCAATAGCTCTTTCAAATTGGGAAGGTAACGAAATGCCTTCTGAAGATATTTACAAAACATTTTATCTTGATTTAAATGAAGCACATAAACAAAAACTTTCAGGTAAAGTATCAACAAGACTAAATTATGCAAAAAATGGTTTTAAAAGTTTAATAAACAAAACTAGAAGAAAATTAAAAAACTTTGAAGATGAAAATTATAAGGATCAATTTATTGATTTAAATAAAAAATGGGGAGATATCGAATATTGGCAAGCTATGAAAGTAGCTATGCCAAAATACACTATTGATAAATATTTAGGATCTGTCGATCTTGAGAAAAATTACAGTGGAGAAATCATTCAGAAACCTGAAAAAAGGAGAATACATCGCACTCTATGGTATAGAACATTTTATGTAGCATTAGGTGTAACAATTTGTTGTTTGTTATTGGCCTATCCAATTGCTCATTTATTATCTACTTTACCTCTTAGGTACTCAAATTTACTTTTGATCTGTGTACTTTTACCGTTTTGGACATCATTACTAGTAAGAACTTCAAGTTGGATGATTTTATTACAACAGCAGGGAGTGCTAAATGATATACTGGTTTATTTTAAAATAGTGGGAGATAAATCTCGTCTCGAGTTAATGTACAATATGACAGGTACATTTGTTGCAATGACACAAATTTTATTGCCGTTCATGGTATTACCTCTTTACAGTGTAATGAAGACAATTCCACCATCGTTAATGCGAGCAGGAAGTTCACTTGGAGGAACACCCTTTCATTCATTCAGAAAAATATATTTTCCTTTGACGTACCCAGGAATAGGTGCTGGTTCATTATTAGTTTTTATACTTGCAATAGGTTATTATATTACACCAGCTCTTGTCGGAGGAGCTAGCGGAACCCTTATTAGTAATCGTATTGCTTATCATATGAAAGAATCATTAGATTGGTCAATGGCATCTGCAATGGGTGCTATGCTTTTAGTTTCTGTTTTAGTTCTTTATTGGCTTTATAATAAAATTTTAGGAATAGATAATATTAAGCTGGGATAAATATGGCTATAAATAAACATACAGAATTTAGATATAAAGTTTGGCACTACACTTATCTCACCATATGCGGATTGGTATTCTTTTTTTTGATAGCACCACTTTTTGTTATAATTCCTTTATCTTTTAATGCTGAACAATACATTCATTTTTCAGATGATATGTTAGCCTTAAAACCTGAGGCATTTTCTCTACGTTGGTATGAAGATATGGTTTATGGCACTAAAAATCCGTGGGGATTAGCATTTAGAAATAGTCTTGTAATAGGTATTTTCGCTACAATAGGAGCTACAACTCTAGGAACTTTAGCTGCCTTAGGTTTAAGCTCAAAGTTTATGCCTTACAAAGCACTGATAATGAGCATATTAATTTCGCCAATGGTTGTACCATTAATAATATCTGGTTCAGCACTTTTTTTCTTTTTGGCAAAAATAGGTTTGTCTTCCTCAATGCTCGGTATAATTATTGCTCATATTATTTTAGGCACACCTTTTGTTGTCATTACAGTTACAGCTACTTTAAGTAGTTTTGATCATAGTTTGACAAGAGCAGCTTCTAGTTTAGGCAGTTCACCAATGAATACTTTCTTTAAAGTTATATTACCATTAATAACACCAGGTGTAGTGTCAGGAGCATTATTTGCATTTGTTACTTCTTTTGATGAAGTTGTTGTTGTATTATTTTTAGCTGGTCCAGATCAAACCACTGTACCTATACAAATGTGGACAGGTCTGAGAGAGCAATTAAGCCCAACAATACTCTCTGTTGCAACATGTTTAATTGCTGGTTCAGTTATAATTTTAGTTTTGATGGAGATACTTAGAAGAAGATCTGAAAGATTAAGAGGTATACAGCTGAGATAATGAATAAAAATACGCCCCTAACAATAGGAGTGATTGGATCAGGTGTAATAGGAACATTAACAGCCTACACTTTAAAAAAAAAAAATTATTCTGTAAGTCTTTTTGATGATAATCTTCCTGGTACCCAAACTTCAATGGGAAATGCTGGAACATTCGCACATTATGCTTGCATACCCATAAATAGTGAAGATATTTTTAAGAAATTACCATTCTTACTTTTTTCAGATAGTTCACCTTTATCAATACAATGGAAAAATTTATTTTCAATCTATCCATGGTTAATTAAATTTTTACAAAATTGTTCCAAAGAAAAAGTTAATAATATTATTACTCAGCTATCAATTATTTTACAAAAGGCATCTATTGCAAATAATAACCTTTTCAATGAAATTAACTTTGGCAGTTTGATTAATAATAATGAAACTTTGTATTTATATGAAACTGAAAAAGATTTTTTAAGAGATAAGAAAGATAATGATTTGAGAAAATCTAAAAATATTGATTTAACAGAAATTTCTTCAAGAGAAATAAAAGAAATTGAACCTAATTTAAATAAAAATTTTTATCGAGGAACATTATTTAAAGGTTCTAAATTTACTACCAATCCTCTAAGATTTGTAAATAAAATATATGAAGAATTTTTAAAAAATAATGGTAAATTTTTTTATAAGAAAATTATCAAAATTAAAAATGAAGAAAATAAAATTATAATTCAAGATAATTTAAATGATAGCTATAAATTTGATAAATTAATTATTTGTACTGGTTCATTTTCTAACAACTTAGCAAATATGTTAGGTGAAACTTTTCCTATGATTACAGAAAGGGGTTATCATCTAATGTATAATGATTGCAAAAATATTATTTCAAGACCTATTAGTGTAGTCAACCAAGGTATGTATTATATCCCTATGGAGGAAGGTTTAAGAGCTGCTGGAACAGTAGAAATTGGCATTAATGATAAGAGTATAAATACAAAAAGAACCAATTGGATGCATAAAAATACAATTTCAAATTTCAATATAAATAATGACCCAAATAAGGTTTGGTTAGGTTATAGACCAACTTTACCAGATTCATTACCTGTAATTGGTAAGTCAAAAAATAATGAAAATATTATCTACAATTTTGGCCATCAACATTTAGGATTAACCCTGGCAACTATTTCTGCTGAAATTATTTTGAACATAATTGAAGATAAAAAAAATAAAGATTTTGAAACTTTAAGCCCAAATCGTTTTAATTAATTCGATAGCTATCTAATATTTTATCTGGTCTTAGAACAAACGTTGTGTCACCGCTTTTAATAGTTTTTATAATTTCTAAATCACTTATTACTTTTCCAATAGGAGTATATTGCAAATTAAATGATTTTTGATTTTCTATTAAAATAAAAAATTGTGAGTTCTCGGTATCAAATTTACCTCTTCTTACCATACCCACAGATCCTTTTGTGAAATCAAAGTTTTCACTTAATTCTGAATTTAGATTATTATACTCAGATCCTCCTGTTCCAATTTTTAAATAATCTAAATTTTCAATTTTCCCATATTTTAAATCACCTGCTTCAACTAATTTATTTTCTTTAACTTTATAAAAATAGCTATCTACGTATTCTTTATTTGTAATTAATTTTAAAAAACGTTTAGAATTATTAGGAGAAACATTATTATTTATTTCAATTACAATTTCACCACAATCTATCATTAATACAGCGTAGGTCTTATTTTTATTTATTGAACTAAAATCAAAATCTTTTGTATTCCTACATTTATTACTAATATTAAAATAAAATATTAGGCATAGTCCAAGAAATAATAAAAAAAAAGTATACAAAATAATCTCAGATAAATTTGGTAAGTATTTTTTTTTACTCATTTTAAAAATTTAAGATAATAATTTTCAATTAATTTTTTCTTTTTAATTATCCTGTCATCGTTAATATAAAAATTATCAAAATTATCTATTGTCATAATTGCAGCATATAATTCAGCTTGATCTTCTTCTAAAGTATTACTAGCATAGGAACTAACAAATCCATTTAGTTGATTCGTAAATGTAATATCTAAATTATTTGAACAAACAGAACAATCTTCATAATTGAATCCTTTAGTATTTATATTCGCATATAAATTATCAATTTTTTCATTTTTTTTATTTTGTTTAATCATATGAAATATTTCATGATGAATAGAACGAGCAATCATGTTCTTATCAAGAGCAATATCAAAAATTAGTGTTGATACTTTATTATTTGGAATTCCGGCAGTATAATAATTTTCCAGCTTTAGATTACTGCATAGCACTAAATAGTTTAAATCAATTTGTTTAAAAAATTCTAATTTATATCTATCTAATTCTTTTATTAATATTTTGAAATTTTCAATGTACTCATTTATTTCAATACTTTGACATTTGATATTATTTTGTAATAAACTTTGATAACTATACATTACAAAAAATCTATTTTTTTGAAGTATAGATAATTTATTTTTATATTTCTGATTAATTTCAATATTTTTATTTTCAATTATTTCAATATTAGGTAATTGATTTGGTTCAAAAATATTATCAGCAATAGAATAATTGGAAATAACAATTATAATAAATAGTAAAATTATATTAAATTTCATACAATTTAAATTAATTAGATGTATAAGATAATTTACTAAACTATGTATAAAATTGTAATATTTATTTCTTCTTTATTTATAATTTTTTATTCATTTAATTTGAGAAGTGAAGTCACCGTTATGTCTTGGGGTGGAAAATATCAAAGTGTTCAAAAATCTACTTTCGGAAATTCATTTACACAACAAGGTGGAACTGAAATTAATTGGATCAGCTGGTCAGATAATCCAAGATTAAAAATTCAAGATATAATAAAAAAAGATACTAAAAATTTATCTATAGATATTCTAGATTTATTAATAGGAAACAGATTTTCTCTTAATGAAATAGAAACTAATTGTGAAAATGGAGATTTATATAAATTTGATTTAAACAAGGATTTAAAATCAAAATCTAACTTTGTACCTTTAAATAAAGATTATCTCGCTCCAGTTTTGAGCGATTGTTTAGTTGGAAACATATTATTTTCATGGAACTTTGCATTTGATTCACCAAGTTTTATAAATTCTAAACCTAGCTCTGCTGAAGATTTTTTTGATGTTGAAAAATTTCCAGGAAAAAGAGGACTTTATTATTTACCAAAAACAAACATTGAATTTGCTTTAATGGCAGACGGAATTAATGAAAAAGGTGTTTATCAAGTTTTACAAAATCAAACCGGTGCTATTAATAGAGCATTCAAAAAAATTACTGATTTATGTAATCATCCAAAGGGAGGATGTGTTTTTTGGAAAAGTGGAAATGAGCCTTCAGAACTTTTAAAATCGGGCAAAGTTGTAATGTCGACAGGTTGGAGCAATAGATTTTATGAAAATAAAATTAGTAATAGTTATAATTTACAACAAGTTTGGAATAATCAAATAATAGATTATGAATTTTATGCAATAAATAATAATTCACAAAAAATTGACGAAGCATTAGAATTTTTAAAATTTATTTCTTCTCCTGAAATTGAATTAAATTTTTTAAAACAAATACCTTATAGTTCTTGGAAGAAATCAAATATTATATACTTTGATGAACACTTTAAATCTTTAAATTCAGAAAAAAGTAAAGTTTACGAATTTTTCCCTATAAATAAAAGTAATTATAAGTTTCAATTATTTATAAATCACAAATATTGGGAACAGAATTTCTTTAATATTAATAAAAAATGGAAAAAAGAAATTTATAAATAACAAATTTTATTGTTAAATAATTAATCTTATTTATAGATTATCGATATAATTGCTGATTAATTTAGTTTATTTGGTATGGATATTTAAAGATTAATTTAAGATGAGCATAAGTTTTAGTAAATTAAAAACGTTAATTAAAAATAACGAAATAGATACAGTCTTAGTCTGTGTATCTGATATGCAAGGACGTTTGAATGGCAAAAGAGTTACCGGTAAGGCATTCATTGATTATGTTCATAAAGAAACTCATATGTGCGATTATCTTTATACTGTAGATATGGATATGTTTACTGTGCCAGGTTATAAGTCTTCCTCATGGGAAACTGGATATGGAGATATGACTGTAATCCCAGATCTCAAAACAATAAAAATTGCTAAATGGTTAAATAAAACTGCATTAGTAATATGTGATTGTTTAGATCACTCAGGGAAAAAACCACTAATTCATTCAACAAGACAAATACTTAAAGACGTCTTAACTAAAGCAGACAAAATGGGATTTCAATCCATGATTGGTTCAGAATTAGAATTTTTTCTTTTCAATCAAACTTACGAGGAAATTCATAATCATAATTATACAAAACTCAAAGAGTCTTCTTGGTATATTGAAGATTATATGATTTTCCAAACTACGAAAGAAGAGGATGTAATGCAGGAATTAAGAAATTCTCTATTAGATAGTGGAATTTATGTAGAATGTTCAAAGGGTGAAGCTGCTCCAGGACAAGAAGAAATCAATGTTGTTTTTTCAGATGCATTAAACATGGCTGACAATCACATTTTAATTAAAAATGCGACAAAAGAAATTGCTTACAAACATAACAAAGCCGTAACCTTTATGGCCAAATATAAAAAAGAAGTTTGTGGAAGTTCATGTCATATTCATAACTCTTTATTTGATAAGAAAACAAAGAAAAATATTTTTTATAACCCTAAAGATAAATATGGAATGTCTGATATTTTTAAAAGTTATCTCGCTGGACAAATCAAATTATTGCCCGAAATATCAATTTTTTTAGCACCAAATATTAATTCTTATAAAAGATTTCAAGATGGGTCATTTGCTCCTACAAAATCTGTCTGGGGAATTGATAATCGTACTGCTGGGTTTAGATTAGCTGGTCATGGATCATCCATAAGAATTGAATGTCGAGTCCCAGGAGCAGATGTTAATCCTTATCTTTCTTTTGCTGCTCTAGTTGGTGCTGGATTATATGGTATTAAAAATAAACTTAAATTAGACAAGCCGTATTCTGGGAATATTTATGAGAAAAAAGTAAATGAGGTTCCTAAAACACTTAACGAAGCAATTCAACTTGCTGAAAAATCTAAATTTTTAAAAGAGATATTTCCACAAGATGTACTAGATCATTATATCCATGCTGCTAAATGGGAACAAAAAGATTATGATGGTTCAGTTAATGATTGGCAATTACGAAGATACTTCGAACGAGGCTAATTATACTAGATGTTTGAGACTATTACTCCAATAGACAACTCCGTCTTACTTAAAAGAGAATATGCAACAGAAGAAGATATTGAAACAATTCTCAGCAATTCCTATTCTGTAAGAGAGTATTGGAAAAATATATCTCTAGAAGAAAGAAAAAAATCAGTTTTAAATTTTGTAGAAATTTTTTTAAAGAATAAGAATATTTCTAGTAATTTATGTAAGCAAATAGGCAGACCCATAGCACAGTGCCCGGGAGAGATGCGAGGTTTTGAAGAAAGAGCACGTTATATGATTGATAATGCTGATAGAGCACTATCAAGAGTTGTTTCAATTAAAAATGATGAATTTGATAATTATATAAAAAAAGAACCATTAGGGACTATATTTGTAATTGCACCCTGGAATTACCCTTTCAACACTTCTGTCAATTCAATTGTGCCAAGTTTACTTGCAGGTAATGCAGTTATATTGAAACATTCTTCTCAAACTCCACTTTGTGCTGAAGAATTATATGAGGCAGCTAAACAATCTTCATTACCAAAAAATATTTTTCAGTATTTACATTTAGATCATAATCAAACATCAAGAATAATTTCAGACTCAAGAATTAATCATGTTTTATTTACAGGTTCTGTAAGTGGAGGAAAACAAATAAAAAAATCTATAGGTACCAGATTTATTGGAGCTGGTTTAGAGTTAGGGGGAAAAGATCCTGCTTATGTCAGGGCTGATTGTGATTTAGATCATGCTGTTGAAAATTTAGTCGATGGATCATACTTCAATTCTGGTCAATCTTGTTGTGGTATTGAAAGAATTTATGTTGATAAAAAAATATACAATACATTTGTAGAAAAATTTAAAGATGTAACTGAGAAATATATTTTAGGAAATCCATTAGAGATGGAGACAAATTTAGGTCCAGTAGTAAAGCAATCCGCTGCAAATAATATTAGGTCTGAAGTTAAAAACGCAATTAGTCAAGGTGGAAAGAACATTATAGATAACAAAAAATTTAATTTAGATGATGGTAATAATTGTTATGTAAGTCCAAGTGCACTTATCAATGTCGATCATTCGATGAAATATATGATGGAAGAAATATTTGGTCCTTCAGTGGGAATAATGAAAGTAGAAAATGAAAATGAAGCTTTATCTTTGATGAATGATAGTTCATATGGATTAACAGCAAGTATTTGGACAAATGATAAGTCTTTTGCAAAAAATTTTGGAAAAAATGTTGAGACAGGAACTTTTTTTATGAATAGATGTGATTACTTAGATCCTGGCTTAGCATGGACTGGCGTAAAAGATACTGGAATTGGTGTTACTTTATCTGTTCTAGGATTTGATCATTTAACAAGAGCAAAAAGTTATCATATAAGAAATATATAAATTTATGGAAAATATAAATTGGAATTATCCAACTACAATCTGGTTTGGTGTTGATAGAATAGTAGAAATACAAAAAGCCTGTGAAGAATTAAATATTCAAAAACCATTAATAGTTACTGATAATGGAATTTTAAAAACTAACATTATTAATAAGTTAAATGATTGTTTAGATAAACACGCATCTGTTTTTAGTGATGTTAAATCAAATCCTACAGGTAAGAATGTTGAAGATGGTGTTAAAGTTTTTAATGAAAATAAACATGATGGAGTAATAGCCGTCGGTGGAGGCTCGGGTATGGATACAGGAAAGGCAATTGCATTCATGGCCAAGCAAGAAAGATCAATCTGGGATTTTGAAGATATTGGTGACTGGTGGACTAGAGCTAATGCAGATACAATTTTTCCTATAATTGCTCTACCTACTACAGCTGGAACAGGTTCTGAAACTGGAAGAGCGTCAGTCTTTACTAACGAACAAACACAAGAAAAAAAAATAATTTTCCATCCAAAAATGCTTCCATCAATTGTTATCCTTGATCCAAATTTGACAATTCCACTTCCTGCAAATCTAACAGCCTTTACAGGAATGGATGCGCTAGCTCATTGCTTAGAAGCATATTTGTCGAATATTTTTCATCCTTATTCGCAAGGTATTGCATTAGAGGGTATTAGATTAGTAAAAAATAATCTCGTTCTTGCTTTTAATGATGGATCAAATCTAGAAGCTAGATCGCATATGCTAGCATCTTCATCTATGGGCTCAATAGCTTTCCAAAAGGGTTTAGGTGCTATCCATTCTTTAAGTCATCCTGTTGGTGCAATTTATAATACACATCATGGATTAACCAATGCAGTATTTATGCCATATGTTTTACAATATAATAAAAAAGGAATTGAAGAAAAAATTATTGATATTTCAAGATATATAAATTTAAAATCAGCAACATTTAATAATTTTTTGGATTGGATTTTAGAGCTTAGATCTAATTTAAATATTCCACATACTTTAAGTGAAATAATTGATGATGACAAAAATTTAGAAAAAATGAGTTTAATGGCTTTTAATGATCCATCAACAAATACAAATCCTATACCAGTTAACGCAGAAGATTTTTTAAAAATATATATTAACACCTTTAAAGGTGATTTATAAATTTATAGCGTTGCTCCAATTATCCAAGGATTAAATTCATCATCACCATAATCATTTATTTCACTCTTTGATTTTTCACCTGATGCAACTGAAATTATTTTATCAAATATTTCTTTGCCAACTTCATTAACGCTTGCAACGTTATCCATAATAGTACCAGCATTGATGTCCATATCTTCACTAAGTTTATTATACATATTTGTATTTGTTGCTATTTTAATACTTGGAGTGGGTTTAAATCCAAAGCACGAACCTCGACCAGTAGTAAAACAAATAACATTAGCGCCAGAAGCAACTTGACCAGTTACAGATACAGGATCATAACCTGGAGAATTCATAAAGTTAAAACCTTTGGTTTTTACCTGTTCAGCATAATCGAGGACATCAACCATATTTCTATTACCAGCTTTTGATACTGCACCTAATGATTTTTCCAGAATTGTAGTTAAACCTCCTTTTTTATTACCAGGACTTGGATTATTATCTAATGTGCTATCGTTCCTAGCAACATATTTTTTCCACCATTCAATTTGTTTGTTTAGTTTTTCTATATTTTTTTCGTTTGATGATTTTTCAAATAATAAATGTTCTGCTCCATATATTTCTGGAGTCTCTGATAGTAATGTTGTTCCACCATGATCAATAATCATATCTGAAGCAAAGCCTAGTGCAGGATTTGCAGTTATCCCAGAATACGAATCTGAACCACCACATTGCAAAGCAACTGTTAGTTCTGAAACAGGAATATTTGTCCTAGTAATACTATTAATTTCATTTAGTTGATTAATAATTTTTGAAGTTACTTTTGTTATTATTTCATTTGTTCCACCTTCATCTTGAATATTTAAATATTCAATATTTCTTTTTTCCTGATCATTATTATACAAACTTATTTGGGCACATTCGCATCCTAGTCCGATAACAAAAACTTTTCCAAAATTTGGATGAATTTTAAAACCTTCAATAGTTCTATTAAATACATTCATGGCGTATCCAGAAGTATTCATCCCACAGCCTGATGAATGTTTTAAACATACCGCACCATCAACATTATCAAAATTATTATCTTTTAAATAATTATTTATTTTTTCAGATATTTTTTTAACAACTGTTGCAGAACAATTAACTGTGCTTATTAAACCTATATAATTCCTAGTACCTGATGACCCATTATTTCTTTTGAAACCCTTAAAGTATTCTATATTTTCATTTTTTATGATTTCATTTTTAAAATTATTACGAGTATATTCTCTTTTGAAATCACTATATTCCATATTATGGGAATGCACATGTTCACCAGGTTCTATATTTTTATTAGATATTCCAATTATCTGACCATACTTAAAAACAAAATCACCACTTTTAATTTTTTTTAAAGAAATTTTATGACCATAGGGAATATTATCAATTGATCTAATTCCATAATTTATATTAATATTCTGAGGAATATTCATTGGAGCAATTCCAATATTATCTTTTTCATTTAATTTGATTATGTTAAACATATTCCTGATAAATATATACTATAAATAATCATGAACGAAATCGCAACTTATCCATCACTAAAAGATAGAGTAGTTCTTATTACGGGGGGTGCCTCAGGAATTGGAGAAAGTATCGTCGAACAATTTGTTTCTCAGAAATCAAAAGTTGCATTTTTAGATATAAATGATGAGTTAGGAAATGAATTATCAAAAAAGATCAAAAACAAATATGATGTTGATACTCTATTTGTAAAATGTGATTTAAAAAATATAGAAAAACTTAAAAGCTCATTAGAAAAAGTAAAAAAAGAGATTGGTCCAATTTCTATTCTAGTAAATAATGCAGCAAATGATGAGAGACATGACCTAGATAGTGTTACCCCTGAATATTGGGATGATAGAATGAATATTAATTTGAGACATTATTTTTTTGCAACTCAAGCTGTCTATAAAGACATGAAAGATTTAGGTAAAGGTTCTGTTGTAAATATTGGAAGTTTTTCATGGATGATTTCTCAAGGTGGTATGCCTGGATATACCACTGCAAAATCTGCTATTATGGGTTTAACAAGAACTTTAGCAAGAGATTTAGGTGTCTATAACATCAGAGTAAATTGTATTGTTCCTGGCTGGATCATTACGGAGAGACAAAAAAAATTGTGGCTTACTCCAGAAATTAAAAAAACTCAACTTGAGAGACAATGTATTAAGAGAATGCTTATGCCTGAAGATATATCAAAGCCAGTTTTGTTTTTTGCATCTGATCAAAGTTCTGGTTGTACCGCACAAAATTATGTCATTGATGGTGGCATAGTTAATTAATGAAAAAAAAATCCAAAATTGCTTTTGGTAGATTAGACTTACTTAGAAATGATACATTAAATAATAAAAATAAAATTAGAATTGGTTTTATTGGTGGAGGTCTTAATTCATTTATTGGATACACACATAGGTTATCAGCAAGATTTGATAATAAATTTGAATTTGTTGCTGGAATATTTTCAAAAGATAAAAAAAAATCTAAATCTTTTGGATCTTCACTGGGATTAGCTAATGATCGTTGTTACAGCGATTATAAGTCTATGGCATCCTCTGAGTCAAAAAGAAATGATGGTATTCAAGCGCTTGGAATAATGACTCCATCGGGTGATCATTATAAGATAGCAAAAGCATTTATTGAAAAAGGTATACATATTATTTGCGATAAGCCTTTAACTGCAACAGTTAAGGATGCTGTTAAATTAAAAAAAGTAATTTTAAAAAATAAAATTGTATTTGCATTAACACACAATTACTCAAGCTATCCAATGCTAAGAGAGGCAAAAAATATTATTTCAAATCATAAATTAGGAAAAATCAATTTAATAAATGTTGAGTATCCCCAAGGTTATACAGTCGGGGTAAAAAAGAAAGATGAAAAAAGAACATTAAAATGGAGACTAGATAAAAAACAATCTGGGCCCTCAATGATATTATCTGAAATTGGAACTCACGCGTATCATTTGTTGAGATATGTGACTGGATTAGAAGCAAACGAAATATCTGCAGAAGTAAATTCATTATCCTCAGAAATTTCAGTTGATGATAATGCTTTTGTATTATTAAGAATGCGAAATAAGGCAAGAGGTATAATCTGGGTATCGTCTGCTGCTACTGGTGGAGAAAATGGTCTAAAAATTAGAGTATATGGAACAAAAGGTTCAATAGAGTGGTTGCAGGATGATCCAAATAATCTAAAGTTTACAGAACTAGATAAACCAATGAAAGTTATAACAAGGGCAAGTAAATTAGTATCTAAATTTTCACTATCATCTTCAAGAATTGCTGCTGGTCACCCGGAAGGTTTTTTTGAAGCTTTTGCAAATATTTATTCAGAATTTGCTGATCAGATTCATAATAAAAATAAAAAATATTCATTTCCAACAATTGATGATGGTGTAGCCGGTATTAAATTTATTTATGCAGCAAAAAAATCATCTAATTTAAATTCAAAGTGGATAAAAATCTAAAATGATTAATTTTGCTTTATTGGGAACAGGAAGAATTGGGAAATTACATGCGTCAATCATTAGTGCTCATCCAGAATCGAGCCTCAAATACGTTTATGATATTGATACAAGCTCTGCTAAAAAAATTGCAAAAAAATATAGTTGTGAAGTTGCAAAGACTGCAAAAGAAGCAATTTCTTCAGATCAAATAAATGCTATTTTAATTGCTTCTGCCACCCCGACTCATACAGATTATATTTCTCTAGGAGCAGAATGCAATAAAGCTATATTATGTGAAAAGCCAATTGATTTAGATATAAATAAAGTAAATAAATGTTGGCAAAAAATTAAAAAATATAAACCAACTATTCAAATTGGTTTTAATCGTAGATTTGATCCTAATCATAATAAGGTTCAAAGTGAGATTCTATCAGGAAAGATTGGGAAAATTGAAATGATTGTAATCACAAGTAGGGATCCTTCTCCACCTGGTATTGATTATTTAAAACAATCGGGTGGAATTTTTAGAGATTGTTCAATTCATGATTTTGATTTAGCACGATTTATTCTTAATAATGATCCAATTATAGAAGTTTTTGCACAAGGTTCTGTAAATGTCTCAAATGATTTTAAGGTCACGAATGATTATGATACAACGATGTGTTTTATGAAATCTAAAAAAGGGGTTTTAATTCATATAAATAATTCAAGAAGAGCAGTATATGGTTATGATCAAAGACTCGAAGTATTTGGAAGTAATGGTATGTTAATTTCTGATAATGTTCCTGAGAATGATATTAATTATTATAATCAAAATTTATCCTTCGCAAAAAAACCTATTAAAAATTTTTTTATCGAAAGATACAAAGATGCTTATCAAATACAATTAGATCAATTTATTAAATCAATAAAAAATAAAAAAAATACATCAGTCACTTTTGAGGATGGAAAGAATGCTTTAATTCTTGCTAATTCAGCTAGTAAATCAGTAAAATTAAATAAAGTTGTAAAACCAAAATTTTAGTTATAAATAAATTATATGAATGAACAATTTAAAGATAAGGTCATTATAGTTACAGGAAGTACACAAGGTAGTGGTGCTGAAACAGCGAGATTATTAGCTAGTAGAGGTGCTAAAGCAATCACAATATGTGGGAGACAAGAAAATAAAGGTCTTGAAGTTAAAAATCAGATTGAAAAATTAGGCACTGAGTGTTTGTATATAAAAGCTGACCTTAAAAATGTTGATGATTGCAAAAAAATTGTTTCGGAAACTGATAAAAAATTTGGAACGATAAATTCTTTAATTAATGTTGCCGGATATACAGAAAGAGGAACAATTCTAAGTGCTACTCTAGAAAATTATGAAAATAATTATAATATTAATACCCGTGCACCTTTCATATTAATGCAAGAGACAATTAAAATAATGATTAGAGATAAGAACAAAGGAACAATTGCAAATGTATTATCTATGGCAATGTATAGTGGAATGCCATTTATTGTTGCTTATAGTGGTTCAAAAGCTGCATTAGCTACAATGACAAAAAATATTGCAAATTCTGTCGCTAGTTATCAAATAAGAGTAAATGCCTTAAATATTGGATGGACAGATACTCCAGCTGAACATGATATTCAAACAAGAGTTCACAAAAAAAATCCTAATTGGTTGCAAGATGAAGAAAAAAAAGTGCCTTTTAATAGATTGATTAAACCTATCGATGTAGCAAAAGGATTAGCTTTTATGTGCTCAGAAGAATCTGGATTAATGACGGGTAGTGTAATTGATTTTGATCAAACAGTACATGGCTGGCATTCTTATTCAGCATATGAAACTAGAGTTTTGGATGATTCTCTATTAGGAGAATAATTAATCATTTATTTCTCAACCATTTTTTAATTTTAACTATAATTTATAATTTACACAAATTTAAATATTAATTAATAAACTAAAAATGGGAAAAAAAATAATTTCTATTAATGAAGGAAAATTATCAGAGTTTAAACTTCATAGTATTTGGCTTCGTGAAAGATTAAATGGGAGTGAATTTGTAGATCAACAAAATCTACAACGTTTATACGAACCAAGTCTATTAGATGATAATCTATTTATAAATAGTCATAGTGTTAATGAAAATATATTAAATGTTGAATTTAGTGATGGAGCAAAAGGATCATTTAATATCGATGATCTTTATAATGAAATCAACAATATTGATGTCATACCTGAAAAAAAAATATGGAATGTTGGTGAACAAAATTTAGAAATTTTTGATAATAATAAAATCTTTGAGAATAAAAAAGAACTTATCAAAATGCTTAAAGTATTTTATCAATATGGTTATGTAATAATCGAAAATACAAAAGCAGAAGAAAACGAAGTTATAAATTTTACTGAAAAGTTAGGCCCAGTACGAGCAACAAATTTTGGAAAATTATTTAACGTTGTCTCAAAGCCAAATCCAAATGATCTTGCTTATACTGCATTAGAGTTAACATCGCATTCAGATAATCCATATAGAAAGCCTGTTCCTGGAATTCAATTACTTCATTGTATTGCTAATGAATCTACAGGAGGAGATTCAAGTTTAGTTGATGGTTTTAGCATTACAAATTTTTTAAAACATAACCAACCTGAATTTTATGAAGTATTAACTAAAACTAATGTTACTTTTAAATTTACTGATATTGATACTATTTTAGTTGATGAAGCAAAATTAATTGAACTTGATGATAATAATAACTTTAGACAAATACGATTTAGTGGAAGACTTGATTATGCTCCATTATTAGACGAAAATAATCTTGATCTTTTTTATAAGGCTAGAAAATATATGTTTAAACTTTGTAATTCTGATGATTTCAAAATTAAATTTAGATTATCTAAAGGAATGATTGCAATGTTTGATAACTTGAGATTATTACATGGAAGAACTAAATTTGATCCAAATACTGGTTTTAGACATCTACAAGGATGTTATATTGATCATGATGTAACTGAGGGTAAGCTTAGAAGGTTATTAAAACCCTAATTGACTTCGAAGATTTTTTCAGCAGGATAAAAATTTAATATTTTACTATACCAATTACTAAAATTATTTCTTTCAATTAATGAAACTGTAAATCCACCAAATCCTCCACCAGTTAATCTAGCACCTAAAGCACCGCATTCAACAGATCTTTTAATAATTAAATCAACATCTAAAGTAGATGCTTCAAAATCTTTAGAATATGAAACGTGACTTTCATTCATTAATTTTCCAAACTCTTGAATATTATTTTCTATTAAATTTTTTTTCGCATTAATCACTCTATCATTTTCAAAAACTACATGCTTTGCTCTTTTTGCAATAGTATTATTATCAAATTTATCTGTTTGAAAATTTTCTTTTTTAACTCCACCTAAATATTCTACGCCAAGTTTTTTTTCAGCCTCTTGAAGTTCAGCAAATCTTTCATTATAAGAACTATCTCTTAAATTTCGTTGTACTTCAGAGTCAATCAAACAAAATTTCCAATTTTCTGGAAAATTAATAAGTTCGTATTCTAAATTCTTACAATTCATAAAAAATGCTTTGCCATGAATACCAATAGAAGAAACCATTTGATCCATTATTCCACCAGAAACACCTATATAGTTAAATTCTACTTTCTTTGCTAATTTTGCAATTTCTGAATCTGTGATTTTTGTTTCAAAAAAAGTATTAAGTGCTTTTAGTGTAGCAACACACAATGCTGAAGATGATGAAATACCTCTTTCTAAAGGTATATCAGATGAAATATAAATGTTTAAATATTTGGATGAAATCTTATTTTCTTCAAAAAAAATATGCAAACAACCTTTTATATAATCAACCCACTCATTGTCGCTTGATTTTTTGAAATCATTGAATGTTTTTTTTTCTTTAAAATGTTGAGAATAAACTATGAATTCATTAGTGATATTTTCAGTTATCTCAATTGTATTTTTAAAAGACAAAAGCGTAGGCATTACATATCCACCAGTATAATCGGTATGTTCACCAATCAAATTTACTCTTGCATGAGCACTTTCCTTTACTTCTGCGTCTATATTAAATATATCTTTAAAACTCATATAATTATTAGTTATGACTCATCAAATTAACATATCTTTTACAAAAGAAAATAAATTAAAAATTATTCTCGATGATAAATTAGTTGATACAAATTTAAAATTGTGTTTCTCATTAGTTTATTCAATAAAATCTATAACAGGAGCCGAAATAACTAAGCAAATTGGACGTTATTACGAGTTATCTATAGAAAACAATACAATCTTATTAGATTTACAAATTCCTAGAATTGGTAACTTCAATCTTTCGTGTGGTCCAGAAGGTATTTTCATTATTGATAAATTAAACAATAGTAAATTAAATATAAATGTATCAGATTTGATATTTGAAAAACCAATTAAAAAGAAAACTTATGAAAATTTAAAAACAAAAAATTTTATACCTATTATTCCTGAGCCAGAAAAATTTTATTTACAAAATGAATTTATAAAAATTAAAAATAAAACATTTAAGCTGAATGTGGAAATTGAAATTATTTCTAATTTGCAAAATATTATTTCAAAATTGGATATTAATTTTACTTCTGAAAAAGGATTTCCAATTTTATTTAAAAAAGATGATCAGTTATTAAACGATGAGTATGTTATTCAGATAACAAAAGATAATATTGAGATTAAATATAATAATTATGGCGGAAAGCTTTATGGTCTTATATCTTTAGTTCATTTAATTGATTTCTATCAAACAAAACTTCCAATTTGCATAATACACGATAATCCAAAATATCAATGGAGAGGAATGCATCTCGATTGTGCAAGACAATTCTATACTATTGATGAAATCAAACGTTTATTTGATTACATGGCATTATTTAAACTTAACAGATTCCACTGGCATTTAACAGACAACGAAGCTTGGAGAATTGAAATTAAAAAATATCCAGATTTAGCATTAAATGGAGGATACAGAGGATATAATTTTAAAATACCACCGTTGTATGGAAGTGGATATGATAAATATGGCGGATATTACTCACAGGAAGATATCAAAGATTTAATTATATATGGACAAAAATTAAATATTGAGATTATGCCTGAAATTGATTTACCAGCACATTCTTGGGCATTACTAGAAATTATGCCAGAGCTCAAAGAACAGTCTTCAAATATAGTTAGTGAAGATGTTGGTTCGTATAAGAATAATACAATAAATCCTTCCTTAGAAAAAACAGTAACTTTTTTAAAAGATATGCTGAATGAAGTAAGTCATATTTTCTCATATGATGTAATTCATGTTGGTGTGGATGAAAGACCAAGTAATGCTTGGGAAGGCTCAACAGCAATTATTAAGTTTATGAAAAAAAATAATATTAAATCACAGGGAGAATATCAAGATTACTATATGAATTTTTTAATAGATTTTCTAAAATCAAAAAATAAAAGAACAGCTGCATGGAATGAGGCAGCAGTGCCACCTCATATTAATCATGACGTAGGTGGAAGTGCTGGAAAAATTGATAAATCATGTTTGATCTTTTCATGGGAGCATTCAGATGTTGCAAAAGAAACTACAAATAGGGGATTTGAAACAATAATTTGTCCTGGTCAAAAAACATATTTTGATATGGCTTATAATAATTCTACTGAAGAAAGAGGTATTTGTTGGGCTGCTACTATAGAAGTGAAAGATATTTATGAATGGGATCCAGTAAAAGATATAAAAAAAACAGAATTTATTAAAGGTTTACAAGGTCAGCTATGGTCAGAGACAATTACAGATAAAAAATTTTTTGATCAAATGATTAATCCCAGATTAGCAACTTTATCAGAAGTTGCTTGGAGAGGAAAAATTTCGAGAAAATGGATAGAATTTCGTTCAGCTCTTTTAAATTCAATGAATTTTTTAAAAAAATTAGGCTGGCGGTATCACAATTTTTAATGATAAACTAAATATAAAAATGAAAATTGGTGCAGTAGGTTTTGGGAGTAGAACAGCAGCAGTTTATAATGAATTTTCTAAAGTTAATCCAAATTTTGAAATGGTTGCTTATGTAGATCCACAGCCAATAGGTAAAGATTTTGCTGAGAAAAATAATTTTTTTCCAAAAAAATCCTATTCAAGCTTAAGTGAAATGTTAGATAAAGAGAAATTAGATATATTAATGATTGGATCTCCAAATCATTTACATTTAGATCATATTAAGATTGGATTAAGAGCTGGTTTACAAATATTTGCTGAAAAACCTATAGTAATAAATGAACAAGAAACTTTTGAATTAGCAAAACTAATAAAAGAATATGGTAAAGATAAAGTTTTAGTTGGTTTAGTTTTAAGATATTCTCAGCAAGCTAGATCTGTAAGAAAATTATTAGACCAAAATGCTATAGGGAATATAATATCTATTGAAGCTTCAGAACATATTGTACCATCCCATGGTGCTTTTTTTATGAGAAATTGGAGAAGAAAACAAAAATATTCAGGAGGTTTTATGCTTGAAAAATGCTGTCATGACATTGATTTCTATTCAATGATAACAGCAAGTAGACCTACTAAAGTTGCTAGTTTTGGTTCAAGAAGATCTTTTATTCCTGATAATCTGCCAGCAGGTTCTCACGAACAATATACCAAAGATAGACTGAATGGCTGGGAGTCGAAATCAAATGTTTTTGATAGTGATGCTGATATTGTAGATCACCAAGTAGCAATAATAGAATATGAAAATAAAGCAGTACTATCTTTTCATACCAATATGAAAGTTCCAGACGAATTTAGAAGGTTTGCAGTTATTGGGTCATCAGGAATGATTGAAGGAGATTTTGTAAGAGGCTTTATTAAAGCACATGATGAAAATAATAATATCCTAATCGATGAAAATTATGGCGCCACTTTTGGCAAAGGAATTAAAGGTCACTATGGTGCAGATAGTTTGATGGCAAAAGATATTAATAATTATTTACTTAAAAATGTTAAAAATTTACCTGTTGGAGTTGTAGAGTGTATGGAAGCTGGAATTGTAGCAATTAAAATTGATGAAGCTAGAAATACTGGTAAAATAATTGATTTAACAAGAACTTGGGATGAATTTGACTATTTATTAAATTAGAAATTATGAAGAAAATATTAAATTAAATAATTTATAAATTAATATGATTAAACTTTTAGAAAAATTTGGTTGAAAAAAACACTATTTTTTAAAAATGTAATGTATTTAATAATTTAATTACAGTATATAAATATTATGTGTGGAATAATTGGAATTGTAGGAGATTACAATAACACTAATGATATAATTAACGGTTTAAAATCACTAGAATACAGAGGTTATGATTCGTGTGGAATAGTAGGATTAGTACAAAATAAATTTATTGAAGCTAAAAGCATTTCAAAAATAAATAATTTAGAAAAGATTATAAAAAAAAATAAAATAAATACAAAAATCTCAATTGCTCATACAAGGTGGGCAACACATGGGAAACCCTCGTTAGTAAATACACATCCATTTATAAAAAATAATTGCGCAGTAGTTCATAATGGTATCATTGAAAATTTTGAATACCTTACTAAAAAATTTAATATTAGAAAAAATTTAATTAAATCAGATACTGACTCAGAAATAATAGCTTTAATTTTTGATAAATTACTAAAGCAAAATATTGATCCTATTAAAATAATTAAACAGATTGTTAAGTTAATTAAGGGCACATATGCTTTTGCATTTTTAGTAAAAGAAACAAAAAAAATATATGCTGTAAAAAAAGGAAGTCCTTTAGTATTAGGGATATCTGATAACTTTAAAGCCATAAGCTCAGATATTCTTGGCTTACCAGATACAACAAATGAAGTAATTTTTTTAGAAGATGAGGATATTGTAGAAATCAATCACACAAATTTTAAAATTATTAATTTCAAAAATAATACGAGTAAAAGAAATAAACATATATTTACTCCTAAGAAAAACTTCTTAATAAAAGGTAAATTTAAACATTTTATGCAAAAAGAAATTTTTTATCAACCAACAAGTATTAAGGATACTTTTTTTAATTATTTAGAAAAAAAAACAAAAAAAATTTTTTTACCTAAATCTGATATAAATTTTACCCAGATTAAAAATATTGATTTTATAGCTTGTGGCACTGCTTTTCACGCATGCATGATAGCAAAATATTGGTTTGAAATGTTCTCAAACGTTAATGTAAATGTGCATATAGCTTCTGAATTTAGACATAAAAAAAATATTAATAAAAGTGAAACAATTGGTATATTTGTTTCTCAGTCAGGTGAAACAATGGACACTTTACAATGTTTAAAATTTTTAAAAAAAAATAATATAAAAACTATTTCAGTAGTAAATGTTTTTAATAGTTCCATAGCGAGATTAAGTGATTTAATTATACCAACTTTAGCTGGTCCTGAAATAGGTGTTGCCTCAACAAAAGCTTTTACTTCACAATTAATGGCATTATGTATGTTACTTTTAAATTTTCAAAAATTAGATAATTCTATAAACTCTAAAAATTATTCAGATTTGTTAAATACAGGTAACTCTATAAAAAAAATTTTACATAAAGACTCTGAAATTAAAAATATTGCAAAACATCTAGTGAATAAAAAAAGCATTTTTTATATTGGTAGAGGGTTAATGTACCCAATTGCTCTTGAAGGTGCTTTAAAGCTTAAGGAAATAACATATAAGCATTGCGAAGGATATGCGGCAGGAGAACTCAAACATGGCCCATTGGCTTTAATTGAAGATAACATACCGGTAATTGCTTTAGCTCCTTATGATAATAATTTTCTTAAAATTCTCTCTAACATACAAGAAATAAAAGCTAGAGGTGGTGAAATTATTACTTTAACAGATAAGTTAGGTTATAAAAAAATTAAAAAATTTTCACATTCTACATTAATTTTACCAGATACAAAATCATATAGTGCGCCAATAATATACAGTATACCAGTGCAACTAATTGCATATCATTTGGCTGTATTTTTAGGTACAGATGTAGATCAGCCAAGAAATTTAGCTAAAGCAGTTACTGTTGAATAAATTTTTCAAAAAAAAAATGTTTTTTTACTGTGTCTAAATGAAAAAAATTAAAGGAAAAATAATTAATTTTGATTCCTCATTTGTTGGAACGATATTTTTTGAAAAATATATAAAAAAAATTGATTATTCTGAAGATAACGATTTTGAAGAGATAATTATACCTGGATTTATAGATTTACACTGCCATGGAGGGAATGGGTTTGATGTTATGGATGGGTACGATTCAATTATAGAAATGAGCAAATATCATTTAAAGCATGGTACGACATCAATTATGCCAACAACCTGGACAAATAAATTAGAGAAAATTATTTCAGCATTAGAGGGTTTTAATGAGATTAAAAATAATCACTCAAATATACTTGGCGTTCATTTAGAAGGTCCTTTTATTAATCCAGAAAAACTAGGGGCTCAACCAAATTTAACTCAAAAACCGTCTTTAGATTTTATAAAAAAAATTCTAGACGTCACAGATATAAATATTATAACTTTGGCACCTGAAATTGACGGCATGAATGAATTTATTAATTATTTAGCCAATCTAAATATTAAAATTCAATTTGGTCACACATTAGCAGATTTTGAATGCTGTCAAAAAATTATGAATAATTATGAAATAGGTTTTACGCACCTCTATAATGCAATGTCGGGTAATAACCATAGATCTCCAGGAGTTTTATCGGCAGCACTTTATAACGGCAAGTTTGCAGAGATAATTTGCGATAATATTCATGTAACTGAGCAAGCTATTAAAATTGCAAAAAAATGTATACCTGGTCTATACGCAATAAGTGATTCTATAAGTGCTAGCGGGCTTAATGATGGGGAATATACTTTTGCTGATAATAGGATTAAAAAAGAAAATAATTCTGTTAAAATTAAATCTAATGGAATTTTAGCAGGTAGCATTATTACAATGGATCAAACTTTCAAAAATTTGATATCTATGAATTTTTCATTAGAAGAAGCTGTAAGTTTAACTAGCTATAATGCATCTAGATATTTAAATCTAAAAAATATAGGAGTTATTCAAAAAAATTTTTTAAGCAATTTTCTTGTTTTAGATAAAGACTTAAATCTTAAAGAAATTTTTTTAAAAGGAAAAAAAATAATTGGATAACTTTAATATAGTAATTATAGGTGGAGGATCTGCTGGCTGCATTGTAGCCAATAAAATTTTAAGCGAAACTAATTTTAAAGTTGTTCTTATCGAGGCTGGACCAAAAGATAATAATCTTATTATTGATGTTCCTCTTGGGTATGGAATGACATTTTATAATAAAAAAATTAATTGGAACTTCTACTCAGAAAAACAAGATAATTTATTCAATAGGAAAATATATTATCCGAGAGGTAAAGTTTTAGGTGGCTCTGGCTCAATAAACGCAATGGTTTATGCTAGAGGATTAGAAACAGATTATGAAAATTGGGGTAACAACAAGAAATGGAGTTTTGAAAATATAAATAAAGTATACAGTTCTATGGAACAACAAATAAATGATGATAAAGAATTTCTTGCAAAAGAAAAAATTCCAGTAAATAATGTAAGTAAGCATCATCATCCAATTTTAGAATATTTTTTTGATGCTAATAATGAAATTGGTATTAAAAAAAATATTAATTTAATAACATCAATCGAAAATCAAGTAGGTCATTATAATATTAATACTTACAACGGTACTAGACATTCATCATCAAAAGTTTTTTTAAAGCCTGTATTAAAAAATCCAAGACTAACTATATTAGACAATACCCAAGTTAAAAATTTAATAATTAAAGATAAAAAAATTACTGGTATTAAAATTATAAATAAATCAACAGAACAAATAATAAACCTATCTCATGGAGCAATTTTATGCTCTGGATCTATAATGACACCTTACCTCTTAATGCATTCTGGCATTGGTGATAAAGAGCATTTAAAAAAATTTGATAAAAAAATAATAATTGATAATTATAATGTTGGAAGAAATCTTCAGGATCATCTTGGGTTAGATTATTTATTTAAAACTCATCATCATTCACTAAATAAATCTTTAGGAACTTGGCCAGGCAGAATTACTTCTGTATTAAGATATCTTTATAATAGGAAAGGACCATTATCATTAAGCATTAATCAGTCTGGGGGATATGTAAATTGGAATTCAAGACATCATTATCCTAACTTACAGATATATTTTAATCCGTTAACTTATTCTATCACTCATAAAAATAAAAGACCTCTGCTTAAAACTGACAAATTTAATGGTTTTATTATTGGTTATAATTCTTGTAGACCAAAAAGTTTAGGAAGAGTCGCATTGAATTCTCCTAATTTTAATGATGCTCCAGTTATTGATCCAAATTTTCTATCACATGAAGAAGATATATATGATGTTAAATGTGCAATTAATTTTTCTAAAGTTTTGGCAAATACAAATAGTATAAAAAAAATAAGAAATGAAAGTGTTACACATGATCTTTTAAATGCTAGTGAAGAAGATATGATTGATCACTTTAAATCTAATGCTGTTTCTATCTATCACCCTTGTGGTACTTGTAAAATGGATGGAGATCCTAAAAAGGGAGTTGTTTCTGAAAGATTAAAAGTTCATGGAATGGAAAATCTTTGGATTGCTGATGCATCTGTATTTCCAAATATTACTTCTGGCAATATAAATGCCCCTGTAATGATGCTTGCTAATCTTGGAAGTCAATTTATTATTGAGGATTTAAATAAAATTTAATTTATGGAAATTGTTAAACTTGAAACATTCACAAAACCATATGTAAGTTTTGTAAAAATAACAGTTGAGGATGGTTCAATTGGTTATGGTCAAATGTCAACTTATCATGCAGATATTACAGCTCAAATTTTTCATAAACAAGTAGCGCCCTGGGTTTTGGGAAAAGAATATTTTGATTTTGATGATCTAGAGGATTTTATCTTTGAAAGAGAACATAAATTTCCAGGATCTTATCTTTTACGTGCAATTGCTGGTTTAGATACAGCCTTGTGGGATTTAAAAGGTAAAATTGAAAGTAAACCTGTAGTTTCATTGATAGGAGGATCTCCAGGAAATTTAAGAATTTATGGTTCATCGATGAAAAGAGATATTACACCAAATGATGAAGCAAATAGATTTAAAAAACTCTTTGATGAAAAGGGTGTTGATGCATTTAAATTTAGAGTTGGTTCTGAATGTGGAAGGGGAGTTGATGAATGGGAAGGAAGAACGCCTAGTATAGTAAAAACAATAAATTCGACTTTAGATAAAAGTGTAATTAAAATGGTTGATGCAAACAGTTGTTATAGCTCTGTTCAGGCAATAGAAATTGGGAAACTTTTAGAAGATAATGATGTTACTCATTTTGAAGAGCCTTGTCCTTACTGGAAACCAGAAGAAACCAAAAAAGTTACTGATAGTTTGAAGATAGATGTAACTGGCGGGGAGCAAGATTGTGATCTTCGAATTTGGAGAGATATGGTTAACAGAAAAATTGTAAATATTTTTCAGCCAGATGTTATGTATATGGGAGGATTAACAAAAGCTTTGAAGGTCTCTAAAATTATTGAAAAGGGTGGTTTTATATGTACTCCACATACAGCTAATTTATCCCTAGTAACAATTTGTACAATGCATTTTTTAAAAGCAATAAACAACTCAGGACCCTACCTTGAATTTTCGATTGAGGGCAAAGATTATTATCCTTGGCAACAAAATTTATTTTTAGGTGATCCTTTTAAAATATCTAACGGAATGGTTAAAATTGAAGATACTCCTGGCTGGGGTATCGAGATTAATCCTGATTGGTTAGAGAAATCAGAATATAAAAAAACAGAAATATAAAAAAAATGATTAAAAATATAATTTTTGATTTTGATGGAGTGGTAGTTGATAGTGAAGTGCTGGCCTCTAAAGCATTTTCTAAATATTTCAGTAAATTTGATAAATCAATTAAAGAGGAGCAATTTTATAAATATGCTGGAAAAAAAACTGTTGAAGTAATAGATTTATTATCTTCTAAATATAATATTAAAAATAAAGAAAAATTTACAATCGAAATATTTGATATTGTTTCAGAAGTTTATTCCAAGGATTTAAAACTAGTTGATGGAGCAAAAGATTATATTAGTAAATCAGAAAGAAATCATTTCATTGGATCTAATAGTAATAAGGATAGAATTCTGGATGGATTGAAGCTTGTAGGGTTAGATAAATTTTTTTTAAGTGATCAGGTTTACTCATTCGATATGGTTAAAAGACCAAAACCTAATCCAGATATATACTTAAAGGTTTTAAATGATAATTCACTTAATAGAGAAGAGTCAGTCATTATTGAAGATAGTGGAGTAGGTGTTAGAGCAGCAACTGCAGCAGGAGTAAAGGTATTTGGTCTTACTGCAGGAAAACATTGGCTTTCAAATAGAGATAAAAATGAATTATTTGACAATGGTGCTTTGAATGTATTTAGTGACTATGAAAGTCTAGGTAAGGCAATAGAGGAGCTTTAAATGGGACCAGATGTAAAAGGAAATCCACTTTATATTTCAGTCTATCTTTTGATAGCTTCCTACATTTTAGGTGAATTTATTTTTCCTAAATATCCACTGCTATATATCCTTAATCTTTTAGGATTATTAATTATAATTTTAATGCCAATTGTATTTTTTTCCTCAAGGAATGCATTTAATGCACATGAAGAAAAATTACCTCCTCAAACTGAAACAAATAGAATTATAAAAACTGGAATTTATGCTTATTCCAGAAATCCTATTTATCTATGTTTTGTTTTATTTCATTTTGGAATGTTTCTTACTTTTGAAAACATTATGTATTTTATTTGTTCTATTGGATTATTTTTTTGGTTAAATAATTTTGTAATTTATGAAGAGGAAAAATATTTAAAAGATAAATTTGGTGATGAATTCGAAAGATATTGTAATTCCGTTAAAAGATGGATTTTTTTCTAGTTAAAATTAATTGTAGAAATTTTATGATTTTTTTCAAATTTAATAACAATCTGAGCTTTTTTATCTAGATCCTTCATCATCCATTTAGTTATCTTCTCATAATGTTGAATAAAATATTTAATTTCATTTGGAGTCATTCTTTTTGATTTTTTATTTTTTGATTGATTAGTTTTTTCCTGCTTTAAGCGCCATTTAAAAACATTATCAAAAGAGGATGTTTTCAAAAAAATAAGCTCATCAAATAGTTTAAATAATTTTTTATATTCAAATCTTAATAGATTATTATAAAAATTTCTCCATTGATATTCTGAATCTTGAATTTTTTCTAAATAATTTATATTTTTATAAAGAATATTTTTTGGAATCTTTGAACTTCCACAACACCAACCCTCTAAGAAAAGAATATCACATTTAGTTTTAATTATTTTTGTTGATTTTGATGTGTCATCAATCAACTTATCGAATAGTGGGATTGTAATGGGGTATTTACCTTTATTGAATTGTTTTATATTTTTAACTAATTTTTCAATATCATGTGTTCCTGGAACACCTCTAGTTATTAATAATTGATGTATTTGTTTTGATAATAGTAAGCGTTGTTTTTTTGATAAATAATAATTATCTAAACTAAGCAAAAGTATTTTCTTATTATAAAATTTTTCAATAGTTTTAGAGATGATATTAATAAATGATGATTTTCCAATACCTTGAGAGCCTCCAAATAGGAATTTTTTTGATTTACTAGAGCAAATATAATTTATGATTGGAATTAATTTATCTTCTATATACTTTTTGGAATATTTTTTATTATATGTTTTGTGTATTTCTATTTGAATATAGTCTATTAATGCACTCATTTAATATTTATTTATAAACAAAATACTTATACATGAAATTTCTTTTTGATTTAGGCGGTGTTTTTTTTGATTGGGATCCTCATTATTTTTATAAAGATGTAATTAAAGACAAAGAAGAAAGAGACAATTTCCTCAATAATATTTGCAATGATGAATGGAATATCCAACAAGATGCTGGAAGACTTATAAAAGATGCAGAAACTGATCTAATAAATTCTTATCCTGATAATGAAGATAAAATTAAATTATATTATAAAAATCATCATAAAATGTTCAGAAAAATCTTTCAGTATTCTGTCGATGTTTTAGATGATTTAAAAAATAAAAAATATGAGTGTTATGTTTTGTCAAACTGGTCTTGGGAAACATTTCAAGATATGGATAAAAAATATCCATTCTTAAATAAATTTGATGGCCTAATAATATCTGGAAAAGAAAAATTAGTTAAACCTTATGCTGAAATATATAAGTTAGCTATAAGTCGTTTTAATCTAATTCCAGAAGAAACTGTATTTATTGATGATAAAAAAGAGAATATTGAGGCTGCAAAGAAACTTGGTTTTTTAACTATACATTTAACTGACCCTGAAATAATAATTCACGAAATTAATAGATTTATTTAATTTAAGCATGAATGAAACTTTTGATATTTTAGTTATTGGCGGAGGTATTAATGGTGCTGGAATTGTTAGAGATGCATCAGGTAGAAATTTAAAAGTTTGTTTAGTTGAAAAAAACACAGTTGGTTCAGCAACTTCATCTTGGTCTACAAAATTAATACATGGTGGATTAAGGTATCTTGAAAATTATGAATTTCGCCTTGTACGTGAATCTCTCAAGGAAAGAGAAGTAATTAAAAAAATTGCCAGTAATATAACAACACCATTACCTTTTATTATACCTTATCAAAAATCTTTAAGACCTAAATGGTTAATTAAATTAGGATTATTTTTATACGATAATATTGGTGGTAAAATGACTATACCAAAATCTTCAACTATAAATATTAAAAAGGAAATACCTAATATTTTAAAAGATCAATTTAAAATTGGTTTCCAATATTATGATTTACAAGTTGATGATAAAAAACTTGTTCAGCTAAATGTTGAAGATGCAAAGAAAAAAGGTGCTATGATTATTCAAAATAAAAAAGTTATAGATGCAAAACGAAATAAAAATATTTGGGATATAACTTTAGATGATAATACTATACTTAAATCTAAAATTCTTATAAATGCTGCCGGGCCTTGGATAAATGAAGTTTTAAGCAATGTCATTAAATTAAATTCAAATAAATCAATCCGACTTGTTAAAGGTAGTCACATAATAACTAAAAGTCTTTACAGTCAGAAAAAAGCTTTCACTTTACAAAATGAAGATAACAGAATAATTTTTGTTATACCGTATAAAGATGAATATTCTCTTATTGGCACTACCGAAACAGAAGTTTTTTCACCAGAAAATCCAAAAATTGATGAAAGTGAAATTGATTATTTATTAAACTCTGTAAATAAATATTTTATTAAACAAATATCGAGAGATGATGTGGTAAGTTCTTACTCTGGAATTAGACCGCTTATTGAAGATTTCAAAGAAGCATCAAAAGTTACTAGAGACTATATATTCGATTTAAATGAGGATGGTTCACAGGCACCATTATTAAACATCTATGGAGGAAAACTAACGACGTATAGAAAATTAGCTGAAAATGTTCTTTTGACTCTGAATAAACATATTCCAATAAATAAGGAAAATTCTTGGACTGCTAAACAAAGACTATAATTGGTATCCCTCTTAAATAACTTTTCAAATGTGGTGGGCAGAAAAGTTTTATAAGAGGAATACTTCTTATAGGAGGAAATAATATGAACCCTCTGCCCATCTTTATTTTAATTTAAATTTACGATATTTATTGAAAATTTTTAAAAAAGGAATGTATTGCCCCTTATATTAGGGGCAATAATCAATACGATTCTATTATTTAAATGCTTGTCCTGAACTATCAAATAATTGGCATCTTCCAGCAGGAAAACCAACTTTTACTGTATCACCAACTTTGATTTCTGAATGTCCTTCAGTTTCAGCAACTAATGGCTCTCCATCTTTTTCAAGGTATAGATAAGAGACGTCACCAAGTTTTTCGACAACAAACACTTTACTTTCCCAAGAACCATCTGCATCACCATTGACTACTAAGTGTTCAGGTCTAATACCTAAAGTTACTGCATCACCTTCAGAAGACGAAGCTGATAATTTTGAAACTGATATTTTTGACATTCCCATAATATCAACTTCAGTGGAGTCAGCACTTTTGCTTAATATTTTTGAAGGCATAAAGTTCATTTTAGGTGATCCAATAAATCCGCCAACAAACATATTATTTGGCTTATCATATAGTTCTAAAGGAGAACCTTTTTGAGATACAATACCTGTATCAAGTACAACAATATCATCCGCAAGAGTCATTGCTTCAGTTTGGTCATGTGTTACATATATCATTGTAGCATCTAATTCATTATGGAGTTTAGCTAACTCGACTCTCATTTGCACCCTTAATGCTGCATCAAGGTTTGAAAGTGGTTCATCGAATAGAAAAACTTTAGGTTTTCTTGTAATTGCTCGACCAATAGCAACACGCTGTCTTTGACCGCCAGATAATTGCTTTGGCTTTCTTAGTAAGTAGTCTTCAATTTGAAGAATTCTTGCTGCCTCATTAACTCTTTCATTAATCTCATCTTTTGATCTTTTTTCTAATTTTAAACCAAAAGCCATATTATCAAATACAGTCATATGCGGGTATAATGCATAAGACTGAAACACCATTGCAATATTTCTTTGTTTTGGTGGTAAATCATTTACGACTTGACCATCAATTGAAATTGTACCTGAATTAATATCTTCTAATCCAGCTATCATTCTAAGCATAGTTGATTTTCCACAACCACTGGGTCCAACTAAAACTGTAAATGACTGGCTTTTAATATCTAGAGATATGTCTTTTATTACGTGAACATCCCCAAAATATTTATTAACTGTATTAACATTTATATCTGCCACTTCATCCTCCTTTGAGCGATTTTTCAAGTGTTAAGATTACGATAATCTTAAAAATATTCTAAAATAAAAAGATGGTTAAATCTATATAAAAATTAACCTTTTATACTTCCTGCTGTTAATCCAGACATAATCCTACCTTGGAGGAGTAGTGTTATTATAACAAGAGGAACTGTAACAATAACAGAAGCAGCCATTATACTTCCCCATGGAACTTCATATTCAACAGTGCCATTAATTAGTGCGATTCCAACTGTAATAGTTCTATCACTGTTTGTAGCTGTAAAAGTGAGGGCAAAAAGAAATTCATTCCAAACTGCAATCATTGCCATAATTGCAGTAGTAAATATTGCAGGAGTCATAATAGGAAGAAAAATTTTCCTTAAAATTAAAAAAGAAGATGCACCATCTACAATTGCTGCTTCTTCAATTTCTTTAGGTACACCCTTCATAAAAGTTGTTAATACCCATACTGTAAAAGGTATATTAAACATTGTATATGTAAAACATAACCATAATAAAGAAGTAATTCCTTTCACTCTTAAATCAAAAATATTGAAATAGAATTCTTTAAAATTTAAAAATAATTGGTACATACCTGTTAATACTGCAATTTGAGGAAACATTGAAATAGCCAGTATTACAAATAAAAACATACTCCTACCTTGAAAATTTACCCTGCTTAAAGACCAAGCAGCAAAATAAGAAATAGTTATAGATATTGAAACTGTAACAATTGCAACAAATAAAGAATTCAAAATTGTATTAGGAAAATTATGTTCAAATAAAAGATAGATATAATTTTTAGGATTTATTTCAGTTGGAAAAAAATTTGGAACAAAAACTGCAGCACTACCTTCTAACGAAGTCATCACAGCATAGTAAAATGGAAAAACACAAAAAATGATTACTATGATTTGAAGTCCATATTTAAATATTTTGTCGTATAATTTAGTCATTATTCCATTTCATCTAATTTATGTAATCTTGTTCTTTGAATAAATATAACAGCAATAACTCCAATTATTAAAGTTAACATTGTAGAGGCAGCAGCACCAAATCCAAAATGAGAATATTCAAACATTTCTCGTCTTGCATAAACTGTCATAGACATAATGTCTTTGCTTCCGGCATTAATTAGGTAGATTAAATCAAAAACACGTAGTGCATCTAACCCTCTAAATACTATAGCCACTGCAATTGCTGGAAGTATTAAAGGAAAAATGATGTAATAAAACTGAGTTATTCCATTAGTTCCGTCAACTTTACCAGCTTCCAATACTTCATTTGGAAGTGCTTTCAGACCTGCATAAACTAAAATTGCTACAAATGGCGATGTTTTCCATGCATCGATAATAATGATTACAATCATCGAAGTTTGGGGGTCAGTTGTCCATGCCTTTCCTTGTTCTAATATCCCTAATCCAATCAGCATGTAATTAAATATTCCAAATTGATCTTGTAACATCCACTCAAACATTCTTGCGCTAACTATTGTTGGTATTGCCCACGGAATTAAAACTGCAGCTCTAACAAACCATTTTAGTTTATTTTCAATAAGCATAATAAGCGCAAAACTAATGCCAAGAACAACTTCTAAACTTATTGAAAAAATTGTGAAAACTAGAGTATTTCTGACAGAATTCCAAAATAAACTATCAGCAAGAACTCCGTACCACATTCCTTCATAATTCTCTATGTAATTAATAAAACCTACATAATTTGGATTTAAAAAATTTTCCAATTCCGCATCAGTAAGACTTAAATAAAGTGTGCTAATCAGTGGATAAAGAGCTGAAGATAATAATATAATTGTAACAGGTATTAAAAAAATTAATGCTGTTCTTTTTCTTATTTGACTTACCGATTTCATATTTTAAAAATTAAAAAAGGGGATATTATATCCCCTTTATTTTATTTTGAACTACTAAGTTACCAGCCTTTACCCTTAATTTTCTTAAGAGCAGTTTCAAGCTCAGCTACGGCGGTAGTCCCATCTTTTTTCCCAGTAATTACCTCATGAGCAGCAGTATAAAATGCTACAGTCACTTGAGGCCATTTTCCAGAAGTTTGTGCCGAGGGTCTAGGTAATAGTGCTTGAGATGGACCTTTTAAAAGAGGTAACAGAGTATAAGTCTCTGCATGCTCCTTGTTGTCATATATCTCAATGTATACTGGCGGCATTGAATATTCGGCAATAGTTGCGTGTTGCGCGTCTCTATTTGATAGGAATTTAACTAGATCAACAGCAACTTCCTGCTTTTCAGAATATTTTGATACTGCGTAACCCCAGCCACCCATAGTACTAGTTGATTTACCATTTGGACCTCTTGGTAATTGAACAACATCAAATTTACCTTTTACTGAAGATTCATCTTTATTGCTTAAGCTCCATGCATAAGGCCAATTTCTCATAAATACAGCATTACCTTGGTCCCAGATACCTCTAGCATCTTCTTCCTTATAACCAATAACACCTTCCGGAGAAATTGTTCCTACCCATTTTGCTGCCATATCTAAAGCAGCAGCGGCATTTGCATTATTGATAGAAATCGTTCCATCTTTTTCAACAATCATTCCGCCACCATGACTAGCAACCCATTCTAAAGCATCACATGTTAGACCTTCATATGCATTACCTTGCCATACAAAACCCCACATTTTGTCATTACCAGCAGCTCTTTCTTTATCTTGAATAAATTGAGCTGTTTCAGTCATTTCATCCCAAGTTTCAGGTACATCTTTATTATATTTTTCTAATAGATCAGTTCTGTAGTATAACATTGGTATACCCACACTATAAGGTAAACCAATTATTTCACCTTTAGCTGTAGTATATGCTGAAAGAACATTAGGCATAATTTCTAATTGTTCATCTAGAAATGGTTTTAAATCAATAAGCTGAGTTCCAAACTCACCAGCCCATACATTATCAACTTTATAAATATCAACATCACTATTTTGTGCTGACAACCAAGTCTTATATTGTACGTATTGGTCAGAAGTACTCGCAGGCATTTCTAAAAAATTAACTTTATGACCTGTCTTTTTTTCCCATTCGGCCGTTAACTCCATTGTCATTTTTCCTTGAGAACCACCACCTTGAGCAAAGTTTAATTCAATTGCAGCAGCATTAAGTGAAAAAATAAAAGTTAAAGAAGCAAATAAGGATAATACTATTTTTTTCATATGTTTTCCTCCTAATTTGATTTTTCAAATATAAAAAAACGGTAATTTGAAATGAAAAATAATCAAGAAATAATTGTTAAAATTTAATATATTTTTACTATTTAATCTTGACAGTTTATAACAATTTCTGGGTTTTCTGCGTTTTCTGGTGTTAATTGAATTTCTCTAGGCCATTTAAAATTTTTTTTTAATAGTGGATCATTAGTGTTTTTCATAAATTTTTTTAGGTCCTGCTTCAATTCTTTATAGCTTTTTAATTTTTTAAAATCTTTAATTGGATTTCTTTCCAGAGGATCTAAAAATAAATCATAAAATTCTTCTTTATTTTTTCTCATTTTTTTTAAACCATACTTTAACAAAAAACTTTTGGAGAAACTTTCATCAATATTTGAAAGATTCAGTTTTGTTCTATTATTTAATCTTTTTAATAATCTGAATCTTTTCGATCTTATACTTCTACAAGGCTCTACTGAGGTATGAATATTAACTTCAGAATAAACATATTTTCTTTTTTTTGTTTTATATTTTTTATTTGGTAGAATATATGAGTTTAAGTATTTTGGTTTTTTAAGATCTAAAATCTTACATATTGTTGGAAAAATATCTGTATTTGAGGTTAAATCATCATACACAACACCGCCTTCAAATACATTTTTAAGATATGCTATTAGGAATATTCCAGTTCCATGATCATTTAAATTACATTTCATTCCTGGCCACGCAATACCATGATCTGTTGTTAAAAGTATTAGTGTATTATTTAATTTGTTCTTCTTTTTAAGAGTATCAAATATTGTTCCTATACCTTTGTCTATTTTCTCCAAAGAAGAATAAAATTTTGCCATATCTTCTCTCATTTGTTTATTATCTAAAAAAAGCTCAGGTGGTCTAATCCAATTAGGATTAAAATTTTTTGATATTTTTTCTACATATTCCCTATGAGTGTCAAAAAATCCTACTGAAATAAAAAATGGCTTTTTAGAGTTATATTTTTTAATCCAATTTGAAGCAGTTGAAGATATTTTGATGGAGTCATTTGTAGTTGTGCAAAATGTTTTATTATATCCAAGTTCATCAACTTTTTTTTTATCTATTTCATGCTGAATACCAAACAACGCCGTTTCAAAATCTTTATTCTTTAAATAGTTTGACAAGTGCAAACTGTAATCATGTAATCTACTACCTCTATGTGCCAAACCATACATCCCATTTTGATGAGGATATAAACCTGTCATTAATGCACTTCTGCTGGGTGAGCAAGTCGGTGCGGCAGTAAAGAAATTTCTATATACACTACCTTTATTTGCTATTCTTTGAATATTATTTGTTTTAGCATCATATCCATAAGGTGAAATATACCTTCCAGTATCATGTGTATGTATTAAAACTATATTTATGTTTTTCATCTAATAAAAAAGGGTGAAGTCCAACACATTTGATTATTTTTTTGCTTTATTTTTATATAAACATTATCATCTTTTTTTAATGGAAGTGTAATTTTTTTTTGAAAATTCCATTCTTTAAAGTTTGGAATTTTATTAAATAAAATTGCTGGTGTATCTATCTCTCCTAAATTAAAAGAAACTGAACCTTTGGATAAATCTTTTGTTAAAATATCAAATTTTTTATTATTGGTTATTGTTATTATTTGTGAATTTTTTTTCAATTTAGCCATAATCGTAAATCCGCTTGTTTCATTAGTATAATTATTACTATTCCCACATGTTAAAAATTTAAATTTAATTTTATTTTTAAATTTCTTAACTTCTGGAATTAAAAAAGAATACTTACTCTTTTTATCTAAAGGGGAAACAATTTCTGGCCCTCTGAATTTATTTTCAATTGCAATTATATCAATATTTTTAAATTGAAGTTCTCCATTCCATAGAAATTCTTTATTTCTTTCCCCCCAACCAAAATCAATATTTATTATTGATATATTTTTTGTATTTTTTATATTTTTTTGATCCCTACAATTAAATCTTTTATATAAATTTGTATTTTTAATTATATCTATATATTCAATAGCAAATCTACCTTCTACATTTATATCTAGTAAATTATTTTTTTGAATCTTTACGTCTGAACCCATAACATTTTTATTTAAATATATATTTGGAATAATTTTATCTCCAGTTAATGCAAAAGTTCTTCTTTCATTTATTGATTTAAATATTGAGTTTCTATTTTTAGATTTAACTAATACCCCAAATCGTCCATGACCATAACTTCCTGGGGAAGCACTATGATGATCAGTATTTGCAATAAATCCTAGTTTAATCTTCTTCTCTAGAGCATATTTAACTGTATTTTTATAATTTCTAGGTCCCATTGAATGTAAAAAAGGATATTCTGCTTGATCATTTTCAGAACAGCCATGCATTGAATATAGTTCAACTACTGGTGAAACATTTTCTTCAAAAATGTCCCAGTTAACTCCTCTTCTTCCTTGTTTATAGGATAAGTGATGTGGCATAAAAATATAATTTTTTATTTTATTTTTTTTAAATTTCATTTTTAAAATATCAATTTGATCAACTAAAAGTTCATGTTTTTTTATATCCTTAAATACAATTGTTTGATCGCCATATTTATTTGAATGTACTTCATATCCTGGATAGACAATAATACCTTTCTCTTTTTTTAATGTTTCTAAAATTTTTTTCCAATTTTTTTTGAGTTTTTGAAAACCAACTTTATGAAAATCGATAATATGTTTTATTGAAATATCTTTAGTATTCATATCAGGCCAACCAGCGTGACCTGTAACAGATACAAAATCTAAAGATAATTTTGAAAATGCAATTGCTCTTTTTAAACTACCATGAGCATAAGAGATATTACAATGATTATGTAAATCCCCAAAAAGAATTACTTCAGTCTTTTTAGATTTTTTTTTCAATTAGTTTTCCTTTTTTTGCAATCGATTTATTTATCATATCTATTATTTTTAAAGATTTGATTCCATTTTCAGCTGAAACTTCTGAGTTACCTTTTTTTAAATAACTTATATAACTTTTCAGTAATCTTATATCAGCGCCGTAATGTGATGTTTTATGATGATTATCTTTGGCATCAATTCGTTTAAATTTTTTTCCATTATCATATGTTATTTCAATTATACCTGTTGATCTAATAAGTTTTAATTTACCTTTTACACCAACCACTTCTAGTGTTTCTTGATCTTCAGCTGCTGGACCAAAACAGGAAAAATTTATATTACCAATAACCTCATTTTCAAAATTAATATTACAAGAAAAATGAGAAAGAATATCACTTCCTTCTGCCCAAACACAATGATCGTCTATTTGTCTTTCATCATTTAATGATGAATAATTATTTTTAAATTTTTTTAAGTTTTCTCTGGAATCACCTAATGAGTCGTATCTTCGATAATTACATTTTTCATAACAATCTTTACATCTTATATTTTTATTCTTTTTTGGGGTAAAATGTGAATGTCTGCTTCCAAAACTTGATAAAGATTCAACTTCTGAATTTGCAAACCATCTTAAAACATCAACATGATGAGAGCATTTATCATTTATGCCACCACCTGAGTATTTATTGTATCTGTGCCAAGTCTGAAAATATCTTGTATAGGGAACGATAGAATTAAGTTTAATTAGATATACGTCTCCAATTAATTTTTTATTGTATATTAAATCCCAAGCTTTAATCCATGAAGCTTCATATCTTCTAGTAAACGACATTAAAAATTGAAATTTATTTCTTTTTTCAAGCTCAACTATTTCTTTAGCATGTTTTAAACTTACAGATATTGGCTTATCTAAAATTGATTTAATTTTTTTTTCTGCTGCAAGCTTTGCGTGTTTGTAATGTTGGTCTGTATGAGAAGTAATTATTAAACCATCTAATTTTTCGTTATTAACTAGACTCTTTGCATTTTTATAAATATTTATTTTATTATCATTAATTTCTTTTTTTACTTTGTTGCTTTTTTCTTTAATTAAATCGCATAAAGCGACTATCTTTAATTGCTTTTTGAAATACTTATTAATAAGAAAAGAAAGGCTTGCGCCTCTTACTCCAGCACCAATTATACCAATTTTCAATGACATCATTTTTTATAAACTCAAAAAAAAAATGAATAAATAAAAAAGTAAAAAAAGATTATGTATTTGGTACTTCTTTTTGAATAAAATAATTATTATCTTTATGTTGTTTTATTATTGCAGGAATTATTTCTTTATAAGCATCAAAAAGACTTGAATTAGCTTTAGGTAATTGATCTTTAATCAAATTACTTAATTTTGGTAAGTTATATGATGGTACAGAGGGAAACATGTGATGTTCCACATGATATTCCATATGCCAATATAAAAAACTAAAGATCGGATTAAAGCGTACTGATCTTGTTGTATACCTATGATCTTTTACATCTTCTGGAAGACCAATATGTTGTGTTTGATTGAAAAGTTCAATTATATTTCCCCAGTATCTTGGAAAGAAAATTAATAACGCAGGAAGTGGATTCATTAAATATAAAGACATTACAAAAGATGCTATCCATATTGCAACGTGAATCCTTGATGTAAGTCTACATTTCCAAATTTCATTTTGAGGTATGCAATCTCTCATAACTGGGGTTGTAAGTCCCATAGCATGTTTAATTGTTTCAAATTTCCATGAGTCTTTAAATTTTATTAACTCAGCAAATGGCACAAAACTAAAGAGAAAACTTTGTAAGTTTGGATATTGATGGAATAATGCAGCTTCGTAATCATGAGGGTCTCCTACTGACGCAGTGTTACTATGATGTCTAAAATGACTCCATGTCCACCTTGTAGGCTCAAAATCAGTCATAAAAGAACCTATTTGATAAAAAATTTCATTTAAATATTTTGATTTGAAAGCCGTTCTATGACCACATTCGTGCCAGATTGGATTACTTGCATAGAATAAAACTCCATACAACCATAACCATAGAACCGTCCACCATGTACCCCAAGTTGCTATAGACATGTATCCTAAGAAAAATAGAAATATGAAATATAAAGTAACGTGCTGTAATCCCCTAAGATCACTTTTTTTTGATAATAATTTTAAGTCCTTTTTGCTTATTTCAGCTCTAAACCATTTATTATTTACATTATCAAGCATTTCTACCATGCCTGTTTATACTATTAATATACGATTATTTTAATACAAAATTAGCTATTTTTTGTCACAATGAAGCAATTATATAAAAAAAATTTAAATCTAATATCAATTTTCCAAATTTATTGATTTTTTTGTCTTTTTAGATACGATATTTAAAAATCATTATGAAAATAGATAAAACACATTTTGAACTAAATGGATATCTCGTTTTACCAAACATTGTTCCTAAGTCGACTTTAATAAAACTTAATAAAAATGCAGATCAAATGATAAAGGATTTTAAAAAAAGAATTAATAGAGAGCAATCAAATAATAATAGAAAAAAATTTGGCGATATTAGTCAAAATGGAAAAATTTTTTTTGCTAATCAATGTGAATACTATTCTCATATAAACGCTTACGCTAAAGGTAAATTTATGAAAAAAATTGCCTCAAAACTTTTAGGTAATAAAATTTATTTGTTTAATGAACAGTTAGTAAATAAAAATCCTAATACTCCTAGTTCATTTAGTTGGCATCAAGATTCAGGTTATATTCATTTCAGACATAAACCATATATATCTGTTTGGCTTCCTCTGACAGATACCACAGAAAAAAATGGAGCATTAAGTATTATCCCAATAAACTTAAAAAAAATTAAGAATGCGAAGACACATATTTGGCAAAACAAATCAAAAGATTTAGGAATCAAAGTTAATGAAAAAAAAGCTGTCCAGCTTTGTGTAAGTGCTGGAACATTAGTAATTTTTTCAAGTCTAACTCCTCATTCTTCTGGAGCAAATATTACTAAAAAAAATCGCAAAGCCTATTTATCTCAATATTCATCTGAGCAAATCATAGATCCTTTTAATGGAGTTCAAAGAGGTAGAGCATATTTAATGTAGTATTATTATAATTTGAAAATTTATTATTTATAGAAATTATAAATTTAGTTTTTTAAATTTGTAAAAAGTTAATTAATATTAACCCAATGACCCAATTCACTACTTTCATAACATTTATCAAGTATATTTTGAATTTCAGCACCTCGATTAAAATCAGGTTCGTGGTTCTTATTATTTTGAATTGATTTTATAAATTTTTCAAAATTAGTTAAAGAAGGTTCGCATTTAATTATTTCCCATCTCAGTTTATCTTCTTTACCTGATAACTCTCTTTTTGTATCTTCGGTAAACATAAACTCATTACCTTCATTTATAGGATCATCAAATTGAATTTTTACTGCTCCTTTATCACCAAATATTCTTAACTCTAATCTATTTTTATAACCTGTAGCAAATCTAGTTGCATTAACAGTCCCTATGGCACCATTTTCAAATTCAACCATAGAAATAAAAGTATCATTAGCATCTAATACATAATCTCTAATTTTTTTACCCTTAGATTTAAATGTTTTTAAATAAGCATTTAATTTTTTTATTTTACCAATTGGAAATGAAGCAAAATCAAATATATGAACACCAATATCACCAAGGGTACCCTTACTGCCATGCTTTGTGGATAATCGCCATAGCCATTTATCCTCTTCTTTCCAACTGCCCCAGTAATTTGAAGTTAACCATGATTGGTAATAATTGGCATCCATGTGAAATACATTTCCAATTTTTCCAGATTTGACCATATTGCATAATTCTTGGTATCCTGATGAATTACGGTAACTAAAATTAACCATATTAATCAGATTTTTTCCTTTAAGTGCTTCACACATTAATTTTGCATCATTGAAATTTTCCGCTAGTGGTTTTTCACAAAAAATATGCTTATTTTTTTTAATTGCCTTAATGGATATTTCTTTATGAAACGCATCTGGTGTTGTATTTGATACAGCATCTATATCTTCATTGTCTAGAAGTTCATCAACATTATTGTATCTATTATTAATACCAAATTTATTACAAAACTCATTCAGCCTATCATTATTAACATCGCATGCTGCAATCACATCTGAGTTCTTGTTATTTTTAAAAGCTGTAGCATGCCATTCTGCAATACCACCTGTTCCAACTATAGCGACTTTAATCATTTTTTATAAGTATGATCAGTTTGAGGTCCTTTAATTTCAATGGGTTCTACTGGTTCTTTTCTTTCCATATTATTAATTCCTCTTCCAACGTAATCAATCCACTTACCAGAGTTTTTCTCAGGACATACCCAATGAACTGCATTTTTAATTACTCTTTGTACATCTTTATTATGATAAACAGGATATGCTTCGTGACCAGGTCTAAAATAAAAAATTTTCCCATTTCCTCTTTTGTAGCATAAGCCAGAGCGAAATACTTCACCGCCTTCAAACCAACTTACAAATACTGTTTCATCAGGTGCTGGAACTTGAAATGGCTCACCATACATTTCGGTCATCTCTATTTCAAAAAATTCATCTAGACCATCCGCAATTGGATGCCCCGGATTACAAACCCAAACTCTTTCTTTTTCTCCTCTTTCTGCCCAACGAAGATTAGCAGTAGTTCCCATCATTCTTTTAAATATTTTAGAATGATGACCAGAATGCAAAACTAAAAGCCCCATTCCTTCTAATACTCGTTGCTGAATTCTATCTACTATTTTATCTTCAACCAATTTGTGTGCTTTATGACCCCACCAAATTAGTACATCAGTTTTTTCTAATAATTCTTCAGATAAACCATGATCTTTTTCTTCAAGCGTTGCAGTTGATATACTAAGCTCTTCATCTTTTGATAAAAATTCTTTTATGCACTCATGTATGCCTTTTGGATAGATAGATTTAACTTGATCGTTTTCTTTTTCATGTAGAAATTCATTCCAAATTACTAAATTTATCATTACCTAACTCTCTCTCCGTGAAGGCGATGTCCTAATAACGCTAACAATATAATTAAACCATTAAAGAATTGTCTCCATTCTCCACTCCAACCTATAGCAATTATACCTATTTCCATGTAAGCAATAATTCCAACACCAAAAACTGCCCCTATAATAGTACCTAATCCTCCCCAATAAGGAGTGCCGCCAACAAACACTGCCGCAAGAGCTAATAACAAATATCCAAAACCCTGAGTTGGAAAAAAAGTATATGTAATCATAGTAGTAAATATTCCACCTATTGCTGCACCAACACCAACAAACATAAAAGCTTTTATTTTAACAGCATTTACATTAATTCCCATTTGTTCAGCGCTTACTGTATTATCTCCAACGTGTTGAATATGGATTCCAAAAACATGTTTATTAAAAAAATAGTAACAAAAAATTACAAATAATGCAGCCCAAAATATTTGCATCGGGAAGCCGTAAAAATTGCCTACTAGTAAAGGATAAATCCAATGATTTTCAACTTCCATAATTGTTATTGATCGACTATTTGTTAATAAAAGTATTACACCTCTTAGTAAAAACAACATTCCAAGAGAGGCCACAAGCGATGAAAGTCTAAAAACAACTATTAGAGTGCCTACTAATGCTCCTATAGCAGCTCCAGTTAAAATACCTAAAACAAAACAAATTCCAGGATCTACACCATTTTTTACAAGTAATGCAAAAACGTAAGCTGCCACTGCATATGTAGAGGCAAAAGAAAGATCTATTTCACCTGATGCAACTAAAAAAACCAAAGGAATAGTTAAAAAAATTAAAGTAGGCATCATTACAAATACAGATTGATGAAGGTTAGGTCTAATCCATGCTTCAGGAGCGCCTATAAAAAAAATAACCATTAATAATATAAAATATCCAATACTTCCTAACGCTCTTCCATTTCTATGAAAGTAGTTACTCAAATGTGAATTTTTATTACTCATTAGTGTATCTTAATTGTTTCTCTCATTATTTTCATAAGTTCTTCTGGTGTAGATACATCATTTTTATTTAGTTGATGCACAACTTCTCCTCTATCTAAAACTACAAATCTATCTGAAATATCGTAAACATGATAAATGTTATGACCAATAAATAGAACTGATCTATTGGATTTTTTCACATTTAAAACAAAATCAAAAACCTTCTGTGTTTCATTCAAAGATAGATTGTTTGTTGGCTCATCAAGTACAATTAATTCTGCATTATTATAAATAGCTCTTGCTATCGCTACACCTTGTCTTTCACCTCCCGACAAATTACCAACAGGAGATTCAGCATTTATTAATTTAGATGTAAAACCTATTTCTCTGATTAATCTATTTGCTTCATAAATTTGTTCTTTTTCTTTTATAAATCCAAATGGGTATCTTAGTTCTTTACCCATAAAAATATTTTTAACTATTGATTGTTGTGGTGTTAAAGCTCTATCTTGGAAAACTGTTTCGATGCCTGACTCTCGTGCTTTTAATGCATTCCAATTAGTAATTTTATTTCCTCTTATTAAAATTTCTCCTTCATCGGGGCTATACACACCCACTAATGTTTTAATCAATGTTGATTTACCTGCTCCGTTATCTCCAATTAAACCGACAACTTCACCTCGAGTAACCTTTAAAGAAGCTTTATTTAAAGCTGTAATCCCTCCAAATCTTTTTGTAACTTTATTTAGTTCAATGATATTTTCCATAAATTATTTATTGCTAACCCATTTTTTAAATGGGTTAGCAAAGTAAGAAGATTATCTTAAACCTGCATCAGCCAAAGCTTTAACAGCTTGATAATTATTTGTATCAACAAATCCTGCTCCAGTATCTTGGTTTATTGCACCAGTACCAAGTACAGCTGTTTGGCAAAGTGATAGAACTGGAAGATAGCCTTGAAGGAAAGGTTGTTGATCTGAAGTTAGATGAACATATCCTTTTTCAAAAGCTGACATTATTTGTGGACTCGTATCAAAACCAATTTGAAGTAATTCACCAGGCCCATAACCTGCAGCTTTAGCAATACCCTCTGCAACATTCATAATATCACTTCCTGAGTGAACAATAACTTTTGTTTCAGGATTTGCATTAAGTGCTGCTGAAAAAATTGGAATAGTCATATTAGGGTCTGAGGCATATTTAGGGTCACCATCAAGAACAGTAACTGTCATACCATGCTCTTCAAATATGATTCTTGCACCATCTTCTCTTTGAGCTCTAGCATAGTCACCAAGAGGAACCATTACTATAGCGTGATCTCCTGCTTCAAAACCAAATTGCCTAATTGCCTCTCTTGCAAGTGCTTTACCTTGAGTTGCTAAATTTGCACCAACGTATCCACCACCATATTTTGCTCTTACACCTGATGGATCGACGTTTTGATATGTCATCAAAATACCATTATCAGCAGCTTGTCTCGCTAAGGGCATAAGTGCTTCATCTCCTGGATGCCCCATCATTGCAATAGCGTCAACACCAAGACCAACGGACTCTCTAAGTTGACGAACCATTTTTTCAAAATCCCATTCTGAATAAATAATTTCTGCATCTGCACCAGTGTCTCTTATTGCATTCATTGCCCCTGCTGCAACTATACCAGCAAAACCTCCTGCTTCAGGACCACCAGCATAAAAATGCATTTTTACATCTGAGCACCATTTATCACCTAGGTCTTGTCCAGTTGGAGCAGCATAAGCTTGCATAGAAACTGGAAAAAGAAATAAAGTAATAAGAAGTAATTTAATAATTTTCATATTTCCTCCCACGGATTTATTTTTAACTATAATATTAAATAATAATAATAAAGTTTAACAAAAATAACTTGTAAATGTCAACTAGTAGAGTCTTTTACTTATACGCTTTGTTTGTCCATGACTATAGACACCATCAACCCCACCATCTCTTCCATAACCTGACCTTTTATAACCACCTCCAGGAAGATTAGTTCCATCAACAGACCAATCATTATGCCATATAATTCCTGCTTGTATCCGATCAGCTGTCCATTTCGCTTTTTGATCATCTGAAGTAAATACTCCAGAAGCTAATCCATACTTCGTTGAATTTGCTATACTTATTGCCTCCTCTTCGTCTTCAAAATCAAATATTGATGTAACAGGACCAAATATTTCTTCCTGAGCAATTGTTGCATCAATTTTTACATTATCAAAAATAGTTGGTTGATAAAAATTACCATCTTCTCTTTCAGCTTTTTCTCCACCTATAGCTATAGTGGCTCCTGATTGAATTCCAGATTTTACATAATTAGAGACTCTTTGCATTTGATCCTTTGAAATAAGTGGTGTTACTTGAGTATCATTTTCATCACCAGCACCAACTTTTAATTTTTGAGTTTTTGCGACTAGTTTTGTCATATACTCATCTTTAATTTTTGGGTGCAACAATACTCTAGACATCGCCACACAGATTTGGCCGGCATTAGGTTTAAAAACTCCTCTAATTGTACTGTCTACAGCTTTATCAATATCAGCATCAGGGTATATAATTGCTGCAGACTTTCCTCCTAATTCAAAATGTGTAGGTATTATTCTATCTGCTGTTTCTTTCAAAATTTCTGATGCTACTTCAGGCGATCCAGTAAAAACAATGTAGTCACTTCCAGGATGCTGAACTAGTTTACGTCCTGTTGTTTCACCATACCCATGTACGATATTTATGATTCCTTCTGGTACACCAACATCTTCAAAAATTTGACCATAGAAATTAGAAGATATAGGGCATAATTCTGGAGGCTTTATTACAATTGTATTTCCAACGATCCAGTTTTGAGCAACCATACCTGAGAAAATAGAAACAGGATAGTTCCAAGGAACGATTTGAAGAGCTACACCAAAAGGTTCAAGAACAACATAATTTAAAGTATCATGTCCAGAAGGTATAAGCTTATTTTCAATTTTATCAGTTAACCCAGCATAAAAATCAAAAGTATCTGCAGCTCCTTTAAATTCATCTATGCATTGTTTTATTGTTTTACCATTTTCTTGACTAAGAAGTTTTCCTCCTTCTTCTTTTCGCTCTCGTAATTTTTGAGCAATTGCTCTCATCATATTTGATTTATCTTTTGCATCCATATCAACTAAAATTCGTTTATCGAATGCTTTTTTTGCAGCTTTAAAAGCTAAATCTATTTCTTCATCTAAAGCTTCATCAATATTACCGACAATTTTTTGGTTTGCAGGATTTAAAACAGGAATATTTTTCTTAGACAGTGAATCAATGAATTTACCATTAATAAAATTTCTTAACTCCATATAAATATTTAGATAAAACTAAAGGTAAGGATGTGTCAAGTATAGTTTAATTATTTGGCAGTTGAACAGGAATAAAATAGTCAGGATTTTTAGATTTTTTTATAACTGCAGGTATTATTTTTTTGTATGCAGAGTACAATGTTTGTGGTTCTGGCATTTGATCTTTTATTACTTCATATAATTTAGGAAGATTGTAGGAAGGTACCATAGGAAACATATGATGTTCGATATGATATTCCATTTTCCAGTATATAAAACTAAAGATTGGGTTTAATCTTACTGATCTAGTAGATAGACGGTGATCCTTTGTGTTTTCCTGCAATCCCATATGTTGGGTTAAACCCCAAATACCATTAAAAGTAGCAAAGAATTTTGGTATCAAAAATAATAATATAGGAAGTAATGATGCAAAATAAATTGAAATAGCAATTATTAATATCCAAAGTAAAACAAAGATTCTTGAACTATTAATACAATCCCTAATTTTATCTTCAGGAATGCAATCCCTCATTACATCAGTTTTAATTCCAAAAGCATGTTGAATAATTTCAACATAAAGTGATTTATGAATAGTAAAGAAACCAATACCTGGAATAAAATTTATCAAAAAGCTGAAAAGGGTGTGTTTAGAAAAAATACTTCCGTCTGCTTCATAGTCATGAGGATCGACTGAGGCTGTATAACTATGATGAAGAGAATGACTCCATCTCCATCTTACTGGTTCAAAATTATTCATAAAGCTTGCAATATGGTAAAACAAATCATTTAGCTTACGAGTTCTAAATGCTGTTCTGTGACCGCACTCATGCCAAATAGCATCTGCACCTCCCCAAAACATACAGTAAGCAAGGTATAGAGGAATAAACCACCAAGTTTGCCAGAAGTAAGCTGAAAGTATGCCTAGTCCAGTTAGAGATAATGTAAATATTATAATATGCTTCCACCCCTCATAATCTGTTCTTTTAGAGAGATTTTTAAGTGTTTTGCGATCTATATTTGCCCTAAACCACTCATTTGATATGTTATTTATACCAGTTTGTATTTTATTATTATTTGACATATTTTCTTAATAATTAATAAAAAATAAATAATTTTCCAGTAATTTTCTCAATATTATTTTATAACAAACAAACAATATTTAGTTTATTTAGCAAAATAAAAGAAAAATCTTAAAAAATGAATCTTACTATAGTTGGTACCGGTTATGTTGGGTTGGTAACAGGAGCATGCTTTGCCGAATTTGGTTATTCTGTAACATGTATAGACAAAGATATTAAACGCCTTGAAATGCTTAAATCAGGAAAGTGCCCATTTTTTGAACCAGGTATGGACGACCTTTTAGACAAGCATATTAATAAAACAAAATTAATATCTTTTGAATCAAACATTAAAAATAACTTAGATAAAACAGATATAATTTTTATTACTGTAGGAACTCCAACAAGAAGATTAGAGGATGAGGCTGATTTAAGTTTTGTTTGGCAAGTTGCTGAAGAAATTGCTGATAATATAAAAAAATATTGTTTAGTTGTAACTAAGTCTACTGTTCCAGTTGGAACTACAAGAGAAGTAAAAAAAATTATATCAAATAAAATTGATCAAAAACTTTTTGATGTTGTATCCAACCCAGAATTTCTTCGAGAGGGATCTGCAATCAATGATTTTATCAGGCCAGATAGAGTAGTTATTGGAACAGAAAATAAAAAATCTGAAAATATTATGAAGGAGCTATACAGGCCTTTATTTCTTAAAGAAACACCAATTGTAGCTACATCTATCGAAACTTCAGAGATAATTAAATATGCATCAAATAGTTTTCTAGCAACAAAAATAGCCTTCATTAATGAGGTTGCCGATTTGTGTGAAGTTGTTGGTGCTGATGTTCAACAAGTTGCATATGCAATGGGTATAGATAAAAGAATTGGATCTAAATTTTTGAATGCTGGACCGGGATTTGGTGGCTCATGTTTTCCAAAAGATGTTAAGGCATTTGCTTCAAATGCTAAAAACAAAAATATTAATTTATCAATCATTAATGCTGTTAATAAATCTAACCAAGATCGTATAATAAAAATTTCAAAAAAAATAGTTTCAAATATTGAAAATAAATCTACCATTTGTTTTCTGGGTTTAAGCTTCAAGCCCAATACTGATGACATTAGGGATTCTACTTCTATAAAAATTGCATCTAACCTATTTGAAAAAGGATATAATATTCAATGTTATGATCCTGAAGCAATGAATAATGCCAAAAAAGAAAATTCAAATTTTATTTTTTTCAATTCTGCTTATGAAGCTTGTGAAGGAGCATCAGCAATTATTATTGGAACAGAATGGAATGAATTTAGGGCATTAAATTTCAAAAAAATATCAAATATTTTAAAAGAAAAAATCATTTTTGATTTAAGAAATATTTATATTCCAGAGGATTTAAAAGAGTTGGGATTTAATTATTATGGTACTGGAAAATAAATTGAAAATTGAAAATTTTGATAAAGAGGTCTTAAGAGAGTACGACATCAGAGGTGTAGTTGAAGATAATATTAATCAAAATACAGCCTATACGATAGGTAGAACGTTTGGATATACCGTAAGTAATAGATTAAAATCTAATGTAATAGCTACTGGTTATGATGGAAGATTAACATCACCGGACCTACACCAAGCTCTTTGTGAGGGATTAAAAGACTCTGGAGCAAAAGTTATTAATATTGGTATGGGGCCAACCCCTATGACTTATTTTGCTCATTATCATCTTGAAACGGATGCTGTTATAATGGTGACAGGATCACACAATCCTTCAGAATATAATGGCTTTAAAATGGTCTTAAATAAGCATTCTTTTTATGCTGAAAACATCCAAAGCCTTCAAAAAATAATAGATCAAGACACCTTTAAATTACTTGAAGGTGAGATTATTAATAAAGATATTAAACTAGATTATACCAAAAGATTATTAAAAAATATTAATCTCAATAAGAAAATAAAAATTGCTTGGGATATTGGTAACGGAGCAATGGGATCTGTTATTAGAGAAATTACGGACAATTTAAATAATTCTGAAAACATTTTAATAAATGAAAAAGTTGATGGTAATTTTCCAAATCATCATCCAGACCCTACGGTTCCAGAGAATATGAAACAATTAATAAAAGCTGTTCAAGATAACCATTGCGATATAGGTCTTGCTTTTGATGGAGATGGAGATCGTTTAGGTGTTGTAGATAATTTAGGTAATTTAGTTTGGGCAGATCAATACATGTTATTACTATGCACGGAAATTTCAAAATTATATGATAATCCAAAAATAATTATGGATGTTAAATGTAGTAAAGTATTCTTTGATGAAGCAAAAAAACTGAACTGTGATCCTATAATGTCTAAAACTGGCCATTCACCTATAAAAGAAAAAATGAAAGAATTGAATTCTCCATTATCTGGAGAGATGAGTGGTCATGTTTGTTATGCTGATGATTTTTATGGGTATGATGATGCTATGTACGTTGCATTACGACTATTAAGAATATTATGTAATCAGGAAAAAACTTTAAATGAATTAATTAATTTTTATCCTAAAACATTTTCAACACCTGAAACAAGATTCGATGTTGATGAAACAAAAAAATTTTTAATTATTGAAGAAATTAAAGACAGGATAAAAAATACTGAAGGTATATTAATTGACATAGATGGCATAAGAGTTGAAAATGATAATGGATGGTTTCTAATGAGAGCTAGTAACACTCAAAACCAATTAACATGTAGAGCAGAGTCAACTTCTAAAGAAGGTCTTAAATCTTTAATTGAAATTATCGAAAATCAATTATCCTTAAGTGGTATAAATTATAAATTTACAATCTAACAAAACAATCACGGTTATATTTTTTTAATCTTTTACACGCTGTATATGCTTCTTTTTTGGAAAAGTTTTCAAATCTAGATTCATAAAGTTGTTTGCCGCTAACTTTTATGAGAACGACATTTGAATTTTTATCTTTTGTAGAAACTGGGTATTTACTTTTAATTAATTTAATCTGTTTTTCAGCATTATTTCTGTATTTAAATGTTCCAACAACAATTGAATAATTATTTTTTTTAACCTCTTTTATTTCTACTTCCTTTTTAACAATTTCTTTTTTATTATCATTTATTTTTATATTTAATTCAGCGAATTCTTTATCCATTATAATTTTAAGAGATTTATTTCTTTGGCTCCCAGTATCGCCTCCAAAAATTATACCGATGAGTCTTTTATTGTCCCTTACAGCGGAAAAAGCTAATTGAAAACCAGATGCCTTTATATATCCTGTTTTAATTCCATCCGCACCTTCATAACGTAACATTAATTTATTATGAGTTTTATAAGTTTTTCCTTTATAAAAAAATTTTGTATTACTAAATAATTTATACTCATTAGGAAAATTTGAAATAAGTGCATGGGATAATTTTGCTATATCTCTGGCGGTTGTCAATTGAGCTCTATTAGGAAGACCAGATGCATTCTTGAATGTTGTATTACTCATGCCTATATTTTTTGCATATTGAGTCATAAGTTTTGCAAATTCTTTTTCAGTTCCTGCTATGTTTTCTGCTATCACAGTAGCTACATCATTTGCCGATTTAATTATAAGTGCATTAACAGCATCTCTTACTTTAATACTTGAACCTTCTTCTAAATATAACTTACTTGGTGACCTAGATGCAGCAACGCTTGACACACTCAATTGACTATCGTAGCTTAGATTTCCTTTTTTGATGTAATCAAATACAATGTATAAAGTCATTATTTTTGTAAGGGATGCTGGATAATTTCTGGTATCAGCATTGATTTCAAATAAAACTTCTTCGGTATCAAAATCGATTACTATAGCTGCTTTTTTAGCAAAAATATTTGATGAAAAACTTAATATGAAAAAACTATTTAAAATTATGATTAATAATAATTTTTTTTTCATTTTTCTTTGATTAACATAAGATTTTCGATGCTTTCAAACATAAAAATACTTTAAAATATTTCAAAACATATTATTTAATAAATATGGCAAATGAAGATCAAAATAACAATAATAATGAGGATTTTCAAAGGGGTCTATTATTAGATACTAAACCAAAAACAAAAAAACCTTCTATGTATAATGTTTTATTATTAAATGATGATTATACTCCCATGGAATTTGTTGTAATGGTTTTAGAAAAAATATTTAATAAAAAACAAGAAGAGGCAACGCAAATTATGCTACATGTTCATAAAAATGGTATTGGAGTATGTGGAACATTTACTTATGAGGTAGCGGAGTCTAAATGTAAATCGGTAATGGATATGGCAAAAAAAAATGAACATCCCTTACAATGTACAATGGAAAAAAGTTAATGCTGTCACAAAATTTAGAAAAAACATTAAGAGAAGCCTATCAATTAGCAACTAACTATAAGCATGAGTTTGTAACTCTGGAGCATCTTTTATATTCTCTTTTGGAAGATCAAGATGCAATTAGTGTACTTAAAGCCTGTGCTGTTGATATTTCAAATTTAAAAGAAAACGTTGAAAAATTTATTATTAACGATTTAGAAAACCTTAAAGAAAATTTTACAGGCGAGCCAAAACTAACAAATGGTTTTCAAAGAGTTTTACAAAGAGCTGCTATACACGTACAATCGAGTGGAAGAGAGAGTGTTACAGGTGCTAATATGATTGTAGCTTTATTTTCTGAGAAAGAAAGCCATGCAGTATATTTTCTTCATCAACAAAATATGAGTAGATTAGATGCGGTTCAATATATCTCACATGGTATTTCAAAAGCTAACGAAAGTTTTGAAAATGAAGAATTTGTAGATAGTCAAACAAATGATAATAATGCGCAACAAAAACCTAAAACTGCTTTAGGTCAATTTTGTATAAATCTTAATGAAAAATCAAAAGATGGTAAAGTTGATAAGCTAATTGGTAGAAGCAAAGAATTAGATAGAACAATTCAAATTTTATGTAGAAGACAAAAAAATAATCCTTTATTCGTTGGAGACCCTGGTGTTGGAAAAACAGCGATTGCTGAAGGTTTAGCAAAAAGAATTACTGAAAAAAAAGTGCCTAAAATTATGGAGGATGCTGTAATTTATTCTTTAGATATGGGCGCATTATTAGCAGGCACTAGATACAGAGGTGATTTTGAAGAAAGATTGAAAGCAGTTCTTAAAGAATTACAAAAGAAGGACAAAGCTGTTCTATTTATCGATGAAATACACACAGTTATCGGAGCAGGAGCAACGAGTGGAGGCTCAATGGATGCAAGTAATTTATTAAAACCGTCTCTAGGAAATGGTACTCTTAAATGTATTGGATCAACAACATATAAGGAATTTAAAAATTATTTTGAGAAAGATAGAGCTTTAGTAAGAAGATTTCAAAAAATTGATGTTAAGGAGCCATCGAAAGATGAGACCGTAAAAATTCTTGAGGGTTTAAAAACGTACTATGAAGAACACCATAATATTAAATATTCACCGGAAGCAATTATTAGTGCAGTCGAGTTATCTAATAAATATATAGGCGATAGAAAGCTTCCAGATAAAGCTATTGATGTTATCGATGAAGCAGGAGCATCTCAATATTTATTACCAGAAGAAAAGAGAAAAAAAATTATTCTTTCCAAAGATATTGAAGCAGTAGTTGCTTTAATGGCAAGAATTCCAACAAAATCTGTTAATCAAAGTGATAAGAACAGTTTAAAAAATTTAGAGAGAGATTTGAAAAATTTCGTCTTTGGTCAAGACAAGGCCATTGAAGAATTATCATCTTCCATTAAGCTAGCAAGAGCAGGACTAAGAGAAGATGGAAAGCCAATTGGCTCATATCTATTTTCTGGGCCTACAGGAGTAGGGAAGACTGAGGTAGCTAAACAATTAAGTAATACACTTGGTATTAAACTTCTTAGATTTGATATGTCAGAATATATGGAGCGTCACACCGTGAGCAGACTTATTGGAGCCCCTCCTGGTTACGTAGGTTTCGACCAAGGTGGGTTATTAACTGATGGAGTCGATCAAAATCCTCATTGTGTATTGTTATTGGATGAAATTGAAAAAGCCCACTATGATTTATTCAATATTCTTTTACAAGTAATGGATTATGGAAAACTAACTGATCATAATGGTAAGACGATAGATTTTAGAAACGTTATATTAATTATGACAACTAATGCTGGTGCAATTGATGTATCTAAAAACAAAATTGGTTTTAATGCAAAACGATCTAACGATGATAGTAGTGATGCAATAAATAGAATTTTTTCACCAGAATTTAGAAATCGTATTGACTCAATTATTCATTTTAATCATTTATCCAAAAATATTGTACTTTCGATAGTAGATAAATTTATTATAGAAATTGAAGCACAGCTCGAAGACAAAGGGGTTTCATTATCAATTAATAAAGAAGCAAAGGAATTTTTAGCTGAAGAGGGTTATGATGAAGTTTACGGTGCTAGAGAATTAGGTAGAGTAATACAAGAAAAAGTTAAAAAACCGATGGCTGAAGAACTTATCTTTGGTAAACTAGCTAAAGGTGGGCATGTTGAAATTACATGTAAAGATAAAAAAATTAACTTTGAATTTTCTAATAAACAAGAAGTAAAAAAAGAATTAGCCTAATTTTTGAAAGGCAGATAATCTTCTAATTTTTCTTTTTGGCTATCAATAAGCTGACTTTCATTATCAAGAAAATTTTGGATAGCTTTGCTAAATTCTTTATCTTTAATCCAATGAGCACTCCATGTTTTTGTAGGTGCATAACCTCTTTGTAATTTATGCTCACCTTGAGCACCTGCTTCTACAATTTGAATCTTATTTTGAATTGCGTATTCAATTGCTTGATAATAACAGAGTTCAAAATGTAAAAATGGTACTTCATATTTTGATCCCCATAATCGTCCATACAAATGAGTTTTACTTAGAAAATTAATTGCAGACGCAACCATTTTATTTTCTTGATAAGCCATTATAAGCAATATTTTATTTTTAAAATTCTGTAATATATCAAAGAAAAATTCTTTAGTTAAATAAGTAGAACCCCATTTTCTACCTGTTGTATCTAAATAACAATCGTAAAAAAAATTTATATGCTCTTCTTTAATTTCATCTCCATTAAGTAATTTTACAGTTAAATTATTATTTTCAATACATTGTCTTTCTCGCCTAATAATTTTTCTTTTTCTTGAGGATAAGTCATTTAAGAATTCATTAAAATTTTTGTATTCATTATTGTTCCAATGAAATTGTATTCCTGATCTAACCATAATATTATCAATACCAGTCCAATTTGATGCATCATTGATAAAATTAAAATGGAGAGAAGAAACATTTATTTTTTTTGCTTCTTCTATAATATTATTAATTACCTGAACTTGCTTTCCCTTTTTATCTTTAACTGATTTGTTTAAAACAATTCTATCACCAGTTACTGGCGTAAACGGTATTGCAGATTGCAGTTTTGGATAATAGTTTATTCCATATCGATGATAAGCATCAGCCCAAGAATGATCAAAAATATATTCTCCAAAAGAATGGTTCTTTAAATAAAGAGGACATAATGAGATAATTTTATCATTTTCTTTTTCAATATAATGATATGGCTGCCAACCTGTTTTGGTATTTGCACTATTACTTTTTTCTAAAGCGTGAAGAAATTCATATTGTAAGAATGGATGATCATTTCCAACACATTTATTCCATTCAGATCTTTTGATGTTACTGAGCGAAGAGCAAAAAAAATGTTCACTCATTTTGAGTATGCTATTTAATTTTAATTATTGCGTCTATTTCAACAGAAATATTGAGTGGAAGAGCATTTGATCCAACTGCGAACCGAGCATGTCTTCCTTTATCACCAAATATACTAACTAATAAATCTGATGCTCCATTTATGATTTTAGGTTGATCAGTAAAGTTATCATTACAATTGACAAAACCCCCAAGTTTCAAAAAGGTGTCTAATCTATGCCAATCTCCATTTATTGATGTTTTTAGAGCTGCGATAATGTTAATGCAGCAAATTTCAGCGGCTTTTATTCCTTCTTCTTCAGAAATATCTACACCAACTTTTCCGCTATACAAAATTTTACCATCTATTACAGGTCCTTGACCTGATACATAAACGGTACTATCTGAAACTTTATAAGGAACGTAATTTGCAAGTGGTGTTGGCATTTCAGGAATATTTAAATCTAATTTCTTGATATTTTCTTCAAAGATGTGCATTAGTTATATATAAAACAATTTGGGTGAAGGTAAAGAAAACAAATATGATTAAATTTAAAAAACTATTTATTTTCATCTTCATTTTCTCAATATTTTTAAAAGGAGAGATTTTAATGGCTGATGAAAAAAAAGATATTATCCATATGACACTTAAAGATGGTGTTGTTGTAATAGAGACAAAACCAGATGTAGCACCAAAACATGTTAAACAAATCAAGCAACTAATAGAAGAAGGACAGTATGATGGGGTTGTTTTTCATAGAGTAATAGATGGTTTTATGGCTCAGACAGGAGATGTAGAATTTGGAAATTCAAGTAATGATAGTTTTAACTTATCAAGGGCTGGTACCGGCGGTTCAAAACTTCCTGATATAGAGGCTGAATTTTCGTCAGAAAACCACGGAAGAGGAGCCGTGTCAATGGCCAGAGCTCAAAATCCAAATAGTGCTAACAGTCAATTTTTTATTTGTTTTAATGACTGTTCCTTTTTAGATGGTCAATATACTGTTTGGGCTCAAGTTACCGAAGGTATGGAATATGTAGATAATATCACAAGAGGTGAACCACCTGCAGATCCAGATAAAATAATAAAGATGGAGATTATTAAATAATTAAATGTTTGTAGCTGACTTGCATAATGATCTTGTGCAAAGAGTTATCGAAGGTGAAGATGTTATAAAACTTACATCGCATGGGCATACGGACATACAAAGATTATTAAAATCTGAAATTGATTTAGAAATTTTAATTATTTGGGTCTCAAGTAGTTCTAATGAACCAAATTTTTTTAAAAGAGCTGATAAAATGTATGATGAGATTGAAAGAATTTCATCACACGAAGAAATTGTCATTCCAAAAAAACTCTCAGACATAAATGAGGCGATTAATAATAATAAGTTAATGCTTCCAATTTCAATGGAAGGTGGGGAGGGTTTAGAAAATGATATAAATAATTTATATCATTTTATAGAAAGAGGTCTTTTCTATTTTGGCCCAACTTGGAATCATTCTTTGGAATGGGTTTCATCAAATTATGATGAGACATACAATTCTTCAAAACTTAAAAGTCATGGTTTAAACGAATTTGGGAAAGAAGTTATTTATATTTGCCAAGATAATAATGTGCTAATTGACGTTTCGCACATTGGAGAGAAAAGTTTTTGGGATATTGCATCAATAAGTACCATACCTTTTATAGCTTCACATTCTAGCGTGTATAATTTGTGTCCTCATTTTCGTAATTTAAAAGATGATCAAATTGAAGCAATCAAAAAAGTAAAAGGTTTGATTGGTCTTAATCCGTATCCTTTTTTTATTGATAAATCTTTTAAAGAGAGAGAAACTAAAGAAAGAAAAAAATATCTTGATGAATTAAATTCTATTGAAAGAAAATATTCTAACAAAACTTCTCAGTGGATAGCAAAACAACATTTTCTTCAAAAAAAATTATCAGACATATGTCCAAGTATAGAAGTATTTGTTGATCATATTGAGTATGTAATTAATAAAATTGGTATTGATTATGTCGGAGTAGGTAGTGATTATGACGGCCTTGATTGTTTGCCAAATAAATGGAATGATTGTTTAGATCACATGATAATTCAAGAAAGTTTAGAAAAAAGAGGATATAAAAATACCGAAATTGAAAAAATTATGGGAAAAAATATCTTAAGAGTTTTAGAAGAAATCGATAATTAGCAAAACACCAATTAAGATTAAAATTAATCCTGATACTTTTTGAATAATATTTTTTCTTCTTTGGAAAAAATCACCCATTCCATAACTTGTTACTACAACTGTAACTATAATATACCAAATTCCATCTATAACAGATGCAGTAATTACAAGAATTGAGTGCGAAAAAAAGGAAGCATCTATTTTTACAAATTGTGAGAATACTGCTGAAAACCATATGAGAATTTTAGGGTTTAAAATTGCTATAGAAAAACCTTGTAAGAATGAATTAATATTTTTTTGATTATTTATATGTTCAATTTCTTGATTTTTTTTGAAAAGAAATTGCAAACCTATAAATAATAAAAATAGAATTCCAATAATTTGTATAAATTGAAATAGCATTTCATTCGTTGTTAAAATAATTATGAGCCCAGTCACTGCAAAAATTGCGTAAACACCCATACCAATTCCGTGACCAACAGAAGTCAGAATGCCAGCAAATCTATTAACAGTAACACTGTTTCTTATAATTAATGCTAAGCTAGGTCCAGGAGACATTGCTCCAGCAATACATACGAAGGCAAATTGAAGCCAAAAAATAAAAGTCATTTAATTTTTTGTTAAAGATAAATATTTTTTAATTGTTTTCTCTAAGCCAAATTCAAATGTATCACAAATTAAAGCATGACCTATAGAAACTTCTTCAATATCATTTATATTTTCCAAGAAAAATTTTAAATTTTCTAAATTTAAATCGTGGCCCGCATTTAATTTTATTCCAGGAAATTCTTTTTTTAAATATGTTGATACGTCTACATAGGGCTTTATAGAGTCATCTTTATTCTTTTGAAAATTATGAGCATAATCATATGTATAGAGCTCAACTCTATCCGTTTGTATGACTCCTAAATTTTCGAGTGTTTCAGTCGATGGATTTATAAAGATTGAAACACGAATTTTATTTTTTTTAAATTCATTAACAATATCTCGAAGAAATTCTTTATTTTCGTTACAATCCCAACCAAATGAAGAGGTCAATGCACCAGGTGGATCTGGCACTAATGTGACTTGATCTGGTTTAACCTCAATTACTTTTTTAACAAAAAAATCTGATGGATATCCTTCTATATTAAATTCTTTATTTTCAAATTTTTCCAATAAATTTTTTAATGGTTCTAGGTCAGAAAATTTTGCATGTCTTTCATCCGGACGAGGGTGGACCGTAATACCATCTGCACCATAGTTTAAGCATTTATTACTAATATCAATCAAGTTTGGTAAATCAGCACCTCTTGCATTTCTTACTAAAGCAAACTTGTTTACATTAACACTTAAGGCTGTCATATTTTTAAATTATATAACCTTCCCATATGATTTAATCATCCAATCATTTACTTTTGGATGTTTATAAATTTCATTTCTCATCTTTTTTAAATTTTCATATGGTTCTAATATATTTGTTGGAACTCCATCAATAATCCCTGACTCAAACCAACCTAGTAATCTCCATATAGCTAAATCTGCTATAGAGATGTTTTCACCCACAAAAAATAAAGAGTTATCATTTTCTTTAATTAAGTTTTCTAGAAAACTAAAATATTTTGGTAGATGTTTGGCGGCCAAGATTTTTCTAGCTAGTTTTAATTTTTCCTTTTCTTTGTCTCTGCTTGATAATGTAAATAAATAATTAATGTCTTGAGCAACTTCAATTACTTGATCTATGCGAGCTGCTGCAAGATCATCATCTTTTGGATACAATCCTGATAACTTGCCACAAAATCGTGCAATTGCACCTGTTTGAGCAAAAATTTTACCATCTACATCTAGAACTGGAAGCTGTCTAAAGGGAGCTATTTTTTTATTGGGAAGAATCCCTGAATTTTTAAAATTATCTCTATCTTTTCCTTCTATTATATAATTATTAAAAGGAATATCACCAATATACAAAGCCAATCTTGTCATTTCAGCGCGCCAAAAAGCTATTTTAAAATAATATAATGTGATTTCCATGTTGATTATTTAATTTTATTACACGATACACAGATATGTTCAAAAAAAATATAGATATTTTGATCATTATTCTAAATATTATTTTCTTTTCATACTTCGCTATTCAACTTTTAATATTTACTGATGAATTTGCTATAAACAATTTAGGTTTTTTTAATCATGCAGTAGCAGGATTATCAGAAATTGTAGGAATAATATTTGTTACTTTTGTATTAGCTTACATAATAATTATGTTCAGAGGGATAGAAAAACAACTACCATTTATTTTTTTAATATTTATTTTTCAAGTTTTAGTATCATTAAATTTCTGGAGATATGTTTTTACGAATAGTCCTGGTGAAACAAGTCTAAACATTATTGCAACTAATGCAATTTTCTTTTCTATATTGAGTATTTTAAATTTATTTTTTATCTTTAGAAATTTCAAAAAAATTTAACATTGATCATTTTTCATTTCACTTTTTCTCATAGGCATAGAATCAATCAATTTAAATAAGCGTAAAAAAATTTTTTCATTTGTACTATAATCTTTAATCGATCCATCGTATCCAATTATCCATATTCCATACTTATTAAGAAAAATTGGTGTTTCAAATTCTTTATTTTTGAATTTTTCAAAGTATATAAATTTTAAATTTCTATCGTTTATTGAGCATTCATTTTCAGATACAAATTTTTGAGTAGATTGAAATATTTTATTCTCTTTTTTTTCAAATGAAATAATAACTATTCTTTTCTCCCAATTAAAATCAGATATTTGTTTGGCCATTATTTCAAAATTTATCGATAAAATTAGAATTATAATTACATATTTCATTTGCATGGTGCTGATACCGAGAATCGAACTTGAATCTGACCGTTACCAACGGCCTGTAATAACCATTATACTATATCAGCACTTATATAATATTAGCATAAGCAAATTATTTACTCAAATCATTCATTATTTACTTGATTAGCCTTTAACGCTTCCTGCAGTTAAACCTCCTACTAAGTATCTTTCAAAAATAAAAAATAGTAAGAGTACAGGCACGGTTATCATTACTGATCCAGCCATTAAATATTGTCTCGGTACCTCTTGATCATCAAGTTGAGTATAAAGACCTCTTGGTATAGTAAAATATTCTTGATTATCTAAAAACATAAAAGCAAATAAGAATTCATTCCAAGCAATCATAAATACGTACAATGAAACAGACAAAATAGCCGGGACACTTAAAGGTAATGTAATTCTTAAGATGACCCCAACACGAGAACACCCATCAATAAGAGCAGACTCTTCTAGTTCATATGGGATACCTTTGAAATATCCTTGCAACATGTAAAGTGCAACAGGAATAGTTGTTGCCGGATAAACAATCATTAGACTAAACAAGCTATTTCTAAAACCAAGCTGACTGAATATAACATAAAGTGGAATTACAAGTACTATAGCTGGAACCATATATATTATTAAAATAGATGATGATATTTTCGATCTTCCTGCAAATCTTAAGCGTGCAACTGCATATGCACCTGGAATAGAAAAAAACAAACTGACGAAAACAGTTACAAATGAGACAATAGTGCTGTTTAAAGCAAAATTTAAAAAGTTGTATTGAGTGATAACAGCAATATAACTAGAAAAAAAATCTGATATTGAATAAAAAAATGGAATACTTAAATCAGTTGGGTTTTGTAACAAAACCATTTGGCTTTTTAAGCTTGATACAAACATTAAATAAAAAGGAAAAATAATTATAAAAGAAAAAAATATTAAACTATTTGTTTTAAGAAATTTTAAAAAAGAAACTTCAAATAAAAAATTACTAAAATTTTTAGCTGTAAAATATTTTTGTAACAGTAGATTAAAAACAATAAACACTGATATAATAATTAATAATTGATAGGCATTAATTTCTTTATTAATAAGAAGAAAATACGATAAAGCTAAAGATATTATAAAAATAAAAATGTTAGAGACTTGATTGGTAATTATAATTCGTATTGCAAAAAAACAAACTGCATAGAGGAAACAATATAGAAAAATATTTTTATAAATAAATATATTTTTTGATAGAAAAATTGATATTGAAACAAAATCTCCAATTACAGCTAATAAAAATAGCGTAATTATTGAATATAAATAAATGAAAAAAAACTGATAAATATTATTTGTCATTCTTCTATATCCTTAGGTGCTATTTTTTGATGAATGAAAACAAAAATTGCCAAAAGAATAAATATAAGTACAGCTACTGAAGATGCAGTGCCCATATTTGAAAGTGCAAAAGCTTCATCGTACACCTGAACCGTTAATGTTCTAGTTCCAGCATTACCCCCCGTTAATAAAAATATATCCTCAAACTTATTAAAGTTCCAAATGAAACGTAAAATGAAAAGCAGGGAAATAACTCCAAGTAATTGCGGTAATGTAATGTAAAAAAACTGTTGTATTCTTGTTGCTCCATCAATATCCGATGCCTCGTAAAGATCTTTTGGAATAGCTTGTAATCTTGCTAGTATAAATAAAAAAGCTAATGGAAAATATCTCCAGCTCTCAAAAAGAATTACAATAAATAGAGTAAATGGAAAATCAAACCCAAGAAAATCAACTTTTTTTAGTCCTAAGAAAAAAATTGGCTCACTTATAAATTCGTTGTTTAATAAATAATTATTAAGAAAGCCCTTAAAAGGATCTAAAATGTAAACCCAGGTAAATGCTACTGCTATTACAGGAGAAACAAAGGGAAATAAAAATAAACCTCTAAAAAATCCTTTTCCTAAAAAATTTTTTTCAAGTAATAAAGCAGCACTTATACCTAATAATAATGCTCCGATAGTAGCAAAAAAAGAATATAAAAAAGTTACCTTTATATTTTCTATTGTTTCATTTTTTTGTAATATTTTTTGAAAATTTTTAAGAGAAAATTTTAAGTTTGTTAAAATATTATCTGCATCAGCAGCACCTCTTGGTTTGCTTTCTTTTGGATTGAAATTATCTATTTCAAAATTATCATTCGCTTTAAATTTAAAAATTATTTTTTCATTATATTTTGGTTTCCATTCTTCAAAATAACAACTCAATAAATTATTATTTACTGAACATCCTTCAGCAATTTCTACAGGTGAAATAAATTTTGAAATTTTATCAGTAATTTCTATATTAAATATTGGTTTTTTTTGTGAACTATTTTTGAATCTATATTCAATTAAAATATCATCTCCAGGCTCTATATCTTTAGTCTTAAGTTTTTCTTTTATGATAGGTTGTGGCGCTCTTAAATCACCAAGTTTAACTTCTTTAAAGCTTAACCAAAAATTTCCAAAAATAGGAAATAATATAATTAAAAAAACGATACTAATTGTAGGAATTAGCATTGTGTATGCTAATTTTGCTTCTTTATTTAAGTTAAACATTGATGAAAAGGCGACAATATATGTCGCCTTTAATACGATAAAAAAAAATTTTAGTCTATATCGCTAATTTGGCTATTTATAGCAGCTACTGCATCACTAGCAGATTTGTTGCCATCTATAACTTCTCTAACCTCACGATTTATAATTTGACTATTAATTATTTTTGAAGCTGCAGATAGCTGGCCTTCTTTGACCCCCCATCTTTCAGCAACATCTAGTCCTGCAACAATGTCATTAATGACTGATGCATCATATAAATCTTTAAGTGGTGCTTTTCGATCTACACCTACAGGTAAGCTACTCCAAGCTTGGACAAATTTATCTGAGTCTGAAGCATCTCCTCTACGAACAGGAAATTTACCTTCAGGAGCGATACTTAAAGTTTGAACATAACCATCGCCAACAGCATATTTAATCCATTCTTGTGCAACTTCTGTGTTAGCAGAATCTGTAATAATCATAAATCTAACATCTGCCCACGCAGCACCACTTGGGTTACTTGGGCCAGCAAAGTTAGTAATGAAACCAGTTTTACTTGCTAATTCTGGTGAAGTTGGATCATCATTTATTGTTGGAGGCGCTGAGTCTCTAAGACCAGCTAATTCATCCATAATAAAAGGTGACCAAATAATCATAGCTGCTTTACCAGCAAAATATAATTCACGAGATTGTTGCCAGAATAAATCACCTGGAGGACTTGCTTTTGCTAATTCTTCATAAAAATCAATTGCTTCAACACAAGTACTGCCCATTTCGGCAATCCCTGAAGAATCAACAGGCGAACATCCATTTGCTAAAAGCACGTGCTCTAATACCTGACTCATAAAGTTTTCATCAGTTTTTGTTGCAGCCACAAATCCATACATATTTGGTGGATTGTGTAGTGCATCAATTGCTTTTAGAATGTTATCAAAAGTATTTGGTGCTGCTAAACCTTTTTCTTCAAAAAGATCTTTTCTGTAGACTACCATTTGAGTCCAACCATCAACTGGCACTCCAGCAAATTTACTATCGTAACTTGCCATGCCTAGAGCTTTTTCACCAAAAGTAGAACCACCTAACATATTAACTACTTCGTTTGTAGCATCTACATCGATTATGCCTTCTTCAGCCCAAGGTAAAATATACTGTAAAGTAGTATAGATTACATCTGGCAAATCATCTGCAGCAAAACCAGCTACAGCTCTTTTGCCCATTTCATTCTCTGAAATTGGTATAACTGTAACATTATGGCCAGAAGCTTTATTAAAATCTACAGCCATTTGAACTTGTTTCATCATTCTTGCAGGCTGTTCTTCAGTAGTCCAATACTTGATAGTTTCAGCGTTTAAAGAAAATGATAAAAACAAGAAGCTAATAAAAATTGATATAATTTTCATTTTTACCCCCATTTTTTTTAATAAATATTTAAATAATATGTCATAAAAGTTTTTGAAAATTATTATTAAAAAATAACAGCTTATAAGATTTAATTTCTAATTTAATGGAAAATTTAAAAAAGAATCATAATTTTCACCAAAAATATATTGGATCTAAAAAAATTATTATCCACAGTGATATAAATTAAATTGATTTAATAATAATCAAAAGAAAAAGCGGACTAAAAAGTCCGCATTATTTTATGGTCCATCAATTACGCTATGCTCATTCGTTGTAAAATTATCAAAATATTTATTCTTTCCAGCCATTTTCAGCTAAAACTCTTCTGAGATTAAATCCATCCCAAATTGTTGAGCTAAGCATTTCTTGATGATTGTCCCATACTTTATCTCCATTCAGCTTATCCTCTGCTTTTCCATAATCAGCCATATTGTTAAATCTGGCACCAAAGCCATATTGACCAAAATCAGCTCCACTTAAAGTTCCAACGGTACAGCCTGTTGATCCATTATCCATCCAATATTTAAAGAAACTTTCTGACTCTTTTAGAACTAACTCTCTATTTGAGTGAGAAAATTTCCAGATAGCAAAGCAGCTTTTAACACCATTGAATGGCATTTCGTGCATTAAAGGTTCATAGAAATTCATTCTAACATGTTCACTCATTCCAAAATAAGCTTCCATCTCAGAACCAAATTCACTATCTGTACTCCAACTATCATCCATTTCACCAAAGTGTTGATAATTATTATATCCAATATCAATATTATAGACAGATGTATCTGCTCCTTGATGAGTGGCTATTGAAGTTCCTATAGCACCATATTTTTCTGCATACTTTGAAACAATTTTGTAGCCTGACATTGCTCTGTCATTACTAATTTTATATTGCCAACTTCCTACAATCATTTTTACCTCCTTTTTTAATAAATATTTCTCCTAATTACTCTGGCATTATAATTAAGATGAATATTTAAGTTTGCATAATAATCTTTATGACTTGCCCAATAATCTGGAGAATTTTGATTAGCATCCATGCACTTGCCTAACTCTTGCATACTGTTGAATCTTGCAGCAAATAAATATTGATTATTTCTATCACCAAACATTCTATGAATTGCAATTCCTGATGAACCATTTGACATGTAGTGTTTTTCATCAATTTCAAAACTTTTTTTTATAGCATCCACATCTGGATGACTAAAAACAAAATGTGCCCAAACAGGCATTTGCTCAGTAGCACCTTTAATATTTCCAATCAATTCATTTAAATAAACAGTTTCAACTAACTGGTTGTTTACAAAATTTGGTTGCATTTTTTGCCACCATTCTGGTGATGAAGCCCAAGCATCATCATTTTTACCAAATGCTTCATAACTCTCAAATCCTGCTACCATAGTGAATGTATTATCATCACCACCAATATTATGTGTAACATTAGTCATTCGAGCTCCACTTTCTTTAAACCAAGGTGAAACTTTATCAAAAATATCTACTGCATTTGCATAGTCAGTTCTTATTTTCCATGTCGCATACATAGTACCTCCTTTCTTAATACTATAAGATGACTATTATGAGATTATTACATAGAGATAAAAAATATTTTTTTTTAATAATATTTTTGATGTATTTTATTCAAAGAAAGTTCTAAAAAATAAAGTTTTATTATGATTTTGTTATAATTTAAATTTAGAATGATTATAAAATAATATTTAATTTAAATTATATTTTATATGGATGTGAATAAAATTACTCTTGGTTACTGGAGCACTAAAGGTTTAGGTTCAGCTTCGCGTCAAATGATCATTTATGCTGGTGCTCCGCTCACTTCAAAAATTTACAGACTAATTCCAAAATTAGAAAATAATTACCTAACTTATGATGGTAGTGAATGGCACGATAAAGATAAAATTATTTTAAAGAAAAAAAATAGTTTAATCAATTTACCTTATTTACAATTTAGTGAAGGAGGGAAAGAAATAATAATTGCTCAATCTATTACTTGTTTATCTTTTCTTGGTAAGAAATTTAATATGTTTGGAGAAAATTCTAAAGAAGAATTAGAATGTAATCAATTACTTCAAGAAACAGTAGATTTAAGGAATATAGTGACAAGATTTGCTTATACGCATTTTGAAAATGAAAAAGATGAGTTAAGTGAAGCTTCAACTGTTTTTAATCAGGCATTTGAACATTCAAATGTTGGGAAGTTACAAAAATTTGAACATTGGCTTAGTTCAAAAAGTAACGAAGAAACTAAACTATTTTTAATAGGTAATAATATTTCTTCACCTGATTTTAATTTGTTTGATACATTAGAACTTTATTATGCATTTTTGAAACATTATAAATTTGTAAAAAATATAAACTCTGATAATTTTTTTGAACAATTAGGTTTTCCTTTAGTATCTAAATTTTTTTTAAACTTTAAAACACTGCCTAAGATGCAAAAATATTTTAATTCAATGCTATATCAGTTTCCTTTCACAAATAAATCCGCTAAGTTTGGATCTGGTAAAAATGGAATTACGTGGGATCATAAAAAAGAAATAGATTCAACACCTGATGAGATTATTATTGAATGATAAAATTAAGTTGATAAAACTATATTTATGGAAGAAATAAATTTTTGGTTTTCAATTGGCAGTACTTATACTTACCTATCAGTCAATAGGTTGCATAAAGTTGCAAAAAAAGAAAATATTAAATTTAATTGGCATCCCTTTAGTGTAAGAAAAATTATGATGGATATGGACAACATTCCATTCACTCCACCAGCTAAAAAAATAAAATCAGATTACATGTGGAGAGATATTGAAAGACGCGCAAAATTTTATGGATTTGAAGCAAAGGTTCCAGCACCATACCCATTAAAAGAGTTCGATTTGGCAAATCAAATAGCAATTCTTGGAATGAATGAAGGATGGGGAGTCAATTATGTTTACAAAACATATCAAAGATGGTTTCAGCAAGGGAAAGAACCAGCTACACAACCAAATTTAAATGAAATCTTTCAAGAATTAAACTTGGATCCTGATACTACGATAAAGAAAGCTAATGAGCAGGAAATAAAAGATAAATATCTAAGCAATACTGAATATGCCTATAAAAAAGGAGTTTTTGGAAGCCCTACATTTGTATATGATGGCAAAGAAGTATTTTGGGGAGATGATAGACTTGAAGATTGCATTAAATGGATTAGGTTAAAGGGTAAGTAAATTAATATGAAGTTCCTAAATTTTATTTTTCCAAAAGGTCAATGGTCATTAACTAGAGTGGCAATACTATTTATAATATTTATGATCCTTGATTTTATTGTTGTTTATTACAAAATTATATAAGACTTAAATTAGTGGCTAGTGATTTATTATTTTCTCTAAGAGATGTAGAAATCAAATTTGGCAAAAAAGTTATTTTCCAAGATCTAAACTTAAATTTACACAAGGGTGATATGATTGCGCTTGTTGGTAAAAATGGTGTTGGCAAAACAACACTTATGAAAACTATAAATGGTGATCAAGATTTAGATGCGGGAGAATTATGGAATTATCCAAATCTAAAAGTTGGATATTTTAATCAGAAATTTGAAAAACTAGATAACAAAACCATTGAAGAGAATTTTTCAGATTTACTTAACGAACAAAATAAACATTTTGTTGATATATTTTGCAATAAACTAAATTTAGACAAATTTGCTAATGTTGAAGATCTTTCAGGAGGGCAAAAAAGAAAAGTTTATTTAATTCGATCTTTATTAAAGGACTCCGATGTTTTGTTATTAGATGAGCCAACCAATCATCTAGATTTGCAATGCATCGAATGGCTAGAAAGTTACTTACGCAATTTAAATAAAACAATTATATGTGTGAGCCATGATAGAACTTTTTTAAGTAATTTTACCAATAAAGTATTTTGGATAGATAGGGGAAAATTACGAGTAAGTCCTAGAGGATTTAAAGATTTTGATAAATGGTCAGAGGAGTTACTAGATCAAGAATATAGAGAATTAAGAAATAGAAAGCAATTTGTTAATATTGAACTTGAGTGGGCAAATAAAGGCGTTAAAGCTCGTGTAAAGAGGAATGAAAAAAGATTAAAAAGAGCGAAAGAATTAAAAGCGCAATTAGAAAAAGATGAAGCTTCTTATAGAAGTGCAATTAAATCTTTAAGACCGCAAGTATCTAAAAAATCTACTGATCAATCTAAATTTATTGCTGAACTTCAAGAAGTGTTTGTGAAATATCCAAATCAAAGTGAATTTATTTTTAAAAATCTCTCAATAAAAATTTCAAAAAATGATCGTATCGGTTTGTTAGGAAATAATGGAAGTGGTAAATCAACTTTTCTTCGAACAATCCTTAATGAAATAAAAATTTCTAAAGGTAAAATCAAGCTCAAAAAAAATTTAGAATTTTCTTATTTTGATCAGATGCGTAATGATCTTAATGGCAGAAAATCTATTAAAGATATTTTAGTTCCCTCTGGAGGAGACTATTTAAAAGTTCAGGGAAGAGATAGGCATGTCTGTAGCTATGTGAAAGATTTTCAGTTTGATCCTAAAAATGTCAATCATACGATACAAACATTATCAGGAGGAGAGCAAAATAGATTACTTTTAGCAAAAGTATTAGCTAATCCAAAGACTGGACTTATTTTAGATGAGCCAACAAATGATCTAGATTTAGAAACACTAGATCTGTTAACTGAAATGTTATCAAATTATAATGGAACGTTATTAATAGTATCGCATGATCGAGATTTTTTAGATCAAACTGTAAATAAAATTCTACATTTCAAAGAGGATGGGAATGTATCATTATTTTTTGGTGGATACAGTGATTTTTTGAAATCCGAAAATCAACAAGTTACTAAAAATAAGGAAACAAAAAAATCATATTCAGAAAATAACAAAGTAAAAAATTCTAAAGCTAAACTATCATATAAGTTTCAATATGAATTAGAGCAATTACCAAACCAAATAAAAAAAATTCAACAAGAATTAGAAGATATTAAAAATGAATTGAAGGATACAAACCTATATTTGGAAAATTTTGAACGCTATCAAGAAATAACTTCCAAAATGGAAGTTCTTAATAGTGATCTCAATACAAAAGAAAATAGATGGTTTGAATTAATTAAAATGGAAGAGGATTTAGTTAGTAATTAAGCGACAATTAATATGCGCTAGTATTATCAGATTTAGTATCTACATCTTTCAATTCTTTTAATAAACTTTCAGCATGTGATGTCATCATTCTAAAATCAGAAAGTAAGGTGGTAAATTGAAAACCGTACTTCATCATTTCTTTCATATACTTAACTGATCCATTATGAATACCTGCAATCTTTCCTTTTTCTTTTGCTTTCTTTGCAATCATTTTAATGTTTGAAAATACTGGATCTTCACGTACATCAAATTTAGGTGGCAAACCATAAGAAGAACTCATATCCGCCGGCCCAATATAGATACCAGTTAAATGAGGAACTGAAAGAATAGCATCCAAATTTTCAACTGCTTGTTTCGTTTCGATCATTGCCATACTTACAATATTATCATTTGCGTGCTGATAATAATCTGAACCATAAACTACTTGAGCCCTCATTGGACCAAAACTTCTTTGACCTATTGGAGGATAATAGCAATATGAAACAAATTTTTCACAATCCTCTTTAGTATTAATCATTGGGGCAATAATTCCTTGAACACCTAAATCTAACATTTTCATAATTATACCTGGCTCGTTCCATGGAACTCTTGTCATAGGAACAGTATTGCTATTCGATAATCCCTGCACCATTGCTATAGCAGTAGAATAGTCATTTTGACCATGCTGCATATCAATAGTAACTGAATCCCAACCCATTTTACCAAAGGCTTCAGCAGTAAAAGAATTTGGTATCGATAACCAAGCATTTATAGATGCTTCATTTTTAGCCCATATATCAAAGAGATTATTTTTCATAATAATTAAAAGATACTTAATACTTTTTAAAATTAATACTATTAAATTTAACTTATAAAAATAGAATTTATTTGTTTGTTTAGCCGTATTTTGACACACTTTTAGATATCAACTTGAAGTGATCTATATTTCCTTTAAGAAGTGGTTATTAAATGGAGGAATTATGAATAAAACCATAATAAGTTTTGTAACTTCAATAGTTTTATCTGTATCTTTTTCTGCATTCTCTAAAACCAAGGTTACTTGGTCAATGGAATCAAATGCTGATAGAGATCCTATATTTTTAGAAAAATTACAAAATGCATACAACAGTGCTCAAGATAATTATGAATTAGAAATACAATTTGAGCCAAACGAAACAAGAATTGAATCACTTAGAACTTCTATGTTAGCTGGTATGGGTCCAGACATCGTAGAAACCCCTGGCCCTTCTTATGTTAAAGAATATCAAGAAGCAGGTATGTTAGAGAATCTTGATTCCTATGCTGCAGAATTTGGATGGAAAGATAAATTGATTCCTTGGGCGTATAGTTCAGGAGTTTTTGAAGGCAGCTTATATGCAATTCCTAAAACACATGAATCAATGGTAATGCTTTACAATAAAACTCTTTTTGAAGAAAATGGTTGGACAGTTCCAACTACTCGTGAAGAATTAGAAGATGTAGCAGCAAAGATCAAAGCTAAAGGGATGGACGTATACACATATGGTTCATCAGGATGGCAACCGACACATGAACATTTAGTAGGTATTTATCTTAATAACTATGCAGGACCAGAAGCAGTCTATGAAGCTATTACTGGCGAAAGAGAATGGACTGATCCAGTTTTTATAGAAGCTTTAGAACTTCTTAAAAAACATATGGTTAATGAAGGTTGGTGGTCTGGTAGTTTAGAAAACTACTACGCTATTGGATGGGATGATTTCCATGCACAGTTTGCTACTCGTGGAGCAGCTATGATGACAATAGGAACTTGGACTTTTCAAGCTACAAGTCTAGGAATTGGAGCATCTGATGATGAATGGGGATGGGCTCCTTTACCATCATTATCCTCTAATTCTACAGGTCCAAACTTTATGATTGCTATCGGCACAACAATGTCTGTTAATGCTGCCGCAAAAAATAAAGATGGAGCAATTGACGTCTTAAACTGGATTATGTCCAATAAAGATGTAGTAATCGATATAGCTAGTGACTTTGAATTCGGAGAATTTGTTGTACCACTTCTTCTTGATGAAAGTGATATTCCAAGCTCAATCTCACCTCAAGTAACAAGCTATTTAAATGAATATGCTAGAATTACTGGTGAAGGAAACTACGGATATTGTACATGGACTTTCTGGCCAGCAGAACCTGGAGTTCATATCTGGAAAGATATGGAAGTAGTATGGGCTGGTGATATATCAGTTGAAGACTTTATGACTGACCATCAAAAAATGTGGGATAAGGCTAGAAAGAAAAATGAAACTTTGCCTGTTCCATTAAGAGACTAGTATAAAATATAAAACGAAGCTCGTTGAGCTTCGTTTTTCCAACAATTATTTCGGAAGTATAATGAATTTTTTATCAAATAAAAGTTACATAGCTTGGTACTTTGTTATACCCGTAGTATTTATTCATCTTTTTGTTATTGGAATCCCATCGATCTTAAGTCTTGCTTTATGTCTTACAGATTGGAGTGGTTTAGGCAAAATAAATTATGTTGGTTTTGAGAATTTTATTGAATTGTTTGATGATAGATATTTTAAGAAAGCTATCTTTCATAATATATTATGGACAATTATTTTTTTAACTGTGCCAGTTTGTATTGCACTTATGTGTGCATACTTACTAACGGGTATAAAACGTGGACAGATGTTTTACCGTTTAGCATTTTTTTTCCCTTACATGCTTGCAAGTGTTGTTAATTGCCAAATTTGGAAATATCTTTTTCATCCTATTCACGGGCTAGGTGGTTTTTTTGAATCAATTGGAATTGAAGCTTTAGCATCATCACCTTTTACAACAAAAGATACATCCCTTTATGCAGCAGCTTTTGTAGATGGTTGGCACTTTTGGGGCTTTTTAGTTGTAATCTATTTAACAGGTATGTACCAGGTTGATAACCACTTATATGAAGCTGCAGATATTGAAGGTGCAAGCAAGTTTCAAAAATTTAGATATATCACCTTACCAATGATTAGACCTATATTTATCTTTAGTCTTATGATCATTATCATTTGGTCAGTTCCTGTTTTTGACTATGTTTACATACTTACAGGAGGTGGACCAGCTTATAGCTCTGAAGTAGTTGCTAATTATCTCTATACTCATGCATTTGTTAGATTTAACGTTGGATACGCATCTGCAGTTGGTACGTTAATGTTTTTCTATGTCATATTTATTGTAGGTATTTTTGGGTTATTAAGAAGATTAGGATGGGAAATATAAATGTTAGTTTCTAATTTTAGAAGAAAAGAAGCAATACCAAATCATTTTATATTAATATTGTTTGCACTTTTGGCTGTATTACCAATTTTAGTTTTATTTTTTAATTCAATAAAACCTTTTAGTGAATTTGGTCTAAATCCTCTTGGACCACCATCAGAAGTTAGGTTACAAAATTTTCCAGATGCATGGATTGCTGGAGAATATACAAAAATTTTTTTTAATTCATCAAAACTAGTTTTTGGCTCAGTAATATTATGCTTAGCTGTTTCTTTATTAGCAGGTTTCAGTTTAGCTAAATTAAATCCAAAAGGGTCAACCGTCATAGCCATATATTTATTAGTAGGAATTAGTATACCTGCTCAACTTTATATTCTTCCTCTTTTTCTTTTATGGAAGGAATTAAGTTTGTTAAACACGCATATTGGTTTAATTATCATATATTCAGCTTTGAATGCACCTTTCGCAACATTCTTAATAAGATCTTATATGATTAGGTTACCAGATGAATTATTTGATGCGGCAAAACTTGATGGAGCAAATACTTTTCAAATTTTTTTTAGAATTGCCCTTCCTTTATCTTGGCCTGTAATTTTAACTGCTGGATTAATAATTGGTTTAGCTGTTTGGAATGAGTTTTTATTTGCTCTTACCTTTATAACTGATCCAAATTTTAAACCAATGGCAACAATTCTCTTTTCTTTTCAAGCTAGATTTGAAAATAATTATGCTTTACAAAGTGCAGCTGCAATCATGATGGTAGCACCAATAGCTATCTTATTTATGTTGTTTCAAAGAAGGTTTATTTCAGGACTAACAAGTGGAGGCTTAAAAGAATAATGACTTTTAAATTAGATAAAAATTTTGAGGAAAAAGTTTACGCAGGTGTATTGGGTAAAATAATTGGAGTATTTCTAGGACGTCCATTCGAAGGTTGGTCTTATGAAAGAATAATGAAGGAATTGGGACCTATTAATTATTATGTAAATGAGAAATTAGATTTCCCGTTACCTGTCTCTGATGATGACATTACTGGTACATTTACCTTTTTACGTGCTTTTAGAGAATGCAATTACAGCGAAAATATTACTGCTAAAGATATAGGAAAAACGTGGTTAAATAATATTATTGAGGATAAAACTATACTTTGGTGGGGTGGAAAAGGACACTCAGCAGAGGATACAGCTTTTCAAAATTTAAAACAGGGTATCGATGCTCCTGACAGTGGTTCAATTAAAACTAATGGTAAGGTAATTGCTGAACAAATAGGGGCTCAAATTTTTATTGATGGTTGGGCGATGGTAGCACCTGGTGATCCAGAAAGAGCAGTTCATTATGCTAAACTTGCAGCAAGTGTTAGTCATGATGGAGAGGCAATTTATGGTGCACAAGTTGTAGCTGCTCTAGAGTCAATGGCCTTTGTCGAGAATGATCTAACAAAGTTAGTTGAGCAAGCTAAAAAATTTATCCCAGATAATTCAGTAATATTTAGATTAATATCTGACATACAAGAATGGCGATCAGGAAATTTAGGTTGGGAACAAGCAAGAGAAAAAATTGCTGAGAATTATGGATATGATAAATATTTAGGTAACTGTCATATGGTACCCAATCATGCTTTAATTATTATGGCTTTACTATTTGGAGATGATGATTTTCAAAAAACTATGATGATTGTGAATACAGCAGGTTGGGATACAGATTGTAATTCAGGAAATGTTGGTTGTATTTTAGGAATTAAAAATGGAATAGAAGGACTTAAATCAGGTCCTGATTACTTATCTCCTATAAATGATATTTTATATTGCCCCTCTGCATTGGGAGGTGAAACTCTAACTGATGCACTGACAGAAACTTTCAAAATTATTAATACAACTAGAAAAATTAATGGTTTAGAAGAAAATTTACCTAAAAATGGAGCTAGATTTCATTTTAATATTAAAGACTCAACACAAGGTTGGCGAACTAGAGTTGGAAATAAGTTTTGTGAAACAAAAATCAGTAATGTTGAATACAATTCTACATTAGGTGAAAGAGGTTTAAAAATTGCATATAAAAATCTTTCAGAAGATTTAACTTCAGAAGTTTATGTAGAAACATTTTTTCCTGAAATTATTTTAGATTTAAAAGGAAAAAAAAGAAATGATTTTTTTCATTACGATTATATTTCTTGCCCAACTATTTTTCCAGGTCAGAAAGTAACTTTAGAAATAGAAAATATATTTTCTCATGAAATTTCAATTACCTTGTTTTCTAAATATTGGGGTGAAAATGATAAACTGCAAAAAATTTCTTCGAATATTTTTAATTTAAGTGGAAATGAAAAAAAACTAATATCATGGGTTTTGCCTGACACTGAGTCAAATCCTATCGGTCAAATTGGCTTTAATATCTCATCAGAAGAAAAAAAAGAAGGTCAAGTTATTCTTAATTATGTTAATTTTGAAGGAGAGCCAAAACAAATATTTAAAAGACCTGATCACGTAGAAAATTATCAAAGAGGTAAAGAAAAAAAAGAGGGCTACTATGGTGAAATTTGGAGAAATGCATGGGTTCAATCATTAGACAAATGGGAAAAGAGAGGTAAAAATTTTAGAATTTGCCAAAATAATGGTAGAGGAATTTTATTTACTGGAACAGATTTATGGAGAAATTATTCAATTTCATCAAATATTATTTTGCAGTCTAGTAACTCTGGAGGAATAGTATCAAGAGTCCAAGGAGTAAATAAATACTACACATTTGAAATTTGCAAAGGGAATAAGTTACGTATTGGAAAGATGAATAATGATTATCAAATATTAAAAGAAGAAGAATTTGAAGTAGTATTTTTTAAAGAATATAACTTAAAAATGACAGTAATAAAAAATAAAATTATTGGACACATTAATGATAAAGTTATTATTGAAGTTGAGGATAATGACTCTCCCTTTTTAAAAGGTGGAGCAGGTTTAATTGTTGATAATGGGACATTAGTAACAGAACAGATAATCTTAAATTAAAATATGAAATATAGAAAATTTGGCTCCCTTGATTGGAATATATCGGAAATAGGTTTAGGCTGTTGGCAGATTGGTGCTGATTGGGGAAATGTTAGTGAAGAGAAGGCAAATGAAGTATTAAAATCATCATTTGAAAATGGAGTTAACTTTTTCGATACAGCTGATGTTTATGGTGATGGTAGAAGTGAAAAATTTGTAGGAAATTTTATAAATTCTATTTCTGAGAGAATTTATGTTGCAACAAAAGCTGGTAGACGTATTAACCCACACGTTGCAAAAGGTTATTATGATAAAGATTTAATGGAGTCATTTGTAGACCGATCATTATCAAATCTAAATATTGAAACAATCGATCTTTTACAAATGCATTGTCCTCCAACAGAAGTTTATTCATCAGATCATACTTTTGAAATGTTAGATTATTTAGTAGGTAAAGGAAAAATACAAAATTATGGTTTTAGCGTTGAAACAGTTGATCAAGCATTAGAATGTATAAAAAAACCTCAAACAAAGTCTATTCAGGTTATATTCAATATTTTCAGACAAAAACCTGCTGAAAAATTATTTAAAATTGCAAAAGAAAGAAAAGTTGCAATTATTGTGAGAGTACCCCTTGCAAGTGGATTATTAACTGGAAAGTTCAATAAAGATTCGCCATTTGCTCCTGATGATCATCGTAATTACAATATTAATGGAGATGCGTTTGATGTAGGTGAAACATTTTCTGGGGTAAATTTTAATAAAGCATTAGAAGCTCTTGATGAATTAAAAAATATATTACCAGAAGGGATTACATTGTCTCAATTGTCACTGAAATGGATTTTAATGCATGATGCAGTTAGTATTGTTATTCCTGGTGCTAAAAATAAAGATCACGTAGGTTTGAATACTTCTTCTTCAGAATTAAATGAAATTTCATCCTTAATGAATGAAATCAATAGTGTTTACACAAAATATTTTTTTGATGATGTTCATCATCGTTGGTAAAAATTTTTGTGTCAGAAGAAATAAAAATATTTAGAAGAGCAACACTTGCTTCAATAATTACATCAACTTATCCTATGATAGTAGTTGGCTGCTACTTTGGTGTAACTCCATGGAACATGAATAGACTATCAATAGATGAGTCTGATTTAAGCTTTGCCATACTATTATTTGGAATATTTTTCATCATCTCTAACCAGATAGCTGGAAGAATACTTGTTCCAAAATATGGAACAAAATTGATAATGTCTTTGGCTTTTCCACTTACTACTTTTTCTACTTTACTTTCAATTGTGTCTCCTTCGTATTTTTATTTATTATTAACATCGATACCAGCTGGAATAGGTTGGGGCGCATCTGGCCCTATAGGAGGAATACATACTCAATTAATTGAACAACATTTTAAGAAAATAATTACTCCATATTATGCGATGGGATTTAATTTAGGTATCCTAATTGGAGGAGGATTAGCAGGAATAATTATGAGATATAATTATGAGCCTTATGTATTTTTTACTATCTTGTCTTTTTTATCAATCTTTATATCTTTTTTTGTATTCTCATTTGGATTACCACGTAACTTAGACTTTAAAGGTGTTGGTGAAAAATTCAAAATACCTGAAACAAATGTTCTATTATTTGGATTTTTATTATTTTTTGTTTTTGGCTCCGGTGGAATAATAATGGATTGGTCAACACTATGGTTATCAAAAGATTTAAATGCGCCCCTTTACCTGGCAAGTATGGGTTTAATTTTCTTTAGTATTGGAGCTATTTTTGCTAATTTATTTTCTAATTCATTAATCAATTTATTTACTGAAAAAGTTGTAGGTTGCCACTTTGTGATGATTGGTGCATCAATAATGCTTTTAGCTTTGTTAACCAATAATTTTTATATTATTCTGGTTGTTTTAAGCTTTTATGGATTTGCTATAGCTAATTTAGTACCTATTGTTATTAGGCAGGCAGTTAAACAGTCTAATGAAAGTATTCCTATGACTGTAACTAACCTTATAACAATTGGATTATCATCAACAATGATTATGCCTGCTTTAATTGGATTTTTAGCTGAAGCTTATTCTCTTACATTAAATATGTATTTATTATGTATTATAGTGTTTACCTCTGGATTAGTTTTCTTACTAAAATTTAAATGAATAAGCTTAAAGTATCTCAAGTCCAATTTTCTGCAAGTCATCTCCCGAAATTTAATTCTAAACTTCTTGAAGAAAATTTTAACAAGGCAATCAAATTTAAACCTCACTTAATATGCACTCCAGAATGCTCAAATATCATTACTAATGATAAAAGTTATTTAATTTTAAATGCTCCCTACCAAAATACCTGCCCAGTTTTGAAGATGGCAAAAGATTTTGCTAAGAAAAATAAAGTAAATATAAATCTAGGTTCTTTGGTTTTAAGAATTAAGAACAAAACCAAATTGGTTAATAGATCTTTTTTTATAAACAATTATGGAGTCATAAAAAAAACATATGATAAGATACATATGTTTGATGTTGAAATTAACAACAAAGAAAGACATAAGGAATCATCTTTGTTCAAAGCTGGTAATAAAATAATTTTTACAAAAATTAATAATATTAAATTAGGAATGACAATTTGTTATGATCTACGATTTCCTAATTTGTATAGGCAACTTGCTAAAAAAGATTGTTCAATTATTTTAGTTCCTGCTGCTTTTACTAGACCAACTGGAAAAGATCATTGGGAGGTTTTGAATAGATCACGAGCTATAGAGAATAATGTATTTATTGTTGCAACAGGTATGTGTGGAAATCATCATATGAAAAGAAAGACCTATGGATATTCTCTTTTAGTAGATCCATGGGGGAAAATTATAAATAGTACCAAAAATAAACCTGCAATTATTAACTCAACTATTAATATTTCTGATGTAAATAAAATAAGAAAAAAAATTCCTTCTTTAAAATATGAGTAATTTTAAATCATTAGTTTCTGGCGTTGGCAATTTGAGTAAAACAACAAAATATTATGATGATTGGTCAGAAAATTATGATACAACACTGAAGTTATGGAATTATCAAGCACCTAAAAAGAGCATTAAATTTTTAAAAGAAACAAATAATTTTAAACCAAAAAATATCTTAGACCTAGCATGTGGAACTGGCTTATTTGGCGCTGAATTAAAAAAAGTTTATCCAAAAAGTCATATTTATGGTTCAGATATTTCCAAAAAAAGCCTGAAAATTTCATCAGGAAAAAATATTTACAAAAAATTGCAAATAAAAAACTTTGAACAATTACATCATTATAAAATAAAATTTGATCTTATTTCTTTGATTGGCTCAATGACGTATTGCAAAGACTTTGATAAATTTTTTGCTAATATTAATAAAAATATTAAAGAAAAAGGCTTTGTACTATTTACCCATAGAATAGATTTATGGGAGAAACAGGATTTTTTAAGTATTTTAAAAAAACATCAAAAGTCATTAAAAATCAATAAAATTTCTAGACCTTTAAATTATTTACCATTGAATAAAGATTTTAAAAACAAAATAAAAATTAAAATTGTTTTATTACAAAAATATTAAAAATTAAGACTTTATAATTAAAAATTTGAGCCAAAACCGAGAATCGGGTATTTATTAATTAGGTTTATTTTCTATCCATAAACCAACGATGAAAAGAAGGGATATTCGCCGTGTCCCTTCTTTTTTTATACACTAGATAAAACTGATTTGACAACAAATTATATTTATTTCTTTGAATTAAAATTATCCATTTTTCGAAGTGTCTTTTCACTAACATGATGCTCTATTCCTTCAGCATCTTCAGAGGCCGTATTCTTGTCTAAACCAAGATTGAGTAAAAAATTGTAGACTATATTATGCTTTTTTTTTGATTCACTTGCTATTTTTTGACCTTTAAAAGTTAAAAAAATTGATCGATAAGGTTCTCTTTTAATGAAACCCTGTGTTTGTAATCTTTGTATGGTTTTATTGGCTGTGGCTTGTGCAATACCCAAGCTTTCAGCAATATCAACGATACGAGCTTCACCTTTGGAATTTAAAAGTTCTGCAATTAGCTCTAAATAATCTTCAGTATTTTCTGTTTTATGAGCATTTCGGACTTTGTTGAATGACATCCTTTTTTTTAACATAATAATCAATAAAAATTAACATAAAATATAGCCATAGCTATATTTATTAGCTATATATACATCCAATGAATGCGCTAATTAACGCTATTAATGAAAAAACAAAGATCATTCTTGAGAATGATGGAAGGTTATTAAAGAAATCTTTCTTTGGTCTATTATTACTTTCTCTTGTTTTTCAAGGAGGAGAGTTTGGAGAAGTTATACGATCATCATTGATAGATGCTTATATCCAAGTATCTGTTTTTGTAGGATTTACTCTTTTTGTTTTTATTGGATTGGACAGTTTAACAAAATTTGATGTAAAGAATTTTTTATCTAAGACACAAAAGTTCCATGTCGGTATAGCTGCTTTTTTAGGTGCAATACCTGGATGTGGTGGAGCTATAATAGTTGTGACGCAATATATTCAGGGCCGTATTTCTTTTGGATCCTTAGTCGCTGTGTTAACAGCAACAATGGGCGATGCAGCTTTTTTAATACTTGCTATTGAGCCCACAACAGGACTTTTAATATTTGGTATTGGAATAATTGTTGGATCAATTTCAGGTTATATAATTGATTTTATTCATGGCATAAATTTTATGCAATCAGAGACAAAAATAAAAGTTGAATTTGAAAAAATAAATAAAACTTTTGTATCGAATTTTAATTTCTTTTGGCTTTTTTTATTTATCCCTGGTTTTATTTTAGGTATTCTAGTTGCATTCCAGATAGAATTTTCACCAGTTTACAACTCACTTTTAGTTTTTGTAGCTTCTGCTGGAGCAATACTTTCAATATTTATGTGGTCATTAAATCCATTAAGTGATTTTCAATGCTCAACTGACAAAAGTAGAGGATTATTATCAAGAGTAGTAGATACAACTAATTTTGTAACCACCTGGGTCATTAGTGGTTTTCTTGTCTTTGAAATATTTATGTACTTTACAAGTTTAGATTTAAAAATCTTTTTTGATTTATGGCTACCGTTTGTTCCATTAGTAGCAATTATATTTGGTTTTTTACCTGGTTGTGGACCGCAAGTTGTTGTAGCAACGTTTTATCTAAATGGCTATATTCCTCTTTCTGCAGAGCTTGGTAATGCTATTTCAAATGATGGTGATGCTTTATTCCCAGCAATTGCTCTTGCCCCAAAAGCTGCGATTTTAGCAACTCTTTATAGTGCAATTCCTGCATTAGTTGTTGCCTACGGATATTTTTACCTATTTGAGTAAAATCTTGAAGAGAAACTTACCATCTAAAGTTTGTATTGTTTGCAATAAGCCATTCTCTTGGAGAAAAAAATGGGAAAGAGATTGGAAGAATGTTTTATATTGTTCTAAGAAATGCTCTAAAAATGGATTAAAAAAAAATAATAATAATTAAATCTTATTTATGACAGATAAATTAAATAAAGAAAAAGAAACACATCAAACAAAAAATGATTCTAAAAAAGAAATACGCTTAACAAGAATAAAAAGGTTAGAAAAAAAACTGAAATCAAATATTTTTAAAAGAAAAAAAGCTATTAGCAAAAATGGATAAATTAATAATTAAAGGAGGTTCTAAAATTTCTGGCTCAATTAATGTCCATGGTTCAAAAAATTCTGCACTACCAATTATAGTATCTTCTCTTTTATCTGAAAAAACTTTAAAACTTTCAAATGTACCTAATGTGGTTGATGTTCTAAATTTAATAAAAATACTAAAAAATTATGGTGTAAAAATTGAACATAAAAAAAATAAATTAAAAATAAATCCCTCAAAAATTAAGAATCTATCAGCAGATTATGATGTTGTGCGAAAAATGAGAGCCTCTATATTGATTCTAGGTCCATTACTATCTCGATTTGGTGAGGCTAGAATATCTTTACCAGGAGGATGTGCCATTGGAACTAGGCCAATAGATATACATCTTGCTGGTTTATCAAAATTGGGAGCTAATTTTGAAATTCAAAATGGTTTTGTTGTCGGCAGTGTTAAATCACAATTGATTGGAAATAAAATTAAATTACCATTTCCAAGTGTAGGAGCAACTGAAAATATACTAATGGCCTCAGTATTAGCAAAAGGTGAAACTAAAATTTCTAATGCTGCAAGAGAACCAGAAATAGAAGATTTGTCAAACTGTCTTATAAAAATGGGTGCAAAAATAGAAGGTCATGGAACAAAAACTATTCTTATACAAGGTGTTACAAATTTAAAAAAAGCAGAGCATGATATAATTGCTGATAGAATTGTAGCTGGCACATATATAATTGCAGCTTTGATATTAAATTCAGCTTTAGAAATAAATAACTTTAATACTATTTATTTAAAATCCTTAATTGATATTTTAAAAAAAATGGGTGCAAAATTAAAAGTAAGTAAAAATTCGATAAAAGTCTCTAAAGGATCAAAACTAAAATCTACTAGTCTTTCAACTAGTCCATATCCAGGTTTTCCCACCGATTTACAAGCTCAGTTAATGTCTCTTATGTGTATCTCTTATGGGAAGTCAAAAATTAAAGAAACAATTTTTGAAAATAGATTCATGCATGTTCCTGAACTGAATCGATTAGGTGCGAATATTACAGTAGAAAAAGATACCGCTACAATAATAGGCAATCAAACATTTAAAGGCGCACAGGTAATGGCTAGTGATTTACGAGCTAGTATAAGTTTAGTGTTAGCTGCTATGAATGCGAATGGTCAAACGACACTAAATCGTGTCTATCATCTTGATAGAGGCTATGAAAATATTGAAAAAACATTAGGTAGTTTGGGAGCAAAAATAAAAAGACAGAAAAACTAACTTTTTCTAGTTTTTTCTTTGATCACAATATAAAAGCCTGCAATTTATGAGCAAAATAGTTATTGCATTACCGAGAGGCAGAATAACAAAAGAATGTAAAAACTTGTTACTTAAAACAAGTTTTGCTCCTGATCCTCTACTATTTGATAAAGATACAAGAAAGTTAACGTTCAAATCTAAAAAAAGAAACATTGAGTATATTAAAGTAAGAGCCTTTGATGCATGTACATTTGTTGCATTTGGAGCTGCGCAAATAGGAATAGCTGGTGAGGATGTAATTAATGAATTTGATTACTCAGAAATATATGCTCCACTTGATTTAAATATTGGTCATTGTCGAATTTCTGTAGCTGCTCTGAAATCTTTATTAAAAAAAGAGGATCCAGAAACCTGGAGTAATATTAGAATTGCTACTAAATACCCAAATATTACTAAAAAATTTTTTTATAATAAGGGAATACAAGTAGAAATTATAAAACTAAGTGGATCAATGGAATTAGCCCCCTCTTTAAATATGTGTAGGAGAATTGTAGATTTAGTTTCTACAGGAAAAACATTGAAAGAAAACGGTTTGACTGAAATTGAAGAAATAATGAAAATTCAATCTAAATTAATTGTCAATAGATCAGCTTATAAGACAAATATGAATGAGTTGTCAAAAATTATTTCTGAAATAGGTACTTTTGTAAAATGAAAATAATAAAATTTAACAAAAATTTTTATAACCAACTTCAAACAATAATTGAAAAAAGAAATTCATTATCAAGTAAATCAATTCAAGTTGATGTAAAAAAAATTATTAATGATGTAAAAAAAAATGGTGATAAATCCCTAGTTAAATACGCTTCAAAATTTGATAAAGTTAGAATTAGTAAAAATGATCTTAGTTTAGATTTATCTAAAATAAAAATTCAATCTAAAGCTGAGCCAAAAATATTAAATAGTTTTAAAAAAGCTATTAAAAATATTTCATCATTTCATAAACAGCAATTACCTAAAAATATTATCTATACTAATAATGGAGCAACATTGAAATCAGTATGGAAACCTATTGATTCAGTTGGTTTGTACGTACCTGGAGGAAAGGCTTTTTATCCTTCATCTTTAATTATGAACACGATACCAGCAATCATAGCTGGTGTTAAAAGAATTGTTTGTATAACACCACCCACTAAATCAATTAATCCTTACTTTATCAAATTAATAAAAGAATTAGGTATTAAAGAAACATATTTTGTAGGAGGTGCTCAAGCTATTAGTGCACTAACGTTTGGTACTCAAACAATTAAACCAGTTAACAAAATTTTTGGGCCTGGTAATGCTTATGTTGCAGAAGCTAAAAAGCAATTATATGGAAAAGTAGGAATAGATTTACTAGCAGGACCATCTGAAATAATAGTTGTTGCAAACAACAATAATAATCCAGATTGGGTAGCTTCAGATCTAATAGCTCAAGCAGAACATGATGAAAATGCACAGTCAATTTTAATTACAGACAATAAAAATTTTTCAACTAAAGTCTTAAATTCAATTAAAAAAATTAAGCAAGATTTACCAAAAAAGAAAATAATTGAGAAAAGTTTTAAAAATAATGGCATTATAGTTTTGGTTGACAATATAGAACTTGCATCAGAAATTATAAATTTTATTGCACCAGAACATTTACATATACATATTTCTGATTATGCAAAATTATTATCAAAGATAAATAATGCCGGCGGTATCTTTTTAGGTGAGTATTCTGTTGAAGCTTTTGGTGATTATATTGTAGGAACTAATCATGTGTTGCCGACATCTGGAGCGGCAAAATTTTCATCAGGGTTAGGTGTTTTAGATTTTATGAAAAGAAGTTCTGTAGTTGAGATGAATAAAAAATCTTTTAATACTCTTTCAGAAGATACCCAAAAAATGTCTGGACTTGAAGGTTTAGATGGACATAAATTATCAGTTAAAATTAGACAAAAGAAATAATTTTTACTATAAGCTATTAAAAATATGCCAAAAGAAGGATCGATTGAATTTCAAGGGGTTGTCTTAGAACTTCTTCCAAATGCAATGTTTAAAGTAAAATTAGAGAATGATCATGAAATTCTAGCTCACTCATCAGGTAAAATGAGAAAAAACAGAATAAGAGTGTTAGCTGGTGATAAAGTTACAGTAGAAATGACACCATATGATTTAACAAAAGGTAGAATTACTTTTAGATGGAAATAAAAAAATCTAAAAAAAATAATATCATTTCTTTAAAAAAAAAATCTAAATGCCCAACATGTAAAAAGGTTTCTAAGGAACCATTTATACCTTTTTGTTCAAAAAAATGTGCTAGTCTTGATTTGATGAAATGGCTCACTGATGAACATGGGCTCCAAATAAAATCCGATTAATTATTCTATTTTTAATTGAATTTAATTATAAATACTTTATCTGATGTCTTGTGCCCAGGTAGCTCAGTTGGTAGAGCAGAGGACTGAAAATCCTCGTGTCGGTGGTTCGATTCCGCCCTTGGGCACCACTTTTTTTTTACTTTTTTTGAAGGTGACTCATTTTGTTTTTTCAAAAATAAACAACACAGCTTTTATTAGAGAAAAGTTTAGTTTTTGTTAATTTTTGGTTAGTTAATAAGGTCGTAAATATCACCTTTTATCACCTTCGAAATCTTTTGTTTTAATTTACAGCTATTTAATCTTACAATTCTTCAAAAATAGACTCTTACAAAATTTGTGTTAAAGTATTCAAATATGGACAAAAAAATTTTAGTTTTTTCAAATGGTGAAAAAATTGGAGATGGAATAATAAAATTACAACTTCTACATGAAATAAAAACAAGACTTCCAGATTATAAGTTATATTGGCTTACCAATAAGGGTAAGACTGTTTATTCAAATACTCTTAAATTCATTGCAAGTAATTATATTGATGAGATTCTTGATCAAGCAGAACTTAGTCCATTTTTTTGGAATAAAATATCAAAAAAATATAATTTAGAGAATGAATTTTTTGATTATATTTTAGATACACAAAAATCAGTAATAAGAACTATATCATTAAAACGAATCAAGCATAAAAATTTTATTTCTGGATCAGCTAATGGTTTTTTTTCTTCTAAAAAAATTAAAAGTAATAAGAAAAGAAAATATTATTTAAACTATATTTTAGATTTATTAGATTTAATAGTTATTAAAAAAAATAGAAGTAATTTTAAAATTCCAATAAGTGAAAATCTCGAGGGACTAATAAGTAATATTTTATTAAAACATAAAAGTTATGTAGGAATTGCACCTGGTGCAGGTGAAAAAAATAAGATTTGGCCTTTAGAGAAATACATTGAATTATGTAATTATTTTGAAAGAAATAATAAGACTATAGTTTTTTTTATTGGACCTGACGAATTATATTTAAAAGAAAAATTAAAAAATCTTTATCCTGACTCAATATTTATTGAGGATCATATTACTGGATTTCAAAATATAGAAATTATTATGGCTACAACCAAATATTTACAATTAGCCATTTCGAATGATAGCGGTGTTAGTCATATGTTGTCCACTGGATATTGCCCATTAATTAAACTTTTTGGCCCCAAAGATTCTACAAAATTTACTCCTGAAAATCGAAATCTATTTTCTATATCCTCAAGTGATTTTAACTCAATAAATATCAATAAAATATCTGTCTCTAGAGTGATTGAAGAAATAGATAAAATTCTGATTTAAAATTTCTTATATTAGAAGGTAGACAAGTATATTTTTCATGATTACTTGTTTACCCTTATATGTTCAAATTTGACAAACTTGTATTTGGAGATGCAGGGTGGGGCGATGAATTTCTTATAGCAACACTCATGACTCTACTAGTAAGCATTTTATCAATGGGGTTAGGCCTTTTTTTAGCAATTATTACAGTTTGGGCAAAGATAATACAAAACAGAATAACAAGATTTATTGCAAATATTTATACAACAGTAATTAGAGGTGTTCCTGAATTATTAGTTATTTATCTAATTTTCTTTGGCGGCAATGCTGTTGTTATGAGTATCGCTAAAGTATTTGGTTATAATAAGTATATTGAGCTTAATGCGCTTACAATTGCGACAATAGCCATTGCAGTAATATCAGCTACATATTCCAGTGAAGTTTTAAGAGCTTCTTATTTGGCTATATCTAAGGGTCAAATAGAAGCTGCAAGAGCACTGGGTATGAATAAATTTAGTATTTTTTTTAAAGTTATTTCGCCTCAAGTTATAAGACATGCTTTACCGGGAATAGGGAATGTATGGCAAATAACTCTGAAAGATACTTCACTAATTTCCGTAACTGGTCTTGTTGAAATTATGCGTCAATCTAGAATATCTTCTAACGTTGAGCATTCACCTTTAACTTTCTTAATAACAGCAGCAATATTATATTTATGTTTAACAACAATCTCTGGCAGGGTTTTTAAAACGCTAGAAGTAAATTATTCAAAAGGATTTTCAACATGATTGAATTTTTAAATAATATTCAAAATTCTTTAATTTATAAAAATTTCTTTTTGGTCCTATCTGGCTTAGATAATACAATTTTATTATTATTAATTTCATTACCACTTGGTTTTGTTTTAGCATTATTATTTGCTCTAGGAAGAGTTTCTAAAATAACATTATTATCGAGAACAATTGCTAGTTATATTTTTGTTATAAGAGGAACCCCTTTACTTGTTCAAATATATTTAATTTATTTTGGTTTAGGTTCCGTAAAATTTATTAGAGAAAGTTTTTTGTGGTATGCATTAAAAGAACCTTTTTGGTGCGGGGTAATAGCACTTACAATTAATACTGTTGCATATGGAGCAGAAATTTTCCGAGGTGGCATTCAATCAATTGAGAAAAGTCAGGTTGAATCAGGTCAATCTCTTGGGTTTGGAAAATTTTTACTTTTAAGAAAAATTATACTACCAATAGCTATACGAAAAGTTTTACCATCTTACGGTAATGAATTAATACTAATGGTTAAAGCAACCTCTTTGGTTAGTCTGACAACCTACATGGAAATGACAGGTATTGCTAGAAAGATAATGGCTAAAACATTTGCGCCAGTTGAAGCATTTATTGCTGCAGGAATTCTTTATCTTTTTTTAAATTTTCTAATGGTACAATTCGTTAAATATTTAGAATGGAAGTATAATCCCCACTTGAGATTAAATAATTAATTTCTAAACTTTTTGTGACATGCCCCACAATTTGCTGCCATTACTTTAAAAGCATCATTTAGCATTTCACTATCCTCTAATTCAGCGCTAAGTGAAATCATTTCAATATCACTTACAAACTTATCATTTAATTCATTAAAAGTTTCTCTATCATTCCATATTTCTTCACTAGCTCCTTTGTGCTGACTGCCTTCAGGATAGTGATCTATAAATTCTGTTGCAACATGTAACAATGTTTCGTTTAATTCAAGAATTGCTTCGTAATCATTGCTTTTTAATAATCTAAATATTTGAGATGAAGTACTTTTAACCTTTTGCATTAAAGCCATTCTATTATTTACTATTTCTTCAAGAGATTTATCTTCTAAAGTTACTTTATGACCCATCAATACAGTCGGTGTAATTAAGGATAGTACTATGAGTATAATTTTAAAGCGTGTAATCATTTTCTTTTAATGCTGTTGAAAGATAATTATATCCAATTATAGCATATTCAAGAGGATCAGCTTTTTTTGGGTCTTGTTCAGCTTCAATTATAAGCCATTCTTGATACTTTTCTTCAAATAATATTTTAATTAATGGTCTATAGTTGATGCATCCATCACCCGGGACAGTGAAAACACCATTTAAAAAAGACTCTCTAAAACTCAAGTCATCCTTTATTGATTTTATAAAAACATTTTTTCTTATATCTTTACAATGAATATGGTTAATTCGAGAAATATAATTTTTTAATACTCTTTCATAATTTGCTTCAGCAAACATCAAATGTCCAGTATCATAAAGTAGAAATGTATTTTGATTTGTCATATCCATAAATCGATCTACATCTTCCTCAGATTGTATAATAGTTCCCATATGCTCGTGATAAGATATTGGCATTCCTTCATCCATAAGCATATTTGATAATTCACTAATTTTTTTGCAATAGCTTTCCCATTCGTCTTTTTCAAGTTTCGGTCTTTTACTTAGAGCTTTTGATTGATCTCCTTGGATTGATCCTGACACATCAGCAAAAACAAAAACATCTGCACTTATTAACTTTAATAAATTTAAATGATCTTGAAGTGCTAACCATTCTTCTTTAGCACTTCTTTTTCTTAGTAATGCACCATACCAACCACCTGGCATTTTTAAATTAAATTTTTCTAAAAGATATTTTGTAATACCCGGGTTTCTTGGAAATTTTCCACCTAATTCTATACCTGTAAATCCAGATGTGCTTGCATCCTCTAAACATTTCTCAATAGGAGTGTCACCTCCAAGTTCTGGCATATCATCATTGCTCCATGCAATAGGAGCGATACCAAGTTTAATTTTCATGAAGTTTTACATATTTCATGATAGATGAAAAATAAAGATAAATATGAACATATTATTAGTTGATGGAAATGAAAAAGAAGCTTCTGATCGATATACAAAATTAGGTATGGATACTCAATTTCAAGTATATGAAAAAATTTTAAAAAAATATTCTAGTTCAACAATCAATATTACAACAATTCATCCTGCAGTTCATAATAATTATCTTCCTTTAGGCATAAGTCTTGATGACTTCGAAGCGGTTGCTTGGACGGGAAGTTTGCTAAATATATATAATGAGACAAAGTCCATAACCAATCAAATAGAGTTAGCTAAAGAACTATTTAAAAGAAAAAATAAAATATTTGGAAGTTGTTGGGGGCTTCAGGTTTTAGTTACTGCTGCAGGAGGTAAAGTAAGAAAAAATCCAAATGGACTTGAAGCAGTTTTAGCCAAAAATATTACATTAAATCAAGATGGTGAAGTTCACACTATGTATAAGAATAAAAAAAAATCATTTAATGCACTCTGTTGGCATTATGATGAAGCAGAAAATCTTCCAAAAGAAACCAAAGTCCTAGCTTCAAATAAGATCAGCAAATTTCAATCTATAAGTTTTGAAGCAAACCAATCAAGTATTTGGGCAGTACAATATCATCCAGAATTTAATCCAAAATGGATGGCTGGACTTATGGAAATGAGAAGAGATATTTTGTTGGAACAAAAAGTATATGAAAATTTATCAGAATTTGAAAACGAAAAGACGATTTTACAAAACCCTGATAATCTTGAAAAAAAAGAATTACAAATTTATGATGATGTACTTGATGAAGACATCCATTCTTTAGAAATTTCAAATTGGTTAAATCTTAATAAAAATTATTAACTACATTAATAATTGATTTCCACTTAATAATACTAGATGTTGAAATGGATTTGCGAATATTTGCTTTTACTATTTTATCTTTTTTCCAAAATTTATTTATTTGGCTTGTATTTTTTAAATATCCAGATTGAATTGCTGCAAGATATGCTGCCCCAAGTGAAGTAGTCTCAATATTACTTGGTCTAATAATTTTAATTTGAGAAACATTTGCTAAACTTTGTAAAAAGCTATTATTTTTGACCATACCACCATCAACTCGTATTTCACTAATCTTTGTTTTAGAATCTTTTTCCATACACTCAATTAATTCATAAGTTTGATAAGATAGGCTATCCAAAGTTGCTTTGATGATATTTTCTTTAGATGTATTTCTAGTGATACCAAAAAATGTTCCTCTCGCATTAGGGTTCCAATATGGTGCTCCAAGTCCAGTTAAGGCTGGGACAAAAAATAAATTTTCATCTTTATTAGCTTTTTTATACAATTTATCAGTTTCACTAGAATCTTTTATAAATTTTAAATTGTCCCTAAGCCATTGTATGGCAGAGCCTGCTACAAAAATACTTCCTTCATAACAAAACATTTTTTTACCATTAATTTTAAATGCAACAGTTGTTAGTAATCTATTCTTAGATAATTTAAATTTTTCACCAATATTCATAAGAAGAAAACAACCTGTACCATACGTACTTTTTGATTGCCCTTTTTTAAAACAAGCTTGACCAATTGATGCTGATTGTTGGTCTCCAGCCATGCCGCCAATTGGTATTGTATCACCAAATAATTTAGTAGAGCCAAAATCATATGCATTTTCAACTACACTTGGTAAGATTTTTTTTGGAATTTTAAATAATTTTAAAATTTCGTCTGACCATTTTTCTTTTTGAGAATCAAAAATCATGGTTCTTGAGGCATTTGATATATCTGTTAGGTGAGATTTTCCTTTGGTTAAATTCCATAATAGCCAGGTATCTATAGTTCCAAAAAGTAAATTATTATTCTTTAAATTTTTATTTACTTCCTTAACGTTATCTATAATCCATTTAATTTTAGTAGCAGAAAAATAAGGATCAAGCTCTAAACCAGTTATTTTTTGAATTTTTTTATCAATCCCTTTTCTTTTTAACTTTTCACAAAGATTAGCTGTTCTTCTATCTTGCCAGACTATTGCTCTATAAATTGGTTTCCCAGTTTTTTTATTCCATAAAACTGTTGTTTCTCGTTGATTGGTAATTCCAATTGAAATTATATTTTTTGCAATTAACTTATTTTTTTTTAGTATTTTTGAAATTAAATTTTTTACATCGTTCCAAATTTCTGTTGCATTATGCTCTACCCATCCTTCATTTGGAAAATATTGTTCAAATTCTTTTTGGACAAAATCAAATATTTCAAATTTTTGATCATATAGTACAATTCTTGAACTTGTTGTCCCTTGATCTATAACTAGGAAAAATTTGCTCATATTAAACATCTAAATTTTTGATGAAATTAGCATTATTTTGAATAAATTTAAAACGTAACTCTGCTTGTTTTCCCATTAACGTTTCAAATAAATTTTCTGTATTTTTTAAATCTTTCTTTGCTTTTTCAGAATTAATTAATATCAAGTTTCTTTTATTTTGATCCATTGTTGTCTCTTTCAATTGATCAGCTGGCATTTCACCCAAACCTTTAAATCTTGTAATGTTATAATTGTCAGACTTAAATTCTTTTTCAATTAATTTATCTTTCTCTTTTTCATCATATGCATAAAAAGATTTATTTTTGTTATAAATTTTAAATAGAGGAGGCATTGCTAGATATAGTTTATTTTCATCAATTAAACTTTTCATATATTTATAAAAAAAAGTGATAAGTAGAGTTGCAATATGCGAACCATCGACATCTGCATCCGTCATTAGTATTATTTTCTCATAACGAAGTTTTGAAATTTCAAAATTTTTTCCAATACCACAACCTAACGATTGAATAAGATTTTGTATTTCATTGTTATCAGCAATTTTAGATAACCCAACATTATAAACATTTAATATTTTTCCTCTTAAAGGAAGAATTGCTTGAAATTCTCTATTTCTTGCTTGCTTAGCAGAACCTCCGGCACTGTCACCTTCAACAATAAAAATCTCTGAGTCTTTTATAGATTTACTTGAACAATCTACCAATTTACCTGGAAGACGATTTCTTTCTTTAATACTTTTTCTATCTAACTCTTTAATTTTTGATAAATCTGTTCTCTGAAGTGCTCTTTCAATTAAATTATCTAAAAGTATTTTTGAATTTTTCTTGTTAGCATTTAACCATAATAAAAATTCTTGTTGTGTTTTTGTTTCAATTTCTTTTTGTAAATTTGGCATTATTATTCTTTTTTTAGTTTGACCTTCAAAACTTGGATCATTGATAAAGATTGAAATAATTAAGTTAGAGTAATCAAAAATATCACTGTGATTAATATTACTAATTTTTGAGAATTGATTTTTTTGGCCATAAAGTTTTATAGCTTTTAAAATTCCATTACGAATACCATTTTCATGAGAGCCACCATCTGGTGTTGCAATAGTGTTACAATATGACATTAAGCTTGAATTTTCATTTGTATTAAATGAAATTAATGTTTCAAAATTTTCATTATCTTTAATTTTTGATTTTAATAAAAAATTTTTTTCGAATAATTTAGAGTTGTTTGCGAATTCTAATTGAAAATAATCTTCAATTCCTTTTTTATAAAAAAAACTTTTTTTGTTAGGAGTTTTATCTTTAATTAATTCTTTATCAATTTCAAAGTTGATGGTTGTTCCTCCAACTAATACTGATTTCATATTTATAAAATTATATAATTTTTTTGGAACAAATTGTGTTTCTTCAAATATGCTTTCATCTGGGGTAAAAGAAATTTCTGTACCTTTTAATTTTTTGCTACATTTTTCAATTTTTATTTTTGTTTTAACTTTCCCTTTTGAATAATCTTGCTGATATACTTTTCCATCTTTGAAGACTTGAACTTTTAATAAAGAGCTTAATGCATTTACAACAGAAATCCCAACCCCGTGTAATCCACCAGAGGTTTTGTAGGCATTGCTGTTAAATTTACCACCTGCGTGAAGTGTAGTTAAAACTACCTCAAGTGCTCTTTTATTTTTATATTTTGGATGAAAATCAATAGGAATACCTCTTCCATTATCTTTTATTTTTATCGAACCATCTTTTTTATATTGAAAACTTATATCAGTTGCATGACCTGCTAAAACTTCATCTATACTATTATCTAATACCTCATTAACTAAATGATGAAGGCCATCTTGGTTTGTGCTTCCAATATACATTCCTGGTCTTTTACGAACAGGTTCAAGACCTTCAAGTACTTCAATATCCCTAGCATTATAAGTAGATTTTTTAGCCACAAATATTTCTTATCAAAAGTGTTGTTCTAAAAACATAAAAAAAAACCGCCCTAAGGCGGTTTTTTTTTATAGAGATAAGTATAATTCTATACGTCGTAGTATAATTTGAACTCGTGAGGATGAGGTCTAATATTAATAGGGTCAACCTCACTCTCTTTTTTATAGCCAATATAAGTTTCAATTACATCTTTGGTGAATACATCACCCTCTAATAAAAATGCATGATCTTTTTCAAGAGCTTCAAGAGATTCAGCTAAAGATCCAGGCGTAGATTGAATTTTAGACAAAACTTCATCGCTAGCAGCGTAGAGATTTATATCTGTTGGATCACCGGGATCAATTTTGTTTTTAATTCCATCTAATCCTGCCATTAGCATTGCTGAGAATGCTAAGTATGGGTTTGCACTTGGATCTGGGCATCTAAATTCCATTCTTTTTGCCTTAGGGCTTTGAGAATAAGCAGGAATTCTCACAGATGCAGTTCTATTTCTTTGAGAATAAACAATGTTCACAGGAGCCTCAAAGCCTGGGACCAATCTTTTATAAGAATTAGTAGTAGGAGCACAAAAAGCTAAAAGAGCAGGTGCATGTTTAAGTATACCGCCAATATAATTTAGAGCTAAATCACTTAGGTTAGCATAGTTACCCTCTTTATACATTAATGTGTCACCGTCTTTCCAAACACTTTGATGCACGTGCATACCTGAACCGTTATCTTCAAATAAAGGTTTAGGCATAAATGTAGCAGTCATTCCATGTTGCCTCGCAACATTTTTAACAACATACTTATATTTCATCATATCATCAGCCATCTTCAAGAGTGGTGAAAATTCTAAATCAATTTCACACTGTCCACCTGTTGCAACTTCGTGGTGATGTGCTTCAACAGTCAGACCAATGTCTTGCATGGTCATTACCATTTCAGTTCTTACATCTTGAAGTGTATCTACTGGTGGTAAAGGAAAATAACCTTCTTTATGTCTAGGTTTATGTCCTAGGTTTGGATTTTCATCTGCGCCACTATTCCAAGTACCTTCAACAGAATCAACTTCATGAAATGCAAAGTTTGATCCCGAATCAAACTGAACATTATTAAAGACAAAAAATTCTGCTTCTGGACCAAAAAATGCTGTGTCGCCGATACCAGATGATTTTAAATAGGCTTCAGCTTTTTTAGCAATATTTCTTGGGTCACGACTATAATCAACCAAAGTTACAGGATCTTTAATATTACAATGCAATGCTAAAGTTTTTTCTGAAAAAAATGGATCAATGTATGCAGTAGTTGCATCTGGCAAAACAATCATATCACTGTCTTGAATTTCTTGGAAACCTCTTACTGAAGATCCATCAAAACCAAGTCCATCAGAAAATATATCTTCGTCTAAAAATTTAATTGGTATTGTAAAATGTTGAGTTGTTCCTGGTATATCAGTAAAGCGCATATCAACCATCTTAATGTCCATATCTTTAATTTCAGACATTAAATCTTTTGGAGTCGAGCTTTTTAATTTCATATCTATCTCCTTACTTCAACAAAAGGGTATGCTATCCAGCGTTACCCGGTTAAATCATGCTCTAGTTATGAAATCTGCTTTTGATGCGCGTTCCTTCAGCTTTTGGCTTACTTCCGACCTATTATAATAGGTTGAACGATTTATAACTTTTGCATGCGTTCCTTCGGCACAATGCCTACTTCCGACTCTAAAAGAGTTGAACGATTATTGGTTAATTACAAGGTTTTATATAAAAGTAAAGAAAAATTAGACAGCATCACTGTCTTTTTCACCAGTCCTTATTCTAATTACCTGCTCAATATTCGATACAAAAATCTTACCATCACCAATTTTTCCTGAATAAGCGCTAGTTTTTATTGACTCAATAACATTATCCACTTGATTGTCTTCGACGATTACTTCAAGTTTCATTTTTGCTAAAAATTCATCATCATACCCATCATTAGGATCAATTCCACCAGTTGATCCTCTTTGTCTACCAAAACCTTTTACATCTACTAATGTCATCCCGGATATTCCAAGTTCATGTAAAGCTTCTTTAACTTGAGAAAGTTTAAATGGTTTAATGATTGCTTCTATTTTTTTCATATTGTAGATAATCTTTTAATTGCTTCTTTAATGTTTTCTATCGAATTAGCAAAACTTATTCTAACAAATTCATTAGCATTATCTCCAAAGCTAGAGCCTGGAACTAAAGCAACACCTTTTTCTTGAAGTGCTACTTCTGCAAATTTATTTCCACTTAATCCAGTTTTTGATATATTTGGGAAAGCATAAAAAGCACCACCCGGTTCAAAACAAGAAATTTTTTCTAATTTATTCAATTCATTGAAAACGTATTCTTTTCTTTTTTGAAATTCATTAACAATTTTTGTTATTTCTTTCTGAGAACCTTTTATTGCCTCTAATCCTGCATATTGTGAAATTGAGGTAGCGCAGGAATTATAATTCACACATATTTTGTTAGCATGTTCAATTAAATTTTCTGGCCATATACTCCAACCTAATCTCCATCCAGTCATACAATATGTTTTGCTCCATCCCTCAAGAACTATTAATCTATCCCTTATACTTTCGTATTCTAATAATGATGGCATTTGTTCATTATTAAAAATAATATTACTATAAATTTCATCACTTAAAATGCATACGTTTGGGTACTGCTCTAATAAATTAACAAGATCAGTAATTTTTTTTTTATTCATATATGATCCTGTTGGATTGTTAGGATTATTTATTATTATCAAACTTGTTTTATCAGAAATTAATTCTTTTAATTGTTGAGTATTAATTTCAAAATTATCTTTTTCAGAGAGTTGCAATGGTACAGCCTTTGCGCCACTATATTTAATCATAGATCTATAAATTGGAAAACCAGGATCGGGAAAAATTATTTCTGAGTCTTCACTTCCTAACAATAATGCTGAAATGAAAATTACTGGCTTACCTCCTGGAGTTATTAAAATATTTTCTGGTTTGATATTTGTTTTATATTTATTGAGTACTAATTCTGAAATTGCATCTCGTAATTCAGGTATACCATTTGATGGAGTATATCCATGATACCCATCTTTAATTGCTTTAATAGCAGCTTCTTGAATATTAATTGGTGTTGGAAAATCAGGTTGTCCAATTCCCAAATTGATAATATCTTTACCTTTGGCTACTAAATCATTGGCTTTAGCAAGAATAGAGAATGCTGTTTCTGTTTCTAAATTAAATATTCTTTTTGAAACTTCCATATTTTTGATATAGCGATTTAATATAAAAATTAAACTTTTAATTATGTTTTATGGCGAGCGTAGCTCAGTTGGTTAGAGCGCAGGCTTGTGGTGCCTGATGCCGTGGGTTCGAATCCCATCGTTCGCCCCAATTTTTATTTAGTTAATTTTCTCTATTGTTTTTTAATTTATTGTAAATAAAAGGCTTTTAAAAATAGGGCCGGTGGTGGAATTGGTAGACACGCTAGATTTAGGTTCTAGTGCCGCGAGGTGTGAAGGTTCAAGTCCTTTCCGGCCTACCATTTGGATTGATAAAATATGAATACAAAAGAATTAAAATCAACAAAACTTTACAAGGAATACTCATTAGAAATTCCTTATGAAGAAATCGATAATGAAGTAGATAAAAAAATAAGTCAAATACTACCTACTGTTAATATCCCTGGTTTTAGAAAAGGTAAAGCTCCACTAAATATTGTTAAAAAAAAATATGAAGATAATGTGTTAAATGAAGTAATTCAAAAAGTAATAGATACAAATACAAAAAAATTAATTGATGAAAAAAAATTTTCTCTTTTTAGAGCTCCTAAAGTTGAGCTTAGTAACTATGAAAAAAATAAGCCAATAACTATAAATTTAAAATTTGATTTAAAACCTGAAATTAAACTTAAAGATTTAAAAAATCTTAAAATTAATAAGTATGAAATTGCATTAGATAAAAAATCAGAAGAAAATCAATTTAAGAGTTTTATTGACTCACAAAAAAATTTTAAAAAAATTGAAAGTTTAAGACAGGTTAAAAATTCTGACAAGGTTATTGTTAATTTTGAATCTGCTCAACAAAACCTTCCAGAATATTTAAAATCTCAAAAAAATTTTCCAATTGATTTGGGTTTTGATGATGGAATGCTTCCAGGTTTAAATAAAGAATTGATAGAAAGAAAAGTAAAAGTTGGAGATAAAATTGAATTAAAAATCAACTTATCTAAAATTCTTAAAGATGATAAATTTAAAAAAACAAATTTTAATTTTGAAATAATTTCAATTGAAGAAAAAATTAAATTTGAACTTACAAAAGAGTTTTTAGATAAAAATGGTTTTAAAACAGAAAAAGATCTTAGAGAGTTTCTAGTGAGTAATATTAAAACTCAATATGAGCAAGGAATAAAACAAATAGAAAAAAAAGAATTGATGGATCTCTTAGATAATAATTATAAATTTGAATTACCTGATGGAGTATTAGAAGATGATTTTAATCAAATATGGAATCGTTTAGAACAAGCTAAAAAAGAAGGTAGGTTAGATGAGGATGATAAGTTATTAACAGATGACGATCTTAAAAAAAGATATAAAAAAATTTCAGAAAGAAGAGTCAAACTTGGATTATTAATGCAACATATAGCCTCAGAAGAAAAAGTAGTTGTAACTGAGGAGGAAATAAATAAAGGAATTTTAGAATATAGTAGTCAATATCCAGGTCAAGAAAAGCAGATTATGGAATATTTTGAAAAAAATCCATCATCCCTGGATACAATTCGCGCACCTCTCATCGAGCAAAAAGTAATAGATTCAATCATTTCCAAATCGAAGACAAATGTTATAAAATTAACTGAAGATGAATATAAAAAACTTGAAGTTAAAACATTTGATATTAAAGATACAAAAAGATGAAAAATCCCATAGACAATATTACAAATAATCTTATCCCAATGGTTGTTGAGCAATCATCAAGGGGTGAAAGATCTTATGACATCTATTCAAGGTTATTGAAAGAAAGAATAATTTTCCTTACTGGACCTATTGATGATAATGTTGCAAGTCTAATATGTGCTCAAATATTATTTCTAGAGTCTGAAAATCCAAAAAAAGAAATTTCTTTTTATATTAATTCACCAGGAGGTATTGTTTGGTCTGGTTTGGCAATTTACGATACTATGCAATATGTTTCTTCAAAAATTATGACTATCTGTATTGGTCAAGCTGCTTCTGCTGGCTCTCTTCTTTTGACAGCTGGAGAGAAAGGTATGAGGTTCTCTTTACCTAATTCTCGTATAATGGTTCATCAACCTAGTGGAGGTTACCAAGGTCAAGTAACCGATATTGAAATTCAAACTAATGAAATAAAGAGAGCAAAGTTAAAATTAAATGAAATTTATTCAAAACATACAGGAAAAAAAATATCAGAAATATCAAGCATAATGGAAAGAGATAAATATTTCTCAGCAGATGAAGCCATTAAATTTGGTCTTATAGATAAAGTTGTAAAGGGTAGGAAATAATGAATAAAAAAAATGACAAAGATTCATTATTTTGCTCTTTTTGTGGCAAAAATCAAAAAGAAGTTAAAAAATTAATTGCAGGCCCAACTGTTTTTGTTTGTGATGAATGTGTAGAACTATGTATGGATATTATCAAAGAAGATAATAAAAATAATAAATTTAAAATTAAAAAAGATATCCCAAAGCCTTCAGAGATAAATAAATTTTTAAATGATTACGTAATAGGTCAGAAAGATTCAAAAAAAATACTTTCAGTAGCAGTTTATAACCACTACAAGAGATTATCTTCTAATTTAGAAAATGATAATATTGAAATCTCAAAATCAAATATACTTTTAGTTGGTCCTACTGGTACGGGTAAAACATTGTTAGCTCAAACTTTAGCAAAAATACTAGATGTCCCATTTACAGTAGCTGATGCTACAAGTTTAACAGAAGCAGGATACGTTGGAGAAGATGTTGAGAATATAATTCTTAAATTATTGCAGGCCTCAGATTACAATGTTGAAAGAGCTCAAAAAGGGATAGTTTATATTGATGAAATTGACAAAATTGGCAGAAAAACTGACAATCCTTCTATAACAAGAGATGTTTCTGGAGAAGGTGTACAACAAGCCTTACTTAAAATTATGGAAGGAACTATCGCTAGTGTACCTCCACAGGGAGGAAGAAAACATCCTCAGCAAGAATTCCTACAAGTAGATACTTCAAATATTCTGTTCATATGCGGAGGAGCATTTTCAGGTTTAGAAGAAATTATAAATTATCGCTTAAAAGGAACTGCTATCGGTTTTAATTCTAAATTAGATTTAGAACCTAAAAAAACTATTGGCGCATCACTTAAAAAATTAGAGAACCAAGATTTATTGAAATTTGGAATGATTCCTGAATTTATTGGAAGACTTCCAGTAATTACAACTTTGACTGAGTTAGACGAAGATATGCTTATTAGAATAATGACTCAGCCAAAAAACGCTATTGTAAAACAATTCGAATCTCTTATGAAAATGGATGGAGTTAAATTAGAAATTAAAGAAGATGCTTTGAATGAAATTGCAAAGTTAGCAGTATCTCAAAATACTGGAGCTAGAGGATTAAGATCTATAATTGAAGACTCACTAATAGATCTTATGTATAAAGTTCCAGATCAAAAAGATTTATATAAAGTAGTAATAAATAAAGATGTTATTGCAAAAAAAACTGATCCTATATTAATTTATTCTAATAAAGAAAATAGTCAAAAATTAATGACTAATAACTCTTGAATTTAACCAATATATAGACATCTATATATTATGCTAAAAAATCAAATCCCTGTTCTTCCACTTAGAGATATAGTAGTATTTCCAAATATGGTTGCTCCATTATTCGTCGGAAGAGAGCAATCAGTAAATGCTCTTAACCATGTAATGACAGGTGATAAGAAAATTTTTTTACTTTCTCAAAAAAATTCTAAAATTGATAATCCTAACAAAGAAAACCTTTACTCTTTCGGAACTATTGCAAAAATTATCCAGTTATTAAAACTTCCAGATGGAACTCTTAAGGTATTAGTTGAAGGGATCCAAAGAGCAAAAGTAAATAAAATAAATTTCAATAAAGAATTTATTACTGCGTCCATTAGTGAAATTAATCCAAAAATTAAAAAAAATTCTAATATAAGAGCTTTACAAAAACTTATCATTGAGCAGTTTGTAGAGTTTCAAAAAATTAATAAAAAAGTTTCTCTTGATGTAATTAATAATGTTAAAACATTTAATGATCCAGATAAAATTGTTGATATAATAGTATCTAATATTTCAATTTCTTTATCTCAAAAACAAGAGATTTTAGAAATCATAAATACAGAAGATAGGCTTAATAAAGTTTATGGTTATTTAGTATCTGAAATCGACTCTTTTCAAGTTGAGAAAAAAATAAAAGGTCGAGTAAAAAGACAAATGGAGAAAACTCAGAAAGAATATTATTTAAATGAACAAATGAAAGCTATCCAAAAGGAATTAGGTGAAAATGATGATTTAGATGAAATTGCTGAGCTAGAAAAAAAATTAAACCAATACAACTTATCAAAAGAAGCTAAGGATAAATGCTCAGCTGAAATTAAAAAATTAAAAAATATGAGCCCGATGTCAGCTGAAGCTACTGTAATAAGAAATTATCTAGATTGGGTAATGTCAATACCTTGGAATAATCCTGATCAAATTTCACAAGATATCAATAAAGCATCATCAATATTAGAGAGCGATCACTATGGATTAGAAAAAGTTAAAGATAGAATTCTTGAATATTTAGCAGTTCAAAAAAGAACTAATAAACTTAAAGGTCCCATATTGTGTTTGGTTGGACCACCTGGTGTTGGAAAGACCTCACTTGGTAAATCCATAGCAAATTCAACAGGAAGAAGTTTTGTTAGAATGTCACTTGGAGGTGTAAGGGATGAAGCTGAAATAAGGGGTCATAGGAAAACATATATTGGTTCAATGCCAGGTAGATTTATTCAAGCAATGAAAAAATCTAGGTCTTCTAACCCACTCATACTGCTTGATGAAATTGACAAGCTTGGCTCTGATTGGAGGGGTGATCCATCTTCCGCACTTTTAGAAGTTCTTGACCCTGAGCAAAATAGTAAGTTCAATGATCATTATCTTGAACTAGATTATGATCTTTCTGACGTTATGTTCGTATGCACTGCCAATACTCTTAATATACCTCCAGCTCTTCTCGATAGAATGGAAATTATAAGAATACCTGGATATACTGAAAAAGAAAAAAACCAAATTGCAAAAAGATATTTAGTTCCAAAACAAATCAAAAATCATGGAATAAAAAGAACTGAAATCTCATTCAATTCTAAAGTTTTAAATTCTATTATTAGAAATTATACTAGAGAGGCTGGAGTAAGAAACCTTGAAAAAGAAATTTCTAAAGTTTGTAGAAAGACTGTAAAAAAATTAGAAACTACTAAGATCAAAAAAATTAAATTAGATGATAAATCTTTACAAAATCTTCTCGGTATTCCAAAATTCAGATCAAGTGAAATTGAAAAAAAGAATTTGGTAGGTGTTACTAACGGCTTGGCTTGGACAGAAGTAGGTGGAGAAATTTTATCAGTTGAAGTTATTTTATCTATAGGCAAAGGAAAACTTACAATTACGGGTAAATTAGGTGAAGTTATGAGAGAGTCAATTCAAGCAGCTACTTCTTATGTAAAATCAAAATCTTTAAGTCTTGGGATAAATCCTAAAGATTTTGAAAATTATGATATTCATATTCATGTTCCTGAAGGAGCTACACCAAAAGATGGTCCAAGCGCTGGTATCGCTATTTTTAACTCATTAGTATCATCATTAACAAACAATAAAATAAGAAGAGATGTTGCGATGACTGGTGAAATAACCCTTAGGGGCCGAGTTCTTCCAATTGGAGGTTTAAAAGAAAAAATATATGCCGCAAGTAGGGCTGGTATTAAAAAAGTACTTATACCTCAGGATAATTTTAGAGAAGTATCTGAATTTGATAAAGAAGTTATTAAGGGTATTAAGATAATTCCAGTATCTGATGCATTCTCAATTCTTGAACATACTTTAACAAAATCAGTAATTCCATTAAATTTAACCGAATCTCAATTAAAAAATAACCAAAATACCACTAGTACCCACTAATATTTTATAATAAATAATGTAGTTATTAAGCCATTTTAAAGATAAATTCCCTTATTTCTGGGAAAATTTTAATAATAATATTGACTTGTTTGGAAAACAGACAATTATTGTTAAAATTTAATAAAGGAGATTTAAAGTGAACAAAAATGATCTTATCGCATCTGTAGCATCTTCCGCAGGATTATCTAAATCTGACGCAACTAGAGCAATTGAAAGCTTTCTAGATGCAATAACTAATGCTTTAAAAAGAGATGAAAAGGTTAGTATAGTAGGATTTGGTAACTTTAGTGTAAGCCATAGAAAAGCAACTACTGGTAGAAACCCAAGAACAGGTGAATCTATTCAAATACCAGCATCTAAAAGACCAAAGTTTACTGTAGGAAAAGCTCTAAAAGATTCAGTAAACAATTAATTATCTTTTTTTCTTGCACCGGCTGTTAAATAAATTTAACAGCCGTTTTTATTTGGGTGTTTAGCTCAGTTGGTAGAGCATCTCGTTTACACCGAGAGGGTCGGGAGTTCAAGTCTCTCAACACCCACCATGCGCGGGAGTAGTTCAGCTGGTTAGAACGCTGCCCTGTCACGGCAGAGGCCGCGGGTTCGAATCCCGTCTCTCGCGCCACCTTCCCAGTGTTTTTTTGTGTACTAAAGTCGCAACGAGACACATTGTTATTGTTGAATAAATCGTTAAATACATTACTAATTTAATTGTGAGATTATAGTGTCAGAGTTCCTGTTTGAATATTTACCCATTTTAATATTTATATTTATTGCGTTGGCATTAGCTGTTGGAATGACATTGTTATCTTTTGTAGTAGGGGATTCTCAACCAGATCAAGAAAAATTATCAGCTTATGAATGTGGGTTTGAAGCTTTTGATGATGCTCGCGGACGATTTGATGTAAGATTTTATTTAGTAGCAATCTTATTTATTATCTTCGATTTAGAAGTAGCTTTCTTGTTTCCATGGGCAATAACACTAGGTAATATTGGGTTGTTTGGTTTTTGGTCAATGATGATATTCCTAACTGTTTTAACTATTGGGTTCATTTATGAATGGAAAAAAGGAGCTTTAGAATGGGAGTAGATGAGTCAAAAAAAATTGTAGATGATACTCTAAATACAGAATTATCTTCAAAAGGCTTTTTAGTTGCTAGCTACGATAAAATTCTCACATGGGCTAGAACTGGTTCCTTATGGCCAATGACTTTTGGATTGGCATGTTGTGGAGTAGAAATGATACATTCTTATATGGCAAGATATGATTTAGACCGTTATGGAGTCATTCCAAGAGGTAGTCCTAGACAATCTGATGTAATGATTGTTGCGGGCACACTAACAAATAAAATGGCACCAGCTTTAAGAAAAGTTTACGATCAAATGCCAGAACCTCGGTGGGTAATATCAATGGGCTCATGTGCAAATGGTGGCGGATATTATCATTATTCATATTCTGTAGTTAGAGGGTGTGATAGGATAGTTCCCGTTGATGTTTACGTACCAGGATGTCCCCCAACAGCAGAAGCATTAGTTTACGGCATATTGCAATTACAGAAAAAAATTAGAAGAGAAAATAAATTTAAAAGATAATTTTGTATGATTAAAATTCTTACTAAAATAGATGGTATAAATAATCTTTTAGAGAATAATAATTTGTTAGAAATAGAATTTGAAAAAAATAATATTATTAAAATTTTTGACGAATTAAAAGATAACACTGAGCTTAATTTTAATCAATTATTAGATATTACAGCAGTTGACTATCCTTCAAGAGAATTTAGATTTGATATGATTTATATTTTGCAAAGTTTAACTAAAAATAAAAAAATTATTCTTAAAACTTTTATTAAAGAAAATGAAAACATACAATCAATAACAAATATTCACAAATCTGCGGATTGGTATGAGAGAGAATGTTATGATTTATTTGGAATTGAATTCATTAATCATCCTGATTTAAGAAGGATAATGACCGATTATAATTTTGAAGGTTATCCATTGCGCAAAGATTTTCCTTTAACAGGACACACAGAAGTTCGCTATGATGACCTTGAAAAAAAAGTAATATATGAGCCTGTTAAGTTAACTCAAGAATTTAGAAATTTCGATAGTGAATCTCCTTGGGAAGGAATGGAAAACAATCTTTTTGGTGATGAGAAATCTACTGGTGAAAATTAAATGAAAGAAGTTGAGCTTAATACAACTACAATTAACTTTGGTCCACAACATCCAGCTGCGCATGGTGTTTTACGTTTAGTAGTTGAACTGGAAGGTGAAGTAGTTCAAAGAGCGGAACCACATATTGGATTGTTGCATAGGGGAACAGAGAAATTAATTGAATACAAAACTTACCTTCAGGCAGTTCCTTATTTTGATAGACTTGATTATGTTTCGCCAATGTGTCAAGAACATGCTTTTGCATTAGCAACTGAAAATCTACTAGGTATTAATGTGCCTAAAAGAGCTCAATATATTCGTGTTATTTTTGCTGAAATTACTAGAATACTTAATCATTTATTAAATATACCTGCCTATGCTGCTGACATTGGTGCAGTGACACCATTTTTATGGTGTTTTGAAGAAAGGGAAAAGCTTTTAGAATTTCATGAAGCCGTATCTGGAGCAAGATTCCACGCAGCCTATTTTAGACCTGGCGGCGTTCATCAGGATATGCCAGAAGGAATGGAAGAAAAATTATTTGAACATTTTAAAACTCTCCCAAAATTTATTGATGATCTTGAAAGCTTGCTGACTAATAACAGAATATTGAGACAAAGATCAGTTGATATAGGAATAATTTCAAAGTCAGAAGCAATTGAATGGGGGTGTTCGGGTCCTGTACTAAGAAGTACAGGCGTAGCATGGGATTTAAGAAGATCTCAACCTTATGACGCTTATGATCAAGTTGATTTTGAAGTTCCTGTTGGAAAAAAAGGTGATTGTTTTGATCGATATTTGGTGCGTATTGAGGAAATGAGACAGAGCATTAGTATTATTAACCAATGTTTAAATAAAATCAAACCAGGTCCAATATCAATTGAGGATAATAAAATTACGCCTCCTAAAAGAAATCAAATGAAAAAATCAATGGAAGCTTTAATTCATCATTTTAAACTTTTCACTGAAGGTTATCGTGTTCCAGCTGGTCAAGTTTATAGTGCAGTAGAAGCTCCTAAAGGTGAATTTGGTGTTTACCTGGTTTCTGACGGATCTAGTAAACCATATAGATGTAAAATAAGAGCACCAGGTTTTGCACACCTTCAAACATTGGATCATTTATCTAAAGGCCACTTAATGGCTGACATTGCCGCTATACTAGGTAGCTTAGATATTGTTTTTGGAGAGATAGATAGATAATGCATCATCCTGGTACAAATAATAAAGTATATAAAAAAATTAATGATAATTTTGAATGGTCATCAGAAAATTTTAAAAAAATTTCTGAAATAATAAAAAAATATCCATCAAACCGTATCCAAAGCGCGGTTATCCCTTTACTTGATTTAGCACAGAGACAAAATAATGGATGGCTAAGTAAAAACTCAATGGAAAAAGTAGCTGAAACTCTAAGTATGTCTTATATAAGAGTTTTGGAAGTTGCCACTTTTTATTCGATGTTTAATTTAGAACCTATTGGTAAAAATTTTGTCCAAATTTGTAGAACAACACCTTGCTGGTTAAGAGGGAGTGATACACTTTCTAAAGTTGCACAAGAAGTTTGTGAAACAAATATTGGCGAGACGAGTGAGGATAAAATATTTACGGTTGTTGAAGTTGAATGCTTAGGTGCATGTTGCAATGCTCCTATGGTTCAGATCAATGATGATTATTATGAAGATTTAGATGAAGAGAGTTTTAAAAAAATACTTCAAGATTTAAAAGATAATAAATCAATAAACGTAGGCTCACAAATTGGTAGAAAATCATCACAACCTGAAAGAAAATTTGATGCTTAAAGAAAAAGATAAAATTTTTAAAAATTTATACGGTTTTCAAGACTGGAAATTAGAAGGTGCTAAAAAAAGAGGTATTTGGTCAAATACTAAAGATCTTATAACAATGGGTAGTGAAAAAATTGTTGAGGAAATTAAAAATAGTCAATTAAGAGGAAGGGGAGGAGCAGGTTTCCCTGCGGGACTAAAGTGGTCATTTATGCCTAAAGACTCTGGAAAAGATCACTATCTAGTTGTTAATGCAGATGAGTCAGAACCAGGCACTTGCAAGGATCGAGAGATTATGAGAAACGACCCACATCTTCTTTTAGAAGGTTGTTTAGTTGCGGCTTTTGCAATGCATGCACATACTTGCTATATCTACATAAGGGGTGAATATTATTCTGAATCTTCTAATTTACAAAAAGCAATAGATGAAGCTTACGCAAATAATTTAATTGGTAAAAATGCCTGTGGTACTGGGTGGGATTTTGATATTTATCTTCATAGAGGAGCTGGAGCATATATTTGTGGTGAAGAAACTGCTTTACTTGAAAGTTTAGAGGGTAAAAAAGGTCAGCCCCGATTAAAACCTCCGTTTCCAGCTGGTGCTGGTTTATATGGATGTCCTACAACTGTTACAAACGTTGAAACAATTGCTGTCTCACCAACTATTTTAAGACGTGGTTCTAAATGGTTTGCTAATTTAGGTAGTACAAATAATACAGGTACAAAAATTTTTAGTATCTCTGGACACGTAAATAACCCATGTAATGTAGAAGAAGAAATGGGTATACCACTGAAAGATCTCATTGAAAAACATGCAGGTGGGGTAATTGGTGGTTGGGAAAATTTGTTAGCTGTAATTCCTGGGGGCGCAAGTGTGCCTTTATTACCTAAGTCTATTTGTGATACGGTTAAAATGGATTTTGATAGTCTAAAAGAAGTTCAAAGTGGATTAGGAACTGCGGCTGTTATTGTAATGAATAAATCAACAGACATCGTTGAGGCAATAGCCAGATTATCACATTTTTATAAGCATGAAAGTTGTGGTCAATGTACACCTTGCAGAGAAGGTACTGGATGGATGTACAGAATGATGGAAAAAATGATTCATGGAAATGTTGAACATCAAGATATTGATAAACTTTTAGATGTGACTAAGCAAATTGAAGGTCATACTATTTGCGCCCTAGGCGATGCTGCCGCTTGGCCTATTCAAGGTTTGTTTAGACACTTTAGACCTGAAATTGAAAAAAGAATTCAAGAAAGAAACAGACGAGTAGCTTAGTGCCAAAGATAACAATTGATAACAAAGAATACGAATTTGAAAGCGGCATGACCGTAATGCAAGCTTGTGAACAAGCAGGAACTGAAATTCCAAGATTTTGTTATCACGAAAAACTCTCAATAGCAGGAAACTGTAGAATGTGTTTAGTAGAAATGGAAAAAGCTCCAAAACCTATTGCATCATGTGCCATGCCAGCTGCAGACGGAATGGTTATAAAAACAAATACAGCTACAGTCAAAAAAGCTCGAAAAGGTGTAATGGAGTTTCTTCTTATTAATCATCCATTGGATTGCCCTATTTGTGATCAAGGGGGAGAATGTGATCTTCAAGATCAAGCGATGTATTATGGTTTTGATAAAACTAGATATGAAGAAAATAAAAGAGCAGTTCAAAATAAAAATATGGGACCACTTGTCAAAACAATTATGACAAGATGTATACATTGTACAAGATGCGTAAGGTTTTCTACAGAAGTCGCGGGAGTTGATGATATAGGGTTGCTTGGCAGAGGTGAAAATGCTGAGATTACGACGTACTTAGAAAAAACTATTGAGTCAGAATTATCTGGAAATGTAATTGATTTATGTCCTGTAGGTGCTTTAACAAGTAAACCATATGCGTTTAAATCTAGACCATGGGAATTAACTAAGACAGAAACATTTGATGTGTTTGATGGTGTAGGTTCAAGTATAAGAATTGATACAAGAGGAAAAAAAGTTTTAAGAGCTCTTCCTAGAATAAATGAAGAAACTAATGAAGAATGGATAAGTGATAAATCTAGATTTGCAGTTGATGGACTCTCCAGTCAAAGATTGGATAGTGCATATTCTAAATCAAATAAAAAACTCGAAAAATCTTCATGGGATGATGCATTTGAGTTAATAAAAAAAGAAATCACAAAAAGAGGTAAAGAAAATACTGTATTCCTATCGGGTAAGTTTACCGATATTGAAACTTTATATTCTGCACAAAAATTTAGCAATTCACTAAAATCAAAAAACTATGATTGCAGATTTGATAATACACAAATTATCGATAATTCATCTTCAAGTTATAAATTTAATTCAACAATTCAAGAAATTGAAAAGGCTGATGCTATTCTTTTAATTGGGTCCAATCCTAGATGGGAAGCGGCTGTACTAAACGCTAGAATTAGAAAGGCATATATTGAGAATAACTGCAAAATTGGTCTTATAGGCCCTAAATTAGATCTTACTTACGATTATCATCATCTATCTGATTCTTTAAATTACCTTAACAAATTATCTAATAATAAATCTGATTTTAATAAAGTTTTAAAATCTGCAAAAAACCCACTTATAATATTAGGTACTTCAGCAATTAATAATGGTCATGGAAAAAAAGTATTAGAAACTGCAGGATTAATTGCGAAAAAAATTCAAAAAAATAAAAATATAAATCCATTAAATATTCTTAACCAAGATATTTCTAGAGTAGGGGCATTAGATTTGAAATTTTATAATAAAAAATTTGATAATGATTACAATAAACAATTAAAAAAACATATCGATAAAACAAAACCTGTAGTTTTCTTAATGGGGTTAGATGAGATAAATTTTTCAACATTTGAAAACGCTTTTGTTGTTTATCTTGGTCATCATGGAGATGTGTCAGCATCTATAGCTGATGTAATTTTACCAACCCCTGCATATACTGAGAAAAGTTCTACTTATATGAATATAGAAGGTAGAGTTATTCAAACAACTAAGTGTCATAATCCAATGGGTGAAGCAAAAGAGGAGTGGAAAATTTTTAGAGTTTTAAGCGACTTATTTGAAAAAAATTTAAATTTTAATAATCTTGGGGAACTTCGTAATGAACTTACAAGTACCTATGGTCAATTTGCTCACTTAAATGAAGTTAATTCTAATGAAGAAATAACTTTTGCTAAAAATAATAAAATTGAGAATACTAAAATTAAATATAACATTGAAAATTTTTATATGAATGACTCTATTTCTAGATCTTCTGAAACAATGGCAAAATGTACTAAAGATATTTTAAATAAGGCAGCATAATAATTACATGACTTATGATATATTAATTACAGGGTTAATAATCGTTGCTCAAATACTTGCTGTTGTTGTGCCAGTTTTAATATCTGTAGCCTTTTTAGTTTATGCTGAAAGAAAAGTTTTAGCCCTAATTCAATTAAGAAGAGGTCCAAATATAGTAGGACCTTTTGGTATATTACAAAGCTTTGCTGATGCATTAAAACTTATTACTAAAGAAAATATTATACCTAGTGGATCTAATAAAATTGTTTTTATTTTAGCACCCATAATAACAATGGTACTTAGCTTAGCAGGTTGGGCAGTAATACCTTTTGCTCCAGGATGGGTAGTCTCTGATATTAACGTAGGTATCATGTATCTGTTTGCAGTATCATCTCTCGGAGTATATGGAATAATAATGGCTGGTTGGGCTAGTAACTCTCAATATCCTTTTCTAGGAGCATTAAGATCAGCTGCTCAAATGGTTTCATATGAAGTATCTATTGGATTTGTAATAATTACAGTATTATTATGTGTAGGTTCTTTAAATTTATCAAAGATAGTTTTAGCTCAGCAGACTGTATGGTTTGCAATCCCATTATTACCAATGTTCATTATTTTTTTTATTTCTGCGTTAGCTGAAACAAATAGATTGCCTTTTGATCTTCCTGAAGATGAATCAACACTTGTTGCAGGATTTTTTACTGAATATTCATCTGCATCATTTGTATTATTTTTTTTAGGTGAATACGCGAGTATGATTTTAATGTCTTCTATGACTGTCATTCTATTTTTAGGCGGATGGCTACCTCCATTTGATGTATATCCACTAAATGTTGTTCCTGGAGTAATCTGGTTTACTGTTAAAGTTATATTTATATTGTTTTTATTTATCTGGGTTAGAGGAACTTTCCCAAGATATAGATATGATCAGTTAATGAGACTTGGATGGAAAGTTTTTCTACCTTTTTCGTTGTTTTGGGTTGTGGCAACTTCTGGTTTTTTAGTATATTTTGATATGCTTCCAAATTAATATGTATAAATTAATTAAATCTTTTACTTTATTTGAATTAATTCAGGGTTTATTTTTAACTTTCAAATACATATTTAAATCTAAAGTTACAATAAATTATCCTCATGAAAAAGGTCCATTAAGTCCTCGTTTTAGAGGTGAGCATGCATTAAGAAGGTATCCAAGTGGAGAAGAGAGGTGTATTGCATGTAAGCTTTGTGAAGCAGTATGTCCTGCTCAGGCAATTACAATTGAAGCTGAGCCAAGAGAGGATGGAAGCAGAAGAACAACAAGATATGATATAGATATGACTAAATGTATTTACTGTGGTTTATGTCAAGAATCTTGCCCAGTTGATGCAATAGTCGAAGGACCAAATTTTGAATTTGCCACTGAAACGAGAGAAGAATTAATTTATAATAAAGATAAACTTTTAGAAAATGGAGATAGATGGGAGCAAGAAATTGCTCAAAATATTCATCTCGATAGAAAATATAGATAAGAATGGTTCTTTATTCATTAACATTTTATCTTTTTTCATCTGTTGCAGTTCTTTCTTCTCTAATGGTTATAAGTGCAAAGAATCCAGTTCATTCAGTTTTGTTCTTAATTTTAAGCTTTGTTAACGCATCAGGACTATTTGTTTTATTAGGTGCTGAATTTTTGGCAATGATCCTTGTCGTTGTATATGTTGGAGCTGTTGCCGTCCTTTTTCTATTTGTTGTAATGATGCTGGATATAAATTTTGTAAAGTTGAGAGAAGGTTTTTTGCAATATTTACCTTTTGGAGCATTATTAGGGATAGTTTTAGTAATTGAACTTGGAATACTTTTTTTAACAGATAGATCGTCTAATATTTACAACAATCAAACACCACTACAACCTATAGCTAATGAAGTGGAGAATACAAAAATGATTGGGCAAATACTCTACACTAAATATTTTTATTTATTTCAAATATGTGGGATAATTTTATTAGTCGCAATGATTGGCTCTATTACTCTCACATTAAGAGATAAGGGTGGTGTTAAAAGGCAAAATATAGATTCTCAAAATACAGTGGATGCATCAACAGCTATAGAAAAGAAAAAAGTAAAAATAGGCGAAGGAATTTAATTAATGATTACTCTTGAGCACTATCTTTTTCTAGGTGCAATTATTTTTACCTTAGGTGTTTTAGGAATATTTTTAAATAAGAAAAATTTAATTATAATTTTAATGTCTATAGAACTCATCTTGTTGTCAGTAAATATTAATTTTATTGCTTTCTCAGCGTATATCAATGATATTTCAGGGCAAATCTTTGCAATGCTTACACTTACTGTTGCAGCCGCTGAAGCAGCAATTGGACTCGCCATACTTGTAGTATTTTTTAGAAATTTAGGATCAATAGAAGTAAATAAAATTAATCAGCTTAAGGGATAGTAGATGGCAACCTCAATTATATTTTTACCTCTACTTGGTTTTCTTTTTTGTTTTTTACTCGGTAAACAGTTTAACTATAAGGTTTATCAAATATCAACAACTTCAATCCTTTTTCTTTGTACTTTATTTTCTTGGATAATATTCATTCAGTTTATTAATAATAAGGAAACTGAAATAATCTTTATTCTTAACTGGATCACTTCTGGAAACTTTTTTGTTGATTGGTCAATTAGATTAGACTCTTTAACTGCTGTGATGTTCATTGTGGTTACAACTGTTTCTGCTTGTGTTCATTTATATTCAATAGGCTATATGGAAGAAGATCCATCAAAAATAAGATTTATGGGTTATCTAAGCTTATTTACTTTTTTTATGCTTGTTCTTGTATCAAGTAATAACCTGCTGCAAATGTTTTTTGGTTGGGAAGGTGTTGGGCTAGCCTCATATTTATTAATTGGTTTTTGGCATCATAAAGATTCAGCAAATAAAGCTGCTATAAAAGCATTTGTTGTAAACAGAGTTGGAGATTTTGGATACGCAATTGGAATTGCTGGAATTTTTTATATTTTTGGCACGGTAAGTTTCGACAGTATATTTTCACAAGTTGATCAATTTAGTGAGCATCAAATTCAATTCCTTTCATTCAGTTTTCCAACCTTAGATTTTTTATGCTTTCTTTTATTCATAGGTGCAATGGGTAAATCTGCCCAATTAGGTTTACACACCTGGTTGCCAGATGCCATGGAGGGGCCTACTCCTGTATCTGCACTAATACATGCTGCAACAATGGTAACTGCTGGTGTATTTTTAGTTGCAAGAATGAGTCCTCTTTATGAGTTTGCGACATTTACCAATTTATTCATTACTTTTATTGGTGCAGCCACAGCTATTTTTGCTGCCTCTATAGCCTTAACGCAAAATGATATTAAACGAGTCATTGCATATTCAACATGTAGTCAATTAGGATATATGTTTTTTGCAGCAGGTGTTGGCGCTTATAATGCATCAATATTTCACTTAACAACTCATGCTTTTTTTAAAGCTCTTCTATTTCTCTCTGCAGGTTCTGTAATTCACGCAATGCATCATGAACAGGATATGAGAAAAATGGGGGGACTTTTTAAAAAAATACCTTTTACTGCTACAATGATGTGGATTGGGTCTCTTGCAATTATTGGTTTCCCATATCTATCTGGTTACTATTCAAAAGAAAGTATTTTAGAAAATGCTTTCTATGCTTCAAATGGAATAGCATACTTTGCATATTTAGTAGGTATTTTAACTGCTTTACTTACTGCTTTTTATTCATGGAGATTATTATTCCTAACATTTCATGGTGAAAATAGATCAAATAATAAAACATATGATCACGCCCATGAATCACCTTTAGTAATGACAGCTCCATTATTTATTCTTGCAATTGGTTCTATTTTTTCTGGAATATTCTTTGCTGATTATTTTATTGGATATTATAAAAAAGAATTTTGGGATAATGCTATATTATTAACAGAAAGTTCTCATAAATATCTTCCTCTTACGCAATCATTAATATCAAAGTCTGCTGTTGCAGTTGGAATTCTTGTCTGTGTGTTGATATATTCAAATAATTTAAACAGAGCAAAAAATCTTTCCTATAACTTAGATCCTTTATATTCTCTTTCTAAAAATAAATGGTATGTGGATGAGCTATATCATAAAGTATTTGTTTTAACTTTTTTCAAATTAGCAAACTTTTTCTGGAAAAGAGGGGATGAAAAAACTATTGATGGTTTAGGACCAAATGGGGTCTCCTGGATTATTTCGAAATCTTCATCTTATGTAAGTTTATTTCAATCAGGGTATTTGTTTCATTATGCTTTTGCTATGCTTGGTGGCTTAGTAATAATTTTAACATGGTTTTTATATTACTAAATGATTGACTGGCCGTTAGTATCAGTAATAATTTTTTTACCTTTAATTGGTGCTTTAATTATTCTTTTTATTAAAGAAGATGAATTAACATCAATTAATATTAAATGGGCTGCTTTACTAGCAACGTTAGGAACATTTATTTTAAGTTTAATACTCTGGCTACAATTTGATTATTCCAATCCGTCTTATCAGTATGAAGAAAAATTTAGATGGTTTGATGATTTTAATTTCTTCTACCATGTTGGAGTTGACGGTATTTCTCTTTTTATGATTTTACTCAGTACATTTTTGACCCCACTTTGTATTTTAGCTAGTTGGAATAATATTAAAAAAAGAGTCAAGGAATACATGCTTTCTTTTTTATTTTTAGAGACTGTAATGATTGGAATGTTTGCTTCTATAGACATACTTTTATTTTATATTTTTTTTGAAGCAGTATTAATACCAATGTATCTAATCATAGGTATATGGGGAGGCAATAGAAGAATCTATGCTTCTTTTAAATTCTTTCTCTACACTCTTTTGGGTTCAGTACTCATGTTGATTGCTATTATTGTGATGTATAGAAATACAAGTTCAATGAGCATTGAGTTCTTACAAGGTAATTATTTTTCCTATAATACTCAATTGTTTCTATGGCTTGCCTTCTTTGCTTCCTTTGCAGTTAAAATTCCTATGTGGCCGTTTCATACATGGTTACCCGATGCCCATGTTGAAGCTCCAACGGCTGGATCTGTTATTTTAGCCGGAGTACTTTTAAAAATGGGTGGATATGGTTTTATCCGTTTCTCTTTAGGTATGCTTCCAGAAGCAACAGAGTTTTTTATTCCTTTAATTATGACATTAAGTATAGTTGCCATAGTATACACTTCCTTAGTAGCGCTAGCACAAACTGATATTAAAAAACTAATTGCATATTCATCTGTTGCTCATATGGGAATTGTAACAATTGGAATTTTCTTAGTGAATCAACAAGGTTTAGAAGGAGCAATGATGCAAATGATTAGTCATGGACTAGTTTCAGCAGCTTTATTTTTATGCGTTGGTGTTATTTATGATCGAATGCATACTAGAGAAATTGAATTTTACGGAGGGTTAGTTCAAAGAATGCCACTTTATGCAACAGTATTCATGATTTTTATGCTGGGATCAGTTGGATTACCTGGGACTAGTGGTTTTATTGGAGAATTTTTAGTTATTGTTGGTGCATTTAAATTTTCAAGTTATGTTGTTATTGGCGCAGCTTTTGGAATAATATTATCCGCTGTTTACATGCTATACCTTTATAAAAGAATTATTTTTGGCACCATAACTAATAATAAACTTGCCGATATTTTAGATATAAACACAAGAGAGAAAATCATATTAATTCCTTTAGCAATTTCAGTAATTTTACTAGGTATATTTCCAAATCTATTTCTAGATCCTATGAGATTATCACTTGAACTAATTATAACAAACTATGAAATAGCCAATGCTAAATAATATTTACAATATTTTTTTTATACCTGAAATTTTTTTAGCATGCTCTTCTTTTGTCTGCTTACTTTTTGGCCTTTTTTTAAAAAAGAATGCCTTTAGGCAAACTTCCAATCTAGCAGTTTTCGTTTTATTATTAACCATTTTGCTTGTTTACTATGATAGTGAATCAAATTTTGCAAATTATAAAAGTTTATTTAGCCACTCTTCTTTTATAAATTTTTTTAAAATTTTAGCTTTATTAGGATCTATAGCTAGTATCATAATTTCTAAAGATTATTTTTTAGGCATTAAGCTAAAAAATTTTGAAATTCCTATTTTATTTTTATTTTCAACACTTGGGATGATGTTAATGATTGCTTCAAATAATCTTATGTCCATGTATCTAGCAATAGAACTACAAAGTTTATCTCTTTATGTTGCGGCAGCAATAAAAAGAGATTCAATCACATCAGCAGAGTCAGGAGTAAAATACTTTATTTTAGGAGCATTATCCTCTGGTATACTTTTGTATGGTTTCTCCTTAATTTATGGATTTACTGGTTCAATGAATTTTGATGATATAAGTTTCTATTTATCAAAATATGATAATTTAAATTTAGGTCTAATATTTGGCCTTGTATTTGTGATGGTAGGCTTGGCTTTTAAGGTTTCAGCCGTACCTTTCCATATGTGGACTCCCGATGTTTATGAAGGAGCTCCAAACTCTATTACAGGTTTTTTTGCTATTGTCCCTAAGATTGCTGCAGTAGCTTTAATTTATCGTTTTTGCTTAGTTCCATTTGAAAATTTTTACTTAGAATGGAGTCAAATAATTTTATTTTTATCAATAGCCTCAATGTTTCTTGGAGCTATAGCTGCTATAGCACAGTCAAATATTAAAAGATTATTAGCTTATAGTTCTATCGGACATATAGGTTATATCTTAATCGCTTTAGTTGCCGCAAATGATGATGGAATTAAAGCAGCATCAATTTATATGTTTTCATACATGATAATGAATGTTGCTATTTTTGCTATTTTACTTTCGTTAAAAGTTAAAAATGAATATTTAATTAATATAAGTGATTTAAAAGGGTTAAGTAAAAGTAATCCAATCGTTAGTCTTTCAATTTCAATAATAATGCTATCCATGGCTGGCATCCCACCATTTATAGGATTTTTTGGAAAGTTTTATGTTTTCGTTGCTGCAATTGAACAAGAATTATATGTACTTTCAGTTCTTGGTGTCCTAGCTAGTGTAATTTCTGCTTTTTATTATTTAAGAATTATTAAGATAATGTATTTTGATGAAAGTAAAAGTGAAGGAATAATTAATTTTCAAATTTCTTTTCAATCAAAAATTATTTTATCCTTAAGTTTATTTTTAATTATTTGTTTTATATTTTACCCATCTTTATTGATTAATATATCAGCAAGTTTGACCATTTGATTAATGTCATTAGATAAAATTAAAAATCTATTAGATAAAAACAATTTTGATTTTCATTTTATTGAAACTGTAGATTCTACAATGTCAGAGGTTAAAAAACTTTTTTATAATAGAAATATATGTTTGATGGCAAATGAACAAAAAAAGGGATTTGGAAGACGTGGAACAACTTGGGAAAGTCCAAAAAATAATGTCTATATTTCAATTTTATCTAAAAATATATTGCCGATAAAAAATCATTTTTTAAATAATGCTTTTATTACTAATATGATCTGTTCTGTGATTGAAAATATTTGTAATGTTAAAACACAAATTAAATGGCCAAATGACATTTTAATTAATCAAGAAAAAATTTCTGGAATAATTTCTGAAATATTTAATATCAATAGTGATAAATATATAAATACTGGTTTTGGAGTTAATATAGTATCTTCTCCAAAAATTGAAAATTATCCAACAACTAATATTAATAAGTATAATAAAGAAATTAACAATTTTTATTTTGTATATGAAATTATGGAAGAGTATTTTAACAATGTTAAACAACTGCTAAATAATCACGATCAAATTATGACTGAATATAAAAGTAGATTATTGTATTTAGGAAGCAATATCAATTTAAAAATTGATGAACAAAATGTAAAACAAGGAATATTTCATAATCTTAACCCAGATGGTTCAATCACTTTAAAAAATAATATTAATTTTGAAAATATATATAATG
>CABXWB010000001.1 GCA_902515745.1 uncultured Alphaproteobacteria bacterium | reverse complement strand
AATGCAAGATTTTACCGGTGTACCTGCCGTTGCTGATCTAGCAGCTATGCGCAATGCATTGAAATCTAGAGGTATTGAGCCAAAAAAAATTAATCCTATTTCTAGAGTTGATCTAGTTATTGATCATTCTGTTATGGTTGATAAATATAAAAATAAAAACGCGCTGAAAGAAAATGTTAAGAAAGAGTTTGATAGAAATAGAGAAAGATATGAATTTCTAAAATGGGGTCAGAGTTCATTTGATAACTTTTATTTGGTACCTCCCGGTGCCGGTATTTGCCACCAAGTAAATTTAGAGAATATTGCCAAGACAATATGGTTAAAGGAAGTTAATAATGATAGATATTTATTTCCAGATTCAGTTGTAGGCACAGATAGTCACACAACAATGGTTAATGCGCTTTCTGTTTTAGGTTGGGGTGTAGGAGGAATTGAAGCTGAAGCAGCTATGCTAGGCCAAGCAATTTCAATGAACATTCCTGATGTAGTTGGTTTTGAGCTTAAAGGATCATTAAGTGAAGGAATAACAGCAACAGATTTGGTTTTATCTATAACTGAATTACTAAGAAAAAAGGGAGTTGTTGGAAAGTTTGTAGAATTTTATGGAGATGGTTTAAAATCTCTGTCTTTAGCCGATAGGGCAACAATTTCTAATATGGCTCCTGAATATGGAGCAACTTGTGGTTTTTTTCCAACAGACGAAGAAACAATTAATTATCTAAAATTAACTGGAAAAGACGAAGAACATTTAAATATTGTTAAAGAGTATTCTAAAAAACAAACTTTGTGGGTAAATGAAAATTATAACCCATCATACGCTGATAAAATATTATTCAATTTAAATAAAATAGAACCTTCTCTGGCTGGGCCAAAGAGACCTCAAGATAAAATTCTATTAAGAAAAGTACCAGAAGAATTTAGTAAAATGGATAATGCACTTTACAAAAAAGAAAATAAACTGAACTCAGGCGATATAGTAATTGCAGCAATAACTAGTTGTACTAATACTTCGAACCCAAATGTGATGATAGCTGCTGGATTGGTTGCAAGAAAAGCAATTGATTTAGGTTTAGAAGTAAAACCTTGGGTAAAAACTAGTTTAGCACCTGGTAGTCAGGTTGTAAGTGATTATCTTGATAAAGCTGGGTTAACAAAATATCTAGATAAGCTTGGATTCAATACTGTTGGTTATGGTTGTACAACATGTATTGGTAATTCTGGTCCACTAGATAAATGGGTGTCAGATGAAATTAAATATAAAAATTTGACTGTTTGTTCAGTTTTATCCGGAAACAGAAACTTTGAGGGTAGAGTTCATCAAGAAGTAAAAGCAAACTTTCTCGCTTCACCACCTCTTGTTGTTGCATATGCTATTGCAGGCAATATTAATATTAACCTAACAACTGAAAGTTTAGGTAAATCTAAAAAAGGAGAAGATATATTTTTAAAAGATTTATGGCCTTCTAACAAAGAAATTAATGAAACTCTTAGTAATTGTTTAAATTCAGAAATGTTTAAAGAAAGATATAATGAAATTTATAAAGGGGATGATAATTGGAAATCTATCAATAACTCTTATGATACTACATATAATTGGAATGACACCAGTACATATATAAAACACCCTCCATTTTTTGATAAAAAAAATTATTTTGAAGTAAAAGATATTAATGATGCAAGAATTCTTGTATTATTAGGTGATAGTGTAACAACGGACCATATTTCACCCGCAGGAAGCATCAAAGAGGATAGTCCAGCAGGAATATATCTAACTAATAGGCAAATCAATTCAAATAATTTTAACTCTTATGGATCTAGGCGTGGTAATCACGAAATTATGATGAGGGGTACTTTTGCAAACATAAGAATTAAAAACCAAATCTTAGAGGATGTTGAAGGAGGCTATACTAAATCTTTTCTTTCAAATAAACAAATGTCAATTTACGATGCAGCTCAAGAATATATAAAAAGTGATATTGACACTGTTATAATAGCTGGAAAAGAATATGGCACAGGATCATCAAGAGATTGGGCAGCAAAAGGAACAAGACTTTTAGGTATTAAAGCAGTAATTGCCGAAAGTTTTGAACGAATTCATAGATCTAATTTAATAGGGATGGGTGTTCTGCCTCTTGAATTTACTAATAACGATAACCAAAGCAACCTTAATATTTCAGGTGAGGAGCAGATCTCTATTTTTGGATTGTCTGAGCTACAACCAGGATTAATACTTAATTGTAAAATTAGTTCTGATGAAAGCAAAAATATAGAACTTAAGTGTAGAATTGATACTAAAAAGGAACTTGAATATTATAAAGCTGGAGGAATTTTAAATTACGTTTTAAATGAAATAATATCAGAAGCTGCATAATTCTATGCACAGCGAAGATGAAAATTTACTAGCCATACTTGGACCCACCAATACAGGAAAAACTTATTCGGCATTTGAAAAATTATTTTCTTATTCCTCTGGTATTTTTGGCTTTCCATTAAGACTCTTAGCTAGAGAGAATTATGATAAAGCAGTTAAAAGAGTTGGACTTAGTAATGTGGCCTTACTAACTGGTGAAGAAAAGATCCTACCTAAAGAAGCAAAATATTTTTTTTGTACAGTTGAGTCAATGCCTAGTAATATTTCTGTAGATTGTATTATTGTTGATGAAATTCAACTAGCTGCAGATTACGAAAGAGGTCATATCTTTACAGATAGAATTCTAAATTTAAGAGGAAATTTTCAAACTATTTTTTTAGGATCATTAAATGTAGAGAGTATATTAAAAAAAATTTATCCAAATATTATAGTTGAAAAAAAAAATAGATTTTCTCAACTTACATTTCTTAGAAAACAAAATTTTTCTAAATTAGAACCTAGATCTGCAATAATAGCTTTTAATATTAATAAAGTTTATGAGATTGCTGAAAATATTAGAACACATAAAGGTGGAACAGCAGTTGTTTTGGGATCACTTAGTCCAAGAACTAGAAACGCTCAAGTTGAAGTATATGAAAATAAAAACGTTGATTATCTTGTGGCTACTGATGCTATTGGTATGGGTTTAAATCTTAATATTAACCATGTTAGTTTTTCATCGTTGGAAAAGTTTGATGGTAGATATAATCGGAATCTTTCTCCAAATGAATTAGGTCAAATAGCTGGTAGGGCAGGCAGATACAAAAAGGATGGATCATTTAGCTATACTAAAGAGGCAGGCAATTTAGATCCATTAATAATACAACAAATAGAAACACATAATTTTGACAGTATCCAGAAGATTTATTGGAGAAATGGTAATTTAGATTTTAATTCAATAGAAGCATTATTATCCTCATTAAAAAAATATCCCATTTATAATTACTTTATACATAAAAAAAATGCTTTGGATGAAATAAATTTTCGTAATTTAATAGATGATAATGAAATAAAAAAATTTCTTATATCAAAAAAAAATATAAAATTATTGTGGCAAATTTGTCAAATTCCAGATTTTGAAAAATTATTTAATGATAATTATCTATTACTTTTAAAAGAGATTTATTTAATCTTAATAAAAAATAATTTTAAAATACCAGAAGAATGGATTAATAAGAAGGTTGCTAGACTTAATAATTTTGATGGAGGTATTCCTGAACTTTCAATTAAAATTTCTCAAATAAGGACATGGACTTATATATCCAACAACCATCATTGGTTAAAAAATTCATATTATTGGAAAGAAAAAACAGAAAAAATAGAAAATGAATTATCTGATCAACTTCATAATAGCCTTACAAATAAATTTATAGACTATTCATCTAAATTCTTTATCAAGGAACAAAAAATTCAAAATATTCAGCATAATCTTATAAAAAATGACAATGAAATATTTCTTGATAAAGACAAATATGGAAAAATATTAGGTTTTGATCTTATTGAAGATAAAAAAGTACTTTCACAATCTCTTTTTTCAATTAGTAATATTAAAAAATCAGTTAGAAATATGATTAATGAAAAAGTAGAAAACTTTCTAAATGCACCATTAGACTCAATTAACTTTGGTGATGTTACGAAATCAAAAATTAATGATGATACCTTTATTTTTTGGGGTGAAGAACCAGTAGGTAAATTGAAGAAGGGAAAATCAATATATAGGCCCATAGCTGATGCTTTGAATTCAGAGTATATATCATCAGAAAATAAATTGCTTATCTCTGCGAAACTTCAAAAATGGTTGGACAATGAAATAAACGAAACACTTTATCCTTTAAACAAAAATTTAGACAAAGATATAAATTCAGAAATAAGAGCTATAGTTTTTAATTGTATTGAAAATTTTGGTAATTACCCAATTGAAAAATTTAAAGATAGTTTAAAGACAATTTCACAAGAAAGTAAGCTTCAACTTTCAAAATTAGGAATTAGAATTGGAGCCAAATTTTTTTTTATACCAAATCTATTGAAAAAAAAACCTTTAGAGTTTTGTGCCATTTTATGGAAAACATTTTTTCAAAAAAATATTGATGAATTATTGCCATTACCATTGAACGGAAGAGTCTCTTTTTCAACAGTAACTAAAATGCCTGAAAATTATTGGCAATCTATAGGATACATAAATATTAATAATTTTGTTTTCAGAATAGATGTTTTTGAAAAAATTTTTTTCCTAGCTAGACAAAAATTCAAGAAAGGACCTTTCTTAGAATCAGCAGATCTAATGAATCCTATTGGGTGTAATAGTGAACAATTAAAAGACATATTGGTTTTCTGCGGTTATGAGTACTTAAGAATTTCTGATGAAAAAAAACTTTTCTTCTTAATCAATAAGAAAAAAGATACAAAAAAGATCAAAAAAAATAATTTACTTAAGAAAACAAATAAAAATAACAAAAAAGATAAAACAAAAGACCCTAATTCTCCCTTTGCAGTTTTAGAAAAACTTCTTTAAAAGTAATAATAGGTATAAATTGTTAAATATATTAAAAAATATTTTAAATAATCAAAATTCCACAAAAGAGAAAGAGGATAGCAAAAGTCTAGAGCTTCTATCTGGATTGATGATTGAGGCAGCTTACACAGATGGTAAAATTGATGAAGATGAAATAAAAAAAATTAGATTAAGTTTGATTGATATTTTTGAAGAAAATTCTGATCAAGTAGAAATTGTGCTTAATAAGGCTATAAAAAATAAAAATAACTCTAAATCCCTTCACCATTATACGTCATTTATTAATAAAAATTTTTCTGAAGATAAGAAACTTTTACTTATTGAAGCTTTATGGGAAATAGTATTATCTGATGGTGAAATACATGATTTTGAATCAAATCTTATAAGAAGACTTGCTGGATTACTTTATATTTCTGATGTAAACTCTGGAAATGCAAGAAAAAGAGCTCTAAATAAAATTCTGAAATAATATGACATATGTTGTCGACGAAAAATGTATTAAATGTAAACACATGGATTGTGTCGAAGTATGCCCAGTTGACTGTTTTTATGAGGGAGAAAATATGCTTGTTATACATCCTGATGAATGTATTGATTGTGGTGTTTGCGAACCAGAGTGTCCAGTGGAAGCAATACTTTCAGATACTGAAGATGGAATAGAGAAATGGGCTGAAATTAATAGAAAATATTCTGAAATTTGGCCTAATATTAATGAAAAAAAAACTCCACCCCATGATGCAGATAAATGGCAAAATGTTGAAGATAAATATAATAAACACTTTAGTGACAAACCAGGAAGATAAATGGTAACAAAAAAAAATTCTGATTTTAAAATTGGAGAAATAGTAGTCTATCCAAAACATGGAGTAGGTGAAATTACTAAGATTGAAAATATGGAAATATCCAATATAAAAACAAGTTTTTATGTAGTCAAGATGGAGCAATCTAAATTAATTATCAGGGTGCCACTTGAAAAAAGAGATGAGGTTGGCTTAAGAAAAATCTCTTCAAAAAAAATTGTTGAAGAAGTATTTTCAACTTTAAAACTAAAACCAAAAATAAGAAGAATAATGTGGAGTAGAAGGGCGCAGGAATATGAAACAAAAATTTATTCTGGAGATCCTGTAAAAATTGCTGAAGTAGTAAGGGATTTATTTAGAAAAAGTAGTCAATCTGAACAATCTTATAGTGAAAGACAAATGTTCCAGGTTGCAATAGAACGTTTAGCTAGAGAAGTAGCTGCAGTTGAAAAAACTGATTATTTTCAATCAACTGAAAAAATTGAAAATATCTTAAATAAAAAATAATACTTTGAATAAAACTGGCAATTTTGTAGAATTAGAAAAATCTGGAAAGTTATGGGCTATAGGGTCAATTCATTCAAATCTAAAATCGTTTACTTCAATAAAGAAATTTATTCTTGATAACTTTAATTATGACGATAAATTAATTTTTTTGGGAAATATAATAGGGCTTGGAGATAATTCAAAAGAAACATTGAGCAGTGCTATTGATTTAAGATTCAATATAATGTCGAAATTTAAGATAAAACCAAAATCAATTGTTTTTTTAAGAGGAGCTCAAGAAGAGATGTTTAGTAAACTATTACAATTGCAATTAGCCCCAAATCCTTCAGAAATAGTTGAATGGATGTTTGAACATGGAGTTAATAAAACAATAAACTCATATGGTTTTTCTGAAAATGAGGTTAAAAACATCGCTTCATCGGGGACTATTAATATTTCAAAATGGACATCACATTTAAATAAATCAATTCAAATGAATCCTGGACACATAGAATATTTCTTAAATTTGAAACATGCTGCATATTCACATTCAAAAAAAATATTATTTGTTAATAGGGGTGTCGATATAACTAGACCCCTATCGGCACAAAATGATTGTTTTTGGTGGGGTTTTCAAAACTTTTCTACAATACAAAAACCGTATAAAACATTTTCAAGAATTGTAAGAGGCTATGAATCTAAACACATTAATCAACAAGAAATTACAAATAACAATGTAGTCTGCACTTTATTTAAACAACCTTTGAGCAATGAAAGTATTTTGTGTGGAATATTTCGAGAAAATGGCGAAATATTAGATTTATTTGAAAATAATTGATCCATTTATAAAATCTCTCGTATAATAATATAATGGTTAATAAAAATTACTTTTTCTCCAATAATCTTATAGAGCTCTCTAAAAAGGCTTCAATCCTTGAAAAAGATGAGGAATTCTATCTTATTAATGACTGGAGAGATAACAAAACTCCAAGATCTCTTCAAAAAATTCTAAATTCATACCTGCGACTAGCAGTTTCATATGCTAGAAAATACTCAAGCTATGGATTGCCAATAGATGATTTAATTCATGAGGGTGTTTTAGGTATAATGCATGCCCTAGAAAAATTTGATACCTCTAAAGATTTCAGACTTTCAACTTATGCATCTTGGTGGATAAGGGCATCTATACAGGACTATATTTTAAAGAATTGGTCTGTTGTCAGAACAGGATCCACTGCTTCTCAAAAAGCACTTTTTTTTAACTTAAAAAAAATTAAACAACAAATCAATGATGTTTCAAGAGAATTTATGGGTCAAGATGAAATTAATAAAGTGTCACATATGCTAAAAGTTAAATCTATTGAAGTACAAAACATGGAATCAAGATTAACTGGTGGAGATTTACACCTTAATCAAAAAGTAGATAATGAAACTGAAAATGATCTTATGAGTCTATTAGCTGATGATCGTCAAAATCCTGAAGAGTCATTTGAAGAGTTCAATGACAAAAATATAAAAAAAGATTTTATTAATAAGGCTATAGATACTTTAAATGAAAGAGAGAAGACAATTATACGTTTAAGAAAATTTAGAGAGAGAAGCATCACTTTAGATGAATTAGGTCAAAAATTAAAAATTAGCAAAGAGAGAGTTAGACAAATTGAAACTAAAGCTCTAGAAAAATTAAAAAAATCTTTATTAGATATTTCTCAACAAAATAAAGAATTTTTTGTTTGATAGCTAAATTAAATAATTATAAGATAATATAATAATGAGAATACTTATTATATTCATAGTAATATTTTTCCCTAACATTGTTCTTAGTAAAGGCACCCATGTTTTTGGTTTAGGTATTTATGATGTAAAGTTTGACGGTTCAGAAAAAAATCAAGCATCAGATTTTAGATATGAATTTAGAAGTGACAATTCCATTTTAAATATTGGGCCAGAAGAAGATAACTTCTTTTTTCTCAAACCATTTTTTGGCGCAGAGTATACAAGCGACTCTGCATCATACATCCTGACAGGTATCTATGTCGAAGATAACTTGGGACAGTTACTTCAAGGTAAACAAAATAAATATTTTTTCACTCCTAGTTTTGGCTTAGGTGTTTATGATGATGGATCTGGAAAAAAATTAGGTAACGATATACAATTTAGAACATCATTAGAAGTCAGTTACGAATTTAAGAATAAAAATAGGATTGGAATATCATTTAGTCATATCTCAAATGCAAACTTGGGTGATAAAAATCCGGGTGTTGAAATCTTAAGCCTTTCTTATCATATACCTTATTAAACGATTAAGAGAGATTTTTCTCGCTAACAAATTTAATCAACAAGTCTTCAATTAAATTTATTCTTTTATCTTTCATATACTCATTAATTCTTGATTTGTATATTTTACTATTGGGTACAGAAAAAAAAATAGAAAGCAGAGGGCTTAGTAATCTAAAAATCGATTCAAAGCCTAATTTTGGTTTAATATATTCAAAATAATTATAAATTATTGTTTCATCGATTGATTTATTTTTTTCATTGAAAATTTTTTTATCAACTTCTTTTAGAATGAATGGATTATTTTTAATTAATCTTCCAACCATTACACCATCAAATTCTTTTAGTAGGCTATCAGCTTTTTCTAGACTATCTATACCTCCATTTAGTATGAATTTTATTTCAGGAAATTTATTTTTAATTTTTTTTACAAAATCATATCTAAGAGGAGGAATAGATCTATTGGCTTGTGGGCTAATCCCACTCAAAATTGCATTTCTTGCATGTACATAAATTATCTTAATACCAGTTTTTGATATCTCATCGACAAATTCCTCAAAGAATTCATAATTTAATTCTTTGCCTAATCCTAATCTACATTTTAAAGTAGCTTCGATTTTATCATTTTGTAAAGCTTCCATACAATTTCTAACAAGAGTTTTATCTCTCATAAGACATGCACCAAAACTTCCATTTTGTACTGCTTTGCTTGGACAACCAACATTTAAATTAATTTCGTCATAATTATAATCTATTGCTATTTTTGAAGCTTTTGTTAAATCCTCTATCTCAGAACCACCTACCTGAAGAGCAACAGGGTTATTAAAGTCATTATCAATTATATTTTTTCTACTCTTTGAATAAATAAGTGATTTTGTTGCTATCATTTCACTAAACAAAAAACTATTGTTTGATAAAATTCTATAAAGTTTTCTAGCATATGGGGTTGTATACCCCATCATTGGTGCCACACAGAATTTTCTACTAATTTCCTTTTTCATTTAATTTTGCTATATAAACAATTTTTAAAATAATAATAATATGGAAATACCAAAATTTTTAATTGAAAGATATCAATTCTGGAAAAAGAATACCTTTGAAGGTTATAAAGAAATTTACCAGCAAGCTTCTAAAAAACCACAAAAGCCAATTGCTATGATAATTACTTGTTGTGATTCTAGAATTCTTGAAAATACGATATTTTGTGGGAGTGTTGGAGATTATTTTATACATAGAAATATCGCTAATATAATACCTTCCAAAAAAGATAAGGATAAAAATATACAAACTTTATCTGCTATAGAATATGCATTAAAAGTTCTAAAAATTAAAAACTTAATTATTTTAGGCCACTCAAATTGTGGTGGAGTTGAGTATTCTTACAAAACATTATTTGACAAAAAAAATATAAATGATTTTGAATACATAAATCAATGGATAAGTTGTTTACAAGATTCTTACAATAATATCCCCAATGACTTTTCAGATACTGAAAAATTAACTTTTTTTGAGCAGGAAAATATAAAACAATCAATTAAAAATTTACGCGAATATGACTTTATAGAAAAATTAATTAATGAAAATAAACTAAATGTAATTGGCTTGTGGTATCAAATCAATTCTGGTTTAATCAAGTTTTTAGATAATAATAATAGTTTTATAGATTTGGATTAATTGTAACTAAATTTAGTACTAGGAAATTTTTTAAGCTTAACTTCTCGATTGTATTTTTTAACTATATTTCCAGCAATTTTGTTAAAATTAAAATAATTTTTTACAAATTTCGGTTTTTTATCATTTAAGCTTAAATTTATTAAATCATCAAATACCAAAACTTGACCATCACAATATCTTGAAGCACCTATACCTATTGTAGGTATCGAAATATTTTCAGTAATTAGTTTTGCTGTATCTGCAGTAATACATTCAAGTAAGACAGCCTTAGCTCCAAGCTTTTCAGATTCCTGTGCTAACTTCAATAAATTGTTTTTTTCTTTTGAAGTTTTTCCTAAAACTTTTATTTTATTAAAATTCTTATAACTTTGCGGTGTTACTCCTATGTGAGAAATAATATTTACTTTTTTATCTACTAGGTGTTTTAAAACAACTAATTTTTTTTTACTAATTTCTATCTTTAATAAATCAGGACTGCAGTGATTTAAAAGTATTTTAGCATTTTTATATGCATCTATTTTATTATCATATGTTTTATAAGGCATATCTAAAACTTTTAAACTTTTCTTAATTTTTTTATTTACAGCTGCACCATGATTTTTCATCATATCCATAGTAACTCCTTGAGTATTATTCATACCATAGAGTGTTGATCCTAGAGAGTCTCCAACTAGTATTAAATCAATTTTTCCATCTAAAATATTTGCAATTGATGGAGAATATGCAGTCAAACAGCTAATAGGTTTAGAAAAATTTTTACCTAAAATTTTAATTTTCTTCATTTTTAAATTTCAATTAAACTTTTAATAAGAATTAAACTTTTAATTTAAAATTCTTTATATCAATTATTTTATTTTCATAAAAATTATTAATTTCTCTGATTATTGATTCAGTATCCATTTTAATATCTTGATACTGTTCTTCGAGTGTCATATGTTCAACAAAACGATCTGGAAAAATCAAATTTTTTATTACAACATTATCTTTTTTTGATCTTGTATTATGGATATAATGTAAAACATGAGATGAAAATCCACCTATAGAACCCTCTTCTATTGTTAAAATATACTTATGATTATTTATTAAGTTATCTATTAACTGTGTGTCCAATGGTTTCGCAAATCGTGCATCTGCAATAGTAGGATAAATATTATTTTGATTAAGAAACTTACTAGCTTCAATACATTTTTCAAGTCTTGTTCCTAAATTTAAGATTGCAACATCATTACCTTCAATTAGAATATATCCCTTACCTATATTGATATCTATAGGCTGATTCTCTAATAGTTCATCTGACCCTGTTCCTCTTGGAAATCTAAAAGCAGATGGTGTGTCATTAATCTCGCAAGATAACTCTATCATATTAGATAACTCTCTCTGATTGCTAGGTGCCATAATTATAAAATTTGGTAATGTAGCTAAATAAGTAATATCAAATGAACCAGCATGAGTAGGACCATCTGATCCTACTAACCCTGCTCTATCAATCGCAAATCTAACAGGTAATTTTTGAATAGCTACATCATGAATGATTTGATCATAAGCTCTTTGTAAAAATGTTGAGTAAATTGCAACAAATGGCTTAAAACCCTCTGTAGCTAATCCAGCTGCCATCGTAACAGCATGTTGCTCAGCAATACCAACATCAAAAAATCTTTTTTCAAAATTTTGTTGGAATAATTTTAACCCTGTTCCAGACATCATAGCTGCAGTTATTGCTACAATTTTTTCATCATTTTCAGCAAGTTTTGTTAGTTTTTCTCCAAAAACATTTGAGTAAGATTTTAAATTTGTTTTTTTAACTGAGTTACCTGTATTAATATCAAACTTCTCTACACCATGAAATTTATCTTCTGATTTTTCTGCAGGACTATATCCTTTGCCTTTTTTAGTTACACAATGAAGAAAAACTGGTTTATCAAATTTATTATCTCTAATGTTTTCTAGTACAGATACCATATCGTTTATATTGTGACCATCTATTGGTCCAAGATAATAAAAACCCAATTCCTCAAATAAAGTACCTCCAGAGATAAGCCCTTTAGAATATTCTTCTGTTCTATAAAGAGTTTTTGAAAGATTTGATGGTAATGTTTTAGAAATTTTTTTAATAATATTTCTCAAGCTGGAGTAAGATTTAGATGAAAGTAATCTAGTTAGATATGTGCTCATAGCACCAACAGGTTTGTCTATTGACATTTTGTTATCATTTAAAATAACAATCAAACCTTTTTTTTGTGCGCCTGCGTTATTTAATCCTTCATATGCTAAACCTGCACTTAAGGCACCATCTCCAACAACACATATAACTTTTGATCTGTCCTTATTTATATCTTTTGCGGCTTTAATTCCTAACCCTGCTGATACTGCCGTTGAACTATGGGCTGTGCCAAAGGGATCATATTCACTTTCTGATCTTCTTACAAAACCATAAACACCATCTTTCTTTCTAAGTGTATCTATATTTTTTTTTCTTCCTGTAATGATTTTATGGGGATAAGCTTGATGTCCCACATCCCAGATTAATTTATCATGTGGAGTGTTAAAGACATAGTGAATTGCTACAGTTAATTCAACAACTCCTAACCCAGCACCTAAATGTCCACCAGTTTTTGAAACAGTCTCAATTGTTTTAGCTCTTAATTCTTCTGAGATTTGCTTGAGATCTTTTTTTTTAAATTCTCTTAAGTCAGATGGAAAATTAATTTTATCTAAAAGTTCATAATCCATAATTCAGTTTACTATTTTTGCCTAGATTTGATATTTTTATATCTAGAAAAAAACAAGAGTTTGTGGAAAGATTTTATAAAAGAATTTGTAATATTTAAGTTCTTTTCGCTAAAATTATTAAAGATAAATTTTAAAGTCAAAATCTCTAGACTTTTTAGAATATAAAAACTAATTATAATAATAATGTTTTACGAAGTAGATTCAAAAAATCTTGATAAACTTGCATATCTATCCATTAAAAGAGGAGTCGCACTTCAAAAAGGTCAAAACCTTTTAATAACAGCACCGTTAGAAGCTTTACCTTTAGTTAGAAAAATAGCTGAATATGCTTACAAAGAAGGAGCTGGACTTGTGACCCCACTTTTCAATGATTCTGATATTACATTATCTCGATTTAAATATGGAAATGATGAATCTTTCAATGTTGCAGCAAATTGGCTTTATAATGGGATGGGTGAAGCTTTTGATAACAATACAGCTAGAATGGCTATTGCTGGTGATGATCCCATGCTATTATCTGAAATTGATCCTGATAAAGTTTCGCGTGCAAATAAAGCTAATGCTGTTGCATATAAACCAGCTAGAGAAAGAATTACTGAATTTAAAATTAACTGGAATATAATTTCATGGCCAGGAAAAGCATGGGCAAAAAGAGTCTTCCCAGATCTTGATGATAGTGAAGCAATTAAAAAATTAGGAGATGCAATATTTCATGCTTCTAGAGTTAGCAATGATGATCCTGTAGCTGAATGGGACCAACATAATAAAAATTTAAGAGATAAAACAGATTGGCTAAATGCAAAAAATTTTTATTCTTTAAAATACTCAGGTCCTGGAACATCTTTAACCGTAGGTCTTGCTGATGACCATGAGTGGATGGGTGGTGCCTCAGAAGCCCAAAATGGTATTATTTGTAATCCAAACATCCCATCTGAAGAAGTATTCACTACTCCTCATGCTAGTCGTGTTAGTGGCGAAGTTTGTTCAACCAAACCTCTATCGTATCAAGGAACACTAATTGAAGATATTAATGTTCGCTTTGAAGAAGGTAAAATTGTTGATGCAAAATCTTCTAAAGGACAAGATGTTTTATTAAAAGTTCTCGATTCAGATGAGGGCTCAAGAAGACTTGGTGAAGTAGCCTTAGTTCCAAATAGTTCACCTATCTCGCAATTAGGAATAACTTTCTATAACACTTTATTTGACGAGAATGCTGCTTCTCATATAGCTCTGGGTCAATGTTATTCAAAATGTTTCAAATCGAAAAAAGACTTATCGAAAGATGAAATCACTCAAAGAGGTGGTAATTCAAGCATGATACATATTGATTGGATGATTGGCTCAGGTAAAATTGATGTCGAGGGTGTTGATAAGGATGGTGCTGTTACGCCAATATTTAAACAAGGAGAATGGTGTAACTAATTTTTTTATTTTTTTAAATAAGGTCCAAAGCTAAGATCTAAACCTACACCAACTCTAGCTAATGAATAAATAATAACTAAGAAAAAAATTACTATAATTAAGTTTCGTATAATTTTTTTTTCATCCATAAAATTACGCTGTTTGTATATTTGTATTAGATAATGGTTTTTCTCTAATTGGTAAATGAATTATTGCAGAAAAGGCACCTACTCCTATACCAACCCACCATACGATATCATAACTTCCGTAGATATCATAAAATAGACCACCTAACCAAACACCTACAAAAGATCCTAGCTGATGAGAAAAAAATACAATGCCATATAAAGTACCCATAAATCTTAATCCATAAATATGGCCTATAATTCCTGAAGTTAAAGGAACTGTTGCTAACCATAAAGCACCCATAACTATAGAAAATATTGCAATAGATGTTGGTGTAATAGGTAGTAAGATAAATAAAATTGCCGCAAGAGTCCTTCCGGTATAAATTAAAGATAAAAGATATTTCTTATAATGTCTCTTTCCTAAAGCGCCGGCAACCAAACAACCAATTATATTAAATAATCCTATAAGAGCCATAGATAATGCTCCTAAACCTTCTACAGAACTACAAACCAAACTTATTAAACTTCCTTCTATAATTGGACTACTAGATTCAACAATAAATGCTGGAAAATGTGCAGTTATAAATGCTAACTGAAAACCGCAAGAAAAAAAACCAAAGAACAACATTGAGTATGTTGGATCTTTTAATGCAACAAATACAGCACTAGTAATTTTTTCATTTTCATTATTAATATTTGTATTTGATAATTCTATTTTTAAAATTGGAACAAGGATCAGTGTTATTAATAATATAATTGAAAAGATTTCAAACACTGAAGACCAAGGTAAAAATGATAATAGAATAGAAGCAAGTGGTGGACCAACCACTTGTCCAGCTGATCCTGCAGCAGTTGTAATACCTAGTGCTAAAGATCTTTTTTCTGGAGACGTGGCTCTTCCAACTACTGCTAAAATTGGACCAAAACCACTACCAGCTATCCCAAAACCAATTAATAGGTTTAAGGTTTGATGCGCCTCTGGAGTTGTAGCAGTACTACTTATGAAAATTCCGATTGCATAAAGAATTAAGCCTAGCGCTATTGCTTTTCTATCACCATATTTTTCGGCAAAAGCACTAAATAGTGGAGTGCCTACACCCCAAGCTAAATTTTGAATAGCAATAGCAAGAGAAAATTCTGAACGGTTCCATAAAAAATCAGACGCAATAGGAATTTGAAATAGGCCAAATGTTGAACGAATTGCAAAACTTATTAAAAGAATTAAACTCCCTCCAATTAGAATAGGAGTAAATACAGAATTAATTCTCTCATTTTTCATATTATATCAGATAACAGGAAGAATTTTTATTTCTAGAATTTTTATTATTAAATTGTATTATTTAATTCTGTCTTTTCGTTTTCTTCTTTTTCAGGAACAACATATGCAACAGCACAATGATCTAAACAATAAGGCTTATCTTCAAATCTATCTTTACCACAAAAACGAAAATCAGCTTCATCAGGATGACCTTCAGGCCATTCACAACCTCTCTTTGGAGCTGCAGCGAATATATTTTTAACCACTGGTTGGAAACCAGCAGGCTCCGTAGAGACGACCTCTGGTTCTTTGGTGCTTTCAAAATTTAATTTTGGCATTACTGGAGATCTAGCTTTTTTTCGATCAGGCTTAACAGCTGTTCTTCTTATAGGTGATGGTCTTCTCTCGAGTCCAATTCTATGAGCTTTTCCAACTACTGCGTTTTTGGTGAAACCTAATAATTTTCCAATTTGAGCTGTTGGTAGACCTTGGTCCCATAAATCTCTAAGTTTTGCTACGTTACTATCATCCCAAGGCATAATTAAACTCCATTACTACATTTAGTAGCTTAAAAAGGGTATAATATACTAAATATATGTATTAAAAAAGATAAAACTGGAAATTTTTAAAAAAAATCAATGATTTCCAGCATTTTTTATATACATGTGAATAGAAATGAAAGAATTAAGAGATCTAGACTGTAAAAATAAAAAAATAATTGTTCGAGTTGATTTAAACGTACCAGTTTTGGAAGGGACAATTACAGATCATTCAAGAATTCATGCTATTTTACCAACACTTGAAAAACTAATTAAAAATAAAAATAAGATTCTCTTAATTGCTCATTTTGGCCGACCCAGAGGTCAAGTTAATAAAACATATTCCATTGAGTTTTTATGTTCAGAATTAAAAAAATTTTTAAATTTAAACACAATTCATTTTTTAGCTAACTGTGAAAAAAAAATAATTGAGACAAAAATTGCTGAAATGGACATGGGGGAAATTTGTCTATTAGAAAATATTCGTTTTAATACTGAAGAAGAAAAAAATGATCTTAATTTTTCAAAATTATTAGCTTCTAGTTTTGACATATATATTAATGACGCGTTTTCTGCATCTCATCGTAATCATGCATCTATAGTAGGTATTACTAAATACTTACCTTCATACGCTGGATTTAGTTTTTCAAAAGAAATTGAAAATTTAGATAAATTTTTAGAAAATTCAAATAAACCAAATTTAGCAATTATAGGTGGCTCAAAGGTTTCAACAAAAATAAAAGTTTTAGAAAATATAGTCGAAATTTTTGACTCTTTAGTGATTGGTGGTGCAATGGCTAATACCTTTTTGCTATCAAATAATTATAATGTTGGTTCTTCTCTGGTAGAAAATGATTTTATTGAACTATCAAAAAAGATACAAAAAAAAGCAGAATCAAAAAATTGCAAAATACTTTTACCAATTGATACTGTTTGCTCAAAAACAATAGAAGATAGAGTAAATGTTAAGACTTATTCAATCAATAATATTCCAAATGACCAAATGATATTAGATGTTGGTGAACAAACAACAAAACTAATTTCAGATGAAATATTAAAATCTAAATCAATTTTATGGAATGGGCCTTTAGGAGCATTTGAGTATAGTCCATTTGATAAAAGTACAATTTCAGTTGCAAATATTATACAAAATTATTCAAGTAAATCTCAATTAGATGCCCTAGCAGGAGGAGGAGATACACTTGCAGCAATAAATAAAGCTAAAGCCAATGATGCATTTAAATATTTATCTACAGCTGGGGGTGCATTTTTAGAGTGGCTTGAGGGAAATAAATCACCAGGATTTATAGCACTAAGAGAAAACAATTTTTAACTTAATCTTCAATTTGATATTTTTTAATTAAAGGGAATTGTGTCATCGTAAAAATAAACGTAATTGGCAAGATACCAAAAACTTTAAAATTTACCCAAACATCAGTACTTTGTGTTCTCCAAACAATTTCATTTAAAACAGCAAGTGCAACAAAAAAAGCGATCCACCTTTGAGTTAATATTCTCCATCCATCTTCTTCTAGTTTCAGTGCAGCACCTAAAAGATACTTTAAAAGAGGTTTTTTAACAATCACTCCTCCATATAAAATTAATGCGAAGACCATATTTATTATTGTTGGTTTCATTTTTATAAAAATTTCATTGTCAAAATAAATTGTTAGACCTCCAAATATTAATACAATCGCAGCCCCAAGAGTTGGCATAATTGGTATTTTTTTCTCAAATATATATGAAATGATTACTGAAATTACAGTTGCAATCATAAGAGGAAGTATTGCTTCTTGAAGACCACTTCTTGTATAAAAAATAAAGAATACTGCAAGTGGTCCTATATCAATTAATAATTTATAAACTGACTTCATTTTTGTTCTTCTAGATTTAAAATAGACCTAGCAAAGTTTTGAGAATTAAAGATTACAAGGTCCTCAATACTTTCTCCAAGACCAACATAACTTATAGGGATTTCAAATTTATTTGCAATTGAAATTAATGCTCCGCCTTTTGCTGTTCCATCCAATTTAGTTATTATAAGACTTGATACATTAAGTTCATTTCCAAAGATTTCCACTTGCTTAATCATGTTCGAACCATTCGTTCCATCTAAAACTAACACAGTTTCAATATTCAAAGAGGAATTAATTTTTGAGATAACATTCTTCAATTTAATTAGCTGATTAATGAGGTTAGTATTATTTGATAATCTTCCAGCAGTATCTATAAGTAAAAAATCATAATTTTCTTTTTCGAATTCTTCAGTTGCCTGATACGCTACGCTTGCTGGATCTTGATAACTTTTTCCAGCGATAAAACCATTATTATTTTTTTTCGCCCAATTTTCCAATTGCTCAACAGCTGCTGCCCTAAATGTATCACAAGCTGCAATCAGAATTTTTTTATTTGATAAAATTTTATTTGCAATTTTACCAATAGTGGTTGTCTTTCCACTTCCGTTTACTCCAACAAATATTAATATTTTTTTTTCATGGTTTTTTTCATTTATCAGAACATGTTCTCTTGGAAGTAAAATACTTTCTATATTTTGAGCTAAGATTTCTAATACATTTTTTATTCCATCATCATTTGAAATTTTTAATTTTTTTATAGAATCTATTAGCTGATTTACAACATCCAAACTAATATCAGATGAAATAAGAATATTTTCTAATTCTTCTAAAGTTAAATCGTCTATTTTTTTGTTTTTTAAAATCTCTAAAATATTAAAAGAAAGTATATCTGAAGTTTTACTTAACTTATCTTTAAATATTGAGAACAAACTCATGCTATTCTTGCTAATAATGTATCATTTTCTACGCCGGTGTATATACAGGAAATTATATTCCCCTCTTTAAACTCTTCTTCAAGTTTTACTTTTAAAAAATGCTGATCTTTTCCAAGTGAAAAATTTTCTTTTCTACTTTCAATTAAAATTTGTTCCTTCTTTCCAATATTTTTTTTTAAATGATGTTTTAATTTTTCCATGCCTCTTTCTCTAAGTCTTCTAGCTCTATCTTTTATAATATTTTTTTGAACTTGAGGCATTCTAGATGCAGGGGTGTTTTCTCTTGGTGAATATGGAAAAATATGAAGATGAGTTAAATTACACTCATCAACTAGCTTAATTGAATCTTGAAACATTGTTTCTGTCTCTGTTGGAAAACCGGCAATTATATCAGCACCAAATGTTGCATCTTTCCTAATGGATAAAATTTTTTTACAAAAATTAACTGCCATTTCCCTTGAATGCCTTCTTTTCATTCTTTTTAAAATTAAATTGTTTCCAGCCTGCAAACTTATATGAAAATGAGGCATCAATCTTTTGTCCCTTAAAACATCCCAAAAATCTTTATCTATTTCAGCGCAGTCAATTGAAGACAAACGCAGTTGTTTTAATTCTGGTACTAATTTTAGAATTCTTTTAATTAAGTTAGAAAAAGTAGGTTTTGCAGGAAGATCTTTTCCATAATCAGTTATATCTACTCCTGTTAAGACTACTTCATTATATCCATTGCTAACAATTTTTTTTATTTTATTTACTATTTCTCCAGCAGGTACACTTCTATTATTACCTCTGCCAAATGGAATGACACAAAAAGTACAGCGATGGTTACAACCTTGTTGTATTTCAATATAAGCTCTTGATTTTCCTTCAAATTTTTCAATTGAATTAGGTACTGTTTTACTTTCTTCTAATATATTTCCTACTTTAAGATTTTTAGACTGATCGATATTTTTCCATGTTAAAGTTTCTAATTTTTCTGTGTTCCCAATTACAGAGTCTACTTCTTTTAAATCTTTATATTTTAATGGATTGATTTGAGCCGCACATCCTGTAACTACTATTTTATTATTAGGAAAATTTTTTTTTGCCTTTCTAATTTCATAAGAAACTTTTTTCTCAGCTTCTTCAGTTACTGCACATGAGTTTATGACTGTAACATTATTTAAATTATTTGTTTTAAGATGGTTTTTAATAATTTCACCTTCATAAATATTCAATCTACAACCTAGATTGACTACGTAGTTTTTATTTTTCATAAATTATATTTCTAAACTACCTCGATAACTTATTTCTGCAGGTCCTGTCATAATAGATTCATTATTAATTATATTTATGTGCAGTGATCCTTTTTCAAGTTTCACTTCAGCGTTATTTTTAATCAATCCTTTTTTCCACGCCGCATATACAGCCGCACAGGCACCACTACCACAAGCTAACGTGATTCCAACTCCACGTTCCCAAACTCTCATTTCAATTAAATTCGAATTAATAACTTCAACTATTTCAACATTAGTTTTTTTTGGAAAGAGCTCATGATTTTCTATTCTAGGACCTATACTTTCAAGATCTGTATCTTTGATTGATTTCCCAAAAAAAACTACATGTGGATTACCTACATTAACAGCAACTCCATTACTATATCCATCAATTGAAATTGGTATATTCATTGTATTAACTTCTTTACTTAAAGGAATTTTATCCCAAGTATTTTTTATTGAACCCATGTTGACACTTATATTGTTTTCTATTTTTTTTGATTCTAATATGCCTGCATCAGATTGAATTTTTAAAATTTCTTTATTTGAATCTTCATCAAATAGTATTTTTGCCACGCAGCGCGTTCCATTACCACAAGCTTCGGCTCTATCACCACCAGGATTAAAAATTTCAATTTCAGCATCAGCACTTTTATTACTTGTATTATTAATTGTGATTAATTGATCACACCCTGCCCCAGTTCTTCTGTCACTGAGTCTTTTAATAATATCTTCAGTAATTGCGATATTGTTAGACCTTTTATCTATGATAACAAAATCGTTCCCAAGTCCATGCATCTTTATAAAGTCTATTTTTTGCATATTTGTTTTATAACCTAATTTACCGAATAATCTCAGTAAATATGGGAAATTTAAGAATACTTGACTTTCAATTATTCAGCTAATAGAGGTTCACCAACAAATCCTATATTTGTAAACGAATTGAGCTTGTTACAATTGTGATAGGTACTCTAGCCCACGAGTTTCGTGCCCTGGAGTTAAAAGGCTATTGGAGATTTATGTTTGATACACTGAACACAAAATTTGAAAAAATTGTTCAAAGTATTCGGGGTAAGGCTGTTATATCTGAAACAGATCTTGAAGTTACATTACGTGAAATTAGAATTGCTCTGTTAGAGGCAGATGTTTCCTTAGTTGTAGTAAAAGAATTTATAAATTCCATCAAGTCAAACATTTTAGGAAAAGAAATTCTCAAATCTGTTAAGCCAGATCAAATGATCATAAAGCTTGTGCAAGATGAGCTTGTAAAAATTCTTGGATCAGAAAATAAATCTCTAAATTTATCTTCTTCTCAATTAACTAAAATATTGTTTTGTGGATTACAGGGATCTGGGAAAACAACATCAATTGCCAAACTTTCCTATTTGTTAAAGAAGTCTTCAAAGAAAAAAATTTTACTAGCATCAGCAGACATTTATCGACCAGCAGCACAAGAACAATTAAAAGTATTAGCTGAAGAAACTGGCTCAGATTTCTTCAATCACAATCTATCATCAGCCAGTAAGATTGTTGATGATTCCATAGACTATGCTCAAAAAAATTTATTTGATATTCTTATTTTAGATACTGCTGGACGACAAGTTGTAGATAAAAAGTTAATGAGTGAATTAATAGAAATTGAAAATAAGTTTAAACCTGACGAAACATTATTAGTAGCAGATGCTCTAACAGGACAAGATGCTGCAAATGTAGCTAAAAGTTTTAGTGATGCAATAAATATTACTGGATCAATTTTAACTCGAATAGATGGTGATAGCAGAGGTGGTGCAGCACTATCAATTAAATCGATAACAAACTCTCCTATAAAATTTATAGGACTAGGTGAAAAAGTAGAAAATTTTGAACCTTTCCATCCTGAAAGAATTGCACAAAGAATATTAGGTATGGGAGATATTGTATCCCTTGTCGAAAAGGCTGCTGAAAATATTGATAAAGAAGAAATGGAAGATATGGCAAAAAAGATCGCTAAAGGAAAATTTGATCTTGAAGATTTTGCCAATCAATTAAAGCAAATGGGTAAAATGGGTGGAGTCTCCGGTTTACTTTCTATGATGCCAGGTGTTTCAAAGGCACAGAAGTTAATGGCAGAAAATAAAATTTCTAATTCAATGATTGATAAACAAATAGCTATAATTAGTTCAATGACAAAAAAAGAAAGGGCTGATCCAGATATTATAAAGGCTTCACGTAAAATTAGGATTTCAAAAGGATCTGGAACAAAAGTTCAGGACGTTAACAGGTTATTAAAACAGTTTCTCCAATCACAAAAAATGATGAAGAGAATGAAATCAATGGGCAAAGGAGGAATTCCTAGTGATTTAATGCAAAAATTACAAGGAAATCTTCCTCCAAACATAAATTAGAAAGGAAATAAAATGCCAGTAAGAATAAGATTATCAAGAGGTGGTGCAAAGAAAAGACCATTTTATAGAATAGTAGTTGCTGATTCTAGAAGAGCTAGAGATGGAAAATTTATAGATCAAATTGGAACTTATAACCCAATGCTTCCAAAGGATAGTGCTGACAGAGTTAAAATGGATTTAGACAAAGCTAAGCAATGGATTGCAAAAGGAGCAAAACCATCAGATAGAATTTCTATTTTTCTTAGCAATCTTGGTGTGATGGAAAAACCAGTTATTACTGAAAAAACAAAAAAACATCTACCTAAGAAAAAAGCACAGGAACGTTTAGCTGCTGCTAAAGAAAAAGAAGAAGCTGCGAAAGCTGCAGCAGAAGAACCAAAAGCAGAAGAAGCAGAAGCTAAGCCAGCTGAAGATGCACAACCTGCTGAAGAACCAAAAGCAGAAGAAGCAGAAGCTAAGCCAGCTGAAGATGCACAACCTGCTGAAGAACCAAAAGCAGAAGAAGCAGAAGCTAAAAAAGAATAAAATCAATTTTTGCTTTGAGTAATAAAGATATTATTCTTGTTGGTCAGTTTGGATCTCCTTTAGGATTAAAAGGTGAAATAAAAGTTAATATGATGACTACCTCGTTTGAAGTTTTTAAAAATTTAAAAAAATATTATAATTTTGATGGTTCAGTTGCTTGGAATTTTAAAAATATTTTATTCAAAAATAATAAGTGTGTTGTACAAGTTGAAAAATACTTTTCTAGAGAAGATGTTTTAGAGCTTAAAGGTCAAAAAATTTTTTCAAATAAGAAATTTTTTCCAAAAACAAAAGATAATGAGTTTTACATAAGCGATCTAATCGAATGCATGATTTTCTTGAAAGACAATACTAGTATTGGAAAAGTTTTAAGTGTTCAAAATTTTGGGGCAGGTGATTTATTAGAAGTCAAATATAATACCAAACTTACTCTTATACCTTTTGATAAAACAAATATTTTATCAGTTAATATTAATAAAAAAGAAATTATAGCGGATCCAATACCTGGTATTCTTGATTAAAATGAGAGTAGTAATTTTAACCTGTTATCCTGAGATGTTCCCTGGTTCACTAGGATATTCTGTAATAGGAAATGCATTAAACAATAAAAAATTTTCTCTCGAGATAGTCAATCTACATAATTTTGGAATTGACAAAAGAGGAAGTGTTGACGATGAACCTTTTGGTGGAGGCCCTGGAATGGTTATTCGTCCAGATGTGATAGAAAAAGCATTAAATTCAATCACTTTCAAAACCGATAATTACTGCAAAATTTTTCTAACACCGTCAGGTCAGAAATTATCTCAAGTCAAACTTAATAATCTATCAAAACATGATGAAATGCTTATTTTATGCGGTAGATTTGAAGGGGTTGACCAAAGAGCTATAGAAATTCTTGATTTTCAGGAAATAAGTATAGGTGATTACGTCCTTTCTGGTGGTGAGATTGCTGCCCAGGTGTTAGTTGAAGGTTGTATTCGTCTCATTCCTGGAGTATTAGGGCAGCCACAAAGTTTATTAGAAGAATCTTTTTCTAATAATCTGCTTGAATATCCTCATTATACCAGACCACAAACCTGGGAAGATATTCAGGGAAATAAACATGAAGTTCCAGATGTTTTAACATCAGGTCATCATGAAAAAATTGATAAATGGAGAAAAGAAAAATCGGTTGAAAAAACTAAAGAATTAAGACCAGATCTTTATAAAAAGGAAATATAAAATGAGTAATTTATTAGAGACATTTGAAAAACAACAGATTGAAAAGTTAACTTCAAAAAAAAGAGTTCCTGCTTTTCGTCCAGGTGATACTCTAAAAGTTACTGTAAGAATTACAGAGGGAAGTAAGTCCAGACTTCAAGCATTTGAAGGTATTTGTATTGCAAGAAAAAATAATTCAGTAAACTCTAACTTTACTGTGAGAAAAATATCTCATGGAGAGGGTGTTGAAAGAGTATTCCCTTTATTCAGTCCATTAGTAGAAAAAATTGAAGTTGTTAGAAAAGGTGATGTAAGAAGAGCTAAGCTATATTATCTAAGAGAATTATCTGGAAAGAAAGCAAGGATCGCAGATAAAGATAGGGGCGATGAAGCTGATCAATATGAATATATAGTGGAGGCTCCTCCAGTAGAAGAAACAAAAACTGCAGATATAGATACAAATGCTGCAGAGGAACTAAAAGCTGAAGAGGTAGAAGCAAAACAAGCAGAGACAAAAGCAGAAGAAGCAGAAGCCAAACCAGCAGAAGAATCTAAAGCAGAAGCTGCAGATGAATCTAGTATAGAAGAGGAAAAAGCAGCCGAAAATAAATCGGATGACAATAAATAATCCTAAAACTCTTTTTGATAAAATTTGGGAACATCATCTTGTCGATAGACAAGAAGATGGAACTTGTCTTATTTATATTGATAGACACCTTGTTCATGAAGTTACAAGCCCTCAAGCATTTGAAGGTTTGAGAAATAATAACCGTAGAGTTAGAAGGCCTCAAAGTACTTTTGCTGTAGCTGATCATAATGTCCCAACTTCAGATAGATCTAAAGGTATAGAAAATAAAGAAAGTAGAATTCAGGTTGAAACACTAGAAAAAAATTGCAAGGATTTTGATGTTACACTTTTTCCATTATTAGATAGCAGACAAGGTATAGTTCATATAGTTGGACCAGAACAAGGTATTACTCAGCCAGGTATGACAATAGTTTGTGGTGATAGTCATACAGCAACACACGGAGCATTTGGTGCCTTAGCTTTTGGTATCGGCACAAGTGAAGTTGAGCATGTATTAGCTACTCAGACCTTGATTCAAAAACCTGCAAAGAATATGCGAATTTCTGTTGAAGGTAAATTAAACTTAGGTGTTACAGCAAAAGATATTATCCTTCATATCATAGGAAAGATAGGAACAGCTGGTGGAACTGGCTATGTTATTGAATATGGTGGTAATGCAATTTCCTCTCTTTCTATGGAAGGAAGAATGACAATCTGTAATATGAGTATTGAAGCAGGTGCTAGAGCTGGTTTAATCGCTCCTGACGAAAAAACTTTTGAATATATTAAAGGTAGACCGTATGCTCCATCAGGAGATAATTGGGACAAAGCGATAGAATTTTGGAAATCTCTTCCATCTGATGAGGGCGCAAAATATGATGAAGAAATTTTAATTAATGCTGAAGATATTTCACCACAAATAACTTGGGGCACAAGCCCACAAGACGTTGTTGCTATAAATGGTATAGTACCAAATCCTCAAGAAGAGAGTAATCCAAATAGAAAGAAGGCTATGGAGCGTTCTCTTGAATATATGGGTTTAGAACCTAAACAAGAAATACAAAAAATTAAAATTGATAAAGTGTTTATTGGCTCTTGCACTAATGGAAGAATTGAGGATTTAAGAGAAGTTGCTAAAGTTGTAGAAGGCAAAAAAGTTTCTGTAGACTCAATGATTGTTCCTGGTTCAGGTCTAGTTAAAAAACAAGCTGAAGAAGAAGGTTTAGATAAAATTTTTATTGAAGCAGGATTTGATTGGAGAGAGCCAGGTTGCTCCATGTGTTTAGCTATGAATCCAGATCAATTAAAACCGCAAGAAAGATGTGCATCAACATCAAATAGAAATTTTGAAGGCAGACAAGGTAGAGAAGGTAGAACACATCTTGTCAGTCCTGCAATAGCTGCTGCCTCTGCAATCAAAGGTTCTTTTGCAACAGCAGAGGATTTATAAATGGAATCATTTAAAACAATAATTGGTATCCCTGCTCCACTACCAATGATTAATGTCGATACCGATATGATTATTCCAAAACAATTCTTGAAAACAATAAAGAGATCTGGTTTAGGTAAAAACTTATTTCATGAATTAAGATACGATATTCAAGGTAACATAAAGAATGATTTTGTTCTAAACTGGGACCCTTATAAAACTTCAACAATTTTAATTACTGGGGCAAATTTTGGTTGTGGATCAAGTAGAGAGCATGCACCATGGTCACTTTTAGATTTTGGTTTTAAGTCAATAATTGCGCCAAGCTTCGCAGATATTTTCTATAATAATTGTTTTAAAAATGGAATACTGCCAATTAAGTTAGATCAACAAAAAGTAGATATATTAATGAACGAAGCAGAAAATAAAAATGATGTTTCAGTTGATTTAGAAAATCAAAAAATCATTTATCAAAATGATAAAGCAATAGAATTTGAAATTGATGCATTTCGAAAAAAATGTTTGCTTGAGGGTTTGGATGATATTGGTTTGACACTCCAAAAAAATAAAAAAATTGATGTTCACGAAGAAAAAATACACAGTATCCAACCTTGGATAGTGTAGTCAAAAATGAGTAATAAAAAAATTTTAATTTTACCTGGTGACGGAATTGGCAATGAAGTAATGGCTGAGGTATTAAAAATCATTGATTGGATGGAAAAAACTAAATCTTTATCTTTTGATATTTCTGAAAGATTAGTTGGGGGTACGGCATACGATAAAGAAGGTAATTCTATAAGTGATGAAACAATGCAAGTAGCTATGGATTGTGATGCAGTATTATTTGGTGCGGTAGGAGGCGCTAAATGGGATAACGTAGAAAGAGATAAAAGACCTGAAGCAGCCTTATTAAGATTAAGAAAAGATCTAGATCTCTTTGCTAATCTAAGACCAGCGGTTGTTTTAGATGCTCTTTCAAATTCATCATCTTTAAAAACTGATCTTGTTAAAGGATTAGATATTTTGATAATAAGAGAGTTAACAAGTGGTGTATATTTTGGACAACCAAGAGGTATATCAAAAATTAACGAGACTGAAAGCAAGGCAGTTGATACTCAACTGTATACCACGTCAGAAGTTAATAGAGTTTCACGAGTGGCATTTGATTTAGCAAAGTTGCGTAACAATAAAGTTACATCAGTAGAAAAATCAAATGTAATGGAAACAGGTTTATTTTGGAAACAAACCGTAACAGATTTACATAAAAAAGAATATTCTGATGTTAATTTAGAACACATGCTTGCAGATAATTGTGCAATGCAGTTAGTTCGTTATCCAAAACAATTTGATGTCATACTTACAGATAACTTATTTGGTGATCTTTTAAGTGATACTGCAGCTATGCTAACAGGATCTTTAGGAATGCTTCCTTCAGCAGCTCTTGGACCAGTTAAAGAAAATGGAACTAGAGCAGCAATGTATGAGCCCGTTCATGGTAGTGCACCAGATATAGCTGGGCAATCTAAAGCAAATCCTTTAGCAATGATCATGAGCTTTGCTATGATGTTGAAATATAGTTTTGATATGCAAGAAGATAGTCAAATGATTGAGAAAGCTGTACAGAATGTATTACTAAAAGGTTTAAGAACAGCTGATATAAAAGATGGAGCAGAAAAAATTATCTCAACTCAAGAAATGGGCAATGCTGTTATTGAAGAATTAAAAATTCTATCTGGAAATTAAATGACTCAAAAATACAACATAGCAGTAGCAGGAGCAACAGGTGCGGTAGGAACAGAAATAGTTCAAATATTAGAGCAAAGGGATTTTCCTATAGACAATTTATATTTACTTGCATCATCAAAATCAAAAGGTAAAAAAGTAGAGTTTAAAGATAAAGAAATTGTTGTAGAAGACTTATCAGAATTTGATTTTTCAAAAGCTCACATTGGTTTATTTTCACCTGGCGGTAAAATTTCTGCAGAATATGCACCAAAAGCAGCTAAAACAGGATGTATTGTTATAGACAACACCTCTCATTTTCGAATGCAACAAAATATTCCTTTAATCGTGCCTGAAGTAAACGCAAATGCACTTGATGAATTTTTTGATGATGAAAACAGAACTAATATTATTTCAAATCCTAACTGCTCAACTATACAAATGGTTGTTGCATTAAAACCACTTCATGAAAAAGCAATTATAAACAGAGTTGTTGTATCAACATACCAAGCTGTTTCTGGAGCAGGCAAAAAAGGTATGGATGAATTATTTAATCAGACTCAAAATGTTTATGCAAACCAAGAATTAAAAAAAGAAAAGTTTACAAAACAAATTGCTTTTAATGCCATCCCTCACATTGGAGCTTTTTTAGAAAATGGTAATACAGAAGAAGAGCAAAAAATGATTGATGAAACTAAAAAAATTCTAGACGAGGGAATTAATGTTTCAGCAACTTGTGTTAGAACATCTGTATTTATCGGTCATTCAGAAGCTGTAAATATAGAGTTTGATTCACCCTTAGATGAAAAAGAAGCTAATGAACTATTATCTAACTCTGAAGGTATTTCAGTAATTGATCATCGAAAAGATGAAGGTTATGTGACTCCTGTTGAAATTGCAGGAGAGGACAAAGTTTATATTAGCAGAATAAGAAATGATCAATCAATAGATAATGGTTTGAATTTATGGGTAGTTTCAGATAATTTGCGCAAAGGAGCAGCGCTTAATGCTGTTCAAATTGCTGAGTTGGTAATTTCAAAGTACCCAGAAAAAATAACTATTTAATTGGCGGTCTCGTAGGGACTCGAACCCCAAATCCATGTTCCGAAGACACGTGTGATATCCATTTCACCACGAGACCTTTTATTTATCAAATGATATACAGTATAAGTTAAGGATTTAAAATATTATGTCATTTTATCTCTCAAAAATTCTTTGGTTAATATTAAACCCTTTTAATATTTTTATTTTTATTACTTTGCTCTCCATATTCTTATATTTTATTAAATTGAGCAGATTAAGTTTAATTATTTTTTTTATTAATTTTGTATTTATTTCATTCATCTCTTTTTTTCCTATCGGAAGTTATCTTATTTATACTATTGAGAAAGAATATCACTCAAACATAAAACCCCCAGAGAAAGTAGATGGTATTCTTATTTTGGGAGGTGCAACCATTCCTCAACTTTACATTGAATATGATCAAATCAGTTTAAATGGTTCTGCAGAAAGATTAGTTGAGTCTATTTTTATTATTAAAAAATTCGATAAGGCTAAAGTAATTTTTAGTGGTGGATCAGGTTTGTTGAATAGACCCAGCCTTGACCATGCACAAGTAGCAAAATTTTTTTACAAAAAAATAGGCATAGAAACAAATAAAATTATTTTTGAAGATAACTCAAGAAATACCTATGAGAATATAATATATTCAAAAAAAATTGCTAATCCAAAAATAAATGAAAATTGGCTATTAATAACTACTGCCTCTCACATGAAAAGAGCATTACTTATTGCAGATAAAAATAATTGGAAACTAATCCCATATGCAGTAGATTTTAAAAACATTAAAGACTTTAAATTAATTCCTAATCTTAATTTATTAACAAATTTAAATTCATTCCAGCAAGGATCTCACGAATGGTTAGGTTTAGTTTCTTATTATTTAATGGGAAGAACTGACAAAATTTTCTAATTTTTTAATAAAATCTTTTAAGATAGGATCTCTTTTTATTTCATAGACAATTTTAATTGGGTGCCTATTTTTATCTGAAGCCCATTTCATATCATTTAAAAGAATTGGAGATGGAATTGTGTTAGTTGGTGTCCACTCTTCGTTTAAGATATAACCAACAGCTGCCATATCCCAAATTTCTTTTGACCAACCTTTATGGATACTATTGTACTCTTTAAATCGCATTGCAAGAAATTTACCAATTTCACCATGAGGTTCTATGTATTTTTCTATTTCTGGAACTGTTGAAATAAGATGTGAAGTTACTCCCTTACAAGGAACCATAACCAGAGAAACGCCGCTATCAAATAAAACTTGAGCACCTCCAATATCTTGCTTTAGATTAAATTCCATATTTTGTGGCCAATAAAGCGCGTTACCACCCAACCAAACTACAACAATTTTTTTTATAATTTCTGGCTCTTTTAATAAAGAAGAGGCAACATTTGAAATAGCGCCGATAGCTAATACGTATAGAGGATCTTCCTCAGAACATTTTAAAGCACTTTCAATGATATTATCCGCTGCAGGCGAATTAATTGGTTTTTTTTCAAAACCTACATATCTTGTTGAGCCTTTAAAAACAAAATTATTTTTTTTAAAATTTATTTTTTCTAACAATCGATAGATTTCATCATAACTAAGCTCCATTCCCTTCTTTGGACTATCTGAACGATTATTCATAGAAAAAGGAGCGGCATTTATACTTTGCACTTCTATTTTTTCTTTTGAAAACAACATTTGCACTAAAGCAAATTGATCATCAATTTCATTGTAGGTGTCTGTATCAAGAATTGCTTTAATTTTTCCTTTTTTAAACTGAAGTTGTTTTAAAATATCTGAAAAATCTCTCTCTAAAAGCATATCTTTTTTTTACCAAGAACTATTCGGTTGTGTTAAAAATACCTCTTCTTCATTTGTTGATTTTCTATTTAGTATTTTATTTCTATGCGGATATCTTCCAAATTTTTTAATTGCCACGCTATGATCATTCCAAGCTTTTTTAATATTAGTATATTCTGGATGATTATTTAGATATTGATCGACTAATTTATGACCAAGTTCATGATCCATAATATCCTCACTATGGATTAATGGCAGTAATAAAAAATGTATTTTATCAATATCTAGACTATCTAAATATCTTTTATTTATTGCTTCTTTAACAATTAAAACACACTTAGTATCCTGATCATAAGCTCTTGAATTATTTCTAAAAAAATTTCTTGATAGTTGATCAAGTAATATAATCAAAGCTACACATTCTTCAGCATCATTTCTCCAACTATTATACTCATTATTAATAGCGTTAATGTAATCATCCATAAAAGTACTTTTCAAAATTTTATCAAATTCATCATCTTTTTTAAACCACTGTTCAAGCGGAGTTTTGATGAAACAAAATTCTAAAATAGCTTTAGCTCTTTCATTAATCACAGAGCTGTAATATAAATATATATTTTCCAAATGACATTAAGTAATTTAAACAAATCCATTATTCATTGCAGAAAGTGTGAACGCTTAGTTAACTTCCGTGAAAAAATTGCTAAAGAAAAAAGAAAACAATATATTCATCAAAGTTATTGGGGTAAGCCCATTACTGGCTATGGAGATGAAAAAGCTAAATTATTAATGGTAGGTCTTGCACCAGCAGCGCATGGAGGAAATAGAACAGGTCGAGTTTTTACAGGGGATAAATCTGCAGATTTTTTATTTTCCTGTCTATATAAAACTGGATTTGCAAACCAACCAGATTCAGTAGATAGGGGTGACGGTTTAGAACTTCAAAATATGTACTTAACTACTGCTCTTAAATGTGTACCCCCAGAAGATAAACCTACTTCACAAGAATTGAAAACATGTTTTAATTTTTTCAATCAAGAAATTGCTTTTTTAAAAAAAATAAAAGTCATTGTTGCCCTTGGTAAAATTGGTCATGACGCCTGTGTAAATTATTATAAGCAACAATATGAAATACGAAATAAAGATTTTATTTTTTCTCACGGATCTATGAATATTTTACCCGATAAGAAAATTTTAGTTGGTAGTTATCATCCAAGCCCACGAAATGTTAACACAGGAAGAATAGATAAAAGTAAAATGGTAAAACTTTTAAATAGTATTAAAAAATTGCTTTAAACAATAATGAAAAAATTTTTTTTAAGTGATCCTAATCTCTTATTATACGGATTTGCTATGGTCTTCTTCGCAAGTTTTGGACAGACTTTTTATATTGCATTATTTAATGATGATATTCGAAATCTATATAAAATAACAGATGGTGAGTTTGGATTAGTTTATGCCATAGCAACGCTTGTAAGTTCATTTTTATTTATAAACTTTGCAAAATTAATAGATAAAATTGATTTAAGATTATACTCCATAGGTATTATTCTTGGTTTAGCTTTTGCTTGCATTGGTTTTTATTTTATTTTCGATAATATTTTTCATCTTTTCCTTATTTTATTTTTATTACGTTTTTTTGGACAGGGAGCTATGACACATGCCGGCTCAACCTCAATGGCGAGATATTTTTTAATTGATAGAGGTAAAGCAATATCAGTTGCAACACTTGGAGGAATGTTAGGCATAATGTTTTTACCAAAGATTATCGTTAATTTGGACTCATACTTTAATTTTAAGACTCTTTGGTTTTTAACAACTTTGACTCTTTTGATCTTAATTCCAATAATATACTTTATTCTTCATAATCAAAAAAGCAGGGATGCTGCACTTCAAAAAAATATTGATAATGAGAAAACACATAAAAGTTGGACCATTACTGAAATTTTAAAAGACCGAGTTTTTTTTATCTATTTTCCATTAGCTGCATCCTTTCCATTTATTGGTACAGGGTTAATGTTTCATCAGATTTATATTTTTGATGCTAAAGGGTGGACAATGGAAATGCTAGGGAATGGTTATATATATTTTGGATTATTCTCTATTTTAGGATTATTAATAGGAGGACCCTTAATAGATAAGATAAATACAAAGAAAGCAATACCTTTTGTGCTGTTACCTTTGTTAGTATGTATCACCATTCTTTTTTTCTTTAATAATCATTGGTCATTTGTGCTTTACATGTCTTTATTTGGATTTAACTTAGGTTTATCAGCACCGTTTATGGGATCACTTTGGGCGGAAATATATGGAGTGAAAAGTATTGGAACTGCCAAAGCTTTACTGCACGCAGTTGGAGTTTTTTCAAGCGCCTTATCTCCTGTTGTTTTTGGTTATATTATTGATTGGGGTTATGGAATATCAGTTATATTTTTAATCAGTTCCACAATGATTGTTGTATCATCAATTTTACCTATAATTTATAAAACATGAATAAACAAATAATGGAGAGTCTTAATTTTCTAATCAAGGAATATAAAAGATTAATAAAGAAAAAAGAAGATAATAGCATCAGCAGTGGTGAACTAGAAACTTTAAAACAACTTGAACAGTACTTAGGTAAAAAATAATGTTTAATGTAATTGATCAATACAATAGTTTTGTTGAAAATAATTTTATTAAAAAAAATAAAGATCAAATTGAATTCTTAAAACAAGCAGGTAATGTATGGTCATCTTTTAGTAAAACAAAGTTATTTTTTAAAGATAAAATTTTTGAAGGAATTTATCTTTATGGTCAAGTTGGAACAGGAAAAACATTTTTATTAAATTTATTTTATCAAAATACCAAGATTGGAAAAAAAATTCATTTTAATAACTTAATGAATGAAATACATGAACAAGTTAAAAAATCAGAAAATAAAGAACTTGCTATTGAAAACTATGTAAAGAATTTAAGTAGAGATTACAAAATAATATTCATTGATGAATTACATATTTTTAATATTGTTGACGCATTAATAATAAAAAAAATATTTAATTATTTTTCTAAATATAAAATATTTATATTATTGTCGTCAAATTTTCATCCAGATAATTTATATAAAGATGGTTTACAGAGAAATGATTTTCTACCATTTATTGATTTGATTAAAAAAAATTTTTTTCTCCATGATATTAGTATAAAAACTGATTTTCGTCGACAAACCTTAAATCAATCAAAGACATATTTCACACCTATAACAACTGACACAACAAATGAATTTGAAAAATTATTTAATCGCTTTGTTGACCCCTTCCATTTAACAACTGTAAAAATACAATCTAAAAGTCGTGAACTAGAGTTTGATAAATGCACATCAAATCTAATGATGATAGATTTTGAAAATCTTTGTGAAGTAAATTTTGGTAATGAAGATTACAAAAATATTGCAGATAAATTTAAGTTAGTATTTTTAAAAAATGTTCCTGAATTTGATAATCAGAAAAAAGATGCGTGCAGAAGATTTATTGGATTAATTGATATGTTATATGAAAATAATTGTTCTATTGTAATTTTAGCATCAAAACCTATAAATTCATTAAATAATATAAATACTCTAGCTGAAGAATTTAAAAGAACTGCTAGCAGATTATATGAGATGACTATAGTAAAACCAGATTGATGAAATACATAATTAGATTTTTAGTCAGTACAGTAGTTTTATTAGTAGTAGTTTATTTTACTGCAGGTTTTTATGTTGCTTATCAAATTTTAAAAATAGATCCAACTTGTGGGTTACACGAAGGATCTCTTCCTAATTCATGGAGTACAACAGTTGATTCACATGAATACTCAATTCTTGCACGAAAAAAAGTAAGAGAAAATTTTAACTTTAAAGATTATTATTTAGATGAATGGCAAGATGTATACTTTCAATCTCGTGACTCTGACATTAAGATTAATGGATGGCTGTTTAATTATTTTCCAAATAGACCAATTATAATTGTAACACACGGTATAAGCCCAAATGGTAAATGTAAGTCTGAAGCCAATCTTATTGCAAGTTTTTTAGTTAATAAAAAATTTAATGTTCTTACGATAGATTTAAGAAACTACGGCCAAAGTGATACTGTAAGTAGTTATGATGATTTGGGCTTAAAGTCATATAATGATATTCTTGGTGCATTTGATTTTTTAAAAAAAATTGGTTTCAAGTCTAATAGCATTGGATTACATGGAATATCTCTTGGTGCAAGCACCTCTATTTTTGCAGCAAACGCAGAACCAGAAATACGTGCAGTGTGGGCAGATAGTTCACTTGCTGAATTTAATATGATCTTAAAAGATGAAATAGCAAGATATGGTCTTGCTATAGAATTTGGGCCTGTAGTAAGTTTAGCTGGAAGAATCTTAACTGGAACTGATCCAAGAGAATTATCTCCAGCTAAAAAATTATCAAAGAACCAATATTATTTTTTTATTCATGGCGACTCTGATACAAGAATCTTAACAAGACACTTTAATTATTTTAAAGAATATACAAATCAAAATAAAATTAATGCTGAGTTTTGGTTAGTTGAAAACTCTTATCATGTAGATGCTATGTTTAAATATCCCGAAGTATACTCTAAAAAGATGGAAGAATTTTTTAATAAAAATTTAAAGTAGGCCGGACTCTAAAACTAGTTTGTACCTTGGCAGACACCTCTCTAGAATAAGAAACTCAACTAATTATCAAACGGCGGGTAAGATAATTAAAAATTCTTGGCGTTCCTCCGAAGCTAAGAAACGAGTATTATCCGGCTTATTAAGAGTAATATCTATCTATTTAAAATTCAAGATTTTTAGTTAAATTTGGCATTAAATTTGAATGATTTTCATAAAATTTGGCACTTTTTATCAACATTTTATAAACTTCCGTGATAGTAAGAAAAAATAACTAAACCATTAATATTTTGAAATTTGAAGAAAAATACTTACTTATGAAACATAAAAAAAATGAAAAAAATGACTGATAATAGACCATTATCACCTCACCTATCTATTCACAAAAGAGTACTTACAGCAGTATTTTCAATTTTTCATAGGATATCTGGAATAGGATTAAGTGTGGGTGCACTATTAATTTCAATCTGGTTTTTCTTAATTAGTTTTGGTCCCGATTTTTATATTTATTTTGAAATTTTTTCTAAGAGTATTTTGTTCAAACTAGTTCTAATGATTTGGACTGTCGGTATTTTTTACCATTTATTTAATGGATGTAGAAAATTATATTGGTCATTCGGTATTGGAATGGAATTATCTCAAGTATATAAATCTGGTTATGTTGTTATATGTTTAACTTTAATTTCTAGTTTAGTTGTCTGGTACTTCGCATGAAAAATTATGCTTTTAAATGGTTAACCCAAAGAATTACTGCTTCAATTTTAATACCATTGACGTTTTGGTTTATATACTCTGCAATATCATTATCAAAGATGACTTATTCTGAAATAGAAATTTTTTTTCAATCCTATTTTAATGCATTCTTATTTTTTGTGATGATGCAATCTATGCTTCTGCATTCAAAATTAGGACTGCAAACAATTATTGAAGATTATGTCACATCGAAAAAGACAGCCAAATTCATTAAAGTATCAATAAATTATCTTATATATTTTATCATGATTTTAATTACTGTTAACTTAGTGAGAATGGTTTTTTAGATGACTAATTCATACAAAATTATTGATCACCATTATGACGTTGTAGTTGTTGGAGCTGGAGGATCAGGACTGAGAGCTACGCTTGGATGTGCTGAAGCTGGATTAAAAACAGCCTGTATATCAAAAGTGTTTCCGACAAGAAGTCATACTGTTGCAGCACAAGGTGGAATTGGAGCAGCTTTAGGTAATATGGGTGAAGATAATTGGAAGTGGCACATGTATGATACAGTTAAGGGTTCCGACTGGCTTGGTGATCAAGATGCAATTGAATACTTATGTTCTAAAGCCCCTGAAGCAGTAATTGAACTTGAAGAATATGGCATGCCTTTTAGTAGAACAGATGATGGCAAGATCTATCAAAGACCTTTTGGCGGACACTTAACCAATAATGGCGAGGGAGCTCCTGCTATGAGAGCTTGTGCAGCAGCTGATAGAACGGGACATGCTTTACTCCATACACTTTATCAGCAATCACTTAAAAATAATGTAGAATTTTATATTGAATATTTTGTTTTAGATTTAATTTCTGATGATCAAGGTAATTGCATTGGTGTGGTAACATGGTGCTTAGAGGATGGATCAATCCATCGATTTTTATCTCATCAAACAATTCTAGCTACTGGTGGATATGGAAGAGCTTACTTCTCATCCACGAGTGCTCACATTTGTACTGGTGACGGTAGTGCAATGGCTTTAAGACAAAACCTACCTCTTTCTGATATGGAATTTATTCAGTTTCATCCAACAGGAGTTTACGGTGCAGGAGTGTTAATCACTGAGGGAGCAAGAGGAGAAGGTGGATATTTAACTAATAGTGATGGTGAAAGATTTATGGAAAGATATGCTCCAAATGCAAAAGATCTAGCATCAAGGGATGTAGTAAGCCGAGCAATGACTATTGAAATTAGTGAAAATAGAGGTTGTGGAGACAATGCCGATCATGTGCTACTTCATCTTGAGCACATTGATGCTGATACATTACATAAAAGATTGCCTGGTATTTCAGAAACTGCAAAAATATTTGCTGGAGTTGATCTGACTAAAGATCCAATACCAGTTCTTCCAACGGTTCATTATAATATGGGTGGTATACCGACAAATTATAGAACAGAAGTTCTAAGGCCAACAAATGAAAATCCAGATAATGTATGTGAAGGTTTAATGGCAGTTGGTGAGGCTGCATGTGTTTCTGTACACGGTGCTAATAGATTAGGAACAAATTCATTAATCGATCTTGTTGTTTTTGGCAAAGCAGCTAGTCTAACATGTAAAGAAAAAGTAAAACCAAATTCTAAAAAAATTGAAATTAGTAAATCAAAAACAGATAATATTATTGAGCGATTTGATAAGATTAGAAACAGCAAAGGAAACTCTACAACTGGAGAACTTCGTACTTCCATGCAACATATAATGCAGCAAAAATGCGCAGTATTTAGAACACATGATCTCATATCAAAAGGTATTGAAGAATATTCAAAAGTTGAGAGCTCAATGGATGACATAGATATTAAAGACAAATCATTAATCTTTAATACGGATTTGGTCGAAGCTTTAGAGTTACACAATTTAATGGCACAATCAAAAGTAACTCTTCATTCTGCGTTAAATCGAACTGAAAGTAGAGGCGCACATGCAAGAGAAGATTATAAAGAAAGAGATGATAATAATTGGTTAGTTCACTCTTTAGCCTGGTTAAACGATAAGGGAGATGTGAGTATGGGTTCCAGAGGTGTTCATATGAATACTCTAACTAATCATGTTCAACCAATACCTCCTAAAAGAAGAGTTTACTAATGGCTCAATTTACACTTCCTGCAAATTCAAAAATAACTAAAGGGAAAACTCACCAACTAAAAGAACGTGCAAACGATCCAAAGAAACTTGCAATCTACAGATGGGATCCCGAAGATGATAAAAATCCTAGGATAGATAATTATGAGATAGATCAAGAAAAGTGTGGCCCAATGGTATTAGACGCACTTATGAAAATAAAAAATGAAATTGATCCAACCTTAACATTTAGAAGATCTTGCAGAGAAGGAGTTTGTGGTTCCTGTGCTATGAATATTGATGGTGTTAACACATTAGCATGTTTGAAAAGTATGTCTGATGTTAAGAATGAAATAAAAATTTACCCTCTTCCACATATGCGTGTAGTAAAAGATCTAGTTCCAGATCTTAGTAAGGCTTATGAGCAACTGGCTTTCATTAAACCTTGGTTGCAACGTGAAAAAACAAATGAAGAAAAAAACTCAGGAGACGAAAAAAAACAATCACCAAAAGATAGAGAAAAACTAGATGGTAAATGGGAGTGTGTATTATGTTTTTGCTGCACTACTTCTTGTCCAAGTTATTGGTGGAATGGAGATGAATATTTAGGACCTGCAGTCCTTTTACAAGCAGCAAGATGGGTAAGTGACTCTAGAGACTCAGAAAGAAAAGAGAGATTAAAAGCAATAAATGATTCATTAAAACTTTATAGATGTCATTCAATAATGAATTGTACTAGGTCTTGCCCTAAAGGTCTAAATCCAGCGAAAGAAATTGCTGGACTTAAAAAGGCTATTGTTACAGAATTGTAATTAAAGTATAAAACTTAAATGAGAAAAAAAATTGCTCTTATTGGAGCAGGCAATATCGGTGGGACTTTAGCACAACTTGTTAGTTTAAAAGAATTAGGTGATGTAGTTTTATTAGATATTTTTGAAGGGATGCCTAAGGGCAAATCTTTAGATCTTGCTCAGTCATCTTCCATTGAGGGATTTCATGCAGATTTTAAAGGTACTTCAAGTTTTAGAGATATCAAAAATTCTGATGTAGTAATAGTTACTGCAGGTTTTCCAAGAAAACCAGGCATGTCCCGAGATGATCTTGTAGAAAAAAATTCTATTATCATTCAAAATGTTGGGAAAAATATTAAAAAATATTGTCCAAAAGCCTTTGTTATATGCATTACTAATCCACTCGATGCAATGGTAAGTGTCCTTCAGAAATCATCAGGCCTAAAAACAAATATGTGTATTGGTATGGCAGGTGTTTTGGATAGTTCAAGATTAAAATACTTTTTATCCAAGGAGTTTAATGTGTCAATTAATGATATCAGCGCTTTTGTCTTAGGCGGTCATGGAGACACGATGGTTCCTCTTATGCGATACTCAACAGTATCAGGTATTCCTGTACCTGAATTAATAAAGATGAAGTGGACAACAAAAAAAAATATCGACAAAATTATTCAAAGAACACGTGACGGTGGTGCTGAAATTGTAAAACTCATGAACACATCCGCCTATTATGCACCAGCTTCTTCAGCTATACAAATGGCAGAGTCATTTTTGTTAGATCAAAAAAGATTATTACCATGTGCTGCATATCTTAATGGTGAATATGGAGTAAAAGGACTATATGTTGGAGTTCCAGTTATCATTGGCAAAAAAGGTGTTGAAAAAATTATTGAATTAAAACTTAATAATAATGAAAAGAAAGAATTTAATCATTCCGTTAAAGCAGTAAAATCATTAACTACATTGTCTAACAAGCTTCTCAATAAGAAAAATAAAAAATAATTGTATTTTCATCTAATCTAACTATTACCTTTTTATCAAAATGAATTTGCATGAATACCAAGCTAAAGATCTACTAAGAAAGTACAATCTACCTATACTTGAAGGCAAAAGTTACGTTGAAAATGTTGATGATTTAGAAAAAGATTTACAAAATATAAAAGGACCACCTTGGGTTATCAAATCACAGATACATGCTGGAGGAAGAGGAGCAGGGAAATTTTTAAAACCATTTAATACAAAAGGTGGAGTACAAATAACAGAATCAATTGATGATGCACAAAAAATTGCAAAAGGAATGATGGGTAACATATTGATTACAAAACAAACAGGTAATGAGGGAAAGTTAGTAAATAGAATTTATTTAGAAGCTGGATGTGAAATTGATAGGGAGTATTATTTAAGTATTCTTCTTGATAGGAATCAATCAAAATTAATGATGATGGTATCTGATGCTGGTGGTATAGACATAGAAGATGTAGCTGAGAAAACACCAGAAAGAATTCAATATGCTTATTTTGATAACTTAGAAGATTTTACAATTAGTGATAGTCTTCAAAATAAATTAAATTTTTCTATTAATGAATTTAACCAATTTAAAGAAATTGTTTCAAATTTATGTAAGGCCTATGTTGAAATAGATGCTTCTTTAATTGAAATTAATCCTCTTGTTGTTACAAAAGATGAAAAACTAATTCTTTTAGATGCTAAAATTAATATTGATGATAATGCTCTGTATAGACAGGCTGACATTGAAAAATTAAAAGATACTTCAGAAGAAAATAATTTAGAACTTGAAGCTTCTGAAAACGATATGGTTTACATTAAACTAGATGGAAAAATAGGCTGTATGGTTAACGGAGCTGGACTGGCTATGGCAACTATGGATATTATTAAACAATTTGGAATGGAGCCAGCCAATTTTCTAGATTTAGGTGGTACAGCAAATAAAGAAAGAGCTATTAAAGCTTTCAAGATTATTCAATCAGATAAAAATGTGAAATCTGTCTTCATAAATATTTTTGGAGGAATCATCCATTGTGATATGATTGCTAATGGTATCATTGATGCAATTAAAGAATTAGATTTTAAACTTCCTGTTGTTGTACGTTTTCAAGGAACAAATTCTAAAGAGGGAAGAGACATTATAAATAATTCATCATTAGGATTAATTTCAATTGATGATTTTTCAAATGCAGCTCAGAAAGCTGTGGAGTTATCAGAATAGTGTCAATTTTAGTTAATAAAAATACAAGACTTATTTGCCAAGGCTTTACCGGTTCACAAGGAACATATCATTCTGAACAAGCTATAGCATATGGTACAAACCTTGTTGGTGGTGTCACACCTGGAAAAGGAGGATATACTCATTTAAACTTACCGGTGTTTAACACTGTTGCTGATGCAGTTAAACAAACTGAAGCAAACGCAACAGTTATTTATGTACCTGCAAAGTTTGCTGCCAAAGCAATCCATGAGGCTTTAGATGCAAATATTGAATTAATTGTTTGTATTACAGAAGGTATTCCAGTCTTAGATATGATTGATATAAAAAAAAGAATTATTAACAATAAAACATATTTAATTGGACCTAACTGTCCAGGACTAATTACTCCTTCTGAATGCAAAATTGGAATTATGCCTGGCTTCATCCATAAAAAAGGTAAGATAGGTATAGTGAGTAGATCAGGAACATTAACCTATGAAGCTGTTGCACAAACCACAGAGGTAGGATTAGGTCAATCAACGTGTATCGGTATTGGTGGAGATCCAATACACGGAATGGATTTTGTAGATTGTATAAAGTTATTTTTAGAAGATGATGAGACCGAAGGCATTTTAATGATTGGTGAAATTGGTGGTGAAGAAGAAGAAAACGCAGCAGAATTTATTTCAAATTCAAAATTAAAAAAACCTGTTTCAGCATTTATAGCTGGACAATCGGCACCTAAAGGCAAGCGTATGGGTCATGCAGGCGCTATTGTTTCAGGCTCAAAAGGAACTGCACATTCCAAGATTGAATCTTTAGAAAATGCTGGAGTTTTGGTATCAAAATCACCAGCCTCATTGGGAAAAACAATGAAATTAGCAATGCAAAATGGTAATAATTAGTTTCTATAAGTATGATTGTTATGCGAAATGGTTTTAGTTTAATAGAAATCTATGAATGATACTTTCTTAAATAGTGCTAATGCGCCATATGTTGCTGAATTGTATTCTAAATTTAGAAATGATCCTGAAAGTGTGGACACTTCTTGGAAAGATTTTTTTAATAATTTAAATGAAGATGAATACTCCGTTCTTAAAGATTTTGGAGGACCTAAATGGAAAGAACGTTCATCAAATATAATAGATAAAAATTACATAACTAAGGTTATAAAATCAAATGCGAATTACAATTCTGAAGAGTTTAGAATATTAACCTTAGATTCAATTAGAGCATTAAGATTAATTAGAGCTTTTAGAATTAATGGACATTTAATTGCAGATCTCGACCCTTTAGGAATATCTGAAAGAGAATATCCTCAAGAATTAGATTATAAAAGTTATGGCTTTAATGAATCAGATTTAGAAAAAGAAATATTTATTGATGGAAGTTTGGGTTTAGAAAAAGGTAAATTAAAAACTATTATAAAAATACTAAAAGAAACATACTCTGCTTCTATTGGTGTCGAATTTTTACATATACAACAAGCTGATCAAAAACAATGGGTGCAGGAAAGAATTGAAGAAGTAAGAAATAAAACAAATTTTACAAATGAAGGAAAAAAAGCAATCTATAAAAGATTAGTTGAATCAGAACTGTTCGAACAGTTTTTAGATAAAAAGTTTTTAGGCACAAAGAGATATGGTATCGAAGGTGGTGAAGCAATGATACCAGGGATAGAGCAAATTGTTAAACAGGCATGCTTGTCTGGAATAGAAGATATAATTATTGGAACGGCTCATAGAGGAAGACTAACACTTTTATCAAGTGTTTTAGAGATGCCTTACAAAAAAATTTTAGCAAAATTTCAAGGGACTTTAAATGACCCAAATGAGGTACTTGGTTCGGGTGATGTAAAATATCATTTAGGGGTTTCTGCTGATCGTGAATTTGAAAAAAAGAAAATTCATTTATCGCTCACCTCTAACCCCTCTCATTTAGAAGCAGTTAACCCTGTTGTGGCAGGAAAAGTAAGAGCTAAACAAACTTTATCCAAAGATAAAACAACAGATAAAGTTATTGGTTTATTAATCCATGGAGATGCAGCAATAGCTGGACAAGGAGTAGTAGCAGAAACATTTGCTATGTCACAATTAAGAGGTTTTAAAACAGGTGGTACAATTCATTTTGTAATAAACAATCAGATAGGTTTTACAACGATGCCTCAATATGGAAGATCAGCACCTTATTGTACTGAAATTGCTAAAATGGTTCAGGCTCCAATATTTCATGTTAATGGTGACGATCCAGAAGCTGTAGTCCATGTTTGTAGACTTGCAACAGAATTTAGAAATAAATTTAAAGTCGATGTTGTTGTAGATATGTTTTGTTACAGAAGATCTGGCCATAACGAAGCTGATGAACCTTCTTTTACTCAGCCACTTATGTATAAGGCTATCAAAAAACAAATCACAACAAGAAAAAAATATGAAAAAAAATTAATTGAGAATAATACTTTTTCAGAAGAAGAATCTATAGAAATTGTAGATTCTTTCAAAAATTTTTTAGATAAAGAATTTGAATCAACTAAAAATTATAAGCCAAATAAAGTAGATTGGTTAGAGGGAACTTGGACAGGTTTATCTACTGCAACATTTGATGCGAGAAAGGGAAAAACTTCTGTAAAAGAGAAAACATTAATTAACGTTGCTAAAAAAATTCATGCAATACCATCAGATTTCAATGCTCATAGAAGAATAAAAAAAATTTATGGGGATCGATTAACAAGTGTCATCAACGGAAAAGGTATCGATTGGGCTACTTCTGAAAGTTTAGCTCTAGCAACACTTCTAGATGAGGGATATGGTGTTAGAATATCCGGACAAGATGTTGGAAGAGGAACATTTAGTCATAGACACGGTGTTCTATATGATCAGGAAAACGAAAATCGTTTTGTTCCATTAAGACACTTTCAAAACAAGCAAGGTTACTTTGAAATTGTAGATAGTTTTTTATCTGAGTTTGGTGTTCTTGGTTTTGAATATGGATATTCACAAGTTGATCCTAAGACACTTGTTATATGGGAAGCGCAGTTTGGTGATTTTGTAAATGGTGCACAAATTATGATTGATCAATTCATTAGTTCTGGTGAAAGAAAATGGTTGAGAATGTCTGGTTTAACAATGCTTCTTCCTCATGGTCATGAAGGTCAAGGCCCTGAGCATACAAGTGGGAGATTAGAAAGATTTTTACAGATGTGTGCAGAAGATAATATGCAAATTGTTAATTGCACTAGTCCTGCAAATTATTTTCATGTCCTGAGAAGACAGCTACATAGAAATTTTAGGAAACCTCTAATTATATTTACCCCAAAATCTACACTTAGACACAAATCTAACGTCTCAAATATTGAAGATTATATTAATGGATCAACTTTTCATAGAATTCTAACTGATAAAATATTAGTAAAAGAAAAAAAGAAAAAGAAAAGATTAATAATTTGTTCTGGCAAAATATATTTTGAGTTAGCAGATCATATTACTAAAAATAAAATAAATACTCTCTCCATAATTAGATTGGAGCAGATTTACCCATTTCCTTATGAAAACTTCAGAGATGAACTAAAACATTACACGGATGCTGAAATTATCTGGGTACAAGAGGAACCAAAAAATATGGGTGCCTGGGGTTTTGCCAAAGGTAGATTAGAAAGTGTTATGCAGGAAGCTAAAGTTAAACAAGAAAAAATATACTACGTTGGTAGAAGTCCTGCCGCTTCTCCTGCCGCTGGTTCTTTAGAAAGACACTTAAACAACCAAGAAACTATTCTAAAAATGGCAACTGAAGATTCAATTGGCAAAATTATCAAATCTTGGGCAGGTATTTCAACAAAATTAAAGACCAATCTGCCAATTGAATAAATTGGAGTAAATGTTATTAAGCATTTAATTAATGAGTACTGAATTAATAGTTCCAACACTTGGTGAGTCAATTACGGAAGCAACCGTTTCAAAATGGCTTAAGAACATAGGCGATAATTTTGAGGCAGATGAAGCTTTAGTTGAAATTGAAACTGACAAAATTACAGTTGAAGTACCAGCGCCTCATGCTGGATCTCTAAAAGAAATAAAAGTTTCTGAAGGAACTGATGTTGAAATTGGTGGTATTTTAGGAATCTTAGATGAATCAAAAGGTAAAAAACCAACTCCTAAAAAAACTGAAATTAAAGAAGAAAAAGTAAAAGAAGAAGTAAAAGAAGTTAAGGTTGAAATAAAATCTTCACCTGCCAAATCTTCTCCATCTGCAAGAAAAATTGCTGAGGAAAATAATATTAAACTCGACGATATCACCTCATCACGTTCTGACGGAAGAATTAATAAAGAAGATGTAGTTTCTCATCTTTCTTCTTCAAATAAAACAAGCACTAACAAAGGTGAAAGAGAAGAAGTAATCAAAATGTCTAAAATTAGACAGACAATATCTAAACGCTTAAAGGAGGCTCAAAATACAGCAGCCATACTTACAACTTTCAATGAAATTGATATGTCCAAAGTGATGGAAATTAGAAAATTAAAAAACCAAGAATTTCAAAGTCGGTATGAAGTCAAATTAGGTTTCATGTCATTTTTTGTAAAAGCTGTAGTAAAAAGTTTGCAAGAGTATCCAGCTGTGAATGCTGAAATTAAAGATGAAAATATAATTTATAAAAATCATTTTGATATAGGTATAGCTGTTGGAACTGAAAAAGGATTGGTCGTACCAATACTTAAAGATGCCAATCAATTGAGTTTTGGAGAAATAGAAACTAAAATTATCGATCTTAGTACAAAAGCCAAAGATGGAACGCTGACCATGGACGATTTGATTGGCGGCACCTTTACAATTTCAAATGGTGGCGTTTACGGATCAATGCTCAGCACACCTATTATTAATAGACCTCAATCTGGAATTTTAGGGATGCATAATATTCAAAAAAGAGCAGTAGTTGTAAATGATGAAATAGTAATTAGGCCAATGATGTATGTTGCATTAAGTTATGATCATAGAATTATTGATGGAAAAGAAAGTGTTGGATTTTTAGTGAAAGTGAAAGAATTTCTAGAAGATCCATCTGAATTAGTATTAGGAATATAAAATGGAAGATTTTGATTTAATAGTAATTGGTGCGGGACCTGGTGGATATGTAGCTGCAATCAGAGCAGCTCAACTTGGAATGAAGGTTGCTTGTATAGAAAAAGAGCCATCACTTGGTGGAACTTGTTTGAACATCGGATGCATACCTTCTAAAGCATTATTAAATTCATCTGAAAAATTTGTTGAAATTTCAAATCATGCTGCAGAGCATGGCATAAAAACATCAAAGATAGATTTAGACCTAAATGTTTTGATGGATCGCAAAACTAAGATTGTAAAAAAACTTACAACAGGGATTGGTTTTTTATTTAAGAAAAATAAAATCACGCATATTCCTGGCATGGCTTCATTTGTAGATAAAAATACTATTTCTATTATAAATGGAAAAAATGAAATAACTGCTAGTGCTAAAAATTTTATTATCGCAACGGGATCATCTTCGATCGAGATACCAAATATCCCTGTCGATGAAAAACAAATAGTATCTTCAACAGGTGCTCTATCTCTATCTAAAATACCAAAATCACTCTTAGTTATTGGTGGTGGATACATTGGATTAGAGATGGGTTCAGTATGGAGTAGATTAGGTTCAAAAGTAACAGTTGTTGAAGCTCTGGACAGAATTGTTCCAACTATGGATGGTGAAATAGCAAAAGAGTTTATGAAAATGTTAACTAAACAAGGATTAGAATTCAAACTATCACATAAGGTGAGTTCTGCAAAATCTAGCAAGTCTGGTGTAGATGTTGAAATGGAAACATCAGATAAAAAGAAAATAAAAGAAAACTACGAAATAGTTTTAATGTCAGTAGGAAGAAAACCAAACACTGAGGGACTGGGTCTCGAAAAAATTGGAATTAAATTAACGGATAAAAAATCTATTGAAATTAAAGATAACTTTAAAACTTCTGTTGAGGGAATCTACGCCATTGGTGATGTAGCACCAGGTCCAATGCTAGCACACAAAGCTGAAGAAGAAGGAGTAGCTTGTGTTGAATTTATAAACGGTCAAAAACCTCATATAAACTATGACGCTATACCAGCGATTGTTTATACCAATCCAGAGATTGCATCTGTAGGTAAAACAGAAGAACAGCTCAAGCAAGAAAAGAAAGAATTCAAGGTTGGAAAATTTCCTTTTATGGCAAATGGTCGTGCCCTAACCACTTCTGCATCAGAGGGATTTGTTAAAATTTTGGTTGATAAAAAAACAGATGAAATTTTAGGTGCTCATATAATCGGTCATGATGCTGGACAACTGATTGCAGAAATTGTTACGACAATCGAATTTGGTGGAAGTGCAGAAGATATTGCTAGAGTATGTCATGCTCATCCAACAACTAGTGAAGCGGTAAAAGAAGCAGCTCTAAGTGTTGATGGCAGAGCCATACATATTTAAATTTTAGCTAGATTCATTCCTTTTTTATATTTTTTTGATGACTGTTTTACAACTGCTTGACCGCACCTCATAACTTTTCTCTTATGATCAAAAGTCATTTTTGGTTCACCATGTAATTTCCATCCATTAGAGAGAGCCTCTGTTACTCTTTGACAAAAATCTACAGTGTCATCATCTGTGATAAATCTATAACCTTTCATTTTATCTCCTTTTCATTTGATACTTAACAAATTTACTTCTATAATTTTAATTAAGTATTCAACAAGATCAGTTTGCATATCAACTGTAAATTTATTTTTATCTTTTGATCCCATAGCCAATATTATAATATCTTCACGAAATTTAACTTTTAATAAAATATATGATTTTATCGTTGCTGATTTATTAGGAAAAAATAAAAGTAAACCTTTAGGATTTTGATTTAAATTTGTAACTATTTTGTTTTTAAAATAACTATTTGCAATTTTAATATCTAGTTGTGATAAGCTTTCTGCTCTAATATTTTCATTTGTAACAAAACAATTCATTTCATCACAACCTAAAATTGTTTTAAGATCATTTTTAATTAAGCTAATTAATTTTTGTAAACTTTTTACATTTAGAATTCTAATTGTAGATTTTAGAATTCTTTTTTGAGCATTTAAATGACTTTTTCCTGCAAGTAGTACTTTTGTCATTTGATTTTGTAGATCTATATTTTGTTGCGATATTTTTTTATATCTATACGCCTCTAAATCAACAACCTTATCTGAACTATTATCTACAGACGGAAAATTTAGTTCATTAACTAATTCTGAATTTTTAATAAAAAAATTTTTATTTTTTTTTAAAAAATTTATTATTTGTTTTTCAATAATTTCATCTTCATGCGCCATGACTATTATTTTGGCAAGATTTGCTGTCCTGTTTTTGCCCAATCATCGAGAAATGCTTTAAGCCCTTTATCTGTTAGAGGATGTTTATATAATTCGTGAATAACTTTAGGTGGTAGAGTTGAAACATGGGCGCCAATCACAGCTGCATCAATAAGATGTTGAGTGTTTCTTACCGAAGCAACTAATACTTCCGTATCAAATCCATAATTTTTATACATTATTACTATATCTGAAATCAGATCCATTCCTTTCTCACCAATGTCATCTAATCTTCCCACAAATGGAGAAATAAATGTTGCACCAACCTTAGCGGCTAGTAATGCTTGAGCAGCACTAAAACACAATGTTACATTTACCATGATATCTTTTTCTCTGAGAGCTTTGCAAGTTTGAAGACCAGCAGGTGTAAGAGGAACTTTTACAGCAACATTCTTAGCTAGTGATGCTAAGTACTCACCTTCTTCAAGCATTTTGTTATATTCCGTTGCTGTCACTTCAGCGCTTACTGGACCAGTTACTATGGAACAAATTGTTTTAATGGTCTCTCCCATATCCTTACTACTTTTTGCAATTAGAGATGGGTTTGTCGTAACACCGTCTATTAATCCACTAGGCATTAACTCTTCAATCTGAGGTATATCGGCGGTGTCTATAAAAAATTTCATTGTTTGTTGTATACCATATACAAGTTATTTAGAAAGTTAACATATAAAAAATACATAAATATAATGTTGTACGATGTAGTAGTAACAAGACCTTTCGATAAAGTTTTTACTTATTCTTCAAAAAATGAGCAACTTGAAATTGGTCAAGTAGTCTTAGTTCCATTTGGAAAAAAAATAGAAGCTGGAATTATTTGGAATAAGAATATTAAAAATCCTGGATATGAAATTAAAGAGGTTACAAAAATTTGTAATGATCTTATCCTTCAGAATTCTTCAATTGATTTTATAAATTGGATCGCAAGTTATACTTTAGCTCCACTAGGAGCAGTGTTAAAATTATTTCTTATTAACAATGATATAGTTGAATTTGATAAAGAAAAATTAGATAGTTTCAATAACACCGAACCTTCTTTAGTAACCTTGAGTGAAGAGCAAGCAAATTCATTTAAAGAAATCACCCAATCATTTAATAAATCAAACAAACCTGTTTTATTAGAAGGTGTAACAGGCTCTGGTAAAACTGAAGTATATTTTGAAATAATTGATAAATTTTTAAAAGAAAAAAAACAAATATTAATAATGGTTCCAGAGATTAGTTTAACACCGCAATTAGAGACAAGAGTAAAGAAGCGTTTTGGAATGGAAGTGTGTTTGTGGCATTCTAAAATTACAAAAAAAAATAGGCAAAAAATTTGGCATAAATGTTTTGTAGGAGATCCAGTCATTGTTATTGGTGCTCGTTCAAGTTTGTTTCTTCCTTTTACAAACTTAGGATTAATCGTTGTCGATGAAGAACATGATTCTAGTTATAAACAAGAGGATAATATACGTTACCAAGCAAGAGATCTTGCAGTTGTAAGAGCTAAAATTGAAAAAAATTTTATATTATTAGCTTCGGCAACACCGTCTTTAGAAACAATAAATAATGTTAAAATTAAAAAATATGATCAAGTCTATTTATCAAAACAATTTTCTGGAACTCCATTACCTGAAATTTCTATAATTGATTTAAATAAAAATAAACTTGATAAAGATAAATGGATATCACAATCAATTATAGATTCTATTTCTCAGTGTTTAGAAAATAAGGAACAAACTCTTATTTTTTTAAATCGTAGAGGATACTCACCACTAACCTTGTGTAATAGTTGTGGATTCAGATATGAATGTGATCAATGCTCATCATGGATGGTTATGCATCAACACAAAAAAGTTTTTTTATGTCATCAATGTGGAACTATAAAAAAATTAAATTTAGATTGTCCTCAATGCAATGAAAACGATAGTATAAAATTTGTTGGTCCTGGTGTTGAGAGAGTTGCAGAGGAGTTAAAAGAATTCTTTCCTGGGAAAAATATTTCCATCATGTCTAGCGATAACGTTAACACACCAAACAAAATTAAAAAATTTATTATTGATATAAACAACAAAGATATAGATATAATTGTAGCTACACAAATTATGGCAAAAGGATATGATTTTCCAAATTTGTCATTAGTAGGAATCGTTGATGCGGACGCAGGTTTATTTGGCGGTGATCCTAGAGCTATAGAAAAAACTTTTAACCTACTTCAGCAAGTTGGAGGAAGAGCTGGTAGAGGAAAAAAAATTGGTAAAGTTTTTCTTCAAACATATTTTCCAGATCAAGAAATAATTAAGTCGATTCAACTTCGAGAAAGAGAAGCTTTTATTGAAAGAGCTTTAGAAGAAAGAAAGAATTTTAATATTCCTCCTTTTGGTTTTATGACTTCAATAATTCTTTCTAGTCATACAAAAGCTTTAGTTCTTAAACATGCTTCAAGACTGGCTCAACAAGATCAAAATAGTAAAAATATTAAAATTCTCGGTCCAGTCGAAGCTCCAATTTTTCTTCTTAGAGGACAATATAGATACAGAATATTATTGAAGAGTAATAGTAGAAAAAATCTGAACAAATTCACAAAAACAATTGTCGAAAAGACTAAATTACCTTCTTCTGTAAAGTTAATTATTGATGTCGATCCCTATTCATTTATGTAATTTACCCACAATTTTAAAAATATCTTCAATTTAACTCATTTGACGCACAAACTGACAGTTTACCTACTTTTTCTGATGTGTTAATAGCCTATCTCTAAACTTCTTATGAACTTAATTTATGGCATCTAATACATTGTCTGGAGACCTAATATCTGAAAGGTACGGAGCAGCTCTCTATGATCTTGCTTCTGAAAAAAAATGTATTGATGATATTCTAAATGACTTTGAATTAGTGCAAAAAGCATTGAAAGAAAGTTTAGAATTGAGAAAAGTAATTAAAAGTCCATTAGTAAATTCAGATGAGAAGCTTAGTATTTTGTTAAAATTATTTTCTAAAGCAAATTTACATAATATTACGACAACTTTTTTAAAAGTTCTTGATAACAATAAAAGAATTTCAAATATCGGTTCTATTATTTTACAATTTAAAAAAATAAACTCTGAAAAAAGAGGTGATATTACTGCTGACATAACATCAGCAAATATATTATCTGATGATGAAAAAAATAATATTACAAATCAACTTAAAAAATCTTTAGGTGAAAAATTATCTTTAAATTTTGATGTTGATGAAGACATTATTGGTGGTTTAATTGTTAAGGTTGGTTCCAAAATGATTGATACATCTATAGCGAATAAAATTAATAAACTTAAAATTGCAATGAAGGGGGCATAATGGAAATTAAAGCTGCAGAAATATCTTCTGTAATTAAAGACCAAATAGCTAATTTTGAAACTAAAGCGGATGTTGCTGAGGTTGGAACAGTACTAAGTGTGGGAGACGGAATTGCACGTGTGTATGGTCTTGATCAAGTACAAGCTGGAGAGATGGTAGAATTCCCAGGCGGCATTAAAGGTATGGCCCTCAACCTTGAAATGGATAACGTTGGTGTTTCAATCTTCGGTGATGATACTGGAATTAAAGAAGGTGATACAGTTAAACGTACAGGAGAAATTGTTGACGTTCCTGTTGGAAAAGAATTGTTAGGACGTGTTGTTGATGGTTTAGGCAATCCTATTGATGGCAAAGGTCCTATTCAATCTTCTGAAAAGAGAAGAATTGAATTAAAAGCCCCAGGTATTATTCCTCGTCAAAGTGTATCTGAACCTATGCAGACAGGTATTAAAGCACTTGATGCTCTTGTTCCAGTTGGAAGAGGACAACGTGAATTAATCATTGGTGACAGACAAACAGGTAAAACTGCTGTTGCTATTGATACAATCTTAAATCAAAAATCTGTAAATCAATCAGATAATGAAAAAGAAAAGTTATATTGTATCTATGTCGCAATTGGTCAGAAAAGATCAACAGTTGCTCAAATTGTAAAAACACTAGAAGATAATGGTGCAATGGAATATACAATTGTTGTATCTGCAACTGCATCCGAGCCTGCACCGTTACAATTTTTATCTGCTTATACTGGTTGTACAATGGGTGAGTATTTTAGAGATAATGGGATGCATGCATTAATTGTTTATGATGATTTATCAAAGCAAGCTGTTGCCTACAGACAGATGTCTCTTTTATTAAGAAGACCTCCTGGACGTGAAGCATACCCCGGAGATGTATTTTATATTCATAGTCGTCTTTTAGAAAGAGCTGCCAAAATGAGTGATGAACATGGTGGTGGAAGTTTGACCGCTCTTCCAATTATTGAAACGCAAGCAGGAGACTTATCTGCTTATATTCCAACAAATGTTATTTCCATTACGGATGGACAAATATTTTTAGAAACAAACTTATTTTTTGCTGGTATTCGTCCTGCGATTAACGTTGGTCTTTCTGTAAGCCGTGTTGGTTCTGCAGCTCAAACAAAAGCAATGAAAAAAATTGCTGGTCCTGTAAAACTAGAATTAGCTCAATATCGTGAGATGGCTGCTTTTGCCCAGTTTGCATCAGATTTAGATGCTTCAACGAAACAATTACTTGATCGTGGTGCAAGACTAGTTGAAATCTTAAAACAAGGTCAATATTCACCACTAACGGTTTCAGAGCAAGTTGTATCTATTTATGCAGGTGTTCGCGGATATCTTGATAAAGTTGCAGTAGGTGATGTAGTCAAGTTTGAAACAGAAGTTTTAAATGAAATTAGAACTAAGCATAGTGATTTATTAGATGCAATTGCCAATGAAAAAGAATTATCTAAAGAAAATGATGATAAATTAAAATCAATCTTAGATGATTTGGTTGGAAAGTTTACAACTAACTAATCTATGCCAAGTTTAAAAGATATCAAAACTCAGATCAATTCAGTTGGATCTACAAAAAAAATCACATCAGCAATGAAAATGGTTGCTGCAAGTAAGTTACGTAGATCACAAGAAAAAGCTGAAGCGGCAAGACCATATTCATCAAGACTAGAGGAGATGCTTTCTTCTCTTGCATCATCTGCTGCATCTGGGGAAGGTATAATCAAACTCTTAACAGGCACTGGCAATGATCAGAATTATATCGTAGTTCCAGTAAGTGCTGATAGAGGTTTATGCGGTGGATTTAACAGTAGCATAAATAGAGAAACTTTTAAGTTAGTTAAATCACTTGAGAGTAATGCAAAAAAAGTTCAACTAATGCCAGTTGGGAAAAAAAGTAGAGATTTTTTTAATAGAGCAATGAAGGATCAAATTATAGAGAGTTTTGTCGACTTAAATGTTTCAAGTACTGGTTACGAGTCTGCATTAAATATTTCTAATAAGCTTCAAGAATTATACTTTGAGGGTAAATTTGATAAATGCATATTAGTTTTTAATAAATTTAAATCAGCTATTTCTCAAGAAGTAACACAACAACAATTAATACCATTAGACGTTTCAAATTCTGAAAAGGAAGAAGAAAAAGAAAATTCTTCAAATGCAATTTATGATTATGAGCCTGATGAAGAAACAATTTTAAAGGATTTACTTCCAAAAAATGTTTCTATTCAAATATTTAAAGTTCTTTTGGAAAGTGATGCAGGGGAGCAGGGAGCAAGAATGGCTGCAATGGACAACGCAACCCGAAACGCAGGTGAAATGATAGATAGTTTAACGTTAAAGTATAATAGAACGCGACAAGCGTTCATTACAAAAGAATTAATTGAGATTATTTCTGGAGCTGAATCAATATAAAGGGGGATATATGGCTAACAATTTAACTGGAAAAATATCACAAGTTCTTGGAGCTGTTGTGGATGTAGAGTTCGATGGTGAACTTCCTGCAATTATGAACGCTCTAGAAGTTGACAACAACGGAACAAGATTAATGCTAGAGGTTGCTCAGCATTTAGGAGAAAATGCTGTTCGTACAATTGCTATGGATACAACAGATGGACTAGTTAGAGGTCAAACAGCTACTGATACAGGTGCCCCTATTTCAATGCCTGTAGGCCCGGAAACTCTAGGTAGAATTATGAATGTTGTAGGAGAGCCAGTTGACGAAAGAGGCGACATTGGAACAAGTAAATCTTATCCTATTCATAGACCAGCGCCAGAGTTTGTTGATCAATCTACAGAAACCGAAGTTCTGGTAACAGGAATTAAAGTGGTTGATCTACTAGCACCTTATGCGAGAGGTGGTAAAATCGGATTATTTGGTGGAGCAGGAGTTGGTAAGACAGTTTTAATTATGGAATTAATTAACAACATTGCCAAGGCTCATGGAGGATATTCGGTATTTGCTGGTGTGGGAGAAAGAACGCGTGAGGGTAATGACTTGTACCACGAAATGATTGAATCAGGAATTATTGACTTAAAAGGAAAAGATTCAAAAGTTGCACTTGTTTATGGTCAGATGAATGAACCACCAGGAGCAAGAGCTAGAGTTGCCCTTTCAGGATTAACTCAAGCAGAATACTTTAGAGATGAAGAAGGTCAGGATGTGTTATTCTTTGTAGATAACATATTTAGATTTACTCAGGCAGGTTCTGAAGTGTCTGCTCTTCTAGGACGTATTCCATCTGCAGTTGGATATCAGCCAACACTTGCAACAGATATGGGTGCTTTACAGGAACGAATCACAACTACAAAAAAAGGTTCAATTACATCAGTACAGGCAATATACGTTCCTGCAGATGACTTAACGGATCCCGCACCTGCAACATCTTTTTCACATTTGGATGCAACAACAGTTCTAAACAGAGCTATCTCTGAAAAAGGAATATATCCAGCAGTTGATCCACTAGACTCTACTTCTAGAATTTTAGATCCACAAGTTGTTGGTGATGATCATTACAGAGTTGCTAGAGAAGTACAAAGAGTTCTACAAACATATAAAAGTCTTCAAGATATAATAGCTATTCTAGGAATGGATGAGCTTTCAGAAGAAGATAAGTTAACAGTTGCACGAGCTAGAAAAATAGAAAAGTTTTTGAGCCAACCATTTTTTGTTGCAGAAGTGTTTACAGGTTCTCCTGGAAAATATGTCGATCTTGAAGATACCATAAAAAGTTTTGATGGACTCGTAAAAGGTGAATATGACCATATGCCAGAAGCTGCATTTTATATGGTAGGTGGTATTGATGAAGCTATTGAAAAAGCTAAAAAATTAGAGGCTGAAGCTGCATAATGACAACAATTTCTTTTGATTTAGTTTCTCCAGAAAACCTCATCTTTAACGATGATGTTGGAACCATTATTGTTCCAGGTAAAGATGGTGATCTGGGTGTCTTACCTGGACACAGTCAAGTAATGTCCTCATTAAGACCCGGCAGAGTGATGGTTTATAGTGAGGATAAAAATTTAGTTAAATCATTTTTTGTATCAGGAGGTTTTACTGAAATTAATCCAGAGAAATGTATCGTTCTTGCAGAAAGTGTAGTTGAACTAAATTCTTTAGACAAGTCTTCAATTGAAAAAGAAATTGAAGAATTAGGTAGTAATGAAAGTAAAGAATCAGAAGAGCAACTGTCGATAGCAAAAGCTAAATTAGAAGCTGTAACTGTAAGTTTTTATGATAAGATTTAATTTCTAGAATTAACAGAATCTATTAAATTTTTTGCATTATTATAAAAAAGATTCTGCTTTTCACTTTCCGTTATTTTGCTATTTCGAATTCCTCTTTTCATTGCTCTTAATTGTTCGTATCTAATAAATGTCATTCGATCATCACAATGGCTTAGAGCTAAATTATGATTATCAGAATTTATTGCAGACCAAGCTTTCCCAAAAGTAATATATTTCCCTCTCATTCTCCCTATCATATCATCAGATCCATACATTATTTTTTCAAGACCAACTCCTTGATACAGAGCGTCAATTGAATCAGATTCACATACTGTAGAACAATCATACCAAATATTTTTTAAATCTCTAATTTTCTTAATTCCTTTTTCTAACGCCCAAGCAGAATAACTTCTAGCACAGTGAGCAAGTATCCATTTAACGTTAGGATATTTATCACTCAAATAAATTAGGTCATTAATATTATCATCATCAGCAATTGCATCCTTTTTTGCTAAATGCATCATAATGATAAGTCCAAATTTATCTGCAATTTCTATTTGCTCCTCAGTTATAAAATCTAAAATTTTGCAATTAATTGTATCGTCTGTTTTTGAATAAAATCTATATGGTTTAAAACCTTTAATGTTATTTTTAAATGAAAGCTCTTCAATATAATTTTTATCCATATTTGGGTTAATTAAAATTAAGCACTTATTTTCAGTATGTGTTTTAGTTTGTTCTAAAACGTATTCATTTGAACCTTCAAAGTTACATGGATATTTGAATGGAAAAGGAAAACTTAACCTATTTACAACTCTATTAGGCATAAGTAATTGATCTACTTGATCTGCAAATCTCATAGATACCTCACTAAAATATTTTCCTTGAAAATTTCTTTCACCAATATCTTTTTTAGGATCCTTATTAAAACTCCATTTATAAATATGGGTATGAACATCAAAAATATTTTTAGGAACAAAGTTTTCTAACTCTTCATCCCATATTTGTTTATCTAAGCTTGTGATTATTAATTCAGGATTTTTATTAAACATCTTTTAGAACATTTTTAAATTCAGTTTGAATTTTATGATAAACATTTTTTTTAAATGGTACTGCATTGTGAGTAATTTCGTCGTAATTTATCCATTTCCAGTCACTAAATTCAGGATTTTCTGTTCCTACATTTATATCTTCATCATCACCATTATAGTTAAATAAAAACCATTTTTGAATTTGACCCATATACTCATTTCCCCAGGGTAAAGTGCTTAAAATTTCACTTGGTATGTCATAGGATATCCATTCTTTAGATGAAGCAATTAGGGAAGCTTTATTAGTACCAATTTCTTCCATCATTTCTCTCCAAACTGCTTCTTCAGGATTTTCATTTTCATCAATACCACCTTGTGGCATTTGCCAATACCCGCTAGGATTATCTAGTCTTTTGCCAACTAAAATCTGGTTTTTTGTGTTGAGAATCATCATTCCCACACATTTTCTATATTTTTTTTGCATTATTATTCTTGAATTTCATTGAAGAGACTTACACCTTGCACAAGATCAAAGGCTCTACGGAGTTGATAATCAAGCTCTAAACGTTTTTCAAATTCACTTAATTCATTATCTTCATTATCTTCTAATTCTTCTTCGTTATTTTTATCAAGGGAATCTTTTAAATCCGACTCAGAAAATCTTCTATAATCAAAAGATTCAAATTCACCTTGCTCAATAACTATATCTGGAAAAATACCCTTACCCTGGATTGACTCACCTGAGGGAGTATAATATCTAGCCGTCGTTAATCTTATACCAGTGAGATTATCGCTATTTGAAACTTGAAAGGGAATTATTGTTTGTACTGATCCTTTACCAAAAGATTGTGTGCCTATAATGATTGCTCTTTTATGATCCTGCAGTGCTCCTGCAACAATTTCAGATGCAGATGCAGAACCTCCATCAATAATAACAACAAGTGGTTTACCATTAGTTCTGTCAGACTTCTTTGCACGATATCTTCTAATATCTTTTTTATCTCTACCTCTTGTTGAAACAATTTCTCCTCTTTCCAAGAATATATCTGTTACCTTAACTGCTTGAGTAAGAAGACCGCCTGGGTTAGACCGTACATCTAAAACATAACCTTTTATTTGGTTTTCTTTTTCAATTTTTTTTATTGCATCAAGAAGGCCACTTTCTGTTTGTTCGTTAAAAGATGTTATTCTTAAATATCCAATATTATTAAGTACTTCACTTTTTACTGATCTAATTTTTATATAATCTCTAATAATTTCAATCTCAAAGGGTTCAGTATTTGCTCTCGAAATAGTAATTACTATAAGCTCACCTTTTTTACCTCTCATTAATTCAACGGCTTCATTTAGAGTTAGACCAAAAACAGGTGTTTCATCTATTTGAATAATGTAATCACCTGCAAGAACTCCAGCTTCATATGCTGGTGTGTCTTCAATTGGAGCAATGACTTTTACAAAACCTTCTTCCATGGTAATTTCAATACCTAATCCCCCAAATTTACCCTCTGTATCCATTTGCATTTCTTGAAATACTTCTTCATTCATAAAACCAGAATGAGGATCTAAACCTGACAACATTCCATCAATCGCTTTTTCAATTAACTCTTGATCCGTAACCTCTTCTACATAGGATGATCTTACCCTGTCAAATACCTGCCCAAATAGATCTAAATATTTATATTTTTCTTCATCTGAAGAAGATCCATATGTTTTAGGTGCAAGAAGTATAATGAGGGTGAGCAGTAGTATTACTTTTAAAAATACATTTTTTGAAATTATCATATATTTTAAGCTAGTTTAGTTTGTGAAGAATCAAAGCTCACTTCCCATAATTTTTCTAAAGCGTATAATTCTCTAATTTCTTGTCGAAACAAATGAACAATGATCTCACCTGCATCAACAATTATCCAGTCACATTGAGGTCTCCCTTCAGGATTCGGACATTTTATCCCTGTTTTTTTTAATTTTTTTACCATTTCGTCTGCTGTAGCATCTGAATGTCTAGTTGATCTACAGGTAGCAATCACAAAGGCATCAGCAACGGATGATTTGTTTGATAAATCAATAACTTTTATATCTTCAGCTTTTGCATCATTTAGTATTGATACAATATTTTCTGTCAATGAAGTAATTTTATTAATATTTGCCTCTTAATTTATTTCTTTGATTTCTAATTTCAGATGATGAAATTTTAATTTCTTTATTTTGTATCAAAGTCCATGCAGGAGTTTTTTTTGAAACATGTTCTATGTCTTGCACTATATATTTATGATGAATAAATTTTTTTGCTGCAACACTTTTCAAAGCATTTGTATTATATCCATGTCTTCTAAAAATAACAATAGAGATAATATGAAAAATTGATTGCCATTTTTCCCATTCATGAAAATTAACTAAATTGTCTGCACCCATTAACCAAAAAAATTTAATATTTTTATAATATTGAATAAGAAATTTAATTGTTTGATAAGAATATTGAGATTTAATTTTTTTTTCTACCTCTAATATTTTTATAGGAAAATTTTTTGTAATTTGTTTACAATTTTGTAATCTTTCTTCGTATGTTGCAGGTTTTGAAATCTTCAAAGGGTTTTGAGGTGTAACTAGCCACCAAATTTCATCTAGATGTAATACTTTTTTAGCTTCATTTGAAATAAATAGATGCCCTCGATGTGGCGGATCAAAAGAACCTCCCAGAAGTCCAATCTTTTTCAATTAAGGTCTTTCCTGACCATTACCATTAACTACATATTTAAATGTAGTTAGATGTTTTGTTCCAACTGGTCCTCTTACATGTATTTTGTCTGTTGAGATTCCTATCTCAGCACCAAAACCAAATTCACCGCCATCTGCAAATTGTGTAGATGCATTTTTAAGTATTATTGCGCTATCAATTTTATTATAAAATTTTTCAAAGGTTTTTTCACTTTCTGTAATTATACTTTCTGTATGACCAGAAGAATAATTATTTATATGCTTAACTGCTTCATCAACTCCTGAAACAATTTTTACTGATAAAATTTTATCTAAATATTCTAATGACCAATCTTCTTCACTTGCAGTTTTAAAATCACTATCTAAAGACTGAATATATTCATCGCCTCGAATTTCACAATTTACTTCTTTTAGAGGTTTTAATATTTTCATTGCTTCGTCTTTAATTTTTTCATCAATTAAAAGTGTTTCTGCAGCACCACAAATTTCAGGACGCCTCATTTTACTATTAAAAACTACTTTTTCTGCAATGCTTAAATCAGCATCTTTATCAACATACACATGACATATACCGTCTAAATGTTTGATAACGGGTATTTTGCTTGCTGAATTAATTTTTTCAATCAAACCTTTGCCGCCTCTAGGGATAATTACGTCAACATAATCTCTCATGCTTAGTAAATGATCAACCGCTTCTCTTTCAGGTGTATTAATCATTTGGACACAATGTTCTGGGAGGCCAGCTTTCGTGAAAGCATCAGTAATATTATTTACCAACTCCTTAGAGGAATGAAAACTATCACTACCACCTCTTAAAATTATACAATTGCCAGATTTTATGGAAAGACAAGACGCATCAACAGTGACGTTCGGTCTGGATTCATAAATCACACCTAATACACCAAGTGGTGTTGAAATTTTACGAAACTGTAAACCATTAGGTCTTTCCCATTCTTCTAATGTAATGCCAATTGGATCTGGTATTTCGATTATATCTTCAATTGATGTAATCAATCCATCAATAGATTTTTGAGTTAATGTAAGTCTATTTATTAAAGGTTTAGCTAAAGATTTTTTTTCACCATTTTCTAAATCTATTTTATTAGCTTCAAGAATTTTATTTCTATTTTTATCTAAATTTTTAGTAAGTTTTGTTAAAGCAAGATTTTTTTGATCACTGCCACAGACTTTCATATTTAGAGAGGCAGATTTTGCTTTTTTGCCTAATTCAATAATATTATTTTCAATACTCATGTAGAAAGCTTAACTAAATTATCTTTATGTACCACTTCATCTCTTCCTTCGAAACCTAAAACTTTATAAATTTCTTTACTTTTCTTTCCAATAATTTTTTTTGCATCATTAAAATCATAAGCAGATATGCCTATTGCTACCTTTTGACCATTCTCAACTAAGATAGATATTACATCGCCTCTTTTGAACCTTCCCTTGATATCTATTATACCTGCTGGAAGAAGACTTTTATTTTTCAAAATTGCATTTTTAGCTCCTGCATCAATAACAATCGATCCTGATGGTTTTAAATGATTTAATAACCATTTTTTTTTGGACGAGTTTGTAGAAGTTAAGGGATAAAAAATTGTTGAATTTTTTATATTAATATCACTGATTGGTTTGTTTTTATCACTATTAGTGATTATCGTAGCACAACCGTTTTCAGCACATATCTTTGCCGCTAAAATTTTTGTGGCCATTCCTCCACTACCTAGCTCAGAAGATTGATAATTTCCAAGTTCTTCAATTTTTTTATCAATTTTAAACACCTCTGAAATTTTTTTGACATCCTTGTCTTTTTTTGGATTACCCTGGTATAACCCATCAATATCACTTAATAAAATTAATAAATCAGCTTCAATCATCTGTGCTACTCGTGCTGCCAATCTATCATTATCACCATACCGAATTTCTTCAGTAGCAACAGTGTCATTTTCATTGATGATTGGGATTATGTTTTTGCTTTGTAATGATGATATTGTATTTCTAGCATTTAAATATCGTCGCCTTTCTTCACTATCTTCTAATGTTAATAGAATTTGAGAAACACCTATCTTGTATTTTCCTAGTTTATTTCGCCATTGATGGGCTAATTCAATTTGACCAACTGAAGCTGCTGCCTGTTTGTCTTCTAATTTTCTTAACTTTGTATTTGAAATACTTTTTGCACCTAAAGCAATAGCGCCAGAACACACAATCACAATTTTTTTTGTTTTATTCAATTCCGAAATGTCTTTACATAAATTATCCAACCACTTAGATTTGATCTTTTTTGTTTTCGAATCAACAATTGAATTTGAACCAATTTTTACAACTACTTTTTTATATTTTTTAATCATTTGTGATTTCATTATATTTGAATAAATAATCAATTAGATCATCTATACCTTCATTATTAAAACTTGATATAAAAAGAATATCAGAATTTAACTTTTGATTAATCTTAATTTTTTTTTCCTCTAAATTTTCATTGAGTAAATCAACTTTGGTTAAAACAATTATTTCTTTTTTTGAAGATATTTTTTCACTATATTTTGAAATTTCGTTTCTTACTGTATGATAGTTTTCGTACCAATTTTCTTCATTTATATCTACTAAATGAAGTAAATATTTACATCTCTCGATATGTGCTAAAAATTTATCTCCCAAACCTTTTCCCTCATGCGCACCTTCAATCAAACCTGGGATATCTGCTAATACAATTTCTTTATCAAAGTGCTTCACGGTACCAAGTACAGGATGTAAGGTTGTAAATGGATAATCCCCAATTTTTGGGTTAGCATTAGAAATTGTTGATAACAGAGTTGATTTACCTGCATTAGGTAAGCCTATTACTCCTATATCTGCAAATAATTTGAGTGATAACCATACCCATCGTTCTTCTCCTAATTCACCTTTTGTAAATTTTCTTGGAGCTTGGTTAACTGATGATTTAAAATGATTATTTCCCAAACCGCCATTACCACCCTTTAATAAAATGTATTCTTCATCAATTTTTGTTAGATCAGTTATTAATACTGTTTTATCTTCGTTGTAAATTTCTGTTCCAGGTGGAACTTTAATGACCATGTTGCTTCCATTCGCTCCTGTTTGATTTTTCCCCCTTCCATTTTCACCTTTTTTTGCTTTAAAATGTTGTTGGTATCTAAAATCAATTAGTGTGTTTAAATTATCATCCACTTTAAAAATAATATTTCCACCTTTGCCTCCATCGCCTCCATTAGGGCCACCAAACTCAATATATTTTTCCCTACGAAAACTAGCACAGCCATCTCCACCATTACCTGATGAAATATATATTTTTGCTTGATCTAAAAATTTCATAATAAATTTTTAATTAATTGGGATTATTGTTCTGTGGGAACAACTGATACAAAAGTTCTCACTCTTGTTTTTTTAAAAGCTACTCTTCCATTGATTGTAGCAAATATTGTGTGATCTTTACCTATGCCAACATTATCACCTGGATGAAACTTTGTGCCTCGTTGCCTAATAATAATATTTCCTGCTATTACGTTTTCACCGCCAAATTTCTTAACTCCAAGTCTTCGACCCGCCGAGTCTCTTCCATTTCTAGAACTACCACCTGCTTTTTTCGTTGCCATTATTTATCTTCTTTTTTAGTTTTATCAGTTTTTTTAACAGTTTTCTTTACTGATTTTTTCTTAGTAGATGAAGCTTTTTTTACTGCTTTTTTTGTCACTGTCTTCTTTTTTGCAACTTTTACATCTTTGGATTCAATTTTTTCTTTAGTAACTTTAGTTTCAGTTTTTTTAACTTTTTTTGTTTCAGGTTCAGCAGTGGACTTTTTTCCACCAAAAGAAATTGATTCTATTCTTAATACAGTTAGATATTGTCTATGACCTTGTGTTAGTCTGTAATTTTGTCTTTTTCTTTTTTTAAAAACTATTATTTTTTTATCTCTGATTTGATCAACAATTTTTGCTTCAATTGAAGCATCTTTTAGTAATGGTTCGCCTAAGCTATTTGTGCTTTGATCACTTATCGCTAACACATCAGTAATAGACACTTTATCACCTTTGGATCCCTCAAGTTTTTCTACTTTAAGTATCTGACCAGCTCTTGCTGAGTATTGCTTTCCACCAGTTTTGAAAATTGCTAACATATCTTTTTGATGGCGGGGTTTATAGTGAACTATGCTATTAGTCAAATTAAAAATATGGCGTAAATACTGGAAATAAAGACCTTAAAAGCTATCCTTTTCTTTTCGCAAATAAGCAAACAATTCAAAGTCTGTAAAACCTAGCTCTTTCTTAATTATAGTACCTAATTTTGAATTTTGATTCAGGAATAAGTTATAGTGTTTTTCATCTTCTAATAAAAAAGGTACGGATTTTTCTTTATTATTTAAATCATCATTAATTTTGTTTCTAACTGTCAAATAAGCACTTTCTTTTCTGAGTGTTTTCTCAAGAAAATTTAAATTGCTTATTGTATATTCATGACCACAATAAATAATTGTATTTTTATCTAATTCATTAATTTTTTGTAAACTCTTAAACATTTCATTTAATGTTCCCTCAAATACACGACCACAACCAAGTCTGAACAGTGTATCACCACAAAATAAAACACCATTGTTTTCATCATAGTAAATTATATGATCTAATGTATGCCCGGGTGTTTTTATTATTCTAAATGTATTTAAGCAGGAGTTGACTTCATCTCCATCACGTAAAACGAATCTTGTATTTTCAATCTGAGCACTTGGAGAGTGTATATTAACTTCTGGAAAAGCATTAAGTATTCCTTTTACACCTGATGTGTGATCTTTATGATGATGTGTAATAAATATATCTTCTATGGTTAAATTGTTTTCAAGAGCAAAATTTAATATAGGATTACTATCAGCAGGATCTATTACGCAGCTCTTAAGCTTGTCATTATATAAAACAAAAGAGTAGTTATCTTTTAATTGATTTATAATTTCAACTTTCATCTAATAACTAATTTGCAATAACAGAATTTTTTGTAAAAACTTTTTTTGATGATTTAATTTTTATTGGTTCAAAATTTTTATAACTTAATAAAAAGATAGCTTCGTGAGTGAAAAAATTAACTCCAGTAACTGATTCACTTATATCAAATTGCTTACCTTTTGATGTTAATCCAATACTTTTTTCAATAACAATATTCATTTCATTACACAAATTCAAAAAATCCTTAATTGTAAAAAAATGAATGTTAGGAGTATCATACCATGTATAAGGCAAACTTTCTGTTACTGGCATTTTTCCAGATATTAAAAGCTGTAATCTTATTTTCCAATGTCCAAAGTTAGGAAAAGAAACTATTGCTTTTGATCCTATTCTTAATAATTCAGAAAGAATATCTTTAGGTTTCATCATTGCTTGTAAAGTTTGACTTAAAATTACATAATCAAAACTATTATTTGAATATTGGGACAAATCTAATTCGGCATTTCCATGTACAACATTGAAACCTCTTGCGATAGCATTTGCAGCTAGATCTCTATTTAATTCAATGCCATGAGTTATCGCATTACGATTATTTTCTAATTGTTCCATAAGACCGCCATCACCACATCCAATATCTAGGATTTTTCTATCTTCTGCGATAAGTGTTTCAATAAGAGACCAATCTTTTCTTATGCTATTAATTTTATTCATCTATCTTCGCAAAATTATTTGTTAGGAAACCTTTAATTACATCATCTAACTGTGGTTCCTCTAATAAAAAACTATCATGTCCTTTATCAGTATCAATTTCTAGAAAGCTTACTTCTCTTGAAAGAGAATTTAATTGATTTACAATCATTTTACTTTCTATTGTAGGGAATAACCAATCCGAGGTAAATGAGACAATTAAATATTTTAAATGGTTATTTGGATTATGACTAAACTCAATATTTTTTCTAAATGTTTCATCATGATCAAAATAATCCATTGCCCTTGTTAAATAAAGATATGAATTTGCATCAAATCTTTCAACAAATGATTTACCTTGATATCTCAGATAACTCTCAACTTGAAAATCAGCATCAAATCCAAAAGAAATAATATCTCTTGATTGAAGTTTTCTTCCAAATTTTCTATGCATCGCATTTTCGGATAAATATGTGATATGTGCAATCATTCTTGCTACTGATAGACCTCTTTCTGGAACTTCATTATTTTCAAAATACTTTCCATTTTTCCAAATAGGATCACTCATTATTGCCTGTCGCCCAACTTCATGAAATGCAATATTTTGAGCCGAATGTTTTAAAGCGCCAGCAATATGTATTATATTTAAGATTTTATCTGGAAAATCGATTGCCCATTGAAGTGCTTGCATTGCTCCCATCGAACCACCAATGACAGAAAATAACTTCTCTATATTTAAACTTTCAATCAATAAAGATTGAGCCTTCACCATATCTTTTATTGTTACAGAAGGAAAATTACCACCATATGCAACATCACTTCCATTTTGTAACTCTTTAGGACCAGTTGAGCCAGCACAACCGCCAAGTACATTTGAACAAATTACAAAAAATTTGTTTGTATCAATTGGTTTATTAGGTCCAACCATTCTAGACCACCAACCTTCTCTCCCAGTAATGGGATTATTCCCAGCAACATATTGATCTCCAGTTAAAGCATGGCAAACAAGAATAGCATTTGTTTTATCAGTATTTAATTTGCCATATGTTTTGTATGCTAGTTTAAAACTATCTATTATATCCCCTGATTCTAGTTTTAAATTAATATTCTCGAAATAGGCTATTTCGCTTTCAAGTTTTGTGTCAGTAGTAAATTTTGTTTTCATATCTTTTTAGTCTAACACTATTTGAAAGAATGAAGGAGGAGTGTAAACGCTTTAGCTGATTATTGCTCCACCCGCAAGCTGTCTCAAATCGGTGATAATCGGTCTTATATTTATATATCTTTCTAAGTCAATAAATCGTCATTTTTTAAATTAAATACTACTTTATTTTGATTTATCGTAAGATAGTTTGTAAAGAAACGTTCAAAATTATGAAAAATAAAGAATTAGACAATTTAAGAAGCAAAATTAATAAAATTGATGATGAAATTTTATCTTTATTATCTAATCGATCTAAAATTGTTTTAGAAATAGGAAAACACAAAAAAGATAATTCAGTTGTTGATCTAGATAGAGAACAAAAAATTCTCGACAGATTAAGCTCTAAATTTACAGGATCTTATCCGAAAGATACTATTGTTAGACTTTGGAGAGAAATTTTTCAATCTTCTGAAAAACTTCAAAAGTTAACTAAAGAAAATATTCAATCAAAAAGATCTATAGAAAATATTAATGTTTATAAAGGCGGTAAGGCAAAGTTAAATAACAATAAAAGAGTTATCAAACTTTCTTCAAATGAAAATCCCTATGGTGCTTCACCAAAAGCAATTGAATTGTTAGAAACAAAAAATATTAATCATGATTTACACAGATACCCAGAAATTGATGGATCATCATTAAGAGAAGCAATAGCTAAAAAATTTTCTATTGATAGTAATAGAATTATTCTTGGCTCTGGCTCAGATGAAGTTTTATTATTTGCAGCTTTGGCATTTTGTCAAGATGGCGATGAAATTCTTCACGCAAACCATGGCTTTGAGATGTATTCAATTGTGAGTAAAGTAGTTGGTGCTGTTCCAAAAAAAATTAAGGAAGATGTAAATTTCAATTTAAATATTGAAAATCTCATAGATCAAACAAATGACGCTACTAAAGTAATTTATATTGCATCACCTAATAATCCAACTGGAACTTATTTGTCTAGAGATCAACTTGTTAAATTAATGAATAGTATTTCTAAAAATATTATAGTTGTTATAGACGGGGCATATGTCGAATATGTCCAAAAAGACGATTATGATAAAGGATTTAGTTTAACTGATGAATATGAGAATATTATTTTAACAAGAACATTTTCAAAAACATATGGACTCGCAGCTTTAAGAGTAGGCTGGTGTTATACCAGTCAAAAAATAGCTGATATAATTAATAAAATAAAACCTCCTTTTAATACGACAACTATTTCACAGTCTCTTGCAATTAAAGCTTTGGAGGATAAAGAACATATTGAAAACTCTGTTAAATTAAACTCTGAAATTAAAGATTGGTTTGAAAAAGAGCTCAAACTTCTAAATATTAAAACCAGACAAACTGAAGGTAATTTTACTTTAATTGAAACTTCAGAAGAAGAAGCTGAGAAAATTAGTAATCACCTTATGAATGATGGCATTATTATAAGGCGTTTAAATAGCTATAAACTGCCTAATTTTCTAAGAATTAGTATTGGTACGAAAGAAGAAATGGATTTAACAGTTGAAAGTTTGAAGAAATTTAATGTCTAAGATAACTTATGATTCAGCTCTGGTCATTGGTATGGGATTAATTGGATCATCCATAGCGAGGGTGCTCAAGGAAAAACAATTATCAAAAAAAATTTTTGCAATTGATAGAGATAGTGAGGTAATAAATATTTCAAAAAAATTAAATCTTGTGGATGCAATAGAGAGTGATTTAAATAAATATAATCAACAATTTGATATTATTTTTATTTGTACGCCTTTGAGTTCATATAGGGATATATTTAAGCAATTGAATAGCTATGTCAATGAAACAACACTAGTAACAGATGTTGGTTCAACAAAAGTAAGTGTTATAGATGATTTTAAAGAATCAATTAATAATAAAAAAATTTTATTTGTTCCTGCCCACCCTATAGCTGGATTAGAGAAAAGTGGACCAGAATTTGGTTTCGCAAAGCTGTTTGAGAATAGGTATTGTATTTTGACCCCAATAGAAACTCAGAGTGAGATAACAAGATCAATTTCAGATATTTGGGAGTCATTTGGAATGAATATAGAAATCATGGAACCTAAACGTCATGACAGAGTACTAGCTATGACATCTCATATTCCACAACTCATTGCATATTCTGTCGTGGGAACTGCAACAGAGCTTGAATCTCAAATGAAAGATGAAGTAATTAAGTATTCAGCTGCAGGTTTTAGAGACTTCACAAGATTGGCAGGTAGTGATCCAGTAATGTGGCGTGATGTTTATGAAAAAAATAAAGAAGCCGTTTTAGAAATGCTTGGTCGTTTCAGTGAAGATCTACTTACTTATCAAAAAGCAATAAGAAATAATGATTTAAAATATTTGGAAGAAAAATTTATAAAATCAAAAGAAATTAGAAAAATTATTGAAGAGATTGGTCAAGCAGGAACTTTTGATCCCACAGAAAAGAATTAGTTATCCAATAATAAATTTGAAGCAGTTTCTATTCTATTTTGAACTTCATTTAATAAAATTTTTTTATCTAAACCTTCATCAATTGTCGGTAAAAATTTTATAGTAATTAATCCTTTTTCTAATACCCATGATTGTTTTGGCCAACATAAACCTGAATTTAAAGCTACAGGAAGGATTTTTCTTTTTGTATGATTATAAATTCCAATAAAACCTGTCTTATAATCAGGTTTACTACCAGGTAGCCTTCTTGTTCCTTCGGGGAAAATAATAATTGAAGATCCAAAAGATAATTTTGATTGAACTTTTTGTAACATATCTCTCATAGCTTTTGTTCCACCATCTCTATTAATCGCAACCATATTAGACTTGAATAAATATTGGCCAAAAATTGGTATAAAGAAAAGCTCTCTTTTATGGACAAAGAAACAATCTTTTAAATAGTAATAGAGTGCGAGTGTCTCAAATGCGGACTGATGTTTAGACGCAATTAAGACACTTTCATTTGGAATATTTTCTAAACCCTCAATTTTATGTTTAATGTTACATATAAGATTAAGAAAAACAAAAATAACACGTATCCAAAGTTTGGTTGGATATTTAAGTAAATAGCTTGGTAAAAAGAGGAAAGGTAAACACACAATACCCATCAACACAGTCCATATAACCAAGGAAATATAAAATATTATACTTTTTAAAATTAACATACTTTATAATTTTGTTTTATATACTAGCATGACTGATCTATATATAATTTATGTTCATTGTTTGCTCTAATTGTGAATTCAAGTATTTAGTAAATTCTGCAGATCTTAAACCAAATGGTAGAATGGTTGAATGTGCAAATTGTAATCATCAATGGTTTCAAGAATTAGATGATACTGACATTACAACATCAGTCCCATCTACAAAAAAAGAAGAATTAGATCAAAATTTAAAAAATAATAAACAAAAAGAAAAATTAGAAAAAGGTCCAGTTAGAAATTTACCAAGTACAGTTGTAAGACAAGAAAAACCAAGTGTTATTAATTCAAGCATAGTAATTGCTCTAGCTATAGTTGTAATTTTAGCAATATGGATTTATCGATCTTACGGTGTAAATACTTTTATTATTATTGATTTCTATATTAGGGAATTTTTCTTTAATTTAAATTTGATAATTTCAGACTTAGCTAAAATTATACACAATACTTTAAATTAGTTACAACCAGCTAGGAATAATATCAGCTTCAATTATTTTCTCAATTTTTTCTGGAGAATAAATAATTGCATAATTATCATTGTTTACTAAAATTTCAGAGGGCAGTGGCCTAGAGTTATAATTTGAAGACATTACTTTTCCATAAGCTCCTGTATTTTTTATAACCAGTAGATTACCAATTTTTTGTTTAGCCAACTTAATATTTTTCAAAAAAACATCTGAACTTTCACAAATTGGACCAGCAATAGCATAATCCATAAATTCCTCTGAGTTTACATTTATCGCTGATATTTCATGATGAGCACCGTACATCGCTGGACGTATTAATGTATTCATACCAGCATCAACAATTAAATAATTTATACCTCCATTATTTTTAATTGTAACAATAGAAGTAACTGTAACTCCAGCCTCAGCAATTAAATACCGACCAGGCTCAAACGATAATTCATAGTTTGTTTGCGTAAAACAATTATCAAGCTCTTCTTTTACCTTTTTGATATTAAAGTCAGGATCAGAATCTTGATATTTTACATGAAAACCCCCACCCAAATCTACATGCTTGATATTAATACCTGTTTCAATAAATTTATCTGCAGCCATTTTCATTTGAGAAAACATATTTTTATATGCCTCAATTTTACTAATTTGACTTCCAATATGACAACTAATACCAATTAAATTTAAATTTTTACAACTTTTAACTAATTTGATAATTTTATCTAAATTTTCAAATTCAATACCAAACTTATCAGTTTTTTTTCCTGTTGAAATTTTACTTAAAGTTTTACCATCAACATCTGGATTAAGTCTAACACCAATATCAACGATTTTATTTTTTTCATTTGCTAAATTATCGAGAAGTTTTATTTCTTCTAAAGATTCAGTATTAATTAAACGTATATTTTTATGCATAGCATAGAGTAAGTCTTGTTCAGATTTTCCAACACCTTCAAAAATTATTTTATTTGGATCGAAACCAGCTTCCAAAGCTCTTTTTAATTCACCAACTGACACTACATCTGCTCCAATATCTAACGAGTTCATTAATTTCAAAATAGCTTGATTTGAATTAGACTTAATTGAATAAAAAATATTGTTACCTAAAATTTCTTTAGTTTTATTAACTTGGTTAATAATTTTTTCTTGTGAATACACGTAAAAAGGTGTTTCACAGACTTTCACTAAGTCATATAGAGAAGTGCCCTCAATATATGGGTCATTATTTTTATAAGTGAGCATTTATTCAGTGTTTATAATAACGGATTGTTGACGTTTTTTTTCTTCTTCTAATTTCTCTAAACATGCTTCATCACATGGATATGTAATTACGGATTTGTCTACTTGATCTTCTGGTAAACTTAAAGGACCAACTTTACCACAGCTAAAAGTAAACAACAAAAATGATAATAATATTAATCTGATCATTATAAGTATTTTTTTATAACAAGTTTTATTATTTTTTTAGTAATTTCAGGGGCTGTACCCCCAAAACTTGATTTTGATTTAACACTGTTAGTAGTTGATAGCACTTTTTTTGCGTCAGCTGTTATATTTTTGTCAAATTTTTTTAATTCTCCAAGAGATAATGAATCTATGTTTCTATCTTGTTTTGAACAATAAGAAACAATCTTTCCTGTAACAACATAAGCATCTCTAAATGAATATCTAAGATTTTGAACCAACCAATTAGCCAAATCGGTAGCGGTTGCATTTGAATTATCAATCAATTCTTTCATTCTAGTTTTATTGAATGTAGATTTTGATAAAATTTCATTCATAACTTTTATACACAAAGAAACATTGTCGTATGAATTAAATGTTATTTGTTTATCGTCTTGTAAGTCTTTACTATAAGAAAGTGGTATCCCTTTAATAATATTAAGCATTGAACTTAAATTACTAATGATAATACTTGTTTTTCCTCTAACAAGCTCTGCACCATCTGGATTTTTTTTCTGAGGCATAATTGAACTGCCAGTTGAAAGATCATCTGGTAAATTGATAAAATTAAATTGTTGATTTGACCAAAGTACTATTTCCTCTGCTATTTTTGATAAATGAACAGCAATTAGTGATAGAACAAATAAAAATTCTATTACAAAGTCTCTATCTGAGACCGTATCCATGGCATTTTTTGTTGGCTCTCTAAATCCCAACTCTTTAGTTGTATATTTTCTATCAATAGGAAAAGAAGTCCCTGCAAGTGCAGCAGCACCTAATGGGTTTTCATTAAGACGATATAAACAATCTTCAAGTCTTGTTCTGTCTCTACCAATCATTTCAACGTAAGCTAAAACATGATGAGCCAATGTTATCGGTTGAGCAATTTGTAAATGAGTGTAACCCGGCATAATTGTTTCAGTATTTTTTGTTGCAATATTAATTAAAGTTCTCTGAAATTTTTTTAGTTCACTATCTAAAATTTTAGATTCTTTTTTAACCCATAATTTTAAATCAGTTACTACCTGATCATTTCTAGATCTTGCAGTATGAAGCTTTCCTGCAATTTTTCCAATTTTCTTAAATAATAAACTTTCAATGTTCATATGAATATCTTCAAGTTTTTTTGAAAATACGACCTTGTTTTTTTCAATATCTCTTTCAATTGCTTTAAGTCCAGAGACTATTGCACTTTGTTCTTTTTTATTTATTATTTTTTGTTTACCGAGCATTCTAGCATGCGCTATTGACCCAGTTATATCTTCTTTATACAGACGTTGATCGATATCTATAGACGTATTAATTGCATCTAAAATCTCACTTGGTCCTTTTGAAAAATGGACATTTCTTGAAGGATTTTTTTTCATTTTGCGCGCCTATAAGAGATATTTATATTAATTTCCACCCTTATGCTTAAATTATTTTCATACGGCAAATTTTTCTTATATAAGCTCAGCTTTATAGAACTCACATGAATATTAAAAAAGTAGTAGTTATAGGATCTGGTACTATGGGTAGTGGGATTGCAGCCCAGGTTGCTAATGCAGGAATTTCTGTAACTCTCCTTGATCTACCTTCAAATGAAGGATCAAGAAATCAAATAACAGAAAAAGCTAAAGAAAGAATTATAAAATCAAGACCTCCACTACTTGTAGAAAAAACTAAGGCAGAAAATATTGAAACTGGAAATATAGAAGACGATTTTTCTGCTGTCTCAGAAGCTGATTGGGTTGTTGAAGCTGTAGTAGAAAGAATTGATATTAAACATGCTATATATTCCAAAATACAAGATGCACGTAAACCTTCTTCTGTAATTTCATCTAATACCTCAACTATTCCTTTGAAAGTTTTATCTGCAAATATGTCCGAGGATATGAAGAAAAATTTTTGCATCACACATTTTTTTAATCCAGTTCGTTATATGGCTCTTTTAGAAATTGTTACTGAGCCAATTAATGATACTGAAAAGATTAATTTCTTAAAATCTTTTTGTGATGAACAACTTGGAAAAGGTGTAATCATTTGTAATGACACCCCAGGATTTATTGGAAATAGGATTGGTGTTTATGCAATGCAAGTTGCTATGACTGAAGCATTTAAAATGAATATATCAATTGAAGAAGCAGATGCAGTATTTGGAAGACCAATGGGTATTCCTAAAACAGGTATTTTTGGTTTGTATGATTTGATCGGTATAGATTTGATGGCAGATGTCTTAAAAAGTTTCATTAAAGAATTACCAATTGAAGATCCCTTTCACGAAGTTGCTCAAGAAATTCCGTTAGTAAAAAAACTAATTGATACAGGTTATACTGGAAGAAAAGGCAAGGGTGGTTTTTACAGAATGATTAAGTCAGATGGTAAAAAAATTCTTGAAGCAATTAACCTAGAAACTGGAGAATATTCTCCTAGTAAAAAAATAAATTTAGGATTGGGTGATAAAATAGATATAAAAAAATTAATCGAAAGAGATGATAAATATGGCAAGTATGCAAAATCGATACTAACAAAAGTAATTAGGTATGCTGCTTTTCTAATTCCTGATGTTTCATCTAAATATATAGATATTGATGATGCTCTAAGATTAGGCTTTAATTGGACTATTGGCCCATTTGAGATGTTATCAAATATAGAGACAAATTCCTTTATTCAGGAAAATACTGACATCAATTATTTTGAAACAATTCAAAATAATTTTAAATTTGAAAAAAGACCAGGCTATTTGGATCCTAATATTGATAATCTTAGATCTCTTAAATTAGAAAAAACATTTCATAACGATTCTGCAAACGTACAAAATTCTTCATCTTTTCAAATTGTAGAATTCACCACTAAAGCTAACGCCCTTAGCACAGACTCTATGCTTGCTTTAAAAGAAGCTGCACAAAATAATAAAAGCACAATTATAATAAATGAAGCAATGCAATTCTCAGCAGGTGTAAATTTAAATTATGTAATGGATTTTGCTAAAAATAATGAGTGGTCAAAAATTGAAAAATTTATCTTAGATTTTCAACAAACCTGTAAAGCAATCAAATATGCGGATAAACCTTTTATTGCAGCACCTTCTGGTTTAGCAATTGGAGGAGGATTTGAAGTAGTGCTTCACTGTGATTACTCTGTCTCACATACAAATGTTGTTTTAGGTCTTGTTGAATCTCTAGTGGGCCTAATTCCTGCAGGTGGTGGGTGTAAGGAAATGTTGTGGCGTTGGCTACAAACACCTGAAGGAAAAGAAAATTCAGAATATGCTTCTATGAAAGTCTTTGATCTTATTGGCTATGCTATTACTTCAAGTTCACCAAACGAAGCAAAACCTAATCAATTTTTTCTTAGTAAAGATAAGGTTGTAATTAATAGGGATAGACAACTTACAACAGCTATTGAATTACTTAATAATATTGAAAGCAGTTATATCAAACCCAGCGAACCTACATTCAGACTTGGTGGAAGTTCTGTAAAAGATAAAATGTTTGAAAAATTAGAAAAACTTTACAGTGAAAAGAAAATAATGGATCATGGCTTAGAAGTTGGAAAACAAATTGCTTTTGTTTTAAGCGGTGGTGATACAAATATGAATTCTGATCTAACTGAAGATGATCTATACAATTTAGAGCTTGAAGCATTCATGCGACTTATCCAGATGTCTAAAACACAGGAAAGAATAAAACACACATTAGAAACAGGAAAACCATTAGTAAATTAATTTGATTTCTTGTAGTATCGATTAAAATTTGGAGGAATGGATGAATAATTTCGATACAAATCTTGATAAAAATACTGCTAATTTTGTTCCTTTATCTCCCTTAAGTTTTATTTCTCGTGCTAAAGATATTTATCCAAATTATGAGTCACTTGTCTATGGTAATAGAAGTTATACCTGGATAGAAACCTATAACCGTTGTACGAAATTTGCTAGTGCTTTAACAAAACAAGGTATTGGTAAAGGAGATACTGTTTCCATAATTGCAGCTAATACACCTGAAATATTTGAAGCTCATTATTCTATTCCAATGATTGGTGCGGTAATTAATACAATTAACACAAGACTTGATGCAGAAACAATTGCATATATTCTAGATCATAGCGATGCAAAATTATTAATCACAGATACACAATTTTCACCTACTATGAAAAAAGCCTTAAGCCTTTACGGAAAAAATATTCCTATTATTGATATTCATGATGAACAAGCAATATTCAAAGAAGGTGAGGGTGAGAGAATTGGTAAATGGACTTATGAAGATTTTCTTTTAACTGGAGATGATAATTTTGAATGGTCTTTACCTGATGATGAGTGGCAGGCTATCTCTTTAAGCTATACCTCAGGAACAACAGGAAAACCCAAAGGTGTTGTCTATCATCATAGGGGTTCTTATCTAATGTCAACAGGTAGTGTAACGGCATGGAATATGACTAATAAATTAACTTTTTTATATACAGTGCCAATGTTTCATTGCAATGGATGGGGTTATCCATGGACTGCTGCATTAATTCACGCCAAGGTTGTTTGTTGCCGATATATTATTGCTAAAGATATTTACAATTTGATTGATCAACATAAGGTTACTCATTTTGGAGGTGCTCCAATAGTATTAAGTTTAATCGCTAATGCAGATGAAAAAGATAAAAAAATCATCAATCATAAGGTATTTGTTCTAACTGCTGGTGCTCCACCTACAAGTGCCATCCTTGAGAAGATGGATAACCTTGGTTTCGAGGTAATGCATGTTTACGGATTAACAGAAACATATGGACACATATTACAATGTGCATGGAATGAAGAATGGAATGAACTTCCTAAAACAGAAAAAGCAGATATTAATTCTAGGCAAGGTGTTCGTTATCCTAATACAGAAGAAGTTATTGTTGCTGATCCAGAAAGTCATAAACGCGTTCCAATGGATGGTAAGACAATGGGAGAAATACTTATTAGAGGTAATGTTGTAATGAAAGGATATTATAAAAATAAAGAAGCAACTGAAACATCTATGAAGAATGGCTGGTTTCATTCTGGAGATTTAGCTGTTGTTTATCCTGATGGTTACATTCAAATTAAGGATCGCTCAAAAGATATTATTATTTCAGGTGGAGAAAATATTTCATCAGTCGAGGTAGAAAATGTTGTAGCAAAACATGATTCTGTTTCTCTAGTTGCCGTTGTAGCGAAACCAGATGAAAAGTGGGGTGAAACTCCTTGTGCATTTGTTGAATTAGCACCTGGAAAAAACGCCACAGAAGAGGAAATTATACAGTTTTGTAAAGAAAATATGGCTGGATTTAAGAGACCAAAGCATGTAATCTTTGGTGAATTACCAAAAACTTCAACAGGGAAGATACAAAAGTTTGAATTAAGAACAAAAGCAAAGGAGTTATAAATGGACCCAAAAACTTATAAATTTGACACACTCAGTCTTCACGCAGGTTATCAGCCTAGCAAAAACGCTGGTTCAAGACAAGTACCTATCTATCAAACAACTTCATATATGTTTGATGATGTTGACCATGCGGCGGCACTTTTTAATCTAGAAAGAGGTGGTCATATTTATAGTCGTATGTCCAACCCAACGGTACAAGTTTTAGAAGAGAGAGTTTGTGCATTAGAAGGTGGAACAGCTGCTCTTGCTACCGCATCTGGAATGAGTGCAATATTTTTAACCATCATGACTCTTTGTAATGCTGGTGATCATATGGTTGTTTCTTCTCAGCTTTACGGAGGAACAGTAAACTTATTTAGATTAACACTTCCTAAGTTTGGCATTAAAACAACTTTTGTAAAACCAAGAGATACAGAAGGTTTTAAAAAAGCTATTCAACCAAATACTAAAGGTATTTTTGGTGAGCTTGTTGGTAATCCGGGTAATGAATTGATGAACATGCCTGAAGTATCAAACATTGCTAAAGAAGCAGGTATCCCACTTATTATTGATAGTACGTATCAAACTCCATATTTATGTAGACCTTTTGAACACGGTGCAGATCTTGTCGTTCACTCACTAACTAAATGGATGAGTGGTAATGGATCATCTATGGCAGGAATTTTAGTTGAAGGTGGAACATTTGATTGGATGCAAAATGATAAGTTTCCAACTATGACTGAGCCTTACGAAGGTTATCATGGATTATCATTTGCAGAAGAATTTGGTCCAACAGCATTTACAATGATGGCAAGAGCTGAGGGAATGAGAGATATGGGACCTTGCTTAGCTCCTCAAAATGCTTGGAATATTTTACACGGACTTGAAACTCTTTCTCTTCGTATGGAAAAACATTGTTCTAATGCTTTAAAGATGGTTGAGTATTTATCAAATCATGAAAGTGTTGCTTGGGTATCTCATGCAAGTGCACCTGGTCATCCAGATAAGGAACTTGCAGAAAAAATTCTTCCTAAGGGAACTGGATCAATGATTGCCTTTGGAATTAAAGGTGGAAAAGAAGCAGGTGCTGCGTTTATTAATAATGTTAAGCTTGCATCTCACTTAGCAAATGTAGGTGATGCAAGAACATTAGTTATTCATCCGGCATCAGCAACTCACTCACAAATGGATGAGGCAACTTTAAAATTTGCTGGGTTATCTCATGATATGATTAGATTGTCTGTTGGCCTAGAAGACTTTGAAGATATCGTAAACGATTTCGAAGATGGATTTAGAGCTGCAAAAAAACCTCGTTTAGTTGCAAACAAATAAATGAAATTTAAAGTTCGAGGTATCGATACGTTTGCCTCCACTGGAGGCAGACCTTTTGATAAAAATAAACCTCTTATTATTTTTGTTCACGGTAGTGGACTAAGTCACATGGTTTGGGTTTTACAAACACGTTACTTTGCATTCCGTGGATACAGTGTTTTAGCAGTTGATTTACCAGGTCACGGATTATCTTCTGGTGAAAGTTTAAAAACTATTGAAGAAATGGGAAACTGGGTTGGTGATGTTATTGGTGCAGTTGGATGTAAAGAAGCTTCACTAGTTGGACATTCTCAAGGATGTCTTGTAACAATGGAATGTGTTGCACAACACCCAGAAAAAATTAAAACTTTAACTCTTATGGGCGGTGCGTCTGCTATTCCGATGAACCCAGAATTATTAAAGCTTGCTGAAGAGAGCAATCCTAAGGCTGTTGATCTTATGATGGATTTTGCACACGGTCCAGCAGGACATTTTGGAGGTCATCCTGTTCCAGGATTATATCACCTAAATGTTGGTTCCATGATTGTTCAAAATAAAGAAATCAAAGATACTCTAGGTGTTGATTTTAGAGCATGTGATAATTATAAAAATGGACCTGAGGTTGCTAAGAAATTGGATTTACCTACTCTTTCTATATTAGGCGCACAAGACAGAATGTGCCGTTTAAAAGATGGAAAAATTCTTGCTGATTATATTAAAGGCTCAGAAGTAAAGATTATTGAAGATTGTGGTCATATGATGCTCTTAGAAGAAGCAGATCAAACATTAGAAATTCTAAAGAAATTCATAGCTGAACACTATCCTTTACCCAGTTAGATAATTTTAAAGATTAAATCAAAGACTACTTATTTTCTTCTTTATCAGGTCTTGTAAGTTCTTCGAGTTTACGCATTTCTTCTTCCATTTTAAGCTTTTCTTGCTCTTCACGTTTCTTTTTGCGCTCCTCAGCTTTCATTTTTAGCTTAAGCTCTTTCTGCATTTTGCGGTCTCCCGCTTTAGATTTGTGATTAAAGTGAATGCCCATATGAACCTTACAACTATATACTAAATATTATGAAATTTTTCTAGACTCTAATTTGCTAATTTCTAGCTAACCAAACAATTACAACAAAGACAAATATAGCAATTGCTTGAAATAATACTCTTAACCGCATTAGTTTATTACTGTGATTTTTGTTAAGCTTTCCATTTACTGCCATAGCAATAACACCAACGACAACTACCGCTAGAGTTGCTACCATGAACAAGACAAGTATTATTTGCATTGTACTCATAATAATATCTATATAAAACTTTTATTATATGAAACAAGATAACTTAAACAAAGTGTTTGTTTATGGTTGATATTTTAAAAGGTCCGTCAATTACTAAACACCAAAATCCAAAAAAATTGATGATCATGCTTCATGGATATGGAGATAACGCTACTAATTTTATTCAAATTGCAAATTTAATTGATCAAGATGACTGGGGGATGAAATATGTTGCATTAAATGCACCAGATACAATTCAAGATTATCCTATAGGGCATGAATGGTTTCAATTATATCTCAATGGCAATCATATTTCTAATGCTGGTGCAAAAGAATATGATGTGGCTAAAAAGAAAATATCTGAGAATGTTGAAAAAATTTATAACTCTATTTCTCTTTTGTTAGAAAATTTAAATTTAAAAACGACCGATTGTTTTGTTATGGGTTTTTCTCAAGGAGGTATGATGGCTTTTGAACTTGGGCAAATACTTCAAAATAAGTTGGCAGGCTTAGCAATTATATCTTCAAGAATTATATCAAAAGAACATAAGCCTAATAATGCATTTTTAAAAACACCAATTTTTATTTCTCATGGTGCTCAAGATGCTGTTTTACCTATTTCCAACTACAACGAGTCAATTGAAGTTTTAAAAAATTATAACTACAATTATGAGAATTACCTAATTGAAAAAGATGAGCACACAATGTCGCAAGAAACAATAACTTTATTCCAAAATTTTATAAAAAAAAATATTTAAAGTAATCGAATCTTAATATTATATTACTATTTGAATAACATGACATGGGTGAGTAGAAACTAAAATGAGTACCACAGAAAATCCAGCTTTAGTTCTTAATGCTGATTTTCGGCCACTATCTTATTACCCACTTTCCTTGTGTTCTTGGCAAGATGCCATAAAAGCTGTTTTTCTTGAAAGAGTATCTGTAATTGAAAATTATGAGCATGAAGTTCATTCTCCAAATCTTACTTTTAAGTTACCAAGTGTAATTGCACTTAAAGATTATGTAACTCCACAGCGAAGACCTGCCTTCACTCGTTTCAATGTATTTTTAAGAGATAACTTTACTTGTCAGTATTGCACTAATCGTTTTCCAGCAAACGAATTAACTTTTGATCATTTAGTGCCAAAATGTCTGCATGGAAAAACTACTTGGGAGAACGTAGTTTCTGCATGCACATCTTGTAATTTAAAAAAGGGAAGAAAACTTATCCAGAATACCGATATGAAACTTTTTAAAAAACCTCTTCGACCATCGTCAATTCAACTACAAAATAATGGAAGAAATTTTCCTCCTAATTTTTTACATGAAACCTGGAGAGATTATTTGTATTGGGATACAGAATTAGAAAATTAAATTTTTTTTGAAATTGCAATCGCCGTTTTACATCCAAGCTCTATTACCTTTGACATAATTTTATATCCTGGTGCGTTTTCTGCATCATGTTCTATTCCAATATCGTGATGTTCAAGTTCATCATCTCTAAATTTTGAAATTGTTTTTTTTAAATCTTTATGGTCATCTCCTAAGAGCTCCAATTGTTCTTGGTAATGTTCACCGATTACTTTTTCAACAGCAACAGTACACGCCATGGCAGCTTTTTCACCCATTAAGGCGGTGGATGCGCCAAGAGCATAACCTGCAACATTCCATAAAGGAAGCAGAGCAGTTGGTCTAACTCTATGTTCTAATATTAATTCATTGAATTTATCAATATGCTCTTGTTCTTGGTCAGCCATATGTTGAATTGTTTTTCCAAGTTTTGAGTTCTTCCCAAAAACTGCTATTTGCCCATCATATATTTTAGTTGCACCATATTCACCAGCATGATCGACTCTTATGATTTCTTCTAAAATCTCCCTATGAGTAGTTCTATTTGACGAGGAATTTTTTTTAGACGCTTTTTTCTTTTTTAATACCATAGTATCTAAATAAATAAATAGCATTTAAAATAAAAATAACTAGTAAAACAAGCGTATTAATTGAAGCAGCAGAAATTCCAAAAAAACTCCAAATAACTTCATCACAACTAATTACCTGCTTTGATAATATCTGCGCTTTAAGGTCTGTAGTATTTTCACTGTTTGTTAGCATTGCTGAACAACCTGCTGGTCCATTAAGAATTTTATTTTCAACTCCCACGTGCCACATAGAATAAAAAAGCCCGTAAATTGATGCAAACTGTATTACTAAATAAAGCCAAATTTTATTTAAATTTTTGAATAAAAATATCAAAATCAAACATATTAAAATTAAATAATATGGATGTCTTTGCTTTAAACACAATTCACATGGCTGAAGATTAAAAAAATATTCTGCAATTAATGCTGATGATATAGAGATAAAGGAAATAAAAAATAAAAGTGTTGTCCAATTCCGAATTATCATAAAAATCTAATTATAAAAACACTTCCAACAAGTAAAATAAAAAACACAATAGTTAAAAAATTAAAATATTTATCAATAATTAACTTAATTTTTTCTCCAAAAAAATAAAGAAGTATTGCTATTAAATAAAATCTTAATCCTCGACCAAAAATAGAAACAAAAATAAATAAAAAAAAATTTAATCCAAATACACCACTTGCAATTGTAATAAACTTATATGGAAAGGGAGTAATACCAGCACCTAAAACAATTAAAATGCCAAATTCTTTGTAGTAATCTTCAAATATATTAAAAGAATTTTCTAAATGATAAAGCTCAACAATGTAAATACCTACTGAATTAAAAAAAAAATATCCTATTGCATATCCTAGTATTCCTCCTAATACTGAAAAGAGTGTACATATAAATGCATAAAATAAAGCCCTTGCTTTGGATGCTAATGCCATTGGTATAAGTATTATATCTGGTGGAATTGGAAAAAATGAGCTTTCTGCAAATGATATTAAACTTAAATACCACTTTGCATTTTTATGTTGTGCTTTTTCTAAAGTCCAATTGTAAGTTCTTTTAAGAAAATTCATTTAATTTTTTTTTTAAATAATTTTGACTTATACTATTAATGATTTTAAATCTAATTTATCTTAAATATTACTTAAATGGAAAATATAGAAGCTAAAGAATTAAAAACCGCATTTTATGCAACTTTTTCACAAGGTTTTTTTGCTACACTTACCTTCAGTATGTTCATGGTAAATTCACCAATTCTTTTTGATTTGATTGATATGACAAAAACAGAATTTTCTATAGGATTTATTTTATTTGGTATTTTTAATGTAATTACAAACCAATTAACTACTCGTTTTTTATTACCAAAAATAGGAAGCACAAATTGTTTAATTATTGCCAGGGTATTGTATGCATTTATTCCATTTTCTATTTTTTACTTCTCTTCTTATAATTTTTTTATTTTTGTATCTATGTTGTGGGGTATTTCTATTGGTATACAAGCTCCAAATATTTTTACGCAAGTTGCGATAATAGAAGAGAAAACAAAAAAAATTCTTAATCCAATATTTAAATCATCTTTTAATTTTGGTTTTCTTTTTGGCGCAGGAATATCTAGCTTATGTCTAGGTTTAGAAATTGACCCTGTCTATACTACTTTTATTGTAGGTTTGTTTGTTTTTATATCAACTTTGACAATGTATTTTTTTGGATTGCATATAAAATATGATGTGGTTGACGAAAATCCTAAATTTTCAATTCCAAATTATAAAATTTTCATGTTTGCATCAATTAATATGTTTATCATAGCTTTTATGGGAATAATTATTCAGTGGTCACCTTTATGGCTAGTTACTGATCTTTCTGCACCAATTTTTTTAGTCGGTTCAATAGTTATTTTTTTTAATTTAGGTGAGATCATAAGTAATGTGTTTGCGTCAAAACTAATTACAAAACTTGGTGAAGTAATCGTAGGCCCAGTTTTTGCAATGGTTGGATCCACAACATTAGTAATAAGTATTTTTTCTCAAAATATAATTATTATTTTTATAGCCATAACAATTTTTGGGATGTTAATTTCCAATGTTATGCCTATAGTATTTAGACAAGCAGTAAAAAATTCTCAAAATCCAATCCCAGTTACTATTTCTCATGTATCCAGTATTGCTTTTGTCGGAGCTATATTTGGCCCCGCTGTTGTTGGAATTTCAGCTGAAACATTTGGTTTAACATTTAATATGTATTCATTGGGTGTAATAATGTTTTTGATTGCTTTACTAATGTTATTTATAATGCGTGAAAATAATATGGTAGGAGTAGAGGGAATTGAACCCACACCACCGAAGTGACCGGATTTTGAATCCGGCGCGTCTACCAGTTCCGCCATACTCCCATGTAAATTATAAAGAAATAGCTTAATCTAATTAAATCTCTCAAGGTATTTAATCAAACTTTAATATTAAACTCAAACAAATAATAAAAATAGATCTAATATTTAATAGAAAAAGAAATTTAAAAAAGAAAATATTTAATAATTTAATGGATATCAATTTACCAAATTAATATAAAATTAACTAGATTTTAAATCTAAATACTAAAATTGTTGTTATTTTTATAAAAGCTCAATAATATTAGAATTTGATTATTTAGGAGGATAAATGAAAAAAATAGCTTCAATATTATTGCTAACATTCTTCGTTTTTTCATGTGCAAGTCAACCTGATGATATAGGGGCTATATATGTATCACCAGCAGCTTACTCAAGTTATGATTGTGCTCAAGTAGAAACCGGTCTTAGAACTAAAAATACAAGGTTGTCTCAATTATATAGTAAATTAAAAGATGAGGCAGATGCAGATGCATGGCAGACTGGAGTAGGATTATTTTTATTTTGGCCAACATTACTTTTCCTTGAAGGAAATGATGGGCCTGAGGCTGAAGAGTATAGACGCTTAAAAGGTGAAGTAAATGCACTTCAAGAAGTTGCAACTCAAAAAAAGTGTGGATTTGAATAAATTTAGACCCTAATAAATGTGTCGGATGTTATCCGACACATAAAAAATATTATCAAATTAAGTTTTTTTTATTTTCGTCTTTTAATAAACGCCATAAGTTCTCATTTTTTAGAACTGTAGAGCAACAACAAGGCAAGAAATTTTATATTAAAATTATCTTAGGAATATTTTTTGGTTGTACAGTCAGTATTAATAATGCCCACACCACCGAAGTGACATGATTTTGAATCCGGCGCGTCTACCAGTTCCGCCATACTCCCATATTATTTTCAATGTATTACTTGGTTTTGAAAGCTAAGTCTATTAAGTTAATTGAATAAATCAGAGCATAAGTCAACCATAGGTCAACGTTTTTAAATTAAAATATATCAACAATATCAGTGCACAAAATAAAAGTACTTAGTTGCTCGTTTTTTTTACCAAGTGTAAATTTTTATTTATGTTAATATTTTCAAAAAATAAAAATAAATTTAATAATACAAAAATTTCATAATGATTTTTTTTATAATATTTAAATATAACTACAGGAGGTTTTAATGCCAAAAGCATATTGGGTTGGAACGGTTGATGTGAAAAACCAAGATGAGTACAAAAAATATGCAGATTTAGCAGGACCAGCTCTTTTAAAAGCTGGAGCAAAAATTATTAGTAGAGGTGGAAAAATAAAAAATCTTGAAGGAAAGATGATTAACCGTGTAGTAATAGCAGAGTTTCCATCACTAAAGGATGCAGAAAAATTCTATAATTCTAATGAATATGCTGTCGCTAAAAAATATCTTAACTCACAAGTTTGTGATCGTTCCTTAATTATTACAGAGGGTGTCGAATATTAAAAATTGAACTGAAATTATATAATGAAAAAAACAAAAAATATTTTATTTATCATGGCTGATCAACTTAGATGGGATTATTTGTCATGTTATGGACATCCATATCTTAAAACTCCGAATATTGATAAACTTGCAAAAGAAGGTCTTTTGTTTGAATCAGCTTTTGTACAATCTCCAATTTGTGGTCCCTCACGAGCTTCTTTTTACACTGGTAGAACAGTCTTTAGTCATGGAGCAACACTTAATCAAGTTCCACTTCCGATTGGTGAGCTAACTATAGGTGATTATTTAAGAAAAGATAATATCAAAACGGCAGTTGTTGGAAAAACTCACATGAAGCCTGATAAGGATGGGATGGAAAGATTAGGTTTAACAAAAGAAACAGATATTGGCATGATAGTAAGTGAACCTGGTTTTGATCCTTATGAAAGAGATGATGGATTACATCCAAACAACTGGGTTAAAAATTACTCAACAGCATTAACTTATAACAAATGGCTAAATAGTCTGGGTTATGAAGGAGATAATCCATGGGAAACTTGGGCTAATTCTGCTGAAGGACCAAATGGTGATTTACTAAGTGGATGGAAATTAAGAAACTCAAATAAGCAAGCAAGAATTCATGAAGAGCATTCTGAAACAGCATACATGACTAATAGAGCTATAGATTTTATGAATGAAAATAAAGATGATCAATGGATGCTTCATTTATCTTTTATAAAACCACATTGGCCTTATATCGCTCCTTCTCCATACCACAATATGTATTCACCAAATCAATTTTATGAAGTTGTAAGAGATGAAAAAGAAAAAAATATTCAACATGCAGTTTATCGAGCTTTTACAAATGCTCGCGTATCTAAGGTATTTTCAAAAAAGGAAGTTAGAGAGGCTGTAATAACTGGATATATGGGCTTAATTAAACAAATTGACGACAACCTTGGAAGATTATTTGAATTCATGGAACAAAATAAACTTTTTCAAAACACTATGATTGTTTTTACTTCTGATCATGGTGATTATCTTGGAGATCATTGGCTAGGAGAAAAAGAACTATTTCATGAACAAAGTGTGAAAGTCCCTCTTATTATTTACGACCCATCAGATAATGCTGATCCTACTAGAGGTCAAAGAGAAAATAAACTTGTCGAGTCTATTGATCTTTTACCAACTTTTTTAGAAGCACTTAATTGTTCAACAAGCACTCATAGACTTGAAGGAAGATCACTATTGCCCATAATAAGAGGTAATCAATTAGATGATTGGCGTAAGTCTGTATTTAGTGAGATTGATTATGGGCTTCATTCAGCAAGAGATGAATTAGAATTAGGTCCACATGAAGCCAGAGCATTTATGATAAGAACTGAAAAATGGAAATATATTTATTACAAAGGTTTTAGTCCCCAACTCTTCAACCTCGAAAGAGACCCTAATGAATTTAAAGATTTAGGACAAGATCAGGATTATGAAAAAATTAGAACAGAATTAAAAGACTTATTATTAAAAAGACTAATTAATAGAAAAAACTTACTTACTGTTGAAGAAAAATTTGTTTTAAAAGGTCAGGATGTCAAAAGTGAAGGTGGTGTAATGATAGGAGTTTGGTAATCAATTCATCAAACTTGGTAAATATAGACATATCGCAGGAAAAATAATTATTAGTGCTACTCTTATCATATCTGCAAATAAAAAAGGCACAGTTCCAAACCAAATTGTTTTTAAAGGAGTAGATTGCATTACACCTTTAATTACAAAAAGATTCATTCCAACTGGAGGTGATACAAGACCAAGCTCAACAACAATCACAGCAAAAATTCCAAACCATACTGGATCAATACCAGCGTCAACAATTACTGGATAGAAAACTGGAATAGTTAAAAATAACATTGCTAGTGAGTCCATTAAAGTTCCAAGAACAATATAAATTGCACAAATAACTAAAATTATACCAAGTGGTGTTAGAGCTAGACTATCTATAAAATCAACAACAGTAAAAGGCATTTGAGTGACTGTAATAAGAAAGTTGAACATACTAGCACCAACAACTATTAAATATAATGAGCCAACTGTTCTTATAGTAGACCAAGTTGCGTCAGTTAACATCTTAATTGTTAAATCACCTTTAAGAAAAATGAGAATGATAACTAATATTACTCCAACAGCAGCACTTTCTGTTGCCGTAAAAAATCCTAAGTATAAGCCTGCCATGATAACAACAAAAATAAAAAAAATTGGAATTACTTTCCATATTGCAGCAAGTCTTTCATTGATAGGCATTTTTTTTCCATAACCACCATGTGATGGATAGATATAAAGAAAAATTCTAATTGTTATCATATAGAGCACCACTGCAATTGCTCCTGGAATTAGAGCTGCAAAGAAAAGTTCTTGAACTGATTGTTCAGTTAAATAAGCGTAAATAACTAACATAACACTTGGAGGAATAATAATTCCCAAAGTTCCGCCAGAAGCTATTGAACCACTTATAAGAGCTTCACTGTAGCCATGCCTTTTCATTTCTGGTCCTGCCATTTGTGCCATAGTTGCCGCTGTAGCAATCGATGAACCACAGATCATTCCAAAACCACCACAAGCTCCCACAGTAGACATAGCCAATCCACCTTTATAATGACCAACTACTGCATAAGCAGCATCATATAAGTTTCTAGATAAATTAGCGCTGTTAGCCAAGTTACCCATAAGAACAAATAATGGCATAACAGAAAGTGAATATTTTGATACAGCTTCATATGGAGCAAAACCTAAAACAAGAATTGCTGGATCAAAACCTGAAATGAAAGCAAAACCAATAAATCCTACAACTAACATTGAAATTCCAATAGGAATATTTAATGCCATCAAAGCTAAGACTGCAGCAAATGCTAAACCACCATTTATGATTGGATCATAATCCATTACACCTCTTTGCTGAATTCCTCGAATACACTTTTAATGAACCATAAAATTATAGCCAAGACGCTAATCCACATTGCTGCTGCAATTACATAAAAGAAAGGATAAAAATATAATTCAAGCTCAAGTGTAACTCTTCCATTGTTAGTAAATTCTAATGCACTTAAAGTAGTTGCATACGCCATCATGGACATAATAGAAATCATGAATATAAATTTTAAAATAATAATAATTTTTTTTAATAAATTATTATCAATTTGATTTATAAAATCAGCTGATACATGAGAGTTTAAAAAAAATGCTCTTGGCATTGCTAAAAACGCAACCAAAGCCATTCCTACTTCAACTATTTCAATTGTTCCCATTACAGGTGAGTTTAGAAATCTTCTGCCAAAGACATCACAAAAAGTAAGAACAGCTAAAAAAAATAAAACTATACAAGCACCAATTGCAGAATAATTGAATATCTTATCTATTTTCGCTTGCATATAGAATTATCAGTATATAACAATAACATACAAAACTATGAATTATATTTCCTTTTTAATTAATAATGAAGAAAGATTTGGAATAGTTTCCGACAATAAAGTTACAGATCTAACAGGACAAATTAATAATACAAATTCTCTAAAAGAATTAATTAAATCAAATGGTCTTGAAGAGGGAAGAAATTACGCAAAGAATAACCCTGGAGAAATTGATCTTAGTTCCATAAAACTTTTACCTGTAATTCCTAATCCCAGCAAAATTATATGTGTTGGTTTAAATTATCATGATCATGTTAAAGAAACTGAAAAGACAGTTGCAGATAATCCAGTAACTTTTCAACGATTTAAAGATAGTCAAACTGCTCATTTACAAGATATGATAATACCTAAAGTATCTGATAAACTTGACTTTGAAGGTGAAATGGCTCTGATAATGAAAGATACAGGAAGTCATATCAATGAAGATAATGCCTTAGATTGTATCGCTGGCTATTCTTGTTACAATGATGGATCAGTTAGAGATTGGCAACGCCATACAAAATCAACCTTTGGAATGGGAAAAAATTTTAAAAAAACTGGAAGTTTTGGACCTCATATGGTGATGGCTCAAGACATAGATGATTATAAAAAACTAACAATTGAAACATTCTTAAACGGTGAAGTAATGCAGAGCGCTTCTTTGAGTCAGTTAATTTTCGATCTTCCCTTTTTAATTTCTTATGTCTCAAAAGCACTTCCCTGGAGAGCAGGAGATGTATTAGTAACTGGTACCCCTGGTGGTGTAGGATTTAAAAGAAATCCTCCGATTTATCTTAAAGAGGGTGATAAAGTAGATATTTCCATTTCAGAGATTGGAACTTTATCCAATACTCTCCAAAACGAAGTTATTTAATACTGATAATAAATTAAATAAATAAAATATAGACATTTTTTTTCATAGCAGTTAGCCTCAGACATCTTTTAAGGGAGGACGCAAAATGAAAAAAACTTTAATAGCTTTTTTGTTTGGAGTTTTTACTTTTGGTTTTATTTCTTCTGCATCGGCAGACTCAATAGAACTTAAATTAGCAACTTTCGAACCACCTAAGGCATTTATAGCTGATAAAATTTTGGCTGCTTGGGCAGAGAAAGTAAATATGGAATCTGGTGGAGAACTTGATGTAAAAGTTTTTGCTGGAGGAGTATTAGGGGGACCACCCAAACAATATGATATTGTTAAAGGAGGAGTAGCTGATATTTCTTGGACTGTTCTTGGTTATATTGGAGGACAATTTCCTTTAAGTTCAGTAATTGAATTACCATTCTTAACTAAAACCTCTGCAGCAGGTTCAAAAGCATTAAATATTTTATATGATGAGGGTTATCTAGATAAAGAAATGGAAGGTATTAAATTAATAGGCCTTCACTCTAATCCTGGGTACCATATTCATATGAAAGAAGATAATGTTGTAAATCCATCTGACTTTGCTGGTAAAAAAATCAGAGTTCCTAGTAAAATGGTAGCTGATATTCTTGCAAAACTTGGAGCTACTGGAGTTAAAGTTCCTGCTCCTGGAACTCAAGAAGCTCTTCAAAAAGGAGTGCTTGATGGGACACCATTTCCTTACACCGCAATTGGATCATTTAGATTACAGGATGTAACAAAGTATCATACTGAGTTAAATATTAGTAATGCAACATTTGGATTAATAATGAATGAAGATAAATATAATAGTCTTCCTGATAATCTAAAAAAAGTCATTGATAATAATAGTGGTCATGCTTTTGGTGATTGGGCTGCAAGCTTAATTGATGCTCAAAATGCTAAAATGAAAGATGAAGTAATGGGATTAGATGGTCATGTAATTACCATTGCATCTGATGATGTTTTAGCCGAATATAAATCTATACTTGCTCCAGTTGAGTCTGAGTGGCTTGATGAAATGCAAGGTAAAGGATTAGACGGGCAGGCTGTTTTAAATAGAGCGAGAGAAGTTATCGCAGATATTGATGGCTAGTTAAAAACAATATATTGTGAGCCTATAAATATTTTTATAGGCTCAAAAAAATGGCAATAAATTCTTTAAGTTACATAGGTGTTAATTCAGACAAAATAGAAGACTGGTCAGAATACACCCAGAAATGTTTGGGCATGCAGCAAGTTGATCGTGCTAAAGGTACCCTTAGTTTTAGAATGGATGATCACAAACAGCGACTTGCTATTACTGGTGACACAGGAGACAACATGGCATTTATGGGTTGGGAAGTTGAGTCCAAAGATGACATTGAAATGTATGCAACTAGACTCCAGAAAAATAACATTGATGTTATTTATGCTGATAAAAATTTATGTGACAAAAGATTTGTAGAGGAACTAATTTTTTTTCACGATCCTCAAGGTAACAGAATAGAAATTGTTTATGGACCGATGAAAGATGAAGATCCGTTTATACCTGGGCGTCCGATATCAGGTTTTAAAACTGGTCCTTATGGAATGGGGCATATTGTAATCCATGTCAAAGATGTAAAATCTCTGATACCTTTTTATACAGATATATTAGATTTTAAAATTAGCGATTATAGTAATACACCAATCTCACTTTGTTTTTTTCACGTTAACGGTAGGCATCACAGTTTTGCTTTCTTTGGATCTGGTCGAGAAGGCTTCCATCACTTCATGGTTGAATATAATAGCCTTGATGATGTTGGCCAGGGATATGATCTTTTGCAATATAAAGATGATACTATTGCTTATACTTTAGGTAGACATACAAATGATTATATGACCTCATTTTATTCTCATACACCTTCAGGTTTTTTTATTGAAAATGGCTGGGGAGGAAGAATTATAGATCCCAAAACATGGAAACCAATAGAGACATTTGAAGGTCCTAGCTTTTGGGGGCATGAAAGACTCTATATGTCAGATGAAGATAGACTTAAATTTAGAGAAAAAAGATTAGATACCGCTTCACAAGGAAAGCAAGCCCCATTATTTATTGACTGTCCTTGGCTTTACTCAAATATTCAAAATAAAAAGTAATTACAATAAATGAATAATTTCTTTGATGTAATTATTATAGGCTTTGGACCAACAGGTGGAACACTAGCTAGTTTGCTTGCAAAAAGTAATTTGTCGGTTCTCATGTTGGAAAAGGAAAAAAATTTATATCCTTTGCCTCGAGCAGTTCATTTTGATGATGAAATTATGAGAGTTTTTGAGACAATTGGTATTAAACAAAAGTTTAGAAAATATACCATAATTAATAAAGGAACTAAATTCGTTGATGAAAATAATAATGTTTTACTAGATTGGCCAAGACCAAAAGAAATAACTGAAAATGGATGTTATCCCAGTTATAGATTTCATCAACCAGACTTCGAACGTGTAGTTCGCCATCATTTAAAGTCATACAAAAAATTTAAATCTATACAAAATGCAAATGTAACAAAAATTAAAAACTTAAAAGATTTTGTAGAAGTAAGTTTCCAAGATACAGAAACTTTAAAAAGTAAAATAGTAAAAAGTAAGTATTTGATTGGGTGTGATGGTGCTAATTCAATTACTAGACAATCAATAAACTCAAAATTCAAAAATCTAGGTTTTACCCAAAAATGGGCAGTAATAGATCTTATTCTTAAAAAAAATAAAAATCTTCCTGATAGAACAATTCAATATTCTAACCCGAAAAGACCAGCAACATATTGTAGAAATGTCGGAAAAAGAAGAAGGTGGGAATTTGCTCTCAAAAAAAATGAGAATGAAAAAAAAGTTGTTACAGATGATTTTATTTGGAAATTTTTGAAACCCTGGTTAAAGCCAACTGAAGCTATAATAGAAAGAAAAGCAATCTATACATTTCAGTCAGCAATTGCGAATAAATGGCGAAAAGGAAGAGTTTTTATAGCAGGAGATGCAGCGCATCTTATGCCTCCTTTTATGGGACAAGGAATGTGTGCTGGAGTAAGAGACGTATCAAATCTAAGTTGGAAAATTATTCATTGTGTTAAAAAAACCCATAATGAAATACTACTTAATTCCTATCAAAAAGAACGATTTTCAAATGTAAAAGAATATATTGAAACTACAATGAAAATGGGTGAGTTTATCAATGCAGTAAGATCTTATAAAATTTCAAATACTGTATTTGATCAGAGTGATGGTTCAAAAAGTATGAAATCTATAAAACCAGAACTTGGTCCTGGTTTAGGATCTAAATCTGATAAAAATAGAGGTAGAATTTTTCCTAAATTTAATATTTCTAAATCTAAATCTTTTGATGAATTATTTTCATTTGAACCAATATTAGTAGTTTCAAAAAAGTTAAAATTAAAAAAAATGTCAAACAAAATTAAAATAGTAAAAGAAAGTTCATACAAGGAATTATCTAAAATCTTAAAAACATTTAATGCAGATGCAATCCTTGTTAGGCCTGATAGATATATATTACAGACTTTTAAGAAAAAAAATTCTTTAGATAACTTAATTAAAAATAATCTAAAAAATTTTAATTAATAAATTCTATTACTTCTTTTACTTTTGATTCATTATTAAGAGCTACACTGCCATCAAGCATATGAATGGAGTTTTCAAAACCTACTCTTATGTTTCCATTTAGGCCAATTGCTTTTTTAATACATTCTTTTTCTTCAACACTAAAAGCACAAATAGCCCAGTCACCATTTATTCCATTTTTTTTCTTAGAATCTATAAAATTAGGGATTAAGTTTGGATCACTTTTACGTCCAGTATAATGTCCAATTGTAAACATACACCAGGTATTTTCATTTGGAAGTTCTGCTACTTTTATTAACTTTGAAAGTATTTCAAGTTCTTCAGGAAAGTAACAAATATGTTGAATTTTTGTCCCTTTTTCAACTAAATATTTATAGACTTTAATATCTTCATTTGAAGGATTGCCAGAAGGTATCATTTCTTTTATGCCTATTGATATTCCAGGGGTCTCTACATTATAGATCAAATTCCGCATTTGTTCGGGTGAATAAATACCTATTGCTTCAGTCGTTATTTGCAAATGCATTTTAGGAACAATAGATTCTAATTCTCTTAAAGCTTCTTTATAAAGTCCAGCATCTAAAACATGTAAACCATCATTATCTCTTACGTGAAAATGTAGAGCTTCAGCGCCTGAATTATAACAAGCCTCAGCTGTTTTACAAATTTCATCAATTGTTATTGGAATACTTTCATGGTCTGTTTTCATTCGCCTTGAACCATTTGGAGCAACCATTAATTTTGGAAGAGAAAATGGTTGATAAAAATTCATTTTATTCAATCAGGAAATATTTATTTTGGACGCCTTAAATTAAATTTTGAAGACACTGTTGAATATTCGGAATAACCCATACGTGAAATATAACGCATAGATACACTATCTACTCTTTTATTTTTTATAAATTTATTGTTAATATAAATTCCAATAACCTCTCCTATAACCATTGTAGAAAGTTTTTTAGAGTTTGTTTTGAGTTTTAATGTTTTAAGTAACCTACATTCAAGATTAACTGGACTATCATTAACAGATGGAGCTTTAACAAGTTTAGATTTTCTTTTCTTCAACCTTGCAGCAACGAACTCATCTTCATTAGGTTTATAATTTGATGAACTTATATTCATTGCATCTCTCGTTTTAGAAGTTGCAAAATTAACAACAAACTCTTTTGTTGCAAGTATATTTGAAAGTGAATCCTTAAAGCCACCATAGGCAGAATCGCCATTTGAACAAAACATCACTTGAGGAGGTTCATCTGCAACAGCATTAAAGTATGAGTAGGGAGCTAAATTTGGAATTCCCTGTTTACTTAATGAAGAAATCCAGCCAATAGGTCTTGGAAACACAAGGGCTTTGTAAGGATCTATTTTAAAAGGATGTCCATTTTTAGGTTCGTAAAACATTCTAATTTTTTGAGTATGACTTTGCGTACTCTTTTATTTTTTCTAGCATTGAATATACACCATTTCTTCTTCCTGGTGTTAAAAGCGTATCAAGTTCTAAAATATTTAAGTGATCGAAATCTGAATTCTTAATTTCTAGAGGATTTCTATCACCATAAATATCACACAATATAGTAACCATTCCTTTAGAAATAAAAGCATCAGAGTCATAGTAAAATGAAAGCTTATTTTCATTTAATCTAGGAACCAACCATACCTGTGCCTGGCAGCCTGAAACCTTAAAAGTATCATTTCTAAACTCCTCTGGAAAATTTTTTGCATTTTTTGCTTGGTCTATTAAAAATTTATATTTATCCATTCCATCATCAAACAAATCGAGACTTTCTTTGTAGTAATTTATTTTTTCTTCAATTGTTTTCATGACATATGTTTTCTTAATACTTTAGCAGAATCCTCTGGCAATACATCCATTATAAAAACACCTGCCATTGATTCTGATCCAGCTAAAATTTTTGGTTTATCACCATGTCGTAAAGGAGGATAAAACTCAACATGGAAATGAAAACTATTATCATTAAGTTCAGGAGAAGCATGTAAGCCCATTATATAAGGACATCTTTTATTAAGAAAAGAGTCATAACCTTTTACAACTTTTTGTATACATTTTGAAAAATCCTCTATTTGACCATCACTAAATTTCCAAGGACCCTCAATTTGATCTTTTGGTATTATCCAAACTTCATAAGCATACCTTGCAAAGGGAGGAACTGCGGCAATAAAATGTTCGTTCTGATACACATAATATTTTTCCTCTAACTCATTCATTATTTTAATTAAAAAATTTTCTTTTTTGAATGCTCTAATCTCTGTTTCAATTACTGGAGGAATAAATGGATAAGCATAAATTTGACCATGTGGGTGGTGTAGAGTTACACCACATTCTTCCCCCCTATTTTCAAAAGGAAGTACATATTTAATATCTGGATTTTTTTGTAATTCCTTATATCGGTCTATCCAAACTTGAGTTAGTAATTCTATTCTATTTAGGGGCATTTCAGAAACAGTACTTAGATGTTCTGAAGAATATACCACAACTTCACACTCACCTTTTGATGGTCTAGTTGGAATATTTTCTAAAGATATATTTTTCCCCATTGAATTAAAACTTGCCCACCTATTAGGAAAGACTGCAATTTCAAAGTCTGAAAAAGGTATTTCTGTTGGATAGTTTAAATTTCCTCCTGGACATAATGGACAATATTCTTTTGGTGGGAATGATGTTCTATTTTTTCTTCCTGCTGAGTATGTAACCCACTCTTCTCTTGAAGGATTCCATCTCATATGAGGTTCTGGAATATCACTCACATCAAGCTGCTGGCTTGGAGATTCACTGTGCTGCTTGTAGCCAAAAAGTAAAAGCTCTTTATCATCATTTCTTTTAAATATCCTTTTATGAATTTCTGGCATTTATCTTCTCTTCCCACTTAATTGATGAATTAATTATTTCCTTAAGATCATTATACTTAGGCTGCCATTGAATATGCTTTGATATTTTTGAAGTATCAGCAATTAATATTTCAACGTCTCCGTCTCTCCTTTCAGAAAATTTATAATTAATTTTATTCTGACAGATTTTATTTGCAGTGTTTACAACATCTAAAACACTGAATCCATTTCCATAACCACAATTAAACAAATTAGATTCTAACTTTTCTATTAGATATTTGGCTACTTCTAGATGAATATCAGCAAGATCTGAGACGTGTATATAATCTCTTATAGCTGTTCCATCTGGAGTATTATAATCATTACCATAAATTTCGATATGATCTCTTTTCCCAATAGCAACCTCGGATAATATTTTAATTAAATGAGTAGATCGTTTTGAAATTTGCCCAGACCTTAAATTTTTGTCTGCACCAGCAACATTAAAGTATCTTAATATAACAAATTTAAAATTGTTTTTATTTTCAAATAAGAATTTTTCAGTATTGATCTTTGACTCAGCGTAAGGATTTTGAGGATTTAAATTTGTGCTTTCATCTATTAATTTATTTTCCCCTACTAATCCGTATGCAGCGGCGGTTGATGAAAATACTATTTTATCCAAACCATTTTTCTTACAAATTTTAAAAAGTTTAATTGCATTCTCTGTATTATTTTTAAAATACTTTTCAGGAAATTTTACAGACTCTTCTACTTGTATAAAACCTGCAAAGTGCATTAGTAAGTCAAAGTTATTTGAATTTAAAATACTTGAAATATTTTCTTCATCGTCAATATTACATCTTGTGAATTCTGCCTCTTTAGGAATTAATTTTTCATCTCCTGTAGATAAATTATCGATAATATGAACATTATGACCAGCATCCAGCAGACAAAGAGCTGCATGACTTCCAATATATCCTGCACCCCCAGTTAAAAGAAAATTCATATGGATATATAATAAATTATTATTACCTAATTTAAAATTGATAAATTTTATAAATGAGTAATATCGCACACTTGTTTATTTGTTGAATTCAAAATAAAGTCTGTTAATGCTAAAAAAAATAAATCTTTCAATTTATGAGACTAGATAAAAAAAATATTATTGTTACTGCCGCTGCTCAAGGAATAGGAAAAGCCACAGCATTGAGATTTGCAAATGAGGGAGCTTCAGTATTAGCAACTGATATTAATGAAGATACGCTCAAAGATTTAAAAAAAGAAAATAATAATATTCAAATCATTAAATTAGATGCTACGAATAAAAATGAGGTTGAGGCTTTTTGTTCAACTGTAGATAAGATAGATGTTTTATTTCATGCTGTGGGTTTTGTTCATCATGGTACCATTCTTGATTGTGATGAAAATGAATTTTCAAGATCAATAAATGTAAATGTTTTTTCTGCATATTTAATGACTCATAATCTCTTACCAAAAATGCTTAAAAAGAAAAAAGGAAGTATCGTTATTGTTTCCTCTGCTGCTTCAAATGTAAAAGGTGCTCCTAATAGATTTATCTATGGCACAACCAAAGCTGCACTCAACGGATTTGTAAAAGCTATAGCCATTGATCACGTCAAAGACGGTATTCGCTGTAACGCCATTTTACCAGGAACTGTTGAAACACCTTCTTGGGAGGGTAGAGTTAATATGGCTGAGGATCCAAAAAAGGCACGGTCAGATTTTATTGCTAGGCAGGCTATGGGAAGATTAGCACAGCCAGAAGAAATTGCATCTCTTGCAACATATTTAGCAAGTGATGAATCAGATTTTGTTACTGGCACTTTAAATTTAATTGATGGAGGATGGACTTTATAATGAAAATTTTGAGATTCAGAATTGGTAAAGAAATAAAACCTGGATTACTTGATCAAGAAGGCAATATTCGTGACGCTTCTTCTTTAGTAAAAGATTGGGATAACAAAAACGTAACTATAGACAAACTTAATGAAGTAAAAAAAACTGACCTTACATCTTTACCTTTAGTTGAAATGAATGATGGGTTTGCACCTTGTGTTTCTAAAGATAGCATTGGAAAATTTATATGTATTGGTCTTAATTATTCTGATCACGCAGAGGAAACAGGCCAAAAAGTACCACCGGAACCTATCATATTCGCTAAAGCAACAAGTGCAGTTATTGGCCCAAATGATGATGTAGAAATACCCAAAAAATCAGTTAAATCAGATTGGGAAGTTGAGCTCGGAGTTATTATAGGAAAAGAGGCAAAATATATTTCTGAAAGTGAATCACAGTCTCACATTGCTGGATATTGTGTTGTCAATGATTTAAGTGAAAGAGAGTTTCAAATAGAACATTCAGGTCAATGGGTGAAAGGCAAATCTTGTGATACTTTTGGTCCAATAGGTCCTTACCTTGTAACTACTGATGAAGTTCCAGATCCACAAAATTTAAAAATGTGGCTTGATGTTAACGGTAAAAGAATGCAGGATGGGTCTACTAATACGATGGTTTACGGAGTAAATTTTTTAATCAGCTATTTAAGTCAGTTTATGTCATTGCAACCAGGTGATATTATTTCGACCGGAACACCCCCTGGGGTTGGAATGGGAATGAACCCACAAGTTTTTTTAAAAGCAGGTGATGTGATGAAACTTGGTATTGAAGGTTTAGGAGAACAAACTCAAAAAACTATTCAAGCATAATGTTTGGAAGTATAAATAATTGTCACAACGTTAAAGACTTTAGAAACTTAGCAAAAAAAAGATTACCCAGTCCTATTTTTCACTATATTGACGGCGCTGCTGATGATGAAATAACTTATAAAAGAAATACTGATGCTTATGAGCAGTGCGATTTAATTCCCAATGTTTTAAGTGGTGTTGATAAAGTAGACATGTCGACCACAGTAATGGGTCAAAAATTAGATATGCCATTGTATTGTGCGCCGACTGCTCTTCAAAGACTATTTCATTACGAGGGAGAGATTGGTGTTGCTAAAGCGGCTGAAAAATTTGGAACAATGTTCGGAATTTCATCTTTAGGAACTGCTAGCATTGAAGAAATATCAAATTTAGTAAAAACACCAAAATTATTTCAATTATATGTTCATAAAGATAAAGGGTTAAATAAAGCTCTAATAGAAAGGTGTAAGGAATCCAATTTTGAAGCAATGGCTGTAACTGTAGATACTGCAGTTGGTGGAAATCGTGAAAGAGATTTATATACCGGTTTTACTATTCCTATGAAACTAAAACTAAATAGTGTTGCAAGTTTTATGGTTCATCCAAAATGGGCAATAGATTATTTTACAAAACCAAAATGGGAGTTGAGCAATCTAAAAGATCATATAAACGAAGGCACAACTGTAATGACGACTATTGGTGACTACTTTACAAAAATGCTTGATAACTCATTAAGTTGGAAAGATATTGAAAAAATTAATCAAGACTGGGGACGTCAATTTGCTATCAAAGGAATAATGTCAGTAGATGATGCTAAAAAAGCTGTAGATGTTGGAGCATCAGCAATAATGATTTCTAACCACGGGGGAAGGCAATTAGATGGCTCAAGATCACCATTCGATCAACTTGCTGAAATTGTAGATGCTGTTGGAGATAAAATAGATGTTATCTGTGAAGGTGGTATTAGAAGAGGTACTCATGTTTTAAAAGCGTTATCTCTAGGTGCCAAAGCCTGTTCTGGAGGAAGAATGTATTTATATGCTCTTGCTGCTGGTGGTCAAAAGGGTGTTGAAAAAAGTTTGTCCAATTTACGCAGTGAAATTGAAAGAGATATGAAATTAATGGGTGTTTCTAACGTAAAAGAGCTAACAAGAAAAAATCTAAAATTCAGATAAATTCACAATTTTTTAAAAAAAATTATTTATTCTAGTTAAATTTTATTTTACAATTTTTTTATGAATGATGAAATCGAACCAATTTTTATAGGAGAAGTTGATGATATAGATGTTGGTTCAGTTGAGAATTTTGAACATGAAGATGTTAATTATGCAATTTATAGAATTGAATCAGGTTTTTTTGCAACTGAAGGTAATTGTCCATGTGCGGAAAGATCTCTATTAAGTGAAGCAAGCATTGAAGCCGAAGAACTTGAATGTCCATCTTGTGGAAATAAATTTAGTATTGTCTCTGGAGATCCTATTACAGATTTAGATCAAAATCCATTAAGGATATATGATGTCACCGAAGAGGATGGAAATCTTTACCTAAATCTTTAACTTAATATATCCAAATTAATTATATTACTTTCTATTAAGTTTTTACTTTTAGATAAAAAGTTAAAAACATTTTCGCAGCATTCAACAGCCATTCTTTTCCTACACTCTAATGTAAGAGCGGCATTATGAGGAGTTAAAATAATATTTTCCAATGAAAATAATTTGTGATCATTTGTGGGAGGTTCTTGTTCAAAGACATCAATTCCTGCCCCAAATATTCTATTATTATTTAATGCATCAAATAAATCATCTTCATTAATAATACCTCCTCGAGCTGTGTTAATTAATATTAAATTAGATTTGAAAATTTTGAATTCATTTGAAGAAATTAAATTTTTTGTTTTATCGTTTAGAGGTAGATGGATACTGATGTAATCAGCAATTTTAAAACCTTCATCTTTATTTATTGGAATACAATTATTACTTGTAATTTCATTTTCACTAATAAATGGGTCATGAACAAATATTTCCATATCAAACCCTAAACATCTTTTTGCAAGAGCCTTTCCTATTCTTCCAAAACCCATTATTAGAATTTTTTTATTATAGAGTTCAAAAAAATTTGGTAAATTTGCTTTTTCTTTAAATTTATTATCTCGTATTAGTTTATCAGATTTAGAAATATTTTTTGTAAGATTTAACATCATTGTCATCACATGCTCAGCTACACTTACTGCATTTGCTCTACCAGTAATTGCCATAGCGATTTTGTTTTTATTTAAATATTCTGTGTCAACATTGTCATAACCTACTCCATGTCTTGCTACAATTTTAAGGTTTTGACTTTTTGAAAGAATATTTTCATTTAATTCTGCTGTTCGGATAATTATCCCATCGACATCTGATAATTCCTTAGTTAAATTATTTTCTTCTATGTTATTTGTTACGAAATACTCAATATTATTTTTATCAAAAAATTCATACCCACTTGGATGAATATCTCCTACAATTCCTACTTTCATTGTGATTTTATATTATAAAAAATTAAAAAAATACATTGTTTAACTCTTTAAATTTTTCCTTTATGTAATATGATAATTTTATAAGTTTGAGGAAATTATGAAAACCATAAAAATGTCATGCTCCCATGCATTAATTAAGTATTTAACTGTCCAAAAAATTTTGATTAATGGAAAAAAAGAACCATTATTCCCTGGAGCATTTGGAATTTATGGACATGGTAATGTTGCGTGCATTGGTCAAGCGATGGAAGAATTTCAAAATGATTTACCAGCATATAGAGGACATCATGAACAAAATATGGCCCTAACGGGTATTGCCTATTCAAGAGCAAAACGCAGGAAACAAATATTTGTTGCAACTTCTTCAGTAGGACCTGGTGCAACAAATATGGTTACAGCCTCTGCAGTAGCTTTAAGTAACAGACTTCCAATTTTACTTTTACCTGGTGATACTTTTTCAAGTAGATTTCCTGATCCAGTTTTACAACAAGTTGAGCATTTTAACTCTCCTTCTGAAACACAAAATGATGCTTTTAGATCTGTATCTAGATACTTTGATAGAATCACAAGACCAGAGCAGATTTTATCTTCTTTACCACAAGCAATAAATACAATGCTCGATCCATCTGACTGTGGACCAGCTGTAATTTCGATGTCGCAAGATGTTCAAGGTGAGGCATATGAATACCCTGAGATTTTTTTTGAAGAAATTATTCATGAGATAAGAACTATTCATCCTGATCCTAAACAAATTAATATTGCTGCCGAAAATTTAAAAAATTCAAAACAACCAATTATTATTTCTGGCGGTGGCGTATTATATTCTGAAGCTGAGGAGGAAATTTCTTCTTTTGCAAAAAAACACAATATTCCTGTTATTGCAACAGTCATGGGAATCGGCTGTATGCATAAAGATGATCCTTATTACATAGGTGCTACTGGAGGCTTGGGTGAAGGATCAGCAAATAATTTATCCAGAGATACAGACCTAGCTTTAGCAATCGGTACTAAATTGGCAGATTTTACAACTGCATCTTGGACAAATTTTCAAAATGAAAATTTTAAACTTGTATCAGTTAATACATCGAGATTTGATACAGTTAAACATCGAGCTTTTCCTGTAGTAAGTGATGCAAAAATTGGATTAAAGGAATTATCAAAAGCTTTAGGGGATTGGAAAGCTCCTAATGGTTGGTATCAAAGAGCAATTGAAGAAAAAAATAAATGGGAAGAATATGTTGCTAAAGAAAGTGGACCAACAAATCAAGAATTACCATCATATGCTCATGCAGTAGGAGCCGTCTATAGAAACTCCGACCCTTCTGACATTGTTGTAACAGCAGCTGGTGGATTAGTTGGAGAAGTTGTTCAAATTTGGAAACCAAAAGAAATTAATACTTTTGAAACTGAATGGGGTTTTAGTTGTATGGGATATGAAATATCAGGTGCCTTAGGAATTAAAATGGCAAAACCTGACCAGGATGTTGTCGTATTTGTTGGAGACGGATCTTATCTTCTTCAAAACAGTGATATTTATAGCTCAGTTTTATATGATAAAAAATTGATCATTGTAGTATGTGATAATGGTGGTCATATGGTTATTAACAGACTTCAACTTGCAAAAGGAGGTAAAGAATACCTTTGTAATTTAAATGCTGCTGGAGCTACTAACCTTCAGTTTGTTGACTTCGAGGCTCATGCAAAAAGTATGGGTGCAAATGCTGAAACTGTAAAGTCTACCTCAGAATTAGAAGCTGCTTTTAAAAGAGCTAAAGCATCTGATAAAACATACGTAATTTCAATGAAAACAGATGGGTATGAATGGTTAGAAGGTACAGCTTTTTGGGACAGTCCAACACTTCAGGTTTCTTCCACAAAAGAAAATAAAGCTGCTTATGAAGAATTTATAGATGGAAAAAATAAACAACGAAAAGGTGTTTAAGTAATTTTAAAATTTTTTAAAATAAAAAAATTTAAATATGCGTAAAAAAAAACCTGTTATTCTTGTGGATCCATATCCAAGGACAATGGATTTAATATTTTCTGACTCAAATTTAAAATATCTAAAACAAAACTTTAACCTAGTTGTTGCTCCAAAAAAAAATAAAAAAAATTTTTATGAAAAAAATTTACCAAATACAGAATATATTTTTGGCCAACCTAATTTACCCACTTCGTTAATTTCTAAATCAATAAAGCTTAAAGCCATATTTAATGTTGAAAGTAATTTCATGGATAATATGGATTATGAATATTGTTTTAATAATGGAATACACGTTCTTGCAACTTCTCCTGTATTTGCTCAACCAGTTGCAGAAATGGCTTTGGGGCTTACTTTATCTATTGCTAGGAGTATTCATATTGCTCATTCAGACTTTGTTATAAGTAAAGAAAAATATGGAGGAGCAATTAGTCAAAAAAATTTTTTATTAAAAAATAAAACATTTGGTTTAATTGGTTTTGGAGATCTTGCAAAATCGTTAACTCCTCATTTAAGGGTATTTTCTAAGAATATAGTTGCATATGATCCTTGGGTTCCTAATAAAGAAATTGAGAGATTTGATGTTAAACCAAATAATCTTAACACATTACTAAAAAAATCAGATGTTATATATGTTTTAGCATCTATTACTTCATCCAATCAATCAATGATAAATACATCAAAGTTAAAACTAATAAAAAATGGTTCGGTGATTGTGTTAATGAGTAGAGCAGCGATAATAAATTTTGATAATTTTTATACATTTTTAAAAAACAGAAATGTGTTTGCAGCAATAGATGTTTTTCCTCAAGAGCCTTTTCCAAAAAATCATAAACTAAGAAAACTTAAAAATGTTATTTTCTCACCTCATAGAGCTGGTGCTTTAGATTCTGCGTTTAAAGAAATGGGAGAATTAGTTATTCAAGATTTGAAACTAATTTCTAAAGGGTTACCTCCACGTTTGTGTAAAAAAGCAGAGAGGGAATCTGTTAAATTTTTACGATCAAAACCAGTTGATATTAATTAAAATTTATTTAAAAACACAATTATGTCTGATCAATTAGTGCTAGAAGCAAAATCAGTTTCAAAATTTTTTGGTACTATAACAGCTCTTGAAAACGTAAATCTTCAATTGAATAAAGGTGAGGTTCTGGGTGTAGTTGGTGATAATGGTGCTGGTAAATCAACATTGATGAAAGTTTTATCGGGTTTGTACAAGCCTAGTGAAGGATCACTTTTTTTTGATAAAGAAAAAGTTACATTAAGTAGCCCAAGAGACTCTCAAAATTTAGGCTTAGAAATGGTCTATCAAGATTTAGCACTTGCAGGAAATCTTCCTATTGGAGATAATATTTTTTTAGGAAGAGAGCCAACGAGAAAAGTCGGTCCTTTTAATTTTTTAGATCATAAAAAAAGAAAACAATTAACTGAAGAGCATTTAGCAAAATTAAAAATAAATGTAAAAAGTGCCGATCAGAAGGTTGAAGAATTATCTGGGGGACAAAGACAAGCCGTGGCTATTGCAAGGGCAACAGCCTTCAATGCAAAAATTGTTTTAATGGATGAGCCAACAGCAGCACTTGCAGTCAAGGAAGTTGGAAAAGTTTTAGATTTAATTTTAAACTTAAAAAAATTAGGTGTTAGCGTAATTGTAATTAGCCATAGAATGGATGATATATTCACAGTCTGTGATCGAGTAATGGCATTATTTCAAGGAACAAATTTTGCAGAATCTGAATTAAAAAATACTTCAAGAGATGAAGTCATTGGCTGGATAATGGGTAAGAAAGACTAATGGATAAAAATCAAGAATCTCTATTTGTAAGACTCATTCCATTTTTTGAAAGATATGGAATATTATTACTTATTTTAATAATGATTGCAGTTCTACATTTATTGCAGCCAGATGTTTTTTTATCATGGAGAAATGTAACAAATATTTTTAAACAAGTTTCTTGGCAGTCGATGTTGGCACTTGGAGTCTTCATGGTTATTGTTACTGCAGGTATAGATTTATCAGTTGGATCGATTATCATGTTATCCTTGATGGGACTTGCGATTGCATCAAAAGCTGGAATGCCATGGTATGTTGTTATGTTAGTTGCTCCTGCAATAGGATTTTTATGCGGTATGTTCAATGGTATCGGAATAACACTTCTTCGCATGCCTCACCCTTTTATAATGACGCTTGGCACTCTGTATATTTTTAGAGGAATAGGAAATTTAATTTCTGGTGGTGTTCCAATTACAGGATTTGCTGAACAAATAAGAGTAATTGGGAATGGTAAAATTAAACTCGATGCTTTTTTTGGAGAAGGGGCCAGAGAGTATATACCTACTAGTTTGATTTTAATGATTGTTATATTTTTTATCTTCTGGGTTTTCTTAAATCATACTAGAATTGGGAAATGGATATATGCTATTGGAGGCAACCCTGGCGCAGCAAGAGCAGCAGGAATTAATGTTGATCGAATTTTGATAATTGTTTACACTTTATGTGGTTTCTTAGCGGGAATCGGTGGTTTAATTTTAGCAGGAAGAACTAATTCAGCCTATCCTAACGCTGGTCTGCAATCTGAGTTAGATGCTATTGCTGCAGTCATCATAGGTGGAGCAAGTTTCTTTGGAGGCAGAGGAACGGTATTAGGGGTATTTGCTGGAGTTATGATTATGGGTATACTGCGAAATGGTCTTAATTTAATGAATGTTAGTGTTTTCTGGCAACAAGTTCTTATTGGGTCAATTATTATTTTGGCGGTTTATATTGATGTCCTAAGAAGACAACTTGCAACCAGAACATAATATCAAAAAATAATCACTTTCTGACAAACAGCCCCTTGATTAGAATTTCATTTTTCATTAATGGTTAAAAAAATATTTTAGGAGGAAAAATGAAATTTTTTATTTCTATAATTACTACTTCTTTATTGCTTTTTTCAGGCAGTCTTCTTGCAGGCTCACACGCAAAAACAATAATGCTAAGTACAAAAGGACCAGGTGCTGGAAACCCATTTTGGGCTTCAGTTGAAGCTGGTGCAAAAGATGCTGCTGAAGAATTAGGTGTAAATCTAATTATCCTTTCACCACCTCAAGAGAGTGATGTTATGGCTCAGGTAGCTCAAATTGAAGACCAAATTGCTAAAGGTGTTGACGGTATTGCAATCGCACCAACTGACCCGAATGCAGTTGCGCCAATTCTTGATGATGCAATGGCTTCAGGTGTTCCAGTTGTATACATTGATACTAATGGAATAAATGAAGGTGTAACTTTCATTGGTACAAATAATATCAATGGTGCTGCTCTAGCTGCTCAATACATTTGTGATAATGTTCCAAGTGGTTCTGATGTTGCAATTCTTCAAGGAATGATCACGCAAACTACTGGTCAACACAGAGCAGAGGGATCTCACAAAGGTCTTGAAGCATGTGGCATGAACATTGTTGCTGAACTTCCAGCTAACTGGGACACTGCACAAGGTATGTCAGTAACTGAAGACATCTTAACCGGTAACCCAAATCTAAAAGCAATCTTTGCTTCTAATGACAATATGGGTCTAGGGGCTATCCAAGCATTAAAAAATGCTGACATGCTAGATGATGTTGTGGTTGTTGGATTTGATGCTAACCCTGATGCTGCTGCAAGTGTAATGGCTGGTGAAATGTCAGCTACTATCGCTCAATTCTCATACAACATGGGATATATGGGTGTAGAAAACGCACTTAAATTAGCTAATGGTGAAAGCATTCCAGATAACATTGATACTGGAACTGTATTAGTGACCAAAGAAAATGCTTCAGACTTTATGTAAGTCATAGCAAATTTATTTTTAAGGGCCGTAATTTTTACGGCCTTTTTTTTTACTATTCCATTTTTTGCAATTGATTTATATGGTCAATTTATGAAAAATATTGGACTTATTGGATGTGGTAATATTGCGGAAACCTATTTCCGGGCTCAGGAATATTTTAACAATATAAATTTTGTTGCTTGTGCTGATATCAATTTAGATGCCGCTAAAAAAACAGCTGAGCAATATAAAATTATTCCTCTATCAGTTGATGAAATACTTAATGACAAGAATGTAGATATTATTCTTAATCTCACAATTCCTCAAGCGCACTATGAAATATCTAAAAGAGCTCTTCAGGCAAATAAACATGTTTATTGTGAAAAACCAATGAGTGTTAAGTTTGATGATGCACAAGAATTATTAAATTTAGCAAAAAAAAATAGCCTATACATTGGAAATGCACCAGACACTTTTTTAGGTGGAGGAGGACAGCTTACTCGTAATTTAATTGACAATAATGATATTGGACAAGTTCTAACAGGTAATTTTATATTTGCATTTCCAGGTGTGCAAGATTTCCATCCAAGTCCAGAGTCTTGGTTTCAAGAAGGAGGAGGCCCAGTCATAGATATGGGTCCATATTTTTTTACGACACTAGTAAACCTTCTTGGTCCAGTTAAAAATATAAGAGGAAGAGGCGCAAAGTTTTCTGAAAAAAGAGAATATAAAGCTGGACCAAAAAAAGGAGAAACTTTTAATGTAGAAATTCCAACTTCTTATATGTTTAATATCGAGTTTCAAAATAAAGCTATCATCCAGGGATTTATTTCTTTTGATGTTTTAAATCATAAGCGTAATCACATGGAACTCTATGGAACAAAGGGATCAATTGTAGTTCCTGATCCTAACATGTTTGGTGGACCAGTATCTATAGCAGGAGAATTTGGATCTGAGTGGAAAGATATTAGTGTTGAAGATAAGCCTCTTGGAAAGACAAACATAGTTAATCATAGTGGCAGAAGCAATGAGGCTCCAGAACAAGCAAATTATAGAGGTATTGGGCTAGCTGAAATGATTGATGCGATTGAAAATAATAGAATGCATAGATGTAATGGAGAATTGGCTCTTCATGTTCTTGATGTAATTGAGTGTGCAATGATTTCATCAATTTATAAAGTAGAAGTAGAACTAAGATCTTCTTGTGTGAAGCCAGAACCAATGCATGATGATTTTGTGAGACAGATCTTAAAAAAAGCTTAAAAAATTTAAATTTTATTCCTCAGTGCGATAATTTTACATTCAAAATGGCCATGTTTCTGCTTGTTTTACGTACCTATTCTTGTTAGGGAATGGCTAAAATAGGAGGAATGCATGAAAAAAATTGCTTCAATTATTCTTGCTTCAGTAGCTCTTTTTGCTACTTCAGCAAAAGCAGAATATAAATTTAACTTTGTTATGCATAGTGACACTAACAATGCTTTTTGGGCAGCAGTTCATAAAGGATTTAAAGATGCATGTGCACAAATTAATGCAGATTGCCAAATGTTAACACTAACAGGTGATGGTGATCAACAAGAACAACTTCAAAACTTTGAATCATCAATTGCTCAAGGTGTTGATGGTATTGTAACTACAATTACAAACCCTACACTTTTTGATGCAGCTGTCGATGAAGCTTTAGCGGCTGGTATCCCAGTTATTACAGCTAATACTGATGATCCAGAAGGAGCTGCAGGTAGTAATAGACTTGCTTATGTAGGACAGGACTTAGAAGCAGCTGGTTATGAACTAACCGCTAAACTTTCTGAAATGTTCCCTGATGGTGATGTTCACGTTTTAATTGGTGTTGCAGATATGAACCAATCTTGGGCTTATACTAGAGGTAATGGTATAGCTCGATTCATGGATGATTATAAAGCAGCAAATCCAGATAGAAATGTAACATATGAAAAAATTGAGTCAGGTCTCGATCTTTCAACTGTTGGAAACAGAGTTGCAGCATATGTACAAGCTAACCCAAATACAACTGCATATCTTGATGTAGGTTTCTGGGAAGCTGGTGCAGCTCAAGCTGTAAGAAACTTAGGTTATGGACCAGGCGAAATTCTTCTTGCTGGTTTTGACTTAGTTGATGTAGTTTTCGAAGAAATGGACAAAGGTTATGTTCAACTAACAGTTGACCAACAGCCATACTACCAAGGTTACATGTCAGTTCACCAATTATACTTAATGAATAAGTATGGTTTAAGTGCACTAGATATCAACACTGGTAAAGCTATGATTGGTCCTTCTGATGTTGAAACAATCAGATCATTCAAAGGAATGTCAGTTAGATAAATATCTTAACCAGGCTCTTTAAATAGAGCCTGGTTTTTTTTTAAAATAAAAAAAATATGAGTAAAAATTTTAGTCTTAGAAGTTTATTAGTAAGACCAGAAGTAGCAACTTTCTTAATGTTTCTAGCAATAATGATTGGATTTTATATTGCCAATGAAAGATTTTTAGATGCAAGAAATATAAGAATAGTTATGGGTATCACACCCGAATATATTATTGTTGCTATTGGGATTGCAATATTAATGATCTCAGGTGAATTTGATTTATCTGTAGGCTCAGTCTTTGCATTAGTACCTATGACTATTGTACAAATGGTGCATCAAGGGATACCACCTTGGTTTGCTATTTTTCTAGGATTGATGATTGGTATGATAGTTGGTTTTGTTAATGGATTTATTACCTTAAGATTTGGAATCCCTTCTTTTATTGCAACTCTTGGAATGCTTTACATTGCTAGAAGTCTTACAACTGTAGCAACTGCAGGATTTCCACCACCATTTCCTCATATTTTACCAAATGAATTATTCGTTTATCAATTTGAATTATTTAGAGCTTCCTTGTATTGGGCTCTTTTAGTGGCTGTTGTTCTAGGTGTTATGCTTCACAGAAGTAATGTTGGTAACTGGATCTATGCAACTGGCGGAGATCAAAATGCAGCATCTTCAATGGGAATAAAGACTGGAAATGTTAAAATGTTTTGTTTCATCTTATGTGGTTTCTTAGCTGGCTTTGCTGGAATGATTCAAACATTTAGATTAGAAGCACCACTGCCATCTCAAGGATACTTATTAGAGCTTGAGTCAATTGCTGCAGCAGTTATTGGCGGTGTCAGTTTATTTGGAGGTATTGGAACAGTTTTTGGTGCGGTCATTGGCGCAATACTAATCAGATTTTTGGAAAGTGGAATCATTATGGCTAGAATAGATGCGGAATGGTTCAGAGCAGGTTTAGGCTCTTTAATTATCATAGCCGTAGTGTTTAATACTTATATAAGTAGAAGAGCAACACGAATTGGTCAAAACAAGGCAGAGGATTAAAGATGGAAGATATAATAGTTTGCGAGGGTTTAAACAAATACTATTCTGGAGTCCATGCTTTAAAAGATTTAAGCTTGAAGATAAAAAAAGATTCGGTTGTTGGTCTTATTGGAGATAACGGCGCTGGTAAATCAACATTAATTAAAATTTTATCTGGTGCACATCAACCTGATTCAGGTCATATATATTTTGAAGGCAATAAGGTTAAATTTAAATCTACAAAAGAAGCAATGAATTTAGGTATTGAAACAATTTATCAGTATTCAGCTTTGATTCCTGAAATGTCTATTGCAAGAAATATTTTTATTGGACGTGAACAGACTCAATATAATGTTGGCTCCTTTGGTTTAATGAAAACTAAAACTATGCAGGATGATGCTATGAAAGCATTAACAGATGTAGAACTACATCTTCGATCTCCAGATACTCCAGTCAACCAATTATCAGGAGGTGAGAGACAAGGTGTTGTCATTGCAAGAGCAATGTATTTTAAATCAAAAGTTTTAATATTAGATGAACCAACAAACCACCTATCCGTAAAAGAAACAAATAAAGTACTAAAGTTCGTGGAAGGATTGAAAAGCCAAGGAGTGACATCAATATTTATTACTCACAACTTAAGTCATGTATACCCAATTGCTGATCATTTATGTGTAATGGCTAGGGGTGAAAAAATTGCTGATATGAAAAAAAAAGATACGACAATAGATCATCTAACTGATTTGTTAGTGAATGGATAATTTTGGGAGGAATTATGATTAGTGATGCGCAGATAAAACAATACAATGAAGAAGGTTATACAATAGTTGAGAACGTATTTAATATGGATGAATTAAATCCTATTTTAAATGAATTTGAAGAAATTGTTGAGGATTTTGCTAATAAAGCTTTTCAAGCAGGTAAAATTACAAACAAACATGAAGATAAAGATGTATTCAAAAGATTAGCAGCTTTAGAAAAAGATTTTAAAGGATCGTCCGTATTAATTCATCATAGAGGTGAATTAAAACCAGCACTTGCTAATCTATGGGGATCAAAAAAACTTTTAGATATGGTTGAAAATTGGGTTGGAAAAGATATTTCAGGACATCCAGTTTGGAATATTAGATCTAAAACACCTCAGACGGCTAGGATGACAGTTCCATGGCATCAAGATTCTGCTTATTTAAAAGATGGAGCAGAAAAAACTACTCAGCCTGCTGCATGGATTCCATTTCTTGATGTAAATAAACATAATGGATGTATGCAAGTTGTTCCTGGAGGACATAGACCAGAAAAAGTTTTAAATCACAAGCTAGAAAAAAAGGATGGGTCCGTTAAAGACTCTTGGTATTTATTTATTGAAGACAAAGATATTCCTGATGAAAAAGTTGTTACTTGTGAAATGAAGGCTGGCTCTGTTCTTTTTCTCCATCAGTTAGTTCCACATCGTTCACTTGAAAATATGTCTGATGATGTAAGATGGAGTGTAGATCTTAGATTTCAAAATCCAAAAGATGAAGCTGGTTTTCATACAGGATTAGTTGATCCAATAATTATGAGAAAATCAGATGATGAAAATTACACTGCTGATTGGAATGCTTGGTTTCAAGGATATGAGGAACAACATACCAAGTTTAGAGGTACTTCTAAAAAAGATGCTTTTGATTCTTCAGTAGACGGATCTTGGTTAGAACGTTGGGACACTTAAAAAAACTAAAAATCTAAATATGGAAGTTAATCTTGATGATTGGTACAAACCAAAAATCGATAAAAAAACTTTAAAAAATTTAAGTAAGAAAAAAGATTTACCAGGGTTACTTCATTTCTTTTTTTACTTTTTATTATTATTCACATCAGGTTATCTAGCATATCTAACTTTAGGAACATGGTGGACATATTTATTCTTTTTTATATACGGAACAATTTATGCATTCAGTGTAGCTAACTGGCATGAAACCGTTCACCGAACAGCATTCAAAACACGTTGGATAAATGAAATTTTTTATCACATTAGCTCTTTCATGTGTGACTTTGAAGGGTTTCGATGGAGATGGAGTCATACATTTCATCATTCAAAAACTCTACAAACAGAAGATGACTATGATCATGAAATACAAGTCTCAAGACCCGTAGAACTGATAGCTTTCTTTTTAAACTTTATTCCACTAACTGATTTACTTTATCCTCATAAACTTATTAAGTACGAAGTTTTAAAACATGCCTTTGGAAAATTTTCCCCAGTCATTGAGATAACTGCGCCTAAAGATGAAAAGAAAAAAATAATATGGAATTCCAGATTATACGTTTTGCTATGGGCGCTAGTAATTGTTTATTCTTTTTACATTAGTTCCATCTTACCAATTGTATATATCATTTTACCGACATACATTGGTAAACCGATCTGGTTTGCTGTTAATGTAACACAACATTTAGCAGCAAAAGTAGATACAAAAGATCATCGTTTAAGTACATATTCAGTAAGAATAAATCCTATTTTAAGTTTTTTGTATTGGCATATGGAATATCATTTAGAGCATCATATGTATCCAATGGTACCTTCGTATAATTTAAAGAAACTTCGTAAAGAAATTGATTCAGAACTTCCAAAACCCTTTAATAGCCTTTTTGATTTTTATAGAAAAGTTTTACCTTCAGTAATAGCCTTAGCAACAAATCCAGATAAGTATTATAAAGTAAAATTAAATAATTAGGTTACCAAGAACCAGAATTCTCCATTGACTTCCATGGCTCCTGTTCTGGAAGTGACTCACCCTCTTGTAAAATTTCTAGAGAAATTCCATCTGGAGAACGAACAAATGCCATATGTCCATCGCGAGGAGGTCTATTAATAGTGACACCATTGTTCATTAATTTTTCACAAACTTCATAAATATTTTTTACACTATAAGCTAGGTGACCAAAGTTTCGTCCACCTGTATATTTTTCTGGATCCCAATTATAAGTTAATTCTAATAGCCCAGTTTTTTCATCACTGTTTTCAGCTGCTAAAAAAATTAATGTAAAGCGACCTTTTTCATTGTCAACACGTCGCACCTCTTTTAGACCAAGTTTGTTACAGTAAAAATCTAAAGACTTTTCAATATTTTCAACTCTAACCATTGTGTGCAAATACTTCATATTTATTAATAAATATTAACATAATTTTAAATTTATTTTCAATTGTTATTTTGTGAAATATCCCTAATGTTTACTCAATATTAATAGGGAGGATTAAATGAAGAAAAAAAATCAATTAAAAATCTCCAGAAGAACAGTTATGAAAGGAGCTCTAGCAGCCGGTGCAGTAATGTCTGCTACATCAATTCCTTCACAGTTGTTCGCAGGTCAATATGATATTCCTGACCCATTAAAACCACTTCCAACTACGGGTGGTAATATGAGGTGGATTGACAGTGGAGATATGAAAGGTGTTTTTTGGAAAAAAATATTTCCAGAATATGCAGCTTCAAGAGGTATAACTATTGAATATGATGGCTTACCGTGGAAAGAAATAAATAAAATTGTTCCTCTAGCAGTAAGAAATGGAACTGTTCATGATGTATTCCAAATTCCTTTGAACATGGACCCTGGTGTTGCTGTTGCTGAGGGATGGGTTCAGCCTTGGGATGACTACATTCATAACATTGATGAATGGTTAGCTGGATTCCCTAGCGGTGTTTATTTACCAGGTGTTAATCAGTTTGATGGTAAAACTTATGGTGTATGTTTAACAGCAAATAAAAGAACAGGTACTTGTCTTTTATATAGCAGTAAATACATGAGTGAAGCAGGTTATGATCCTCAAGCAGGAAGAATGACATATTCTGAAATAAGAGATGCAGCTAAAAAAATAACTGCAAATGGTAAAGGTCAATACTATGGCTGGATCATTGGTGGTAACCAGGTAAATCGTTGGGAAGATGTGGTTCATACTTTTGGACAGGTTGCTGGAGCTCATAGTGGAAGAGGCGGATTTACAAATAGACATATTAGTTTTAAAACTGGTAAATTTGTAATTGCTTCTGATCAATACATGGAAGCTGTTGAGCTTTTATTACAACTAAAATCTGATGGAAGTGCATTCCCAGGTGTTATGAGTATGAATGCTCCTCAAGCACGAGCTCTTATGCCTCAAGGTGCTGCAGGAATGATTTTCCAAGGACCTTGGTGTATTGGAACATGGGCTAAAGATGCTCCAAACTGGGAGTATGGTATAGCTAGTGAACCTGTTCCTGATGGAAAGAAAGCAGAGCCTCTTTATATAGCTGAGGGTGGATCAAACACTTTATGGTTAAGTAAAGATAGTAAAATGGGACCTTTTGCAGGTGACTTAGTTAGATTTATGGGAACTGAGCAAGGTCAAATTTACTGGGCACAAACTGTTGGTGCAGCAGATCCTGCAATAAGCCCAGCAGCTGTTGCAAAGGCTGGTCTAACTGGACCTTCAGCTCAAGCTCTTAAAATGTTCAACGAAAATCTTCTTGTTGGACCTAATCCAATTGTTAGAAATAAAGATGTTGGTATTGTTGCTGCAAAATCAAGAATGCCAGACCCATCTTTAGCTCTAGTTATTCAAGGTCTTTATACTGGTCAACTTAAAGGTGTCGAAGCACAGCTTAAAGATTGTAACCAAAGATATGAAGATGCACTTGATAAAGCAGTTGATGAAGCAAGAGCGGACGGTGCTAATGTAACTCGTGATGATTGGGTATTTCCAAATTGGGATACTAGCTCTAATTACGGTGCAGCTAAGTACGCTGAATTATAAAAAAAATTATTTAAAGGCGAATTTTTAATTCGCCTTTTTCTATTATGAATAAAAAATCATTAACCCAGCAAATGTACGAAGCACGATGGTGTTACTTGTTCGTTTTACCGTGTTCAATTCTTACAGGAATGTTTGTTTTGTACCCAATTGGAATGTCTTGGTACTTTTCATTGTTGGACTGGAGTGGTTTTACTAAAGAAGCCAAATTCATTGGTTTCCAAAATTATGCTGAAGCAATAAATGATCCATTTTTTTGGAATGCTTTTTATCGTTCCTTTATTTTTATGTTTGGCACTGTTCCTGTAAAAATAATTTTAGGATTCATCATTGCTGTATTCTTAAACAATCAGGTTTTAAAATTGTCTCCTTTTTTTAGAACAGTAATTTTCATGCCAGTTGTAACTGCAATTGCTATTATTGGTATAGTTATGACTTTTATTTTTAGTCCATTTAATGGGCCTGCTAATAAATTTTTAATGGCAACAAATTTAACTTCTGCTCCAATTGATTTTCTTGGTAATCCAGACACAGTATTGCCAACTGTAATGGGTGTGTACGTTTGGAAATGGCTTGGTATTACAATGATGTACTGGTTGGCAGCTTTACAAACAGTTCCACAAGATGTTTATGATGCAGCCAAAATTGATGGTGCACAAGGCTACAGATTATGGATTCATATAATTTTACCGATAGTATTACCTTTTGCTATAGTAATAATTTTAGTTGAGGCGGTTAGTGCTTTAAATGTTTTTCCATTAATTGAAACAATGACCGCAGGAGGACCTTTCTTTAGTAGTGAGGTCATGGAAGTTTATATTTTTAGAACTGCATTTGTCACAGATGCCGGGACAATGCCAAGGCTTGGATATGCTTGCGCTGCGGGTGTATTTTGGGGTGTAGCTGTATTATTCATTACAGCACTTCAGGGATTTTGGATGAGGAGAACTCGAAGAATATGAGCAAATATTTAAATTTTATCGCTGAAAAAAACCAAGTTAGATATTTGACAATTACTGTATTCTTTCTTATTTTTTCTTTCTTCTGGATATACCCTCTTTTATGGGTTCTTTCTGCTTCTCTAAAAACTGATTTCGAAATTTGGGGTGGCCTAGGCTTAATACCAGATAAGCTTATATGGGAAAATTTTGAGAGAGCTTGGTTTGGAGCCAACATGGGAAGGTATTTTTTTAATACTCTTATAATTACTGTTGTTTCAGTTGTCATAGTAGTGATCACAACCGGAATGTTTGGTTATGTGATTGGAAGATATGCTTTTCCTGGAAAAAAAATACTTATTGGAATTTTAATTGCCACAATTTTTATTCCTCAAGGTTATACTATAATTCCAGTTTTTGATTTATTAACAGATTTAAAAATATCTAAAAATTTAATCGGCTTAACAATCGCAACTGCTGGTCATACGCCTGTAATATATATTTTATTATTTGCTGGATACTTTTCAAGAATACCCGTCGAGCTCGAAGAAGCTGCAAAAATGGATGGAGCTGGATTTATCAGAACTTTTATTATGATTATGTTACCATTAACCAAGCCAGTTGTAGCAACTGTTTCTATCTTACAAGTTTTACATGCATGGAATGATTTTCTACTACCTGTAGTTATTACTCTTGGTAATCCTGATATTAGAACATTATCTGTAGGTGTGTATGCTTTTAAAGGAGAATACTTTGTCGATTGGTCTGGTATGGCAGCTGCATCTGTTATAACTATTTTGCCTATAATTATTTTATTTTTGTTTATGCAAAAATATTTTGTTGAAGGTGTCCAAGGAGCTGTAAAAGGGTAAACATGAAAAGACCTAATATTTTATTAATAACTTCAGATCAACAGCATCATGATACAATAGGAAAATTTAATTCAAAAATACAAACACCGTATTTAGATAAGCTTTGTGATGAAGGAATGAATTTTACAAGAGCTTATTGTCCATCACCAGTTTGTACACCATCAAGAGCAAGTATTATTACTGGGCAATATCCTTCCTCTCATGGAGCGTGGACAATTGGTGTAAAATTAGATGAAGAAGTAGAAACTATTGGAGAACTTTTATACAAAAATGGTTACTCTACTGGTTTAATTGGTAAAGCACATTTCCAGCCATTAACTTCAGTTCCAGGTCAGGTATCTATAGAAGGACAACCAACTTTAAGAGATTTAGAATTTTGGAAAAATTTTAAAGGACCTTGGTATGGCTTTGAACATATTGAGCTAGCACGTAATCATGCAGATGAAAGTCATGTAGGTCAACATTATGCAATTTGGATGGAACAAAACGGTCTTAGTGATTGGAAAGAGTATTTTCAACCAGTACCTGGTGAAACTTCTAAATACGCCCCTCCTATTGCTCGTGAATATGACTACTGGGCGAGACCGGATAGGGTTTGGAAGTTAGACGAAAAACATCACTACACAAATTGGACAGCCGAAAGATCAATTGAATTTTTAGATCAACAAAAAGATGACAAGCCATTTTTTCTTTGGACAAGTTTTCAAGATCCACATCCACCGTATGTATTAAGTGAACCATGGGCATCAATGTATAATTCAGAAGACATGTCACCTGGCACGTTAAAAGAAGGTGAACACGAATTAAATCCACCACATTTTGGAAAAACACAAACAACAAATCCTGATTTCGAAAATTGGCATTCACCATTTAACGCTCATGGATGCATGAGTCATCTGTATCCTATGGAAGAATTAAAGAAAGACATGGCTATTTATTATGGCATGGTTAGTTTTATGGATAAGAATATTGGAAAAATAATTAATAAGTTAGATCAAATGGGTGAACTTGATAATACCATAATTATTTTTACTACTGATCATGGTCACTTTATAGGACAGCATGGTTTAATTGCTAAAGGACCTTTCCACTATGAAGATATGCTCCGCTTACCCTTTATTGTTAGATGGCCTGGTAAAGTACCTGAAAATTCTTCATCATCATCTTTGTTAAGTTTAGTTGATCTTGCGCCAACATTTTTAAAAGTTGCGGGCATTGATATACCAAGTCAAATGCAAGGAGTGGATCAAACGGATGTATTTTATGGCAACAAGGAAAGTATCCGTTCACATATATTTGTTGAAAATAGACATAATCCAAGAATGCCACATTTAAAAACTTACATAAATGATAACTATAAAATTTCTATTTACCGAGAAGCTAACTACGGTGAACTTTTTGATTTAGAAAATGATCCAAACGAATATAATAATTTATGGGATAACACGAATGCACAAACATTAAAAAAAGATTTATTATTTAAGTTTGCACAAGCCACATTAAAAGATGAAACATCAAAAATGAAAAGAGTTTCAGGCGCTTAATTAAGAAAGGATAAAGATGAGAATTTTATACGTAGACATAGACTCTTTAAGACCTGATCACTTGGGATGTTATGGTTATCACAGAAATACATCTCCTACCATTGACGCAATAGCAAAAGAAGGGGTTAAGTTTACAAATTTTTATTCGACTGACACACCTTGCCTACCAAGTAGAACTGCTTTGTTTGGAGGTAATTTTGGTTTCAAAACTGGAGTTGTTAATCATGGTGGTGAATTCTCTGATATTGCTCCTAGAAAAAATATTTGGAATAGAGAATTTAAAGGAGGTTTAAGAGGAGAATATGCTTTTACATCTCTCGGAAAAGTTCTTCGAGATGCAGGATATTATACAGCAAGTATCAGTCCTTTCCCTGAAAGACATACAGCTTATCAAGTTTGGTTTGGTTTTACGGAAACATATGACACGGGAAAAGGTGGTTTAGAAAATGCTGATGAAGTCTACCCTGTTATAAAAAAGTGGTTAGATAATAATGGAGAAAAAGAAAATTGGTTCTTACATGTAAATATGTGGGATCCTCATACTCCGTATGATACGCCTGAAGACTTTGGAAATCCTTTTAAAGATGATCCTATCGAAGAATGGGTGACAGAAGAATTAATTAAAAAACAAAGGAATAGTTTCGGACCGCATAGCGCTAGAGAAGTTCCAGGATTTAATGAAGATCTTGGAGGAAAGTATACAATGGGAGTGGGTGAAATTAAAAATACTTCTGATGCTAAAGAACAAATTGATGCATATGATACTGGAATTAAATACGCAGATTTTTATTTAAATAAAGTTTTTGAAGATTTAAAAAAAATGAATCTTTGGGATGATACGGCAATAATTATTTCAGCAGACCACGGAGAAAATCAAGGCGAGTTAAATGTGTGGGGAGATCACCAAACAGCTGATCATATAACTAATAGAGTTCCATTAATAATTAGATGGCCGGGGATAACAGATACAAATGAAGGAAGTACTGTAGAAAATAAATTTTATAATTTAGATTTAACGTCAACTATTTCTCAAATTACTTCATCTTCACAACCTGACAGATGGGACGGTATTAATTTCACTGAAAATTTAACTAATAGTAAATCATCAAATGGAAGAGATTATTTAGTTATTAGTCATGGTGCTTGGAGTTGTCAAAGATCTGTAAGATGGGATAATTGGTTACTGATAAGAACGTACGATACTGGATTAAAAGATTTTCCAAAATATATGCTTTTCGATATTGAAAAGGATCCGCATGAGTTGAATAACCTAGCAGATCAGCATAAAGATCTCGTAGCGCATGGAATGTTTTTAATCGATGAGTGGATTGAAGAAAATATGTATGAGGCTGATAGAGGAGACCCTCTTCAAGGTGTAATTAGAGAAGGCGGTCCTCATCATGCAAATATTTATTCAAAAGTCTGGAATACATATGTTGAGCGTCTTGAAAAAACAGACAGAAAAAAACATGCTGACAATCTTAGGAAATATAAAGGAAAACCTTTTAGTAAATAAATCTAAATCATAATGAATATTAAATCTAAACCAAATATTATTGTATTTTTCACTGATCAACAACGCTGGGATACTTCTGGTTTACATGGCAATCCATTATCCTTGATGGAGAACTTCGATCATTATGCAGTCGAAGCTACACATCTTTATAATTCATTTACATGTCAACCAGTTTGTGGGCCTGCAAGAGCTTCATTACAATCAGGAATGTATGCAACAAAAACTGGATGTTTTAAAAATAGAATACCTTTAAAAAAAAATATTAAAACTCTAGCAAAATATTTATCCAAAGAAGGATATGCTACTGGATATATTGGAAAGTGGCACCTTGGCTCTTCTGAACCAGTTAAAAAAGAGGATAGAGGTGGTTATGATTATTGGTTAGGATCAAATCTATTAGAATTTACATCTGATGCTTATGAAACATATGTTTACGATGGACAAAATAAAAAAGTATTTCTTCCAGGATATAGAGTTGATGCAATAACTGATGCAGCTATAAATTTTATAAAACTAAATCAAAAAAAACCATTTTTTCTTTTCGTTTCTCTTATTGAGCCACATCATCAAAATAATACAGATGATTATCCACCACCTATTGGATACAGAGAAAAATACACAGGTAAGTGGTCACCACCAGATCTTTCATCTCTAGTTGGATCTTCTCCTCGGCATTTAGGTGGTTACTATGGAATGGTGAAGAGAATAGATGAAGCTTATGGCAGAATGATTGATGTCATCAAAAGTTTAAAATTATTTGATGATAGTGCAATTATTTTTACATCTGATCATGGAAATAATTTTAAAACACGAAATAGAGAATATAAACGTTCATGTCATGAAAGTTCAATACGGGTTCCTACGTCTTTGATAGGAAATGTTTTTCAGCAAGGTGGACGTATAAAAGAACTAACTAACATTCTAGATATTCATGCAACAATATTGGACTTGGCAAAAGTTAAAAACACTTCTCATTGTGATGGTAGATCAGTATTGCCTTTGGTAAATAAAACTTCCAAAAAATGGGAAAACGAAATTTTTATTCAAATTAGCGAAAGTCAATTAGCTAGAAGCCTAAGAACTGAAAAATGGAAATATTGTATTGCTGATCATGATTCTAATGGGAGTGATAAACCTTCATCTAACCAATACACTGAAACAAACCTTTATGATCTTGATGCCGATCCATATGAATTAAATAATCTAATTGGCATTAGTACTTATGATGAAATTACAGCCTCATTAAGAAAAAAGATTAAAAACAAAATTCAAAAAGTTGAAAATATTACATCCAAAATTAAAAAAGCTAACAATGTAAATAATCCTGGTCAAATGGGATTAAATCCTGATTCTTTTCATCGATTAAAGAAAAAACTTTAATAATTATTTATTTCATATTAATCTATTTCCATGAAAACAGTTTTCCTTTTATTTGATTCATTAAATAAAAGAATGTTAAATTCTTATGGTGGTAAATATATTGAAACGCCAAATTTTAATCGATTAGCAGAAAAATCAGTCCAATTTAATAATCATTATATTGGTAGTATGCCTTGTATGCCTGCAAGAAGAGACATGCATTCAGGACGATTAAGTTTTTTGCATCGTGCATGGGGACCACTAGAACCATTTGATAATTCATTTCCAGAAATTTTACGTCTTAATGATACATACACTCATCTAGTAACTGATCATTATCATTATTTTGAGGATGGCGGTGCAACTTATCATAATCGATTTAATTCTTGGGATTTTATTAGAGGACAAGAAAGCGACCCATGGAAAGCCATGGTACAACCACCGCTTGAAAAATTAAGAGAAAAATATCATCAATCTCAATTAAATTTAACTAATAGAGAAACAGGATACTATCATTATGCAATCAATAGTGAGTTTATTAAAGATGAAAAAGATTTTCCTTCGGTTAAATGCTTTGAATCTGGTTTAGACTTTATCAATATTAATAAAGATGCTGATAATTGGTTTCTTCAACTAGAAACCTTTGATCCTCATGAACCTTTTTTTGCACCAGAGCGATTTAGAGAGAAATTAAAAACAAATTATACAGGCCCAAGATTAGATTGGCCTCAGTATGACAGAGTCAAAGAGACAGATGATGAGGTTGCAGAGTTAAAAGCCAATTACATTGCTTTAGTTGGACTATGTGATTATTTGCTTGGTACTATTTTAGATTATTTTGATGAAAATAACTTATGGAATGACACTGCATTAATCTTAACAACTGATCATGGCTTCATGCTTGGAGAACATGATTGGTGGGCTAAAAATAGAATGCCATTGTATAATGAAATTGCAAATATACCTTTCTATTTTTATCACCCTGAATACAAACAATATTCGGGAGAGCAAAGAAATGTTGTAACTCAAAACATTGATCTGATGCCAACATTCATGACAATGCACGGTCATAATCTTCCTAAAGAAGTTAAAGGCAAATCATTACTAAACTTTTTAGATAAAGATAGTGAAAATGAACATTTCGCTTTGTATGGATACTGGGGTGGGGGTATAAACATTTCTGATGGAGACTATTCATATTTTCATTTCCCAGAAAATTTTGATCAATACGATAGAAGTAGATTTCAGTATACATTGATGCCAACAAATATGAGGCAATTTTTTTCACATGAAGAATTGCAAACTGCTACTATGCATGAACCGTTTAACTTTACTAAGAATATTCCAGTCATGAAAGTTAACAGAATTCTTAGAAAATCAGATCCACATAAATCACTAGAAGATACTAAATGCGCACTTTATAATTTGAAGGAAGATCCCGGCCAACTACATCCTATTAATGATGAGGATTTAATAAACAAATATAAAAATCTTATGCTGAGTGAAATTAAAACATATGATCCACCAAAAGAATTATTAAAAAATTATTTTAAAGAAAATTAAATGCCCAAAAGACAAAAAGTTTTAGTTCTTTATTTAAAGTTCCCAAGTCTAGAAGCAGAAGTTATTTCATGGGCTACTTTTGATGGTACTGGTCAAAAACTCCATATGACAGGTGATAGTGACGAGCCTCCTTATCCTACGGGGCTCGACGCATTATTAGATGGGTGGAGATTATTTCAATCAAGTCAAGCCATCCCAGAGCATCCAGGAGAGGAATTTAGGACTTCATATTTAAAACATGAATTTTTTTTTGAAAAAATAGAAGAAGGAGATTTTTAAGATGGTACAATTATTATCAACCGAGCAAATGGCAGAGTTTGCTAATAGTGGATGCTTATTTTTTGATGGATTAATAGATAATGAAACTAATAAAGAATTTTTAAACGATATTGGACATACCGATATTGAAAACGTCGATAATATGCAAAAGTATTTTCAAAATATTAAAGCCTCTAGCAGCATTCCAAGAATTCCTGCAGGAACACCACTCAAGAATGCGTATCAACACAAATCTCCTTTAGAAAAAATTTTCCAAAATGAAGTTGTAGCAGGAGCAATTAATAGTTTAGTTGGATCTGAGTCTGTAGTTGATCATCAATTTCTTCATCTAACATTCCCAACAAAATACTTTAAAAAAACTAATCAAAGACAGATGTCTCAAGTTAATCATCAAGACAGCACAATTGATCCAAGAATTACATTTGATATTCAATTATTCTATTTCCCAACTGATGTTACAAAAGAAATGGGTGGCACAAGATATCATCCTGGTACACATCTCAGAATTGTAAACGAAATGGGAATTGCTAAATACCAAAATATTAAAGGACAGAAAAATATAGTTTGTAAGGCAGGTACAATTGGGATTTTTCATAATGGCTTGTGGCATGGTGCAGGTGTTAATTTTTCAGATGAAATTAGGTACATGTTCAAAGTTAGATTGCAACCAACAGAAAAACAGGAATTATTATGGGATCCTGAAAAAAAATATAAACCACTTCCTAATAAAGCATTGTATTGGACAGATGAAAATCAAGAAAAAACAGTCAATGATATTTTAATGAAATCATATCCTTGGCAAGAGGCAGATACAAATCGATTAGATAAAATCAATACAATTAAGTTCTGGAGAATGCTCACTGGTAATAAAAATTTAGATATTGATTATTGGCTTACTAGAATTGAGAATGAATTGTATTAGTTAAAATCTCTTTCATCACCTTTTAAGGGAACAACATCACAAGTTTCTTGATACCATGACAACATTTTATCTTTTAGCTTCTTAAGCTCTGATGAGTATTGTTTATCATCAATAACATTATGAATTTCTCCAGGATCTTCAATTAAATTATAGAGCTCATCTTTTTCGTAAGCTCTTTTTATATATTTAAATTTTTTATTTCTGCACATTGTAGCTTTGGTATGCATTAAAATTTCATCTTCTTTACCCTGTAAACTTACTCTAGGATAATAAAGACCATGAGGTAGTTGTAGGCTTTGGTTTTCGCTGGCTTGTCTTTCTAATCTAAGTCTACCACCCTCAGTAAATACTTCTTCTCTATGACTATTAATTTTTTGATCGATAAAATTTTTAATACTCTTTCCAAAATGCCAATATGAGGGTTCTATATTGCTATAGTCATATATTGTACCTGCCACGTCAATCAATTCAACCATTGTATCACTCACACCATTAAGCGTGTTCTCACTTTTAGGCGGTTTAATTATTAGAGGAACATTAGTCAGACAATCTTGAAAAGTATTTTGAGTTTTTTCAACGAGATTGTAATCACCAGTGAAATCACCATGATCTGATAGAAAAATAATTAAAGTATTATCATACATATTATTTTGCTTTAATTTTTTCACTAAAAGGCCAAATTGGTAATCAACTCTTGCACACATACCAAGATAAACAGCGCGCAATTCATTCCAACGATCATCGGTCCAATTTTGCATTTGTTGACCATCCATTATTCCTTTTAAGAGACTTGGTTTGTCCTCCCATGTTTTGTATTGATATCTTTCAGGAATTATATTTCTATCAATCGAAGAGAACCATGGATCTTCAACGCAATAGGGTGGATGTGGATATCCAAGTGGTAAAAATAAACAGAATGGTTTTTCTTTTTTATAATCTTCAATAAAATCTAATGCCCCATAAACCATGGACCAATCATCATCGAAATAAATATCTTTATCTTTTTTATCTAATTTTCCTTTAAAGAAGCTATAATAATTATCTCCATCATTGGGACCTCTCCATGATAGGTCTCCACCATGAGTACCTGGTTGTTGAGCGTAGTTCCATTTTTTAAAATCATTATCTGTTGGTTCAAAATAAATATCACAATGATTACGATATCCTTCTTGTCCTGCTATCAAGTCATTTTTTCCACCCCACCAAATAAAATAATCTTTATTTTTTAATTCTGATAATATGCTCGAATCACCTTGATCAGTATGTAGCATGTAATGCATCGTTCTATGACCGTGAACATGTGGGTACCAACCAGTCATAAATGAACAACGACTTGGAGTACACACTGTAGCTTGGCAGAATGCATTCTTAAATGCAATTGCATCATTATTTATAATGTTATCTAAATTTGGTGTTTTAGCTCCAGGATAACCAAGATATCCTAACATGTCCCCTCTCCACTGATCTGGATTAAAGATTAAAATATTTGGTTTCTTGTGCATTTTTAGTATTAATTTTTATATGTTTTTTATCTAAAAAAAAGACAATATGGTTGTTGATTATATTACTTATCTGAGTAAAAATAAAAAAAATTTAGGAGGAATGATGAAAAATTTATTAAAATTTATCATAGGTTCAGTATCTTTATTCTTCTTTAGTTCTGTTCAAGCAGATACAATTAAATGGTTACATTTAACTGGTGAAAGTTCTCCAGAGTATCCAAACTTTGTAAGAGCAATAGAAGAATTTGAGGCAAAAACTGGACATACAGTTGAGATGATGTATCTCGAAAATGAATCATTTAAAGCTAAGCTTCCAACAATGTTACAGTCTGACGACAGACCAGATATATTCAATAGTTGGGGTGGCGGTGTTATGTATGCACAAGCTGAAGCAGGTTTCTTAAGAGATATTTCAGATGTTATAACTGATGAATATCTATCTACACTTAGTGCAGCAGCTGCAAATGCATTTGTATATAAAGGACAAAGAGTTGGTGTGCCAAGAAATGTTTCGCAAGTTACTTGGTGGTATAATAAAGATTTAATGAATCAAGCTGGTGTTGATGTTGATGGTATCAAAATGTGGGATGATCTACTATCAGCAGTTAAACAAATTAAATCTGCTGGTATAACTCCAATTTGTATAGGTGGAAAAGATAAATGGCCGGTTCATTTTATTTGGACACATTTACACATAAGAAATGGTGGTGAAGCATTATTCCTTGAGTCACTTGAAAATGGGGGTTGGGATAGACCTGAGTACATTAAATCAGGTGAACAAATGTTAGAACTTGTAGAACTAGAACCTTTTCAAGATGGTTGGTTAAGTCATACTTGGCCTGATCAAGCTGGATTTTTCGGTGATGGAAAATGTGCAATGGCTTTTATGGGTAATTGGATGTATCCATCTCAAAAATCTAATAGTGCAAGTGGAGAAGGTTTAGGAGATGACAATATGGGTATCTTTAGTATGCCAATGACTCCAGGAGCACTTGGTGATTCTGCTGATACTCTTGGAGGTATCAATGGATGGTTAGTTTCTAAAACTGCACCAGACTCAGCTGTAGAATTTTTAATGCACTTGGTTTCAGCAGATATTCAAAATGAGGATGCTGCAAAAGGTGCTTACCTTCCAGTTGTAAAGGGTGCGGATAAATCAATTACTAACCCAATACTTGCTCAAGTTGCAAACAACATAGGAAATTCTCAATATCACCAAATTTTTTATGACCAATTTTTAGGTCCGGATATTGGAAGAGTTGTTAATGATGTGTCTACTGATCTTGCTGCAGGAATTATTTCTGCTGAAGAGGCTGCACAACAAGTCCAAGAATCTTGGGAATTTAATCAATAATATCTAAAGAGAAGGCTTTTTTATAAAAGCCTTCTCAAACAAATATATGAATTCTGCCAAGTATAACGCTCTTTTAAGCAAGTATTCAACACTTGTAATATTTATAATTCCTGCGTTAACAATTTTTACACTTTTTGTTGTATTACCTATTGTTGAAGCAGCATATTATAGTTTTTATAGATGGGATGGTTATGGAGATCCTAATAAATATGTTGGTTTAAAAAACTATAAATATCTTTTCAAAAATAAGACATTTATTCTTTCATTAAAAAATAACTTTTACATCATTGCTATTTCTCTATTTATTCAATTACCTTTTGCTTTGTTGGTCGCTTTAATGATTTCTGACAAAATAAGAGGTGCTAATTTTTTTAGAACAGTTTTTTTTCTTCCATATATTCTCGCAGAAATAGTTACAGGATTAATTTGGGCGTATATTTATGATGGAAACTACGGAATGGTTGCAGCAATTTGGAATTTTTTTGGAGCCGATCCACCTCATATGATTGCTGAAAAAGAAACTGCAATGATTGCCTTATATATTGTTATTTTTTGGAAATACTTTGGAATACATATGATGATATATATTGCTGGTCTACAAAATATTTCTAAAGAAGTTTTAGAGGCAGCAAAGGTAGATGGAGCAGGACCAGTTACTACAGCGTGGAGAATTAAAATTCCAATTATTTTACCAACAATAAGGTTATCAGTATTTCTATCTATTTTAGGAGCTCTTCAATTGTTTGATATAATTATGCCTTTGACTGGTGGCGGCCCATCTAACCAAACACATTCAATGGTTACTTATTTATATTATTTTGGGGTCATGAGAATGAAGTTTGGATTTGGAAGTGCAATAGGTGTTGTTATTTTCCTAATTTGTTTCACAATAGCAATTACTTATCAAAGAACTTTAATGAGGAAAGATTAATGTTTAGTAATTTTAGATCTTACTACATGTATTTATTTCTTTTTTTATTAGCAGGAATTATTTTTATTCCTCTTTACGTCTCTATTGCTGGAGGATTTAAAACAATTGGTGATTTAAGAACTAACTCACTAGGACTACCAACGGAATGGATTGTTGGGAATTACACTAGTCTTTTAGTGGATAATAAGTTTTGGCTATTTACTTGGAATTCAGTTTTATATGCAGCAGGAACAACTTTTCTAGTAATTTTATTAGCTTCAATGACAGCATTTGTTTTTGCTCATATGAAGTTTGTTGGAAGTAGATTTTTGTTTAATTATTTTATACTTGGTTTAACCTTCCCGTTTGCAACTGCCATCCTCCCTCTTTTTCTTAGAGTTAGAGACCTTGGTTTGTTAGGGTCAGTTTGGGCAGTTATTCTTCCACAAATTGCTTTTGGTTTGGCTTTTGCTATTATATTATTTAGAGGTTTTTTTAGACAAATGCCCTCTGAGCTTTTTGATGCTGCTTTCGTTGATGGATGCACATATTCACAGTTTTACTTTAAATTTACTTTACCACTCTCAACACCAATTATTGCAACTGTGGCCGTAATCAATCTTGTAGGTAGTTGGAATAATTATTTACTACCATTAATTATGATAAATAATGAAAATTTATATTCTTGGCCACTTGGAATTATGGTTTTTAGAGGAGAATACATTACAGATTGGCCAAAAATATTAGCTTTTGTTTCCCTTACTTTAATACCTGCTGTAGTTTTTTTCTTAGCTCTTCAGAGATTTATTGTAGCGGGCCTAACAGGTGGTGCAGTTAAAGAATAGTTTAGAATATATTATAAAGGTTGAAATTATAAGTCTTAAATTTATCAAAAATATTATTTTCAATTTACATTATGAAGATTAAAAAAAATTATATGATTGATTGGCATCATTGTGGAATACTTGAACAATGGGATACTGCAGAAATAGGAGATGTATCAAGCAATGAAAACTTTTATACTGATCTCACAAATATAATGAAGAAAGTGAATTCAAAAGCAATTGAATTACATAAAAAATCATATAGACAAAAATAATGAAAGTTGGTGTAATAGGTTGTGGAAATATAGCAGATATATACTTCCACAATGCAAAAAATTTTTTTAATAACTTTGAAATTATTGCTTGCGCAGATTTAAACCCTATAGCATCAAAGAAATATTCTGAAAAATATGGAATAATAAGTTTATCCGTTGAAGAATTATTGTCTAATGAAGATATTCAATTGGTAATAAATCTTACCATTCCAAATGCACATTTTGAAGTTTCAAAATCAATTTTAAATTCAGGTAAGCATTCTTATTCTGAAAAACCTATCTCCATTGAATTTGACGAAGGAAAAGAGTTATTAAATTTAGCTAAATCTAAAAATTTATATGTAGGTAGTGCCCCTGATACTTTCTTAGGTGCTGGAATACAAAAATCAAAGCAAGTCATTGAGGATGGCACAATAGGGGAAATAGTTTTAGGTAGTATTTCAATGGGTGTAGTGGGCCATGAAATTTGGCATCCAAACCCAGACTTTTATTACAAATATGGTGGAGGTCCGGTTTTAGATATGGGGCCATACTATTTTTCAGCATTAGTAAACTTATTGGGACCTGTCAAAAGTGTCTATAGTCAATCTCGAACAGTTTACTCTCAAAGAGAAATTGGGAGTGGAGAGAGAAAAGGTGAAAAAATAGAGGTTGATATCCCAACAACTTTGATCTCTCAAATTGAATTTAGGAATGGAGCATTAATTGACTCTTTCTTCTCATTTGATGTTTATAAACATAATAAGTCTCATATTGAATTATTTGGAACAAAAGGTGCTATCAACATCCCTGATCCTAACATGTTTGGTGGAGAAATTAAAATTTGTGATGAAAAGAAATCAGATTGGAAAACTATTAAAACTGATGACATGAATCTAGGACGATTAAATACAAATCGAACAGGTGGAGAAAAAAATGACAAAGCAAACGAAGATCCTACATCTGCTAATTTTAGAGGAATTGGAGTTTGTGAAATGATTGATTCAATTAAACAAAATAAAGTTAATAGATGTAGTGGTGAGCTAAGTCTACACGTTTTGGAGATAATGCAATCAATCCTAAAATCTGCTAAAATTGATGAAAAAGTAAATCTAGAAAGTATAACAAACATTCCTCAATCTTTTTTAGATACAGAGAATGGAAAATTTTTAAAATAAGGGAGTTGTAAATGAAAAAAGCTTTAATAGTTTATGGGGGATGGCCTGGACACCAACCAGAAAAATGTAACGAAATTTTAACTGAAATGTTAGAACCTGATGGTTATGAGATAAGATCTGAGTATTCAACTGCTGCATTTGCTCAAGATTATGTTCATGAAATGGATTTAATTATACCAATAGTAACAATGGCCTTTCATCACTCACCTAGTGGAGAAATTAAAAAGAACGAAGTAAATAATGTTGTAAAGGCAGTTGTAAATGGTTGTGGTCTTGCTGGGCATCATGGAGGAATGTGTGACGCTTTTAGACAATCAATTGATTGGCAATTTTTAACTGGTGGTCAATGGGTAAGTCATCCTAATGGTATTCATGATTATAAAGTTAATATAACTAAAAAAGATGATCCAATAATGGATGGTGTTGAGGATTTTGATTATCACTCTGAACAGTATTACATGCATGTAGATCCAATGAACGAAGTTCTTGCCACTACTACTTTCCAAGGCCACGAAATTTGGAAATTAGAACAAGAACCTGGAAAGCCTGGAGATGACCAATATCAAACTGAATGGATAAAGGGTGTAGAAATGCCAGTTGTATGGAAAAGAAAAATTGGAAAAGGTAAAATTTTTTACACTTCTCTTGGACATTTCGCACATGAATTAAATCATCCTGAAATGAGAAAAATTTATCATCGTGGTTTGCTTTGGGCATCAAGATAGAGTAAGATAATTTAGGGAGAAGATATGACAAATTATTTTAAAAATATTCCTGAAATAAAATATGAAGGAGAAAATAGTTCTAACCCGTTAGCATTTAAATTCTATGATGAAGATAAAGTTGTTTTGGGAAAAACAATGAAAGAACATTTAAGATTTGCAACTTGTTACTGGCACACATTTACATGGCCTGGCCTTGACCCATTTGGTGGTCAAACTTTTGATAGACCTTGGATGCAAGCAGGTGATGAAATGAAAATGGCTGAAATGAAACTCGATGCTGCATTTGATTTTTTCACTAAAATAAAAACACCTTTTTTCTGCTTTCACGATAGAGATATTTCTCCTGAAGGTTCAAATTATGCTGAGACACAAAAAAATTTCTTTCATATTATAGATTTAATGGAACAAAAAATTAATGACTCAGGAATGAAATTATTGTGGGGAACAGCAAATGCTTTTTCCCATAAAAGATATATGAGTGGAGCTTCGACCAATCCAGACCCAGAAGTTTTTGCATATAAAGCTGCACAAGTAAAAGATTGTATGGATGCAACGATGAGATTGGGGGGTCAAAACTACGTTCTTTGGGGTGGAAGAGAAGGATACGAAACTATTCTTAATACTGACATGACTAAGGAAACAGCTAATCTTCAAAGATTTTTAGAATTAGTTGTTAATTATAAACACAAGATAGGATTTAAAGGTCAAATTTTATTGGAACCAAAACCTCATGAACCAACTAAACATCAATATGATTTTGACTCTGCAACTTGCTTAGCGTTTTTACGGAAGGCAGGTTTAGAAAATGAAATTAAATTAAATGTTGAAGTTAATCATGCAACTTTATCTGGTCATAATTTTGAACATGAAATTGCTTATGCAACTTCTAACAGTGCCTTAGGAAGTATTGATATTAATAGAGGTGATACTTTAATAGGTTGGGATACGGATCAATTCCCAAATAATCCTGCCGACTTAATTATGTCATTTTATTTTATTTTTAAGAATGGCGGTTTAGACCAAGGAGGCATGAACTTTGATGCAAAAATAAGAAGACAATCTATTGATGCTGAAGATTTATTTCATGCTCACATTGGGGGTATGGATGTTTGTGCAAAAACACTTATTGCTGTTGAAAAATTAATGAATGATAATGTTATTCCTAAGTTTATTGAAGATAGATATGAAGACTGGAATAAAAATTTGGGCCAGTTTATTCATAATAAAGATACTGCATTAGATGATATAAATAAAAAAGTAATCGATGATAATATTGAACCAGAACCTCGTTCAGGAAGACAAGAATATCTAGAAAATATCTTAAATAAATATTTGTAGTTACTAGCCATAAGTTTCTATACTAATTGATTTATAAATATTATGAAAATTTATAAATTAGATACAGCATTAGATTTTGAAAAATTAAACCTTTGTCTCGCAATAGGTAATTTTGATGGAATACATAAAGGGCATCAAGAAATAATAAATAAAATTAAGGAGATTGCATCAAACAATAATTTATTATCTTCCATAATGAGTTTTAATCCTCATCCTCGTGTTTACTTTAATCAAATTAATGAGCCTTTTAATATTTATACTCAAAGCGATAAAATAAATTTTCTTGAAAGATTGGGTTTAGACATATTTATAGATTTTTCTTTTGATAACAATCTATCAATATTATCAGCTGATGATTTTGTAACTAAAATTCTTATTGATAAATTAAATATTAAATACTTAGTTATAGGTAGTGACTTTAAGTTTGGAAAAGACAGAAAAGGTAATTTTAAAACATTAGAAAAATATGCTGAAAAAAATAATTTTAATATTCATTTAATCGATCCTATTATGCTTGCAGATAAATCTGATAAATATTCATCTTCAATAATTCGATCACAAATAAAAGATGGTTATATGGAAGATGTTACAGAGTCTTTAGGCAGGTCTTGGCATATGCATGGAACAATAATTGAGGGTGATAAAAGAGCTAGAGAAATCAATTTTCCGACTGCTAATATGATACCAGATCAACACATATTGCCAAAAAGAGGTGTTTATTGTGTGGACGTGCTATTAGAAGGCAAAAAATATCAAGGTGTTTCAAATTTTGGTTTAAGACCAACAGTCGATGGCAGTAAACTCCTTTTAGAGACACATATGTTTAATTTTAGTGAAGAAATATATGGTAAAGAATTGACTGTTGAATTCCTTACATTTATTAGGTCTGAACAAAAATTTAATAATTTTGAAGAATTAACTAAGCAAATCAATAAAGATATAAATAAAGCTAAAAAATATCATAAACTGTAATGGAATATAAAGATACGATTTTTCTTCCTAAAACATCTTTTGAAATGAGAGCTAACCTTCCTTCAAAAGAACCTACAATAATAGAGGAGTGGGATAAAGAAAATATTTTTAAAAAGCTAAGAGATAAATCTAAAGGTAGAGAAAAATTTGTTCTTCATGATGGTCCACCATATGCAAATGGACATATTCATATGGGAACAGCTCTTAATAAAATTTTAAAAGATGTCATTGTGCGAACACAACAAATGGCTGGTAAAGACTCTATTTATGTTCCTGGATGGGATTGTCACGGTTTACCAATTGAATGGAAAATAGAAGAAGAATATAGAAAAAAAGGAAAGAACAAGGATGATGTCCCAACTGTTCAATTTAGAAATGAGTGTAGAGAGTTTGCAGAAAAATGGATCGAGATACAAAAAAAAGAATTTAGACGGCTTGGTGTTGAAGGGGATTGGGAAAATCCATATCTCACAATGTCAAATCAAGCAGAAGCACAAATTGTTCGAGAGCTTGGAAAATTTTTACTTGATGAAAGTTTATATAAAGGAGCAAAACCAGTTCTCTGGTCTGTTGTAGAAAAGACAGCTCTAGCTGACGCTGAAGTTGAATATGAAGATCATACGTCCAACACTATATATGTTAAATTTTTAATTAAAAATTCTACCGATAAAGATTTAATTGATTCTAATATTGTCATTTGGACAACAACTCCTTGGACGATCCCAGGTAACAGAGCTCTGGCTTATGGTAAAGAATTAGATTATTCACTTATTGTTGTTGAAGAATTAGAAGAAAATAGTTTAGTCAAAAAAAATGATAAATTAATATTTGCATCAGAACTTTTAGAAAGTGTAACTAGTGAAATTGGAATAAAAAAATTTAGTACAAAAAAGAAATTTAAAGGAGATAATTTATCTTCTTGTGAATGTGAACATCCATTTAAACAATTGGGATACGATTTTATAGTAAAACCATTTCATGGGGATTTTGTAAACTTAGAACAGGGTACAGGAGTTGTACATATAGCTCCTGGACATGGAGATGACGACTATGTTTTAGGGATAGAAAATAATGTTGATATCATACAGACAGTTCAAGATGATGGTAAATATAATCAAAATGCCGTTGGTTTTGAAGGTGAACATATTTATAAAGTAGATCACAAAATTGCAGATAAATTAGAAGAATTTTCAAAATTATTATTTAAAGGAACGCTTCGTCATAGCTACCCACATTCATGGAGGTCTAAAGCACCTCTTATTTATAGAAATACTCCACAATGGTTCATTTCTATGGAAAAAAATAATTTAAGAGACATTGCTCTTAAATCAATTGATGAAACTATTTTCTATCCTCCTCAAGGCCAAACAAGGCTTAGATCAATGATTGAAACTAGACCAGATTGGTGTGTATCTAGACAAAGAGTTTGGGGTGTACCTTTACCATTATTTGTAAATAAAAAAACGGGTCAACCTTTAAGAGATGAAAATATTATCAATAGAATAGCAGACATATATGAAAAAGAAGGAAGCAATACTTGGTTTACCGAAGATCCACAAAGGTTTTTAGGAGATGAATATTCACTTGATGATTATGAACAGGTAAAAGATGTAGTTGAAGTATGGTTTGACAGCGGCTCTACACATGCTTTTTGCCTAGAACAAAGAGAAGATTTGAAATGGCCTGCATCAATGTACTTAGAAGGCAGTGATCAACACAGAGGATGGTTTCATTCATCTCTTTTAGAGTCTTCTGGCACAAGAGGTAAAGCGCCTTATGAAAGTGTTCTAACACACGGATTTGTTGTTGATGGAAGAGGACGTAAAATGTCTAAATCTTTAGGTAATGTTATTTCTCCAGATGATATATTAAAAAAATATGGAGTAGATATTTTAAGATTGTGGGTCGTTGCTTCTGATTATTATGATGATCTTAAACTTGATAATGCTATTCTACAATCACAAGCTGAGTCTTATAGAAGAATAAGAAATACCTTTCGTTTTTTAATAGGCAATTTAAGTGATTTTACTAAAGAAGAAGCTATTGATGAGAGTGAGTTTCCAGAATTAGAAAGATATCTTCTACATCGGTTGTGTGAAGTTGATAAAGTCGTTCAAAAATGTGTATCAACATTTAACTTTCACTTGATGTTTACTACACTACTGAACTTTTGTTCAAGTGATCTTTCAGCTTTTTATTTTGATATTAGAAAAGACACAATATATTGTGATAGTAAAGAGTCGGTTAAAAGAAGGTCTACTAGAACTCTATTAAATATAATTTTTAATCATTTAGTAAGATGGTTTGCTCCATCTATTTCCTTTACTTCTGAAGAAGCTTGGAAAGCAATGGGAAATAGAGAAAGTATACACCTACAAGATTTTTTACAATGTAAAAAAGAATATGAAGATAATCAATTAAATGAAAAATGGAATATAATTAAAAATATTAGAAAAGTTGCCACTGGAGCTATTGAAAAAATTAGAGAAGAAAAAACTATTCGTTCAAGTCTTGAAGCACACATAGATATTTTTGTTTCTGCAGAAAGTTATAAAAAACTTGAGAAAGTAATGTTTGATGAAATTACAATTACCTCATCATTTTCTTTGTTTGTTATTGACGAAAAATCCAATGGTTTCTCTATTGAAGATATTTCTGATGTTATTGTAAAAGCATCAAAGGTAAATGGAGAAAAGTGTCAAAGATGTTGGAAATATGAGGCAAAGTTAATAAATGATGAAGTTTGTAACAGGTGTAATACTGTAATATTTAAGTGATTAAAACAGCAGTATTTATTTTTTTGATATTATTAGATTTATTAACAAAATTTTTTATTCAGAATAATTTATTTTTAAATCAATCAATAAAAATCAATGAATATTTTGATTTAGTTTATGTTCAGAACTTTGGTGTTTCTTTTGGTTTATTTTCTGGTTATGTTTCTCATTGGATATTAATACTTATAGCCTTATTAATTGTTATATTAATTTTTTATTTATTTATTAAATCAGATAAACAACTAGAAAAACTGGCTTATTTCTTTGTTATAATTGGGGCTTTATCGAATATCATTGATAGATTGATAAATAGTTATGTTGTTGATTTTATCTTACTACATTATGAAAATTTTTATTGGCCAGCATTTAATCTAGCAGATATCTATATTACAATTGGAATTATCATGTTAATAATGAGTTTTTTTATAAAATCAAAAACAGTAAAATGAAAAAAGTTATTTTTGTAATAATCATTTCCTCAATTTTTCTATCTTCTTGTAATACTATAAGAAGTAGTGCCGGTGTGGAAAGAAAAGTAATAGATGAATATAATGTAGTTGAAAATCCTCCATTAGTAATTCCACCAAATTTTAATTTACTACCACCTGATCAAATTGAATCAAAAGATATTGATGATACCGATAATGAGCTTGCAAAGGAAATTCTCTTTGGTCTGGATGAAGAAAGTGATGCAACACCTTCTGAAAATTCTGTTATCGACAATATTTTAAAAGAAACTGAAGCAGATCAAGTAGATAATAGTATCAGAGAAGATCTTGATGGAAACTCAGAAGATGAAATAAGTCAAGATAATACAGATGTTGAAAGTGAAAATATAGAAGAGCCAAAAAAGAAGAAAAGATTTTTCTTTTTCAACAGTAAAGAAGAAAATGAAGATGACGAAGAAGGCGAACCTAAAAAGAAAAAAAGATTTTTCTTCTTTTAATTTTATAAATGGAAATAAAATACTTTAATTCAAATTTTGACAAAATCACTCAAAATAAAGATACTGATCAAAGTATAACTAATTTAATAGAAAAACTTCCTTCTCTGAATATTGTATCAGATAAAAATTTATTAGAAGAAACCATAAAAATTTCAAAACAATTTAAAGAGAAAAAGGAAAAAATAATTGTATTTGGTACAGGAGGTTCAAATCTAGGAGCTAGAGCATTAAATAATATTATTTTCAATAATAAAATTATCTTAGAATTTTATGATAATGTTGACCCTATTAATTTTGAAAAAAATTTTCAAAATATTAATTTTGAGCTAACTGGTTTCTTGGTTATTTCAAAATCGGGTACTACACCGGAGACATTATCTCAATTTTCATGTCTCTATCAAAAGGCAATAGAAGCTAACAAAGTTGAAGATTTTTTTTCAAATACTCTAATCATAACTGAATTTAAAGAATCACCACTTTTTAAAATTGCAAAAGATAATAATTGTTTACTATTAGAGCATCATAAAGATGTTGGAGGCAGATATTCTATATTTACCAATGTTGGTATAGTTCCTGCAATCATTTCTGGATTAAATATAGATGCACTTTTTGGTGGTGTATCTGAAGTAATTAATAATATTGATAATTACAAACCTTACAATCTTGGAAGATATTTAACTCAAAAAGAAAATGTAAAATTTACTAATAATGTTTTAATGACATATTCTGATTCACTTTATTTTTTTGGAAAATGGTATCTGCAACTTTGGGCAGAAAGTATTGGAAAAAATAATAAAGGTATTACAGCAATTCATTCAGTAGGGACCACTGATCAGCATAGTCAATTACAACTGTATTTAGATGGACCTAAAGATAAATATTTCACCTTTATCACAACAGATCATTCAAATAAGGGCATAAAAATTAATAATAATATGTTTGAAAATACAGATATTGACTATTTTAAAGATAAAACGATGGGAGATCTCATGGAAGCTGAACAGCGCGCAACCATTGAAACTTTTAAATTAAATAATTTTAGTTTTAGAGAAATCTATATTCCTAAAATAGATGAACAAAACTTAGGTAAATTATTATCTTTTAGTATAATAGAAACAATTGCTTCCTGTATGTATTTAGATGTTGATCCTTTCGATCAACCTGCTGTTGAACAAGGTAAAAAACTAACTAAAACTTATTTAAGATAATTTAAAAATATAAATTATTGTTTTACCGTAAGTCTTTTTTTGAAGCAGATTTAAATTTTCTGGAATTACAATATTATCTTTTACACCTGTTTCTAAACCAATCACGGTAGTATTTTTAATATTACTTGATAAATTTTCTAAAAGATTTGTTAATTTATACTTTGCATATGGTGGATCAATATAAACAACTGAAATATTTTGAAATTTTATTTCTAATTTAGAATGAATAAGGTCTTCTTCATAAATTTTAAATTCATTATTTGTACAAATACTTAAACAATTTTTTTTTAAAATTTTAAGAACTTCAATATTATTCTCAAAAAAAATTACTTCACTCATGCCTCTAGAAATTGCTTCTAAACCCATTGTGCCAATTCCTGCAAAAAGATCTAAAAAAATTTTATTTTTATATAATTCGATAGAATGTTTAATTGCATAACTTTCAATAATTGAAAAAAAAGCTTCTCTTTTTAGAGAAGAAGTTGGTCTTACAAAATCATTAATACTAGCTAATTTTTTTTGCTTAAACTTTCCTCCAGTAATCCGTATCATTTGCTACTTGAATTTAATTTTTGAAATTGCCCTTCTTTAAGTCTTCCAAGCTTATAAGGGCCATATCCAATTCTTATTAATTTAACTATATTCCATGAAAAATAATTACAAATATTTCTAATTTCTCTATTTTTTCCTTCTTTAAGTTTAAAAATTAACCAATTATGATTTTTTAATTTTTTTTCAAAGGTAACTTTAATTTTTTTATAATTTATATCTTTAATTGTAATACCTTTATTTATTTTTTGTAAATCAGTATTTTGTACATTGCTATTTATACAAACTCTATAGATCCGCTCAATGTTTGAAGATGGATGTTCTAAATATCTTGAATAATCACCATTATTAGTTAGTAAGATCAATCCTTCGCTCATATAATCTAATCTTCCAACGCTTATTAATTGACCGACATTTTTTGGTAATAAATCAAAAATTTTTTTTCTACCTAAATTATCTTTTGTACTACAAATATATTTAATTGGTTTGTATAACTTCCATACTTCAACTTTATTAGCTTTTTTAACAATTTTATTATTAACTTTAATTATATCTAAATTACTTACTTTATGACTTGGATGAACACATACTTGATTATTAATTTTAATTTTTTTTTCTACAATTAATTTTTCTGCATCTCTTCGTGAACAAATTCCAGCACTTGATAGATATTTTGAAATTCTAATATTCACTTTGTTTCACTAATAAAATTTTTAATTATTTTTATATCATATTTTGTAATTAAAAATTCAGGATGCCATTGTAAGCCAATACACCATTTGTGTTTTTTATGCTCTATTCCTTCAGTAACACCATCATTTGCTGCACACGAAACATTTAAGTACTTACCTACTTTTTTTATTGACTGATGATGTGCACTATTAACATTTATTTTTTGAGCCCCACATATTTTATAAAGTTGAGTATTTTTTGAAATATTAACACTATGACTAGTTTGATTTCTTGGATTCACTTGTTCATGGTTTATCGGATCTCTTTTTAAATCTTGTATTAATGTTCCACCACATGCAACATTGATAAGTTGTGCACCACCACAAATTCCTAATATAGGTTTGTTGTATTTAAAAAATTTATTAAAAATATTTAATTCAAAATTCGTTCTCTTATTTTTAATATTTTTAGATTGAGTGTTACTTGTTTTATATAATTTAGGATGAATATCAAAATCTCCTCCAGTAATAATTAAACCATCTATTAAATGACAAAAATCATCAATATATTTTTTTTCATGTAACAAAGGAAATGGAATAGCATTAAATTTTGTTAAGGAAGTTAAGTAATTTTCCCTCAATGCATACCATGGAAATTTTGAGTATGTTTTCTTTTTTTCACTATCAAGAGTTATTCCAATAATTGGTTTTTTCATTATAATTCAACTATAATGTACAACATAAGTGTGTTCCAGAATGAACGTTGATTTTTTTATGAAAGAAGCAATTATTGAAGCAGATAAAGCTTATAATTTAAATGAGGTTCCAGTTGGAGGAATACTTGTTGATAATACAACGAACAAGATTGTAGCCAGAAGCTACAACACAGTAAATAAAAATAAAAATGCTATCAAACATTGTGAATTAAATCTTATTCAAGAAACTTGCGAAAGACTAAAACTTAAATATTTAGAAAATATGACATTATTTGTTACCTTGGAACCATGCACAATGTGCGCTAGCGCAATAAGTGAAGTACATATTAAAGATCTATATTTTGGGGCATACGATGAAAAAAATGGAGGAATTGAAAAACTCCGAGTTGCTTTTCAAAGAGAAAATATATTTATGCCAACTATTTATGGTGGCATTATGGAAAAAGAATGTAGTAATTTATTAAAAAAATTTTTTAAAAATAAACATGATAGATAAAATTAATATACCAGAATTTGAAGTTTCAGAATTTAATCAAGCGTTTAAAGAAGTAATTGAGTCCAATTTTAATTATGTAAGAATTAAAGGAGAAATTTCTGAGGTAAAAACCGCAACAAGAGGGCAAATTTATCTAACACTTAAAGACGAAGATTCAATTTTAAGTGGAGTTATTTGGGATCAGAAAAAAAAATATTTAGATATAAATCCAGAAATAGGGCTAGAAATAATTGCAACCGGGAGAATCACCACTTGGTCTCGCTATAAAACTACCTACCAGATAGATATTGATAAAATTGAAATTGCAGGAGAGGGAGCACTTCTAAAACTTATTGAAGAAAGAAAAAAAAGACTTCAAAAAAAAGGCTATTTTGATGAAGATAAAAAAATCCCATTACCTTTTTTGCCTGAGAGATTAGGTATTATTACCTCTCCGACTGGCTCCGTAGTACATGACATAATTAATAGAGTGAATGATCGTTTTCCAATGCCTTTAGATATATGGCCTGTTTCTGTACAGGGTGTTGACGCAGCAGAAAGCATTATAAATGCTATCGAAGGTTTCAACAAACTTAAATCTAGTAAACCAGATGTTCTAATTGTTGCTAGAGGTGGAGGTAGTACTGAAGACTTAATGGCATTTAATGATGAAAATCTTGCAACAAGTGTTTTTAAATCGAAAATACCAATTATTTCAGCAATAGGTCATGAAACAGATACAACAATAATTGATTTAGTATCAGATTTGAGAGCGTCTACACCAACTGCAGCAGCTGAAAAAGCTACTCCAGTAAAATATGAATTGGTAGAAAAAATTAAAAATTTACAACTTAGATTAAACACCAAAGTAAATTCACAAATTCAATCCAAAAAAGAAAATTATGAATATTTAAATAAATTTCTTAAATCTCCAAGCTTGATAGTTAATAATTATAAGGAGAAGCTTTTAGACGATTTTAAAAATTTAACATTATCAATTGAAAATAAATTTAGTATATCAAAATTGAATCTTCTTAACTTAGGGAAATCTATTATTTCACCAGAGTCATCAATAAACTTGAAACAAACAAAGATTAATAATCTCTCAAAAAATCTTAATTTAAACATAACAAATAATTATAAAGATAAGCTAGAGAAGTATAAATTAAATATAAGATTGCTCAATTCAAATTCTATTTCTTCAAATCTTAAAAAAGGATACTCAATTTTGATGGATAAAAATAAAATTATTAAGACAAGAAAAAAAATTTCTACTGATGATCAATTATCTGTGAAAATTGTTGATGGTACAATTGATATTAAGGTAACAAAAATTAACTAAATCTATTATGTTGCCAGAGCCATTGAGATGGATCTGCTTTAATCCACTCTTCAATCTTTTTATGAATTTCTTCCATCATTTGAGTATCATTTATTTCTAAATTATTATGATAAAATGGCTCTAAAAATGTTAATTCAATATTTCCATTATTCATTCTTTTATTTTGTACTGGAACTATCGGTAAATTATATTTTCTGGCTATTTTTAAAAAACCTGTTTGTGTTTTAACTTTTTTATTAAAAAACATTACTTCTTCTCCTGAGGAATCTTTTTGATCTATTAATACTCCAATTGATAAAGAATTATTTATAGCATCAAGAATATCTTTAGCACTTTTCTTTCCCTTGGGAGTGTAAAAGCTAGTTTTAGAAACAAGCGAATTTTGTCTAATATTTAGTATTAGTTTATCTATAAAATTATTATTTATATGCCTATAAATACAACCAATATTAATTCCAATTCTATCTAAACCTGGAATCATTATTTCCCAATTAGATTGATGAATACTAATAAAAATTGCTTGTTTTTTATTTTTAATAAAATCTTCCATATTTTCTAAATTGATATATTTTATTTTTTTTTTTTTAAAAAAATCATTAATTTTTAGCAGTTCACAAATTGTCATTCCAAGATTATTCCAACTTTTTTTTATAATATTTTGTATTTCTTCATCTTTAAGATTTGGGAAAACATGCTTGCAATTATTTATAGCTGTTTTATTGGCTCGTGAAAATTTACCAAAAGTTCTAAATAAAAATGATGAAACTTTAACAGATAAATTTAGTGGTAAAATTTTATATAAAAAATAAATAAAAATAAATCCAATATACTGTAAAAAGTAAATTACCTGTTTCATATTGCTAAATCATTAATTTTATTTTCTAGTACATTGCTTAAAATTTCTTTGAGTAAATTTTCATCTTCAAATTTAATTTCACCATTAAGTGTACTTACTAGAGAACGATATGATTTTGGTATTCTTACAAAATCTTTTTTTGTAGTAACCAATACAGATTTTGTAAGATTAGCATTCTCTGCGAGATTTAACATGTCATTTTCATCAAATATATGATGATCTGGGTAGCTAATTTTTTTTTCTAAAATAGCACCTTGTTCAGTTAGTGAATTATAAAATTTTTCAGGATAAGCAATACCTGCAAAAGCTGTCACTTTTTGATTTTTATAAATTTTATTATCTTTACTAATTTGGAACTTAGCATGAATAATTGGAACAGTATTAGGAATTTTATCTTTAACATCTTGAGCAATTTCACCAATTACAATTACTAAATTTGCTCTAGAAATACCTCTTGATATACTTTCTCTAAGAGGGCCAGATGGAATCACTCGTTTATTTCCAAATCCTTGTTCACCATTAATTACTATAATTGAAAAATCTTTCTGAAGACTTGGATTTTGAAAGCCATCATCCATAATTATGCAGTCAGCACCTTTTTCTCTAGCCAAAATAAAGGATCTGTTTCTATCTTGGCCTATCCACGTTGGTGCAACTTCAGACAATAATAAAGATTCATCCCCAACACTTTTTGCAGAGTGCCAATCTTTAACAAGAACATTAGACGTTTCAACTCCACCATAGCCTCTTGAAACAAAGTGAGGATTATAGCCATTAAGTTTTAATAAATTTCCAATTTTTAAAGCTACTGGTGTTTTACCAGCTCCTCCCACTACTATATTCCCAATACAAATTACTGGAATTCCAGAAGATGTTTTTCTACTAACAAAATTTCTTATTTTAGTTCCAAATCTAAATAGTAATGAGAGTGGATATAAGGAATTTGATAAGTATGTGTCATTTTTTTTATACCAAAATTTAGGAGCTTTAAGCATTTTAATTAATGTACTTTTCGATGTCTTTGAAAAGCTTTTCTTTTTCAAAGAAAGATCTATTAGAAAACTCAATTGCATTTGCTTGAATTTTTTTTACTTTTAAATTATTATTTAGTAATTCTTTCATTTTTACATCAATATCTTCAAACTTATTTACCATTATACATGAATTTGCTTTTATCATATCTTCATAAATATTAGTCCAATTATCAACATAATTACCGCTAATAATAGCACATCCATAACTTGCAGGCTCTATAGGATTATGTCCGCCAATATTTTTTAAAAAAGAACCACCTAAAATAACTAAATCACTAATTTTAAAATATTGATCTAATTTTCCAAAACTATCAATTATTACGATATTATTTTCTTCAATTTCTTTTTTAGATTCTAAAGAAATATTAAATCCTTCTTTATTTAATTCTTGCTTAATTGTACCAATTCTTTCTGGATGCCTTGGTGCAAGATAAATTTTTAAATTAAATTCATGAATTGTTTTTTTAATACATTTAATTATCTCTTTTTCTTCATTAGAATGAGTACTTGCAATCATGATTGTATTTGATTGATCTTTATTTATTGAAGAATTATTTTTATTTTTAGCTAATTTTAAATTTCCAACATAGTCAATTTGTAAGTTTGTTAATTCTTGAATTCTTTTTTTGTCATCTTTGCTTTGTGCAAAAATTTTATTAAAACTCTTTAATGAATTTCTGTAGAAATTTTTTGTACTTTTCCATCTTTTAAAAGAAGTTGGAGAAATCCTTGCATTTAAATATAAACAATTGATATTTTTAACTCTAATTTTATTAAGCATATTTGGCCAAATATCTGACTCTATCCATAGAATGAGATTTGGTTTCCAAAAGTTTAAAAATCTTGAACACCACAGAGACACATCAAATGGGATGTATTGATGGATAATTTTATTTTTATAAAACTCCTCAATATATTCTGCAGAAGATTTTGTTGTTGTGGTAACTAAAATATCAAATACTTTATGATATCTTTCTATAATTAAATCTGAAGATTTAAATTCACCAATACTTGCTGCATGTATCCATAAAATTTTTTTCTCAGTATTTTTTATTACCGTTGGTTTTCCAAATCTTTCAATAAATCTTAGTCTATCCTCTTTTTTTCTATAGATCCTAATAAATATATTAAAAATAATTACTGGTATGAGAAGAGTACTAAGTATCTGATATATTCTAAGCATTTAGATTTTTTTCTGCTGATTCCATGCAATCATTAATTTTTTCTTCCAAGAAATTCTTATATTTTTCTAAATCATCATCTTTAGTAGAAGAAGGAATAGTAATTGGTTCACCCCAGACAAATTTGCATCTTGAAAATGGATATGTAATTAAAAATGAGTCCCAAGATTTAAGTTTAAGATTTTTATTTGAAGCAAAACCAAGTGGTATAATAGGGACTTGAGAATGAATTGCAATTTTTATAATTCCTTCTGAGACTTTCTTATTTGGTCCCCTTGGTCCATCAGGAGTAATACCAATATAATTTCTATCTTTTAAAATTTTAAATACTTTCCTTAATGAAGGTGATTTATTTTTTGACATTATAGAAACATTTTTTAAATTAAAATAACTTGCAATATATGAACCAAATCGACCATCACTATGGCTAGATGCTAACATATTTAACACAGCTTTACTTTTCCATACATATCCTAACATCATCAATTGACCATGCCAAAATGCTAAAATAAAAGGCTTATTCTCTCTCCACAATTTTTCTGGTAACTCAGAGTTTATGATCTGTATTTTAGAGGTGTAACATACGAATAAGATATATATGTAACCTATAAATGCTAAAATTTTTTGAGATATAGAAAATTTAAAAATTTTTTTTTTAAAACTCATTTTCCAACTGATCTCTTAGTTGTAATTTTCTATAAATAGTTGATTTAGAAATTAACTCTTCATGTTTTCCTTGACTTTCAATTTTGCCTTTATCTAAAACGTAGATAATATCTGCGTCTTCTATTGTACTTAATCTATGTGCAATTATTAATTTGGTTTTATTATTCATAAGACTATTTATTGTTTCATGAATTTTATTTTCAGTTATGTTATCTAAAGAAGATGTAGCTTCGTCCATAATTAAAAGTGGCGCATCTTTTATTAGAGCTCGGGCAATAGCAATTCTTTGTCGTTGTCCACCTGATAATTTTATGCCGTTTTCTCCAATAACAGTGTCTAGTTTTTGACCCAATTTTTCTGAAAAACTACTCACCCCAGCATTTTTAGCAACTAAACTAATCTCTTCATCAGTTGCTTTAAGGTTTCCATATTTAATATTGTTAAATATACTCTCATTAAATAAAATTGTTTCTTGCGTTACTATTGAAACACTATTTCTTACATCTGTAAGATCTAATTCTTTAATATCTTTAGAATTAATTAATATAGAGCCTGAATAATTATCATATAATCGCAAAATTATATTTGCTATCGTTGATTTACCAGATCCAGATAAACCAACTAAAGCAACTTTTTTTCCTTTTGGTATTCTTAAACTTATTTTATCAAGCACTGTATTATCATTATATGCAAATGAAACATCTTTAAAAACAATATCTCCATCTAGATTTATAGTATTTTTTGGAGAAATATTTTCCATATTTTTTTCACTTGTATCTAAAAGTTTAAATATTCTTTCAGCTCCAGCTAGGCCTTCCTGGACACTAATATTTAGATTTCCAAGTGCCTTTACTGGTTGATAAGCCAGAAGAAGACTTACTAAAAAACTCATAAATTGGCCTGTTGTCATACTTTCGTTTAAGACAAAAACACCCCCAACATAAATTGAGAGTGCTACAGCTAAACTTCCAATAAATTCCATTAAGGGGCTTAAGCGATTGCTAATAAAAGCAGATTTTGTAAAATATTTTTGAATGAAACTAATTGTTTCAAAAGCCCTTTGTTTTTCATAGTTTTCTCTTGAGTATGCTTTTACTTGTCTAATACCTTTAATGCTCTCAGCTAACACATTAGAAAAAACTGCAATTTCGTTTTGGATAGTGTAAGTAATTTTTCTTATACTCTTCCCAATTTTTCGTATGGGCCAGATCGCTAAAGGGAATGCAAAAAAAGCAAAAAGAGTTAGGGTCCAACTTTGGTAAAACATGTTACCTAGTAAAAAAATAATAACTAAAACATCTTTTATAATTCCTGTTACAGATTTAACTATTGCAAGTCTTAAGTAGTAAGTATCATTAATAAGTCTTGAAATTAAATTACCTGACTTAGAATCATTATAAAATTTCATATTCAAATACATGAGTTTTTCAAACATCTGAGTTTGAAGTTTTGCAATAATAGAATGTGCAACTTTACTCATTTGATAAGAGTGAGTATATGTTGCCAATCCTTTACAGAGGGTCACTATAATTATTGCAATTGGAATTAAAAATAACATTTCTTTATTACCTTTGATTAGAACTTCATCAAGCGCAGGTCTTACCAACCAAGCATGTAAACCAGTTGCTGCTGCTGAAATAACCATCATAAATAAAGCTAAAATTATTTTGAGTTTATGACTCATTAAATATTGAAATACTATTCTTGAAGTAACGGATTGTTTATTTTCTGAGGACATTAAAAAGTTTGTAAAAGTAAAAATAACATAATTGCAAAAATATTATTTTGTCTGAAATAATAATTTGAGCTTGAAGGTGATGTTATATCCCATTTCTGGATTGCTATATACGTACAAATTGCGATAGTTGCTATAATAATTGAGCTTAGTAAAAAATTTGAGGAATTCCATACAAAATAAGACAATATAATTAAAATAATAAGATAGCATGTTTGAACAAATTTTTTACCATTTTTATCAAAATAAACTGCAGTAGATTTGATCTTATTTAAAATATCATCTGCCTTATCTTGGTAGGCATAAATAGTATCATATGCTAATGTCCAAAATATACATAAAAAATACAATAAAAGAAAATCGAATGTAATTCGTGTATTAAATTGTATTGAAACTATTAGCACCCCCCAACTAAATATAATTCCAAGGAATAATTGTGGGAAGAAAGTAAATCTTTTCATAAAAGGATATAAAATAACAAATGGCACACTTAAGAAACCCAATAAAATTGAATTAAAATTAAACTCGAGAAGAATGAAAAAACTAATTACCAATAATATTATTAATAGTAAGATCGCTTCAGTAATAGAAATTTTTTTTGATGCTAAAGGTCTAAATTTGGTACGTGTAACTTTTTGATCAAAATCAATATCAATGATGTCATTAATTATACAACCTGCACTTCTCATTAAAAAAGAACCAATTAAAAAAAGTAAATACCAAAATATTAGTTTAGAAGTTTCTGTTTTTAGTATCGCTAACCCAAACCAGCAAGGCCACATTAATAGAAGGAAGCCAATAGGTTTGTTAAGTCTGATTAACTCGCAGTAATCAAATATTTTTTTTACAACTAAGTTATCCCACATATATGAATATAATGTTATAATTCTAAACTATTGTAATGAAAATGTCTAAAACACGATTATTTGTATCAAAAAAATTATCAGCCAATATTTTAATTTATATAAAATATAAGCAGCACCACTTTTTGAAAAATGTTCTTAGAATCAAAAAAGAAGATAACATAAATTTATTCGATGGTTTGACAGGTGAATGGTTATCTAAAGTAATTTCTATCAATAGAGATAACATTGTTTTACAAATTCAAAACAAATTGAGAGATATTCCTCAAGAATCTGATTTATGGCTAATATTTGCTCCAATCAAATCTTATAGAATGAATATCACCATTCAAAAAGCTACCGAGCTTGGCATCTCTAAATTTATTCCAATTTTGACAGAATATACAAATCAATCAAAAATAAATTTTAAAAATTTTGAATTAAATATGATTGAAGCATCAGAACAATCTGAGAGATCGTCAATTCCGACTTTAGATAAAACAATTAAACTAGATGATTTAGTTAACAATTTTCCATCTGATAGAGGGTTAGTATTTTGTGACGAAGGAAATGAAAATTTACCAACTATTTACAATGCATTAATTAATGAAACAAAAAAATACAAAAAATGGTCTGTCATCATTGGACCCGAAGGTGGTTTTTCTGAAAAGGAACGAAGAACCATCTCTTCTTTGTCTTCGTGTATATCCGTCTCTTTGGGAAAAAGAATTCTTAGATCAGACACTGCAACTACTGCTGCAATTTTTTCTATTCAATCGGTTATTGAATAAATCATAATGAGCGACAACCTGTCCTAGAATTTTGCCTCTAAATCACTGGTTAATTTACTGAATAATTTATTTATTAGTGTATAAAATAAATAATTAATATGCGCATTTTATCCTTTATTACTACTATATTTATGACTTTTGCTGCTTCAGCAAATGGTATTTCTGATTGGCAGTTAGGTTTTCAAACACCTGCAAGTGACGTTATGAGGAATGTTTATGATCTTCATAATTTTGTATTAATTATGATGACTGCAATTACAGTTTTTGTATTGTTTCTAATTTTTTATGTAGTTTTTAGATTCAGAAAAAAAGCAAATCCTGTTGCTTCTAAGACAACTCATAACACATTTATTGAAATTCTCTGGACAGGAATTCCGGTAGTAATTTTAATCTTTATGGCTATTCCTTCCTTTAAATTGGTGTATCAACAAGATGTAATCCCTGAAACCGACATGACAATTAAAGTTATTGGACATCAGTGGTATTGGGAATACCAATATCCAGAACATGATGACCTATCATTTGAAAGTTACATGACTCCAGATGATGAACTACAAGAGGGTGATATTAGACTTCTAACCGTTGATAATCATCTGGTTTTGCCAGCAAACAAAAATATTCATGTCTTGGTTACGGGTGGAGATGTTTTACATAGTTTCGCAATGCCATCACTTGGTGTAAAAAAAGATGCTGTTCCAGGAAGATTAAATGAAACATGGTTTAACATTGATGAGCCAGGTATTTATAGAGGTCAGTGTTCTGAGATATGCGGCACCGGACATGGTTTCATGCCTATTGTAATTGAAGCATTAAATGAGACTGATTTTAACAACTGGATTATTGAGCAAAAAAATAAGTTAGCAATGTCTAACAATATTAATAATAATGAACTAATTATAGAGTAGGAAAAATATGAGTTACGGAAAAGCAGTTAGTCACGAAGATCACGATCATAGACCTGGTTTTATTAAGAGATGGTTTTTCTCAACTAATCATAAGGACATAGGAACTTTATATATAATTTTTGCTATTTTAGCAGGTTTAGTAGGTGGTTATTTCTCTCTAATAATGAGAGCCGAGCTCGCAGCTCCAGGTTTAGATGTTGTAGCAGATGGTCAAGCTTGGAATGTTATCATAACCGCTCATGGACTGCTAATGGTCTTTTTTGTTGTAATGCCTGCCTTGATCGGTGGATTTGGCAACTGGTTTGTTCCATTAATGATTGGTGCTCCAGATATGGCATTTCCTAGAATGAATAATTTTAGTTTTTGGATATTAGTGCCAGCTGTTATACTCTTAGTGGTCTCAGCAACAATTGGAACAGGTGCTGGTACCGGTTGGACAATTTACCCACCGCTTTCTAATAAACTTGGACACCCAGGACCTTCAGTTGATATGGCAATTTTCGCTCTTCATTTAGCAGGAGCATCTTCTATTCTTGGTGCAGTCAACTTTATAACAACTATTCTAAATATGAGAACACCCGGGATGACTCTTCACAAAATGCCTCTTTTTGTATGGTCAATGTTAATAACTGCATTTCTTCTTCTTCTTGCTGTTCCTGTTCTAGCTGGAGCTATAACAATGTTACTGACAGATCGTAATTTTGGAACAACATTCTTCAATCCTGCTGGTGGCGGAGATCCAGTATTGTTCCAACATCTATTTTGGTTTTTCGGACATCCAGAAGTTTACATTATGATCTTACCTGCTTTTGGAATAGTTAGCCAGGTTATATCAACCTTTTCTAGAAAACCTGTTTTTGGATATCTAGGAATGGTTTATGCAATGATCTCAATTGGATTTATTGGCTTTATAGTATGGGCTCATCACATGTTCACTGTTGGCTTAAGTGCGGACCTTAGAGCATATTTTATGTTAGCTACAATCATTATAGCAGTACCAACAGGTATCAAAATCTTTAGTTGGATCGCAACTATGTGGGGTGGTTCATTAACTTTTGAAACACCTATGCTTTTCGCCATAGGTTTTGTATTTTTATTTACTCTCGGCGGAGTGACAGGAGTTATTTTAGCAAATGCAGGAATTGATACTGTTATGCATGATACATATTATGTTGTTGCTCATTTCCATTACGTATTAAGTATGGGAGCGATGTTTGGGATTTTTGCAGGTATCTATTATTGGTTTGGAAAAATGTCTGGAAGAAAATACAATGAGTATTTAGGTAAACTACACTTTTGGTTATTTTTTATAGGTGTAAATGTAACTTTTTTCCCTCAGCATTTTTTAGGATTAGCTGGGATGCCAAGAAGAATACCTGATTACCCAGATGCATATGCAGGATGGAATCTTGTTTCAACTTATGGTTCTTATATTTCTTTTGCCGCTACTTTAGTATTCTTATTTTCGATAATTTACTCACTCTTCTTTGGAAAAAAAGAGGCATCAAATCCTTGGGGAGAAGGAGCAGACACTTTAGAATGGACTTTATCTTCTCCACCACCTTTCCATCAGTTTGAAACCCTTCCTAAATTTAAAGGTTAATAATTGTGGAGGTTAAAACCTTGTTAGAGGAGGGCTACAGTAATAATATCTTTTTAAGAAAAACTAAAGGTTATTACGAGCTCATGAAGCCAAGAGTAATGTCTCTAGTTATTTTTACTGCCTTCACTGGAATGTTTTTGGCACCAGACCAGATTCCTATTTTAAATTATTTAATTATTATTGTTGCAGTTGCTTTAGGAGCAGGTTCTTCAGCTGCAATCAATATGTGGTTTGATGAAGATATAGATAGAACTATGGAAAGAACTAAACTGAGGCCAATTCCTCTGGGAATTGTGTCAAAAAATGAAGCTTTAGTTCTTGGAATTCTCACTGGAACAGTATCATTAATTTTAATGCAATGGTTTTCTAATTCACTTGCTACAAGCTTATTACTTTTTACAATTTTGTTTTATATATTTATTTATACCTTTTGGTTAAAAAGAACCACATCGCTTAACATTGTAATAGGTGGAGCAGCTGGAGCTATTCCACCAATAATTGGATGGACATCCGTTACTCCTGAGATCAGTCTTTTGCCATTAAGTATGTTTGTAATTATCTTTTTTTGGACGCCACCACATTTCTGGGCTTTATCAGTTTATAGATGTAATGATTATGCAAAAGCTAAAGTTCCTATGTTACCAAATGTTAGCAGTATAGAGGAAACAAAAAAACAAATTATTTTTTACTCAGTAATTTTGATAGCTTCAAGCTATCTTCCTTATATTGATAGGGGAGTAGGTTTAATATATTTTGTAATAGCAACAATTCTAAATTTTTTTTTACTTAACAACGCAATTAAGTTAAAAAAATCTAAAGAAAAAAAATCAATTCCAAATACTGAGGGATTAAAATTTTTTGCATTAACTATATTTTACCTTTTTAGTTTGTTTGCCGGATTATTAATTGACCATGTGATTATGTAATGAAAAATAGAAGAAAAAAAAATATAATAACTTTAATAATCTTACTCTGTGTTGTCGCCTTCTTTTATTTATATACCATATTTAAAGCAAATATTTTAGGGGTTTAAGTTGGCAAATATTAGAACTGCAATTGGATTATCTTTTATAGTTTTGATTATGATAACGCTTGTTGCATTTTCAGTACCTATTTATGATCTTTTTTGTCGAGTAACGGGCTTTGGAGGCAAAACAAACACATCTGAGTTTAGTTCAAACACAATATTAGAAAGAGATATAAACTTGAAATTTAATGCGGATGTTAATGATAGTATAAATTGGTCTTTTGAAGCTCCCGAAAAAATTAATTTCAAAGTTGGTGAAAATATGCTTGTTAATTATAAAGCAACAAATCTCTCTAATGTTGAAAATATTGGAACTGCAACTTTTAACGTTTTACCTCAAAAAGTTGGCCCTTATTTTATAAAAACACAATGTTTTTGTTTTGAGAAACAAACCCTAAAACCAGGTGAGACTGTTGAAATGCCAGTTGTATTTTATGTAGATCCATCAATCAGTGAAGATCCTACAATGAAAGATGTTGAAGAGATAACATTGTCATATACTTTTTTTAAATATATAGAATAATTATGGCAGAAAAATCTACAAGTACAGGACAGAAACACCCTTATCATTTAGTTGATCCAAGTCCACTTCCTTTTTTATCTTCAATTGCCGGGCTAGCAATGGCTGCAGGCTTGGTCTTCTACATGCATTATGGAACTAGCTGGTTGTTAATATTGGGTACAATTGGATTGTTAACTGTCATGTTTCTTTGGTGGAAAGATGTAATTAAAGAATCTACTTATCAAAAAGCTCATACTCCTGTTGTTGAGTTAGGTTTAAGATATGGCATGGCTTTATTTATTGCATCTGAAGTTATGTTTTTTGTTGCTTTTTTTTGGGCTTTTTTTGATGCAAGTCTGACTCCCAAGCTTCCAATTGAAGAATTTTCAGAAACTTTTGACTCTGAAGGTGCAGTTGGAATTTGGCCACCAGAAGGTATTAAAACCTTTGATCCGCTTGATGTTCCTTTTTTAAACACATTAATTTTATTAATGTCAGGTACTACTTGTACATGGGCTCACCATGCTGTTAGAGAAGGTCATAGAGATCAAGCCATTCAAGCATTATGGTGTACAGTTGGTTTAGGAATTTTCTTCTCATTTATGCAGGGTGTAGAATATTACGAAGCTGCTCATCATTATTTTAGTTTTACTGATGGAATATATCCATCAGTATTTTATATGGCTACTGGTTTTCATGGATTTCATGTTATGGTTGGAACAGCATTTCTTGCTGTTTGTTTGTATCGTGTTTATAAAAATCATTTTACTCCAGATAGGCATTTTGGATTAGAGGCTGCAGCATGGTACTGGCACTTTGTTGACGTAGTTTGGCTGTTCTTGTTTGTCTGCGTTTATGTTTGGGGTGCGTAAATTAAAAATTTTCCAATAAAATTTTTTTTATTTAGTTTATTTTGTATTTCGCTGACTATATTTTTAGGAATTTGGCAATTGCAAAGACTGGAATGGAAAGAAAAAATTATAGCCGAATTTAATGAACTAAAGGATCAAAAGCCACTTTCACTTTCAATGGGAAAAATGAAGTATCCAAACATTGATGAGTTTACTAAAGTAATCACTTTAGGTACTGTTGACAGAAGAAAAAAAATTTTTTTCCCTGCTAAAACATTGAATGGGATTTCTGGTGTTAGAATAGCTAGTTTATTGTCAGATAATCATGGTAATAATTATTTAATTGATGAAGGTTGGTTTGAGCAAAGTAGATATGATTATTTTAAAGACAATAATGAAATAATAAATGCTGAAATTCTAGGATACATCCGATATCCAACTCAAAAACAGATGTTTACTCCTGATAATTCTATCTCTTCAAATCAGTGGTATTATTATGATTTGGAACAAATTCAAACTTTCTTAAATGTTAAGATTAATCAGAAATTTTTCATTAAAAATATGAGCAATTATGCAGAGAATTTCTTAATACCATCATCTCAAAATCATAATTTTTCAAATAATCATTTGCAGTATGCAATTACATGGTTTTTGATGAGCTTTTCTTTTTTGATTATTTTTATAATTTATTTATTTAGGAAGAAAAAATGAAAACATATTTAAAACTTAAAGAGATCTTTAATGAAGCTTCACTTACATCAGATATTGCAGGTATTTTACATTGGGATATGGCAACAATGATGCCGAGCAGCTCAAGAGATCAAAGATCAGATCAATTAGCCTATTTATCAAAACTTAGTCATAGTAAAATTTCATCTTCTGAAGTTGGTGATTTAATTGAAGACTCAAAGAATCTTAATCTAAATAACAGTGATCAGAAAAACTTAAATGAAATGGATAGAGAATATAAATTAGCTTCTGCTATTCCAACGGAGCTTGTAGAAAAAATTTCAAAATCTTCAGCTAAATGTGAAGGTGTTTGGCAACAGGCAAGGGAAAAGTCCGATTTTAATTTAGTAAAAAAAGATTTAGAAGAACTTATAAATTTAACAAAAGAAGAAGCAAATATTCTGGGGGAAACTTTTAAAGTTTCTCCTTATGAAGCACTAATAAATAAATTTGAACCTTCTTCAGAAGAAAATAAAATATCTGAAGTATTTGATGATTTACAAAAATTTCTCACACCACTTATTGATAAAATTATTGATAAGCAAAAAAAAGAAGAAACATTTCAATTTGAAACAAGTATTGATGAAGAAAAGCAGAAAAATATTTCTGAATATATAATGAAACAAATAGGTTTTGATTTTTCAAGAGGAAGACTTGATAAAAGTGTTCACCCTTTTTGTGGAGGATCTACAAATGATGTTAGAATTACAACTAGATATAATAATGAAAATCCATTTTCATCTTTAGATGGTGTTATGCATGAAACTGGACATGCATTATATGAGCTAAACCTACCAAAAGATTGGATGCATCAACCAGCAGGTAAATCTAGAGGGATGGCTATGCATGAAAGTCAATCACTATTAATTGAAATGCAAATCACTAGGTCTTTAGCTTTTAAAAAATTTTTATCTAATACTTTAAATAAAAAATTCAATATTAAAGACAAAGCTACAAATCCAGATAATCTTTACAAATTAGGTACTCGAGTAAATAAATCGTTTATAAGAGTTGAGTCGGATGAAGTAACCTATCCCTTGCATATTATTTTAAGATTTAATTTAGAAAGAAAAATTTTTAATAATGAAATAAATATTGCAGACATTCCAGATGCTTGGAATGATGAATTTAATAAATTATTTAATTTATCGATATATAAAGACACTGATGGATGTTTACAAGATATTCACTGGTTTGCCGGATTATTTGGATACTTTCCAACATATTCATTAGGAGCACTCACCGCTGCTCAATTTGCATCTCAATTGAGAACTGATCAAAAGGAATTAGATCAGGAAATAGAAAATGGTGAATTTTCAAAATTAGTAAATTGGCTTAAAAAAAATATCCATGAAAAAGCTAGTTTTTTTTCAACTAATGAGGTCTTAGAACAGGTTACAAAGTCGCCTTTAAATGCTAAATATTTCAAAGAATATATTACTAATCGCTATCTTTAATGAAATATTTAAGTACAAGAGATGATTCTCTAAGCAGATCATTTAACGATATTCTTTATCAAGGATTATCGAGAGATGGCGGTCTATATTTACCCCAAAGCTGGCCCAAAATAGACTTACTAAATTTAAAAAATAAATCATATGAAGAAGTGGCATGTGAAATTATTTTTCCTTATGTAAATGAAAACATAGAAAAATTAGATTTACAAAAAATTTTAAATGAAACCTATTCAAATTTTAATCATGAAAAAATAGCTCCCTTAGTAGAATTAGAAAATAATAAATTTTTATTAGAATTAATTTATGGGCCTACTTATGCTTTTAAAGATTACGCTTTACAATTTCTTGGTAACCTATTTTCTACAAGTTTAGAGATGTCTCCAAAAAAAATTACTGTTTTAGGTGCAACTTCTGGTGATACTGGGTCAGCTGCAATTCATTCTTTTAAATCAAAAAAAGATATAAATGTATTTATTCTACATCCTCATAATAAAGTATCACCTATTCAACAAAAACAAATGACTACAGTAATTGATAAGAATATTTTTAATATTGCTGTAGATGGTAATTTTGATGATTGTCAAAAAATTGTCAAAGAACTATTTGTAGATGATGAAATACAAGAGTTTACTTCTTTAACTGCAGTAAACTCTATAAATTGGGCACGATTAATTGCCCAAGTAGTTTATTATTTCTGGTCTTATTTACAAACTGATAAGCATCAAATAAATTTTATTGTTCCTTCGGGAAATTTTGGCAATATCTTTTCTGCCTTTGTTGCTAAACAAATGGGATTACCAATTGGTCATTTACATATTGCAACTAATTCTAATGATATCTTGAAGTCCATAGTAGACACTGGAGAAATGAAAAAAAAATCTGTTTCTCAAACATATAGCCCTAGTATGGATATACAAGTTTCAAGTAACTTTGAAAGGCAAATTTTTGAAACCCTAAATAGAGATAGCAAAAGAGTAAATGAAGTATTTGAAAGCTTTTCATCAAAAGGTTTTTATCAATTTGATGACTCTGTTTTAGCTAAGTTTCAGCAAATATATAAGGCTTCCTCAATTGATGATAACCAGACTCTGGAAACAATTAAATATGTATATGAAAAATATAATTATATTGCTGATCCACATACTGCAACAGGACTAAAAGTATTATTAGATAAAAAAGATGATGAAGCCTGGATATCTTTGGTTTGTGCACATCCTGCAAAATTTGACAATGCTGTGAATAAAGCAATTAATAAAGAAATTGATATACCAAAAGAATTGAGCAATCTCTTTGATAAAGAGGAAAAGATGACTATATTACCTAATAGTTCTATCGATGTAAAAAACTTCATCTTAGAAAAAATAAGCAATGCATAAAATTACAACACTAGAAAACGGATTAAGAATAGTAACCCAGAATATGCCAGGGCTGGAAACAGTATCAATGGGTATATGGAATTTTGTTGGTGGTAGAGATGAAACAAAAGACATAAATGGTGTTGCTCACCTTTTAGAGCACATGGCTTTTAAAGGTACCTCAACTAAAAATGCTCTTCAAATTGCTGAAACAATTGAAAATGTTGGCGGAGATATAAATGCCTATACTTCAAAGGAAATAACTGCTTATTATGTAAAACTCTTAGCTGATGACCTACATTATGGAATAGATATTCTGACAGATATTTTGCAAAATTCTACATTTGCTGAAGATGAACTTAATCGAGAAAGAGGAGTTATAATTCAAGAAATTGGCATGTACCTTGATACACCTGATGATATGATTTTTGATTATTGGCAAGAAGAAGCATACCCGAACCAGCCAATGGGACGTTCCATATTGGGTAAAACTGATATAATTAAAAATATTTCAAGAGACGAAGTTAAAGACTTCATGATGAACCATTATAATCCAAAAAAAATGATTGTAAGTGCAGCTGGAAAAATTGACCATGATCAATTTGTAGAATCTATTAAAAAATCATGCACCAACCTACCATCTGGATTATCTACTGAAAGACAAAAAGCTGATTACAAGTCTGGAGAATACAGAGAAGATAAAAAATTAGAACAGATTCACTTACTGCTTGGTTTTGAAGGCATAGATTATCACAATGATGATTACTATTCTTTATTGGTTTACTCTTCTTTATTAGGTGGAGGTATGTCATCAAGATTGTTTCAAGAGATAAGAGAGAAGCGTGGTCTTGTATATGGTATTTCCTCTTTTAGTTCATCTTACACTGATACGGGTGTTTTTGGTATATATTGTGGAACAGGTGAAAATCAAATCCAAGAGCTCATACCTGTTTTATGCGATCAATTAAATGAAAGTCCAAATTCAATTACTGAAAAAGAAATAAACAGAGGTAAAGCTCAATTGAAAGCAAGCTTAATGATGGGAAGAGAAAGTGCATTTAGAAGATGTGAGAGTGCTGCTAGACAACTTCTGGTCTTTAATAGAATAATAGACCCAGCTGAAACTATTAAAAATATAGATAAGGTTTCTAAAGAGACAGTTCAAAAGATTGCTAATGAAATTGTAAAAGGGCCATTAACTATATCAAGTATTGGACCATTATCTAAACTTGAAAATATTGATAAAATCCAATCACGTATAAATTAAACTTTAAACTATACTAAATAATAATTTATTTTATTTTCAAAGATTCATTAATTGAATGATTAAGCTCTCCATCTTCAGATGATAAATTCATAGATACTTTTATGGACTCACCTATTTTGAAACTTCCTTCGCTAAATTTTTTTCGTATATAATTTTCTATTTCACGTTGCGAACTAATACCAACTTGTTTAAGAAATTTTCTAATCTCTAAATTTAAATTATCTTCATCCATAATTTACTATAAATTATTTTGATAGATTCAATCAATAATGTTATTAATTTTATATGGAAACTGCTTCTTTTAAAACTAAACTCGGTTGGATTACGGTAAAAAAAAAGGGCGGCAACATATTTTCACTGAGTTTTGGCAAAACAAATAAAACAATTGATTTAACTAATATTAAGAATCAGATTAATTTATATGCTGCTGGAAAACTTAAAAATTTCAAGATTAAATATTCTTTTGAAGGCTCTACTTTGCAAAAAAAAATTTGGAAAGAATTATCTAAAATTAAATATGGTAAAGTCTCAACATATGGAGAAGTAGCAAAAAAAGTTGGCACATCACCAAGATACGTAGGTAATGTTTGTGGGCAAAATAAACTTTTAATTATTATACCTTGCCACCGTGTAATTCGTAGTGATGGTAAACTTGGAGGATTTTCAGGAAGAGGAGGGATTAAATTAAAAAAAAGATTACTAAATTTAGAAAAACATGCTCCTTAAAATAATTATTCTTCAACATACGCCCCTAGTAACAGCTGGATACCTTACAAATTTAATGAATGAAGAATTAGTTGAAACAACCATTATTAGATTAGATAAGGGAGAAAAAATTCCTATTGATCTTGATATATTTGATGGAATGATATGTTTAGGTGGACCAATGGATACCTGGATGGAACAGCGGTACCCTTGGATGATTGAAGAAAAAAATAAGATTAAGGAATTTGTTTTAAATAATCAAAAACCATATCTTGGAATCTGTTTAGGTTGTCAATTTTTAGGAGAAATTCTTGGAGGTAAAGTAACTAAATCTAATCCTCCAGAAATTGGGGTTTTAAATATTAATATTTTAGAGAATAAAAAAAAAGATCAACTTTTTCAAAATTTTGATAATCAGATTAAAGCATTGCAATGGCATAGTTACGAAGTAAGTGAATTACATAATTCAGATGTTACTATTTTAGGTTCATCAGATATTACAAAATTTCAAATTTTTAAGTATAAAAACCATGCTTATGGTATTCAATTTCATATAGAGGTAGATGAAAACACAATCATTAAATGGTCCAAAGTTCCAGAATTAAAAAATGCTTTAGAAAAATATTTAGGAGGAAACTCTATTGATGAACTAGATAAATTGCTTAGAAATAATATTCAAGAAATGAACAATAATACTAAAAAATTATTCGAAAATTTTAAAAATTTAATGACTACTTTAAAGTTTCATGCTTAAATAGTTTTGGAGAAAATGTATGAAAAAAATTAAAGGACCTGCTATATTTTTAGCACAGTTTATAGGAGATAAAGAACCATTTAATTCACTACCTAGTATCTGCAAATGGGTATCTGATCTTGGATATAAAGGAATACAATTACCAGCAGAAAATTTAGCAGTTTTTGATTTAGACAAAGCAGCTTCGAGTAAAGATTATTGTGATGAAATAAAAGGAATAGCAAAAAATTTTAATCTTGAAATAACTGATATTGCATCTCATCTAACAGGTCAATTGGTTGCAGTTCATCCCGCTTATGACACACTCTTTGATGGTTTTGCTGCTGATGAAGTAAAGGGTAATCCAAAAGCTAGACAAGAATGGGCAGTAAAAAGGATGATGAATGTGGCTCAAGCATCAAAAAACTTAAATTTAAAAACTGCCGCTACATTTTCTGGTGCTTTATGTTGGCCCTTTCTTTATCCATTTCCTCAAAGACCTTCAGGTTTAGAAGATGAAGCTTTTGGAGAATTAGCAAAAAGATGGCATCCAATTTTAGATAAATTTGATGATTGTGGTGTAGATCTTTGTTACGAAATTCACCCTAGTGAGGATTTACATGACGGTTCAACTTTCGAAATGTTTTTAGAGAAAGTAAAGAATCATAAACGTTGTAATATGTTATATGATCCTAGTCATTATGTTCTCCAATGTTTAAACTATCTTGATCACATTGATATTTACCATGAAAGAATAAAAATGTTTCATGTGAAAGATGCAGAATTTAACCCTTCTGGTAGGCAAGGAGTTTATGGAGGCTATCAATCATGGATAAATAGAGCTGGTAGATTTAGATCACTTGGTGATGGACAGGTTGATTTTAAATCAATTTTTTCAAAACTATCTGGTTATAATTTTGATGGATGGGCAGTTTTAGAATGGGAATGCTGTATTAAAAGCCCAGAACAAGGTGCAGCTGAAGGAGCTCCATTTATTCAAAATCATATTATTGAAGTTACAGAAAAAGCTTTTGATGATTTTGCAAGTTCTGGAACTGATGAGCAAGCTAACAAAAAGATTTTAGGTATATAAGGAATTATTATGGGAAGAAGATTAAAACTTGGAATGATAGGTGGTGGCCAAGGAGCTTTTATAGGAGCTGTACATCGTTTATGCGCAAGAATGGATGATAAGTATGAATTTGTTGCTGGTTGTTTATCTTCAACTCCAGAAAAAGCAGCTAAATCTGCTGAGGAAATTGGTCTCGATCTTTCAAGAAGTTACCCTGATTTTAAAACTATGGCGGAGGAAGAATCTAAAAGAGATGATGGTATTGATGTAGTATCTATTGTTACGCCAAATCATATGCATGCTGCACCAGCAATAGAATTTCTAGAAAAAAATATTCATGTTATTTGTGATAAACCTATGACTTCTACAATGGAAGATGCTCATAAGTTAGTTGAAGCAGTCTCTAAATCTGACGCTCATTTTTTCTTAACTCATAATTATTCTGGATATCCAGTCGTTAGAGGTATGAGATCGCTTATTGAAAATGGAGCACTAGGCAAAATAAGAATTGTTAAAGGATCTTATTTGCAAGGATGGCTCGGATCAAAAGAAGAAGATTCTGGTTCAAATAAACAAGCAGAATGGAGAACTGACCCTTCAAGAAGTGGGGCTGCAGGAGGTGTAGGTGATATTGGTAGTCATACTATGCATTTGTTAGAATTTATAACTCAATTAAAATTGCAATCAGTTAGTGCAGATCTTACAACTTTTGTTGAAGGAAGAAAATTAGACGATGATGCTTCAATTATGATCAGATTAAATAATGGTGCTAAGGGATCATTATCTATTTCTCAAGTTGCAACAGGTGAAGAAAATAATTTTACTGTAGCTATTTATGGTGACAAGGGTGCATTAAAATGGAGTCAAGAAAATCCAAATTATGCAACATTTAGTCAAGTAGGGGAGGCAAGCCAGATAATAACTAGAGGTGGTTCAATTAAAGTTGAGGGAACTGAAGCTAATGTTCGAATCCCTGCAGGTCATCCAGAAGGGTATCTTGAAGCATTTGCACAAATTTACTCTGATGCTGCAGATGTTATCCAAAATAAGGAAAATAAAGAAGAATTACTAAAGCTTCTTCCAAATATTGACGATGGTTTACACATAATGAAGTTTATAAACGCAAGTGTCGATTCTAGTTCAAAAGACTCAAAGTGGATAAATTTATCTGAAATTATATGAATTTTTCCTTAGTTTTCTTGTATTTTTTTATTCATGCAAAAAATGCATAGCAAACTTTACTTAAATATTCTTAATAAATTTTAATAATAAAGTAAACCACCATTACGTTCATCATTCTTTTTGAATGACGGAAGTAGACGAAAGTCGAAGGAACGCATGCAAAGTTATAAAATCGTTCAATTTGCAGTTTGCAAATCGGAAGTAGGTTAAACCGAAGGAACGCGGATCTTAGTAATTAATTTCCATAGCTAAGCATGAAAAGTAACACATGACTCAGTGTGAGCCATGTACTGTGAAATTTATAATGGAGGATTAATGTTAAAAAAATCTATATATTTCATTGGCATTGTAACTGTCTTCTTACTCTTTAGCTCTTACGCAAGAGCAGAGGTAGATGGTGAAGTGCAATACATATTAAATACTTTCCTATTTCTTGTATCTGGGTTCTTGGTCATGTGGATGGCAGCAGGATTTGCAATGCTTGAATCAGGACTTGTTACATCCAAAAGTGTAGCAACAATTGCAGCTAAAAACATTGGCTTGTATTCAATTGCAGGAATAATGTTTTGGTTAGTCGGATACAATATGGCTTACGGTATACCCGCTGGTGGATTTATTGGATCTCCAATTCCTTGGAGTGATGGTAGCGCTGTCGATACAGGTTATTCCGATGGTTCTGACTGGTTCTTTCAGATGGTATTTTGTGCAACAACTTGCTCAATTGTATCTGGAACACTAGCTGAAAGAATTAAAATTTGGCCATTCTTTATTTTTTGTGCTTTATTAACTGGTTTCATTTATCCAATTGAAATGGGTTGGCAGTGGGGTGGAGGATACTTAGCGGAAGCTGGTTTCTCAGATTTTGCTGGTTCAACTCTAGTACATAGTGCAGGAGCAGCAGCAGCACTTGCTGGTGCAATTTTATTAGGCCCAAGATTAGGAAGATTCACTGAAAGTGGTGAAGCATCTCCAATGGAGCCTTTTGCAAATTCTTCAATACCTCTTGCAACTCTTGGTGTATTTATCCTATGGCTTGGATGGTTCGGATTTAATGGTGGATCACAACTTGCAATGGGTACATTTGATGATGTTACTGCAGTAGCAACAATATATATTAATACTAACTTGGCAGCTGGTGCAGGTGTAATGGCTTGTGCAGTAATTTCAAGACTAGTAACTGGTAAAACAGATGTTGTTATGATGCTTAATGGTGCATTAGGTGGTTTAGTAGCAATTACAGCAGAACCATTAGCTCCATCACCAATCCTAGCAATAATCATTGGTGCAGTTGGTGGTTTAATTGTCTTCTACGGCACTAGACTTTTAATATCTCTAAAAATTGATGACGTTGTAGGCGCAATTCCTGTTCACGGTTTTGCTGGAATTTTTGGAACATTAGTTGTTCCAATTTCAAACAGTGCTGCAAGTTTTGGAGCTCAACTTTACGGTATAATAGCAATTAATGTTTTCGTTTTTGTTGTATCATTTATTATTTGGTACATCATGAAAATGCTCTTTGGTATTAGAATTAGTGAAGAGGCTGAAAAACTCGGAACAGATAAATCTGAAGTAGGCGTAATGGCTTACAGTATCAGAGACTAATGAATTTAGTGATTAGCACATCAACTCCTTATAGTTGGTCACTAAAAATGGGAGAGCATTTGCTCTCCCAAATTTGCTAAACATTAATGAGAGGGTCAAATGACTGAAACAGAAATTATAAAAGAAAAAAAAAGAAACATTTATTCTAGTTTTTTTTCAGAAGATTATGTTTCAAAATTTTTATTTAAATCAATTTTACACCATGTCATTTCTCTAGAGATCTATGAAAATAATAAATTAAATGGAATTTCATTTGAAACAATTTGTGCAAATATACCCAAGTCAATTGGTTCTAGATCATCTATTCAATCAATTTTAAACGAAGCGTTGGAAAAAAATATTTTTGTAAAAGAACAAAGTAAAACAGATAGACGAATAAAAAATTACTACTTAAGCAATAATTTTTTTAATATGATTAACTCTTGGTTACAAAAAGAGGGTTCATTTTTTAGTAAGTTGAGTTTAGAAAATTAATTTAGTTTAATCAATTAGAGGAAATTTATATGAAAACATCATTTATTATTACTGGAAAGAAACATATTTTGAAATATGAAAGAAAAATGCCTGAAAAAGAAGTAATTAAAATGAAATCATTTGTGACAAATAAAGGAACAAAACTTACAAAAACAGCAAAATTTAAAATAAAAAAAGTTATAGAAAAAGATCAGGAAAGGGTTTTTGAAATTATTCTATAATTAACAATTTCCAGAGAAAATTGATAGTTTACTTGCATCTATTCCTAATAAATTAAATGCATCTTTCCACTTATTACTTACTTTTTCGTCAAAAATAAAATCACTATTTGTTTTTAGCGTCATCCAACTATTTGAAGCCAATTCTTTTTCAATTTGTCCTGGACCCCATCCTGCATATCCAAGAGCTAGAATACTATTTTTTGGACCATTACCTTTAGAAAGGTCTTCAAAAAATTCTGAAGTACTGGTTAAAGCTACCCCTTTATCTATTGTCAGGGTTTCTTTTTGAATTACTTCGTCAGAATGTAAAACGAACCCTCTGCCACTTTCAACAGGACCACCATAGCGAATGTAAAGTTTCTTATCTTCTAATGGCTTGTCTATACCTAGTTGTTCAAGCAAATCAGGGTAAAGGTCATAATCAATTTTTTTGTTGATTATTATACCCATAGCCCCATCTTTTGAGTGAGCACACATATAAATTACCGTTTTTTCAAATCTATCATCTTCTAATGAAGGCATTGAAATTAAGAACTGACCAGTTAAATTCATATAGTATATATATTCGCGTTAATTTATATTTTTCAATATTGTATTGATTTATTTTATATGGACAAGGTAATAAAAGTTATAAAACTATTAAAAATAGCAATAATACTTGCTCTTGGGCTATTTAGCCCAGCTGGATACTCCTTGTCTTCAGATTGGGCAATTAGTGAAAAATCAAAAGTTAGATTAATTTCACCAACGACTGCATCAAATAATAACAACCAATTAATTTTAGCATTAGAATATGAACTAGAAGAGGAATGGAAAACATATTGGAAATCTCCTGGAGGAGGAGGTTTTCCTCAAAAAATTATATGGAATAATTCCACCAACGTTAAAGATATTAAAATATTATGGCCAGAGCCAATAGAATTTGAAATACTAGGTTTAAAATCAATTGGTTATAAAGATAAAGTTATCTTCCCTTTGATTGTAGATATTGAAGACTACCAAAAACAAACAAATTTAAATTTAAATATAAATTATTTAGTTTGTAGAGATGTTTGTATTCCAGGTAATGCAGATATATTTTTAAACTTACCATCTGGAGATGGGGCTTACACAGATTATTTTTTTGAAATTGAAAAAGTTTTATCTACTACCTTAAACAATAATATTGATTTTACGCCCATTTCTAATTTCTCATTTAAAGCTATTGAAAATAGTAATGACGTTATTTTTGATATAGAAATATCAACTAGTTCTTTTTTTGAGGATCCAAAAATTTTTATTCACACTCCATTTGGATTGCCAGTTGTAGAATCAATAAATAATTATTCTCTTGATTTTCAAAAATTAAAAACCTCCTTTAATTTTAGATCAGATCAATTTAATGAAAAAAAGTTTCCAATTGAAATATTTTTTTACGATAATAACCACAGCTTTAAAGTTGAAAAAAATGTGGAAATTGAAAATGTAGATAAAAATATATCTATAAACAATAGTCTTTTATACTTACTCCTAATTTCACTATTAGGTGGGTTTATTTTAAATCTTATGCCATGTGTATTCCCCGTGTTATCTTTAAAATTATTATCTGTAATTAATACTGAAGATAAAAAGATAAAAAGTAGTTTTTTTATAACTGTATTGGGTATTATTACTTCTTTTCTAATACTTGGTTCATTTTTTGCTATTCTTAAACAAATCAATATTTCAATATCCTGGGGTATGCAATTTCAAGAACCTTACTTTTTAATGTTTATTTTAATAATTATATCAATGTTCTTCTTGAATACTCTTGATCTTTTCCAAATAAATTTACCAAGTTTTTTATCTTCATCAAAAATTTTAAATTCAGGTAATAATTTTTATACAAAGAATTTTTTTAATGGTTTTTTTGCTACACTACTTGCTACACCTTGTTCTGCACCTTATCTAGGAACAGCTGTTACAGCAGCATTTACTCAATCAACAACGTATCTATTTTTAATTTTCTGTTTTATGGGTATAGGAATGAGCATACCTTATTTGGTTATCGCTTTTTTTCCAGGCTTAATTTCCTTTCTACCTCGATCTGGAAAATGGATGATTTATTTTAAATATTTTTTATCTATTTTATTATTCATAACAATTGTTTGGCTTTTAAGTATATTAAATAATTATTTTAATTATTTTTTCATTATTACATTTACTGTTTTATTAATCTTAATATCAGCAATTTTAAAATTTAGAATTTTTCAAATTCCCTTAATTATTTCTTTAATAATTATTTTCTTTTTAACTCCATATTTATATTTCTTTCAAAAAATTAATGAAGAAAATTATAAAAGTAATAATTGGTTAGATTTTAATTCTAAAAGTATTCCTGAAATAATAGATAATAATGAAATTGTTTTTTTAGATATAACTGCTGATTGGTGCATTACCTGTAAGTTTAATAAAATTAATGTTTTAAATTCAGAAACAATTTCAGAATTTTTTGATTCACAAGGTGTGAGATTGATAAAAGCTGATTGGACACAACCAAATGAAAAAATAAATAAATTTTTAAAAAAATATAATAAATTTGGCATACCTTTTAATGCATTTTATTCTTCAAAATTTCCTGACGGCATAGTAATGAATGAAATATTGACTGAGAAACAAATATTTGAAACATATAATAAAGTTAAATGATAAACATGATCGTTGATGATTTTAAAGTGCCTATTATTAAAAAAGGTGTTTCATCAGTATCTTCATTAAAAAATGAATTTATAAATAAAAAAATTATCCTATTTGGTGTCCCAGGAGCATTTACACCAACTTGTTCTGAGAAACATTTTCCAGGTTATATAAAATTATATAATTCATTTATAAATAAAAAAATTGATGGAATTTATTGTCTTTCTGTAAACGATGAACATGTAATGAAATCTTGGTTATTGAGTTATACAGATGGAGAAAAGATCAACGGAATTGCAGACGGAAATGCTGAGATTACAAAATATTTTGACTTGATATCTGATAAGACAAAAAATTATATGGGCTTTAGGTGTCGAAGGTTTGCCATGATCATTGAGAATAATATGATTATAAACAAGTTTATTGAAAATGATGGTGAATACCGTGTCAGTTCAGCTGAATATATTTTAGAACAAATCCAATGAATAAAATTAATTTAGAAAATAGAGTAGCAATCGTAACTGGCGGAGCACAAGGCTTTGGGTTAGCAATTACTAAAAGATTTATAGAGTCAGGTGCAAGAGTATTAATATGGGATAAAGATACAGAATATTTAAATAAAGTTGATCTAAAAAATACTCAAAAAATTGAAGTTGATGTTTCAAATTATAAAAGTGTAGAGAATGCATTTACTGAAAGTCTTACATATGAAAACAAAATTGATATTTTAATAAATAATGCAGGAATAGCTGGACCAAACTTTAAGACATGGGATTACCCACTTGAGGAATGGCAAAAAGTTATAGATATAGATCTAAGTGGAGTATTTTATTGCTGCAAAACTATAGTTCCTCATTTCATAAAACATAATTATGGACGTATAGTTAATATTTCTTCGATAGCTGGTAAGGAAGGTAATCCTAATGCAATGCCTTATAGTGCAGCTAAAGCAGGAGTTATCGCACTTACTAAATCTTTAGGAAAAGAATTAGCAGAAAATAACATTTCAGTAAATTGTGTTACTCCTGCTCCTGCTAAAACGCGTATTTTTGATCAAATTACCCAAGAACATATTGATTATATGTTATCAAAAATTCCTAGAAATAGATTTGTGTTAGTTGAAGAATTAGCTTCTTTAGTTGCTTGGATGTCCTCTGAAGAAAATTCTTATACCACAGGATCAACTTTTGATTTGAGTGGTGGTCGAGCTACTTATTAATTTTTTCTTCTTTGTATTAGGGCGTAAACTGTAACAGCTACTGTAATCATGAGTCCGTTAATAAATTTTACATAAAAACCAGATAAGCCTAAAGCAACTATTCCTGATTCTAATGATCCAATAATTAACACTCCTATAAAAGTTCCAAAAATAGTACCTTTGCCACCAAAGACTGAAGTACCACCAACAAAGACAGCTGCTAGTGTCGTTAACATTAAACCTTCACCTTGTGTAGGCCAGAAATATAACATTTCATACATTGTAAAGATTCCTGCTAAAGCAGAGAAAAATCCTAGTTGAACAAAAGCAATAATTTTTACATTATCAACATTAATTCCCATCATTTGAGCACTTGCTTTGTTGTCACCTACAAAGTGGATGTGATTTCCAAATTTATGGTATCGATAAACCCATTGCATTAATCCAGTTAAAACAATGAACCAAATAAATTGCATTGGAATTTTTCCAAATAATTTTTCAACAAATATCATATGATGCCAGGTTCCATCTGCTACATCGACGATTGCAATACCACTTCCTTGGGAAATTACATTAACCAATCCACGCCAAAAAAATAATGTCCCTATAGTAGCTACTATTGAAGGAATACCTATTTTAGTAACTAGTAATCCATTAACTAGACCCGCAAACATTCCAAGAGAAGTTGCAAGTATAAATGCAATGAAAACGTTACCATCAGTTGATGTCATAACCATTCCAAATATTAATGAAGTAATTCCAACTATAGAAGGAAATGATAAATCAATTTCACCAAGCGTAACGACAAATGTTGCTGATATAGCAATGATTCCAAAAAAAGGCATTGATTGCATAAATGCTCTATAAATTGGAAAGCGAGTGAAAACATGTGGTGCACCTAAAAAGTATATTAAAAACAGAACGATTGCGATTATTGTAATACTAATCTCAAGTTTATGTGTTTTTACAAAATAACTATTTAATAAATTACTCATTTAATCTTCCACTTTAATTTTCCCAGATTCATGCAACTGTATCATTTTCTGTACAAGTTCTTCTCTTGATATTTCTTCTTTATTAAACTCTCCTACAACTTCACCCCTATCCAAAATAATAAATCGATCTGCAGCACCGTAGACATGAATTATATTATGATCGATAAAAATTGCTGATTTATTTTCATTTTTTAAACCCTTTACGAAATTCAGGACTTTTTCTGTTTCTTGAATTGATAAGCCCATAGTTGGTTCATCTAATACGATCAAATCAGAATTAAAATATAATGATCTACCAAAAGCAACACCTTGCTTTTCTCCACCAGATAATCCCATTACTTGAGAGTCAACCGTTATAGCCTTTGATGTAAATCCAATATAGTCACGAAGAATTTTCTCTGCTTCTTTTCTCTGTTTTTTTATATCTAAAAAGCCAAATGAATTTGTAATTTCTCTTCCAGCAAATATGTTTCTAAATAATTCTTGTTGATCACACAATGCTCTTTCTTGGTAAACTGCTTCAATTCCCATTTTTCTTGACTGAGCAACTGATTTAATTTGTACTTCTTCATTTTTAAAAAATACTTTTCCTGAGTTTGGACTATGAACTCCAGTTATGACTTTTATAAGTGTTGATTTGCCAGCTCCGTTATCACCTATTAAAGCAACTACTTCACCTTTATTTATTTTGATGTTTACGTCTTTTAAAACTTTTACATTTCCAAAGTTTTTGTAAATATTTTCTAATTTTAAGAGTTCTTGTGCCATAAAAATAAACCTGCCTTTAAATAAGGCAGGTTTTAATATTTTAATTTATCTTATTTGTACTGCTGCTAACGGAGCAACAGCTTCCACGTTATCAGCTGTAACAAATGCAGCACCAGTATCCATTGCTAATCCAGCCATTCCATATTTAGTACTTAGGAATAACTGAACAATTGGCATATAACCTTGGATAAATGGTTGTTGATCAATTACTACGTCAATATAACCAGAGTTAATTCCATCAACAATTGGAGCTGATAAATCAAATCCAGCACCACATACTTCTTCAGTACCGTGGCCCGCAGCTTTCATATAAGTTGGTAAACTTGCAGTTAATCCACCATGATCTGTGATCGCCATTTTGATATCAGGATTTGCACTATAAGTAGCAACGTACATTGGAGTTCCTTGAGATGCATCTGAGTTTACGTTATCAGGAATTTCTTGATAAACAACTTCAACACCTGCTGCTTCAACACCAGCTATTGCACCTTTAGTTCTTTCTCCTCTATTTGGCATACTTGCAAGACCCCAGATAAAAGCTTTATCTCCAGATTGTAGACCACAAACTTCAACAGCTTTTTTACCTAGATTAAATCCAGCATCAAATAAATCTGCACCTGCATAACCAAAACCTTCAGTTTTATATTCTGATTCAAGATCAGGAAGAGGAGTGTTCATAGTAGTAATTACTATTCCCATTTCTCTAGCTTCTTGAATAATAGGTCTCATTGCAGCATCACCTGGAAAACCATAAATTGCAATTCCATCAGGCTGTAAAGCAACAGCTTCTTTAAATTGCTTAATCATAATTTCTGAGTTCCATTGTGACCAGTAATAATCTACGTCACAACCAGTATGTTCTGCTGCAGCTACTGCACCATTGTAAACGATAGTTCCAAATGGACCACCTTCTGGACCACCTGGGAAAAAGATAAATTTCTTGTCACAGCTATAATCATTTTTTGCTACTGCTGAATTAGATACAAAAGCAAAAAATAGAGCAATGACGACAAAGATTTTTTTCATAATTCCTCCGAATAATTCATGATTTATTTTATAAGTGAATAAATCAATATTACAATTAAATTAAAGTATAAAAGGTTTATTTCAAATCATATTCTCATGTCCTTCGACAGATTAAATGGTCGCACTTAATCAGGAAATTAACCTAATTTTTGTATTTATAAGATTACCAAAAAGTGATATTTTTTAAATATGGATGTTGATTTAGGTAAATGGTACAGAGCCAACATAGATAAAAAAGAATTTAAACAATTATGTAAGAAATCCGATTGGCAAGGTTTCAAGCACATGATTATTTTTTTCTCATCTTTGATTGTTTTTGGTTATTTAGCTTATATTACTTGGGGTACTTGGTGGTCTTTACTATTTTTTTTAATATATGGAAATATTTGGGGATGCAGCGATGCTATATGGCACGAAACTGGTCATAGAACAGCATTTAAATCTAAATTCTGGAACGATTTCTTTTATTACATAGCCAGCTTTATGGATAATTTTGAACCGATTAGATGGAGGTATTCACACTACCATCATCATACCTATACTCAATTTAATGATCCTGTAGATTTTGAAATACATGTAAAAAAACCAACTGACTTGATTGTATTTTTTTCTCACTATATTCCATTTTCAGGTTTATTTTTCTTTAAAAATTCTCTTCAATGGGAAACTATAAAACATGCCTTTGGTGTAACTACAGATGTAATGAAAGTTTGTATTCCTGAAAAAGAAAGATGGAAATGTAGATTGTCTGCCTGGAGTCACCTTTCAATATGGATCATAAGCATTGCATCTTCGATATACTTTCAAAGCTGGCTTCCAGTTCTATATGTTTTATTACCTAACTTTTATGGAAAGACACTTGTTATGCTAATGGGTCTTACTCAGCACGCAGGACTTAGAGAAGATAAAAGAGATCACAGGTATACAACCAGAACTGTATATTTAAATCCAGTTTTAAGTTTTTTATATTGGCATATGGAATATCATGTTGAGCACCATATGTTCCCTCAAGTTCCTTCACATAATTTACCTAAACTGCATGCTATGATTAAAGATCAATTACCACCTGCCAGAAAAGGTCTTCTTGGGGCTTATAAAGAAATTATCCCAGCACTCATAAAACAAGCAAAAAATCCTGACTATCAAATTCCATTATCTGTCCCAAGCAAAGCTTAGACTAAGTGAAAAAAAACATTATAATTTTAGGCGGTGGTCAAGCTGGAATCTATGCTGCTAGAGAGATTAGACAAAACGATTCAAAATCAAATATTAAAATTTTAAGTGAAGAAAATTTATTACCATACGAAAGACCTCCTTTATCTAAAGATTTTTTGCTAGATAAAAAAAAAGAAGAAGATCTTTATTTCCATTCTAGCGAAGTACTAAAAAATGAAAATATAGAATTTGAAAATATATCAATTAATAAAGTTGATTTTGAAAATAAAAAACTTTTTGCAAAAAATGATAATGTTTACTCTTATGATAGTTTGCTTATTTCAACAGGTTCTGAAAATAAAAAACTTACTTTAGATAATAATTTAAAGAATGATATTTATTATCTAAGAAATTTAGAAGAAGCCAAAAAAATTAAAGAAATAGTTTTAAATAAAAATAAAATAACAATTATTGGTGGTGGCTTCATTGGCTTAGAAATTGCCTCATCTTTATCTCAGCTTCAAAAGAAAGTAATTGTTATTGAAATTGGTAATCAACTTATGGGAAGAATTATACCCAAACAAATTGCTGATTTAGTTCAAAACACTCATATAGAAAATGGAAATGAAATAATATTAAATAAACAGATAGAAAAAATAACTAAAAAAAATGACGATTATGAAATTTTATTAAATGATAATTCATTAATAGAAACAGATTTTATAATTGCAGGTATAGGCTCAACCCCGACTGTAAAGTTATTTGAAAAAACAAATTTAAAGCTTGATAATGGTATTGTAACTAATCAATTTTGTGAAACTTCTATTAAAGATGTTTATGCAGCAGGTGACGTATCTAATTTTTATCATCCATTCTATGAAAGAAATATGCGACTCGAGTCTTATCAACATGCACAAAATCATGGAATATGTGCTGGAAAAAATATTGCTGGAGTAAAAACAGAATACACTTCAATTCCTTGGATGTGGTCTGATCAATTTAATTTGAATCTTCAACTGACTGGTATTTGTGATGAGTATGATGAAATCATCGAAAGAGGTAATGATATTAATAATGGTGTTATTTATTTTTTCCTAAAAAATAATAAAATAAGAGGAGCATGTGGTGTTGGAATCATAGGAAAAGTAGGCCGTGACATTAGAATAACTTCTAAATTAACTGAGAAAGATACCATTGTAGATAAACAAATTCTCTCAGATCAAAATCTAAAATTAAATAAACTTATACAAAAATAACAATTTAATTATTTTGTATTTATTTTCATAAAATAGATATTATATACAATCTATGTCTGAAGAAAATTGGATTGAAGTAGGGTCTACAGATAGTATTGAAGAAGAGGATCTCATCAGATTTGATCATCAAGATAAAACTTTTTGTGTGTATAAGCTAACAGATGGTTTTTATGCTACTGATGGAATTTGTACACACGAGGCGGTACATCTTGAAGATGGTTTAGTTATGGATGATGAAATTGAATGTCCAATGCACCAGGGAATTTTTAATATTAAATCAGGAGAAGCTTTAAGCCCACCAGCGTGTGAGGATTTAAAAACATATCCAGTTAAAGTTGATAATGACAAAATTTTCATTAAGATAGATTAATTATTTTTTTGGAGATTTTATGAGCAGAAAAAAACTTACAGTTTATGATTATTTGCAATGCAAAGGTAAAAGACAACTAAGTGTTATGTTTGTGCACAATGCTTATGAAGCTGCAGCAGCTGAAGAGGCAGGCATTGACATGATTTGTACTTCTCATGATGCTCCACAATTTGGTATTTTCAATTCTTTTGATGAGCTTAAGCGAATTCGCGATGCTGCACCCACTTGCTTTATGCAATCCGGAGGAGCAGTAAGAGTAGCTTCTGAATACGAAGCAATGAAACTATCACACAAGTATTTAGACATTGGTGCAGATGTTATCTATGGTGGTAATTGGAGTTATAAATGGATTAGAGCATTAAGAGATGAGTATGTTCCAATTAATAGTCATGTTGGATTAGTTCCAGGAAATGCTACTTGGATTGGAGGATTTGTTGCACAAGGTAAAACAGCAGATAAAGCCATAAGAATTTTAGAACATACTCTTGAGTTACAAGAAGCGGGTGCTATTGGAGTTGAACTCGAAGTAGTTCCACCAAAAGTTGCAGAAGTTATTACAAAAAAAGTTGATATCATGACTCTCTCAATGGGAAGCGGTTCTGGATGTGATGGGCAATATTTATTTGCAAATGATGTACTCGGATATACTCAAGGAAAAATTCCAAGACATGCACGAATTTATAGAGATTTTAAAAAAGAATTTTCAAAACTACAAGCTGAAAGAGTAAGTGCATTCAAAGAGTTTCACGATGATACAGTAAACAAAAAATTTAATGATCCTAAAATCACAGTTAACATTGATGAAGGTGAATTTGAAAAATTTTTAAAGCTTTCAGAAAAATTTTGATTAATGTTTGCGGGCGAAGTCGATTTAAAAACTTGGTATAAACCAAAAATAGATAAGAAAACTTTAAAGGAACTTTCTAAGAGATCGGATATAAAAGGTTTATTAGATATATCCATATTTATTGTTGCTCTAATATTAAGTGGATATCTATGTATTCAAAGTTGGGGTACTTTATGGTCAATACCTGCTCTTTTGCTTTATGGAAATATTTTCTATTGTAAGATCATAAGCATTCAACATGAAACAAATCACGAAACATATTTTAAAACAAGAGCGTTAAATAAATTTTTTTATCATATAACTTCTTTACTTGGTGGTTTTGAGGCAGTTAGATGGAAGTGGAGCCATTTTCATCACCATACTTACACCATATTTACACATGAGGAGGTGTACGATTACGAAAATAATAGTCCTAAACCAACAGAACCTGTTAGATTTCTTTTAAATTTTTTACCTCTTGGTCCAATAATTAATATTCAAAAAATAAGACATTTTACACATTTTGAAATTATTAAACATTCATTTGGGATAATTACTCCTGTTGTTAAAGTTACAGTACCTGAAAAGGAGATAAAAAAAATTATTAATAGTTCAAGATTATATGTAAGTTTTTGGTTGCTTGTAATTTTATCCTCAGTTTTCTTACAATCATGGTTACCAATCATAATGATAATTTTACCACCATTTTATGGGAATACTATTTTGATGATTTGTGGCATGACTCAACATGCTGGACTAGCTGATAATATTAAAGATCATAGAAAAAGTACAAGAACCGTTATTATGAATCCCTTTTTTAGTTTTTTGTATTCAAATATGGAGTATCATATTGAGCATCACATTTTTCCAAAAATCCCTTGCCATAATTTAAAAAAATTTCATAAAATAGTTAAAAATCAAATGCCAGAACCTCATAACGGAATAATTTCTGCTTATAGATCAATAATCCCAGCAATATTTAAGCAATCTAAAGATAAAAATTATTTTATTGATGTTAAGGTTCCAGATACGACAATTTAGTCTCTTTTTTTTTATTCAAAATATACTATAAATGCATCATGGGAAATCAACTAAATGATAATGATTTTGGTACAAGAGATAAAAGAGGTCATTGGAAACCTTTTGGTACAATAAGTATTAACCCGCCTAAAGATATATTTTTTAACCCTATAAAATTTTTAAAGTATTTTTTTAAATTTCCAGGAATTTTTTTCCCATGGACTTTTGTCTTTGCAGCAATAACTGTTGCTACATATCTTTTTTTGACTCCTTCTTTAGAAACAATGAAGACTTTTGAAATAGGATGGATATCCTATATATTTTTCAGAAATGCAGTTATTATTTTGCTTTGGACTGGCTTTTTTCATTTAAGACTGAAGACACAAGGAACTTCATTTAAATATAATCCGCGACCTTTAGAAAAAAATAACTCTACATTTTTATTTAATAACCAGACTAAAGATAACCTATTCTATACTTTTTGTAGCGCTATTCCATTGTGGACAGCTTATGAAGTAATTACATTTTGGGCATTTGCAAATCAAATAATCCCATATGTAAGTTGGGAGGCTTATCCAATATATTGTTGTTTTATGTTCTTTCTTGTCCCGTTTATAAGAGACGCACATTTTTACTTAACACATAGACTATTGCACTGGGCACCCCTTTATAAAATTGCTCATAAAGTTCACCACCGTAATACGAATACAGGTGCTTGGTCAGGTATGTCTATGCATCCAATAGAGCATATACTCTATTTTTCAGGAATTTTAGTTCATTGGATTATCCCTTCACATCCTCTTGTTGCGATGTATCATGTATTTCATGCTGGTTTAGCGCCTACACCTGGACATACAGGATATGAGAAAATGACCTTTAAAAATGGTATATCAATTCCAACAGGTGATTATATGCATTACATTCATCATAAATATTTTGAATGTAATTATTCAGGTGGAAATACTAGTTTCTTAGATAAACTTATGGGTACATTTCATGATGGTTCTGAAGAAGCGACAAAAGAAGTAATGGCGCGTATTAAAGATAAAGCACATTACCTCTAAACTTATCTTCATAAATTTTAAATTTTATTATATTGATCTAAAATATGAGTAATGTCGAATTATATAAAGATGTACAAAATAGTTTGGGAGAAGGTATCACTTGGTCTTCAATTGATCAAAGTTTACTTTGGATAGATATTAAACCAAAATCAGTTTTATTCAGAATTAATTTAGATAACGAAAAAATAGAAACTTTTGATTTACCTGATTTTGTAACAGCGACGTCAATAATCTCAGAGAATGAAATTGCTCTAGTTTCAAATAATGGAGTAAATAAATTTAACTTTCAATCTAAAAAATACGAAAGAATAATTAGTGTTGAAGATGATATTGCATCAAATAGATCTAATGATGGTGCATCAGATGCTAGAGGCAGGCTTTGGTTTGGGACGATGCAAAATAATTTTAATCAAGATGGAAGTGCAAAATCTTTAAATGCTAAATCTGGTAGTTTATATTGTTTATCTGATAATAAGGTAAATATTGTTGAAACAAATCTTGGTATACCTAATACATTTGTTTGGAGTCCAGATAACACAAAATTTTATTTTGCTGATACAACCGAGGGATCATTACTAGAATACAATTTTAACCTAGATGAAGGTAGTGTATCAGATAAAAAAAACTTCTTCGATTTTGATAGAGGTGCTCCAGATGGATCAACTATTGATAGTGATGGTTTTATTTGGAATTGCCGTTGGGGTGGATCATGTGTTGTTAAAATTGATCCAAAAGGCAGGGTTGATCAAATTTACGAGCTACCTGTTGAAAATGTAACAAATTGTGTATTTGGTGGAAATGATCTCAAAACTCTATTTATTACTACTGCTAATAATTCAGGTAAAAATAAATATGATGGTAGCTTATTTGCATTAAATGTTAATGTGCCTGGCCTTGAAGATAATAAATTTAAAATTTGATTTTTTACTTTAATTAGATAAAACTTTTTTTATGAATAAAAAAAATAAATTTAGATCTTCTAATTGGTATAATTCTAAATCACATCGAAGAGATACATTTATTCATAGAGGTTGGATGAGAAATCAAGGCCATCCAAATCATTTATTTGACGGTCGTCCTGTAATTGGTATTTGTAACACATGGTCAGAATTAACTCCTTGTAATGGTCATTTTAGAGAGATAGCAGAGTCTGTCAAAAAAGGAGTTTATGAAGCTGGAGGTTTCCCTCTTGAATTTCCTGTTTTTTCAGCAAGTGAATCAAATCTAAGACCTACAGCTATGTTGTTTAGAAATTTAGCAAGTATGGACGTTGAAGAAGCAATAAGGGGTAATCCTATAGATGGAGTAGTACTATTAATGGGTTGTGATAAAACAACACCTTCATTAATGATGGGTGCGGCGAGTGTAGATCTTCCTACAATAGGTGTTTCAGGTGGTCCAATGCTTAATGGACATCATCAAGGTGAAACAATAGGTTCTGGAACAGGAGTTTGGAAACTTGATGCAGATTTAAATGCGGGCATAATAACAGAAGAAGATTTTATAAATGCAGAAATTTCAATGAGTAGATCAAAAGGTAACTGTATGACAATGGGGACTGCATCAACAATGGGTTCGATGGTAGAAGCATTAGGAATGTCACTTCCTGGAAATGCTGCAATACCTGCAGTGGATTCTAGAAGATATGCTTTAGCGCATATGTCTGGAAAAAGAATTGTTGAAATGGTCAAGGAAGATATAACAATGTCAAAAATTGTTACAAAAAAATCATTTGAAAATGCAATCAAGGTCAATGGAGCAATAGGTGGATCTACAAATGCAGTTATCCATTTAGCTGCAATTGCAGGCCGAATGGAAATTGATTTAGATTTAGATGATTGGAATAAATGTGGAGATGGCATTCCAACATTAGTAAATCTTCAACCTTCAGGAAAATACTTAATGGAAGATTTTTATTATGCAGGCGGTGTTCCAGTAGTCATAAAAAGATTAATGGAAAAAAAATTACTAGATGAAAATTCAATGACTGTTAATGGAAAAACAATAGCTGAGAATAATTTAAACGCTAAATGCTGGAACAATGACGTTATAAAAGAATTTGAAAATCCATTAACAAAAAATGGAGGAATTAAAATTCTTAGGGGCAATATAGCTCCAAATGGTGCAATTATTAAACCATCAGCTGCATCACCAGAATTAATGAAACATACTGGAAAAGCTGTAGTTTTTGAAAGCGTAGAAGAGTTTCATGAAAAGATTGATGACCCTAATTTAGAAGTTGATGAAAATTCAATATTAGTTTTAAAAAACTGTGGGCCGAAAGGTTATCCTGGTATGGCTGAAGTTGGAAATATGAGACTTCCACAAAAAGTACTTAAAAAAGGTGTGAGAGATATGATTCGAATATCTGATGCTAGAATGAGTGGAACAGCATATGGTACAGTAATACTTCATACAGCTCCAGAAGCTGCGGTTAAAGGTCCTTTAGCAGCGGTTCAAAATGGTGATGAAATAGAAGTTGATGTTGATCAAGGAACAATGAATTTAAAAGTTGATGATGAAACAATAAAAAATCGTCTGGAAAATTATTCACCTGTTGTTCCAGAAATCACAGGTGGTTATCAAAAAATGTATGTTGAACATGTAATGCAAGCTGACAAAGGAGCAGATTTAGATTTTCTAATTGGAAAAAGAGGTGCTGAAGTCAAAAGACATAGTCACTAAATTTACTGATTAATTTCAAAGTTTTCTAAATATTTTTCTGATAATTCTATTCCTAATCCATGCTTATTTTCATCTAATTCAATAAAACCATTTTTTGCTTGAGGCTCTCCATCAAAAATATACCAAAATAATTCATTACCAATTTCTACTGGCCAGAATGGAAAATATTCGACAATAGGAGCATTGACTGAACTCATGGAAATATGAAAATTATGGACTTGTCCAGCGTGAGGAATAACTGGTATTTGAAACGCCTCAGCTAAAGCAGAAATTTTATGCGCCTGTGTTATTCCACCAACTCTATTCGTATCAAATTGCACAACATCAATTGCTTTTTTTTCTAGTAATTGTCTAAAACCAAAAAGTGTATATTCATGTTCACCACCAGATATAGGAGTTCTACATGAAGCTTTTAGATCTGCATAACCATCAATATCATCAGCAATAACTGGTTCTTCTAACCAACGTAGATTTTCATTATCAATTAATCTCATCATTCTTTTTGCATATTCAAATGTCCATCCCATATATACATCAGCCATAAGATCAACATTATCACCAACAACTGATCGTACTGTTTTGATTAACTCAATATTTTTGTGCATACCTTCAGCACCATCAGTGGGACCCCAACCAAGTCTTAATTTCATTGCTTTAAAACCTTGATCTACATAATCTTTAGCTTCTTTTGCAAGACTATCAAGAGGTTGACTATAAAGCTTACTTGCATAACAAGGGAGTTTTGATTTAGTTTTTCCACCTAATAATTTGAATACAGGTTGTTTCGCAGATTTTCCAAGTGCATCCCATATTGCAATATCAACAGCGCTAATAGCTGTCATACCTACACCTTTTCTTCCCCAAGCTAGTGTTTGTCGATACATCTTTTGCCATATATGCTCATAATCCCATATACTTTCACCGATAATGGCTGGGGCTAAATAAGTATCTACAACTGATTTACACGGCTCTGGGGATAATGCGGCATTACCTAAACCTATAAAACCATCACTTGTTTCTACTTCAACAACTAACCAACTATGAAATTTATATGTTGTCCATCTATCATTTGAAATATTTTCTTGATTCACAATATCTGCAGCATTTGTGCAAAAATTTTCGTGAATTTTTTGAACGGGCCCTGTCCATTTATAGACCTTTGCTTTAACACTTACAATTTTACTCACACAATAATTATTATACTAATTTAATTCAATTTAAGAGAATTTTTTAATATTAAGATAAGAGTTTAAGTAATAACTTTAAAGATTCTAGCATCGGACTTACGTTAGCTTTATTTTTACCCACAATATCAAAAGCTGTTCCATGAGCAGGTGTAGTTATGGGTATTGGTAAACCACCTTGAACAGTAACACCTTTTTCAAATCCAAACGATTTAAGGCCTGATTGAATAGCGTCATGATACATCCCGACAAGACAATTATACTCTTTATTTTTATAAGCTCTAATAAATGATGTATCACATGGTAACGGGCCAAAAGCTTTGATTTTCATTTTTCTTGCTTTGTTTATTGCAGGTATTATTATTTTTTTCTCTTCATTTCCAAACTCAGCGTGAGGATTTAAAGCTTGAACACCTACTTTTGGATTTTTTAATCCATTTTTTTTTAAATACTTATTAACTAATTTAATTGGTTCAAGAATATTTTTAATAGTGATATTTTTTGCAACATCTTTAAGCGGAATATGTGATGTTACTCGAGCAGTCCAAAAATTATTTAATACGTTAAGTTCACAAACATAGCTTTTTATTTTAAATTTATTTTTAAAATAATGGAGTTCATCCTTAAATTTCATACCAGCAAGATCTAAACTTGTTTTATTAAATGGAGCAAAATTAATTCCATCTATTTTTTTCTTATTATATAAATCAACCGCTATATCGATAGAATTTAAAACAGAAATTCCTGATTTTATATTTACTTTGCCGATTGGATATCTTATTTTTCTTTTAGTAATATCGAAGAAAAGTTTATTAGTATTTTTAAATTCTATCTGATCAAAATTATTTATAAATTTAATATTTGTTTTATTTTGTTGTCTTGTTAAATGTTGATCAAATATAGATTTTTCTCCAACAATTATAATATTTATTTTTTTTAAAATATTATGAGATAGAATTTTAGAAATTAATTCAGGGCCTATTCCAGATGGATCACCTAAAAGAATAGCTATAATTTTTTTATTTCTCATTAAATTCTATAGCACTTTTCTGCATTCTTTAAAAAAATTTTATCATTTTCATCTTTTGAAAAATTTTTTACTATTTCAAAATAAGAACTCCAATAATTATCAAAAGTGTTAAAAATCTTATCTATAGGAAAATTCGATCCAAACATACATCTATCAACACCAAAAATTTCAATTGTTTTTAAAATAAAATATTCAGTAGAAATAATTGTCCAACTAGGATTAGACATTCCTAATCCTGATATTTTACAAACAAAATTTTCATGCCTGGCTAAAGATTGCATATTTTTCATCCAATAATTTTTGTATTCTTTTGTTTGGAGACAAGGCTCGCCAGTATGATTTAAGATAAATAGTACATTTGGGTAACGTTTTGCTAATTTACAAGCATCCTCAAACTGATGTGGATATATTTGTATATCAAAAGATAATTCTCTATTGGCCAAATGTCTAAAGTTATCTTGCCATAACTCATCTTTTAAATAATCTTTTTTAGCATGAGAATATTCAGGTTTATCTTTATCAAATGACAAGATTTGTCTAATTCCTCTTACATTTTTATATTCAAGGTGCTGATCAAGAACTTCACTGACTTTTTCTTTAGAAAAATCTGCAAATGCAACAATCCCATTTGGGATTTTTAAATTATTATTATCTGAAATATTTTGTAACCATTTTGTTTCTTCTATCGGGTTTACTGCATCATGTTCAGCCTGAACATGTACTGATTTTACAAGATTTTGATTTTTTGCATCATTTAAATAATCATCTAATAAATAACTCTTTTTAATATTTTTAAAACTTCCATAAAAAGCATTTTCTTCATTACCGCTTAACCAAGGATAATATGTTTCTTTAGAATCAAGATCCCATAGATGATGATGTGAGTCAATAATAGCTATTTTTTCCATTTATATTTTTTATAAAATTGAATTTTTTCTATAACTTTATAAAATTAATACATATAATTTATTTGAAAAGAGGTTTTATGAATTACGCATGGATTCTTGAAATCCGACCAGGATATGAGGAAGAATATAAAAAGAGACATGATGAAATTTGGCCAGAAATGGTTCAAATGCTTAAAGAAGCTGGATTACGAAACTATAATATTTTTAGATATGGAATAAAACTCTTTGGATATTTTGAAACTGATGATCTTAATAAATCAATTAATTTTATCTCTAATAGCGAAATTAATAAAAAATGGTCTGAATATATGAAACCTATTATGAAAGTAGATATTGATCCAAAAACAAACTTTCCATACTTATTACCATTACAAATGCATTTAGATTAAATTTTTAAAAATGAATAAAATAAAAATTGGGGTAATAGGTGCTGGATGGTGGGCAACTGAAAACCACATTCCACATTTATTAGAAAGAAGTGAAGTAGAATTAACAAGTGTATGTAAACTCGAAGAAGATCAATTAAAATTTGTTAAGGAAAAATTTGGATTTAAATTTGCATCAACAAATTACAAGGAAATGCTTCAATTATCTGATTTGGATGGGGTAATTATTTCTTCTCCACATCACGCTCATTTTGAAAATGCCAAAGCAGCTCTTGAAAAAAAATGTCATGTAATGATTGAAAAACCTATGACGACGAATGTTAAAGATGCAGAAATATTAATTGAACTTGCTAAAAAAAATAATAAGCAAATTTTAATTCCTAATGGTTTTAATTTTAAAACTTTTATGTCACAAGCAGAAGATATAATTTCAAATGGTTTAATTGGAGAAATTAAGCATATAGACGCAGCTTTTTCTTCTTCTTTAACAGATTTATTTCAGGGTATACCTTTAAGTGAATCAGATAATCATACTTTTCAACCTCATGCATCAACTTGGTCAGATCCTGAAAAAGCTGGTGGTTATGGTTGGGGACAATTATCGCATATGTTTGCAGGTATATTAAAAATTACTAATCTTGACCCAGAATGTATATTTTGTCTTTCAGTTCCATCGCCAACAAAAGTTGATTATACCAATGCGATATCAATGAAATTTGCCAATGGAGCAACTGGATCATTTTCTGGTAGTGCTTTTGTGCCTAAAAATTTTGGAGGAACTTTTTATATTACAATTCATGGAACTATTGGTACTTTATATTTAGATATGGAAATAAAAAGAGAAAGACTTTTTGTAAGATTAAATGATGAAAATATTATTGAACATAAAATTAAAGAGGGTGATGGTGCATATGCTTATGGCACTAAAGAAGCATTGAATACATTTGTAGATATATGTTTAAATAAAAACGTAACGAATCATTCAAATGGAGATCTTGCTCTAAAAACTGTGAAAATACTTGAAGCGATGTATAAATCTCTGAAAAGTGAAAAATTAGAAAGAATATAGTTTACTTCACCATTTATTAACTGATCCTAAAAGTAATTTTTGTAAACTACTTCCACTTTTTTTTATTTTTGAAATAATTGGCCCATCAAATGTTTCTCGCGATTTCATCCATGAATTTTGATAGCATATTAAACACACTCTTCTATTAGACTTTGATTTATTACCTAAACCTCTATGATATATCCATCCATTAAATATTATGGCTTGCCCAGGTTTTGCATATATTATTTTTTGATCTGGAAATTCAAAATCTTTTTTTGGCGGTTTAAATAAAGCTTTTTGACTTCCTGGAACAATTGCTATCGGACCATTTTGTTCAGTTAAGAGATCTAGATAATAACCACAATTAATTTGACCAGGAATACTTCCAATTGGTGTTCCATTTGGATCAACAGGCCAATGCCCATCTCTATGCCAATTTTGATTTTTTGATCCAGGACTTGATAGTCTTGCTGAAGCGCTATGAAGTTGAATACAGTTACCTAGAATTGCAGAAATTCTTTTTATTACGGGTTTATTATCAAGCAAAAATAAGAAGTTTTTATCATATTCAAATAAATTATAATCTATATGTTCTTTTCCTTTAAGTTTTTTAAAAGTTTTATTAAAAGTTTTTCTTAAGAGTACAATTTGGTTATCTGTTAGAGCTTTATCAATAATAAGATAGCCCCATTTAAGAAAAAAATTGACCTCTTTTTCTAATTTTTTATCTAAATCTGGATTTAATTTTTTTGGGATAATTTCTTTGTTATAATTTATTTCAAACTCATTATTTAATTTATACATCAAAAACTTTACCAGGATTTAAAATATTGTTTGGATCAAAACTTTTCTTTATCAATTTCATTAGTGGAATATTATCTCGATGTTGTTTTAATAAATACTCTTTCTTTTGAAGACCTATACCGTGCTCGCCTGTTATAGTTCCATCCATTTCTAGTGCTTTATCAATTAATTTATTACTAAATGCTCTAATATATTTATATTCATTTTCTTTACTAGGATCGTAAACAACAGATACATGAAAGTTTCCATCCCCTACATGACCAACCATTGGTGCCTTTAATCCAGTTTCTCTAAGTTCTGTTTCTGCAAATTTAATACATTCCACAATGTTTGAAATAGGTACACAAACATCAGTGACATACACTCTAATGTTATCTCCCTCAGCTTTTACTGAATAATATACATTATGCCTTGCTTTCCAGATCTTGTTTCTTTCTTCTGTGTTTGCTGCCCACTTAAATTCACTGCCATTATTATTTTTTGAAATTTCTTCCACTACATCAATCGATTCTTTATTTGAAATTTCACTCCCATGGAACTCATAGAATAGTGTAGGCAAACTTTCTAAATTTTCTAACTTTGAATATTTAATACTTATATCCATTTGATCTTTATTTAATAATTCTACTCTTGCAATTGGCACACCATACTGAATTATTTCTTGTGCTGTTAAAACAGCAGAGTCTAGATCCGGAAATTGACAAACAGCACTCATAATACTTTCAGGTATAGGTGATAACCTTAGATGAACCTCAGTAATAATCCCAAGTGTTCCTTCTGAACCAACAAACAGGTTTGTTAAATTGTATCCTGCGGAAGTTTTTTTTGCCCTACTTCCTGTTTTAATTATATCGCCATTTGCCATTACGACAGTTAAACCAAGCACAGTAGTTCGCATCGTTCCATATCTTACTGCCATTGTTCCTGAAGCAGAACAAGCTGCCATACCTCCAAGAGAAGCATTTGCACCTGGATCTATTGGGAAAAAAACTCCTTTATCTTTTAAAGTTTCATTTAGTTGTTCACGTGAGACATTTGCTTGTACACGACAATCAAAGTCCGCCTCATTAATAGAAATAACTTTGTTGAAATTTTCCATTGAAATTGTAAAACCTTCATCATTTCCAACAACATGACCTTCTAAAGATGTACCAGTACCATACGCAGTTACTGGTACTTTAAATTCATTACAAATTTTTAATATTTTTGAAAGTTCTTCGTTGTTTTTTGGAAACAAAACTGCCCTAGGTAGAACAGGATCATAGGCATCTTCACCTTTTGCATGATTATTTCTTACACTTTCTGAAAATGATATTCTTTCTTCTAAAATATCTTTTAAATTGTCCAATAATCCTCTATCCATTAATCAATAATATTAATTATTCAATAAAAGTAAATGAATACCACACCATTAGAATTAGAAAATGTATATGATTTAGCATATAAAGCACTATCAGCCCATGGATGTGATCATTTCAATGCTGATTCTGTAGCAACAACAGTTTCACATGCTGAAAGAGATGGAAGTGTTTCTCATGGATTGTTTCGTATTCCTGGTTATGTAGCTTCTTTAAAAAGTAAAAAAGCAAATGGAGTTTCGCGACCTTCAAATACTTATCTTACACAGAATGCAATTCGTGTAGAGGGAGATTATGGCTTTGCTCCTGTAGGAATAAAAGTTGGTTTGCCTGAATTGATAAAAACGACAAATAAACATGGTGTTGGTGTTTTAACTATAACTAATACACACCACTTTGCAGCATTATGGCATGAAACTGAAGCATTGGCTGAAAACAACTTAGTTGGAATTGCTTGTACAGCTTATAAACCAAGCGTTGCCCCAGCTGGTGCAAAAAAACCATTATTTGGAACAAATCCAATATCCTTTGCTTGGCCAAGAAAAAATAATACCCCTGTAGTCTATGATATGGCTACTTCAACAATGGCGATGGGAGAAGTTCAGGTTGCAGCACGTGATGGTCATAAAGTTCCATTTGGAACAGGCTTAAATAAAGATGGAGAAAAAACTGATAATCCCTCTGAAATTGCAAATGGGGGAGTCCTTTTAACATTTGGCGACTACAAAGGTTCTGCAATAGCAATGATGATTGAGTTATTAGCTGCAGGTCTAGTAGGAGATTTATTTAGTTTTGAAGCTAAAGAAGAAGACAATAATGACGGAGGTCCTGCAAGGGGCGGTGAATTTATTTTGGCCTTATCTCCAGAGCTTATTGCAGGAAAAAATTGGCATGAACATGCTGAGAAATTTTTTGAACAAATGACATCTTTAGACGATGTGCGTTTACCTGGACAACGAAGACATACTAATAGGCAAGATAAAGGCCCAAGACAAATTAATTTAGAGCTAATAGAAAAGATAAAGAGTCTAATCTAACCCATTTATGGATAATATTAAATTAGATTTTCAAAAACATATTGATGCAGGAAGATGTAATGGAGCTGAATGGATAATAAATCATAAAAATAATATTTATCATGAAGTAATTGGTTACAAAGATTTGGAATTAAAAAATAAGCTCAATAAAAATTCATATTATAGAATTTGGTCAATGACAAAGCCAATTATTGGTTTTGCAGCAATGCAATTAATTGAAAAAAATTTCTTATCTCTTGATGATACTATAGATAAACATTTATCTGATTTTAAAAATTTAAAAAAAATTAGTAGTATTGAGAGCAACTTAAAAAATACAACTTCTCTAGAAAACAAACCTACTGTTAGACAACTTTTACAACATACAGCAGGCTTTACATATAACAGTTGCGATAATTTTTTAGCTCAAGAATATGAGGATAGAAGTTTATTTCATTCTGCATCTTCAAGTTTGGAAGAAGAGATTAGTAAAATTTCTGAATTACCTCTGTTATATGAACCTGGTTCAAAATGGCATTATTCTATATCTATAGATGTTTTAGCGAGAATTATAGAAGTTGTAACAAAAGATAAAATTTTTGATGTTTTAAACGAAAATATTTTTTTACCTTTAGAAATGAATAATACAAATTTTTATATTGATGAAAATAGTAATAGTCAGTTAGTTGAAACATTTGAATATAATAGTGATAAATTAAAACTAACAAATTTAAATTACGATAAAAGAAAGTTAATATTATACGGGTACCCAACAAATAATAAAAATTATTCCAGAGGAGGCCATGGTTTGTTTTCTAAAGCTGAAGATTATGAAAAATTTGCTACAATGCTTATCGATGGTAAAAATAAAAATGGAAAAGAGCTTATTAATTCTCAAAGTTTAGAATTAATGCGAAATAATTCTTTAAATAAAGAGTTATTTCCAATTGAAATCATATCAATTAATACAAATAAAGATGCAGATTATGAAAATGATCTAGATGGATATGGTTGGGGTTTAGGATTTAGAGTGTTAATGAATAATACTTCTCAAAATAAGTTTGGTCCAGTTGGAGAATTTGGATGGTCAGGCTATGCCGCTACTTATTTTTTGGCAGATCCAAAAAATAATTTGTCAGCTGTTTTAATGATGCAAATTTTAGATGCTGATAAGAATATTAAAAAAGATTTTTACAATAATATCTTTAAAAATCTTTAATGAAAATGAAATCAAATCCATATACCTATGGAATAATTTTAACCCTTTTAACTTATTTATCTTTTGGTATCTTAGATACAATTCAAAAAACAGCAGTTCAGTATCACTCTGTTTTTGTATTATTATTTGTTAAATTTACTTTCTGTTTTATCTTTTCTTTTTTTATTGCCAAAAAAAATAAAGTTAAAAAATTTTATCTTTCAAACAATTACAAGATCCAAATAACTAGATGTATTTTATCTGTATGTGAATCTTGTTTTTTTGTTTTATCTTTTAGGCATTTAGCTCTAGCAGATGCTCATACCGTAGGTTCTTTAGCCCCTGTTCTAGTTTTAGTTTTTTCTTATTTTATATTAAAAGAAAAAATAAATACAACCACCTGGCTAGCAATTGGTGTTAGTTTTTGTGGAGTTATTCTAATCATGCGACCTGGACTGACTATATTTAATCCTTATCTAATTATTCCATTATGTGCTGCTTTTTTTTATTCACTATTTCAAATAGCAACAAGATTAAATGCTAAGTATGATAACAATGAAACTATGTTGTTCTACAATGGTCTCATAGGTGCAATTATTACATTTGTACTATCACTTTTTTTCTGGCAACCCCTACATTCGTTTTCTTTTATTTTTTTTATTTTTTTGGGTATCTTTTTTTGTACTGGTTTATTTTTACAAATTAAGGCATTGAGTGTTACACCAGCAAGTATTTTAGCACCTTATAATTACACCATAATTGTATGGGGGATAATTTTTGGTTTATTAGTATATGGAGAAGTCCCAGATATATTTACGATTATTGGAGCAATTATTATTGTATCATCTGGAGTATTTATATTTAGATATTCTTATAAGTAGTTTTAATTTCTTTGTATTAATTAAAAAATTAATGTTATAAATTTACTCCATGTTTATTGGAATTGATCTTGGAACTTCATCAATCAAAATGATTTTAATAGACCAAAATCAAAGTATTCTTGCATCTGCTAATTCAAATCTTACTGTACAATCTCCTAAAGATGGTTTTAGTGAACAAAATCCACAAGAATGGATTGATTCAACAATGGAATGCTTGGAGATTTTAAAGTTAAAAAAACCAAAAGAATTTTCTCAAACTATTTCTATTGGCTTATCTGGTCATATGCATGGGGCTACTTTAATAGACAAGGATGGAAAAGTTATTCGACCATGTATTCTTTGGAATGATACAAGATCATATCAAGAATGTGAAGAATTTGAAAAACAAAATTTTGAAGTACGATCAATTTCAGGAAATATTACTATGCCTGGTTTTACTGCACCAAAAATAAATTGGATAAAAAATAATGAGATAGATAATTTTAAAAAAATTTTCAAAGTTTTACTTCCTAAAGATTATTTACGATTTGTTCTTACCGGTGAATTTTTTTCAGAAATGTCAGACGCCTCTGGGACATTATGGTTAGATATTCAAAAAAGAAAATGGTCTCATCAACTTTTATCTTGTTCATATTTAGAAGAAAAACATATGCCAGATCTAGTGGAAGGAAATCAACAGACTGGTTTTTTAAAAAAAAAATTAAAAGAGAAATTTGGTTTTAATTATAATGTAAAAGTTGTTGGAGGAGCGGGCGATAATGCAGCTGCAGCTACTGGTATGGGTATAACGAATACAAATCAATCTTTTATATCTCTTGGCACTTCAGGGGTTTTTTTTACTCCAACTGATAATTTTTTGAGTAATACAGGTGATGCAGTTCACTCATTTTGTCATTGTTTACCGAATAAATGGCACCTAATGTCTGTTATGTTAAGTGCAAGTAATTGTTTAGATTGGATTTGTTCTATTACCAATACTTCAATTGCTGAAACACTTAAAAATATAGAGAGCTTTTATAAAGATAGTAATTCAATAAAAAATTCTTCTTTTTTTTTGCCTTATTTATCTGGAGAAAGAACTCCACATAATGATCCACATATTAGAGGTTCATTCCACTCTATAAAAACAACCACAAATGCAACAGATTTACAGTATGCAGTAATTGAAGGTGTCAGTTTTGGAATACTAGATGGAGTAAATTCTATTTTGAAAGTTAACAATAACTTTGATAACATTTTTATGGTTGGAGGAGGTTCAAAAAGTTCTTTTTGGATTGAATTGCTCGCATCACTATTAAATAGAAAATTAAGTGTTTGCGAACAAAGTGAATTTGGTGCTGCACTTGGTGTAGCGAGATTAGCCATGTATCAGGATGATACAAATGATAATAAAGAAAATATTGTTAGTGAAATAAAAATAAGTAAAACTTATAAGCCTAATGAAGATAACATAGATCTTTTATTACAGAGATACTCTATTTGGAAAGATTTATATAAAAGTAATAATAAAATTGCTCAAAATTTGAATTTTTAGTAATTATTTTTTAAATTATAAATTATTCTTTAAAAAGAAATATATTTGCTTTTATCTTTATTTTATCTTTGAGAATTGTCGTGTTTTTCCAATTACCAGTGCCAATTTCAAACTCATTTCTGTAAAAAGATATTTCACTTTTTACCTGAACCAACTCACTAGCTAATTTTATTACTTCAACATCAATAGGAATATTTTGACTTTTACCTTTTATTGTTAACTCACCTATCAAATTAATTTTATTATCTTCATAATTAAATTTGAAATTATTTGTGTCAATAAGACCTAAAGGAAATTTTTTAGCATCAAAAAAAACTTCACTAAGCACTAAATCTTTATACCGTTTGTAATTTATATCTAAACTATCAATTCTTACATTTATAAGAGCCTTATTGTTATTTTGATTTGATAAATCTAAAGAAACAAAACCATCAAATTCATTAAATTTACCAATTACATTATTTGCAAACAAAACTGAGACTTCAAATTCTATACTAGAAACATTTTTATCAATAGACCATAAATCATTAGCTAAACTCTGTTTAAAATACAGAAATATAAAAAATAAACTAAATATTACTTTCAATATATTTCCTTGCCAGTTCATCAGCTTTCTCATTAAATTCGAAACCTGCGTGACCCTTAACCCACTTCCATGTTACAATATGTTTATTTATTAGATTATCTAATTGCATCCATAATTCTTTATTTTTCACTATTTTTTTTGCTGATGTTTTCCATCCATTTTTTTTCCAATTTGTAATCCATGATTCGATGCCATCCTTTACATATTTGCTATCGGTATAAATGATTAATTCTTTTTTTATCTCAAAATATTCCAGTGCTTTTATTGCTGCTGTAAGTTCCATTTTATTATTAGTAGTTTGTTGATCACCACCATTTAATAAAATTTCTTTGTTATTATCTAATATCACAACCCCCCATCCACCTATACCAGGGTTCCCAGAACATGCACCATCCGTATAAATATTAATCATTATTCAAAAATATTATTCTGTTGATGCCATTTTAAAATATTAAAATATTCAAATGGATCTTTTTTAACAACGACTACATTAGGTGGATGAAAAATATAGTCGTGTACTCTTGTACATAATATTCTAACAGCTGCAGCTCTTAATAAAATATTTAATGATTTCTTCTCAAGATCACTTAATACTCTGAGTTTTTGATATTCCTCAAGAATACTCAAGCAGTTATCTTTGTGAAAGTTTTGTCCATCTTCATCAAAGCACCAATCATTAATAACTATAGCTAAATCGTACACATAAAAATAATAACATGAAAAATAGAAATCTATTACTCCAGAAATTTTTTCATCTTTAAAAAAAATATTATCTCTAAACAAATCAGCGTGTATGACACCGCAAGGAATGTTTGTTGGCCAATAATTTTCTAAATATTCTATTTCATTTTTTAACAAATTCATTGTTTCATTAAACTTTTCAGAGTTATTATTAAGGCACTTTCTATAAATTTCTTTCCAATCCTTTAAATCTAAACTGTTAGTTCTTTTTTCATCAAAATTTATAGTAAGATTGTGTAAATTAGCAACCATCTTTCCAACTTCTCTACATATTTTTAAGTTTGGAATTTCAATACTTTTACCTTCTAGAAAAGATATAATAACAGCTGTTTTATTTTTTATTCTTTTTAAAATTTTTCCATTTTTATCAGAGATAGCTTTTGGACATTTAAATTTATTTTTATTTAAAAAATTTTTTAAATTAATAAAAAAAGGTAATTCTTGCTCAGTTACTCTTTTTTCAAAAATTGTTAAAATATATGGTTGATTATTACAAAAAATTTTAAAATTTGAGTTCTCTATCCCATCTACAATTTCTTCAAAGCTATCTAAATTTCCAATTGAGTACTCAGAAATAAAGTTTTCAATATCTTCTTTAAATAATTTAGTAAAGACTGCCATCTTCTATACGTTTAGTTTTTGTGGCACTTTAAAAAATACATCTTCTTTTTGGAAAGATCCTTCATTTATATGTATTTCAAAATTTCTTTTCAAATTATCTAGAAGTTTTTTAACAAGTACTTCTGGCGATGATGCACTTGCTGTTATTCCTATATTTTCAGATTCTTGAAAAATATTTAAATTTAAGGAATCTACATCTTCTACTAAAATAGCTTTTTTTGATCCATAATTTTTTGCTACTTCTACTAATCTTAGGGAATTTGATGAGTTACTTGCACCAATTACCAAAAAATAATCACATTGATTCGCTATTTTTTTGACTGCTTCTTGTCTATTTGTTGTTGCATAACAAATATCATTTTTTTTTGGTTCTATGACATTACTAAAATGTAATTTTATCTCTTTTATTATATCTTTAGTATCATCTACTGATAGCGTTGTCTGAGTAACATATGCAATCTCATCATTTTGGTTAAAAGGTAATTTTTTTACATCTTCAACTTTTTCTACTAAATGAATTTTTTTATCTGTTTGGCCCATAGTTCCAATAACTTCAGGATGATTTCTATGACCAATTAAAATTACTGGCAGATTTTTTTTATCAAAATTTTCAACTTCTTTATGGATTTTGCTAACAAGCGGACATGTTGCATCATAATATACTAAATTTAAACTTAATGCTTCCTCTGGGACTGCTTTTGGAACACCGTGTGCAGAAAATATAACCGGCCTGCTTTTATCTTGAATTTCATTTAGTTCTTCTACAAATATAGCTCCTTGCGACTTAAGATTTTCTACAACAAATTTATTATGAACTATTTCATGACGAACATATACTGGTGCTCCGTATTTTTTTAAAGCACCTTTAACCATTTCTATAGCCCTATCTACTCCTGCACAAAATCCTCGAGGTCCTGCAAGAAAGATATTAAGTTTTTTTGTCATCTAAATTTGCTAATATTAATTTTGATTTCTTAATAATACTATAGTTTTTGAAATCTTTTAATATTAATTTATTAATATTGTAGGCAAATTTTGGATTAACTAAATATAGTTCTAGTTCTTTAAAACAGAGTTAAATTCTGTAATAGATTCTTCAATTAATTCAGACTTTTTATCCTTGCTGAGATTTTGAAGTAGAATATTTCTCGTAGCCTCTATCGCAACTCTTGAAATATAATTTTTTATGAAGTTATTGGTATCTCTTACTAATTGTTCAATCTTATTTTCAGCCAATATTTTTCTTTTTTCAATTTGGTCAGTTAATTTAGAGGTAGATATATCTTTCAGTTCAGCTATTCTTTTTTCAGATTCCAAATTAAGATTTTGTATTTCCTTTTCTACTTTAGTTTCTCTTTCTTTTAAATCATCAAGAGCTTTTTGAGCTTCATTTTTTAAATTCTCAACTTCATCTATTTTATTTTTTATATCTTTTATTTGAGCATCCAAACTAGAGGTAAGTATTTTTCTTACTGGATTAAAAATAGCTGCAATAAATAGAATAAAAGATACCGCAACCCAAAATTGAGGATCAGAAAACATTAGTTAAAAGTACCTTTATGTGATTCAATAACTTTATTAATTTCATTGTCTGACAATTCTATATCTGTAATTTTACCAACAGTCAGTTTTGTAATATTAGCTATTTCATTGTTAATATTTTTCATTTGATTATCTTTGCTTTTTAAAATTTCTTTTTCTGCATCAGAAACTTTTTTTTCTAAATCTTTATCAAGTGAAGAAAGATGAGAAGAGACATCTTGTTGTAAAGCATTGATTGTTTCTTTAATTTTCTCATCTGTTTCTAGTTTAGCCTTATTGATTTGATCATTAATTTTTTTTTCAATTTCCATTGCCTGTTCTTGAAGCTCTTTTGCTGAAGATAAATTCTCATCTATTTTATTTTGTCTTTTCTCTAAAACTGTAGCTATTCTTGGAAGAGATACCCTCCATAAAAATACCAATAGAAAAGTAAAAAATACAGCTAACCAAAAGAGCTGTGAAACAAAAAACTCTGGATTTAATTGAGGCATTAATTAATTATTGTGTTCTATCCAAACAAAATAACTAACGCAATAACTAGCGCGAAAAGTGCAATCGCTTCAACTAATGCGAAACCTAACATTGTCATTGTAAAAACTTCACCTCTTGCTGCTGGATTTCTCCCAACTGCTTGAATAAAAGATGAGAAAATATTCCCAATTCCAATACCTGATCCAATAACACCGATAACGGCTAAACCCGCCCCGATTACTTTTGCTGCTTCAATTTCCATAAGTCCTCCTATTTTAAATTAATGTAAATGATAAGCATCGTTAATATATAAACACGTCAGTATTGCAAACACATATGCTTGCAAAAAAGCAATTAAAATTTCTAATCCTGTTAAAGCTACAATAAAAGCTAAAGGAAAAACTCCTGTAAAAAACGGCATTGAAACTACAAAACCTGCAAATACTTTTAGTAGTGTGTGACCAGCCAGCATGTTTGCAAATAATCTAACTGATAAACTTATAGGTCTTGATAAATAAGAAATTACCTCAATGGGAATAAGCAGTGGATGCATGTAAAAAGGCACACCTGGTATATAGAAGAAAGTAAAAAATTTAATGCCATGGTTAATAAATCCAAGAATAGTTACGCCAATAAATACCACTGCTGCTAATGCAAATGTAACAATGATGTGACTCGTGAAAGTAAATTGATATGGTACCATTCCAACCATATTTCCAATTAGTACAAACATGAATAAAGAGAAAACAAATGGGAAATATCTTTTTCCATTATCTCCAACTGTATCTGATAGTAACTGAGCAATAAAATTATACATAAGCTCTGAGATAAGCTGCATCCTAGAAGGGATAATTGATCTTGTGTTCACTGTTAAAGTTAAAAATAGAGTAATCACTAAAACAGTAATTAGCATTGCTAAAGATGAGTTTGTGAAGGAAATGTTATAACCACCAAGTTCAATATTAGATATTGGATCTATTTCGAACTGTTTTAGAGGACTATCTTTTGCGGCCATAATTGATATTGAATATTAAAATTACCTTTGCTTTTCAATGCGACGCATTACACGATAAACGTTCAAAAATCCAGCTAATGCGCCAAATATGAAGAAAATAATTAAGCCTATTGGTTTCGTATTAAAGTAATTATCCACAATAAGCCCAATTCCAACTCCAACAACTAGTGCAGCTATAATTTCTGTACTAATTTTAAAACCAAATCCCGCACCACTTTCTTTTTTTTTAATATTAGGTTCTTTATTTTGATTATCTAAATCATCAATTTTTTTACCTAATTCTTCTAAATTTTTATTTTTATAATTCATTTGTAGCGTCTTGCTCTTTTATCTCAATTGCTTTTTCAAGATCAACGGAAACTAATTGTGATACACCTTTCTCAGGCATAGTAACACCAAATAATCTATTTACTCTTGCCATTGTCATTCTATGGTGAGTTATTACTAAGAATTTTGTTGAAGAAGTTTTAGCTATTTCCTCTACTAATGAACAAAATCTATCAACATTAGTATCATCTAATGGAGCGTCAACCTCATCAAGTACACAAATTGGAGCTGGGTTGGATAAAAATACAGCAAATAATAATGATAAGGCTGTAAGAGCTTGCTCACCTCCAGAAAGTAAATTTAGATTTTGTAATTTTTTTCCAGGAGGACTTGCAAATATTTCTAAACCAGCTTGAAGAGGATCTGACTCATCTGTAAACTTTAGATAAGCTTTTCCACCACCAAACAACCTGGTAAATAACTTTTGAAAATTTTCATTTACTATTCCATATGCAGCAAGTAAGCGTTGTCTACCTTCTGTATTAAGTGAGTCAATTGCTTCTCTTAGTTTTGCAATTGCACTTAAAAGGTCGCTTTGATCTTTCTTTATCGTATTAACTTTTTCTTCTAAATCTTTTGACTCTTGTTCTGCGAGAAGATTAACACCTCCTAAACGTTCTTGCTCGCCAATTAATCTCTCTAACTTTTTTTCTAAATCATCAGTCTCGCCTAAGACTTTATTTGGATTGATTTCTCCAATATTGTAAAGTTCTTCTAGATCTACACTCAATCTTTCTTTTACTTGAGTAGATAATATTTTTATTGCTTCATTAATTGTATTAATTTGACCTTCAGTTCTAATTCTCTCTTCTCTCAATTCATTTAATTTAATTTCCTCTAGTTTTAATTTCTTATTGATTTCATTTGAATTTTGCTCAGTTTGACGAAGTTGTTCAGCTATTTGCTCGTAAGAATTCTTATTTTCATCAATCAATTTTTGTATTTTTAATTTTTCACTTGATACATCTTCAGGAACGGATTGGAGATTTGATAATTCATCAATTAAGGAACTTTGCCTTGAATTTAATTCTTCTATTCTTTGATTTGCTTTTGCAGAAATATCATTCCATTGTTTTTCTTCAGCACTTAATTGCTTTATTCTTCTATTTTTTAGTTGCTCTAATATAGCTTTAGTAGAATTATTTTGTTTACCTTTAGATACATATCCATCCCATCTCCAAATTTCTCCTAGTTTGCTAACTAATATTTGTCCTGGTTTTAAGTTTTTTTGAATTTCTAAAACATTTTCTTTATTTTCAATTAATCCAACAAATTCTAACTTCTTTTTCAAATTATCTGGAGCTTTGATGAGAGAGGAAAATTTTGAAATTTCTGAATTAAAGGAAGAATCTTCCACATCCAATTTTCTCCAAAAAATACTTTGTTCTTCATCAATAGATGCAATTAACTCATCTGAAAAAACTGCAGCAATTGCTTGTTCAAGACCATCTTCAAAGTCTAGATAATCTATTATTGGATTATTATTTTTTTTATTAGTACCATTTTCAGTATTTAAATCATCATCAGTTTGAATAAAAAGATCACCTTGTTGTTTTAACAAAATTGATTTTTCTTCCTGTACTCTTTCAAGATTTTGTTTTGCATCTTCGAATAAAAACTTCTCTCTATCAATATCATTTTTAATTTGCTCTATACGGACTTTTGTTTCATCTACTGCAATATTTGCTCTTTCAATTTCTTTTTCTTGATTTTCTAAACTAATTGAATATTTCTGCAGCTCAGCTGCAATCTTACTTTCTTGAAGTCTAAGGTTTGGAAGACTTTCTTGAACTTTTTCAAATTCAACATTTATTTGTGCTACAATTTGTGTTTGGTCATTGACAACATTCGTTTCAGACTGAATTTTTTCATTGGCATTTTTTAATTTATCTTTTTCATCAATCCATTTCTTATAAAATAATCTTGCCCTTGCTTTAGTAATAACTTTTTGAATGTATTTGTATCTTTCAGCTTGTTTAGATTGTTTCTTTAATATTGTAAGTTGTTCGTCTTGTGCTTTTAATACGTCCTTTACACGCTCTAAGTTATTTTCAGTAGCATTTAATCGTAATTCAGCTTCGTGCCGTCTTGAATGAAGACCAGTAATTCCTGCAGCTTCTTCGAGTAATGTTCTTCTTTGCTCAGGTTTAGCAGCGATAATAGCGCCAACTCTACCTTGGCTCACCATTGAGGTCGATCTAGCTCCAGTTGCAGCGTCAGCGAATAATAATTGAACATCTTTCAACCGAACTTCTTTTCCGTTTACTCTATATTCGGATCCCTCACCTCGCCATATTCTTCTGGTAACTTCAATGGTATCACTTTCATTAAAAATACTTGGCGCTTTTCTTGCTTTGTTATCTAAATCTATGGAAACCTCTGCAATATCCCATGCTGGTCTATCATCTGTACCATTGAATATAACATCATCTAGTTCGCTTCCTCTCATTTGTTTTGGAGAAAGTTCACCCATAACGAACCTAAAAGCTTCAACGAGATTGGATTTACCACATCCATTTGGACCCACAATTCCTGTCAAACCATTTTCAATCAAAATTTCTGTTGGTTCTACAAAAGACTTAAAGCCTTTGACTTTAAGGGTCCTAAAATTAATCATCAACTATTGTGATAATATTTTATCAATGATTTGTCTAAACTCTTTTATATTTTTATTCCCAGAATACAAAACTCCATTAACAATGAATGAAGGTGTGGAATCTATCTTATATTCTCTTTGTACTTGCATTACACCTTCGAGTAATTGATTCTCTAAATCCGCATTACTTAAACATGCATCAAAATCTTCTTGTTGCATACCACCACTTTGCATAATCTTATATAACTCAGATCTTGTTTTGGAATGATCTCTTTTAACCCAACTATTTTGAAGCTTATAAAGTCCATTCATATAATCGTATCTTACCTCATCTGGCACACATCTTAAAATCATGCTTCCAGCAAGAGCTGGATAATTGAAGGGAAAATCACGAAAAATAAACTTAACTTTACCAGTATCAATAAACTCTTTTTTTAACTCTGCCAGAGTATCATTATGAAAATCTGCACAGTGACTACAAGACATTGAAGCATATTCTATAATTGTGATTGGAGCATTTTCTTCTCCAATATAAAAATCATTATCTTTAACTTCTAGTATCGAGTTTTCAGCTGCTTTGGCACTAATAAAAAGTAGTGATAGTATAATAGAAATAAATAAAATTTTGATTTTCATTATTTGTCCTCAGTTGTAATTTTATTACCTAGATTTAATAGTGATTTTTTCAAATCGGAATTTTGAAATTCTTTAACTTTTTCTTCAACAAATTTTATATCATCTTTGTTTATTTGTTTTTTCTTGCTTTGTTTCATATGAGTATATTTAGGTATGTAATTTTGATGAATTCTCAAGTCTACTATAGCTTTATAGCCAAAATAAGTATTAATTTTTTCAATTATAGTGTCTTTAAAGTGTTGAAATTCAATGGCTGCGGCTGGGGTAACACTCACGTTTAGATAATTTTTATATACTGTTTCACCTAAATCATTTTCAAAATCACGCACCCTTGAAACATTTAATGGTTCTGAATATTCTTTAAAATAACTACCAGCAATTTCCGGCCATTTGGAGTTAATTATAAATTCTGTACGATTATATTTAGAGGAAAATTTTCTATTAACCTTCCTCAGAGTATCGCCAATAGATTGTGGAACAAATGTTCTTTTTTGCTTTATATTTTTTTTGTTCATATGCATAAATAATTTATAGTACCTAAATATGAAAGCAATATGTTTAAACACGAAAAACAAGTAATAAAGTTTTTGCTTCAATGGTACTCCATGAATGCCAGAAATTTACCGTGGCGGAAGAAAAAAAATCTAAATTCACCTGATCCATACTTTGTGTTTGTCAGTGAGTATATGCTCCAACAAACAACAGTAAATACTGTAAAAAATAAATTTAATGATTTTATTTTAAAATGGCCTTCACTAAATAAATTAGCGCAAACTTCAGAGCCAAATATTTTAAAGTTCTGGTCTGGCCTTGGTTATTACTCAAGAGCTAGAAATTTATTAAAGTCTGCAAAATTAATTCATAAAAATTTTAAAAATAACATACCACAAACATATGATGAACTCATCCAACTTCCTGGCATTGGAGATTACACAGCAAAAGCAATTCTTGGAATAGGATTCAATCAATCAGTTATGCCACTTGATGCTAATATTGAGAGAATTTTGGTTAGGTTACATGCTATCGATAAACCAATTAATAAAGTAAAAAATAAACTTAAAGATTTGGGAAAAAAATTTATCTCAGATAAATACTCTTCAAATTTAATTCAGTCTTTTATGGATTACGGATCAGAGATTTGTCTTCCGAGAAACCCTAAATGTAATATTTGTGGAATTAATAAGTTTTGCCAATCATATAAAAAAAATTTACAGCATAAAATTCCTTTAAAACTAAAAAAGAAAACTATTAAGCCCATAAAGTATACAAGAGCTTATGTAATTGTGAATGAAAAGAATGAAATCCTTGTGCGAAGTAGACCAAATAAAGGAATGTTGGCCTCCATGCTTGAAGTACCAAATGATGTCTGGGTTAAAAATAAAAAATTATTAACTACTGATCGATACATACAAAAAATAAAAACAAAATTACAATCTAAAGGTTCATTTGAATATTCATTTAGTCATTTTGATTTAGAAACAGAAATTTTTTATGGAAATGTTAAAAAAGCAAAATTATCAAAAAGTAATTGGATAAAGAAATCATCTTATTCTAGTTCTAGAATGCCAACTGTTATGAAAAAAATAGTAGATATAGCAGTATAAATTATGCAAAGAATTTTTTTGCATTCATAAAAATTTTATATCCATCACCAAATTTTTTTGAGGTAGTATTTTGCCAATTAGGAATATGATAATGATAAAATGCTCTTTCTGGGTGAGGCATCATTGCAAGAATATTCCCATTTTGATTTGTTAATGCAGCTATATCATCTTTAGATCCATTAGGATTAAAGGGAAATTGACCTTTTGCTAATTTTTTATGATGATTAATGTATTGCAAACCAATAAGGTTATTAGCTTTGACACTTTTTAGTAGATTAATAGGTATCATGAATTGCCCCTCCTGATGTGCAACAGGTAAGTTCATGATGCTAATATTTTTTAGCCATGGTGATTTATTATTACTTACTTTTATATCAACCCATCTACACTCATAGCTACCAGATTTATTTTCAATCATTGCTACTTCTGGATCTTTTTTATTTAGGCTTGGAATTAAACCAAGATTAATTAATATCTGGCATCCATTACAAATGCCTATAATTAATCTATCTTTTAGTGAAAAATCTATTAGTTGATCATACAAATTGGTCATAATTTTTTTTGCCATTGCATTTCCAGAACCCGTATCATCGCCATACGAAAAACCACCAGGTATAGCGAATACTTGATAATTATTAAGTTGTTTAGGATTTTGAATCAGATCATTAATATGAACAATTTTTCCTTTAAATCCTACTACTTCGAATGAATGCAGTGTTTCATTTTCACAATTAATACCATAACCTGATAAGACTAATACGTTCATAACCCTTTAATTTTTTGTTTGTATGACTTTGCAAAATCGGAAATTTTACTTCTTATAATTTTTTTATTATCTTTAAACTCAATTACATTTGAACCAGTACATTTACCAATGATTGTATAATCAGAAGTACGAAATATTTTTTTAAATTTGGCTAACTTATTTTTTTTAAGAGAAACAAGAATTCTGCTTTGTGTTTCAGAAAATAAAAATTGGTCAACTGAGATTTTATTTTTAAGTTTTAAATCAATGGTTAAACCTTTCTTTGAAGCAATTGCCATCTTTGTAATTGCAATTCCAAGTCCACCCAAATCTATTCCAATTGCAGAATTTATAATTCTGAGTTTATTAGCTTTTTCAAAATTTTTATATGTGCGAAGTGCATCCTTGCTATTTACAACTGGATTTTTTGATTTTTCATAACCTATAGTTTTGGAATAAACACTATCCTGTAATTCATTACGGGTAGCTCCTAAAACTAAAAGTATATCTCCATCATCGGGTGTTATTTTTGTTAAGTGTGAAATTTTATCTACCACTCCAATAGAAGAAATAAGCAATGTTGGTGGTATTGAAATTTTTACTGATTTTCCAGTTTTATCAAAACCTTTAAAATCATTAAACATACTATCTTTTCCTGAAATAAAAGGTGTTTGGTAAGCAACTGCATAATCATAACAAGCTTTTGCTGCTTCTTTCAATTGATATAAGCGATCAGGTTCATCTGAGCTGCACCAACAAAAGTTATCAAGAATTGCAATTTTTTTTGAGTTGGCACCACTTACAATTAAATTTTTATATGCTGTATCAATAGAGCACCCAGCCATATCATAAGGATTTGTTTCGGCGTACTGAGGATATGCAGCTTGAGAAAGAGCTATTGATTTTTCATCATTAAATAGAGGTTTAATAGCAGTAGCATTTCCAAAAACTCTGCCTTCGCCTTGTAATGGTTTTATAATGGAGGTTGCTTGTACTTCGTGATCATATTGCGTGGCTATAAATTCTTTTGATACAATATTTGGACTAGAAAGAAGTTTAAGTAATTTATCTATCATGGAACTTTTTTTAATTATTTTTTTCTTTTCTTTTTTAATTTTTGGAAAAGATGTTTTTAAATTTAATTTAGGATAACCTTCATGAAGAAATTCCATATCTAAATTGAGAATTTCAATTTTATTGTATTTTACTATGGCTTTTTCTTTTTTAATAAACTTACCAATTATTGTTGCTTCCACACCTCTTGCATTAAATCTCTTAATAACTTTTTTTACATTCTTCGGAGGTACCGCTAGTGTCATTCTTTCTTGTGATTCAGAAACCCAAATCTCCCAAGGATATAAACCATTATATTTGAGGGGAATCTTTTCAAGATTAACTATAAAACCACCGCTCTCTTTTGCCATTTCTCCAATTGATGATGATAATCCTCCCGCTCCATTATCTGTTATGCTTGAGTAAAGATTTTCATCACGCAATTCTCTAATGATGACATCAGACATTTTCTTTTGTGTTATTGGATCACCAATTTGTACAGCAGAAACTGGACTATTAGGATCTAACTCTTCCGATGAAAATGTTGCACCGTGAATACCATCTTTTCCCACTCTACCTCCAGCCATTAGTATAATATCTCCTGGATTAGCTTTCTTCTTATGTGATAATTTTCCTTTTATTTTTTTTGGAATGATCCCAACTGTTCCACAAAACACAAGAGGCTTTCCCGCAAACCGATTATCAAAATACACATTACCTTGAGGGGTGGGGATACCTGAACAATTTCCTCCAACTCTAACACCACTGATAATACCTTTAGCAATAAAATTTGCTGGAAGCATTGGATCCTTATTATTTTTTTGACGATACAATCGATAATTTTTATTTGGGTCTGCTAAATAATATGCATACGTATTAGCTATAGGTTTTGCTCCCTTTCCAAATCCAAGACAATCCCTATTAACACCAACAATTCCTGTGATTGCACCGCCAAATGGATCTAAGGCTGAAGGCGTATTATGTGTTTCAACTTTATGACAAATAATCCAATCTTTATTAAATTCTATTCCGCCGGCATTATCCGTAAAAAGAGAAACACAAAAATTATCTTTTCTTAATTGAATAATTTTTTCAGTTGCACCTTTAATGTATTTTTTAAATATACCTTCTTGAATATCATCAATTTTAGCTGAAAATATTTTGTGCTTACAGTGCTCGGACCACGTCTGTGCTAATGTTTCAATTTCTACATCTGTTGGTTTACGTTTTATAGTAGAAAAATAATTTCTTATGGCTTTTAAAGATTCTAGATCTAAGCCAAGTGTTCCCCTTCTAGATTTATCATTTTCTTCAATACCTAGTTTACCAATAAGACTGAGTTGATGATCAGAAATATCTAAATTAATTTCTTTTTTACTATATTTTTTTTTCGGTAATTTTACCTTTTCTATTTTAAATTGATTTTTTTTAAAATTATTTAAATATTTTTTAAATGAATAAATCTTAATTGTTTGAATTAAGGGATTTGCTTCATTTTTAGATATTTTGGTAATATCTTCTTTTCTTCCTTTTATTAAAATAATTTTTGTTGAACCAAGTTCAAAGCTTTTAAAACTACTTTTAAGATTATCTTTGATTATTTCTTTTACAGTTGTAGCAATATTATCAGTTACACCTGGTAAAAATTTTATTTCTACAACCCAGTTAAAATTACTATAACTAGATAAAACCTTATTTACATTTTTTTTTGTTAATATTGTTTGAGAAACGTCATTAGAAATAAGTTTACTTATTTTAGTAAACTTTTGATCATCAAGATTTGTCGAAAAGAAATATCCATCTATAATTTTGATGGATTTATTATTATGTTCTTTTTGTAGTGAACTTTCTTTCCCTGTCTTCACAATCGAGAGAATTTGAATTGTATTTGTCATTATGAGTACGAATCAACTTAATTTACTATATTAATAGTTTACTCGTTAACGATTCGTTTAAAACTAATTAAATATGACAACATATAAAGAAGCAGGTGTTGATATAGAAAATACAGATGCCCTTGTTGAAGATATTTCTGATCTAAGTAAATCAACAAACAGAAACGGAAATTTTGATAAAATTGGCGGATTTGGTGGGATTTTTGATCTTAAAAATTGTGGATATGAAGACCCTTTATTGGTGTCTGGAACAGATGGCATAGGTACAAAAATATTACTAGGGATTGAAACTGACATTTTAGATGGTTTGGGTCATGATCTCGTTGGTATGTGCCTTAATGACATTCTTTGCCACGGTGCAGAGCCATTATTTTTTTTAGATTACTATGCTTCTTCCAAAATTGATAAAAATTCTTTTTTAAAAATTATGAAAAGCATCACTGAAGCTTGCAAGATAAACAATTGCTCTCTTATTGGTGGTGAAACAGCAGAGATGCCTGGGCTCTATAAAAAAGATGATTTTGATTTTGCTGGATTTTGTGTTGGTGCAGTAGAGAGAAAAAAAATTCTACCTAAAAGAGATGTCATGAAAGAAGATGATCTTATATATGGGATTAGATCTTCGGGCTTTCATTCAAATGGATATTCTCTCATTCGAAAAGTTTTAAGAGATAAAAATATAGATCTATATAAAAAAACAGAATTTAAATCATCTTACGAAACAAATGCAGCAGCCTTAATGGCTCCAACAAAACTATATTTTCCTTTTTTAAAAAAAATTTTAACATCAAATTTTATCAATGGTATTTCGCATATAACAGGAGGAGGTATTATTGGTAATGCACCAAGAATGCTATCTGAACATTTATCAGTAAGGATTGATAAAAAATTTATTTGTGATGAAGAAATTTTCCAATGGTTTCAAAGTTTAGCTAACATTTCAGATAAAGAAATGTTGAAGACCTTTAATTGTGGATTAGGTTTGATAATGACTATTTCAAAAAATAATTACAAAGAATTTGAGCAATTAATTAAAGATGAAAATTTAGATATTTTTGAAATTGGGAAAATAGAAGTTAACAAATCATCAAGGTGCACAATTAGTTGAAAAAATTACAAGTTGCTATTTTCATATCGGGAAGAGGTTCAAATTTAGAATCACTAATATATTCATCATTTAAAAAACAAAGTTTAGTAGAGGTTCAATTAGTCGTATCCAATCAGTCCAAAGCAAAAGGTTTAACTATTGCTAAAAAAAATAAAATTCCATTTACACATTTCATACCAAGAAAAAATTTTGAAAACAAAGTCAAAAAGTATCTAAAAAATATAGATATCATTTGCTTAGCTGGTTTTATGCAAGTTTTAGACTCAAAATTTGTGAGGCAGTGGCGATCACGATTAATCAATATTCATCCATCCTATCTTCCAGCTTTCAAAGGCTTAAATGCTCAGGATCAGGCCATAAAGGCTAAAGCGAGATATTCTGGCTGTAGTGTTCATTATGTAAGTGCTAAAATTGACTCTGGAAAGATTATATTGCAAAAAAAAGTAACAATTTTGAAGAAAGATAATACCGAATCACTCTCAAAGAAAATATTGATAGAAGAGCATAAGGTTTATCCTAGAGCATTACAGATGGTTGCAAAAACACTTTTAACAAGACAACAGTAAGATGAAAAATCGACAAAAATTCTTAAAAAAATTCGAGGTAAGACAATCTCATGTTCCCAGATTTAATGAGGAGTGTGGTGTTTTTGGAATAAGTGGAACTAAAGATGCTGCAGCCTTAACAGCTCTTGGTTTACATGCCTTACAGCATCGTGGTCAAGAAGGTTGTGGTATTGTAAGTTATGATGGCAACTCTTATCATTCAGAAAGAAAATTTGGATTGGTTGGAGATAATTTTACAAAAAAACAATCACTAGAAAAATTAAAAGGAAAAATTGCAATCGGGCACAATCGTTATTCGACAACAGGTGGTGAGACTATAAGAAACATACAACCTTTTTATGCGGACCTTCATGGAGGAGCGATTAGTATTGCTCACAATGGTAATTTAACAAACGCACTTTTGCTTCGTGAGCAAATGGTACGTGAAGGGGCAATATTTCAAACAACATCAGATACTGAAACTATTGTTCAACTTGTTGCTCGTTCAAAAAAGAGAGATATTCTAAATAAAATCATTGATGCTTTAATGCAAATTCAAGGTGGTTATGCTTTATCAATTGTTGCTAATGGTATACTGATTGGCGCAAGAGATCCTTTAGGTATTCGCCCACTTGTTTTAGGTAAATTTAAAAATGCATTTATCCTTGCTTCTGAAACTTGCGCTTTAGATATTATTGGTGCAAAATTTATTCGCGAAATTGAAAATGGTGAAGTTGTAATAATTAAAGATAATAAAGTTGAGAGTAGAAGACCATTCCCAAAAAAACAAATTAAACCATGTGTTTTTGAATATATTTATTTTTCGCGACCAGATAGTATTTTAAAAAACAAAACTGCCTATGAATACAGAAAAAATCTAGGAACGTACTTAGCAAAAGAAACTGATATTAAACCTGATGTAGTTGTACCAGTTCCAGACTCTGGTGTTCCTGCTGCACTTGGCTTTAGTCAAGAATCTGGCATTCCTTTTGAGTTAGGATTAATACGAAATCATTATGTGGGTAGGACATTTATTGAACCAACTCAGCAAATTAGAAGTTTAGGTGTAAAGTTAAAACTTAATCCTAACCAAAGTTCTATTAAAAATAAGAAAGTTGTTTTAATTGACGACTCACTGGTTAGAGGAACAACATCAACTAAGATAATAAAAATGCTCTATGATTTTGGAGCAAAAGAAGTGCATATGCGTATTGCTTCACCAGCCATTAAATATCCCGATTTTTATGGAGTTGATACTCCTACGCAAGATGAATTATTGGCAGCAAACAAAAATTTAGAGGAAATGTGTAAATATATTGGAGCTAAATCATTAAAATTTTTATCATTAGATGGTCTGTATCAAGCTCTTGGTTATGATGGGAGAGATAATGATAATCCTCAATTTACTGATCATTATTTTACAGGAGAATATCCAGTCAGACCTTTAGATTACTTGAATGATGAAAGTTTAAAAAAACTATCATTTTTAAGTCTTGCTTCAAATAACTAATAAATGAATTATTTTTTTTCATGAATGTACTTGTAATAGGTAATGGTGGAAGGGAGCACGCTCTATGTTATGGTATAAAACGATCTCGAAATTGTTCTAATTTATATTGCATCCCAGGTAGTGATGCTATCAGTAAAATTGCTTCATCGATAAATACAGATGTTAATGATCAAAATGCTATTCTTCAATTTTGTGCAGAAAGTAAAATTGATCTTGTGGTGATTGGTCCCGAGTTACCTTTAACTAAAGGTTTATCAAACCTCTTAATGAACAATTCTATATTAGTTTTTGGTCCTGATCAGATGGGAGCTGAGCTAGAAAAATCAAAAAAGTTTACAAAAGATATTTGTAAAAAATTAAATATTGCAACAGCTGCTTATGACGTATTTGACAACTATGATGACGGCTTAAATTTTTGTCAAAACCAATCCTATCCTCTTGTTATTAAAGCTGATGGTTTAGCAGCGGGAAAAGGAGTCATTATTTGTCAAACAAAGGAGGATGCAAAAGATGCACTGATTAAATGTTTTAAAGATAATTCTTTTGGTGATGCTGGTTCAGTTGTTGTTATTGAAGAGTTTTTAGTTGGTGAAGAGGTAAGTTTATTTTCACTTGTTGATAAAAATGGATTTGTGTTACCACTTACTACAGCACAAGATCATAAAAAAATCTTAGAAGGAGAAAAAGGGCTAAACACTGGTGGTATGGGAGCCTACACACCTGTTCCTTCTATTTCATCAAATAAAATGAATGAATTATCCAAAACATTTGTTGAGCCTATTGTTCAACATCTTGCTGAACAAGGCATCAAGTATCAAGGAATGTTTTATGCAGGATTAATTTTAACGGATAAGGGTCCAAATTTACTCGAAATTAATGTTCGTTTTGGTGATCCGGAAACGCAAGCAATCATCCCACTATTAGAAACAGATTTATTAGAATTACTTCATGCCTCAGCAAAAGGCACTTTAAATAAAATAGAAAAAATTAAGTGGAAAAATGATTATGCCATGACAGTAGTGATGGCTGCTAATGGTTATCCTGAGGATTACAAAAAATTGACATCTATTAATAATTTGGAAAATCTTTCTTTAACAAAAGATGAGTATCTGTTTCATGCAGGAACAATGCTTAAAGAAAACAAATGGCTCTCTAATGGTGGACGTGTATTAAATATCTCTAGTACGGGTAAAGATTTAAAAACTATTAGAGAAAATATTCATGAAGTGATCAATCAAATTAATTGGAATGAAGGATATTATCGAAAAGATATTGGATGGAGATATATTGATGAGTAATTCATTTTTAGTTGAAGGAAAAACAAAAATTATTGAGAAAACAAATGATCTAAATATCATTCGAATAGTAACTAAAGATTTTTTAACAGGAGGAGATGCTGCGAAGAAAGAGGAAGTTAAAGATATTGGAATTCAAAAGACAAAACAAACAAGTAATGTTTTTAGTATGCTAACCAAGGCAGGTATTGCAACATCATTTATTGAGCAAGATTCGCCAAATAGTCTTTTAAGTTACAATTGTAATATGCTTCCTTTAGAATTTGTAGTGAGACGTTATGCATGGGGTAGTTATTTGAGTAGAAACACTCAATTTGCAAAAGATAAAAGTAATCCTCATCAATTTGAAAACTTAGTTTGGGAAATATTTCATAAACAAGCTGTTGTTATGCCTCCTCATGTTGCAGAACCCATTCAAATGGATGAGAATGAAGCGAGAAGACAATTTTTAAAAGATGGAAAATGGGAAGAGGGTGTATTTACGGATCCTTTTGTAAAAACTGGAGAAGAATGGGAATTATTTTCTGCCAAACAACCTATTACAAGCAAAAGCTTGATGAAGACTAAAAAATTATTGTCTGATCAGGAATTAGAAATAGCTATTAATGCAATTATCCTTCCAAGTTTCGAGCTCATTGAAGACAAATGGAAAAATATTAACACAATTGATGGTCCTATAAATTTAGTAGATATTAAGTTTGAACTTGGTTTTAAAGTATCAGATAATTCTTTAGTTTTATCTGATGTAATTGATAATGATAGTTGGCGAATATGGCCAGGAGGAGATCCAACCAAACAATTAGATAAACAATCTTTTCGTGAAGGAGAAGATTTAGTCAATGTTGCCAATAAATATCAATTAGTAACAAAGTTAACCAATCAATTTAATTAAAGTTAATAAATTATTTTTCAATAATCGTTATATGACCCATTTTTCTTTTATTTTTAATTTCTGTTTTTAAATAGTCGTAAAAAAATTCGTTATTCTTAAATGTTTTATTTCGATACGGTGTAATATCATCACCAATTAAATTAATCATTTTGGCATTATACAATTTTTTTGTCTTAATCTTTTCTAGACCGCATACCGCTCGTACATGATTTTCAAATTGACTAATATTATGAGAGTTCATTGTAAGATGCCCAGAATTATGAACACGAGGAGCAATTTCATTCACATATAAATTATCATCAGCATCAATAAAAAATTCTACACATAAAGTTCCAATATAATCTAGTTTTTCTACAACTTGTTTTGCCCACTCAATTGATTTTGTTCGTATATTATCAGGAATATCACTTGGTATTGTTGAATATTTTAAAATTTGTTCTTCATGAACATTCTCAATAGGATCATAGATCTCATAACTATTTTGATCATAACGTGTAATTACTACCGAAATTTCTTTTTTAAGATGAATGAGTTTTTCTAAGATATATTCTTTTGTAAAATCAATCTCGTTCGTAATATCATCTACAGTATTTAATTTATACTGACCTTTACCATCGTATCCTAAAGTTGTAGTTTTTAACAAACCAGGAAGCAAGTCTAGATTTTCATTTAAATCTTTTTCATTTTTAACAGTCATATATTTTGTTGTTGTTATATTATTGTCATTTAGAAAATTTTTTTCTGTTTCTCGGTGTTGAATGAGTTGATTAATTTCTGGTTTTGGTAAAACTTTTTTCTTTTCATTAATTTTTTTTAATATTGTAAAGGGTATATTTTCAAATTCATATGTAACAAGATCAACTTCATTAATAAAATTATTGATTGTTGTATCATCATCATACTGACCAAACATAAATTTAGTAGCAAAGTGTTTTGCAGGCGCATCAGGATCATCACTCAATATGACAGTTTTAATATCTATTTTTTTTGCAGCATCTGCTAAGAGACTTCCTAATTGTCCACCACCGATAATGCCAAGTGTGGGTGTATTCATGACTTATGGTTTTTGTTTAACAGCTTTTGATTGTTTACTTCGATAATTTTTTAAATTTTTCTTTAGATCTTTATTTGAAAGAGCAATAATAGATGCTGCATATAAACCCGCATTTATTGCCCCATCCTCACCAATTGCAACACTTCCAACAGGAATCCCTTTTGGCATTTGTACTATTGATAATAAACTATCCAATCCTTTTAATTTACGACTTTCTACTGGTACACCGATTACAGGTATAGTTGTTAATGATGCAATCATTCCTGGTAAATGCGCAGAACCGCCAGCTCCGGCAATGATGACAGAAATATTATTTTCTTCAGCCTCTTTGGCAAATTTAAACATTCTTTCTGGTGTGCGGTGTGCAGAAACAATTTTAGTTTCAAATTTAACTTTTAGTAATTTTAAAATTTTTTCACAATTTTTCATAGTAGCATAATCAGATTTACTACCCATCACGATTGCTACCTTATGTTTTGTTGATGTGGATGTCATTTATATATTATTGTATCAATTCAATAATGATTCGACACATTATTACATAATGACATCGTGGACATTACTTTCGCGGGCTCCTGCTTTAGAGATAAAGACAAATTTACAATTGCCTTGCATTTTCTTAATTGTTTTATGACCTGTATAACCCATCGAAGATTTTAGACCACCAACAAGTTGATACGCTACATCTTCTATTTTACCTTTGTATGGAACCATTCCTTCCACACCTTCTGCTACTAATTTTTTTGCATTTTTTGTTTCTTCTTGTGAGTATCTATCAAAAGATCCTTTTTGCATTGCTCCTACCGAACCCATACCTCTATATGATTTAAATTTTTTACCTTTAATCGTTAATAATTTTCCTGGTGATTCTTCAGTGCCAGCAAACAAAGACCCTATCATGCAAGCACTTGCTCCGCCCGCTATAGCTTTTGCAATATCACCGGATGTTTTTACTCCCCCATCTGCAATTACCGGTATTTTAAATTTTTTGGCAACTTGAAATGTATCCATCACTGCTGAAAGCTGAGGAATACCAACACCCGTTACAACTCTTGTAGTGCAAATAGAACCTGGTCCAATACCTACTTTAATTGCATCTACACCAGCACTAATTAAATCTGATGCTGCTTTTTTTGTTGCGATGTTACCTACAATGAGAGGGGTTTTCTTTAAAACTTTTTTTGCTTTTTCAATAAACTGTAAAGTTGTTTTTGTGTGCGCATGAGCAACATCAATAAAGACTATATCTACACCAACTTTTAATAATTCTAATAGTCGTAAGAAAGCATTATTTTCAACACCGATTGCAGCCCCTACAGCAATCTGTTTATTAGAATTAATTACAGCCTTTTGAAATTTTTTTAAATTAACTTTAAAGCCATGAACTTTCTTAACTTCACTTGCTTGTTTATCAATTGGCATATTACGGTGAATAACACCTAGACCACCATTTAGTGACAAATTAATAGCCATCTTGTTTTCTGTCACTGTGTCCATTGCAGCAGAGAGTATTGGAATATGTAATTTTACTTTCCCAATCGTTATAGAAGTATCTACGTCTTTTGGTTTAATTTCTGAATACGCTGGTGAGAGCAGAACATCATCAAAAGTAACGGAATAATTAGTATTTATCTGGTAGGCCATTTCCAACAATATTTAATTTATATCGATTTGTTAAGTAAATAGTTCATATTTTAAAATAAAAAGGGAATTTTTTTGAAACTAAGTTGAGTTAATAAAAAATTTAATATTTAATTATATTATGAAATATATTTTTATAATTACCCTGGTTTTAATCTTTAATTCAGGAAATGCTTCAGATCTTAAAAATGGTAGATTTTTTGAAGACCAACCAGATACAAATGATGATTACCAAATCCATTTTATTTATATGCTTGATATAAATGGAAAAGACAATGAGTTAGACATTAATGGTGAATTGGAAAAAATAATTGAAGAAATGAATCAGAAAATGTTTGAGCTAACCGGCAATAAACAGAAATATAAATTAGATTATAGGCAAGATGGTAAATTAGATATTTCTTTTGTAAGACTTGATAAGAAAGGCACAAAAAAAGGATGGAATAATAATTATCCAGATTATTTTATTCAAAATCTTGGTTTTAATAATCCAAAAAAATTATATTACTCATTTGTTGATAGCTTTACACATAGGGATGGTGGGCAAATGGGTGTTCACTCAGGTTATACATTTATGAAGAGAGCTGGCTCCAGAGAAGATATTATAAAAATTACAATTCACGAATTACTTCATGGTAACGGTTTTTCATGGAAATGTACGAAAGGAAATCGAAACGGCCATGTTAGTGGCCCTAGTGTTCTAAGTAATGAAAACAATCAGTATATTCTTGGTAAAATGATTTATGAACACGGTGATGAAAGTTGTCCTGATTTGAAAGACTCAGTTTATATGGCACCAACGTCTAATGATCCATATGATCCATTGCCTATGGTCTGTCATTTAGCAGAAAGATCAGGTAGGGCTCATGGAGGATCTTATGGTTTTGAAGATGATTGGCCAGAAAGATATAATCATAAAAAGTTTAACAAAATAAAAAAAAATTCTTATTGGTGTACATATAAGTTATCAGAATATGCTGAAACTAATTGGTTTCGAGAGTGGAAGTAAATATTTTTAAAAAATACTTATATTTTTTCAATATTAGATTATAAATAATTATGCGTTTAGTAATATTCTTAACAACTTTTGTTATTTCTTTTAATGTTTTTGCAGGAGATGAAGAAAAAGTTAAACAAGGACTAGTTGAAAGATTTACCTCTGGATTATCTGACGCCGTAGAAAATATATTAGATGGTGAAGGTGATACCCAGGTTCGCATTGATATGGGAGAGGATTACAAGCCTGAGTTTTCTATTGTTACTGTAAGACCAATAGCCATACACCACAGTGTTGATGCAACATTTATCCAGTTACAATTAAGTGATCACAAAATAAGAGGTGATAGCAGATTAGCTGGAAATATTGGTGTTGGATACAGAAAATTATCAGATAGTAAAAATTCCATGACAGGAGCAAACGTTTTTTTTGATTATGATGAAAAAGGAAATGCAAGAGCTAGTGTTGGAGTAGAACTTAGATCATCCGCTTTTGATGCCTTAGCTAATTATTATTCTGCAATAAGTGGAGGCAAAACTGTTGGAGACTTCACAGAAAGAACACTTGATGGTTATGATATTAGTGTTGTTGGTCAAGTTCCATATATACCATGGGTAAATGTCATTGGTAAATCTTATAGATGGGAAGCAGAAAAAAATTCAAAAGATTCTACTGGAGAGAAACTAAGTTTAGAAATGGCATTAACACCAAACTTGATAGCAGAAGTAGGTTTTGATGATAATAATATTAATGGAACAGATAACTTTGCAAAAATAACTTTTATTTATCCACCAAGAGAAACACCTACTGCTACCACAGAATTTGTCAGTAAAAAAGCATTTGTTCAATTTGATATGAGTACTGAATTACTTAGTATTGTTAGAAGAACAAACAAACAAGCAATTGAATCAGAAGGAACAGGTGTTGTAATTGCGAGGTTAGATTAATGAATTTTATAATAAAATTACTATTACCAATTTTTCTAATATCATTTACTAATAATATATTAGCTGCTGTAGAAGAGGGTCCAGCAACAAGTTACAAAATAACAATGACTAAACTTGAATTATGTACGGGAGCTCCATTATCTGACGCAGAAGATGTTACATGCACTGGTTCTGTGGTGGTGGGAACTGGGAGTAAAACATTTGATATTACAAGTGTAACAGCAGGAGTAGATGTGGGTACATTCGCTGATACAGCGGGTTTACCTATTGGTACTACTTTTACTCACGCAAAACCTACAATGACTCGTACTTTTACTATCAAAGGGTATGGACCAGCTGATACAGATGGTACAGGAAACTGCTATTGTCGTACTGAATCAGATGCAACTTTTAATTCAACTATCGGAAAATATAAATCTTGGATGAGAGGAGTATGTGAAACAACACAAAGTGCGGCAGAGACAAATGCAGAAGAACAGACTTTATATATATTAACCGATGGATCTGATATTAGTTTATGTCAAAACGATGCATGCTCATCAAAAACTGATAATCAATCTTATGATAAAGATGTGTCAGGTGATACAGCAGAGTACGGTCTTGCTATGGAGGATCCTGCAGTATCAAAAGATACTTTTAGTATGATTTATAAGTTCTCAACACCTTATACTGTCGGTATTACTTCACCAAAAATAAGTATAGCTTTTGGAACTCAAAGAGGCCTACAAGCTAATGAATATTCTGATGGTCTATGTGTTATTGGACCATACTATCCAAGAGTTCAATTAACAGTAACAGATTAATTAAATCTTATATTCAAAATTTTGAGTAGTAGGATTAATCTTAATTAATCTTGCACCATTTCTTATATGATAGTGTGTTGCAACTGGAGTTAAAGGAGAAAGAGTAACAATACTTTCAAATTGGTTTTTTGATTTGATATAATTTTGTAATTCTTTCATTATTTTCTTTCCAGCCCCTTTTTTAAAAGACCACACTGTATAAGCGATTGGAATAGAAGCTTCATCTTCCTTCACGCTCATCAAATCCATTTCTTTAATCGTTGCAGGAATTTCATTTGTAAATGCAAAACAGGCAATTCCTTCAATATCATCCTTATATTTCAGACCAAAAATTTTTCTGCCCTTTGATGTACGAAATTCGTTATCAAGTTCTGGACGAACAGGATCATCAGTTGGATTAACACTCTCTAGTTCGACTAGTTCTGTTTTTTTAATCCAACTAAAGAAATCAAATTCGTATTTGTATCTGCCAATTTTCATTTTTTAATTTATTTGAGCATTATAAGATTTTCGAAATAAAGATAGTAATTAATTTGATCCTTTAGACAATAGATAAATAGTTTATTATTAAATTTTACTAATATAAAATTTATCTTTAACATGTCTTCAAGATCATCAATCCAAAATATTTTTAAATTATCTATTCCTATTTTCTTAGCGAATCTAGTCATTCCATTTGTAGCTATCGTTGATACAGGCTTAATGGGAAATCTAGACAATGCAAGTTACTTAGTTGCTACCAGTATTGCGGCAAGTGTCTTCTCTATTCTTTTTGGAAGCTTTGGTTTTTTACGATCAGGAACAGTTGGCATGATTGCTCAAGCAGATGGATCAAATGATTATCAAGAGGTTGTAAATATTTTTCTCAGAAACATAACTTTTGTCATTATTATTTCTTTACTCTTAATACTTTTACAAAGTTATATCTTTCAGATTTCCTTATCAGTATTTGAATTATCATCAGACACCAAAAGATATTTTAAAGATTATTTTAATCTTCGTATTTATTCTACTTTTGGCGAGCTCACTATTTTTGTCATTACTGGTTTATTCATCGGTCTCCAAAAAACAAAAACATCAAGCACCATTGTTGGTTTTTATTCAATTGCAAATATAATTTTTAGTTTAGTTTTTGTTTTATATTTTAATTTAAATGTTTTTGGAGTTGCTTTAGGAACACTTTTTGCCTCAACCCTTACGACGATTATTTTTTTATTTTATACTTTTTTTGCACTTAGTAAGATTACGAAATTAGAATTCAGTACAAACAAAATATTTGATCCAAAGAAAGTTAAAACTATTTTTAATATTAATCTTAATATATTTATTAGGTCCCTTCTTCTTGCTTTTGCTTTCTTATATTTTACCTATCTTGGTAATTCCATTAGTGAAGAAACAGTAGCCGCCAATACAATTCTCCTTAATTTTATTATGTTATCTGCCTATGTTCTCGATGCATACGCTTTTTCAACGGAGGGGATTGTTGGATACTCTATTGGATCAAAAAACCGACAATTATTAAATGATGTGATAAAAAATTCCTTTATCTTAAGCACGGCAACAGGATTAATAATTTGTGTCATCTTTTTCTTGAGCAAAAATTATTACATTATCACAATGACAGACTTACCAAATATAAGAGAGATCAGCTTCTCTTATTCTTACTGGATTATTATTATTCCTTTTGTGGCTTCTTTTTGTTTTCAATTTGATGGTATCTTTGTTGGCGCATCCCAGACAACAGAACTACGAAATGCCATGATCGTCTCTGTTAGCATTTATATAGTTGTCTCTTTCTTCTTAATTGCAAGTTTTGGAAATACAGGATTGTGGCTATCACTTTGTATTTTCTTTATTGCAAGAGCACTTACTTTATTTGTTTATATGCCTAGAATCTATCAGCGCGTTCAATAAAAAATACTAATTAAGTTTATCTTTTCGGTAATTCGATCGTATGTCATCAAGAAGAATAGATTTTGATCTATCTTTAACATGCCAAAAATCCCATCCATTACAACTTGGTAAACCTTGCATTTTTGCGCCCATTTGGTGAATTGATCCCGATAAATCTTTTATTTTTAACGTACCATCAATACTAACTGTAGCTTTAAAACGTTCTTTTTTATCAGTTAACACAGCACCTGGTGGAATAATACCTTGTTCGACTAATTCACCAAAAGGTACTTTAGGTAAATCACGTCTACTTTTGGTAAGTTCAATTACATCTCCTTTCAAAACTTTTGTTGCCTTTAATCTTTTTTTAGAGAGCTCAACGTAGTCTTTGTCTTTTTCAATACCAATAAAATTTCGTTGTAATTTTTTAGCAACAACTGCTGCTGTTCCACTTCCTGAAAAAGGATCAAGAACGACATCACCTTTATTAGTTGATGCTAAGAGAATTCTATAGAGTAATGCTTCTGGTTTTTGTGTCGGATGTGATCGCTGGTTATTGTCTTCTCGTAATCGTTCTTTTCCAGAACAAATTGGAATATACCAATCACTTCGCATTTGTTTTCCTTCATTAAGCTCTTTTAAGTTTTGATAATTAAAAGTATATTTTGCATTACGTGACGTTGTACACCAAAGTAAAGTTTCATGGGCATTTGTAAAACGCGTCCCCCGAAAATTTGGCATAGGATTTGTTTTATGCCATATAATATCATTTAAAATCCATAGACCTTCATCTTGTATCCTGGAACCTACACGTAAAATATTATGATAACTTCCTATGACCCAAAGAGCGCCACCTTTTTTTAATATTCTTTTACATTCAATAAGCCAAGCATTGGTAAATTGATCATATTCTTTATATGTATTGAACTTGTCCCAATCCTGCGTAACAGCTTCTACTGTTGTTTGATCTGGTCTGTATAGCGTATCTTTTAATTGGAGGTTGTAGGGTGGGTCAGCAAAAATTAGATCAACAGAATGATCCTTTATTTTTTTCATTTCCTTGATGGAGTCGCCTAAAATGATCTGATTTTTCTTCATAATTGATAAAAAGAATCTTTAAGCAGATATGGAATCAGGTCAATTGAGTTATCAACAAGGTGAATCTTTAGGTAGGGATAACCTTAAAATTTGGCCAAAAACATAAAAAAAGGGGTCCGTAGACCCCTCGAATAGCTCATCAAATGGGAGGAATGATGAAACTTAAAATAAATATAATGTTTGTCGCATCTTTTTGAAGCATAATATTATAATATTTGGTATGCATTCTTTGCATGGATAAATTTAGATAATTGATTTTTTTAATAATGATTTGATTGGTTCAAACGATTTTCGGTGAAACTGGGTTACACCGTGTTTGTGTATTGCATCAATATGTTTTTTAGTTCCATATCCTGCATTTTTTTTCCAATCATAAACTGTAAACTTAGTATTAAGTATACCCATTAGTCGATCACGGTGAACTTTTGCAATAATAGATGCACTTGCAATTGATAAAGATTTTTTATCTCCGCCTACTATAGATTTTTCATTTTGATAATTTAATGAAAAGTTTCCATCAATAATAAGATGTGGATTTTCAAAATTAAATTTATCTATTACTCTTCTCATAGATAATTTTGTTGCTTCCAAAATATTAATTGTATCTATTTCTTCGACACTCGCATACCCCAAGTAATATTGAAGTTTTTTTTCTTTTTGTAATTTTTTAAAAAATAAAAATAATTTTTCTCTTTGTTTTGCTGTATGTTTCTTTGAATCAGTTATAGGTATTTCTGATTCTAAATCATCATAATTAGAAAAATAACAGCCACAACTCACCACAGGGCCTGCTAATGGACCTCTGCCAACTTCATCTAAACCAATTACAGGTTCACCAATTGATTTCTCTATAGAAAAATCAGTCACTACTTTTCATTTAATCTTGGCATGATTTCAACAAAATTACAGGGCTTATGTCTAATGTCTAATTGATATTGTAAAATTTCATCCCAACCATCTTTGCATGCACCTGTTGATCCGGGTAAACAAAAAACATACGTACTATTTATTAAAGCTGCAACTGCTCGTGATTGAATTGCCGATGTGCCAATTTTTTCAAAACTAACTTGGCGAAATAATTCACCAAATCCATCAATATGTTTACTTGCAATAGCATTTACAGCTTCTGGTGTTGTATCTCTTCCTGTTAGACCAGTACCACCAGTTGTAATAATGCAATCAATCTCTTTTTCTTTTGACATTGTATCTAAGGTATCTTTTATTTGAGAAACTTCATCTGGTATAATTGTCCGTTTAATCATTGTATGACCAGCATCAGTAATTCGCTTTTCTAATGTATCTCCAGATATATCGTTTTCTTTAGTTCTTGAATCTGAAATTGTAATAACAGCAATATTTATCGGAACAAAATCTAGAGAAGTATCAATTGGCATAACCTATTAATAAAGCGGATCATTTCCATTTGCTAGCATTTTTAGGGAACGCATTTCTTTATTATTTTTATTTTGGTAAATCCAATATTTTGTTAAGATCTTTTCTATGAACCATCTTGTTTCTCTTGATGGAATACTTTCCATAAAAAAGAGTGAATCTTGCATATAATTTGTTTCATTTTTCCATTTTTGTAAATTTCCTGGACCACCATTATATGCTGCTGCGAGAAATATAAGATTTCTTGAAACCTGCTCTAGATCTAGAAGATACGTCAAGTATTCTTGTCCAACCTCTAAATTTATTTCTGGATTTTTAAGAATATTGCTATTGCTTCTTTTTACATCTTTACTTTTGGTGATAAATTTTGCCGTCGAAGGTAATACCTGCATCAATCCTATGGCACCATCTTTACTTTTAGCTTTTATATTAAACATAGATTCTTGATGCATAAAGGCGTGGAGTAATTCTTTTTCTAATTTGAAACCATCTCGTGGCTTCCAAACACTAGTTGGGTAATAGAGGTAAGTAGGAACATCCATACCAAAGTTCTCAAGCTTATTGACTATTTTTAATTGTGTATAGGCAAGATCAAAATTTTCGGCAATTTGAATAGACTCCTTTGCTATTTCTCTATTTAAAATGGAATTGATATGCACAATTTCCTTTTCTAATTCATCAGCAAATCCAACCTGTATTAGTGTCTGTATTCTTTTTCCTGCTGGTATATTTAAAATTGTACTATTATTTTTATTTAGATCAGTATGTTCTACCCATTCTATTTTTTCATCTACACCTAAAATTTCTAATGCTAGCATTCCATAAAAACTATTTGGATTATTTGATGCTCTTTTTAACCAAAAATTAATATCATCATAAAGACCAAGTTTTGAATATGATCTAGCTGTCCAAAAACTTCCTGACGTTTGATGCCACGCATCATCTTTTAAACTAATCGAAAAGAGAGAAAAATATTTTGCAGCATCTTCATATTTTTTTAGCCTCCAAGAAGATAAACCAGCAGTCCAAGCCGCATAAGGAACATTTTTTGCAGAATTAACAAGAGCTTCAGAAGCGTACTGAATTGCTAAGTCATTTTTATTTGCTAAGAAATATCCTTTGGCGATTAATTCTTTTTGTTGATCTATCTCAACTTGATCTAATAATAGATCTACATCTCTTTGATTTAATAATTGTACTGCACCTGTCGGCCATCCTTTGTTAACTCTTGATTTAATTCCGTTAATTAATTTTCTTTTTTCTGCTCTTTGATTGTTAGAGAGTTTTTTAGAACTTTTATATTTACTAGTCTTTTTACTGGTTACCTGTTCTGACTCTATTCCAATTGGAATGCTTGGTTTCGTCGGGCTTTTATAACCCTCTGGCATTCTTCGAATAGCCAATTTATAAATTTGTTTTGCTTGTGGGTGGTCATTATATTTTTTTAGCCAATAATATAGTTCTAAATACTTTGATCGATAACAATTTGGATGCAAAAACTTTTGCGCATAAATGTGTCCTAGTAAAGATTTATTTTTAATTTTTAAAATAAAATTGTTTGCACTTTTCCATTTGCATATTTCTTGAAACTTGTATGCTTGTTGATAGTTATAAACATCTTCTTCACTAAGCACCTTTGATGAGAATATATTATCGTATTTGCTGACTATATCTTGCTGGTAAGCATAGATTTGTTTTGAAAAAATTACAAAGAATACAAAAAAACAAAAAATTAAAAATTTTTTATGATACATTTTTCAATTTTTCTTGTAGCATTTGTAAATCTTCCCAAGAGTGTTTTTTATACTGAGGAGATCGAAGTAAAAAAGCAGGATGATAGGAAGCTATTGTAGGAATTGATCCATCTATATTCAGTGATTTGTATTCATGCCATTTACCTCTCAGTTTTCCAAGGGCTAGAGGTGTTGATAAAATTGCTTTTGCTGCAACACCTCCTAATAGGAAGATAAATTTCGGCTTAACAATATCAATTTGTCTTTGTAAAAATGGCAAAAATTCTAAAATTTCTTCATCATTAGGAGTTCTATTATCAGGCGGACGCCAATTAACAACATTAGTAATATAGACGTCTTCTCTTTGTAAATTAATTGCTAAAAGCATTTTATTTAATAGTTGCCCGGCTCTGCCAACAAATGGAATACCTTGCTGATCCTCATCTCTTCCTGGAGCCTCACCAATTAACATAACTTTTGCATTTAAATTTCCATCATAGACAACTAAATTTTTTGCAGTTTTTTGAAGATTAGATTTGTGATCTTTTAGGTCTTTAATCACATCATCAATTTTCTTTTTTTTATCCCCAGCATTGATATTGGGATCAGGTAATTCAGATTTTTTCTCATTTTCAAACCAGTTTCTTGGAGAATCTTGAAGAAAATAGTTTACCCCAGAATTAACTATGAATTCTAAATTTTTTTTATTTGATTGATTCATGCAAAATTACAATTATCTATTCATAGTGCAACTCTAGTATATTTAAAATGATTAATTTGATTAAAAAATGGTTTTTTATTTGTCTTCTTATCTCCTTTAATACTAATGTTTTTGCAACAAGTAGTTCTAACTTTTTAATCTCACAACTAGCCTTTAAAAATTATGACTATCCTGCAACATTATTGAATTTTAATGCTGATAAAATAAAACTATCTCAAGATCAACTACTTGATAAAGCAATAGCGGCGATTATTACCGAAGACATTAATTTAGCTAAAGATATTGCTAATAAAATTTTGGAAAAAAACAAAAAAAATCAAGAAGCATATATAATTAAAATTTCATCCTTATTTTTAGATAAAAAATTTAATCAGATAAAAGAATTACGAGATAATTTAGACCAACCAAATGAATTACTAGATTTTATTTTCTACACAAATAATAGACTTAAGGATGGTATTACCATTAGTCGTTCACTTGTTGAAATTGTGGCATCATCTTTTTCAAACAATGAGCAAAGACGTTTAAATTATAATTTTTTATTATTTTATACTTCACTTGCCAAATTAATTGATCCAAAAAATGAAAGAGCAATAATTATTAAGGCTGAACTATTTGATCAAGTTGGTCAATTCGAAGTGGCAAGAGATACTTTTGAGAAGATTGGTCAACAAAGTCCATATTATTTAGATGCGCAAAGTAGTTTAGCAATAAATTATTTATATAATAGTTCGTATGAAGATGCTGAAAATAAAATTTTATCTATTCTAGAAAATAACAATAACAATTATTCACTTAAAAAAATTCTTGGTGATTTTTATCGGTACAATAAAAAATATGATTTAGCTTTATCAATTTATAACCAGATGATTGAAGAAAACCGAGGCGACGTTTGGAATATATATTATATGAGAGGTATATGTTTTGAACAATTAGGTGATTGGGATTTAGCAGAAAAAGATTTTTTAAAATCACTTGAAATAAAACCTGATAGTCCAAATGTTTTAAATTATCTCGCTTATGGTTGGGTTGAAAGAGAAATGAAATTAGATCGTTCTTTGCAAATGTTAGAAGAAGCGTATGAAGCTAACCCTGAAAGTTTCTATATTATTGACAGTCTTGCCTGGGCACATTTTAAAAAAAATAATCTTTCAGAAGCTGCTCGTTTAATGGAAATGGTAATAGATATTGCACCAGGTGAAGCAATATCTCTAGACCACCTAGGAGATATTTATTATGCTATGAATAGAAAAAGAGAAGCTATTCATTTCTGGCAACAAGCACTAGAGTTAGCTGAACCTGAAGATGAAATTGAAGAAGATGTTAAAATTAAATTAGAAAAATTTAATGGATAATAGTATTACTGAGAAGTCACCTGCAAAAATAAATTTATTTCTTAAAATTTTAAATCGAAGAGAAGATAATTATCATAATATTAGAACAGGAATAACCAGTATTGATTTATGTGATGAAATAGAGGTAAAGCCAAGCAATCAATTCAATATTGAATACAGGGGTGCATTTGCTCCAGAAAATAATATATTTGATGATTGTATTATAAAAAAAATATTTAGTTTTTTGAATATTTCACCTCCAAACATTTCGTTTTCAATTACAAAAAACTTTCCCTATCAAGCTGGATTGGGCTCGGCATCTTCAAATGCAGCAACGGTAATAAAGATCCTAGAAAATCTAGAAATTATTAATAAAAAAAATATTTTTGACTATACAGATTTAGGTTCTGACATTCCTTTTTTTCTTAATCAACACGATAGTTTGGTAAGAGGAAGGGGAGACTTAATTTCAAATATTGTCTTCCCAAAATATTTTTTCTTAATAACAAAACCTAATTTTAATTGCTCCACAAAAAAAATGTACGACACATTCATTCCTTCTGATTTTGATTATAATGTCGAGGAAGATATTGAAGAAATTAACGATAACGATAACGGGAATGATTTTGAAAAAGTAATTAAAAAACTCGAGCCTGATTTTAATTCTATTTATAATAAGATGGATAATTTAGAAGATACTATTTTTACAAGACTAACAGGTAGTGGATCATGTATTTTTTCAGTTTTTGAAAATAAACTTAAAGCTGAAAATGCAAAAAATTCTTTTCTTAAAACTTATCCAAATTTATGGGTAGCAGTTGCTGAAAATAATAATATAAAATTATAAAATTTTATGTTTCTCAAATACGGCAGTTAAACTATCTCCTTTTTTTAGTTCATCTCTAACAGTATTTTCACTACTTACTTTTTCTAGAGCTTTTCTTATTACTTCATCAATAACTTTAGATGGTACAATAACAACACCATCATTATCGCCAAATACCAAATCTCCACTTTCAACATAGACATTTGCTATTTCACCTGGCACATCTGCCATCATCATTTTACCTCTAAATTTTGTATCAACAGGATTAGTGCCTTTTGCAAAAACTGGAAAACCAATTTCATTTATCATCTTTGTATCACGAACACAGCCATCTGTTAAACAACCTGCTGATTTTAGATAAGTTGCTCGAGTTGATAATAATTCTCCCCATGGAGCTATCTTTTCATTTCCATGACAACATAAAACAGCAATTTCACTTTCTTTTAAACTATCAATCAATGCTATTTCATGTTCGTAAACATTTGTATTTTCATCATCATGATAAATAGGCATATACAAACCAACTCTCGCAAGCCCACATATAATTACATCTGGCTTTATTGATTTGATACCAGGTGTTAATGTTTGTTTATGATAACCCAAACTATCTAATGTATCAGCTAATACAGCTGAATAAAGTTTCGTTTTGTATTCTTCAAAATTAAGAGTCATTTTTTTTTGAATTTATTTATATTATCAATTTACTTATTCATATAACATCATACTATTATAAAGTGGTCAAGTTAGTTTTATATAAATAATGATTTATAATATTTTAATAATTGGAGCAGGTGGAATTGGTAAAAGACATATTAAAGGTTATTTGGGAACTAGTAGAGCTAAAATTTCTATTGTTGAACCAGATGTTAATAAACAAAAAAACTTAAATAGTGAATTTGAAATTCAACATACATTTAATTCTCTTGATGAAGTTAATCAAAAATTTAATCTAGCAATAATATGTTCGCCAGCTAATTGGCATATGGAACATATGCAGTTTTGTATAAAAAATAATCTATCATTTATGGTAGAAAAACCTCTTTCTACAAAAATTGATGGTTTGGAAAACATTATAGAAGAGGTCAGAGAAAAAAAATTATTTGTTCGTGTAGGATATACTAGAAGAAATAGCTTAGTCTCCAGAGCCTTAAAAGATCAAATTATGAATAATAAAATTGGGGACGTTAAATTAGCTTATATTAATTCTTCTCAAGAGTTTCCTAAATATAGGCCAGATTATCAAACTATTTATTATGCAAAAGAAGAAACTGGAGGCGGAGCCATACTTGATGCTTCTACTCATATGATTGATCAATTAATTTGGATATTGGGTATTCCTGAAGAGGTAGGATGTATGTACGACAGATTAGTATTAGAGGGAACAGAAACTGAGGATACTTGTCTTATTAATATAAAATTTTCTAATGGATGTTTAGCCAATATAACTGTTAATCAATTTCAGAAACCAAATATTAATACATATGAGTTTATTGGCACTAAAGGTAATATTAAACTTGATCATTCTACTTTAATGTTTGCTGACGATGATAGTGGTGAATGGAAAGATCAAAAAGATTATATGAAAGGCCAAGATCCAATGGAAGTACATCAAAATAATTTTCTATTACAGGCAAACAGATTTTTAGATGGTTATGAAGGTAAGGATTGTGACTTAGCAACTTTAGAAGAAGCTTATTTAAATTTAAAAGTTGTATTGGCTGCTAAATCGTCTTGGAAAGATAAAAAAATAATTAAAATCAGTTAAGATGATTAGTTTGAAAAATAAAAATATCTTTATTGCTGGAGGTAGTGGATATCTTGGTTCAGTTTTATGTGAAGAAATATTGAAACTGGAAGGAAATATATTTTTAGCTGATCAAGACATCAAAAGATCTGAATTAGTAATAAAAAAATTACAAAAAAAATATCCTAAAAATAAAATTATATTTTCTAACTTAAATATGATTGAGCCTGAATCAATTTTTAAAAATATTAAATTAGCATATCAAAAATTTAAATATATAGATGGATTAGTTAACGCAACATTTGGATCAACTTCTGATAAATTATCTCAATTAACTGCAGAAAAATTTAATAAAGCTAATCAAATTAACTTAACAGGCTCTTTTTTACTTATGAGAGGTGTGGCAAATAAAATGAAAAAAGGTGGAAGTATCGTAATGTTTGCTTCAATGTATGGATTAGTATCACCAAAAATGGAAATGTATCCAAAAAATATTAATCCTAATCCCATTGAATATGGTGCTGGAAAAGCTGGTCTAAACCAAATGGTAAAATATTTTTCCTCGTATTATGGTAAAAATAATATTCGTATTAATGCAATTGTACCTGGACCTTTTCCAAACATAACTAAGGCTGCAAACAATAATAAAAAATTTTTGAGTAATTTAAAAAATTCTACAATGTTAAAACGTTTTGGTAAACCTATCGAAACCGCAAAACCAACAATTTTTCTTTTATCTGATGCATCAAGTTATATGACGGGTCATTCACTTATAGTTGATGGTGGTTGGACAGCGTGGTAAGTGATATTATTTAATGACTCAGTTTCCCATAGAAAATAAAAAAATCAAATTAGCAATGCTAGGAATGACGGAAGGAAATGGACATCCTTACTCATGGAGCATAATTATTAACGGTCGATATAACGCTGAAGCATTAGCACAATGTCCTTATGCAGCAATTATTGATTACATTTCAAAGCAACCAAAAAATACCCTAGGTATAAAAGATGTAGAAGTTTCACATGTATGGACAGACAATCCTGAAGATGCAAAACTTGTTGCTAAAGTTGCAGAAATTGAAAATATTGTTGAAGATCCAAAAGATGTGATTGGACAAGTCGATGCAGTTTTAGTTGCAACCGATATTGGTTCAGAGCATGTTGAGAGGTGTAAACCATTCGTAGAGGCAAATGTACCAATCTTTGTTGATAAACCATTATGCGATAATTTTACTGATCTAAAAATTTTTCAACAGTGGATTGATGAAGGAAAGCCGATAATTAGTTCTTCTGCAATGCGATATTGTAAAGAGTACGAGCCATACCATCAATCAACTTACGAACTAGGTGATTTAAGATACATTAATGTCACTATGGCAAAAAGTTGGGAAAAATATGGGATACACGCTTTAGAAACATTATATCCAATTGTTGGTCCAGGCTTTACCTCAATACAAAATCTAGGAGATAAAGATAGAAATATTGTTCATTTATATCATTCAAAAGGTATTGATATTAATATTGCTAATGTCTCTGATATGATTGGAGGTTTTGGTCTTGTTTCTTTAGTTGGAACTAAAAGTGGAATACAAATAAAATCAAATGATACTTTTTATGCATTTAAAAAACAATTAGAGTCATACGTCCATTATTTACGAACAGGTGTAAAACCAGTTCCATGGGAGGAAACTAAAGAATTAATGCAACTTGTTGCTGCTGGTATAAAGAGTAGAGATGAAGGTGGAATAAAAATTAATTTAAGTGAGGTTAATTAGATGAATGTGTTAGAAAGTTTTTCTTTAAAAGGTAAAGTTGCACTTGTTACTGGAGGAGCTGGACTTTACGGGAGACAAATAGTGGAAGCATTAGCTGAAGCTGGAGCGGATACATATATAGCGTCACGAAATATTGAAAGTTTACAACAAGTAGCAGAAGAAGAAACAAAACGAGGTTATAAAGTTACTGCATTACAATTGGATTTATCTCAGGATGACTCAATCGAAAAGCTATATAATGATATTATTCAGAAAAGTGGAAAATGTGATGTCTTGATTAATAATGCAGTCTCTAGAGAGCACGGCAGCCTTGGTTGGGACAATAGTCTAGATGACTTTGATAAAAGTTTAAGAATAAATGCATCAGCATTATTTAAAATCACAAATATGTTTGCTGAAGGAATGAAAAAAAATAAATCTGGATCTATTATAAATATTGGATCAATGATGGGAACTGTTGGTGTGGAAAATGGCAATTATGAAGGTACAGATTTCACACCTGCTACTTCACCTCTCTACTTTTATGAAAAAGGTGGAATGCACAATTTTACAAGATGGGCAGCAAGTATGTTAGGACCTCATAACATTCGGGTAAATTGTTTGGCACCAGGAGGTTTCAAAGTTCCTTCACATCCAGATAGGTTTGTAGAGAATTATAGCAAAAGAACTCAGTTAGGTAGAATGGCTAATAGCACTGATCTAAAAGGGCCAATTATTTTTTTAGCATCAGACTCATCCGCTTACTTAACAGGAACAATCATTGCAGTTGATGGTGGATATACTGCAAAATAAATAAAGGGAGAAATATTATGACGAGATATGATAGAACAATGGCAAAAGTAAGCAAAAAACCTTTTGATACTTTTAGAGAAAGTAGAATCAAAAGAACTACAAGTGAAGGTAAAGTAGCAATAACCTTAAAATGTAATACCTCGGATACAAAAGTTGCCGAAATTTTTTCTCTTGCTCAACCAGACGCAATTTGGCTAGATATGGAACACGGATCTTTGGATTACACTCAAGCAGAGAATCAAGTTAATGCTGCTAAAATATATGATGTTGATGCAATCTTACGAGTATCTAGAGGTAGTTATAGTTCTTATATTAGAGGATTAGAAATAGATTGTGCTGGTTTAGTAATTCCACAAATTAAAAACTATGAAGATGCAAAATTTGTTAGAGATAGCACAAAATTTCCTCCTATAGGACACCGAGGTTTAGATGGTGGTAATAATGATGGTAAGTATGCCAGATTAGATATTGAAGAGTATTTAACAAAATCTAATGAAGAAAGACTCGTAATTTATCAAATTGAAACACCAGAAGCATTTGATCATATAGAAGCAATTGCAGAAATGGAAGGTGTTGACGGTTTATTTTTTGGACCTGGAGATTATTCACTAGCTTTAGGTGTTCCTGGACAAATGGATCATCCAGAAGTTTCTAAAGTAAGAAAACTAGTTGCAGAACTTGCAAGGAAACATAATAAAATTGCAGCAACACCAGGTGGACCAAACATTGCCTCTGAATATATTGATATGGGATATAATCTCTTAAATATCGGTTCTGACGTTATAGGACTAACTAACTATGCAGAGGAGCTTATAAATACATTTGATAAAATAAATTCTTAATGGATTTGAGTGAAATTCAAAATACTATTTTAGATAGACGAATTAAAGGTATTCCAGGCTCAAGTGAGCCATTTCCACTTAAAGAACTTAAAAATAAAAATTGGAATATTTTGAAAGAAGATATGCCAATGCCATTAATGGTATTAAAACAAAAAAATTATCTTCATAACTTAAAAACTTTTTCTAATTATTTAGAAAAACACAATCTAGATATTTCTCCTCATGGTAAAACTACCATGGCCCCTCAGATTTTTTCTGAGCAGATAAAACATGGTGCATGGGGCATTACAGCTGGTGCCATTAACCAGATTCAAGTTATGTTTGATTTTGGTATTAATAAAGTTTTACTTGCTAATCAACTTTTAGGTAAATCGCATTTAGAAACAATAGCATCATATATTAAGCAAAATAAAAATTTTTCTTTTTATTGTTTTGTTGATTCTATTGAACAGTTTTTAAATATTAAAAAAAATCTTGGTGATCAAAATTTAACCAATCCAATAAATTTATTACCTGAAATAGGTGCAGAAAATGGAAGAACAGGGATACGTAAAAAAGAAGATTTTTTAAAACTCGTTAATATAATTGGAGAAGACTCATCAAAGAATTTTACTTTTGCAGGTATATCTTCTTATGAGGGCATAGCGGCTGTTGCTATGAAAGGTTCAAATGCTGTGCATGTTTTTTGTTCAAAGATTGAGGATATTATTAATGATATTCCTTCAAATTATTACTCTAATCTCAATGAATTATTAATTACTGCTGGTGGATCAACTCATTTTGATATTGTGGGGGAAAGATTTTCAAAAATTAAACTCAGTGTTCCTATTAAAGTACTATTACGAAGTGGATGTTATATTACACATGACCATGGACCTTACTTAGATGCACTTGAGACAGCTAAAAATGATTCCAATAGACAATGGGATCAATCTCTCCAACCAGCTCTTGAAATTTGGTCCTATGTACAATCTATTCCTGAAAATAATCTTGCTTTTCTAACTATGGGAAAACGCGATGCTCCATATGATTCAGGTTTACCAAAACCTATAAAAAGATTTAGACCTGGTGAAGGTTTTTTAGATGTTGGTGAAGCAGAAATATTTAGTACAAATGATCAGCATGCCTTTGTTAAACTTGCTGATAATCATCAATGGCAGGTAGGGGATATGATTTGTTCAGGTATTTCACATCCTTGCACAGCGTTTGATAAATGGAAGTTTATTCCTGTTGTTGATGATGACTATAATGTTCTTGATGGAATATTAACTTATTTTTAATTATCCTTCTTGTCTAGTATTTGGTGCATAAGCAACACAATCGAGCTCAAATTTTAAGAAAGTAGGCAACACTTTTACAATTGTACTTCTTGTCGGTAGTGGATCCTTAAAATATTCAGGATAAATTTTATTATATTCTTTTAAATCTTTTTGATCAGCTACGTAGCCTTTCACATTAATAACATGATCCAAGGTCAGACCTGCTTCTTTTAAAATTACTTCTAAATTTTCAATTGAACGTCTCATTTCTTCTTCAAATGTCCCTTCAATGACTGAACCATTTTCTCGATCAACGGATGCTTGACCTGAAACATATACAAAATCTCCTGCTTTGATTGCTGGGCTAAAAGGTAAAACTGATTTTGCACCAGTGGTTATTATTTTAATCATATTCTCTCCTTTTTTAAATTTTTTTATAAAAGTGACTCATCCCAATTTAATTGATTAGCTAAAATTCCACCATCGACGTATAACATTTGTCCTGTAATATATTTTGCATCTTCAGATGCTAAAAATACAGCTGCTCCACCAATATCTGATGGCTCCCCAATTCTTCCAAGTGGAATTTGTGCACTGATTATTTTTTTATTATTTCCTTTATTAAGACCTGCACTAGTCAATGGTGTTTCAAGTATGCCTGGACCAATACCATTAACACGTATGTTCTTTGATGCTAAACTTACAGCCATTGATTTAACCATCATTAGTACTGCTCCTTTGGAAGTATCATACATGACGCTGTTTTTTTCAGCTGCTAAGGAGTTAGAGGAACCAATACAAATAATACTACTATTATTTTGATCATTTGAAATTTGTTTTACAAATTCTTGAGATGTAAACATGTAACCTCTAACATTCAGATTAAATGTTCTATCAAATTTTTCTTCATTAATATTTTCAAAATCAGTGTCTTGAAAGGTACCAGCATTATTTATAAGAGTATCTATTTTTCCAAGTTTAATTTTTGCTTCTTGAATTAGTTTTTTATTTCCATCAATTGTTGATAGGTCTGATTGTACAAAATAACACTCTGTCAAATTTTTGAGCTTATCTAAAGCGCCATTATCTTTTTCATGAGAATTAATGACAATTTTTGCTCCTTTTTTAGCAAATGCTTCTGCAATTCCAAATCCTATACCATGTGTAGATCCAGTTATACATACACATTGGTCTTTCATCTTATTTCCCCTAGTTCTTGTTTTTTCACTATAGTTGTTTTAGGTTTTACCTTAATATTAAATTAAATATATGCAACACAAACAAAGATTTACAAATGTTACTTTAGTAACTCCATATGGGGAAGAAGATAAAGATCTTCTAATTGATAGCGATAAAATTGTTGATATTTTAAATCCGAATGAAAATATCTCTGATGACTGGAAAATAATTGATGGTCAGAATAACTTTATCTTTCCAGGAATGATCGATGTTCTGCAACATGGTTTTTTAAATTATTTGTATGGTCATGCAGAAGAAAATTGTACTGTTGATAATTCAAAAATACTACCATCAGTAGGAGTGACAAGTTTTTTACCGTCAACACCATGCCTACCACCTGAAAAAACTAAAACTTTATTAAATGCACTATCAAATGACATTGATAAAGCTAAAGAGGGAGCGCGTGTTTTAGGAATTCATTCAGAAGGACCTTGTTTTGCATTACCTGGAGCTCATGATCCTAAAAATCTTCGAAATCCTTCTGTACCGTTAGCCGAAGAATTATTAGATGCATGCGAAGGTAAATTAAAAGCTCTAACTTTAGCGCCAGAGATGAATGGTTCAGAAGAATTTATAAAGAGACTTAAAAAAGAAAAAATTTCAATTCATTTAGGACACAGTGGAGCCAATCCAATTGATGTTCCTAAATTTGCAGATTGGGGTGTTGATGCCGTCACTCATATGTATGATGCGCTTCCAACATATCCTCCAGATGACACGGGTGTTCATGTATTATCTCTAACTGATGCTTTAATTGCTGAAACACGAATTGCTCTTGGAGTTATATGTGATGGTATTCATGTTCATCCTCAATTAGTTGAACTACTATCTCACTTACCAACTGATAGAGTATTCTTAGAAACAGATTCTGTTAAGGGTGCTGGTTCTCCAGTACCTGTTAAGTTTGAATTTTTTCCTGGGAGATGGTGTACAGTAGAGAAAGGTAAAGCGTCTACTTATAATGGTTTATTAGCAGGATCATCATTAACTTCTATTGAAGCATTACAAAATTATTATAAGTTTTCAAAAAAAACTTTATCCCAAGTTGCTATTGCTGCAAGTTTAGTACCAGCAAGAGTAATAGGTTTAGAAAATATTATGGGAAGTATTGAAAAAAATAAATTAGCCGATTTTATTCTTTTACAAAAAGATAATTTGGAGATTAGTGAAACCTATATTGCTGGAAAATCTGTATATAAAAGTGAATAAAAATAATTTAGATCAAAAACTTCGTTACAATGATGGTGGCAATGTCCACATGGATTTTCACGGTGCAACAAATACAACTATTGAGTTTATCATTAATAAATATGGTATCGATACTATGAATGATATCTTCAAAAAAGTTGGTAATGATGTTTATAAAGACATCAAAGATCATATTAAAAATGGTAATATCAAAATGTTAGCTAAACATTGGCAACATTTTTTTGATCGGGAAAATGCTGATTATAATATTTCTATTAATGATGAAGAGATTATTTTAACAGTTAATCGTTGTACAGCGTATGAGCATGTAAGGAAGTTGGTTGGAAATGTTTCACCTAACTTTTGTGATCAAACTATTAAAACAAATGAAGCACTGGCTGAAGATACTCCATACGAAATTAAAACTGAAATTTTAGGAGAAGCAGCATGCAGACAAACTATAAGGAAAAGAGCATGATACCTAGTGATCATTTCACCCGTTTCTATAACGAAGTATTTAAGTTTCTCGAAGATCAAGGCGAAGAGCATCTAGAGGCTTACTGGTTGGAAATCAGTAAAAATCAAGAAAAACATACTTTAGAATTATTCAAAGAAAAAGGTTTGAAGGGGATGTATGAATACTGGGATCATATTAGAATTGAAGAAAACTGTGATATGGATTTAAAATTAGATGACGAAAAATTAGAATTAAGAATGAATGTTTGTCCAAGTCTTAGTAAAGTTTTGGATAATGATGCAGAGCCTATGAAAAGATACTGCGATCATTGTGCTGGTTGGATAGGCCCACTTATTGATAAAGTAGATCACCATCTAGTTTATGATGTAATTGATCGTAATAAACCTCAATGCGTAGTGAAAATTTTTAAAGATAAAGAAAAAGCTATTGAAGAAGAAAAAAATGCCAAACTTTTAATGGGATGGCCTAAGAAAAAAAAATAAAATTTTATTAAATGAAAATAGATTCTTCAGGCATCTTATGTTCTGCAAAAATTGATTCAAATAAAGCATGCTATACTTTTTCATCATTTGTTTCTCTTAGTAATGGATCTATTCTTGCCACTGCAAGAGGTGGAAATAATAAAGATTCTGAATTAGAGGGAATAGAGTTTTTTCGATCAGATGATGAAGGTGAGAAATGGTCAGAACCTTGGGAGCCTTTTAAAAATGTTAAAATAGATAATCTTAAAGGCAGTCTAAAACTTTGTTATTTAACTGAAATTTCTGATTCTCATATTATTGCATCATTTTTGTGGATTGATCGAACTTCTATTCCAGGAAAAGAATTATTTAATGCTGATACTGAAGGCTGTCTTCCAATGAAAATTCTAATTGCAGATTCTTATGATAATGGGAATACGTGGTCAAAACTTAGAAAAGTTCAGCTACCTAAAGACATTGGTCCACCAAGTCTTACAAATCCTATTATGAAATTACCAAATGGAAAATTAATTATGAGTATTGAAAATAATAAAGATTATTATGATGAATCAAAATGGTATCAAAAAAATATTTTCATATGTTCTTCTGATAATGGAAAAACATGGTCTAAACCTTATTTAGTAGCAGGTGATGAAACTGGAAGAATTTTTAACTGGGATTTAAGATGTGGTGTAAATAAAAATGGAACTATTACCTCTTTTGCATGGACATATGATTCGGCAAAAAAAACTTTCCTTAATATTCATCAAAGAATAAGTAATGATGAAGGTAAAACATGGTCTCAGCCAAAAGATTTAAATATTTCCGATCAACCTTCTCATCCTGCATTATTAAAGGATGGTAAGGTAGTGTTAGCATGGGTTGATAGATTTAAAAATCAAAGCATAAAAGTAAGAGTATCAGATAATCTCAATGCCCATTTTGATGAAATTTCTGAGGTAACAATTTTTAATCAAAAAAAAATTAAGCAAAATAATAAAGAGCTAGGAGGGTTATTAGCTGACATGAATATATGGAGTTTTGGATTGCCCTATGCTGATGTTTTACAGAGTGGGAAAGTTTTAGTTTTTTATTATGCGGGTAATGATAAAAAAATGGATCTACATTGGATACGTTTAAAATTTGAATAATATTTTATGGTAATTGCTTTCTGTAAAAAATTAATTGTCTCAAAAAAGTTCTAACTCCCATAGCTCCTTCTTCTCTTATAAGAATAAAAGCATTCATAGATATTGCTATAACAAATGCACAAATAACAAATAAAACTTCATAGCTGCCAAGTAATTTGTCAAAAACAATAATCTCATTATTATCTAACCAAACAACAAGATAACCAGCTAGCACTGTTGTTACTCCTGCTGTTATTCCATCTAAGCTATAAGCAAGTGACATGAATGATTCTTTGTTATTACTTGGTACATAGTTTAGCATGAAAATATAACCTATTGATGCACTGCCCCACATTAAAAATCCAAATAGAAAGAAAATTATTCCAATTACATAACTCAAGTAAGGAGTATCAGAATTTATAAATGGTAGTGTAAGTAATAATAAAATTTGTAAACTTTGGAATAATACTCTTATACCCCGACAGCCATAACTATCTGTAACTCTTCCAACTACTAAACCACTACACGTCCCTCCAATTAAAATTAACGTTGATGAAAAAATTAATTCTCCACTTGGAATATTCATTCTAATTTTAAAATAGAGAGTTAAGAAAATAGCTAGTATTGTAATGACTAAATATTGTGTTCCTGATGAAACTAAAAATAAGTTAAAATTTTTATCTTTAGTTGCTTTAAGCAAATTTTTTAAATAACCCTGATCATCATCTCTTCCTTTAATCTTTTCTCCTCCTTTTAATTTTAAAAGGAGTAAAGCTGAAATTAGTCCAAGAATTATTGCTATGAAAAAAACTGGGTAAAATCTCTCTAAACCCTCTCTAGTATCCAGCCAGATTTTTATTCCATATGATGCAACTAAAGCAAAGGGTGTACACACAATGCCATTAATACCAATAACTCGGCCTCTTACATCTCTAGGTATAAATTCTTGCATCCAAGGAACAAATGCAGCTTCAGATAATGATCGTAAAATTGAAAACATGAGCATTGCAAAAAATAATAAGTAGAAAACAAGTGTTAAATTTTCTTGATAAAATGGGGCAATCAAAAAAATTAGAAGAAAGATATACCTACTAAATAAAGTCCAAATAGATAAAATTTTACTACCAAAATAAAGAGTTAAAGGGATACTAATTAAAGCTAAAACTTGGCAAAAAGCCATGAGACTACCTAAAATACCAATTCTATCTGGATCTAATCCTAATTCTACAGAATATAATGTTAAAGGTGCTGCAACTGTTCCTATAACAGCACACATTTGTAGTGCAGTTGAAAAATGATAATAATTAATTACTTTCATTTTTTCTTTTTCATTAGATATTAGATTGAACATACTGGTGACTATATATTTACGATATATGTTTTAACAATATGTTGGTTATCATGAATGCACCAAAAACAAATTAGTAATTCATTATTATTTAAAAGAAGTATTGATGGTTGACCAAACTTAAGTGAGCCAAACTGTTTACTTATGTTAGTATCATCACTTGATAAACCATCTTTAGAAAACAAATTGATTTCGTCTAAAATTGAAAACTTATTATCTCTTACATCAACTTTTCTTAGAATTAATCCTGTTGGTTTTTCTCTGTGACAATGAATGGTAAAAATTATATCATCTTTATAAAACATTACATTAGACGCTTGTCCTCTAATTTTAGTATCAATTACAGAATTAAATGTTTTTCCAGCATCATCGGAAATTACAACATGGTTGCTAAGATTTTTTTTATTTTTATTGTCATAAGCCCAAAAAATAACAATAATTTTGCTGTTCGTTTCACATAATCGACATTCCCAAGTTGAAATATGTCCTTCCTTGGATTTATAAAATTCAGATAGTTTACTCCAATTTTCACCTTCATCATCACTATAAATTATCCATCCTGAATGATCTGACTCTTTTAAATGGAAAGGTGGCGCTGCTCCTAATATTCTACCTGATCTTAATTGAATACACGGACCTGATATTTCAAGTGGTGTTTCATTGACGTTAAAATTTTTTGGCATAGACCAACTTTCACCATTATCATTAGAAATACTTATTTTATTATTGAGCGGCAGTATTTCAAATGTATTAGGATTAACAATTGGTGTTAAACTATCTGGTCTTACAAAAGCATAACCTATTGCCAGCAATTTATTATTTTGTAATAATAGGGGTTTAAGAGATTCTGATTCTTCCTTATTTTTATATATATGATTATGTAAAGGTTTTGGTTTAGACCAACTTCTTCCATCATCAAAACTTTTTGATACAAATGTTCTTTGATCAGCAGAATCAAAAGCTTGCCCAATAGTAAATAATGCAATTAAGGAATTATCCTGTAATTTTACTATACCTGGAAAAATACCTTGTTTACTAACGAGTAAAGGATCAGGGTTTTCGTATAGAATTATTTCATCAATTATTTTCATTTATTTTATACTAGTTAAAATTTAATTTCTTCACCACTCACTTTCAAATTCATGATGAAATTGAAAGCCCTTAACAGGGGTTGCTTCACCTCTCGGCATAGGAGCAATAGGATTTAAAGAGTGATTTGTTTCACCTCTAGCTATTTGAACAGAAAAAAAAGGCCACTCTGATAAATCTGCTTTAACATTTGAAGGAGAATATCTTAAAGTAATTCCACATCTAGGATTATTTGAATGGTTTGCATCAGAACCATGTAAAAGAGCATCTGAATGAAGAGAAATTTCACCAGCTTTTAAATTCATATATACTATTTTTTCTTTATCAATTTGATCATTAGATACTTCTTGGTTTAAATCATAATTTTTATCGTCATTAACTTTATGTAAAAATTTTTTTGTTTTATGACTTTCCGATACTATTTTCATTGCTGAATTAGATTTATCTGTATCATATACTGCTAACCAAACTGTAACAGAGTTTGATGGATTTAAAGGCCAATATTGAGAATCTTGATGCCAAGGAACAACACCTTTACTCTTAGCTGCTTTGTAAAAAAATTGTCCACCCCAAAGGAAAAAATTTTGCCCTAAAAGATCCTCCACATAATCAAGAATAGCCGGCGTATGTGCTAAATCATAAAATTTTTTACTCGCTTTATGCCACATATTAGTTTTATTTATGTTAACGTCTGCGGGCAGTCTATTACTTAAATCTAAAAAAAGTTTTTGAAGATCTTTAACACCATCTTGAGAAAATACAGGCAGACCTTTGATATAACCCTTATCTTCATACTGTGATATTTCATTATCATTTAATCTTCTAACTAATTTACTAATTTCCATTTAGATTTTTTTCATTAATTTTTTAAATTTTTCTAGTTCTTTTTTTTCGGCAAAAACAACATTACTTTTTGATGGAAATTTCTTATTTACTACATCCTTCTGATATTCCTTAAAAGCATCTATCCTTTCCTTTTGTAACTTTTCGTATGTCTTATTAAAATCTTTATATTTTTTTGCATGTCTAGGTGTTGTAATTGAATTGAAGTGATATCCCAAAATATCTTCACCAAACAAAAATTGAATATCTGCATATCTGCCTGATCCTATGGAAATAGTCAAAGCTTTGGTGTCTTTTGTTATTTCTTTTAAAACATCCTCCGGTACACATTCGACCTCTATAGCCCAAGCACCAATTTTTTCTAATTCTTTTATATCATGATAAACTTTAATAGCTTCAGCTGAACTTTTCCCAACTGGTTTCACACCCCCTGTCCACGTTGATTTCATTGGAACAAAACCTACGTGCCCTTGAAAAGGGATATTAAAATCACTTAAATATTTAATAAAATTTATATTCCAAGAATTGGTGTGTATAGAGTCTATACCAATTTCTATTAATTCAAATACCTTCTTCATCATACTTTCTTTGGAAGCATGCTCAGTATATTTTATTCCACACGTTAAAAATGTATTGGGTGCAGCTTCACGAATTTCTTTTAACTGATCTACCCCACAAATAATCATATCTATGCCCGCAGCTTCTGCAGCTGCAGCTTCTTCAGGAGATACAACATTTATCTGTGTTAATTTTTTCTTACCTTTTAAATTTATTAAATCTTTCACGGTATAGTTTCTATAACCAGCTTCATGTGCAAGAGAGTAAACTTTTTTGAATTTATTTTTCATAATTAATGTTGTTGCAGAAACTTTCTAAATTTATTTAATTCTATTTTTTTAATTGAAACAGTATGTTTTTTTGTTGGAAATTTATTTTTTTGAACTTCTGTTTTATACTTTTTGAAAGCATCAATTCTTTCTTTTTGAATATCACTTAATATTTTATCAAAATTTTTATATTTTTTTGCATGTCTTGGAAAACTTATTTTACTCTGTCCTAATATATCTTCAGCAAATAAAAATTGAGCATCCGCAGCTATTCCCGAACCAATTGAAATAGTAACAAGTGATGTGTGCTTTGTAATAACTTCTAAAATATTTTCTGGAACGAGTTCTACTTCTATGCCCCATGCACCAGTTTTCTCAATATCCTTTATATCTCTAAATAATTCTGCAGCTTCAATTGCTGTCTTTCCAAAAGATCTAATGCCACCTATCCATGTTGTTCTTCTTGGAATAAAACCAACATGACTTTGAAAGGGAATTCTAAATTTACTTAAATGTGCCATCCATTCAAGATTCCAATTTTGACACATTAGTGAATCAGCACCAGCCTCAATAATTTCGAATGCTTTTTTTGTAGCTTCTCTTTTTGATGGGTTCTCAATAAAAGGTACACCAACAGTTATAAAAGTTTTTGAAGCAGCTTTTCTAATATTTGGAAAATCTTTTCCTGGTCCAGTTAATAATAAATCAATTCCTGCTTCTTCAGCGGCTGCAGCTTCTTCCACTGTTGTAACTCTTACTTGCGTTAGCTTTTTCTTACCTTTTAAATTTATTAAATCTCTGACAGTATAATTTCTATATCCTAGATCATTGTTTATAGAAAAAACTCTTTTATATTTTTTTTGCATTCTCTTATGATTTATAATTTAATTAAGAAAATATGGTAAATAATTAATTTTTACTAGCTATCTTTTTAATTTCAGTTACCATAATTTTATTAAATTATGTCAACTTTTAATGATCAAAATCTTCAATCTAAATTTGATGACAACGGCTATATTGCAATAAACCCATTATTTTCAATTGATAAAATAGAAGAGATTAAGATTGAATTATCTAGATACATAAAAGAAGTTACGCCTAATGTACCTGATCATCATATATTTTATGAAAATAAAGATGACAAAACTTCTATAAAGCAACTTCAGCAAATGTTTACTTATGATGATTACTTTAAAGAATTAATTGAAAATTCCCCTATTAGAGAAGTTGCAGAAATAGTTTTACGAGAAAAAGCTGAGCCCAAAAATTTACAATTTTTTAATAAACCACCAGGAATTGGAAAGCCAACACCACCACATCAGGATGGTTATTACTTTATGTTAAAAAAACACAATGCCGTTACTTGTTGGTTGGCTCTAGAAAAAGTAGATGAAGAAAATGGATGTATTCATTATGTAAAAGGTTCTCATAAATCTGAATATAGGCCACATGGTAGATCAAATGTGTTAGGTTTTTCTCAAGGTATTACTGATTTTGGAAATGAGGAAGATAAAAAAAATACAGTCTTTTTTCCTGGAGAGCCAGGAACTTTTTTAATTCACAATGCTAAAACAATACACTGGGCTGAAGGAAATAAATCTCAAACAAGAACTAGAAAAGCACTGGGATTTATTTATTATGGAGAAAGTGCAGAAATAAATCAAGAAGCACATGATGCTTATCAAGAAAAACTTCGAAAAGAAATGAAGGAGAAAAATTTAATATGAATTTTAATACCAACACCCCTGAATTAAGTGATTTAAAAAAAATTTATGATGAGAATGGTTATAATCATATTCCTGAACTTTTTTCGAAGTCTGATATGGAGCTTATAAATAATGAGTTTGATAGATATATTAAAGACTGTGTTCCTAAAATGAAAGAAGGGGAAGTGTATTACGTTGATAAAGAGAACAAAGATACTTTAATGCAAATGCAAAAGTTAGAAGAATACGACGCTTTCTTTCATGATCTATTTCACTATAGTAAAATAAAAGAATTAGCTGCGAACGCTTTAGGTGAGGAAGTGATTCCTAGAGCTATGGAATATTTTAATAAACCACCAGGTAAAAGTAATCCAACACCACCTCATCAAGATGGCTATTATTTTAATTTAAATAATGATAAGGCCGTAACAGGATGGCTTGCTTTAGAAGATGTTGATGATGAAAATGGATGTATTCATTATGTCAAAGGTTCACATAAATATGAAGGATATAGACCACATGGCAAATCAGAAATTTTAGGATTTTCAAAAGGGGTTACTGATTTTGGAACTGAAGAGGACCAAAAAAATACCGTAAAGTTTGAAGGTAAAGCTGGAATGTTTTTAATGCACCATGCTAAAATTATTCATTTTGCTGATCCCAATAAATCCAAAACTAGATCACGAAGAGCTTTTGGTTTTGTTTATCATGGTGTTTCTGCAAAACACGACAAACAGAAAGAGAAAATGGAACAAGAACAATTAAAAGCAGAATTAAAATCAAAAAATAAATTATAAAAATGCATAACAGAAAAGTGTATATTTCTGGTGAAATTGTACCTGAAATAGAGGCCAAAATTTCTATTTTTGATAGTGCTGTTCTTTTAGGTGATACAGTTACTGAATCAACAAGAACTTTTAATCACGTACCATTTAAATTAGACGATCATTTGGAGAGACTTTATAAGTCTTTTAAACTGACACGCATTGATCCTCAAATGACAATGGAGGAAATGAAAAAAGTAAGTCTCGATTTATTAGAGATTAATAAAGATGAATATAAGGCAAATGAGGATTGCTGGCTTGTCCATAATATTTCTCGAGGACATTCAATAACTGGAGGAAACCCAGCTTTACAAGTCTCCAAACCAACTGTTATGATTTACACCCAGCCTATGAATCTAGTTTTATGGGCACCATTTTATACAAAAGGTTGTCATGCAGTAACTCCTCCAACAAGAATGGTGCCCTCACAATCATTAGATGCAAGAATTAAGAATAGAAGTAGACTATTTTATACATTAGCTGAAATTGAAGCTAAATTGGTTGATCCTGATGCTCAAAGTGTCATTCTTGATATTGATGGAAATGTTGCTGAGAATAAAGGTGGAAATATTTTTATGATCAAAGATGGAAAATTAATCACACCAACCACTGCAAATTGTTTAGAGGGACTTACAAGAAATTCAACTATGGAAATAGCTCGTTCCTTAGATATAGAAGTAATTGAAGCTGTAATCCAACCTTATGATTTAGCTACTGCAGATGAAATGTTTATGACTAGTACGCCATATTCAATTATGCCTGCAACAAAATTTAATGGAATGCCTATTGCTGATGGAAAAGTAGGGCCTGTAACTAAAAGGTTAATTCAAGGATGGAGTGATAGAGTAGGCGTAGACATAATTAAGCAAGCAGAAGATCAATTACATAAGCATTAAAATGAAACAACTAGAGAAGCCAAAGGGAATTTGGGGAACAATTCTTTTACCTATAAATAATAATCAAATTGATTGGCCTGCATTTGAAGAACAAATTCATATTTTATGTGATTCTAATGTTCATGGAATCTATACAAACGGAACTGCTGCCGAATGTCATAATCAAACAGAAACTGAGTTTGATAGGCTATCCGAAATAGTTTCATCTATTGCTTTAAAGAAGAAAAAAAAATTTCAACTTGGATTAAGTCATACTAATCCAAGAATATGCCGTGAAAGAGCAAAGCGTATGGTCAGTCTAAAACCAAATGGATTTCAAATAACTCTTCCTGACTGGTGGCCTCCAACATTTAATGAGTCAAAGAATTTTATATTAGGAATGCAAGAAGTGGTCGAAGATGTATATATGATTTTATATAATCCACCTCATGCAAAAGTCCTTCTTTCTCTTGAAGAGATTAGTTTATTAAATAAATCAGTTCCAAATCTTGTAGGAATTAAATGTGTAGGTGGTGATGAGCAATGGTATTCAAAAAGAAGAGAATTATTAGAGGACTTTTCTGTGTTTGTACCAGGACATACTGTTGTATATGGAAAACCCTTAGGAGCAAATGGATCCTATTCTAATGTTGCATGTTTAAGTCCAAATGGCGCTGTTAAAATTTGGGATCTAATTGAAAAAGACTATGAAAAAGCAAAAGCATTAGAAGCAAAAGTACTACACTTTATGAAACAATATATTTTACCCTTTGCTAGCAAGCTTTCGAATACTGGTTTAGATAAGTTACTTGCATCTGTTGGTGGCTGGGGCCCAGTATCGGAAAAAGTTCTTTGGCCATATGATGGTGCAACCGCAGAAGATGTAGAAAAAATAAAAGAACAAGCAAATATTGAGTTAGAAGAAATACTTAATGTCTAAAAATATTTTTCTTTCAGGCATATATCATGAAACACATACATTTTTAGGTGAGCCAACTACCTTAAAAGATTTCATTATTTATCATGATAAAGAAATAATTAATGAAAACATTGGCAATGGATCTCCAACAGATGGTTTCATAGAATATGCTTCTCAGCAAAAATGGAATATTATTCCAGGCATTCAAATGTCAGCCAGGCCATCTGGTACAGTAGACGAAGAATCTGAAAATTATTTTAAAAAAAATTTCTTTAAAAAGTTAAAATCTTCTAGCAATAACATAGATGCAATTTTTTTAGTTCTCCACGGAGCTATGGTTAGTAAAAATCACGATGATTTTGAGGGCGATTTTCTTAGGGATATTCAAAGTTTTTTATCTAAAGAAAATATTTCTATTCCAGTTGTGGCAGTTTTAGATTTACATGCAAATGTTTCAGAAAGTATGATTAAGAATAGTACTTGTGTCTATGCGTATAGAAAAAACCCCCACAGTGATTCAAGAGAAACGGCAGTAAAAGCTGCATCAATTTTAAATGATCTTTTTTTAGATCCAAAGGTAGAACAAATACATTTAGGTACAAATTATATTCTCCCACCAACTGGTGTTGGAACAGCAAATGATCCGATGAAAACAATTTTAGAAGAAGCTTTAAAGATAGAGAAAAACGATCCAGAGATTATTTGTATCAATGTTATGGCAGGATATTCATATGCAGATATTCCAGAATGTGGTTTTAGTATAAACTGTTGTACAAAAGGCAATACTAGTCAGGCAAAAAAATACCTCGATAACTTAGTAAATATACTCGAAGCAAAGATAAAAAATGGTTATCCTAAAGAAAATTCGTTAGATGAAGCTCTAAAAGAAATTGATAAAATTACTGATATTAAAAAACCAATATTATTAATTGAACCAGCTGATAATATTGGAGGTGGAACACCAGGCGATGCAACTGATTTATTAGATCGCTTATTACAAACTAATTATACTGGCATTGTTGCAATTATAAATGATCCCGAAGCAGCAGATGCTTGTCACAAAGCTCAGATAAATGATGAAATCCAATTAAATATTGGGGCAAAATTTGATCTATTTCATGGTAAGCCTATCTTAATAAAAGCAAAATTAGAAAAAATTTCTGATGGAGCCTTTGAGCTTGAAAATAAAAAATCTCACTTAGCTTCAATGATGGGAACTAAAATTAATATGGGTCCATCAGCTGTTTTGAAAAATGATCAATTAACGTTGTTGCTTACATCAATTAAAACACCACCAATGGATTTAGGTCAACTAACTTCACAAGGTATTAATCCTAAAGATGCAAAGCTAATAATAATCAAAGCAGCGGTATCTCACAAAGATGCTTACGACCCAATTGCCTCTCAGAGTTTCTATATTGATAGTCAAGGTCTATGTACAAGTAACTTAAAGAGATTACCTTTCAAAAAAATTGGGAAAAAAATTATTTCTTTAGATTAGTTTAGTTTAGTCTTTTAAAACCATTATGTGCAATTGGACCTTCTAATAACTCCATAATATCTTTTCCATCTTCACACTCTTTTATTATCTGAAAGATTGGACGTATATTTTCAATGTAACCATCTATAATTTCTTCTGTATGTGCAGTACAAACATATACAGCGGTTGCAGCAAGATAGCCTTTTTTAAGCATTTCTTGAGTAATAAATGTTTTATAAGCTAATGCTTTTTCACTTTTAAATGAAAATGTTGTAAGTGCCGCTAAACCACTAATAGTAATTGGAAGATCAAATTCTTTTGATAATTTTGTCCATTCACTATTTACGTATTCACCAGTTTTTGTAATCTTTTCCCATGACTTTTCGTTATCCATAACTTTTAGTGTAGCTAGGCCAGCACTAGATCCAATCCTTTCAGTCCAAAAAGTGCTACTTATAAAAGATTTTTCTGCTGCTTGCATTACATCTCTTTTCCCAAGAACAGCAGTCACAGCATATCCGTTACCAAGTGCTTTTCCGAACATAGCGACGTCAGGCTCAACATCATATAGCTTATGTAAGCCACCATAATTTTTTCTAAATCCTGATGTACATTCATCAAAAACTAAAACAATATTATTATCATTAGCTAATTTTCTAACGCGGTGTAAAAAATTATTTTCTGGTTCTTTATTTCGGTAAACTTCCATTTTGATAACGCCAATATTTTTTGTTTTGACCAGGCTCTCCAGTTTATCAAAATTATTATATTCAAATGGATACACACTTCCTTTTAGATTTTGTGGTACACCATGAGGATCTAAACCAGGTAAAAGGTGACCATCCAAGCCTTTTGAGTCAGATAAATTTGAAGCTAAGTACCAATCATGCCAACCATGATATCCGCAAAACGCCACATTATCTCTTCCAGATGCAGCTCTTGAAAGACGAATGGCGACTGAATTAGCTTCACCTCCTGATCTTGCAAATCTCGCCATATCAGCCCAAGGATGTAACTCTACTAATCTTTCCGTGAGTTCAACTTCTTCTGGGGCATTCAGAGAAGACATATTACCATTACTAATTGTTTCCTTCACAGCTTCATCAACTTCTGGATGACTATATCCAAGTGAATTAGTGCCTGGCATCATTAAGGTATCAATATATTTGTTTCCATCGAGGTCCCAAACCTCACAACCTTCTGTTTTACTAAAATAAGCAGGCCAATGTTCGGGTAAAAACATTTCAGGTCTTTTTGATAAAAGCATATTACCACCTGCAACAATTTTCTTTGCTTTTGAATATAATTTTTGTCCTTTACCCATTTTAATTATTTAAATGTATATCCTTTATTATTAAATCAATACACCAAATTTTGAGGCTTTTATTCCTAAACTAGATTTAACAATTTTTACCTGAAATAACTTGGGTTCTTTCTTTAAAAATTTTTTTACTAAATCAGTATAACCTTCTGCCATTCCTATACTTCCTCCAATCACTACAACATCTAGATCATATATTGCTTTCATATTGGTGCAAAGCTCAGCTATTGCTTCAGCAGATTGATTAATTATTTTAGATGCCCACTTTTTTCCTGATAAGTTTGCTTCATAAACTTGTTTTGCATTATATTTATAGCCTAACATTATTGACTTTTTTTCTATAGATTTCCCAGACGAAATACTTTCAAATGTTCCTAATCTGCCACTACCACACTTTCCAATTCCTTTTCTTGATGTTGTAAAACCTAAGTGTGAAGCTAATCCACTATCAGATATTAAATTTTTCCTATTAATAACTATACCTACCCCAATGCCAGTTGAAACAGTCACATATCCAACTCTATTATATTCTTTTACTGATCCAAATGTTGCTTCTCCTAAACAAGCAGCATTCGCATCATTCATAATATTAACTGATGTATTAAATTTTTTTTCAATAATTTTTTTTAAAGGAAATTTAATATTGCCTAAATTTTTTTTATTTACAGCGTACCAATTACCATTGTTATCAACTCTTCCGCTAATAGCTATACCTATTTTATTTTTATTACTATAACAATTTTGAATTATATCTTCTATTTGGCTTATATAACCTTTTGGATTTTTTGAAAAATTACAATTAAATTTTTCTGTTTTTATTACTTTGCCCTTAGAAATTATACCTATCGATATTTTTGTTTGACCAAAATCTAAGGCAATTCCAGTCAAACTATTTTTATTTATTTTTTTTTTATTTAACATTTTCAACAAACCACTTTGTAATGTTATCAATCCTAGTGATAGCACTGCCAATAGTAACTGCATCTGCTCCAGCGAGAATTGCTTTTTTTGCAAGTATTGGCGAATTATAACGTCCCTCTGCCATTACAAAACAATCGAGTTTTTTAAATTCTCTAATTAAATTTATATCAGGTTTATAAGTATCTTTTACAGGTATGCCAGTGTAACCCGAAAGTGTTGTTCCAATAATGTCCGCTCCTTCGTCTACAGCATTTATAGCATCATTGAGATTTGCACAGTCAGCCATCGCTAAACGATTAGCATTTTTAATCTTTGATACTATTTCATTTGTAGGAACCGGCCTTTTTCTATTTGTAGCATCATAGGCAACGATATCTGCACCACTATTAATTATTTTTTCTACATCTTTTAAAAGAGGAGTGATCCTGACTTTGTAATTTGCTAAGTCGTTTTTTATTATTCCTATTATTGGTACTGAGATATTTTTTTTAATGGCACGGATATTTTTTTCTCCTTCTATTCGTACTCCCTCACAACCTCCTAGTATTGCTGCTTTTGCCATAGAGACAATAATAGATGTCTTGTCCTGAGGGCCACCCTCATTAGGCTGGCATGATACAATAATTTTATTTTTTAATTTTTTTAAAATATTTTTTTTCACAAAGTTAATTATAATGCTTTTAAAAATTTTATTTCTGAAAGATCATTTTCCGACATTAATTTTTTCAAATCATCTTTTATTCCCATTTCTATCTCTGTATTGACAATACTTGAAAAAGGTTTTCTAACATATCCTGAATCAATTCCCATCCACCTTAATCCCATTTTAATAAATGGATACCCTGATTTTTTTAAAGCATACAATATGATCATATTGACTTTTTCTTGTAATTTTTTTGCTTCAGAAACATTGCCATTTTTCATATTTTCAAAAATTCCTACAAACATTTCTGGCATTAAATTATAAAATGATCCAATCATTCCATCAGCACCTGATATCAAACCAGAAACAGCCATTTCATCCATTCCAGAATAAATTTTAAAATATGCTCCAATTTCTTTTTTTATTTTTTCAAAGTTAAAATGTGTTGCTGCTGTGTATTTTACCCCTTTAATATTATCTATATCTGCTAATCTTTTTAACATATCAATGTCCATCAAGTTTGCATGACTAATGTTATATATAATAATTGGTAAATGTGAGGATTGAGCGATGTCACTATAATAATTATAAATTTCTTCATTAGAAAAATTATAATAGAAAGGTGGCAATGCTGATAATGCGTCAACTCCAACATTAGTGGCATATTTTGCTAAATCAGTTGTAATTTTAGTTCCGATAGATCCAACATGTGCAATAACAGGAACTCTGCCATTTACTTCTTCAACAATAATATTAAGAACTTCTTTTTTTTCATCTGGTGACATTAAAAAAGTCTCACCTGTACTACCAGTTACGTATAAGCCATTAACTTTTTCAGCTATCAAATGATTTATTATTTTTCTTAAACCTTCCTTATTAATACTTTCATCTTTATTAATGGATGTAATCATTGCAGGCATAACACCGTTAAGATCTTTTGGATCGTATTTAGTCATGACTAACTTATTTCAGGTAAATCGATCAAATGGCAGGATGCATAATGTTCATTACCATTTGTAGAATATTTTTTTAATGTTGGTACTTCAGTTTTACAAATATCTTTTGCTTTAGGGCAACGAGGATGAAAAGGACACCCTTTAGGTGGATTCACTGGACTTGGTACATCTCCCTCTAAAACAATTCTTTTAGTTTTCTTATCAAGATCTGCGACTGGTATTGCTGATATTAAAGCTTCAGAGTAGGGATGAAGAGTATTTTTATAAAGATCTTCAGAGTCACAAAGTTCCACAATTCTTCCTAAATACATAACAGCAATTCTATCACATAAATATTCTGTCACACTTAGATCATGAGTAATAAATAGATAAGTTAAATTATTATCTTTTTTAAGCTGCATTAATAATTGTAAAACTTGAGCCTGAATTGAAACATCTAATGCACTGACGGCTTCATCACATACAATCAATTCGGGATCTAAACACAAAGCTCTTACAATTCCAATTCGCTGTCTTTGACCTCCCGAAAACTCATGAGGATATCGATCCATATATTCTCTGCGCATATTCACTGCTTCTAATAGATCGCCTATTATCTTTCTTCTTTCTTCTTTTGAATTAACTCCAAATTTTTTTAATGGATCTTGAAGAGATCCAAAAATAGTAAAAGAAGGATTAAGGGAGGAATGTGGATCTTGAAAAACAATCTGAAGTTTTTTTCGAAAAGGATCCATATCTTTTTTTTCTAATGACGTCAGTTCTGTTTCATCATCTTCCTTTGAAACATATGTAACTTCACCATTTGTTGGCTCAACCAATCTTAAGATTGCTTTACCTAGAGTAGTTTTACCACAACCACTTTCACCAGCCAGGCCTAATACTTCACCGCGATAAATATCTAAATCAACACCATCAACTGCCATTACATGTCCGACTGTTCGATTGAAGACTCCTGCTTTTACAGGAAAGTAGACTTTTACATCGCGTAATTTAAGAATTTCTTTTTTCATCATACTTTTCAAAAAATTGTTCGTATTTATGGCATCTAATTTGATGAGTTTTATTTATTTGTGTAATTTCAGGCATCACATCACAACTTTCTGTTTGCCAATTACAACGTGGTGCAAACTGGCATCCAACAGGCCTGTTGTATGGGTCGGGTGTTGATCCTTTTATAGGATTTATATCTTGATTTTTTCCTCTACCAAGAACTGGAACAGATTCTAATAATGCTTTTGTATAGGGGTGGGTAGGCCGTCTTAAAACATCATCAGCAGTACCTGCTTCGACAATATTTCCCATATACATAACTGCAACATTGTCGGCTAATTCCGCAACAACACCCATATCATGGGTAATGAGAATGATTGCAGTATCATTCTCCTCTTTAAGTTTTTCCATCAATTCGAATATTTGAGCTTGAATTGTAACATCTAAAGCTGTTGTAGGTTCATCGGCAATTAATATTTTTGGATTACACGCCATCGCCATTGCAATCATAGCTCTTTGTCTCATACCACCAGAATAACTATGTGGATATTCATCTACTCTCTTTTCAGGTAACGGAATCCCCATATCATTCAAAAGAGAAATACTTTTTTCTCTTATTTCTTTTCGATTAAGGTTAGTGTGATATTTTAAATTTTCACTTATTTGAAAACCAACTGTATAAACTGGATTTAAAGCGGTCATTGGATCTTGAAAAATCATTGCGATATCAGAACCTCTGATATTTCTCATTTCTTTTCCATTCTTTTCTAACTTTTCAATATTGACGGTTTTATCATCCTTGTGAAAAATAATTTCACCTTCTTCAATTCTTGATAAAGTTGGAAGAAGTTGCATAATAGTTGCTGCAGTAACACTTTTTCCGCATCCACTTTCGCCAACAATACAAAGTGTTTTACCTTTTTCAACATCAAAGGAAACACCATTCACTGCTTTATTACATCTATTATTAGTGTAGAAAAATGTTTTGAGATTTTTAACTGAGAGAGCTATATTATTTTTATCTGTCATACTATCCTTGTTGTGATGGATCTGTTGAATCTCTTAGACCATCTCCTATAAAGTTAACACAAAGTACAAATACTGAAATTACTAATCCAACCGGTCCCCACATCCACCAATAGTTTTGTAAAATTAAAATATCTTGAGCAACATTGAGAATATTTCCCCATGTTGGAATATTTAATGGCACTCCTAATCCTAGGAAACTTAAACCAGCTTCTGTTAAAATAAACATAGCCGTCGAAAGAGTTATATTAACCATTATAGGACTTAAAGCATTTGGTAACATATGTTTGTAGCAAATGGTAAAGGTCGACAGTCCAAAACTTCTCAGAGCTTGAACATATTCTTCCTCACGTAATGACAACATTCGTGCTCTAGCAAGCCTATACATTCCTCCCCATCCTGTAAGAATAAATATTGCCATAAGATTAAATAAACTTTGACCCGTTATTGATACTAACAATAAAACTAATATTATTTGAGGAAATGACATAAATATTTCAGAAATTCTAAGAGCAATAACATCTATCCAACCACCTTTATAACCTGCATAGCAACCAACGGCGATGCCAACTACAGCAGACAGTATAGCGCTTCCTAAACCAATAAAAATTGAGACTCTTCCACCAAATAAAACTCTTGTAAAAACATCACGCCCGGTACTATCTGTACCAAACCAATGATCAAAAGATGGCGCTTGTCTCATTGAGCGAAGATCAACACGCATAGGATCGTATGGCGACAGTAATGGAGCAAATAAAGAAGCCAAAATAATTATAGTAAAAATAATTAGACCAACAACTGCTAGGCGGTTATTTAAAAATTTACTAACTATTCTACTTCTTTTTTTAATTGAAAATGATTTTTCCTCTTCACGTTTTTTAATTTGATCAAATTTTCTATCTAAAGATGTCTTTACCATTATTCCTTACCCAATCTGACCCTTGGATCAATTAATGCTGTTAATACATCTATAATTAAGCTTGCTGTAAGAACCACAAATACATACATCAGAGATATTGTCATAACTAATGGATAATCTGATGCACGAACAGATCGAATAAACATACTACCAATTCCAGGCCACTGGTAAACCTGTTCTATAATAGTTGATCCACCAATGAGTAATGGTAGACGAAAGCCAATTAAAACTACAACTGGTGTTAAAGCAACTCTAAATCCATGTAAGATATTTACTCTCCACTCTGGCATGCCTTTTGATCTTGCTGTTGTAATAAATTCTCTTGCAAGAACATCTAACATTGACGAACGTGCATAACGCATCGCTCCAGCAGTCATCATTAATGCTAATACTAAAGATGGGAGAACAATATTTGGAATTCTATCCCACACTGTTTCATAATGTGGCATGAGTCTTCCACCAACAGGAAGCCATTTTAATTCAATGGCAAACAATAGAATTGCAACTAATCCAAAGAAAAATTCTGGGATAGAAACTCCAGCCATTCCAGCAACTGTAAGAGAATTATCAGTTCCAGAGCCTCTTTTAAGTGCACTAATAACACCTAAAGAACAGCCTAAAATAGTTGAGAAAAATAAAGCAACCATTGATAGTTCCAAAGTTGCAGGAACTGTTTTTATCATTATTTCAGAAATAGCAACTCCACCAGCCATGGAGTAACCCATGTCCCCTTGAACCATGCTTGTTAACCAAATCCAATATCTTGTTATGAAACTTTGATTAAGGCCATAAGCTTCACGCATTGCATCAAGTTGTTCAGCAGTAATTGTTGATGCAAGCTCTGGGCTAATCATATGTGATACAGCATCACCTGGAGATAATTCTAATCCCGAATAAACAAGAAAACTTATGACAAGAAGCATCGGAAAGAAAATAATCAAGCGTTGAGCAATGTAAGTTGTCATTATTACTTCCCGTTATTAAAATAAAAAGCTGAGGCAAATGCCTCAGCTTTAATGCGAAATTTAACTATGGTTTTGGATACTGCATAATCCACATCATACGAGTATAAGGGATATCAACAGCTTTAGTTCCCATGTTGTCCATAGCATCTAGTGCAGCAACATCAGCTACGTTTTTAGTAAATCCGTAGTCCATTTTTCCTGCAGCAGCATTTTTAATTAAGTTACCATCACCATCATAACTTGGGTAAGCAATGATATCAAAACCAGCTTTACCACCATGATAGCCGTCAAAAGGTTCGAACTTCGCAAAGTCGTTCATTTTAACTTCAGTAATTTTAAATGCTCCAGATCCTATTGGCATTTGCCAGAAATCACTTTGTTGGAATTTCAAAGGATCAACATCGCCTAATAAATGTTTAGGCAAAATAGCAAATTGAGTGAACGTAGTTAAGATGTTAGGGTCAATTTTAGTTAACTCTAATGAAATAACTCTGTCTGCAATATTGTATTTAATACCTGAAACATCATCAGTTGAACCATCTTTGAATGCATCAGCGCCTTTGATCGAACCAACTGTGTTTCCGATAAGAGCGTGCATTTGAGGTGCTTTCATAGCAGTACGAATACTCCATGCTACATCTTCAACAGTCACATCGTTTCCATCATGGAAAGTAAGACCATCTTTTAGTTTAAATGTTAAATTTAGACCATCAGCTGATAACTCATAACTTTCACAAGCTGAACATCCAACTGGTTGTAACGCACCATCAGCAACTAAAAGTCTATCGAAAACAACTTTATTGTGTATCCATAAACCTAGGTTGTACCAAGGTTGCTCAAAGAATTCAACTGGACCTGTGTTAGTTTGCATAGTGCCACCACTTACATTCCAATCAGTAATTCCCCAGTTATAGTTATACTGAGCGTTACCATAAGATCCACCATTTCTATCAACTTTATTACTCTCATAGATGAATAATTTTTGATAGTATAATGGGCAAATGTTAACTTGCTGCATTTGATATTCTTGTATTTCAAAGAAAGCAGGTTTTAGAACTTCTGGATCTGCACTTGAATTAATTTTTTCAATAAGCGCATCCATTGTTGGATCACCAGGAGTTTGTGGGTTTAGACCTGTTTTAAATGTATTGTAATATTCTTGCATTGCAATTGCTGCACGAGCACCATAACCTAAGTCATAGTCAACAGCAGCTGGTCCGTTCACACCATCATCAGGAACTGAATTAAGTTGTGCACCAACATCACCTTGTAATAGACGGTAAGTCATTTTAACACCAACATCAGCAAAGTATGCTTGAATTGCTGCCATGAAGTCAGCAGTCAGCTGATCTCCATAATAGAATACCATGTCAAGTTCTCTATTAGAGTCCCAATTTGCTTCTGCTAACAGTTGACGAGCCTTTTCAGGATTGTAACTGAGATCAGGTAGATTTGGAGACTTCATTGGACCGTTTGGTAATAAACTATCCGCCATTATGATTTGATCTTCAAATAATGTTTCACCGATTGTTTTCATGTCGATAGCCATACACAAAGCTTGTCTAACACGAGGATCGGATAGTTGGTTACTATTTGTAGGTTGAGCTGAAGCTGATGAAATGAACATCAGATGAGCCAACACTGCAACTATAACCACATATAGTTTTTTCATATTTCCTCCTATGAGTAAAATACGCTACTAGCTAGCATATAATTTCCATATAAACACAATGTTAACTTTTAAACAAGGTATAATATGAAACAGGTAAAACCTATTTAAATAATTGAAATTGTTAAATAAAATTAGTTTTTAATACTAACTCTTTTAAGCATTTTCTCATGCATTTCTTTTGATCCATCATGATAGGTGCCAAACCATTGATCAAATGGAATCATTAGATTTCCATAATTTACTTCAAAATATTTATGATGAAGATAATGATTATAATTGCTGAGGTCTATCGCTCTCTTATCATTGATCATCATTTGCTTAAAACCTATATGTCCGTTTGCTGATCCCAGGCCTGCATGAAATAAATGATAAGTCGCATGGAGTGGATGAGAGAGAATAACCCAATGAATGATCACACCTGAGAAATATAATAAATGCTCAATGGGATGCATTGATAGGCTGGACCAAGGTCCAGGATTAACATTTCGATGATGCACAGAATGAGCAATTTTGTACATAAATTTAAAATGTAAGAACCGATGAATTAAATAAAAGTGAGCATCTCTAAATGCTGGAATTAGTAAAAGAATAACAAAGAAATAAATGGGAGCTTCACTGAATTGAACAAAAGGTATCAAACCAGAAGCATAAAACCAAAAAGATAAAACCTCGTAAGCTGTCCAAATAGGAACACCCCAAAACAAACTCCAAAATAAATTATCAAATATTTGTTTATTAAATGTAAAAATCTTTTGAATTTTTTCTGGCCAGTTTGGATTAAATTTAAATTTAATTCCCTGAGATTTTTTTATGTAAAGAGGTATATGTATTAAACTAAAAAAAATCGTACCTATTACATAGTTCCGAATTAAAATTTCAGAAATCCAACCCGGTGAAAGATTTTTCATTTCGGAAAGCGCAGGTGTAAAAAAATAGTATGCGATAAAGGCAACAGCTAAGTAAACAAGATTCCAAGAAAAAATATACGAAAAGATAAACCAATCTAAAATTTTTTTTAAATTAAAAGGAAGTATCCATATAGGATTTTTATCAGCCGCTTCTTTAGGTACGAAGTGGCCTCTTTTATCTCTATATCCAAAATTTTCTTCTTTGATCATCTTATTTGATTTTTCTACTATATTTAATAATTATTGCAATATTTTGATAATACCATTTTAACTCAGCTTAAATTCTTTTTTAAATTCACTAATTGTTAATACCTCATTAACTGGTTTGTCCCAACGAATGCGGTGTATTCTTGGGAATCTCATAGCTACACCTGACTTATGTCTAGTACTCGGAAACACATCATCGAAGGCTACTTCTAATATAATCTCTTTTTTTACTTCTCTCACGGGACCAAATTTATTGATAGTATTATTCCTAATAAATTTATCTAATACTAATAGTTCTTTGTCAGTGTAACCGGAATACGCTTTTCCTATTGGAACTAATTCACTCTCTTTCCAAACACCAAAAGTAAAATCTGAATAATACGATGATCTTTTACCGTGCCCTCGTTGAGCATACATTAGAATTGCATCAACTAGTTTTGGATTTTTTTTCCATTTGTACCAATATCCCTTTTTTCTCCCTGGTAAATATTCACTATTTTTGAGTTTAATCATAACTCCTTCGTTCAAATCATCATGAAAGTTATTTTTATATTTAGTTAGTTCGTCCCAGGTAGAAAAATTAATGATGAAAGATAAATCAATTTGATTAGTTTTATTTTCTTGTTGAAATTTTTCTAAATATTTTCTTCTTTCAAAAAGAGATAATTTTCTTAAATCTTTTCCTTTATAAAAAAGTATATCATAAGCTCGTATAAAAACAGGAAACTTGTTTTGAAGATCTTTTGATGCTTTTTTTCTATTTAACCTTTGTTGTAGATCATTAAAACCAGAAGGCTTAAAATTTCTCCCCACAAGTAATTCCCCGTCAATAACCGCATCACCTCTAGTAGTTTCAATTATTTCGGGGAATGCAGATGATATATTATCACCTGTTCTTGAGTATAGTGAAACACTTTTTGATGAAACCATAAGCTGAACTCTAATCCCATCCCATTTATATTCTGCTTGAAATTCATTCGCGTTTAATCTTTTAAAATCTTTTTCCTCATCAATAGGATTAGCGAGCATCATAGGATGAAATAATTTTTTAAAATCTATTTTCGGTTTTGATGTTTCATTTTTTAACCATTGAAATAAATTTTCATATGGAAATTCTAGACCATGCCAAATTTCTTCAATTTCATTTACAGATTTGTTATACAAATCAGCTAAGGCCGTTTTTACTAATCTTTCCGAGACTCCAATTCGCAATCCACCCGTGCAAATTTTAATTAAAGTCCACCTTTCGTTATTAGATAGTTCGCTCAAAATTTTACTAAACTCTGTATTAATTTCAGACTTTTTAATTTTTTTTATGTTTTCTATTAAGGTAGATAAATTTTGTGATTTACCCTCTTTTTTTGTTGGCCAAATTAATGATATTGTCTCTGCTAAATCCCCAACATAGTCATATGAGTAATCAAATAAATGTTGATCTACTTGTTCATAGACAAGCTCTCTGAGTTTAGATGCTTTAATAAATTGAAATGAAAGTTGGTCAGATAAAATTGCAAGCGCATATGCACGATTGATATCAAGTATTTTAAAATAATCTTGAAGTAATTTAATTTTGGTATTTCGACTTGGTGTTAAAATCAAATTGTGAAGTAAGGAAGAAAATTTTTTCATTCTATTTCCTCATCACTTCTTCCTTGGATGGAAAGGGGCTTTGAAACAAGATTTTGTTTCTTACAATAATAAACTAATGCATCTTCCTGACCATGCGTAATAAGAATATTTTTCGCTTTTGATTTTTTAATTGTATCTAGTAATTCATTCCAATCACTATGATCACTAATAACTAACGGTAATTCAATACCTTGTTGTTTTGCTCTTTGCTTAACTGTCATCCATCCACTTGCCATGCAAATAATAGGATTAGGAAATCGTCTTGACCAACGATCCTTTAAAGCTGAAGGAGGGGCAATAATTATTTTACCCTCATAAAAGTTTTTATCTTTTGAAGAGACTTTTTCAAACTTTCCAATATTAATTTTTTCTTTTGAATAATATTGGCATAACTTTTCTAGAGAGCCATGAATATAAATTGTTTCATTATACTTATGCTGGCGCAAGAGATTCATTACCCTTTGCGCTTTACCAAGTGCATACGCACCAACTATATGACAATTATGTTTATTTATCTTTACAGATTGTATGAGTTTTTGAATTTCATCTTTGGGATCTGGATGTTGAAATATGGGTAATCCAAATGTTGCTTCGGTAATTAAAGTATCACATTTAACCAGTTTAAAATTTTTACATGTTTCGTCTTTTCCTACTTTATAATCACCTGTGATAACTAAACGATGATTATTTTTTTCAATTAAAACTTGAGCACTCCCTAAAATATGTCCTGCAGGGTAGAGTGTAAAATCAAAGTTTTTAATCGAGTATTTTTGCCCATATCTAAGAGGAGTAAATTTCTTCGCACATTTATCTCCGTAGCGAATTTTCATTATGTCTATTGTCTGCCTAGTAGCTATAACATGATCATGTCCAAATCGAGCGTGATCTGCGTGACCATGTGTAATAATTGCTGTTTTTTTCGGCAATATTGGATCTATATGTACATTTATATCTTTGATAAATAGCTGATGGTTAATGAAATCCATATGAATATAAATAAATCGAATCCCTTATTATTACACCCCCTAAATAAGTGGATGAAGAAAAAAAAATGGTCCTGGTTTCCTCATCAAATTGAAACGTTTCATCATGTTCGAACTGGGTCTGATGTTGTTGTATTTGCTCCTACTGGTGCTGGCAAAACATTAACAGGGTTTATTAATCCAATAGATGATTTAATAAAATTAAAAAAATTTAAAGGTCTTCATACTCTCTATATTTCTCCATTAAAATCTCTTGCAAACGATATTGTGAGAAATTTAGAGAAACCTATTAAAGAGCTTGATTTAAATATTTCATTTCAAGTAAGAACAGGAGACACAACACCATATAAAAAACAAAAACAAAAACAAAAACCTCCTAATATCCTTATTACAACACCAGAGTCACTTGCATTATTAAATTCGTATGAGAATGCAAAAGTTTTTTTTCACAATCTAAAATATATAATTATTGATGAGATACATACTTTTTTGGATAATAAGAGAGCTGATCTTCTAAGTTTAAATATTGAAAGAGTACAAACTTTCTCTCCAAATTTACAACGAATAGGGTTGTCAGCAACTCTCAAGAATAAACAAGATGCCAAAAAATGGCTTTGCCGCAAAAAACCAAAAATAGTTTCTTATGAAAATTCAGTTTTACCTAAGATTAAAATTCTAGAATCAAAAGAACGTATTCCTTGGTCTGGTCATATGGCTACGTATTCTATTAATGAAATCTATAAAGAAATAATGAAATCGAAATTAACTATTATTTTTGTTAATACGAGGGCGCAAGCCGAATATATGTTTAAAAACTTATGGCTAATTAATAAGAAAAAATTAAAAATTGCTGTTCACCATGGTTCATTAGAAAAAAACTTACGTTTAAAAGTAGAAAATAATCTTAGTAAAGGATTAGTTGACTGTGTTGTTGCGACCTCTTCTTTAGAACTCGGATTAGATTATGGAGATGTAGAAAAAATAATTCAAGTTGGAGCACCTAAAGGAATTAATAGATTATTACAGCGTGTAGGAAGATCAAATCATAATTTAAATACACCTTCAAAAGCAATTTTAGTACCCACTAATCGTTTTGAATTTATCGAAGCAAAAGCTGCTATTGAAGAAATACAAAAAAATAACTTAGATAAAATAGATTTAAAAGAAGGAAGTTTTGATGTTGTAGCTCAACATATTTTTGCAACGGCTTGTGCGGGGCAATTTGATATTAATGATCTCTACAAAGAAATTATCAAAGCATATCCATACAAAAAATTAAAACTTAATGATTTTAAACAATTGATTAATCTCATACAAGATGGCGGATATGTTTTAAAAAATTATGATCAATTTAAGAGAATCTTCCAACTAAGAGAAAATAAAAATATTTATAAGCTAGTAAATAGAAGAGAAACACGAAAATACCGCATGAATGTTGGAACAATAATTGAAAATCCGATGTTAAAAATAAAACTTGGAACAAAAACGTTAGGGAATATAGAAGAAGTTTTTATTCAAAATCTTTCTCAAGGTGATTCATTTATATTTGCCGGTCAAGTACTAGAATTTCAATCAATGAAAAATAATTTAGTACAAGTTAAAAGAAGTAAATCTGTATTTTCAAAAATTCCATCATACTCTGGAGGCAGAATGCCATTATCAACAAATTTGGCTAACTCAGTCAGGGCTTTATTGGCAAAAAGTAATATGTGGGATTCATATCCAGAGCAAATTACTGAATGGTTAAAAAGACAAAAAAATATATCTAAAATTCCTAAAAAAGATGAATATCTAGTAGAACAATTTCCTCGAAAAAAAAATTTTTATACTGTTATCTATACTTTTGCAGGATGGCATGCCAATCAAACACTAGGATTTTTATTGCTTAGAGGCTTTAAGGAATTTAACTATAAACCTCTAGGTTTTGTTGCAAATGATTATGCTATTGTTTTATGGTCTTTAAAAGAAGTTAAAGAAATTAAAACAATTCTAAATTTAGGATTGTTAGATAAACATTTAGATAATTATCTTGAAGAAACTTCAATAGTCAAAAGATTGTTTAGAGATAATGCAATTATATCTTGTTTAATAGAAAGAAGGTTGCCAGGAATGGAAAAAACTGGAAAGCAAGTTTTATTTAGTTCTGATCTAATTTATACAGTTCTCAAAAAAAATGAACCAGATCACATTCTTCTAAAATCTTCATATGAAGACGCAAAAAAGAATATGATAGATTATGATAGACTAAGAGAAATCTTAAAAAAAATTGATAAGAAAATTATATTAAAGAAACTCACAAGTATCTCACCATTGGCTGTTCCAATTATTCTTGAAATAAATAGAGAAAATTTATCAAAAAAAGAAACTGATGAATATATTTTAGAGGATTTAGAAAATGAAATATTAAAAGAGGCTAATGTACTATCAATTAATTAATTTTGGCAATGAAGAATTTCATGCTTACCCAAATAAATCTCTTTATTGGAAAAGACTAAATACCCTGATTGTATCAGATTTACATATAGGAAAATCTATTAGTTATGCAAAGAATAAGCAATTCTTACCTCCGTATGATACAAAAGAAATATTAAACAAAATTTTTGTTAGTTTAGATAAGATTAAACCAAGTAATTTAATTATAGTTGGTGATTTATTACACGATGTTTTTTCAACTTTGAGTATAAAAGATCAAGATTATAAAAATCTTAGTCAATATATGAAAAATACTGATTTCACATGGATCAAGGGTAATCATGATAAAAATATACAAATTGAAGGTTTTAAAAATTTTACAAATTACAAAATTGAAAAATTTTTATTTACACACATACCTATTGAAACATCCTTATTTCAAATTTGTGGTCACTACCATCCAAAGGTAAAAATTTCACACAGAGGGAAAACTATTTTAAAAACATGTTTTGTACATAATGAAAAAATATTCATTTTACCAAGTTTTGGAATTTTAACGGGTGGATTGGATATCCATTCTACACAAATAAGTGATGTATTGGGTAAGAATAATTTGAGTATTTATCCTGTTGGACAGGATAAAGTTTATAAATTATAATTAAAGTAGTTATTAATCACGATCCCAATTAAAATAATAAAATTCAATACAAACAATAAAACTGAAAGCAAATGCATATATTTAAAACTTGAAGATGCTTTTTTATCACCTTCTAATTCTTTATCTCTAAAATTATTAATTTTGGGTGTTAAATAATTTCTATTAATAATAAAACTTAAGGCCACTATTACTAATAAAATAGAATTTAAAATATTATCTGAAATATAACTAAGGATTAAAGATAAAATGGCTATTATAAATCCAAATAAAAACATTCGAGGAAAAATTGTTCTTAAAAATTTACTGCTGGCGTTAGTACTTAATGTGGTAAAGACTGAAGGCGAGACAACAGCCATAAAGAAAATCATAGATCCTGTTAAGACCGCTAATAAAAAATTAAGAGTATAAATTATCATAGGTTAAATTGCTCTTTAAAAAGAGCAATTGTAATAGTTATGAATTATCAATTGCTGATTTTAATTTTCTATATTCCATAGAATTAGTTCCAGCTAAAGTTTCTAACTTTAACAACATTTCGTTTGCTTTATTCATCTTTCCAAGTGTGATGTATAGCTCACCTAGATATTCGTGTGCTCCTAAATGTTCAGGGTTTGCTTCTAATGCAATTTGATATGCATCAAAAGCTTTATCTAAATTTGGCTCACTATGTTTTCTGTAACTAAATCCAAGCAAATTATACACATCAGCTTTTTTATCACCAAGATCTTTACGCTTAGACATTTTTTCAAGTAATTTGATAGATTTATCAAATTTCTTGTAATAGACTAATTCGTACGCTTTATCGTAAAGCTTAGTAACTTGTTCACCTGCAGACATGTTTGAGCTGCTGTCATCTGAACTTGCAGCAGCAAATACTCCAGAACTAATAAATAATAATGTAACTAATATTCTAATCATCAAAATCAGATATGTGTGTTTAAACTAATTTCAATATTCGTTTGTGAATTAATTTAATTAATGGCAGGCAATATTATATTTTTTTAATCTGTAATAATTATATGGCCACGGCGTTAGAAAGCCTGCAAGAAGCATTATAGGTATTACCCACCATACAAGTTTAGCGCCACCCATAATGATCCAGTCAACTGCATTCATAGCTATTTCCATAGACACCATTGAAATTAAACTCATTCCTATGGCTGTTTTAAAAGCTTTGCTGATAATCATTTGTCTTGATAAAACGACAGTCTCTAAAATGATGCTAGTAATAATACCATTAATGATTGCTAGGATCATAATATAAAGAGTAGGCCAAGGAATGCCCGTTAATTGAAAATAGAGTATGGTTCCAAAATCACCAATACTACATCCTAGCAAACACCAAGCAGTATTTTTAGCACTTCTTCTCCATGTATGTTTACATTTCCAATGAAAACGTGGAGCTGGTTTTTTTAATGTTTCAGCAACAGACATTAGATTATATTCCTTGTTTAAATTCAATTATATTATTTATATCATTAATCTCATAACTATCAATTGTACCATTCGTCCATTTGATTGTTATATTTTTAATGATTTCACCTTCACGTAAACCGTAATGTGCTACTGGTTCCATTTGACATAAATATCCTGAGCCTGCATCAATAGTCTTTGCATGATTTCTTAAATTTGTATGTAACGTGACTGTTGCACCTCTAGCTGGAGCACCAAAGGTGTTGAGAGGTTTGATTCTAACATAATTGGTATTTAATACATTTGCTTTAAATAAACTTAGTGGCTGAGCACCAGATTCACCATGAGAAATAAGTAATTCTAAAATTCCATCTCCATCAATATCGGCAACAGCAGCACCAGTTCCTAGACCTTGTGCTTCAAGTGCTGCATCTAACTTAATTTCTTCTAGGTTTCCTTCATCAAGGATACGAAAGAGTTTATTTGGTTGACCGATATTATTTAAAAAAATTTCATCATAACCATCATTATCAAAATCAGCCGATATAACTGTTCGTATTCTACTAGGTGATCTAAAATCTAATGAAGACATATCGAGAAAAGATTCTTTTTGTTTTACAAAAATACGATGATAACCTTCCCAGTTACTTGTTATAATATCAAGTTCGCCTCTATACAAAAAATCAGTTAAAGCAGTTCCTCTGCCGTTTTGAAAAGTATCTTGCACATTTTTTTCAATCGCAATATCCTTAAAATTACCGTTATTATTTTTATATAAAAAATTTGGACCTCTCTCATTAGCTGCATATATATCCATATTTTCAGAAACTATATGTCCTGAAATTACCGCTCTTCCTCCAGTTATTTTATCTATTCCAAGCATTGGAGCTAAATCTTCAACTTCATTTTCTTCAATTTCATAAAATCTAGTAGGACCCCCATAATTAGCAACATATATGCCGTACTTTCCCGATCCATTTCTGTCTACACAAACAACAGATCTACCTGCTGTCAAATTTAAATTTTCTAAATTTTTTTCTAACTCAAAATAATCGAATATTTTGTTATTGTTATCCAGTAATCTATCAGAGTATTTTTTTTCACCGCTATACGTATCAGTATTTAAGAAATAAATTTCTTCAAAACCATCCTGATCTATATCGCAAGCTGATACGCCAATGGTACTTCTATCTTCATCAATAAATAAAGGATCTTGTATTGTATTAATTAGTTTTCCATTTTTATAACTAAGAGCTAGATTAGAGTAACCAAAACCTGCAACAATAAATTCATAATTTCCATCTTTATCAAAGTCAGTTACTGAAATCCCATAACTTAATCTATTGTTATTATTTTCAATTATATTTGAAATATTAGAAAAAAATTCTGCCTTAGCCATACTAGATATTAATAAGATAAAAATAAAAACTAACTTACTCATTTCAAGTATTTTCAATTTGCCAATCTAATAAAAATGTCGCCCATTCCAAAATTTAGTTCTTCAAGAGGCATACTATTTCTAGCTTCGCACATAGGACCTGTTATCTGGTCATTTTTTATATAATCTATATCGTAAGCATCACATATTTTTGCATTATGCAATACACCAATAACAAGTTTGTTATTTACTGAGTATGTATATTCTTCATTTAATTCATTACCTTCACAAAAATAATCTCTATTAACAAGTTCGGGAAAATCATTTTTATTACATGGATTATCAATAACGACTGTATAGATATCTTTTGATTGATCTTTAAAATCAATGTTGATTTTTTTTGTTTCTGAATATTTCATTACATCGCATAAGCAAGGCCAACAACATTTATAATATTGACCGCAAATTTTTTCTTTGTTTTCTATATTAGTAAGAAAAATTTCATCTGGTTGAGCATCTGGAGGTAAAAGAGAACCCGAAACAGCACAGTATAACTTATTAAATTGCATAAACTCTTCATATTCTAAGTTTTGGTCTAAAATATATTTAAAGAATCTCGGGCCTGCTGCATTTCTATTCCCATCAGGAAAAATAGTAGACCAATCATTGACAAGTCTCTCATACAATTTTTCATTATTTGCATTAAGATGAGAAATTGGTAAAAAAATTGATAAGAATAAAATTATAGTAAGTAATTTTTGCATAAAATTTAAATAGGTTTAGCTTTAAAAATGTAAATCCCTTGTTTTGAATCAATCTGGAATCAATACTGATCACTTTTTCTGCTTTTTATTACTTTTTATGGTAATGTCGCACTCGAAGAATTTGACTTATTTTGTGCTAAATACTAGAGAGTAATCATATTTTGGGGCGTCGCCAAGCGGTAAGGCACCGGTTTTTGGAGTCGGCATTCGTAGGTTCGAATCCTACCGCCCCAGCCAATATTTCCGTGAACATTTTTGAATTTAATGATGTGGCTACACTTTGGTTACACTAAAACTCATTTATTTATTTAGTTATTTCTGAAAATGTGATTTCATGACCTTTATCAGTAAGAAGATTTTCTATCTTCTTTAAAAAATTATCGTCTTCTTCACCACTTTCTCTTTTAGCTATATATTTATCCCAATCATCCATGGAGCTCCATTCCTCTGTTAAAAGTAATACATTTTTATTTTCTGTATTTATTGATCTAATAATATTATTGCATCCTTCTTGAGATAAAGTGTAAGCTCTTCCATTTGGTGAGTTATGTAAATTCATATATTCCTCCATTTTACCTTCTTTAATATGAACTTTAATCCAAACCATTATTGACATCTTAAAACCCCTTCATATTTTTTTTGCTCCTGGAAATAAATCTGCAAACCCAGAATTATTAGTTTCTTTAAATGATGGTAATGGTGATTCACTATCATATTGCGGTAATGCCTTTAACATCATTTCTTTAATAGGTTTTGAACTTTTGTAACGCGCCTCATTGATAGATCCATCATGATCATAATCTTCTCTAAAATCAAATTTTTTTGCCAAATCAATTGTAAATAATGTTTTCCCATTTGATTTAGATAAAAAAGCGTCATCAGCTTTTTCAGTCAAAGCATATACAGCTCGACCAACAAATTTTGGACTTTCTCCGTCAGGAAATGCAGTAATTTCTGTTTGACCACCTCCAGGATGCAAAGTTATTGCTCTTACATTATGCTCTTTTAACTCAATAGCCATATCACAACTCAGACGATCCATTGCAGCATGTGCAACTCCATACCCAACGTCAAAAAGATAAAAAAAACCACCATAACTAGAAATTTGTAAAATTAGCCCATTATTGTTTTTTATCATTGATGGTACTATTAGCTTACTCATTACATATGAACTTCTCACACCTACATTCATATGTCCGTCATACACAGAGATAGGCCTCTCCCAAAATGGCTTACCAAAATGAGGTGTCATTGCTACTAGCCCTTGATAAGAACTATTTACGAGTAAATCTATTTTTTCTTCTTTTAAAATTATTTCTTCTGAAAATTTTTTGACATCTTCATCATTATTTTGATCTAAAACATAGGGAATCAATTCTCCATCACCTTTAAAAGAATCAACTTCATCTTTTAGAGCATCAAGAGCAGATTTATTTCTTGCAGTTGCAAATACCTTAAAATTACCTTCAGTAGCAAGTACATGAGCTATACCTCGACCAAATCCACGAGATGCTCCTGTTACTATTGCTGTTTTATTCATTTATGATCTAGTTTTTTAGAATATAAAAAATTAATATAAAATAAAATATTAAATTTTGGCTACACTTCTAACATCATTTTTGAAAATTTTAGAAAAATTAATCCAAGCTATCTAACAAATTCATCACTATAAAAGTTACCTCACCAACTTTTGGAGTCGTCATTCGTAGGTTCGAATCCTAGCGCCCAGCAAATTTAATATCTTTTTTGTATTCTTTTCAGTGAGTTAATACTCTTCCAATATAGATCTTCAACTATTTGGAGAAAGCCTATTTTAATTATTTCATTTTGTTTAACACCCCAAATATATTTTTTATTCATCCAGCCTCTGAAATTTCCTATCGAAACTAAACACCAATCAATCTTGCATTTTTCTAAATAAACAATATTTCCTTTTCTTATTTCTCCAATAACAATACCATTCACAGTATTTAATAATTCTATACTTTTGTTTTCTTTTGATAAAACAATTCCTGTTCTATTACCAGATAGTAAGCTTTTATGAATCCATCCAATATTATTTTTAAAATCTTTTACTTTTCTCCATTCTTGATATTCTTCTATAATCTCAATAGGTAAATCACTTAAAATATATTTTAATTTAATTGGATAATTCTTACTAGGACCTACCCTAATATTAGCCTCATTAGATTTTAACGAAACAAATCTAGGTATTTTATATCCAGTTTCAATACCAATGTTTTTTGCATAACTTATATTAGAAATAAAAAAAAATAGTATAAAAACATTTATGTTAATAACTAAATAAATTGACCGCATAATTCGAAAGAATTTAAGTAAATCATATTAATGTAGATGCTTTTTTCCATCCAATATTAAATACAAAATCTAAAATTGATAACCCACTATAAAATTTTTCTGATAATTGGCTATAGGTTGGATGATCAAAATTTATGTATTGCAAAATTATATTATTTTTTAAAAATTTGTTTTCATTTTGATATTTACTTCCACCTTTACCAGAGAGATAAATTCCATTTTTATCAATACTCTTTACGATTTCAATTAATCTCATATCTGACTTGCTCTTAATATTATACTTAGATGAAAAACTATATTTTGTTTTTATTGATAATAATGACATAAGCTCAATTATAATTGT